>NZ_AZEI01000067.1 GCF_001436255.1 Lentilactobacillus rapi DSM 19907 = JCM 15042 | reverse complement strand
AAACATAATAAAACCCCTTGAATTAGATTTCTCCAATTCAAGGGGTTCAGTTCATTGTGGAATGCATTACTTTTTTTGCTTAAATGGCAGCGATCAGCCGTTTGTCGCAAGTTTTATCAATATATGAAGTGAAAACCAAGTTGCATTTATAAGCACTTTGCCGACTAATGTCTCAGCCTCAAAACGCCCATTGCCCCAGTCTTATCTCAATTAAAATACCAACCTTCATTCTTTTCCAATGAAACAAACGCGTTTTTTTCGTATACTATATTAAGTGACTAAAACGAAAAGGACTGGCTACATGACACCTCAAGAATTACTTAAAACTAAATTTGGCTACGATCAGTTTCGACCGGGACAGGAAAAGGTGATTAATGATATTTTGGCTCATCAAAATGTGTTGACCATTATGCCCACTGGTGGCGGGAAATCACTCTGTTACCAAATTCCGGCTATGCTGCTTGACGGCGTGACACTGGTGATTTCGCCATTGATTGCGCTGATGAAGGACCAGGTTGATGCTTTGAATGAAAATGGCATTCCGGCCACCTTTATTAATAGCAGCCTGGATTATGATGAGATTGATGCGCGGTTTGCTCAAGCAGCCAACGGTGAAATTAAGTTGTTGTACGTGTCACCGGAACGTTTGGATTCCGGGGCATTTTTCCGATTGGCAAAATTACCAATCGATTTGGTGGCCGTCGATGAAGCGCATTGTATTTCCCAGTGGGGTCATGACTTCCGGCCAAGCTATCTGGCACTGACCGATCGGCTCGATCAACTGCCCTCTAACCCGACGATTGTGGCCCTCACCGCCACTGCCACACCACGAGTTGCTGAAGATATTAAACAGCGCTTGGCGATTGGGGAGGAAGTTAAGACTGGCTTTGAACGGGATAATTTATCATTTAAAGTCGTAAAGGATCAGGACAGTGATCGTTATTTACTGGATTATTTGAAGCTGAATGCGACTGAGTCTGGGATTATTTATGCCAGTACCCGTAAGGAAGTTGAGCGGTTAACCAAATTGCTGAAAAAGCATCATTTTTCAGTTACCATGTATCATGGTGGCCTCTCAAAGGAAGTTCGGCGGCAAAATCAAGATGATTTTCTTTACGATCGGGCATTAGTGATGGTCGCAACCAACGCATTTGGCATGGGAATTGATAAAAGTAACGTCCGGTTTGTGATTCACGATTCTGTTCCAGGCAGCTTGGAAGCCTACTATCAAGAAGCTGGCCGGGCTGGTCGAGACGGCCTACCAAGTGAAGGAATTTTATTGTTCAAGATTGGCGATGTTCAAACCCAACGTTTCTTTATTGACCAATCTGAGCGTGACCAACAGAGCAAGCAACGCGAGTATCAGAAGTTACAGGTGATGACTGAATACGCCAATACGGAACAATGCCTGCAACAATTTATTCTCAACTATTTTGGCGAAGAAGGTCCAGCCTGTGGGCGGTGCAGCAACTGTCTTGATACCCGCGAATCGCAGGATATCACCGTTGATACCCAAAAAGTATTGTCGTGTGTTTACCGAATGAATGAGCACTTTGGCAAAAGTTTGGTGGCGTTGGTATTGGCGGGTTCCAACTCACAAAAAGTGACCAACTTCCGTTTTAACCAGTTGTCAACTTACGGCATCATGAAAGGTCAGTCTCAAAAGAAGATTGTTGAATTAATTGATTATCTCACGGCAGCCGGTTACCTGGTTGCGACGGGTGGCCAGTTCCCAGTTTTGAAAGTCTCAAAGTTGGGCTTGGCGGTATTGAAAGGCGAACAAAAAGTTTCCCGGAAAACGTCCGTTAAGGCGGCTAAAGCGTTGCCTGAGAATGATGATTTATTTGAAGAGCTGCGAAAACTCAGGCGTTCTTTTGCCGAAAAGCAAAGTGTGCCGCCATTTGTGATCTTCTCTGATAAGACCTTACACGAAATGAGTGCAGTCATGCCAACCACCGAGGCTGAAATGTTAGACGTCAAAGGAATTGGCGAGAGTAAAATGACTAAGTATGGTGCAGAATTCTTGCAGGTAATTAGCGAATTTAAGGCTGGCGCAACGACGGGGTCACCCAGCTAAGCCTCGGTTGGGAAGATCATTTCCGAATAAATAATGACAGGGGCTTAATTTTCACGTATAATGTTCATTGCAATTTTAAATAATGTTTAGATAACATTAGGGGAGCCATTTGGCTGAGACAGAAGTAATTTCTGGACCCTTCGAACCTGATCTGGTTAACGCCAGCGTAGGAAAGATGTTAAGTGAAGCCTAAGTGGGGGTCTCCTTTTGTTATCCAAGACAATGGGAGGCTCTATTTTTATGGCTTGAATTTACACTTTAAGTGCAACACTAATTAAATAAAGAATGGCCCATGGC
>NZ_AZEI01000066.1 GCF_001436255.1 Lentilactobacillus rapi DSM 19907 = JCM 15042 | reverse complement strand
GCCAGATCAGAAAGGTTACTAGAAACTAATTTTTCATAGAACTTTGGACACTACCGGAAAAAATGAGCGGATCCAAGCGGTTAGGGATCGGAGTGTAAGTCTCCTCAGAGAGAAATTCCGGATTTGGGAATTTTTCTCTGAGGTGCTTACATGCAGATCCCTGCTTGGAGGAGCTGTCCTAAAATATGCATTATGAGTATTGTTAATCGAGGGCCACTTTTTCATGAAGCCTCGGCACCCGACCACTGTTAATCTCAAGACCACCGCCTTTTATCACGACTTTGTGTATTTGCTTGGTATCGTTTTCATTGTAAGAGGATGCCCACTGTTTTACAAACTTTTGCGCTTTTATATTCAGCTTTGATGTATGATTATGAATTCATGATGTCAAAGATGGATGGAATCTCTTAAAGTATTTAGGTACCGAATCACTTTGCTTGCCATCCACAAAAATTCGCGTATACTCTGTGTTGTTAGGTACCTAAATATATCAATTAAGGAGTAAGTATATGACAAAAACAAACGCAGAACTTCTAAGAAAAATCTTCGGTTTTATTCATCGCACTCAGCGCTTGGCTCAGATGCAAGACCGTCCATACCATATGCACGGCCAGCGTCGGGCATTAGGCGTTCTTGCCAAAGAAGGGACCCTCATCCAATCTCAATTAGCTGAAATTTTGGACATCCGTCCTTCTTCACTTACTGAGTTATTATCCAAGTTGGAAGACCGCGGCTTGATCACCCGCACCACCGACGAAGATGATAAACGCGTCACTAAGGTTTCAATCACCGATGAAGGCAAAAAGATCATCGAAAACGATGATGAATCTGCCGACAAAATGCTTGATACCATCTTTGAGGGATTATCTGATGATGAGATAAACGAGTTAAGTCAGCTTTTCGACAAACTCAACACATCTTTAGAAGGTAAACTTCCGGACAGAGAAGAAGGCCCTCATGGATTTCCACATCATCACCATGGCTTTGGTGGTCCTCATCACGGCCCATTTGGCGGCCATCGTGGTGGCTTCCATGGACCTAGAGGTTTCGGTGAATAACCTCATTTATCAATAAGCTTTTCCCTGCATGCCTGTCTGGCGTGTGGGGATTTTTTAGTTTGAAAATCTTTCATCCCCATTTTTAACCACTTTGCGTCCCATTTCAGCAGGCACATTTCTTCCGCTTAAGCCTGGTTTAAGGTTAATATAGTAAAAATAGAGTTGAACATTGAAACTGTCCAAATCTCACACGGAAGGTGATCGCGGAATTATTATGGTTAAGAAGAGAATTGAATGGATCGACATTGCCAAAGCTTACGGAATTATCGCCGTTGTTCTCGGCCACGCCTTGGCAAGCGGAAATACAACTAACATTATCTATTGGTGGCACATGCCGTTGTTCTTCATTATTGGCGGCTTCTTCCTCAAACCAATTGATATTCATAAACTCACTGCTTGGAAGAAATTTTTCAACAAACGGATCTATCGGGATCTGACAATCTACTTTAGTGCCGGAATCGTTTTAATCCTGGCGTACAGCATCCTTTATAATAAAGACTGGCAATATTTGGTTAACCATTTGTCACGGTTGATTGTGGGTGGCCGAACGCTGAATCTATACACCAGCACGTTCTGGTTTGTGAACGTTTATCTGCTCTCGATTACAGCCGTTACCCTGCTTATCTCAATCACCAAATCACGAGTGATTCAGCTGGCAGTTGTTGGGGCCGGTGTCTTTCTGGCAACCTGCTACGACAAGATTGATTGGTTAACTTTATATAACTACAAAACAATGCCTTGGAATGCAGATATTGTCCTCATCGCGGCTTTCTTCACCTATATTGGATATCTATTTTTCCACACAAATTGGAAATGGATCGAAAAGCCACTCCCAATTGCAGGGCTGGTCATGTCTGCGGGTGCGCTCATTTGGTTCTACTTGAATCAAAATTTCAGCTTTGAATTTTCAATGAAGTCTCACTTGATTCAATCATCCGAGCCAAAAGTCTTGATGATGACAACCATCCCACTGATCTTCTCGTTTGCGGTGATGGGGATTTCCCATTTGACCACCTATTTGCCAATCAATTGGTTCCTGTCGCTGATCGGTAAACACACCATGATCATTATGTATATGCACAACTTCTTATTAGACATCCTGGGTCGCGCCGGCGTTGAAGACGTCCTGACCAAGGTCACGATTGCGGTAATGGTCCCACTCATCATCGTTACCCTAGAGAAACCAATGACGGAAAAGCTCATGAATCAACGTCATTTATATCTTGATTCATATGCATTTAAATAAAAATGGCGGAAAACGCGTTTGGAAGCTGAAGCGAAACCATTCGATAAAAAGGATCAACTATTCCTGTGATTTTGGAATAGTTGATCCTTTTCGTTAAATTGCCGCAGTGGCTTTGTATTTAAATTTTGGGATCAGAACCTCGATTGAGCCGTCCCTTCACTTATTAACGCAATTGAAGCTCCAGATACTCCGCTCCATCCAAGGGATTAAATCGATATGAATCGATAGTTTTAAATCCGGCAGCCCGATATATTTTGAGGGCCCCCTGCATTTCCTTCAAAGTATCTAATCGAATTGACCGATAGCCAAGCTCTTTGGCACTCACCAAAATTCTAGCAACCAGTTCTCGCCCAATCCCTAATTGACGGAAACCATTTCTAACATACAGCCGCTTCATTTCGGCAATTCCAGGTTCAAATTCGTGCACGGCAACGGCACCAGCAAGCTCGCCATCCACATACGCCATAATCAAGTCGCCCCTGGGTTGATTGTAGCGAGTTGCCAGTTCATTAAGCTCAGTAGCAAAGTCCTGAAACTTCAGGTCAAATCCAAGCGAATTTGCATACTCAATCAAGAGTTGCTTTGCGGCTTCAAAATCCGCTTTAGTGGTCGCGTGCTTATAAGCAATTTGCATTTGGTGACTGGGTTCCAGCATCGTATCCCTCCTGACAATTAGCCCAACCTAAATGTTTCAACTACATCTTTTGGGACTTTTTCAGCTTCTAACCAAATCAGTTTATTGTTTCATTCGTTTCTGGTGTAATAGGCGTTGCTTTTCTTCTTCAGCCTTTTGAGCAGCTAAGTGTTGTTCGTGTCCCCGTTCACTGGCAGCCTTTTGCGGCAATACCAGGTTCAGGACAATTCCGATAATCGTGGCAAATGCCAGCCCGGTGAATTGGAAGCTCTTGATTTGCAGATAAGCATTTCCAACCCCAATTACCATTACGGTTGAAGCAATCATCAAGTTCCGTTTCAAATTCATATCCACTTTATTTTCAACCATTACTTGGATTCCGGCCGTCGCAATTGTTCCAAACAACAGGAAACTAATCCCGCCAATAACGGGCATTGGCATCTGCATGATTAAGACATTTAGTTTGTTCACAAATGCGAACAGGATTGCAAACATGGCGGCTCCCATCAGCACATAAACACTGTGAATTTTGGTAATGGCCATCACGCCAATGTTCTCACCATAACTGGTCATAGCCGGTGCCCCAACCAACCCGGCAAATAGTGACGCAGCACCATCTCCAGCAAGGGTTCGGTTTAATCCGGGATCTTTGAAAAAGTCTCGACCGGTCAATTCATCAAGCACCATGATATGCCCCATGTGCTCAGTCATCGTTACAAACGCAATTGGGGTGATGGCTAAAATGGCCGCCCAATCAATCTTAAATTTATAATCAATCCCTGGGATATCGAATGCAGGAATTTTGAACCACGGCGCACTGGCAATCGCATGCAGGTCAACAATGCCACAGAACACAGAGATCACGTACCCACAAACAATTGCAAGCAGGACCGGAATCAGGCCGATGAACCCTTTAAACAGCATATTAAAAATAATGGCTAAAAATAACGTTGCCAAGGCAATACCAAAGTACAATAAACTGTATTTGCCGTTTTTCATCATCGCATCCTGGGCAGCACTCCCTGCAAGGGACAAGCCAATGACCATGACGATGGGACCAACCACAATTGGCGGCAAAATTTTATCCACCCAGTCTGACCCGACTCCCCAAATAATCGCGGCAACAATCATATACACAATTCCGACGCCGATCACACCTTGGGCAATGCCTGGATAACCCGTCGTCTTCATCAATGCCAGCATCGGTGTAATAAAGGCAAAACTTGATCCCATGTAAGCAGGAATCTTTCGCTGGGTGATCATAATATGAAGCAACGTGCCGACCCCTGAGGCAAACAGCGCAATGCTTGGGCTCAACCCAACCAATAACGGTACAATCACCGTTGATCCAAACATGGAAAACATGTGCTGCAATGATAAACCGACCCATGGGAAGAATTTCGGCATATCATGAATATCTAGTATCGCCCGATCGTCGTGAAACTCGTTCTTGTCTGCCATTTTTCCGCTCCTTTGAAGTTGTCCATCTGGTGGAGATCGCTGAATGATGTGCTACCAAACAATAACCTGCACATAAGCACCCTGATACATTGCAGAATGGTGTTCCGCAAAGCAGCAATCTACGTGTAAGCACCTTTGGAAAAATTCCAAACTCGGGAATTCCTCCAAAGGAGACTTACACTCCGATTGCTAATCGCTTTGCTCCACACACTTCAACAAAAAATAGCCGCACCCAGCAAGGGTCGACTATTTGTGTTTGAATGTCGTCATCTTGCCAGCCTCTCGGACCAGATTTAAAGATTCATTTAGTTGTCATTAAGTATAATATACTGCAGAAACATGTCAATCTAATTTTTTAAAGCCAACTCCATATCGATATGGGGAATATTATCCTCTAAGTAAACGTCACTGACATCCCTGAACCCAAATGAATGGTAGAAATACTTCAGATACTCTTGGCCGGCCAGCACAATTTTGGCTGCTTCTGGGAATAGTTCCTTGGACTTATCCAAGGTGGCTTGCACCAACTCTCTTCCAAGGCCACCGCCCCGGTACTTCGGGTTCACCACGACCCTGCCAATTCGGGCAACTGACTGGTTTTCTTCAGGAATGATTCTGGCATAAGCCATCAAGTCCCCCTCGGCGTTTTTGAACATCACATGATATGAAATCAAGTCGTCATCGTCAACTTCTTGGTAGTAACATTTTTGTTCAACAACAAAAACGGCGACTCGTAATTTATAAATTTCAAATAGTTCTTTGGTGCTTAATGCTGCAAACTGCTTTACTTCAATTTGTGTCATAACTGCCATCCTTTTTTCGTGAAAAATACAACCCCATTGCTTTCTGTTATAATATATTCAATCAGGTTGAGATGCAATAATCGAATCTAAATGAGGTATTAATGTGAATAGGCATGACAATGAACCAAGATACAAAAAATATGATTTTAATTCGGAACAGGATCGCCGCCGTCAACGTCGAAAACAATACAGCGGCTGGTGGTTTGCCCTGCTCATTTTAATCATCGCGATTGGACTGGCATTTTCCATTAACTGGCTGATGACCCGCAACAACCATCAATCGAATTCATCCTCCACGGCTGCGATCAGTAAAACCATCGACAAATCAAAAAATGCCATTGAGGGTCGCAACTCCAAGGGCAGCCTAACCAAAAAAGTGGAAGACAATCGAGTTTCCGCCTTCTCCAGTAAAATAGACGATGCCAAAGCTGGTGGGTTAACCCCTGCTGAACGTGGTCAACTTCAAAAGTCGATCAATAATGAACAGAACAAAACCGTTAAAAGCCGTGAGCAACAATTGCTCAATAAAGCGAACAAGCAGGCACCTGCCAAACCAAAAGCCCCAGATCCTTTCGCAACGACCCACACATTTTCATCGGTGAACGATGCCAAGAATTGGGCAAACGCGACGAAGCAACAATGGCTCAAAGACGGTTACGTCAACTACACGATCTCGTCCAATGGCCAGGGTTATTATGTGCTGAAATTCATCAAATAATGTGATCTTTTGGAAACTGGCTGAATCTATTTAACTTAAAATTTGAGAAGTCAGTTGAGATGACATATTATTGGGTTGAGGACAGCTGTTCCAAGCAGAGATCTGCATGTAAGCACCTTTGAGAAAAATTCCCAAACCCGGAATTTCTCTCAAAGGAGACTTACACTCCGACTTCTAACCGCTTGGATCCGCTCACTTATTTCAGGACAGCTCCTCCAAGCAATAATCTGCATATAAGCACCTTCAACAAAAATCCCCAAAACCGGGATTTCTGCTGAAGGAGACTTATATTCCGATTATTCCCGCTTGGATCCGCTCACTTTTCATAGGAGATGAGAATATGAAGGTTCAAGTACCATTAACAAAGGGGCTTTTAGCCGATAAGTACAGTAAGTATGCATCACCTGCAGATATTTTAGGTGATCAGCCAATCGTTTCATTTCCAATTAAAATTACCGATGCTCCCAAGGATGCCAAATCCCTTGCTTTAACATTGGTTGATTGGGATGCTATTCCAGTCAGTGGTTTCATGTGGATTCACTGGACCGCCGCCAATATTTCACCCGATGTCACGGAAATTCCTGAGAATAATAGTCAAAAGCCGAAGGTGCCGATGGTCCAAGGACGTAACAGCACTGCCGGTGGTTTGATCGGTAACAACGATCCCGTAACCGCTTGGCATTACAATGGACCAACCCCTCCTGACAAAACCCACAATTATCATTTATCAGTTTATGCTTTGGACACAGAATTACCCCTAAAGGATGGTTTCTGGCTCAATGAGCTTCAAGACGCAATGCGGGGACATATTTTGGAAACAGCAGAATTTGTTATTCCAGCTCGTGCATAGGATAAATAATTCCTTGGGCAAGCCGTTTGGACTTTTAATTAGTGATATAATTAACACATAAATGACCACAAGGGAGGCAGCTTCATGGAATCCAACTACAACAACATCTTGGTCCCAGTCGACGGATCAGCCCAATCAGAGGACGCACTCGCAAAAGGGGCCCTTATTGCCCACAATAATGGTGCTCATCTAGATGTGCTTCATGTATTAAGCACCCAGCAGTATGGCTACAATTATGGTGGCATGGTAGATGGTGACGTTATCAACAACCTCGTTGAAGACACCACCGATTATCTCAATAAGTTAGTGGACAGGATTAAAAAGGAAGCGGATTTGGATGACATTCAAATCCATATTCGTTTTGGTAATCCAAAGACAGTTATTGCCTTCGAATTTCCAAAGGACCACAAGTCAGACCTGATCGTGATGGGCGCAACGGGAATGAGTCGCCTACAACGAGTATTGGAAGGTTCAGTGTCATCATTCGTTAACCGTAGCGCCAAATGTGACGTCATGGTGGTAAGAACCAACAAGGAAAATAAACCGTATAAACCGGTGGAAAATAATTAGAGTGCCGAAAAAGGCGCTTTGACGCGGTTATATAAGGAAGCCCTCACTAAAATCCTGGTCTTGGATTTTTGGGAGGGTGTTCTTATATATTAAGACAAACTATATTACGTCAAGA
>NZ_AZEI01000065.1 GCF_001436255.1 Lentilactobacillus rapi DSM 19907 = JCM 15042 | reverse complement strand
ACAATTTCAATCATTACAGAAAATTAATATTATCTAGTTTTCAAAGAACCAAGTTTTGACACTGACGTGTCAATGGAGAATAGCGGGATCGAACCGCTGACCCCCTGCTTGCAAAGCAGGTGCTCTCCCATCTGAGCTAATTCCCCAAGTTACTCCGGTCACGAAGGCCGGTGGATGGGCCTAAATGGACTCGAACCATCGACCTCACGCTTATCAGGCGTGCGCTCTAACCAGCTGAGCTATAGGCCCAAAAGCGTAACCGTTTTTGAGAGTAGACCTCTCAAAACTAAACAAAACTTTCGACAATGTGCAGGATTCCG
>NZ_AZEI01000064.1 GCF_001436255.1 Lentilactobacillus rapi DSM 19907 = JCM 15042 | reverse complement strand
GTTATGTGCCTGAAAATTATTAAATATTATCTCCAACTATTGGGGTTCACTTCATTGGGAATGCATTACTTTTTTTGCTTAAATGGCGGGGATCATCTGGTTGGCGCAAGTTTTATCAATATCAAAATGGTAATTAAGTGGCATTTATAAACATGGATTCCACGCGGTTTATACCTTAAAACTTGAAGTGGTTGTGAACTTTCTTTGGCTCTGTTTCCACCAACACGTTGCCGTTATGAATGGAATACAAGATTTCAGACCGTTCATTTAAGGCATTATAAAAATTATCGTTGTTCATGATAATGCAGTCGGCGGGTTTACCAACTTCAATCCCATAGTGATCCGTGACGTGCATCGCCTTGGCCGCATTGACGGTCACAAATTTGTATGAGTTCATAATATCATCGTAGCCCATCAAGTGGCCGACGTGAATCCCCATCTCAACGGGATCCAGCATATTGCCATTGCCCATCGGGTACCAGGGATCCTTGAGATCATCCTCACCAAAGGCCACGTTAATGCCATCCGCATTGAGTTCCTTGACCCGGGTCATCCCCCGGCGCTTTGGATAGGTGTCAAAGCGGCCACCCAAATTGGTGTTAACCAATGGATTGGCAATGAAGTTAATATGAGACATCTTCAACAATCTAAATAGTTTGTAGGCATAGGCATCGTTATACGAGCCCATTGCAGTGGTGTGGCTGGCGGTCACTTTATCGCCCATCCCACTTTCCAATGCCAAGGTTGCCAAAGTTTCCAAACTGCGAGATTGCGGATCATCGATTTCATCGCAATGCACATCGACTAATTTGCCTTTTTGTTCCGCCAGCTTCATCAAAAATTGGAGTGAAGCCACCGCGTATTCGTGGGTAAATTCAAAGTGAGGAATCCCCCCGATTACGTCAGCACCCATGTCGGCGGCTTCGGTCATCAGCTCCTTGCCATGAGGGAACGATAAAATCCCTTCTTGGGGAAAGGCAACCAATTGCAGTTCAACTTGATCTTTGATTTCATCTCGAACTTCAATCAAGGCTTTCAAAGCGGTCAAATTAGGATCAGTAACGTCAACGTGGCTGCGAATAAATTGAATTCCATTGGCGACTTGAATCTTGATCGCCTTTTTGGCTCGAGCCTTCACGTCTTCAACCGTGAGTTTCTGCTTCCGCTCGCTCCAGATCCGAATCCCATCAAACAGAGTACCACTTTGGTTCCATTCCGGATCACCGGCTGTTTGAGTAGCATCCAAATGCACATGCGGATCCACAAATGGCGGTAACATCAATTTATCAGTGGCATCGATGACTTTTTCCCCATTAGTTGCTTCAATCGAGGGTGAAATGTTAACGAACTGACCATTTTCAATTCGAACATCTTTTGTTTGATCATCATTTTGAATATGAACATTTTTGATTAACATGTTAATTCCTCACAATCGTTATTTTCACAACTATTATAGCGTATTTTCGGATTATTCGTTGGGGCTTTTTGAGTGGAATGTGAGATAATGAACGCAGACAATATAATCGAAAGGTTCTGATCCATTGGCATCTCGTTATCGACTTGCTTTACCACAAATTTTGACACTGGGATTTTTGACGATCATTTTGATCGGTACCATTCTGTTATCATTACCAATCTCCAGTCAGTCTGGCCATATGACCGGCTACATCAATTCGTTTTTCACCGCCACCTCTGCCACCTGTGTCACCGGAATGACGGTCGTGAATACGGCTGTCCATTGGAGCCTGTTCGGCAAAATCGTCATTTTGATGCTCGTCGAAATTGGCGGGCTGGGCTTCATGACATTTGCGGTCCTGTTATTTGTTTTCATGCGCCGTAAAGTTGACCTGACCACTCAATTGCTGACCCAGCAATCACTTAATTTGCAATCATTCGCAAATACTCGGAGTGTTGTTTTTCTCGTGGTCCGGTTATCCCTGGCGATTCAATTGTTGGGAACGGGCCTGATTTTCATTGACTTCTATCCCCGCTACGGGTTTCTCAAGGGGCTGGGTTACAGCATTTTTCATTCGATCAGTGCCTTTTGTAACGCCGGTTTCGATCTTTATGATAACAGTTTGGTTCGGTTTCAAAATGACCCTTACCTGTTATTTGTCTTAACCCTCCTGATCATTTCGGGATCGCTTGGATTTCTGGTTTGGAAAGACATCCTTTTCTACCGGGAAGATCATTATTTAAGCCTGCACACTAAATTAGCGTTAACTACTTATTTGGGATTGATTGTGATCAGCTTTATCGTCTTTATGCTGACCGAAGCCAACTTCAGCAGCCAAACCCACTTGAGCTTCTTTGACCGGCTGATGAATTCTTATTTCTTCTCGGTAACCCCCAGAACGGCCGGCTTTTATACGGTTCCGTTAAATAAGATTTCGATGGGCGGAATTTTCTTCACCATGATCCTCATGTTAATCGGTGGTACCCCCGGATCAACGGCTGGTGGGATTAAAACCACCACTGTCGGCATTCTGCTCATCAGAGTTTGGGCAACCCTTAGAGGGAAACGCGATGCTAATTTCTGGGGCCGCAGATTTACAAATGATAACGTGTCGAGATCACTCACCCTGGTATTCTTAGTCGCTGTCGTGCTTTCAATTGCGACGTTGATTTTAACCTTTACTGAAAAAATTCCAAGAACATTTGGGTTAGAGTATATCCTGTTTGACGTCGTCTCGGCGTTTGGCACAACTGGCTTCACTTTGGGGCTAACCCCACATTTGAGCATCATTGGCAAATTGATCTTTGCCGCCCTGATGTTCATGGGCAGAGTCGGCATCTTCACGGTGATGTACTCGTTATTAACGTCAAAGGGGCCAGAAGATGCCTTTCGATATCCGGAGGAAAATGTCATGATCGGGTAAGTGTGCGCAACAAAGCGGTTAATAACCGGAACATAAGGCTCCCATAGTGTAAGCCCTGGGCTTTGGGCTTACACTATGGGTGCTTATGTGCAGGTTATTGCTTTGTGGAGCACCATTCTGCACGGTTGCCTAGAAGTTTCGACTATAAGTACTTATGCACAAACTTCTGCTTTGCGGAGCAGTCTAATTTGGATTATCGACTAACAGTCATGAACGCCTCTCCACCACCAAATTAATCAACAAAGGAGCATTCCCACATGAAAAGTAATTACGCCGTGATCGGTCTTGGCCTTTTTGGCAGCAGCATCGTTAACACCTTGTTGGCGCATAACCAAGAAGTCTTGGTCATCGATAAAAATGAAGCACTTGTGAGTGAATTTCGGGATGTTGCGACCCAAGCCGTCGTCGCGGACACCCAAAATGAATTAGCCCTCAAGCAACTTGGAATCGGCAATTTTGACAATGTCTTTGTTGCCATCGGAACCGATTTGGAAGCCAGTATTATGACAACCATGATTTGTGAAGAGCTTGGAGTTAAAAAGTTAATCTGTAAGGCTGAAAATGCTCGTCACGCCAAGGTCTTGGAACGACTAGGCGCCGATGAGGTGATCCAGCCTGAACGCGACATGGGTAATCGAATTGCCCTTCACGTGATGCAACCCAAGATTCTAAATGACCTCAGAATTCGCGGTGAGCTCGCCGTCGTTGAATTCGAATTAACCAATTCCAAGTTTTTCAACAAATCCCTTCAGGAACTCAATTTCACTAACCGTTATGGTATTCAAGTGATTGCCCTTTCTCACGCAGACGAAGCTGGAGCCGAGATCCCCAAGTCCACCACGGTCATCAAAAAAGGTGACATCATTACGGTCATTGGGACGGAGAAGGACGTCGAAAAGTTTGAAGATTTAGCCACCAAATAAAGAAATCAGTTCACCATTTCCATCTGGGCCGCGTCGAGTGCTGACGCGGCCTTTTTCAGTAAATGCGTGCTAAACTAAAGTTAACCATTAACCAAAGGGGGGCTCAAAATGGATCAAGTTTTACTCCTAGCCATCATTTTGGCAGCAGTTGTGGCAGCCAACATCCTTGCGCGCCACGTTTCAGTCATTCCACTGCCATTCTTTTTAATTTTGTTAGGATTCTTACTTGCCGGCTTGCCGGTCTATAACAACTTTCATCTGGATCCATCAACTTTTGCCCTGGCAATTATCGCCCCAATGCTGTTCAATGAAGCACAAAATAGTTCACGGTTCTGGATTGGACGATCAATTACCAATATTCTGTCGTTAGCGGTTGGGCTCGTCGTGTTCAGTGTGCTGGTCATCGGCAGTGGCTTGCATTTTGCCTACGCAGTCCTGCCGCTAAGCCTCTGCTTTGCATTATTGGCAATTGTCACGCCAACCGATGCTTCGGCCGTTAATTCGATTTTCGAGGCCAACCCGATTGCCGAAGAACAGGCTGGAATTCTACAGCACGAATCCTTGTTCAATGACGCCGCTGGTATTGTGATCTTTGATATGTCACTGGCTGCCTTTGTATCGGGATCATTCTCGTTAGACTATGCCGTGTTCTTATTCTTGTGGGAATTTCTCGGTGGCTTGCTGTTTGGTGGGCTGATTGGCGTGTTAATTGTCAGTGTTCGCTTGTTTTTAATTCGTTACAACGACGATACCCCGTTGATCATGGTCCTGATCCAGCTTTTAACGCCATTCTTAGTTTATTTGTTAGCGGAAAAATTAGCCCTCTCCGGCATTTTGGCGGTTGTGGCGGCTGGATTGGCGCAAGGATCAGAACGAGACAAATTGCGGCTAACGTCTTCTCGGATGCAGGTGGTTACCAGCAACGTCTGGGAAATTATTTCGGGAATGCTGTCGGGGGTCGTCTTTGTCCTATTGGGACTATCACTTCCTGAAGTGACCCGGGCGATGCATCAATCCGCAAACCCTAATTTCACAATTGTTAAATTGATTTTAATTGGGATTTCGATTTATCTCATTAAAGGTGTCATTCGGCTGATTTGGACCCGGTACTTACTTAAACGGCGAACAAAATCAGCCCATGAATGGCGCGATAGTTTGGTCATGGCGCTAAGTGGTGCCAATGGAACAATTACCCTTTCGCTGGCATTCTCAATGCCCAACACGATTGACGGTCAGCCCTTCATTTTCCGGGGACCATTAATCTTTGTCGCCGCGGTGATTATCCTGACCAGTTTGGTGATGCCAACAATCTTTGTGCCCGCTATTTTACCAAGTCAATCGACGAATCAGCCAAGGTATCGCTGGGTTCGGCGAATGATCCAGGCTGCGATTAGTGATTTGGTCAAGGAAAAGGAACATCCAGCAGAAGCTCAAATTGTGATTGATTCACTTCAGCAGCAGTTGGTCCTCGATAGTACCCCTAACATGCGATTGCGGCGCCAGTTGATGAGTGAAAGCCACCAAGTCGAGCTTAATACGGTTAAACAATTATATGCAGACGGTAAAATTACCCAGGAAGAATTGACGTACTACAGCCGCTTTCTGAAATTAAACAACTTTTCGGCCGACGAAAAAATTTGGAAAAATGTGCTATTGAGAATTCGATTTAGCCTGCATATCGGCACCTTGTATAAAGACCTCAACCGGGCCCAAGAAGCGTTCCTGACTGCGCCGGTTGCACTGGAAGAGGTCTATTGGCGCGAACAATTCAAAAAGCATGGCGAAGATATCCTCCCAATCGAAAAGGCCGGCTTTGACGCGGTCATGAACTTCTTGAAAACCAAAGATCATGAGAGTGGCGTCGAAGCCAACATGGTCAAAAGATTCTATCGAACGAGACATCGTCGAATCCATGAACAGGATGTCAATAGCGATATTGTGTATCAAATGTTTATGCGCGCTTTCCACAGCGAATATGAATTAATCCAAGATTCCCTGCAGACCGGAAAAATTGATTCAGCATTGGCAGAAAAACTCCAGCAGCGAATTTCAACCGATGAGATGACTTATTTGCAGAATATGGAATTGTTCAGGGGTTAGTATGCGCAGCAAAGCGGTTAGGAATCGGAGTGTAAGTCTCCTCGAACAGAAATTCCGGTTTTGGGAATTTTTGTTCGAGGTGCTTACATGTAGATTCCTGCTTTGCGGAGCATCATTACTCTATGTAGCCGGATGCTTACACCCAGATTCCCGCTTTGCGGAGCATCACTACTCTATGTAGCCAGGTACCTATGTGCAAGTTTCTGCCTGGCGCAGCTGTCCTACTCTATGTAGCCCGGTGCTTACACACAGATTCCCGTTTTGCGGAGCACATTCCTCTATGTAGCCAGCCAGATACTCATACACAACTCATATTCATCAAATCAATCAACCATATAAAAAAATCCCGACCAGGAATTAACTCTGATCGGGATTTTTTAATTACTTAGCAGGCTTCTGCTTCAAGAAGTGTTGCAAATCTGCTAAATCTTTGTTTCGCTTAAGATCGTTCTTACGGTTAACTGGACGACGTCCTTGTACGCCGTGTGGATGACAAATACGCATAGTTAAACTCTCCTTATTTATTATTACTCTTTATAGATTCCAATAGACTAAATTATTATAATACAACTTGATGGCTGAACGCAAATGAATCTCAAATTTCTCTTTGATTTTTCATTAAATATGGTATTGTTAATAGTTAAGAAACGATATGAGGTGAATTATATGGCAAACGAATTTCCACAAGCTCTAACAATTGCAGGTTCAGATAGTGACGGAAGTGCGGGGATGCAAGCTGATCTCCACACCTTCTTTAGGCGCAAGGTTTATGGTACCTCGGTTATGACTGCTTGTGTTGCCGGTAACAGTTACGGTATTCACGACGCAGTCAACTTACCGACTTCATTTATTGACAACGAGTTCAAGGACCTTGCCGACGACTACCACGTTCGCGCAAGCAAGACGGGGATGCTTTCCGACTCTGAGTTGATTCGCACGGTGATTAAGAATTATCAGAAGTACGATTTTGGCCCATTAGTCGTTGATCCCGTCATCACCACCAAGCACGGTAACATGTTGCTCGAACAAAGTGCCTACAAAACGCTGCGGGATGAGTTAATTCCCCTCGCCTACGTCATCACGCCGAACTTTTTTGAAGCTCAGAAATTAGCTGAGATGGAAATTAAAACTGAGGATGATATGAAAACAGCTGCCGAGAAGCTCAAGCAACTCGGAGCTAAAAATATCGTTCTTAAGGGCAGCCATCACGACCCCAACCAAACCAAAGTATCAGACTACATTTTACTTGAGTCTGGCAAGAGCTTCTGGCTGACTGGGGACTTCTACCCAACTGAACGAAAGAACGGTACCGGCGATAGCTTATCAGCATGTATTGCGGCTGAATTAGCCAAAGGGACCGATATTGAACAAGCCGTCCGGATCGCCAAAAAGTTTGTCGACGTTGCCATCGCCAATGAAATTCAAGTTGGTCATAAGTTTGGCCCAATCAACCACTGGGCACCTGCTGATGAACTTTAAACAATCAGCCAAATTAACTGTAACAATTTCAAAATCATGCTATCATTTAGTTGGGTGAAATTCCCACATTGGACTTCGAGTCCGCAGCCCTAATTGGCGCATGACGTCGTATAATAAAGGGCCATGTAGTTCAGCTTCTACTACACCAAAGAAGCAAGGCAGTCATCTTTTGGATGGCTGTTTTTATTTTGGTGAGCTGATTATGATATCGTTATCGATAATTGATTGGTATCGGCATTTGGCCAACTTTGAAGACGCCGGGACATATATTAATTTTCAATCGACGATCATTCACTTAGATCAGCCTGGTCACTCGGATCAAAGCGCCTATTGTCCAGTCTCTCAAATTTATCATGAAATTGTACGTTATCAGAATCGTCATTTGTTTTGGTCAAAACTGTCATCCCCATTTTCCAGAAGATAACGTTCTGCTGCTTGCCGATCTTTGATTTCTGGAATATTGGATGTTCGGACTTCTCGGGCGATCCCAGAGTTCAGCCGATCCTCGTTGGACTGTGAAAGTTCAAACGGCACTTTCCCCTCTGCAACTACTTTTTTGAGTAAGGCTTTAATTAATGTCGTTTGAGAAATACCAATGTCAGCCAAGACTTCATTTGAATCATCATAGAGATTCCGATCAACTTGAACCTGAATTCTCTTTTTGCCTTTCGTTGCTCGTGACATATTGATCACCTCGATAATATTCTATCAAAAATGAGTAATAATCTCTCCTGGATGATCTTTTTAATCAAAACAAAAATGCCTTCACTTTGGAGAGGCATTTTGTTAGATCGTTATTAATAATTCCCTTGGATCACCAATTTTTTATTAGCAGTAACGTAATTGCCATTAGTCAATTGATATCGGGTGGTTAAATTGTGTTTAACAATCCTTTTAACCGTTAACCGCACACCCTTCTTGTAATGCTTCACATACTTGGTCAAGTTAACATTTCGATAGGCATGCACACCGCGTTTGGAAATAATTGTGATCTTATTATTTTTCGGCACTGATTTGTAATATACCGGAACGACAAATTTACGGTTAGCGGTGATGTACCCGACTTTGCCGGCGGTCTTGCTACCGTGGTTGACGTCACGAACCTTGTAGCGGAGCGCCCCAGCCTTTGACCGCGCATAGTCGGTTACGACAAACATTGGTCGGTCAACTCGCTTGGCCTTCGGATATTTAGCGATCCGTTGGGACTTGGCGAACGTGGCATTCTTGTACATGTAAATATGATTTGTCGCATAGACTGCCGCACCTTTAACGGCAGCGTAGTTAGGTACCGCGGGCTCACCAGTGGCATTTTTGTTCGAATTAGTTGGGTTCCACGAGTCATTCTTTTGCGGTGTCACTGTAGGAGTATTGTTATTCGAATCTGGTGATGGCGTAACCGGAGTTGAAATTGGCACAACGCTGACGGTCAAATCATCCGAATCATCCTTGGTCAGCGTGTAGGGAATGGAACTTGAGTTAATTAGTTTATATCCAGAAGGCGCTACTGGCGTGTAGGTGCCAGTTTCAGCAAGGTAACCACTGATCGAATAAGATTTCACTGTCTGATTGTTGGCCTCGTTAACGTATTTGACATTGGCAGTTGCATGCACAGGGAGATACATAATATCAATACCAGTCATTGCACGAAGATTCCCAAAGTCTTGATTATTGTTGATTTGATTAGCTTCGACCTCTGGCACATGTCCAAAACCTATGAACGGAATCTTGGCTATTATGTTAGCAGCGTACTCACCTGGGGTTCGACCGTCCATTTCATTACTGTGTATTTCCTGCCAATCAGGGTTACCGGACACATATTCAGTATAAGCGGTCATTGTCTCTTCAGCAGGATTAATAATATAAACAGCTTTTTTTATGGGATCGTCGACACCTGTCACTTTGGTAGGATCCTGATACAGTGTGATCACAGCAAGATCATTAACACCATATCCCTTCAAAAGCGCATCAAAGCCCTTTTGTGACCCCGTAGCCGGATTCTTAAGGCTTATCACTTGATCTTGACCCAAATTCTGGCCGTTAACAACACTGTAAGTAACGTTAATGTTAATGTCGCTGCTCTCATTTGCTTGTGCCTTGGCACTGACACTAATTGCAGAAAGTGTCACCACCATCGCAGCAACCGTAAAGACTCCAAAAAAGAGTCGTTTAAATAATTTACCCATGAAATCATTCCCCCAATTTGAATAATAATTTAAGCATGAATATATATGAAATTAATCACAATATTATTATCAATGATCTCATCGATCCCGTCAACTATTTTATTTATGGCCGCATCCCTACCACTTATCCGGGCTCCAAATCCGCCCATCAATCTCATCTTGAGCCTGGCGGATTCGCTTGTCCTGCTCGTCAGCCAATGCTTTGGTGGCCGTTAAAATCGACCGATTGATAAATGAAGGTTCCCCCTCTTTCAGTTGCCCGAGTTGATTTTTTAGCCAATCATTTGTCTCACTCATCTTATTCCTCCTGATCGCGAATCATTTTAATATTCACTTTTAGATCATCAATTTGATCCTGCTGAGCCTCAATTGAGCCGATGATGAGGTTCAACTTCTGCTGGTCAGCCTCAGACTTTTCCTGTTTCATTTTCGTTAACCGGTCAACTAACCATTTCTCCCGATTGTCCAGATTCAATGGCATCACGGCGCTCACGTATTGTAAATAATTGACCAGTAACAATTCTTTCTGATCTTCTTCCAGATAACCAAACTGATTCACCACAAACGGTTTCAGGTAAGTCATCCCTGCCTTATTGGCAAACGCTTCAAACGGTCGCAATAGCTCGGAAATTGTAAAGTGTTCACCGCCACCAGCTTGAAATTCCGCCTCAGCATCGCCCAAAGTCACCACGATGCCAAGTTCCTTGTTCCGCAGTAAATGATCCGCCACCACAAACTTTCGGGTGAAAACATCATCCATATATTGCTTCAAACTTGCCGGTGATGAATACCAATACATCGGAAATTGAAAAATAATGCGACTATATTTTGTGAGCTGCCGTTGCTGCTGGATAACATCTATTTTAGTTCCCTTATATAGGTCATCGATATACTCAAAATCCACATTGGCTTGAGATTTTCCAGCAGTTTTTAAGAATTCCTGAGTAGCCGAATCCGCTAATTTGGGATGGGAAATTAGAATTAAAGTTTTCATTTTAAACCTCTTCAAAATTCTTTTAACTTTTAGTGGGAAGCGCTTCATTTCTATTGTAAACTATGGGCAGAAACTAACAAAGGAGAATTCGCTATGTCAGAATATAAAGTTCATTCAGAATTGCGCAACATTGGTGCTAAGACCGTCCACACCGCCCGCCTGCATCGATTCACATCGGACACGCCAACTGAACATCATGGCACCGATACTGGCCCATCACCCGTTGAGTACTTGTTAGGGGCATTGGGCGCATGCTTGGGTGCCAGTGCCGCTGGTTACGCGCACAGTCCCAATTATGATATTAAAATTGAAAAATTCGACATGGATTTCACCGCCGAAACGGAACGCTACCCAGATAAATCATCGAAAGTCACTAAGATCCATGTCAAAATTGACTCCAAAACTAATTTAAGTAAAGAAGAAAACGAGAAATTTGTCGAGAACGTGATTCATATTTCAACCATTCATAACACCTTACAGGATTCAGTTGAGTTCTCGTTTGAAATTAGTGACGATTAATTTGAATAACAAAGTTTGTTAGCACTCTAAATATGGAGTGCTAATTTTTTATTGATTTTTTTGACTATTTGTTTTCAAATACCGACATATCAACGTTTATAGCAATAATATTCTGAGCAAATTTCTTGAACCCATTACATATATATGATACTATATAGTTGTTCGAGAGGGGAACAAGGATTCCCCTGCTGGAACGCTTTTTAAAATTCATATAATTAACGAGTCGGTATTCCAAGTGGAGGCTTCAGAGGACAACTTCGAGTAGAAGCTTGGATCCGCTCACTAAAATGGGGGTATGCATATGAATAATGATATTTTCGGTGCTGATGGTTTTGACGACATTTTCAATGACCCATTCTTCAAGCAAGCACTTGGAGATTCTAACGGCCGTCAACAAATGCGTCAGCAACCCATCCAAGTGCAAGAACGCCAACCTCAAAATAAGAAAACATTGTTAGACGAGTACGGTACAGACTTAACCCAGATGGCCAAAGATGGCAAGCTGGATCCAGTTATCGGCCGTGACAAAGAAATCGAACAAATGGAAGAAGTTCTCAGTCGTCGGACTAAGAACAACCCTGTTTTGATCGGTGAAGCCGGGGTTGGTAAGACGGCGGTTGTTGAAGGCTTAGCCCAAAAGATCGTTGCCGGCGATGTTTCAGAAAAATTACTTAATAAGAAGATTATTTCGATTGACGTCGTTTCACTGGTTCAAGGCACTGGGATCCGTGGCCAATTTGAAGAACGGATGAAGAAATTGATCGATGATGTTTCAAAAGATAAGAATGTAATTCTCTTCATCGACGAAATTCACCAGATCATTGGTGCCGGCTCAACCGGTGAAGGTGACAAGATGGATGCCGGCAACATTTTAAAGCCTAAGTTGGCTCGGGGTGACTTCCAATTAATTGGTGCTACCACCAGCAATGAATATCGAGACATTGAAAAAGACCAAGCCTTAGCTCGTCGGTTCCAACCAATTATGGTCAATGAGCCAAGTGAAAAGGACACGTTGACGATTATCAAGGGCCTGGCACCAAAATATGAGAAGTTCCACCACGTTACTTATACTGATGATGCTTTGAAGGCTGCCGTTTCCTTGAGCAATCGTTACATTCAGGATCGAATGAACCCTGATAAAGCCATCGACTTGATTGACCAAGCCGGTGCCAAAGTTGCCATGGGCTCATCATTGACGAAAGATAAGTCAACTTTGCAGCAAGAAGCTCAACAGCTTGAAAAAGACAAGCAGGCTGCCTCTTCCAAGGATGATTTCGAAAAAGCCGCTCAATTGCGTGACAAGCTTGATAAGGTCAATGATCAAATCAAGAATATCGATAACGGCACAAAGGTTGAAACGCCTAAAGTCACTCCGGAAGTTATTCAGGCCGTTGTTGAACGAATCACCGGTGTTCCTGTTACCGATGTTAACAAGAACGAAGTTAACCAGCTCAACAATCTTGACAAGGACTTGAAGAAAGAAGTTATCGGCCAAGATAAAGCATTGGATGCCATTTCAGCAGCTATCCGTCGTTCACGAGTCGGTTTTACTGAAGGCAATCGTCCAATTGGCAGTTTCCTGTTTGTCGGCCCTACCGGTGTTGGTAAGACGCAAACGGCTAAGGCCCTTGCTAAAGAATTATTTGGCACGACCAAAGCAATGTTCAGGTATGACATGTCAGAATATATGGATAAGATTAGTGCAAGTAAACTAATCGGTTCAGCTCCTGGCTACGTTGGTTATGAAGAAGGCGGCCGACTAACCGAACAAGTTCGTCGTCACCCATACAGCTTGATTCTCATGGATGAAATTGAAAAAGCTCACCCAGATGTATTGAATCTGTTGCTGCAAATCTTGGATGATGGTCGTTTGTCCGATGCTCAAGGTCGAACCGTTGACTTCAGTAATACCGTCATCATCATGACCAGTAATGCCGGTCAAGGTGTCAATGACGACAAGCAAAACGTCATCGACAGATTAAAGCCTTACTTCAAGCTTGAATTCTTGAACCGAATTGATGATATCATCCAATTCAATTCATTAACCAAGCCGGACTTGTTGAAGATCCTTGACCTGATGCTCAACGATTTGAACGCATTAGTTAACAAGTCACGAGGCATCCACTTCACTGTAACTGATGATGCCAAGAATAAGTTAGTCGACATGGGTTACAGCAAAGAACTTGGTGCTCGGCCAATGCACAGAGTGATCACTAAGGAAATTACCGATAAGTTGACGAACAGCTATCTTGCAAACCCAGACGTCAAGAACTTCACGGTTGGTTTGAAAGATAACGCAATTGATGTTGAGCCGGCTGGCAAGAAAGTTGCCGCTTAATCAGCATTAGCACAACGATAACAAGTTTAAAGTAGCGCCCAGCTAATTAGCGAACAGTTAGCTGGGCGTTATTTGTGTACATAGTTTCAATCTTTGCGATTGACATAGGCCGATCTAGGGGTTATAGTATTGTTAATGTGTTTTAGGTTTCCGAGTTTCAAAGGTACTTGTTTTATAGTTTTATGAAATAACTTCCTTGGAATCACGTTCAACTAGATGCATTAAAAAATTAAGTATGCGCTCAAAGCGCAAGGAGGTTTCATATATTATGAAACAAGGTACTGTTAAATGGTTCAACGCTGATAAAGGTTATGGCTTCATTACTACTGACGATGGTGACGTATTCGTTCACTTCTCAGCTATCAACAAAGAAGGCTTCAAGTCATTAGACGAAGGCCAAAAAGTTACCCTTGACGTTGAAGACAGCGACCGTGGACCACAAGCTGCTAACGTTACACCAGTTGAAGACTAATTATAGACTTTAATAAAACTTTGAGAGAATCAGCCAGAAATGGTTGGTTCTTTTTTTACGCTTAATTCGCTTTCACCTAACAAGGCAAAAGCATGTGAAATTCATCTCGCATCCCTTACATATAAGCGTTTCAGTTGTAACAAGCCCGTCCCATGACTATACTGGAATGTAGAACATAATTTAATAAGGGGGAGATTACATGAGTCAAAATGGTGCAGATGAACTAGTCGATGTGTTAACTGACTGGGGTGTCAAACATGTTTATGGTCTACCAGGAGACTCAATCGATACAACGGTTGATGGTTTAAGAAAGCAGCAGGATAAAATCAAATTTATCCAAATTCGTCACGAGGAAGTTGGTGCCTTGGCTGCGGCTGCAGAAGCTAAGCTAACAGGTAAGCTCGGTGTTTGTTTGTCAATTGGTGGTCCTGGTGCTATTCATATGCTTAACGGGTTATACGATGCCAAAATGGATCATGCGCCAGTGTTGGCACTACTCGGCCAAGTCAAATCAAACTTTTTGAATACGGGCTATTTTCAAGAAGTCAACACACCAAAACTATTTGATGATGTCGCCGTTTATAATCGCGAAATTAAAACAACTGCCCAATTGCCAAAAATCGTTGATGAAGCCATTCGAATGGCCTACGCCAAAAAAGGGGTCGCCGTTTTGACCATCCCCGATGATTTACCAGATGAATCGTTGAAAAACGAGTATCATTCATCTGCCAAAGAATTTAACGTGCCAGAACCAGTTGCCCCGGCTGATCAAGTACAAGCAGCTGTTAAGTTGTTAAATTCAGCCCAGAAGCCAATTGCCCTGATCGGGAAAGGTGCCCGTGATGCGCGCAAACAAGTGAAACAATTTGTGGAAACCTACCAAATTCCATTTATTCAGACCTTGCCTGCCAAAGGGATTATCGCTGACGACCATCCTAATTCATTAGGAAATGTTGGTAAGTTAGGGACCAAAGCAGCGTATGAAGCCATGAAAGAAACGGATATGCTCATCATGATTGGCACGAACTACCCTTATGTCCCATTCCTACCAAAACCAGGCAAAGCAAAGTGTGTCCAAATCGAGCTGAACCCACTAAACCTGAATCGGCGATATCCAGCTGACGTTGCCATCAACGCCGACGCGGGCAAAGCCGTTTCGCAAATCCTTGCGGGTGGCCTCAAACCAAGTGACGGCAAATTCCTGAAAGCTTGCCAAGAAAGTATGGCAAACTGGAACAAGTGGATGCATGGCAAACGCGCCCTCGATAGCGAACCGGTTGCGCCAGAAAGTTTGTTTGATTACGTTCACCAAACGGCTCCTGATAATACCATCTTTTCAATTGATGTCGGTACGGCAACGTCATGGAGCGCCCGCTTCCTGCCAATCAGCGAAAACCAGCAATTCGTGATCTCCGCGAACTTGGGCACGATGGGCTGCGCGCTGCCAGGGGCAATTGCTGCTAAAGCGGCCTCCCCAGACCGGCCGGCCATTGCAATCAATGGTGACGGCGCCTTTGCAATGGTCATGCAAGACTTTGCCACGGCCGTTAAATATCATTTCCCAATTATTGATATTGTCTTAAATAATCAAAAGCTTGCCTTTATTGAATATGAACAGCAAGAAGCCGGTCAATTGAATTATCAAATTGACCTGAAAGATATGGATTACGCTAAATTTGCTGACGCTTGTGGCGGTGTCGGCATCACCGCCAAGAGTAACCGGGAATTCCGGTCCGCGCTTGACCGGGCCTATAAGATTACTGACCGCCCTGTCTTAATCAATGCCTACGTGGCTGATAATGCGCCGCTTCCAGGCAAAATCGTCAACAGTGAAGCAGCCGGCTACATGTCTTATGGCCTCCAATACGTCAGCGAAAAACACAAGTTGCCGGAATTACCACCACTAAAAGATATTATGAGACAATTCTTCTGATTCAAGCCGATTTTGAGTTTTCACTTTACTTACTTATAGTAACTGGTATAATGAATCATACGCTATTTTTAAGTAGTGAATCTATCTATAATTAATAAAGGAGTTTATCTGACCTATGAAAGAACAATTATTAGACCTTGCCAAGAAGCGCCGCTCAATCTATGCATTAGGGCGCAACGTTTCTCAATCCACTGACGACATTGCGAACTTGATTAAGGAAAACATCAAGTGGGCTCCTACCCCATTCAATAATCAAACCACTCGTGCCGTTATTTTATTTGGCGACAAGCATGAACAACTTTGGGATATCGTTGCCAAGCGTTTGAAGTCAGAGGTACCAACTGAAGAAGCGTACCAAAAGACTTTGGCTAAGATCAACGGCTTCAAGTCAGCTTTTGGAACGGTCATGTTCTACACGGACACTGATGTTGTTCACCGTTTTGAAAATGACTTTGCCCTTTACGCTGACAACTTTGCCGACTGGTCAGAACAAGCTCAAGGAAACGCCCAATTTGCCGTTTGGACATCTCTTGCCGAAAACGGTCTTGGTGCCAACCTACAACATTACAACCCATTGATCGATGATGAAGTTCGTGAAGCATTCGGAATCCCTGAAAGCTGGAATCTCCGCGCAGAAATGGACTTCGGCTCAATTGAAGCCCCAGCTGGCGAGAAGGAATTCATGGATGACGCCAATCGATTTAAAGTACTGAAGTAAACTGTGTGAAACGGAGTGGGGACAATCGGAGCGTTTGGATTTTAGCTGAGAATCCCACTTTTGGAGATATGGCTAAAATACGTATGCGCAGATTATTGCTTTGTCGAACACTATTCCACTAGGTAATTAAAAATAGGATTCACTTTCTTCTTTGATGAAAAAGTGAATCCTATTTTGTTTGCATTGATTTCAAATATTATCGGTGGGAGCTGTGTAAAAGCGCCTAATGGATAGACCCTAAGTTTGGTGTTCGTTCTCCACTACATTGATTAGGACCGCTCCGCAAAGCAGAAACTTACACCTAAGTAACCTTTTCAGGAACACCAGACTCAGGATTCGTTCCCCGTTACATGGATTATGATCGCTCCGCAAAGCAGGAATCTGCACATAAGCACCTAATGGACAAATTCCAAGTCCAGGATTTGTTCTCCATTACATTGATTAGGACAGCTCCGCAAAGCAGAAACTTCCACCTAAGCACCTTCTACAAAAATCCCAAAATCAGGGATTTCTGTAGAAGGAGACTTAGGTTCCAGTTTCTAACCGCTTTGCTCCGCTCACTTCTTACTCAGCCAATGACGTAAACGCGCCATTCTCCAACAAATCGGCCACAAAGTCCGGTACCGTATCCGTTCTATTCCAATCCCGCTGCAATTCACAGATTAATTGTGGAATGGTAATCAAGTGGGCACCAGCTTGTTCTACCCGGCGTAATGCCGTTTCGTGGGAGATTGTTGACGTGCCGCCCACTGCGTCCACAACTGGGTAAACTTCGAAACCTTCTGAAATCGCGTCAATTGTTGGGAAGGTTAGACAAGCTTCCGTCCATAATGCCAACATGATAATCTTTTTGCGACCCGTTGCTTTGATTGCTCGGTTATAATCTTCATCTTCCCAAGCATTAATTGAAGTTCGATCATAAGTTGGAATGTCGCCAAGCTGTTTCTTAATTTCTGATGCCGTATCTTTATTACGACCAGACTTAACATTGACTGTTGAAAGAATCACTGGAACATGATATTGAGTTGCAACTTTGGCAACCAAAGCCGCGTTATGAATTAAATCAGCATGTTTCATTGAACCAATTGAGTTAATTTGGGTTGGTTGATAATCGATAATTGTTAATACACTGTTGTCTGGTGAAAGTAGTCGATCATCTGCACCACGTTTTGCAAAACTTGTCATAATTAATCCCTCCATTATCAATTCATTGCATATTTTGTTTACGCTTACATAATACCCCAAAAGTTTGTGAACTACGAGAATTTCGACTTCGGTCGTGGGATCACATCTATGCGGAGTCAATTAACGGAATTTCACAAAGTCAATCAATTTGCCCATAAACATGAGTTGACCATTTGGATTTATCGGGTAGAATTAAGTTGGTTATTTATTCACAAAGCATCTTCTCAATAATGAAAACTTTGAGGGTTTATTGTCAGCATTAGGATTTTTTGGAGGGATATTCATGGCAAAAAAAGTTGGTATTTTAGTCGGCAGTTTGCGTAAAGCATCTTACTCAAAGGCAGTTGCTGAAGCATTGGCAACCCAATTTCCGTCAGATTATGAAACGACCTTTATCAAGATCGGCACGCTCCCCTTCTTCAATCAAGACCTAGAGGAAAATCACTATGAACCTGGCGAATGGCAGGAATTCCGGATGCAGGTTCGCCAATGCGACGCGTTCGTCTTCGTAACGCCCGAATATAATCGCTCGGTACCCGCAGTTTTGAAAAACGCCATTGATGTTGGTTCCCGTCCCCGCGGCCAAAACGTTTGGGATGGTAAGCCAGCATTAGTTGTCAGCGTCACCCCAGGAGCAACGGGTGCATTCGGTGCTAACCACGCTTTGCGGCAATCATTGGTCTTCCTGAATATGCCGACGGTTCAACAACCTGAAGCCTATATCGGCAGTGTCACCAAATACATCGATCCAGATGGGAAGATTACTAATCCCGGTGAGCTGAAATATTTCCATTTATTGGCGGACGCGCTGGTAAAATACGTCAAAATGCTCAATTAGGTTACAACTCATTATCCATAATAAAAGATCTCTGGAATTCCCAACCATTCCAGAGATCTTTTAATTTTGTCAATCAAAAGTTGGCATTGCTGCCTCATAAGCTTCAATCTGATCCTCATATTTCATCGTGATATCAATATCATCGAGACCGTTAATAAACTTGTTCTTCCACATTGGATCGATGTCAAAATGGAATCGTTGGCCTTTAAATTCGACGTATTGGTCAACTAAATTGACCGTAATTTGATCAGTGCTGGTAGCGGTATTTAAAATTTTTCGGTCAGCTGCCGGTAAACTAATTGCCAGTAAGCCATTCTTGGTTGAATTCATGTAAAAAATATCAGAGAAACTACCGGCAATCACAACCTTAAAGCCCCAGTCGGTTAACGACCACACCGCGTGTTCCCGCGATGAACCACAGCCAAAGTTTTCGCCGCTGATTAAAATTGTCGCGCCCTGGTTTTCTGGTTTGTTTAAGGCAAAGTCAGGCTTGGGTTTGCCACTTTGGTCATATCGCCAATCAAAGAATAAATGGGGAGCATACCCCGTTTTGAGGATATTCTTCAAAAATTGCTTGGGAATAATTTGATCAGTATCAATGTTATTATTTGGCATCACAATCGCTTTGCCAGTGTGACTTGTTATCGGCTCCATACGCTTGCTTCCTTTCTGATATCAACGAAGTGACCATTCAACGCCGCGGCAGCGACCATCGCTGGACTTGCTAAATGCGTCCGTGAGCCGGCCCCTTGCCTACCCTCAAAGTTCCGGTTGGAGGTTGAGGCACAGTGAGCACCAGCCGGAATCTTATCCGGGTTCATTCCCAGACAGGCTGAACAGCCAGGCATCCGCCAGTCACAGCCAGCATCGCGAAAGATTTGAGCAATTCCTTCCTTCTCGGCAGCTTCTCGAATCGCCATCGAACCGGGAACCACCAAAGCATGAACCCCTGGTGCGATATGCTTGTTCTTTAAATAAGATGCGGCAATCCGCAAGTCAGATAACCGACCGTTGGTACATGAGCCAAAGAACGCCCAAGTAATGGGAATTTCGGTTGGTTTCATCCCCGGTTTAATGCCAACATACTCATAGGCGTGGGCATCATTTTGATCCTGAGGTTCTGGAAAGGCTTGATCGTATGGAACAGCCATTCCTGGATTGGTTCCCCAAGTAATAAAGGGTGCCAGGTCACTGACATCAAAATCAATCACTTCATCAAACGCTGCTGGATCATCCGTTTGGAACTGAGACCAGTAATCTTCAGCAGCTGCCATGTCTTTCGGGGCATACTTCCTGCCGGCCACGTAATCAAAAGTGATCTGGTCAGGATGAACCACCCCCATCTTGGCGCCGCCTTCAATGACCATGTTGCACAAGGTCATCCGCTCTTCCATACTCATGGCATCGATGGTATCACCGTAAAATTCAACCGCGTGGCCGACACCAAATTTGACGCCATATTTTGCGATGATCGCCATAATAATATCCTTGGCATAAACGCCATCGGGCAGCTTGCCGTGAACGTGGATGCCCATCTGCTTGGGTTCAACCTGCCAAATGGTCTGGGTGGCAAATACGTGCTCGACTTCTGAAGTCCCAATTCCAAAAGCAATTGACCCAAACGCGCCGTGGGTGGAAGTGTGGGAATCACCACAAACAATGGTCTGTCCAGGCTGGGTTAAGCCCAATTGAGGTCCGATCACATGGATAATTCCTTGGTCGGCTTCTCCCATCCCTGCCAAACGAATTCCAAAGTCCTTGGCATTTTGCCGGAGAGTCTCAATTTGTTTCTTTGAAATCAAATCTTTGACGTTAAAAATATCCTTGGTGGGCACGTTATGATCCATTGTGGCAAATGTTCGATCCGGTCTGCGGACCTTGCGATGATTCATGCGTAATCCTTGGAATGCCTGAGGTGAAGTTACCTCGTGAACCAGATGCAGGTCGACATAAATGAGTTGCGGTTCACCTGGTTGACCAGTGATCACATGGCGATCCCAAATTTTTTCAAACATTGTCTTTGACATATCTTGGTGCCTCCTGACGGTTAATGGATTTAATAATGTGCTTGGTCGTCGCTTCGGTGGTTTCATCGCCGCCAAGGTCCCTGGTAATAAAATGATCTTCAATCGTCTGCGAAACTGCCCGGTCAATGACGTCAGCCATCTTGAATTGATCAAACGTGTATCTGAGCATCATCGAAATGGAGTTGATCATCGAAATGGGATTGGCGATGTGCTTGCCGGCAATGTCCGGAGCCGAACCGTGGATTGGTTCATATAAGTTTGGCCCGGACTGGCCAACGCTCATCGATGGGATCATTCCCAATGAACCGGTAATTGCGGCGGCTTGATCGGATAAAATGTCACCAAACATGTTATCGGTTAAAATCACATCGAAGTGCTTGGGGTGAGAAACGATGTTCATCGCCGTGGCATCGACGTACATATAATCAACCGTCACGTCGGGATATTCAGGTTGAATTTCGCCGACGATCTGCCGCCAGAACTTGCTGGTCGCTAAGACATTGGCTTTGTCAACAACGGTCACATGCTTGCGGCGCTTCATGGCCATATCAAAAGCCGTGCGGGCAATCCGTTGAACTTCATTTCGCCGATAAACGGTGGTATCAATCGCGCTGTCCGCTTTTTGCCAACGGGGTTCACCGAAGTAAATCCCACTGGTTAACTCGCGGACAATGACGAAATCTGTTCCAGAAACGATCTCATTTTCAATCGGGGAATATTGTTTTAATTGTTTGGTCACCCGAGTTGGCCGGATGTTGGCATATAATCCCATTTGCTTGCGAATTGACAGCAGGCCTGCTTCGGGACGTTTAGGCGCGTTATCCCACTTGGGCCCACCAATTGCACTGAGGAGCACGGCATCAGCGTTCTTAGCGGCCTCAACGGTTGTTTGCGGTAATGGCTCACCCACCTTATCGATGGCTTCACCGCCAAACGGCTCCTCAATTAAGTCGTAATCAAAGTCAAAGTGCTCGGCAGCAGCTCGTAATACTTTTAATCCAGCGGCCATAATTTCCGGCCCGATATAATCACCTTTTAAAACAACAATCCGATTCGTCATTAACAATCATCCTCTCACTCGTGCTTGGGTCATAATGTCCTTTAGGTCTTCTTCTGAAACTAATTTTTCGTTATCGGCCACGTTCTTGAAAATCGGGAAAATGATCTTCATGTCATCTCGAGAAACGCTGTAGCCCATCTTGTTGAGCTTATCCATAATCGCGTGGGACCCAGATAGCTTGCCAAGTGGCAGTGCAGAACGTTTTACGCCGACTGATTGGGGTGTCAAAATTTCGTAAGTCGCGTGGTTCTTCAAGAAACCATCTTGATGAATGCCGGATTCGTGTGAGAAGGCATTCTTACCAACAACGGCTTTGTTATGGGGAACGTCCATTTCTGAAAACTTGCTAATCAGGTCACTGGTATTTTTGGTCTCTTTCAAATTGATATGATCTTCAACTTGGAAGTAATCCTTGCGAACATAGAAGGCTGCAGCAACTTCTTCAAGAGCGGTGTTTCCAGCCCGCTCACCCAGTCCGTTGATGGTTCCTTCAATTCTTGAAGCACCATGTTTAATGGCTTCCAACGCATTGGCGGTTGCCATTCCAAGATCGTCGTGGCAGTGGGTTGAGAAAACGGCTTTATCAAAATCAGGCACATTTTCTCTTAAGTAATCGAACAATTGCCCAAATTCAACCGGGTTGCTGTAACCCACGGTGTCGGCAATATTAATGATGGTTGCGCCGGCTTCGATAGCTGTTTGGCAAGCCTTGGCTAAGTATGGCTTCTCTGTTCGAGTGGCATCTTCTGGTGAAAATTGAACAACGTCGAAGAATTGCTTGGCATAGCTGACATGGTCGTGAATGCTTTGAATCACTTCGTCCTTACTCATATGTAATTTGGATTCTCTGTGGATAGGACTGGTGGCGATAAACACATGAACTTGTTTGTGGGCAGCATCCTTTGTCGCTTTAACGCAGGCATCGATATCCTTATTTTTTGCGCGAGCCAACCCAGTAATCGTCGCATGTTTTACCGCCTTGGACACGGCAGCGACGGCTTCAAAATCCTCGGGCGAAGCGATTGGAAAGCCTGCTTCAATGACGTCGACCCCCCATTTTTCAAGTTGTTTAGCAATTTGAACCTTTTGGGAAATTGAAAAATTAACACCGATGGTTTGTTCGCCATCACGCAACGTTGTATCAAAAAACTGTACTCTCTTCATCATAATAATCACTCCTATATTTTTAGTGAGCGGAGTAAAGCGGTTAGAAACTGGAGCCTAAGTCTCCTTCTGCGGAAATCCCGGGTTTGGGGATTTTTGCAGAAGGTGCTTAGGTGGAAGTTTCTGCTTTACGCAGCTGTCCTACATCCAGTGAGCGGAGCAAAGCGGTTAGGGATCGGAGCATAAGTGTCCTTGATCGAAAATCCCGGGTTTGGATTTTAGATTAAGGTTACTTACGTGCAGATCACTGCTTTGCGCAGCTGTCCTACATCCAGTGAGCGGAGCAAAGCGGTTAGCAATCGGAGTGTAAGTGTCCTTGATTGAAATTAGATTAAGGTTACTTACACCCAAATCACCGCTTTGCGCAGCCCTTGGTACTTACCAGAAAAAAGCGCCCCGTTCCTATTCGGGAACGAAGCGCCTAGTAGTTTAGGTTGAGCCTCATTCCCGTAACGCGAAATGGACTCAACACTTGATGTGAGAGTCCTGGTTATAGTAATAAGGCTAATAAGTTTTGGAGATTGGCGGCGCGATTCATGATGTTGGATTGTGAAATTGATTTTCTCATGGCAGTTGCCCCTTTCTTCAAAACTTAGTGACTTTTTATTTGGTGATTCTTACTATAAGGGCCTGTCGTAACCGCGTCAACGGAATTTTAAAATTAAAATAAGTAAACAATTAAATTATCGTGAGGTATTGACAAATTAATCTAATTGTTTTTTAATCAATAGATAAATAAATGATTATTTGTTTGTTTCAATCAATTTTTTCGATATATAGGAGGTGCAAATGAATCTTAATCACCTTTATTACTTTACAGAACTCGCAAAAATGCAAAAAATGAGTGCGACCGCCAAGAAGCTTGGCATTGCACAGCCAACCCTTAGCTATGCGATCCATGCTTTGGAAGCCGACTTGGGCATTCAGCTGTTCTCCAGAGCCGGCCGCCAACTCACTTTAACCCCAGCTGGCCAGTTTTATTATCATAAGATCTCGCAAAATCTCAATCAGATCCAGCAAGCCAGCGTCATTGTCAGCGGCTTGCAACCGGACTCAGCTGGCCTGACTCGAATTGGGGTTGATGAACGAATCGGCAGCGAATTGCTCGCCCAGCCAATTGCCGATTTCTTACATCAACCTGCCAATAAGTCAGTTGGCATTGAATTAGTTGCCGGATCGTTCACCGCCCTCAGCAAGCAACTTGCCAACCACACAATTGACTGGTTCATCACCATTCAAGCACCAGATAATACCCTCAACCACAGTTGGACCGTCCAGCCACTGATGAATTTGAGATTCAGTGTTCTCACCACCAACGAACGCTTCCGAACACCAACTTGGACCCCCGACCAGTTAGCCAATCACCGAATTGTGACAATCCAGTCATTGGCTGAAACCCCATTATTAAAATCCCTGCAGGAATCAAATATCAACATCACTTGGGCAGATACCGCCTCAACGGTGATTTCCCTGGTTCAAAAGAGTGTCGGTTTGGGACTTGTCCTCCAGCAGACCTTCCTGACGTCTAGCAATCTTAAGCCGGCAACCGTGCAGTCGTCATTTGATCCAATTACGGTCGCAATTGTTTCTGACAGCCTTCATCCGTTGTCACCGGCAGCCACTCGGTTTAAGATTTTCACCCAAGCAAAGTTGTATGAAGGAACCTCATTTCCATCTAAAAAATAAAAAAGCGGCCGGAAAATTTCTCCAACCACTCAATTACATATCAATTCATTTTTCAATGTTATCCAGGATAAACAGCCAGGCGATCACCGGTCAGGCTCACCGTCTTGATCGGTTTATGATAAAAGTCCGTTAAGCTGGATTCGGTCAACACATCCGCCCGCTTGCCAGCTTTGATAATTCGCCCATTTCTTAACAGTAGGACATTCGTGAAGCATGGCAAGAGTTCCTCAGTGTAATGGGAAACAAACAGCAAGGCCGGATGATTTGGAATTTCGGCAATTTTGGCGACCCGATTCAACAATTCTTCCCGGGCGAAGAGATCCAATCCATTACATGGCTCATCCAAAATCAGCAATTCCGGTTCAGCCATCATCGCCCTGGCAATCAGTACCAGTTGCCGCTCGCCTTGTGACAGCACTGCGTAAGGCTTACCCAATAGCTTTTCACCGCCCATGTCAACTAGAATCTGTCGAGCATGGTCCAGGTCAGCTTGATAGAACTCTTGGTAGATACCAATGCTGGCAAACTTACCAGATAACACGACATAGTCCACAACGTCTCCAGGATGCAGCTGGTCTTGAAGGGCGGTGCTTACCCAGCCAATTCGGGTTTTCAAATCGGGAATGCTGATGTGACCAAACACCCCGCCCAGAACTTCCAGTTTTCCGGTTGTCGGCCAAAGGTCCCCATGAATCATCTTGAGCATCGTTGTTTTGCCGGCACCGTTCAAACCGAGCACCGCCCAGTTTTCATTTGAGAAGACTTCCCAGTTGAGATGATGCAGAATTTCTTTCTTGCCTCGAGTGACTGAGACATCGTCAAATTTTAAAATCCGTTTCATAAAACACCTCCAAAGAAAAGAGCGAAAGCAAAAACCTGAAGTTTTCGTTCCGCTCTAAATGTGATTGGACAATTTTTGGGTTTGAAATCACTGTTTCTAAACCTTGTTTGAGTGGGTGGCTTTTAGAGCAGCTCCTCCAGGCAGCAGCTTGGGTTTGCCCACTTATTAGGACAGCTGCGCAAAGCAGTAACCTGCATGTAAGCACCTCAATGAAAAATTCCAAAACCAGGAATTTTCCATTGAGGAGACTTACACTCCGGTTACTAACCGCTTGGATCCGCTCACTTGTTTTAGGACAGCTGCGCAAAGCAGAAACTTCCACCTAAGCACCTTTTACAAAAATCCCAAAAGCAGGGATTTCCGCAAAAGGAGACTTAGGCTCCAGTTTCTAACCGCTTTACTCCGCTCACTCTTCTGCTTCCGCAACCTTTGGTGTACTATACTTGTCAGCTTCACCAACAAATGACATGTGCGCACGGAGATCTGCACCCACTCTTGAAAGAAGGGAGTTAGCTGAACGTTCACGCATCTTGTAAAGGTTCTTGAAGCCGTTACGGTAATCATCCATGAATTCTTTAGCAAATTCGCCGTTTTGGATCCGCTTCAAGGCATCCTTCATTGCTTGCTTAGATTCTTTACCAACAACCTTAGGGCCCACAACGTATGAACCGTATTCTGAAGTGTTTGAACAATCAGCATACATCTTGTTGAAACCACCTTCATAGATCAAGTCACAGATCAATTTCATTTCATGGTCAACTTCGAAGTAAGCCAATTGTGGTGAATAACCTGCTTCAGTTAATACTTCGTAACCAGTTTCGATGAGGGCAGTTACCCCACCCATAAGTACGTTTTGCTCACCAAACAAATCTTCTTCGGTTTCTTCCTTGAAGGTTGTCTTCAGTAATCCGGCACGAGCAGCACCATTACCTTTGGCAAACTCTTTGGATAAATCTTCAGCGTGACCGGAGAAATCTTGGAAATATCCATATAATGCTGGAACACCTGAACCTTCTACATATGTACGACGACAAAGATTACCTGGGCCTTTAGGGGCCATCATGACAACATCAACATTAGCTGGCGGAACGATTTCCTTGTAATGGATATTGAAACCATGTGAAAAGCCTAATACGTTACCCTCTTCAAGGTTTGGTTCGATTGATTCTTTATAAACTTCACCCATTACTTCGTCAGTTGTCAGCATTTGAATCCAGTCAGCTTGACGGGCAGCTTCAGCTGGGGTATAAACTTCAAAGCCATCAGTCTTGGCATTGTTAAATGACTTACCTGGACGAACCCCAACAATAACGTCATAACCTGAATCTCTTAAGTTATTTGCTTGGGCGTGACCTTGGGCACCATAACCGATAAATGCGATCTTTTTACCTTGAAGATAATTAGTTTGAACATCCTTTTCGTACAACATTTCTACACTCATATTGAATCCTCCATTTTTGTTTGTATTTTTACAATCGACACGTAGCATGGTTCATTGGATCATGTGCTTGCCAGGCGTCACCTCCTTTATTGCTTGAGATTAAAATCCGAGCATGTCGTTATTATCATGACCTGGCGCCACCATTGGATACACTTGCTCAGTGACAGCAACCTGCACTTCGATCAGCTGGGCATTTGGATTGGCAAAAATCGAATTGATTTCTGTCGCAATTGGATGGTTGGCATCAAGTTGATGGTAGTCAATCCCATAAGCACTCGCTAATTTCTGGAAATCCGGTTGCCGATCGAACAATGATTTGGAGTGATGGCTTTGGTAAAAGGCATCCTGCCATTGGCGAATCATCCCTAATGCGTGATTATTCATCAAGAAAATTTTTACATTGAGATTTTCGGCGGCAATGACTTCCAATTCTTCGCTGGTCATTTGAAACCCGCCATCACCTACAAACAGGACAACATCCCGATTTGGATTGCCAAATTTGGCACCAATTGCGGCGGGTAAGCCATATCCCATCGTTCCTAAGAAACTGTTTGAGATCTAAATTGAGTTTTGGTATACTTTTGCAAAAAAGGA
>NZ_AZEI01000063.1 GCF_001436255.1 Lentilactobacillus rapi DSM 19907 = JCM 15042 | reverse complement strand
CGAAAACCTACATTTCTTTCTGCCGAAAACCTACATTTTTAAACTGCCCTTGACACATATAAGCCCTCTTGTTCTAAAATCCTCGTTGTAGGACTGCTCCACCAAGCAGCAATCTGCATGTAAGCCCAGGTTCTGGCTGGCTTCATAGTCGAATGATGCTCCGCAAAGCAGAAGCTTGCATATAAGCCCTCTTGTTCTAAAATCCTTGTTGTAGGACTGCTCCACCATGTAGTAATCTCTGCATGTGAGCCCCCCTGTCTTGGCTTCATAGTCGAATGATGCTCCGCAAAGCAGAAGCTTGCATATAAGCCCGCTCATTCTAAAATCCTCAAAACCAGGATTTTAAAATGAGCGGGCTTATACTCCAGCTTCTAAACGCTTTGCTACGCATACTAATCCAGATGTGCCGAATTCTGCAATCTAATCATGTCATAATAATACCCATGCTTCTTCATCAACTCATCATTAGTGCCGCGTTCAACAATCTTGCCGGCATCCAGTACCAGAATTAGGTCAGCATTTTGAATTGTTGACAATCGATGGGCAATTGCAATCGTTGTTCTGCCCTGCTGGAGCTTTGCCAATCCCGTTTGGATAATCTGTTCGGTTTCCGTATCAATGTTTGCGGTTGCCTCATCCAGAATCAGAATCTTGGGATCTGTTACCAACGTTCTGGCAAACGAAATGAGTTGCCGCTGGCCGCTCGAATAGCTGGCTCCTCTTTCAATCACCCTGGCATCATACTTTTGTGGCAAGTCCTCGATAAATTTATCAGCCTGTACAAACTGGGCTGCACTTCTAACTTCTTCGTCACTAATTTTTTCGTTAAACATTCTGATATTTGAGGCCACCGTGCCATAGAACATAAAGGGTTCCTGAAGCACCAAGCCCATTTTTTTGCGTAATTCTTGAATCGGATAATCTCAAATATCGCGGTCATCAAGCAAGATTTGGCCCTCACCAAATTCATAGAAGCGCATCATCACATTGATGATTGATGTTTTTCCACTGCCAGTTTCACCAACCAACGCGACCGTTTGCCCAGGTTCTGCGACAAACGACACATCATGAAGAACTGGATTGACGTTATCGTATGAGAACGTTACGTGTCGAAATTCAATCTTTCCCCGGGTGATCGTTGCACCCTTAACCGGATGTTGCTGGGGTTCGACAGTTTGATCGTCCATTATTCGGAACACTCGCGAACCGGCAACGACACCATCTTGAAAATCACTGAGCCGATCCATCATTTCAGACATTGGGTTGTAAAAGTTATTCAAATAAGTGATAAACGCGTAAATCACACCGGCTGCCACGTATGCGTGCAAGCCACGAACACCAAACATCCCTAAAACAAGTACGGTTCCTAATGCATAAAAGAGGTTAATCATGGGGTTCAATAACAAGGAATTAATCCGAATCATTGCTTTTCGAGTATTGTAGTACTGATCGTTAGTCCCATTAAACTCTTCATTGATCCGCTTCTCCTGCCGAAACTGTTGGATCACGCTAATCCCCGTGATCCCCTCAGCCAACTTCGCATTCAAAAGGCTCAAACGCTCCCGCATCCGCCGGTAAACCCGGGTACTATACCGCTGGTAATACCAAACCATCACAAATAGAAAGGGCATGAACACCAGCAGCCATAGCGAGATTTTAAGATCCACCATGTACATTGCGATAAATGATGAGACCATCGCCGAAATCGTCACGACCAAACTATTAAACAGGGCCCAAAAATTGGCAAATGCCATGGTATCGTTTGTCAACCTGGAAAGAATTGAGCCACTTGGAGTCTGATCAAAATAACGCATCCCCAGGGTGTGCAATTTCGCAAACAGTTTTCGGCGGGTGTTTTCGAGCATATACTCGGCACCCATTTCATATAAATAGGATTGGACGAACTGCATGATTGCCTTCATGACCATTCCAAAGAAGTAAAGCCCCGCAAAGAACCACATCATTTGAAAGTCGGTTCGGCCCACCACCAGATGACTGTCCATGTATACCTGAATAATTCGGGGTAAATAAATATTGACGACGGCAACCGCAATCGAAAACCCTACGGAAAAATAGAAATACCACTTGTAAGGAGCAGCGTAATGGAATAGTCGGCCAATGATCCGCATTTGTTCACCAAACGGAATGCTCTTCGACCAAGCCGATTGATGCTTTGAATTGTCCATTAGTTCGCACCTCCCTTAACTTTCGTTTCCAGTTCCTGGCGCTCAAACATTTCCCGATACCAACCACCACGGGCCATCAGTTCAGCATGAGTGCCCCGTTCAACAATTTGACCGTCATCGATTACCAGAATTTCATCCGCGTTCATCACCGAACTCAACCGGTGAGCAGAGATAATCGTCGTCTTATTTTGACGTTCAGCATGCAAATTAGCCAGGATTTGCGTTTCAGTTTCCGCATCAACGGCCGACAACGCATCATCCAATATTAACAATTCTGGGTTAATTAACAGCGCTCTGGCAATCGCCAACCGTTGTCGCTGACCACCGGACAAAGAAATCCCTTCTTCACCAACAGCGGTATCGTAGCCATCAGGCATTGCCTGGATCTGCTCATATAAATCACTCTTCTGAGCAGCTTCCTCGACCTGAGCCTGACTGGATTCTGGCCGGGCAAAGCGAATGTTCTCCCGAATGGTATCTGAGAACAGAAATGTATCTTGAGGAACATAGCCAATTGCTGGGATCAACGCATCTAGCTTGTAGTGTTTAATATCAATCCCACCAAATTGAATGGATCCCTGATAATTATCAAACTGCCGTAAAATCAATCGTAAAATTGTACTTTTACCAGAACCAACCTTGCCCACCAGGCCCACGGTATGACCTGCAGGCACCTTAAAATTAATATTCTGCAAGGCCGCTCGTTGATCATCCGGATAGGAGAACTTCTGGATATGATAGTCAATCTCACCTTTTGGCGCCTTGTCCACACCATCAGCATCGTCAATGATCGCGCTTTTCTGTTTCAATAGGTCCATTACCCGGTCATAACTGGCATTCCCGCGTTCCAAGGTATTAAACAGCATGCCGACCGCGAACATCGGCCAAACCATCATGGCCAAGTATGAAACAAACGACACTAATGACCCAATTGTGATCGAACCATTTGTCACCAAATAACCGCCATAGACGATGGTGACCACGTATGACAAGGCAATAATCATGGTTGTCATTGGATCAAATAATGAGTCTAGCCGGTTAACCCGCCGGTTGATATTGATTGTGGTGGCAACCTGGTTGTTAAAATCATCCATATCTTCTTGCTGCTGCCCTAAGCCCTTGATCACTTTGATCCCCGTGATACTTTCTTCAGCCTTGTTATTGAGCCGTGAAAAGGCAGCTTGTGAGTCTCTGAAGGCAATATGAATCTTAGTTCCCAAGTATCGAGCCATGACGGCCAATAATGGAAATGGAATAATTGCAATTAATGTCAGCCGCCAATCAATTAGGGTAATCATTGCGATTAAGGTGGTGCCACCAGTGATCATTGAATCTGCAAACTGCAGGATGCCACCGCCGGCCACCCGTTGAATCGCAGACAAATCATTGGTCGCGTGAGCCATCAAGTCACCCGTGCGATATTTTTGGAAGAATTCCAAATCCATTTCGGTGTAGTGTTTAAATAGTCGGTTTCGAAGGACTTTTTCAAGCTTGGCCGCTTCGCCCCAAATAGCAGTCCGCCACATATAACGGGCACCATACTGGGCAAATGCTGCCAAGGTTAATACCCCCAGCAAAACAAGCAGGCTTTGACCCGACAATTTGCCATTATGGATCGTATCAACCAAGACCCCAATAATGCGTGGGGGAACGATCCCAACCAGGGCTGTCAACAGCAGGCCAAATAAGCCAATCAGGTAAATTTTCCATTCCTGCTTGAAGTACCAACCTAATTTGATGAAGATACTCATACTTCCACCTCTTAAAATTAAAAATTAATGAAATAAAACAATTCTAGCATATATTTGATATGTTAACACGGTTACCGTTGCTATGATGTCATTATAGTGTTACTATTTTGACATCAATTATCATGAAATTCTCATAATCACACAATGGAGGTAATTACCATGTTCAGCGAAATTGGACAACTTATATTTGATAATGAAGCCGTCGCGAAAACCTCCGACTTTACCATGGGATTGGAAATCGAAATGCAACGGGTAGACGAAAACGGCAACTTGAGCCAGGAACCCTATCCTGCTGCTGCCGGTGATGAACAAACCAATCCTTGGATTACCAATGATTTTCTGGAAACCATGTCAGAAGTCGTTACCCCGCCTGCTGCTCACGCGCTCGATGCGATGCATTACTTATATAGTATCAACACCGCACTGCGGACGGCTCTTTCACCAGGTGAGCTGCTGTGGCCGCTGTCGATGCCACCCCGCCTGCCAAAGGACAAACGGGAGATCCCGCTTGCTAAAATGGGGCCAAAGAAAGAGGCTTACCTAAAGGAATGGGTTAAACGCCATGGATTTTCAGCCGGAACCCCTTGTGGCGCCCACCTTAACCTCAGTATCGATCCCCATGTTTTCAACTTAGTTTACGATAATATGCAGGACCGCTTTGAATCCAAGGTCGACCTTTCAAACTACTTATATGCAAAAATTGCTCAAGGCTTTCTCCGCTATCGCTGGGTTATTACATATCTGTTTGGTGCCAGTCCGGTGGCAGAAGCGAACTACTTCGACAAAGATAAGGGGCCAGCTGCCCCCATTCGCAGTATTCGTCAAAGTTCGCACGGATTTGGCAATCCATTTCGAGGCGATTACACCACTGTTCAACGATATGTCAACAACATTGAAAAGGGCGTTAAAGAAGGTAAGCTGATCTCCGACTATGAATTTCATGGTGCTGTCCGTTTCAAGGGCAATACCAATTTGAAAGAGTTACCAAAAACCGGTGTTAATTATTTGGAATTGCGAATGTTAGATTTGGATCCCAGCAGTTCCGTGGGCATCCGGACCAATACATTGCGTTTCTTCAGACTGTTAGCCAGCTACTTCATTATGTCGCCCGGTCTGCACCCCGAAGACGTCAGCAGGGTCATCACCCGCGCCGATGCGATGAACGAGGAAGTTTCTGAGGAACATCCAAATGATGTCTCCAAATACCAGGCAAGTGCCAGGGCATTCTTGCGTAGCCTTGAAATGTATGCCAATAAGATCCAATTAGGGCCCGAATATCAAGAAGAAATCGAAGACTTACAGGACCGGGTTGAAAATCCGTTAACTACGCCTAGCGCCAAGTTAATTACGCATTTAAAAGACGGTTCATTAACTGAATACGCAATGCGCCGAGCTAAACGATATCAAGAATCGGCCTTACAGTCAATCAGACCGTTCAAAGGATTCGAGAATAAGACAAAACTGTCCGCCGATCAGCTCAAACATGAGCTATTTAAGGGCAGCTGGGAACCCGACAAAGATAAGCAGCAGGAATAATCATTATATGAAAACAAAATTCACCTATTTTTCATGCTTTTGGGGTATACTCATTGGATAGTTTTGAGGGATCACCTTATATTGTCATTAATCAAAATCAAAAATTGAGGAGGGGTTCATTTGCGCCCAAGAATCGCATTACCTGCCGACACACTTGCTGAGGCAACCAACGTTATTAATGAACGCAACGCAGCGTTCGCACCCCGACCGGCGATTGAAGCAATCGTCAAGTCTGGTGGTATCCCCATTATCTTCCCGAGTGTGAATCCGGAAGATGTTCGCGATTATATGACCCTGTTCGATGGGGTCTGTTTCCCAGGGGGTGCGGATGTCGATCCCACTTTCTACGGCGAAGAGCCTTTCCAGAAATTAGGCATGACGTATCTCAAACGTGACTTATTTGAAATCGAACTATTGAAGCAATCAGTCACTGCCGGCAAAGCCATTATGGGCATTTGCCGTGGCATGCAGCTGATCAACGTTGGTCTGGGCGGAACCCTTTATCAAGACTTATCCCAAGACCTCCATGCAACCTTAAAACATTCACAGGAAGCTCCGGGAAATATGCCCTCTCATCACGTCACAGTTGATCCAAACAGCCGTTTACACGACATCATCGGATCGAGACCGTATGTCAACTCAAGACATCACCAGGCGGTCAAGGACGTTGCGCCATATCTCAAGGTAACCGCCAGAGCGGACGACCAAGTGATTGAAGCGGTCGAATCAATCGACAATGACCAAATCTTGGCAGTCCAGTGGCATCCTGAAAATATTTACAAACACTACGAAGATTCAAAGAAGCTGTTTAAAGACTTTGTGGATCGAAGCCGAAAAGTGGCGGAGAAAACAAGGTAGAGCGCGACGAGCCCCGGGCTGATCCTGGAGCCTAACCTAAGATGGAGTGGCCAATGATGAACGCCTTTTGTTCATTATTGGCCACTCTATCTTAGGCAGTAAGGATCAGGGGCGTCGGGGGCGCGTTTAGAGCGCAGAACCAAGTGAGTGGCACGCTTGGTGGCGCCACAATTCGCCTCCCCATTGCCAACTCCTAATTACACTCATTAAAACAATCAATTCAAAAGGGTCGCCCGTCATCACATTTGACCAAGGCGACCCTTTTACGTACACTGAAGCTACCAGAAACAATCGAAGGGGAGCTTACTATTATGAAAAGATTTCTATTAGGGATCCTAATGGCTGTCAGCCTGTTGTTGATTCCAACAACTGTCACTCACGCCAACACTATCAACCTCAAAGCAATTAATGCGAATGTTCACCGTTACTATCGAACCAACAGAGCTGTCAAAATCAAAGTGGGTTTAGTTAACAAGAATAAGCATTACCTCAGCCGCACCTTAATCCTACCCCCAAATACAATCATTAGTTCAAACAGCGGCACTACCGATAGTAAGGGCCGCATGAATCAAATGGATATCAACATCCGTTATCTGAGCTATGCCGTGGTGAAACCAATCCTCAAGAATGGTTACTATCTTGCCAACCAAGATCCGGAAGGTAATTTTTCGACCAAGCAGTTTACCCGGATTAAGCGACCGGCTTATCGTTTAGCTTATAGCGATGGTGATTTGTATGCGGGTAAGGTTCCCGCCGCCAACAGCAATTTCTATGAAACCAACCAAATCCTGATTACGACTGATGGCTATCTGGAATTCTATCGTTATAATCCGACGAGTTCGCTGACTAATCCAACCAGTGGCTTCTTAAACCAGCCAACTTCTGCTGCTAAGATCACCGCCACCAAGGTAAAGGGCAACTCTCGTTATCTGTACACTCGAACTAAAGTCAGCGGTACCAACGCCACTCATATTAAGAAATCCGGCAACTATCGATATCGGTTGCGAATCACCAATCTTCACAAACCGCAAACCAGAAACTCTGAGAACGGGGCGGGTTACTGGAGTTATTATTCAATCGGGGGAAAGCTTTTCTATACATTGATTGGTAACGATGATGACTAAGTCTTGAAATCGATATCTGATCATTTGAATTTAATTTAGGGTATTCTGCCATACTTCATCCGTTAAGTATGGCAGTTTTTTTAGCGTTTGTTGAGCGGCTTTCAACCGATAAGTAATCATTCGAGTAAATGACCGTCTGAAATCTTTGCCGTGCGTTGCGTACGCTGTGCCGTCAAATCGCTGTTGGCCACTGCTATCCCGATAGTCGATGACAATGTCGCGCATCAACCAGTCGTGCTTTCTCATAAATCGTTTAATAGCAGCGGGTTGATTGACTCGTAACGCAATGCGCGTTAAAAATTGGCGCTGATCAGGGTGGTCTTGGTACCACTGCGCTTCCCGAGAGGAAATACTACCACTATCCCCATTCAATAATTGAGTGGTTAATAAATCTTGAAATTCATTAGTGATTATTAACTCCCTGGATCTTGTTCTATCTGCAAAATACAACCGGGTCGTTTCATATTCGAGGTCGGCATTCAGCGTGTTCGTCACTTTTTGAATTGCGCCAGCTTCATCAAGAAGTTGGGCGTGAAAATTAGCAGAAATAATTGGCATATCCAGCTTGAAACTGACTTGTTCCAGTCTGGGGCTTGTCAGTAAGGGAAGAAGTTGCTTGTTCAAAAAATCAATCAGGGGCTCTTCTTTAACGTTAAGAAGCCGATTGGGTGAAATTTCGATGGTCACTTTAATTTCACCACTGGTACTGCCAAGTAGAGGGGCCGTGGTGACGGTCAAAAACTTTCGAACGGCATAGCCAAATCCCAACGGGCTTCTGACAATATATTCCGTTGAATCAATTAAATGAAGCTGATCGTAAAAGATGACGCCTCGATATTTTTCAGTTCCTACAACTGGAATTGGTCCGCTTTTCTGACTGGCTGGAAAGGCCTCAATTAAGTTCTGTAACATTTTGTATGCTTGCTGAGTCATCGTGCTCGTTAATTTGACCGTTTGGACATCGAAGCTTAGCCCTTTAATTGGATAGCCAATTTGTCGGCGGCTGAATTGTTCATCCATTTGTTGCTGATAACGATGATTAGGCTGCTGATACTGTTCAGTACCGTATTCATTTGGATTAAATATGCGTTCACTATTTGCCAAAATGATCAGTCCACTTCCCTGCTGATCTTAACAATCAGCCAAATATCATGAAATCGTTCGGATTTACGGGTCAATTTTACTGTGAGTTTGCCATTATGTCAAATACAAAAATTAATCAATGGCAACGTTGACAAGATGATAATCAGGTGTTATCATGAATATATATTAACAATTCGAGTTTAATAAAAAAGCAACCAGAGCAAATTTTCATTTGTTTCTGGTTGTTTTTTTCTATCTTGACTTACAAGTTAGTTACTTAATTTCCACGTTTTGACCCTGTCTTAATTTCTCAAGAATTGCTCGTTGTTCAACTGGACTTAAGTTTTCAAAACCAATGGTGGGATTATGAATCAAGTCATCTTGATAGCCCTTTGCAAACTTCACCAATAGGTCTAATAGTCTGTCAGCGGTTGCGTCCGTCCATGTTGTCATCCTGGCGCTAGGGGTTAATGCAGGATTATCAAGTCGCTCTTGCATCTTAAAACATAGTTGTTGAGCGGAGAAAGGAACCACAATATCCGCGCTAAACCGCTGAAGATTACGAATCAATTCATTTGCTTTGTCCTGATACTCGCAAGATTCAAGTGGATCCTCCAAAGCAACGTGCTCGTTTAGTTGCTGTGCCTCTCGAATTTCTTGATCGGCATTTGAAAGGTCAAAGGGCTGCTTGGCAACAAAATAGGCAAACATCAGCCGTACCAAATTGACCGCATCTGCCGAAATGCCTTACGGCTCAAAGGGATCCAAATCAAACATTCGCAATTCAATGTATGCAACCCCGGCAGTGCGTAATTTTTCAACCCCGCCAGTTTGTTTCAACCGCACACTACCGTAGTATTCCCGATCCGCAATTAATGCATCGGTTTTGACTGCCTCCAAAATACCGCCTACATAGTCGCTAACGCTTTGATAACTGGTTAAGAAACCATTACCAAAACCAAAGTGTGAATTTCGTAATGAACGAACTGGATGAGTAGGTGCAGGGGTATCTTTGGCAAAGTAATTCCCAAAAGCCAGCGGTGTTGCGCCAAACAAGTATGTTAACAACCAGCGGTATTGCATGAATCCGACTGCTGCCTGAAGATATGCTTGGTCGACCGCTGCTTGATTTCTTTTTCCACTCAACTGGTTAATCGATTGAGTCGTTAAACCAACATTTACATGAACCCCCGTTTCAGCCGTCCGCTCAATCTTTCGAATTCGGGCAACTTTTTGCCTGTATTCATAGTTATCCTGATCAGTATGCGCAATAATAATGTCGGAATGATCAGCCCGCAACTTTGGTGGCATGCTGTTAGGCCATAAATATTCGCCAGCTGCCAGTTCTCCTCGAAGAGCCTGATGGTAAGCCCCAAGATAGTTTAAAGCTCTTTGAGTTGTTGTCGTAGGCGGGGTAATCAACTCTGATTGGGTTTCTAAAAAATCGTTCTTAATAAAGTGGTGTTGCTTTTCATCCAACAATCCATGGGGATAGTCATAACGACTTAGTTCCCCTTTTGCGTTAATTCGATGAGTCTCAACTTCAAGACCCACGGTTGAATTAATCAAATCAGAAACTTGGGTATCCGAATTTGTTTTAGCCAAAGAAGTCCCCCTCCTTCACAGTTCTCTCTACAATTATTTTTTCTCGTAATTATCTGGTTTGCCCATCACGCCAAATAATCGTTGCCGCAATTCATCTGCGTCCATATCTGGATGTTCCTCAAAACCGGTGAATGGCTTTGGATTTTCATGGGCTCGATTTTGATAGCGGTTAGCCATAGACAAGCCATATGACATGAGTGAACCGTCAACCTCGTGATCCATCAGGGTCGCGGCCGGAGTTAATTTGGGATTATCCAACCGATCCTGCATAGTATCCAAGATCTCTTGATACTCTGGCCCCCACTGAATGGTTGCGCCAAATAATTGCAGCTTATCGAGGAAGTTCTGGGCCTCGTGATGATAAATTGTCTGCTGGGTCGGACTTTCCATCGCAACAACTTCATTCATTGCCCGTCCCTGATCCAGCTTCAGGTTAATCTTATCAGGAGTGGTAATCGGTGGGGTCATCATGAAGTAGCTCAACAGAATTCTAAAAAATCTCACAGCAGAGGTCCGAACTCCAAGAGCCGTTGTTGGGTCCAAATCAAGCATCCGTAACTCAATATAATCCGTCCCGTTTTTAACCATGTGAGTCAAATCGCCATTCATGGACTTCAGACGCACACTGGTATGATATTCAGCCTCACTAAACAAGTTACCGTCTTTAATATTTTGTTCAATATTATCCACATATTCGCGAACCGAACGATAATTATGGGTAACGTCCGAAGTGAGGCCATAATGCGATGACCGAATGCTTCGAACTTCGTGACTTGGTTGATCTTCATTAGGTTTGAAATAATTTTTCTCGGCAACTGGACTATTACCAAATAAATATGTAATCAACCAACGATAATAACCAAATCCTTGCGCTAATTTGATATAAATATAATTAACAAATTCGGCATAGGAGTCGTATTTATCACGCTGAGACTCCCAAACGGTCCGCAATACGTCATCATTAATGCTGACATTTAAATGAACGCCAACAGGTAATCCCTGGGTATCACTGCGCGTTTTAATCCACTTCTCGTAATAAGCCTTTTGCTTTGGATCAACGTTTGCGATTGGAATCGACCGTTTATCTTGCGGCAGAACCGGGGGCATGCTCATTGGCCAAAGAAGTTCGTTTGGTTCCAATGCATTCCGCAAGGTATCATTCAATGCCATCAAATAATGCATTGCATCAAATGACTTCTTGGCCGTTGGGGTAATAATTTCACTCTGGACTTGATAAACATCTGTTTTAATAAAATGATTTTTTCTTTGATTCCCTAAGGCTTTCGGATAGGGCTCCTTTGTCAATTGCCCCGCTGAATTGACCCGGATCGTTTCAACTTCAATTCCCATATTGAAGTCGCTGGCACTGCCCACGATTTCATTATTAAATATGGTTTGACCAATTTCATCAAACATAGACCTACCTCCTCGTAGTACAGAAAATTTATCTTACTCTAACGCAACTGACTTCATTTTTCAAAAGGTTTCTGGATTCATTATTACTTTAATTGTACGTCAATTCGCCAAATTCCTTCAAAATGACGTCTTCGCAACTCTGCTCCCATCATTTTGTTATATAATTATTTCAATACACTTTGGAGGACATTATCATGCAAAAACCAAGAATCAAAGGGATCGGATTGGCCATGATGGGGCCACTGCTTTGGGGAATTTCTGGAACAATTGCCCAATTTCTCTTCACAAGCAAAAACGTCAGTGCCGACTGGCTGGTTTCCGTCCGCATGTTAGTTTCCGGCCTTCTCCTTGTTTTGTTCGGCCTAATCACCGGTGCCAAGGCGAGTTTTGCAGTTTGGCACAATCGAGTCGATGCACTCAAGCTAATCTTTTTTAGCTTTGTCGGCATGGCTGCTTCCCAATATACATATTTTAAGGCCATTGAGTTTGGAAATGCGGCAACAGCAACCATTCTTCAATTTTTATCCCCAGCGGTCATCATTATTTACCTCATGTTTCGAACCCGCAAATTGCCTCGACGCATTGACGTTATTTCGCTCATAATGGCGTTATCTGGGACAGTTCTGTTAGTGACTCATGGGAGGCTAACTACGCTGGCAATCCCCTTACAAGGGCTCCTGTGGGGGTTGGGGACAGCCGTTACCGCCAGTATTTATACTTTACTTCCCGGCAAATTACTCAGAAAATACGGTTCGATCCCAATTGTTGGTTGGTCAATGTTGATCGGTGGCATCTCCTTTAGTTGTTTTTATCAAATTTGGACCGATATGCCCGCCTTTTCCTGGCAAACATACAGTGGAGTTGCCTTCGTGGTAATCTTTGGCACGATGCTGGCCTACCTGTTTTACCTCCAAAGCCTCAGTTATATCCAACCGACAACTGCCAGCGTGCTGGGATCATTCGAACCACTTTCGGCAACAATTTTATCAATCCTCTTGCTGGGAATTAGCTTTGGCCTCCCAGAAACAATTGGTGGTATTCTGATTCTTGGAACAGTCGGGCTTCAATCATGGGCGGCGATGCAAAATAAAATTCCAGCATCATAATTAACGCACAAAAAGCTGATCGATTCATCCGCAATGGGGGATGGCAATCAGCTTTTTATTTGTTAATCGACTTTTTTGTAGCGTTCCGCTTCTTTCGCATTTAAGCCGGCTTCTCGCAGCTTGGAAGCTACAGAAAAGCCGTCTTCCTTATCCACGTGAATTTCAACTACTTTCGTGGTTCCTTGGTGCGTCACCATTAAAGTTTGAATGTTTAATTGATTTTCGGCCATGATTTTACCAATATCGAAGATAACGCCCGGCCGGTCTTTTTCCACGAACACTTGAACCACCGTGCCATCTTCGTTATAGTCGGTCACGTCCAAGAAAGCATCCAGTATGTCATTGTTGGTGATGATCCCAACCACGGCGCCCGCACTCATAACCGGTAAGACGCCAATTTGGTACTTGCGCATTTCATAGATCGCATCTTCAAGAAAATCGTCGGCATTAATCGTATGAACAGTCGGCTCCATGACATCCTTAACCGTCATTTTATTCAATAAGTAATTATATTCATAAATTGATAAGCTAGTGGCCTTCGAGGGTGAAGCAGCTTGAATCGTCCCCTGGGTCACCAAACCAACCAATTCGCCGTCATCAATCACTGGTAATCGATGAATGTTGTTCTCTTTCATGATATTCACAGCGACACTGACCTTAGTCTCGGGCGGCACGGTGATTACGTTGGCGGACATAAAATCTCTTACACTCATTATCTAACCTCCCAAGTATGCTTTTTGAACTTCTTTGTTAGCCAGTAATTCGGACCCGGTGCCGGTCAGTTGAACCTTCCCGGTCGAAAGAACGTAACCTCGATCGGCAATTGATAATGCTTTTTTGGCATTTTGTTCGATCAAAAGAACGGTTGTCCCTTGCTTATTAATCTCTTTGATAATATCAAAAATTTCATTAATAAAAATTGGTGCAAGCCCCATCGACGGTTCGTCCAATAGAATAAGCTTGGGATTGGCCATTAAGGCTCGACCCATTGCAAGCATTTGCTGCTCGCCACCAGACAACGTTGCGGCATCTTGATTTTTCCGTTGTTTTAAAATCGGAAACCGTTCGAAAACTTCATCGAAAGTTTGCTTAATTTTGGAACGGTCCTTCACCAAGAATGAGCCCATTTGCAAGTTTTCCATCACCGACAGTCCTGAGAAAATGTGCCGGCCTTCTGGGACTTGAGAGATCCCTTCAGCAACTACTTTAGGTGCCTTCTGAGACTGAATTTCCTTGTTTTCATAAATAATCTTGCCACTTTTAGGCTTCAGGAGGCCGGAAATCGTCTTCAAAATGGTTGATTTACCTGCACCATTAGCGCCGATTAATGACACAATCTCACCTTCGTTAATATCAAAACTTACGCCCTTGACGGCATTAATCACGCCATAATTGACAACTAAATCATTCACTTGTAGTAACATTGTGTCATTACGCCTCCTCACCTAGATAAGCTTTAATCACTGCTGGGTTCGCCTGGATTTCATCAGGAGTTCCTTGAGCTAACAATGAACCATGATCCAATACATAAATGCGTTGGGCAAGGTTCATAACCAGCGACATATCATGTTCAATCAGCAAAATGGTAATGTGGAAACTATGTTGCACTTTCAAGATCAATTGCGTGAGGTTGGCGGTCTCTTCAGGATTCATCCCGGCAGCCGGTTCGTCCAAGAAAAGGATTTGCGGTTTAGTTGCCAGCGCCCGAACAATTTCCAGTCGGCGTTGGGTGCCGTATGGCAAGTTTTTTGCCAACACATCAACATCGTCAGTCAATTCAAAGATTGCCAATAATTTCTTAGCTTCTGCCACCAATCGAGCCTCAGTTTTGTAGTAACTGGGGAACCGGAAGATGGTTGGGATAAAACCTTCTTTAAACTTGCTGGTCATGGCGATTAACACATTATCCAACACACTCAGATTTTTAAATAATCGAATGTTTTGAAATGTCCGCGAAAGGCCCATATCGGCAATTTTATACGCAGGTTTGCCATTGAGTGGGTAAGTCCCATTTTCACCGCTCAAAACAATTGAACCAGATGACGCTGGAATCACCCCAGTTAGCAGATTAAACAAAGTGGTTTTCCCAGCCCCATTCGGGCCAATCAAGGCAACCAGTTCATTGTTATCCAAATGCATCGAAACGTTGGAAACGGCAGTCAAGCCACCGAAGTTTTTCACGAGGTTCTCAACTTGTAATAGCTTACTCATGATTCAACCCGCTCCTTTCGTTTTGATCGGCTGAAAATCTTTTTGATGGACAATTCCCAAGTTCCTAGTAGCCCAGATGGTTTGAAGATCATAATCAAAATCAAAGCAGCCGCGTAAATAACCATCCGCAAGGCACCAAAGTTTTGCAGCACAGTATCCAGTACTCCCAGAACAACTGCGGCAACGAATGTGCCGGTGATACTACCGACCCCACCAAGGACGACGATGATCAAAATCGAAATCGACTCCATAATTCCAAAGTCGTTCGGCGCAATGGTTTGCAGGTACGACGCATGAAGCGAACCGGCAACGGCTGCTGTTGAAGCGCCAAGAACAAATGCGGCTAGTTTCCACTTCGTGACATTGATTCCCATAGCTTCAGCCGCAATCTCATCTTCGCGAACTGATTTGACGGCGCGTCCAGCCCGACTATGAATGAAATTGACGATAATGATCGTGGTAACGCAAACCATAATGTACACCGTTGGCCAGTCAGCAAATTGCGGAATATTAAACATCCCAGCTGCCCCACCAGTGATTTTCATATTATTAATGAGAATTCGGATAATTTCCGAAGCCCCCATTGTGGCAATCGCAAGGTAATCACCTCGGAGTCGCAACGTTGGCACCCCAACGATCAAGGCGGCGACAATCGAAATCACGATTCCGATAAAGATCGATGCGTAGAACCCCCCCGGCGTGCTGGCAGTTTGCGTGACGATTGCAGTCGCATATGCCCCAATGGCCATGAAACCGGCATGGCCAAGTGAGAACTGACCCGCGAACCCAATAATTAAATTGAGGCCGGTCGCTAAGATAATGTTAATGCCGATAGTCACCAACATGTTTTCGATAAATGAATCGATCACCCCAACCAAAATCAAGGTATTCATTAAGTAAAAGCCGGCAACCATAATTATCAGCCAAACCAGATTGTATTTAAAATTTGCTTTCAAATTAGATCACCTACACTTTTTCTTTGGTATTCTTGCCGAAAATTCCTGCTGGCAAGATCAAGAGAATCACGATCAAGACGAAGTACACAACGGCATCTTTGTATGCTGACAGCCCAATCGACTGGACAAAGGTTTCCAAAATTCCAATGATAAAGCCACCAACGGAAGCGCCAGGAACCGAACCAATGCCACCAAGAACTGCGGCAACGAACGCCTTAATCCCGGGGGTCATTCCCATCAATGGATCAATCGAATTGTAATACAATCCAATCAGAACACCGGCAGCCCCAGCAAGTGCTGAGCCAAGGGCAAAGGTAAACGAAATCGTCCAGTTAATGTTAATCCCAACCAATTCGGCTGCATCAGGGTCCACGGAAACTGCTCGCATTGCTCGGCCCATTTTGGTTTTCTTAATGATCAATTGAAGTAGAACCATCAACACACACGCAGTGACCAAAATAAGAATCTGAATATTTGAAATCAAAACACCGCCAATATGATAGTTGACCTGCTTGATAATCTGCGGGAAATCGCGGGTGTTTGAACTGAATAGGTAAGACATCCCGTTTTCAAGTAGAAATGATACCCCGATTGCGGTGATCAATGCGGTGATCCGCGGTGAATGCCGCAATGGCCGGTAAGCGAAGTATTCAATGATAACCCCACTAGCCGCCCCAACGAGCATCGCCGACAATAATGCACTGATAAAGTTGAAGTGCCAGACATTAATGACGTAATATCCCCAAAAAGCACCCAACATGTAAATATCACCATGCGCAAAATTGATCAGTTTGATGATCCCATAAACCATTGTGTACCCGAGAGCAAGCAACGCGTAGATACTTCCAAGTGAAAGCCCATTAATAATTTGCTGAAAAAATGTTTCCAAAATGTGTTCCTCCTCTCGAGGTAAAGTTGTTGGCTACGTTGCTGAATGATGCTCCATCAAGCAGAAGCTTCCTCATAAGCACCTGGCTACGTAGCTGAATGATGCTCCACAAAGCAGAAACTTCCTCATAAGCACCTTCAGTTAAAATCCCAAAACCCAGGATTTTAACTGAAGGAGACTTATGATCCAGTTTCTAACCGCTTTGTTACGCATACTACTTGATATCAAACGAATTGCTTACCTTACCTTTGGTCAACTGTTCGATTGCAATTGGTTTCTCTGGGTCATGATTCTTGTTCATGGTGATTTTACCTGTGACACCATCAAAATCTTTGATGTTTGCGAGGCCTTTCGCAATTTTGACAGAGTCTGCAGATTTTTCGTTTTCAATGGCTGTTTTAATCATGTAAACCGAATCATATGCAAGGGCTGAGAATGTTGGCGCATCTTGGTGATAACGGGCCTTGTACTTGTTCATGAATTTGACAGCTGTTGGGTTATCCTTAGCAACATCATCAGAGAATGGTGTCGTGTAGTAAATCTTGCTTGCGTTCTGGTCACCAGCAATTTGGGCCAACTTAGGATCGGCCATTCCATCACTACCAACGATTGGAACATTAATGCCGGCTTGACGGGCTTGCTTAATAATCAAGCCAAGTTCGTTATAGTAACCAGGAGCATAAATGGCATCAATCTTCTTTGATTTGAATGAGGTCAAAACAGCATTGAAATCTTTGTCACCAGCAGTGAAGAATTGGCTATCAACCACTTTGCCGGTATAAGCTTTCTTGAAGGCTTTTGCCAAACCAGTTCCATAATCACTTGAGTTATCAGCGTAGACGGCAACCCGCTTTGCTTTCAATGTATTGGTCATGAATTTAGCGGCCGTGCTTCCTTGGAAGTTGTTTTGGTAACAAGCTCTAAATACGTAGGGTTGAACCTTGCCATTCTTTTGAAGCGTATAAGCTGGGTCAGTCGCTGAAGGGCTCACACTGGGAACAGCTGCCTTTGTGATGTTTGGAATCTCGGCAGTCCCGGCATTGGTTGTTGCCGGGCCAACGATTGCAGCAACCTTATCATTATTAACAAGTTGAGCTGCAACGGACGCCGAGGTGTTAGTTGAGGTCTTGTTATCGCGAATAATCAACTTAATCTTTTTCTTCTTACCATTTACATTAATTCCGCCATCTTTGTTAATTTCAGCAGCCGCAAGTTGGATCCCTTGTTTCTGTGAATTACCATAGCCGGCAGCGGCACCGGAAAGTTCCATGTTGACGCCAATTTTGATTGTGTTACCAGTTGTTTGGTTCCCTTTAGTTGTCGTTTTGGCGGTACTACATCCGGCAAAAATTCCTGCAGTCATTACAATCGCGGCCATGCTGAGAACTTTCTTAGAAACTGTTTGAGATCTCTAAAAGCGGCGTAGGAAAACTGAGACAAA
>NZ_AZEI01000062.1 GCF_001436255.1 Lentilactobacillus rapi DSM 19907 = JCM 15042 | reverse complement strand
ACTCGCTTTTTACATAGAAGTATATCAAAAATCATAGATCTTGGACAGCTTCTTAGGGCCTGATTATTGAGCTGAGCACCCTTCAACGAGTTGTACTTGGCCAAAATTGAAATGACGATGGCTGATAGCAAACTGATCCCCAACGACCAACTATTTGGCTGAACGGAATGTCCTTCAAAGAAATTGCGAATGGCGAACCCGCCATCAACTAAAATTTGAAGGCTGACCGCAAACATAATTGTGGCAGATAAGAGGGCAGCAATATTTTCGTATTGCCAGTGGCCGAGCACGTGGTTGGAGTCCGGCGGTCGTCTGGAAACCCGTAAGCCAATAATCAAAATGGCGGCACCACAAACGCCAGTGAGGTTATTTAATCCATCGGCAATCAAAACGGTGATATGGTTCCAATATCCAATGATTAATTCAGCGGTCATGATGACTGAGTAGGCGGTCAAATTTGCGAAAGTGATCTGTTGGGCCTCTTCAAGTTTACTAAGCCGGTGCTGTCGATCTATTTGAATATTTCGTCCTGCATCATACTGATTGATATTTGCCAATATTGACACTCCCCAAAACGAAAACCAATCGATTGTTCTCTCCTTCATTAGATTCTCAGGTAGAGGTGATTACAGTCTATTATACCGACTTCATGAAGATTTGGTTAAATGGCGATTGCAAATATATCAATTATTTTAAAGTTTCCGATTAGTTTGCGTTTTTTATCGGAAACCATTTATAAACGTTGATTTTTATGCTAGTATTAATTGGTTAAATCCATTCAAATAAAAGGGAGTTTATTATGTCAATTTACTCTGGAAAAACCATCCAAGACGCCGTAGAACAAGGACTCAATACATTATCACTCACTCAGGACCAAGTTGAAGTAACTGTTGTTCAACAACCTAAAAAAGGATTTTTAGGATTCGGTCGCAAACCAGCTCAAGTAAAAATTACTAAAAAAAGTCGTTTTAGCCCTGGTAATAAAGGGACGAACGTTCAATCAGAAACCAACCAGCATCATTCTGAATCAAGTGAACCAGCTGAAAAAGTCATTGATTTAGAGGATGTTTCGCAGCAACTTGCCAATTATTTAAGTGATGTCATCAAGGCAATGGGATTTTCGTTCAAATTAAAGTTGGATATTCAAAATAAGCATTCAATCTATATTGATATTGATACTGACCAAGAGAGCCGTTTAATCGGTCGTCATGGTCGGACGATTAATGCGCTCCAAAACTTGTCTCAAATTTTCATTAACCGACTCGGCGCCAACAACGTTGATGTCGAGTTAGATACCGCAAATTATCGTTCCAGAAGAAGCGATGCCCTCAAACAGTTGGCTGAAAAGACGGCTCGAAATGCGATTGCAAATGGCAAACCGGTTTACTTAAACCCGATGCCTTCTTTTGAGCGCAAACAAATCCACAATGCGCTAGCTGATAATGAATACGTCATTACGTACTCTACTGGCAAAGAACCCCACCGAGTGATCGTCGTGGCGCCAAAGTAAGCAGTTTTGTTACAAGTCCAAATTTCGATTGACAAATCACTCACTTTAAAATATCATGAAGTTAATCATTCTTATCTTAACTAGGTAAAGTAGTCAAAGTGCTTTATCCATGCTAGTTCTTTTTAGTGTGGAGTGGCGCTTTTTTTGTGCGCTGATAGTTATTTTGTGGTTTAATATCTTACTATTAGCATTGTTTTGATGCGGGAGGAAGCTTAATCATGGTTTTAACAACAACAGAATTTGATACGATTGCGGCTATTTCGACACCGCCTGGTGAAGGTGGCATTTCAATCATCCGGATTAGTGGTGAAGAGGCGTTTGACGTTGCTAAAAAAATCTATCGGGGAAAGAACCTTGATAAAGTTGCCAGCAATACGATTAATTACGGGCACATTGTCGATCCGCAAACTAACGAGGAAATTGATGAGGTGATGCTCTCTGTCATGAGAGCTCCGCACACTTATACCGAAGAAGATATTGTCGAAATTAACTGTCATGGTGGGATTGTGGCAACTAACCGCATCCTCCAGCTGGTTTTGAGTACCGGAGCCAGAATGGCTGAACCAGGGGAATTTACGAAGCGGGCCTTTTTAAATGGCCGAATTGATTTGTCCCAGTCTGAGGCAGTGATGGATTTGATCGAGGCTAAAACCGATCGGTCCATGAAGGCCGCTATTAGTCAGCTGGACGGTAATTTATCCCATTTGATTAAACACTTACGGAAAGACATTCTGGACGTGCTGGCTCAAGTTGAAGTGAACATCGATTATCCAGAGTACGATGATGTGGAGACGATGACCAGCAAGCTCTTACGAGAAAAAGCCAATGACGTCCATGCCCGGATTGTTCAGTTACTAAGTACTGCCAAACAGGGAAAGATCCTCAGGGAAGGATTGGCGACTTCGATTATTGGCCGGCCCAACGTTGGGAAATCCAGCTTGTTGAACAATTTGTTACACGAAGATAAGGCGATTGTGACCGATGTTCCGGGAACGACGCGGGATGTGTTGGAAGAATACGTCAATGTTCGTGGCGTGCCGCTGAAGCTCGTCGATACGGCTGGAATTCGTGATACGAAAGACAAGGTCGAAAAAATTGGGGTTGATCGTTCTCGAAAAGCGATCGACAGTGCTGATTTGGTGTTGCTGGTTTTAAACGCCAGTGAAGCCCTTACCGCCGAAGATAAAAAATTATTGGCTGCGACAAAAGACAAACAACGCATCATTGTGTTAAATAAAACTGATTTACCCGTTAAATTAGATTTACAAGAAATCAAGGCAATGGCGAATGGCAAGAATGTCATTTCAACATCTGCCATTAAAGCTAACGGACTAGACCAATTAGAAGAGCTGATTGCCAACATGTTCTTCAATGAAGGCATCGAAAGCAGCCAAAATGACATCATGGTGACTAATGCCCGTCATATTGGCTTGTTAAATCAGGCCAAGGGTGCCTTGGAAGATGTAATCAAAGGGCTTGATGCTGGGATGCCGGTTGATTTGGTTCAGATTGATATGACTCGCTGTTGGGATTTCTTAGGTGAGATCACTGGAGATAGTTATCAAGATGAACTTATTGATCAATTATTTAGCCAGTTCTGTTTAGGAAAATAACGTGTTTCATGTGAAACATATGGAGGAATTCTGTTGAAAAGTTTACGAGTAAGCGATGTTAAACAAAAATATCGCGCAGAAGATTATGACGTGATCGTCGTCGGAGCTGGCCATGCTGGTTGTGAGGCCGCTTTGGCTGCTGCCCGGATGGGGAATAAAACGTTGCTGCTGACAATTAACTTGGACATGGTGGCATTCATGCCATGTAACCCATCTGTCGGGGGGCCTGCAAAGGGAACGGTTGTCCGGGAAGTTGATGCATTGGGTGGCGAGATGGGTCGTAACATCGATAAGACCTACATTCAGATGCGGATGCTCAATACCGGTAAGGGGCCGGCTGTTCAGGCATTACGGGCCCAAGCAGATAAGCATGCCTATCATGCTGAGATGAAGCATACGATTGAAAAAGAACCCAACTTAACTTTGCGTCAGGGAATTGTTGATTCCTTAATTGTTGAAGACGGTGTCTGCAAGGGCGTCGTGACCAACACTGGTGCAAAATACCAAGCCAAGGCAGTCGTGATTGCTGCAGGAACTGCTGCTCGTGGCAAGATTATCATTGGTGAATTGATGTACGCATCAGGTCCCAATAACTCCCAACCTGCTGAAAAATTATCCGGTAACCTTGAAGAATTGGGATTTGATCTGGAACGATTCAAAACCGGGACCCCACCACGAGTTGATGGGACGACCATTGATTATTCCCAGACCGAGGAACAACCTGGAGACGAGAAACCTCATCATTTTAGTTTTGAATCAGCCGATGAGGACTATCTAGCAGTTAAGGACCAACTATCATGCTGGTTAACTTATACGAACGAAACTACTCATAAGATTATTCGTGATAACCTTGACCGCGCCCCAATGTTTACTGGTGTGATTGAAGGCGTCGGCCCTCGTTACTGCCCATCGATTGAAGATAAAATTGTTCGTTTTGCTGATAAGAGCAGACATCAATTGTTCTTGGAACCTGAAGGCCGCAAAACGGAAGAGTGGTACGTTGACGGTCTATCTACTTCAATGCCCGAAGAGGTTCAGCAAAAGATGATTCATACAATTGCCGGCTTGGAAAATGCGCAAATGATGCGGCCAGGTTATGCCATTGAATATGATGTTGTTGCCCCTTACCAGTTGAAGCCGACTTTGGAAACCAAAGTGGTCAAAAATCTATTTACGGCCGGTCAAACTAACGGCACTTCTGGTTATGAAGAAGCCGCCGGACAAGGGTTGATTGCCGGCATTAACGCTGGCCGAAGAGCCTTGGGTAAGGGACCTTTCGTTCTGAAACGAAACGAAGCTTACATCGGTGTGATGATTGACGATTTGGTCACCAAGGGAACTAAGGAACCTTATCGATTGCTGACTAGCCGAGCTGAGTATCGGTTGTTGTTACGAACGGATAACGCTGATATGCGGTTAACTGAAAAGGGCCATGAAATTGGCTTAATTTCGGATCATCGTTACCAGAAGTTCTTAGCCAAAAAGCAGGCAATCGAAGCTGAATTAGATCGGCTGAGCCAAATTCGGATTAAGCCATCTGATGAAGTCAATGCTTTTGTTCAGGAGCATGGCGATAAGCCACTGCAGGATGGCGTGATTGCCGCAATCTTTTTACGTCGACCATACGTTGATTATCAAACGTTGCTCAGATTTATCCCAGCAGCGGACCAACCCTTGGATCGCCACGTGATTGAACAAGTTGAAATTCGAACCAAATATGCGGGTTATATCAAGAAGGCCGAACAGAGCGTCGCCAAAATGAAGAAGATGGAAGCTAAAAAGATCCCGGATCGGATTGATTACGACGCAATCGACGGTATCGCTACCGAGGCGCGTCAAAAGTTGCAGAAGATTCATCCAGAAACCATCGCTCAAGCTTCAAGAATTAGTGGGGTTAATCCCGCCGATATTGCCATTTTGAGTGTTTATATCCAACAGGGAAAGATTACGAAATTGGCTGAGTAAGATAGGGACGAATCACGATTGATCCCCGAAGTTAAGTGAAAGAAGGTAATGCATTCTGGTTTTTGAATGCATTACCTCTTTTGGTATTTCGTAAAAATCTTTCATTCACCTACTTTTTAAAGGACGTTTACCAACCGACGACCCCAAGTAAAAAGCGAAGCAGAAACTTCTGCTTCGAGTGATGAACCCTGTTTCTCACAGCTTCACTCAATTAGCAAGTCAAAATTTCCCCTCACCAATAACAATAGGGTTATTATAAAAATGCAGATTAGGACATAGAATCGTAAGGGGAAATGATCATGAGTGATAAAGTTGCAATTGTGACCAATGCGACCAGTGACATTGGTTGGGCAATCTCAAAACAATTAATGGCCAAAAAAGTTCGGGTGATTGGTACTGGTGATGATGAAGCTGCTTTGGGGGATGCCAGCCAACACTATGAGTTGTTTGATGGGCAGGTTGTTGATCCAATCGCAGAAGACGCTGTTGAAAATTTCGTGAAGCAGGCCACTGATAAATACGGGGAAATCGACTACTCTTTTCAAATTGCAGTTCCCTATCAGGCGGGGCTCATTATTGATGAACAATTAACCGATTGGAATTTCATGATTGATTTGGCGTTAAATGGTGTTTTTTTATTCATCAAGAACGTTGGTCGACAAATGAAGAAACAAGGAAGCGGCCAGATTGTTAACATTGCCTCGATGGACGCGCACGTTCAGTCGTATTGCAGTGAAGATTACGCGGCCATTAAATCAGCCATCAATATTTTTACAAAAAGTGCCGCGTTAGAGTTGGCGGCCGCCAATGTACAGGTGAATTCGATTCTTCCAGGAATTGTTGACAGCTATCCAGCGATCGATGAACATTCATTGGATCAAGCAGAAACACTGTCGGTGAAACGACCAGCCAGACCGGAGGAAATTGCGGGCCCAGCGATTTTTCTTACCAGCGAGGCAGCCAGTTATATCAATGGCACCACTCTAGTTGTCGATGGCGGCTGGGAGATCACGGGATATCCGGATGTCAGAATGTAGATGGTTTTGTTACTAAATTGTGATTCAAAATTTCCCATTAACCATTATGTTTACGTTATCATATAGATGCAAAATAAGATATATAAGTTGTAAGCCGTGAATCAAATGGAGGATTTGTTATGAGTAAAGAAATAGCGATTGTGACTGGTGGGGCAAGTGGGATTGGTTTGGCTATCTCGAAAGAATTAATGAATAAAGATATTCAAGTTGTAGCTGCTGACATCAACGAAGATGCTCTAAATGAAGCGAAAAAAGCGAACGAACTGTTTGATGGTAAACGGGTTGATGTTACAAATGAAAGCGATGTAAAAGAATTTGTTGATTATGTGGTTCAAAAATATGGCAAGATTGATTATTCTTTCCAAGTTGCTGGAGCTTCAAAATCAGGCTTAATTATCGATCAACCCTTAGCTGATTGGAATTTTACAATCAATTTAGTTTTAAATGGTGTTTTCTTATTTATCAAATATGTTGGCAAACAAATGAAAAAGCAAAATGGTGGTAAGCTGGTGAATATTTCTTCATTGAATGGGGATGTTCCATCCTATTACGCTGGGGCATATTCGTCAGCAAAAGCGGCTGTTAATATGTTAACTAAAAATGCAGCTCTTGAATTGGCTGATTATCATGTTAATGTGAACGCCATTCTTCCAGGATTGGTGGATACTCGTTTGACAAAGGCGATCACAGACAATGAAGAACTGGATCGCCGATTTAAAGAAAGAATTCCAGCAAAGCGACCTGCTACTCCGGAGGAAATTGCAAAACCCGCCGTATTTCTTGCAAGTGAAGGCGCAAGTTATATTACAGGCACCACCCTGGTTGTCGATGGCGGCTGGGAAATCACCGGATATCCGGATGTCAGAATGTAAAATTTCAACAAAGAATTTGATAGATAAAAAACCAGGTCCTCAGTGAACCTGGTTTTTCTTGACGAATTCGATTAGCTGCCGCTTAAACTAGGTAGGAACGATGGTGAACTTAACTATTCAAATGAATCCTGATTCCGTGATTTATCATGAATTGAAAAGAATAATAGCATACTTAACAACATGCAGCCCATGATTGCCAAAGCCATCGGTAAGTATGTGTGGCTACCCATTACCCCAACTAATGGCGACATGATGCCGCCAATTGCGTTTTGGGACAAGCCCAGCAACGCGGATAGGCCGCCATTGTTTCGTAATGACAGGTTCATAATAATTGATGTCGTGAGGGTGAACAGCATCCCGAACTGAGTAACCGTGAGAAAGACGAGGACGATGACTACCAGCAAATTGTTAAAGAATAGGGCACTCAGAGTAAGTAAGATTGTCGTTAAGACCGTGGTTGCCAGAACGAATCTTGCCTGGGTGATTTCCGGAAATCGCGCCGCCAATCCGCCCGGGATCATTGAGCCAATGGCGATACCAATGCCATTCAAAGCGTAAAGAAGACTGAAATTTTGAACGGACATATGGAAGAAATTTTGGAAAACGAAGGAAGAGGCCGAAATATAGCTAAATAAACCGCCAGATACCAGACCGGTTGCCAGAATCAAACGCACAAATTTAGAATTCTTAAGAAAGCCAAACATCTCGACAACCGATTCCAGGGGATGGCCAGTAATTCGGTTTTCAACCGGTAAGGTTTCTTTAACTCCGAGCCAAAGGGCGATCACTAAGATAAAACCAATCGCGGCCAATAGAATAAAAATGCCTTTCCAGCTGACAAATTGAATCATGAAACCGCCAATTACTGGTGAAATGACCGGGAAAATGCCGTTGACAGCTGAGAGCATGGAATAAAATTTGGTTAACAGGGAGCCAGAAAACATGTCCGAAGCAATTGCCCGGGAAAGAACCTGGCCGCTGGCACCCGCCAGTCCCTGAATAAATCGCAATAGAATGAGTAGATAGACAGAGTTGCTCATGGCAATCAGGAGTGAAACCAGCCCGAAAACGAAGAAACCGACCATGAGTGGCTTCTTGCGGCCATATTTGTCACTCAATGGGCCTGAAATTAATTGTCCCAGCGCTAATCCCAGCAGACAGGCACTTAAACTCATTTGAATGAGGGATGCTGGTGCTGCTAGATCATGGGTCATTTCTGGTAGGGCGGGTAAATAAAGATCGATTGATAATGGTCCGGATGCACTAATGGTCCCTAAAATGAAAATGAGCCAGATTCGTTTTCCTAAAGTTGATTTTGTTTTCATAACGTCACCTCTTTATAATAAATAAGTGAGCGGATCCAAGTGGTTAGAAGTCGGAGCGTAAGTCTCCTCAGAGGGAAATTCCGGGCTTGGGAATTTTTCTCTGAGGTGCTTACGTGCAGACTTCTGCTTGGAGGAGCTGTCCTAATACGAGTGAGCGGAGCAAAGCGGTTAAAAGTCGGAGCATAAGTCTCCGCCAACAGAAATCCCGGTTTTGGGGATTTTTGTTGGTGGTGCTTATGTGGAAGTTTCTGCTTTACGGAGCTGTCCTAAAAATAAATACAGATTCACGAATAGGAAATTTTTAAATTTGGGGTTACTAATCCGTTAATTATTGCCTAAAATGTTGTCATGACAGGAAAGTATGCTAAAATTAATGTCGACTGCATTCTAGTAAAAATATTCGAATTACTGTAGTCCTTAAAGGAGCCTTTTGATGAAAGTAATCAGAGAAATTGCAAGTTGGGTCATTCCAATTATTGTCGGCTTGGCAATTGCCTACGTTGTTCAATTATACGTATTCACAATGGCGCGAGTTGATGGTCCATCAATGGAACCCAACCTTATTAATAATGAACGATTGGTCGTTTGGAAGCAAGCCAAGATTAAACATTTGAGTGTCATTGTGTTTGATGCTTATGGCGAAGATCCAACGGCAACCAAACCCAAGACTGACTATGTAAAGCGGGTAATCGGGCTACCAGGTGATACAGTTTCTAGCAAAGACGGTAATATTTACGTAAATGGCAAGGTTGTTCCTCAGAAGTTTATCAGCATGAAGGAACGGACGGCCGGAACCGGTAACTGGAGTTTAAAGACCTTATCCAAGAGTTGGGATAAGAATACGCATGCTACTAAGGTGCCAAAGGGCGAATATTTCGTCTTAGGAGACCATAGAAGTGTTTCAAACGATGGTCGTTACTGGGGCTTTGTCCCTAAGAAGAAGATTGTCGGCGTTGCTAAGACCCTCTTCTGGGAAACCAATAAAACTAAACGAACCAATGTGAATAGTTTGGGGTATTAAACAGCGACAGGGTGACGAGCTCTGGGCGATCCTCAAACCTTAAAGAAAGCAGCCAATGATGAACATTTTTTGTTCATGGTTGGCTGTTTTTTTAGAAATTAGGGTAAAGAAACGAAAGCACATTTATAAAATCATATCTAAAAATGCTCTCCAACTCATTTAAAAATTCTTCAAACAAATAGCTGAACATTCCTGATGGGTGCCCAGCTACTTTGATTCTATGTTAGAAATCGTTATTTAATATCATCGATAACAACTGGCTCATGAGTCACATCCAAAACCGTGATACTGCCATTTTTCGGTTGATCCGCCACTTTCCCATCCGCAGCGTAAATTGTCGCTAAGTTACGCAAATACGTTCCGTGAGTCACAACGACGGCATTTTCGCCATCGTTAAGTTCTTTGGCGAGTCGGGCCACAGCGGATTTGATCCGAGCTTCAATGTGGGCGGCCGTCTCCGCTTCGTGAAATGGATCAGCGTCATGCATAAAATCGCGGACTTTCAACAAGTTATAGTGTTTGATTAATTCTTCTTGAGTGGAATAGCCGAGTGGCCGGGCGATCATGTTCCACGTCTGGACGCTATCAACGCCTTCAAAGGAGCCAAAATAGATCTCCCGCACATCTTCATGAACTTCGCGGGTAATGCCACCAGCATGTTTATTTTGGGCTAGAATGCGGTCTAACGTGTGGATTGCGCGTAACATGTCGGAACTGACCGCTAACTGAAAGTGACTATCAGCAAGCCGTTTACCGGCAGCCGTTGCCTGGGCTTCGCCTTTTTCGGTTAAGGGTGAGTCCACCCAGCCCTGCATTCTGCGAAACCTGTTCAAAAGCGTCTGTCCATGGCGAACAAAATAAATTCTTTTCATGATGTATCCTCTCAAAATCAGCTTTAATAATTCGATTTTATCATATCTAATACAAAAAAATTCGAATTTTAAGTTCCGTTTAAGGTACGGACGATATAGTATAGACAATCAAATATGACGAACAGTCATATTGGTTACAAGCTCACTGCACCCCCTCAGGCAGTGACTTGCCCAAAGTTTTACTAACTAACCCCTCAACATAGAATCACCCCTCAATATATGCGATTACTTGACACACGGAATCCCAAATTTCCGTGTGTTTTTTGGGTTGCAGGTCAATTTGGCATATAATATTACTAGTTGATTGCACAAGATTGAAGGTTCTTACATATGGATCATCACTTAACCAGAATTAGTAAACGAATTTCATTCACCCTACGTCACCATCCCGATAAGATTGGGATTAATTTGGATCAATATGGTCGAGTTGACCTTAATTCGTTCATTCGCCACTTTAATCAACACTACGGTACCCCGATTAGTGAACCCCTCATTCGAAAGATTATGCGTCAAAGTGACAAGCAGCGCTATGCGATCGAAGGTGGTACAATTAGGGCATTATATGGGCATAGTATCCCCGTCAAGCCACTGACGCCACCCAAAACGCCTCCGGAAGTTTTATATCACGGAACCACTCATGCCGCGGCAAGGTTGATTGTTGACGAGGGATTGAAAAAAATGGATCGCGACTTCGTGCACCTTTCTGCTAATCGGCGAATGGCCGTTCAGGTGGGAAAACGTCGAGATCCAAAGCCAGTGATTTTTCAAGTTGAGGCGCAAAAAGCTGCCAAGGATGGCATTTTGTTTTACCCAACTGAAAGTGGTGTTTGGCTGGTGGATGCGATGCCTGCGACATATCTCAAAATAATTCAACAGTAAATAACCGGTTAATCCGGTGGAGGAAACTATGGCAGACCAATCAGAAAAACTCAAAAAAGTGACCAAAATGCCCAGATCAGTTCAAGGTAATTGTCCAAAGTGCCATCGGCCAATGCAGATTAGCTATGGTTTGAATCGGTGCCCATCGTGTGGGTTTATCTTTAAGTCGAATTTTAAAGTACAGTGAGCGTAGCAAAGCGGTTAGAAGCTGGAGCCTAAGTTTCCACCACCAGAAATCCCGGGCTTGGATTTTTGGTGGTGGAGGCTTAGGTGCAAGCTTCTGCTTTGAGGAGCTGTCCTAAAGTACAGTGAGCGTAGCAAAGCGGTTAGGGATCGGAGCATAAGTCGCCCTGTCTGAAAATCCTGGTTTTGGATTTACAGACAGGGTGCTTATGTGCAGATCTCTGCTTTGAGGAGCGGTCCTAGTCTATGTAGCAGCAGAGTGAAACTTGTTTCAAAGCAAGGGATTCAGACAGTCAAAAGGGCTGAGATATTAGTCGGCAAATGATTTATCAATGCCACTGCGCGTCCCATTTTTAAATTGATGGAAGATGCGACAAACAGCGGATCCAGGCAATTTAAGCAAACAGCGCAATGCATTCCAAACTAGAGTGCATTGCGCTGTTTGCTTAAATTCTGGGGTGAAATCGGCTACCGTCCCAGGTCTTATCGTATCGGTCATTTAATTGTCACTTCTTCATAGAGCATGCGCCATCATCCGCTGGTGCTCCCGGACAATTGCCAAGAAGTTGGCGACAATTTGTTTGCCGACTTCTGGATCAGTCATGATTGACTCTGGGTGGAATTGGACGCCATAAACGTGATTGGCGGCGTCAGCAAGTGCCATAATTTCCCCATCGGCAGTTTGAGCAGTGACTTTCAGATTATCCGGCACCGTTCTGGGATCAACGATTAACGAGTGATATCTGGCTGCTTGAAATTTATGTGGGCAGTCTTTGAACAAACCGCTTGGTTCAGCAATTTCTACTTCCGACGGCTTGCCATGCATTAATTTTGGCGCGTGGACCACCTTTGCCCCGTAAGCTTCAGCGATTGCCTGATGCCCCAGGCAGACACCGAGAATTGGGACTTTGCCCAGAAATTCTTTTAAGATCGCCGGCATGTTTCCAGCATCTTCTGGGCGGCCTGGTCCCGGTGACAAAATCACGCTTTCTGGATGGCGTGCTTGTAATTCTTCGGCAGTAATTGCATCATTTTTGACGACGGTAATCGGTTCATCCGTCAAGCTGCCGATCAGTTGGTACAAATTGTAGGTAAAGCTATCATAGTTATCAATCAGATAATGCATTGAGGACATCTCCCTTCGTACTGGTTTCTTTCAGTGCATTGACGACGGCACTGGCCTTATTATTAAACTCTTGGTATTCGTATTTGGCGACACTGTCGGCAACAATTCCCGCTCCCGAATGGACCACTAGCTGATTGCCTTTGCGGTAGGCGAGGCGGATGCCAATACATAGATCCAGATCCCCATCAAAGCCTAAGTAACCGATACAGCCACCATAAACTCCGCGTTTGCGGTTTTCAAGCTGGCCAATAATCTTCATAGCTGAAATCTTCGGTGCGCCTGATAATGTTCCAGCGGGTAAAACGGCATTGATGATGTCAATCGCGGAAACGCCTTTTTTGGCTGTGCTTTCGACAACCGACCCCATGTGCATCACGTTTGCGAATCGTAATAATTTGCGGTAGGCGGTCACGTTGACGCTGCCAAATTCACTGACGGCCCCCAAGTCGTTTCGCCCAAGGTCAATCAGCATGTTATGCTCGGACAATTCCTTCGGGCTATGCTGGAGCTCATAGGCGAATTGATCGTCCTCTGCCTTGTCGTGACCGCGGCGACGGGTGCCGGCGAGTGGGTAGGTAAATAACGTCTGGTCTCGCTTAGTAATCAACGTTTCTGGGGAGGCACCGATCGTTTCAAAATCACCATGCCGGAAATAAAATTGGTAAGGTGACGGGCTTTCACGAAAGAGGGTCGGGGCAGCCGCAAACAGGGATCCTTGCATGGTGGCCTGTTGGGGATTGGATAAAATGAGCTGGAAAATATCGCCATCAACGATGTGCTGCTTGGTTTCAGCGACTCTTTCATCAAATTCCTGTAAGGAGAATTGCATTTTCAGCGGGGCCATGGAAAACGCTGGTAGAGGTTGTTCTCCGGTAATTGATAATAGTTGTTGCTTGAGGGCAGTCAGTTCAGCCATGACTGAATTGTAGGTGCTGAGTAGCTCATTGGCAGGGACGATTTTGCTTAAAGTGACCGTTTGGGTGGCGTGGTTATAAGCAATCACTTCGTCGACCAATATCAGGTCGGCGTCATTTAAGTCCATGGGATCTTTCACCGTGGGGAGTGTGGCTGTGGTTGCATATTTCTCATAGTCATAGCTGAAGTAGCCGGTGAGGCCTCCCAAAAAAGGCGGTAGGTCGGGGATGCGGGGTGTTTGATTTTCTTTAAGAATTTTTTCGATGACTGGTTTGAGTTCAACGGTTTCGGTTGATTCGCTGTTATCTTGTTCTTTAATCGTGAGTCGACCATTTCGATAAGTGAACGACTTGGATGGGTTGACGCCAATGAAGCTGAAACCATCCTCGGTTTTCTTCGGCTTACCGGTTAGGAGAAAGCACGGTGAATCTGGTTGGTCAAATGCCTGGGTAATGGCAATTGGGTCAAACGAGGTTAATTGGAATTGCAGCGTGACGGGAACTGCTGGAAAATGAGTGGCAAATTTTTGTAATTGTTCGATATTCATATTGATGACCTCCAAGTTGAGTTTGTGTCAATAAACTGGTTGGGATTGCCATCGTTTGGCGATAAGCTTGATCATAACTGAAACCTCCGGGATTATAGGATGAATGGCACGTAAAATAATTTTGGACACAAAAAATCCGTCCTGACTCAAACCATTAACTGGTTCTTTAAGGACGGATTATTCCGCGGTGCCACCTTAATTTGAGATTAACAGAAAAGACAGTCATTTGGAATTAAAATCGGTCAAATAACGAATCCATTCAATTAACTCACGCTTAGCGAAGTGCCAACACACTCCCGGCAAATGACGTCTGCCTGAACGTTTCTTCGTACTCGCATACTTTCGGAAGAACCCTCTGCGGTCCATTTAATTGCTTGTATCCGGTCGCACTCTCAGCAACGGCGGCTCTCTTTACGGGCATGACAATCTTGATCTCCACATCAACGGTTTTTGTAGGACGGATATTTAATTGTTATCAGGTTACGGCGATTATGAGAATTTGTCAAGAAAAATGAGAGTGAGCGTAACAAAGCGGTTAGGAATCGGAACATAAGTCTCCGCAAGCGGAAATCCTGGTTCTGGATTTTTGCTTGTGGTGCTTATGTGCAGATTCCTGCTTTGAGGAGCTGTCCTAAGAGAAGTGAGCGGATCCAGGCGGTTAGCAACCGGAGCGTAAGTCGCCACCAGCAGAAATTCCCGGTTTTGGAATTTTTGCTTGTGGTGCTTACGTGCAGGTTGCTGCCTGGAGGAGCTGCCCTAACCCACACAAATTTCCCCCGTATAACCAGTGCTTTATCCTCACGATTTAAACTTTTTGAAATTTAATCCTTGACACAATCCTAAATTCATAATATGATAACTGCAATTAAAATTTAACTTTATTAGGAGATTCTAATTATGATGAAATTAAACGCAAATCTTAATCGATTTAGTTACTATTGGCCATTGTAGTGTTCACACCGTACAGGTTGTGGGCACATCCTACAACTTGTGCGACCAATAGTATTTCAGCATGATTACTCCGGTCACACAGTAAATTTTCAAAATACTGCGGGACCAATTTTTTTACCCTAAACCAGAAACTCCCGTGGTGTTCTAGATAGATAGACGCTGCGGGAGTTTTATTTTAACCAAAATGTCAATAAGCCAAAGGAAATGGAGATTATATTATGATAGTTATAGTTAAAGCAGGACACGAAGAAATTATTGATGAAATTAAGAACCGGTTCGATGGTACCAATGAAGTATTTGTCCATCATAATCGCGTTGCAATTCAAGGCATCACCGAAAAGGACTTAAACGCCGAAGAAAAGAATGCGATCGATTTAATTATTGATAATGTTCCAGCAGCCGTGCAGGGCAGCCGATTATTCCATCCAGAAGATACGGTGGTGACAACCGCTCATAGTAAAATCGGTGGCGATCACTTCACCATGATGGCAGGTCCATGCTCCGTCGAATCTGCAGAGCACGTCATGAAGATGGCGAAGGTTGCGAAGAGTGGTGGCGCAACGATTCTTCGAGGTGGCGCCTTCAAGCCCCGGACATCACCATACTCCTTCCAGGGACTCGGCGAAGACGGCTTGAAGTTCTTACGAGCCGCCGCTGATGCCTACGATATGGACGTCTTAACTGAAGTGATGGACCAAGACCACGTGGACATGATTGCTAAATACACCGATATTTTCCAAATTGGTGCCCGTAATATGCAAAACTTCTCTTTGTTGAAAGCGGTTGGCCGGACAAACATTCCAGTTATGTTAAAACGTGGGATGTCAGCAACCATTGACGACATCTTGAACGCAGCTGAATACATCGCTGCCGGTGGTAACCACCAGATTATCATCACGGAACGGGGCATTCGAACATTTGATAACAAATACACGCGAAACACATTGGACCTCGGTGCCGTTCCGGTTCTGCAAAAATTGACTCATTACCCAGTGATTGTTGACCCCAGTCATGCCGCTGGTCATACCGAATTTGTGACCCCTGAAGCATTGGCCGGAGTTGCCGTTGGGGCAAGTGGTTTGGTCGTTGAAATTCACGATGACCCAGCCCACGCATTCTCCGATGGTGCCCAAGCATTGAAGCCAAACCAATACCGTGAAATGGCTGCTAAAGCCTTCGCAATCCGCAAGACCCTTGTTGCCCCCGTCGAAGAAAAAAGTGAGGTTAGTTTATGAAGATAATTAAAGTTGAATTACCAGATCATTCATACAACGTGGAAATTGAAAATGGTGTCCTGAACTGTACCGGTCAATTGGTTTCCAGTATTTGGTCAAAACGAAAAATTGCTCTGGTTAGTGACAGCAACGTTGCGCCACTCTACCAAGATAGGGTGGCTGACGCGTTGGAGAGCGTTGGTTTCACCGTTCATAACTACCAATTCCCAGCTGGCGAGGCCTCTAAATCACTCGAGGTTCTTGGCAATTTAACTCGTGAAATGGCCGCTGATGGCTTCAATCGCGATGATGGTGTGATCGCCTTGGGTGGCGGCGTTACCGGCGACCTGGCAGGGTTCTTGGCTGCAACTTACATGCGGGGCATCAGCTTGATTCAGATCCCAACTTCATTGCTGGCGCAGGTTGACAGTTCAGTTGGCGGCAAGACTGCCGTGGATTTAGATAACACTAAGAACATCATTGGGGCTTTTTACCAACCTGATTTGGTGATCATCGATTCAGAAACGTTGCAGACGTTAAAAACCCGCGACCTGGTTGAAGGTTACGGGGAAATCGTCAAGGTAGCTGCTTTATCAGACGGCGATCTTTGGAAATTGGTTCAGTCAATCAATTCACCGGCAGACATTCTCGCCAATGCCAAAGAGCTCAGTATTCATTCCGTTCAATACAAAGCCAACGTGGTTATGGGTGATGAAAAAGAGGGCGGCTTGCGGCAATTGCTCAACTTTGGCCACACGATTGGTCATGCCGTTGAAGCTTTGGCTGATGGCGATCTGCGTCATGGCGAAGCAGTCAGCATCGGGATGGTTGCGATCACCCGAATTTTTGAAGAAAAGGGCTTATCCCATGAAGGCTTGACCCAAACATTGATTGATCGCCTAGAAGCAGTTGGTCTGCCGGTCACTTCACCACTCTTAGAATCCCCAGCAGTTTTCGACAAAATTAAGAACGATAAGAAGAATCGTGATGGTCATCTGAACTTGATTTACGTTCATCAAATTGGTGGGCCGGCAATCAAGTCGATCCCTAGCGATGATATTCAGGATTTTTTAGATATTAAGACCGTTAAGGTGTAATTGTTTCATGTGGAACATTTATACAAAGTAAAGGGGGCACTTCATTGTTGGAGTGCTCCTTTTAGCATGGTAAGTGTTTCTAATTTGAATCATCTTGAGTTAATAATTTAGCAACGTTAATAGTTGGCATATTATATCCAGGGAATTCGTTAGACGTCGTTGTTAATGTCGCGATGATCGCACGCGCGTAGGGGTAAAGAATTGCCACTGCATTGCGACGCACGAAAGTGTCGATGCCAATATTAGTATTATCCTCAACTGGATTGTAGGTAAAATTGCCAATGATCGAACACCTGACCTGAAATGGCATGGAACCTTTTTCCAAAGAACCGATCATAACGGTTAGTGTAATATTGATGTCATTATCAGTTATGTCGATTTTTGTAGTGATCTTCGGATCTAATTCGATTTGCTTCTTGGCCGGTTGATAGTGGGCATTTCTTTTGTATGCCATCTCCTGAACTTTATAACCATTGAATCGTAGAATACTCATTAAGCAGCACCTCCTAACTCGCCTGATTTACCAAAGGATTGGGGATCAGCGTCCAGAGATTTAGTGGTATACAAATCGTTAGTTGGAGAATATGTGGGTGAATTATCAAATGCACTTGCCAGTGGCTTCTCAAAATCATTTCGCCAATTATCGGGTAGTTGGTGATGACTATTGTAGTCATTTCGAGCAGCTTCAAAAAGTATTTCTTGATATTTTGCCTGAACCCGTTGATTATTTTCAATTTGAGTTAATGATGATGAACCGATTCCCAAGATATATGCAAATTCTCTTACAGACAATCCTAAATTGTGACGCAATTCTCTGATTTCTCCGGAAGTCATATAATTCTTACGTTTTCGGTAAGCAGTAAAGCTGTTCCTAACGTTTTCCATCGGATCGGCAAAATCTCCCCATAACTCTCCGTCAGCATCTTGCCAGTAATGATTTATAACTAACAAGTCGTTAATATCCCGGACCTTCACAATCTCAGGCTTCCACACTTCGGTGTATATTTCGGTAGTATCCAATTCCGGATTATAAAGTGCTTTTTTAAGATTCATTTTGTTACCTCGCTTTATCTTAAGACGAATGATTTTCAAGTTAGCGGTACGGAAAACGGAGTGAGTAGTCAGCTTTATGAAACGAAATCCACATTACGATGCCATTAGGCCGATCTTGAAACTTTAAATAACAAGGATAATCGTTAATTGTAAGTCCAAATACCCAAATATTTCCCGGTATGGCATGATCATCTAATTGAGGTCCAGAAACATAGTCCCGCCACTCTAAGTGATTATAAATCAAGTCGAAGGCAATGTTTTGAGTGATTCCTAATTCTGTTAATGTTAATAGATTTTTACGACGAGTACTAAGTTTCCAATAATTGCGCCTTTTTTGAATATCTATAATTATTTTTTTAATGTCATTGATATTGATCAATGGCTTCCACATCCAAACTGCATTATCTCTTGTTATTATAACATGTTTGTATCTCCTGAGATACAAACATGATTTGGAAATTTTTCTATAAATCAAACATGTTATATCAGAGGTACGGTGCATCTAAGCGATCTTTCTATCCAAATTCCTCTAACCGTGATATAATATAAACACAAAAAGGAAGTTCCGCGTGAACGGAACTTCCCGTGTAGAGCCGTATAAGACGGTGACATTAAACGACTATTAAATACCCGCTAGCTTGCCCGAGCTAAGGTGGCTATTTTTTTTGCTGATTTTTAATCAGCTCAACAACTAATCCAATTAGGTTAATGATCAAAAGACCAATCCCAATTGCCAGTTGTAAAGCGTCCGAAACGGACACCTAGGCTATCTCGTTCCTAATAAACCGCGATAATACAGGGCTTCGATCTAATTTTTTATTAGTGAGCGGACAATAGTCATGTTATACGTAAAAAAGAAGTCTCGCTGTCACATTCCCGTGGAAGGCGCTTCAAGATGGCTATGATTGCTATGATTGCAAATCGACATTGTTGCTTTGAACTGACCAAATGAGCAGATATCGACAATAGGTGGGTGCCATTCATTTCCGATCAAGGAACCCAGTAACCATCTCCTTAACTGTAAGAAGGATATGCTATACTTAGTTTACTTGAAATATAGGTGCTGTTTAGACTTAACACAGATTTTCAACATTTGGAGTTGATTTAATGATTATATATACTAAAAATAACTTATTTAAAAGTCCTGCTAAGGTACTAGTTAATACAGTTAATACGGTAGGCGTGATGGGTAAGGGGATCGCATTAGAATTTAAACGATTATATCCCGACATGTTCCATCAGTATCAGCGTTATTGTGAAAATGGTCAGTTGAGTATTGGGAAACTTTGGTTATATAAATCGCCCACCAAATGGATCCTTAATTTTCCAACTAAGCAAGACTGGCGGAATAAATCTAAAATTGAATATCTTGAAGCAGGCCTTAAAAAATTTGTTGAAAACTATCAACGACTTGGGATTACCTCAATATCATTTCCAGAACTTGGCGCTGGAAATGGTGGGTTAGATTGGAATAAGGAAGTTCGTCCGTTGATGGAGCGGTATCTGTCAAAACTGCCGATTCGAATTTATATTCACCTTTATAGTAAGAAAAATCCAAAGGCAGAGTTTATGAGCATCAAAGAAACTCAAACTTGGTTAAATAGTCAACCAGATCTATAACGACTGGTATAATAGCTTAGTACCTCTCGTACCTGAGAATAAAGATGCGTATCTTAATTATCGAATAGTGATAACCGACTCGAGCAACCGAAAATGGTACTGGCCAGATCCGAACGGTTCGGGTGCGCTTCCCCAAAGTCTGACATTGTCACTTCAAGATGTTAACGATGATAATTATACGGTTGAAGTTTACTTGGATAATCAGCTTGCTTACTTTGGTAAACACGATGAATTATCTGATTTACCATTTTAGAGGTAATACAATAAACCAAATAGCTCCCCAGACCCGCCCGGCGAAAGCTCGGCGGGTCCTTTTTTCAATCGGCGTTTGCGTAAGTATGAAAAAAGTTCATTAAGTCAGCAACTGAACCATCATGATATTGGCGAATTTGGTTTTCACGATGTAGCATACTAATCAACTTCTTTAACGGTAACGCTCAATAGAAATCATTTGGTTAGTTTCAGATGACGAGGGGTACCCATAGGCGTACATATGTGGGTACGTTATAATTTGTATGAATTAGACTTGTGACCTTATCCTAACGAGGAGATGTTTTTATGGTAATTTATACACCAAGTTCATTCAGGAAAAACTTATTTCAAGTTCTTAGATCCGTTTTAGACACTAATAATGAAGTTGAAATTGCAGTCCAAGAGAAAGATCAGCCTGTTCGCAAAAGTGTGGTGTTAATTGACAAGGAACGACTGGATCAATTAAAAAAAGAAGCAGAAGTAGATAAGCAAAATTTTTATGATACGCCTGATGCTAAAGAAGCTTTACGGGAAGCTATTAGCGGCGAGGTAAAGACCATTGGCGATGGCAGTCTCCATGATTTTGAAAAATGGATTAATCAATTAGAAGATGAAGCTAAGCAGAACCGCTAAATTTGATCGACAGCTTGAGAATGATTTATTTGAAATCTAATGTTCATAATTATAGATAATACAAAGCCGCCGAACGAGAGCTCGACGGCTTTGTATTATCCTCACACATACGGATAGCACGTGACACTGTTGTGGTTAGTATTAAGAATTGATGGTGCTAATTGCTGATTAATTAGGAAATTTTAACAACTATTTTTAACCAAATAACTCGCTATGGGTTCCAATAGCAATCAAAACAACCATATCTGGACTATCTGCATAAATTAATAAATGGTCGCCAGTATGTCCATCAAAGTGGAGTTCCAGAATTTTTATATCTAATTTGGATCTACCGATCTGGCGTTTGATTTCACCAATGGTTCTTGAGTATCCCAATAAAGAATGGACATAAAAATATTCAGGAATAGGAGCGTTGTTAGCCAAACAGTAAACAATGAAGTCAAAGGGTGGTCTTTGTTTCTTATCAATTTCTTTTGGAAGTGACACTTGAAATACTCGCTGCCAGCTGGAATTATGGAGAATCTTTTTGATCTGTTTTTTAAAGTTTTTTCGATACTTAATTTGTTTTGTCATCATCTGATAGCAACATTTCTAATAATTTTTTGGGGTCGTCGGTTCCCGGAAGATCTGTTTTTCCTTGGATTGTCTCAATTGCTTCTTTAATTCCAGCCATTGTTTCTTGGTTTGGAATCATGAAGTGTTCCGGCAAACCTTCGTTAGCGACTGAAGTCAAGGTTGCCCTTACAAATTCAGAAATGGTCAATCCTTGCTTCTTAAGCTGGGACTCGGCCTTTTCTTTAATATCAGGATCAATTCGGACGTTGATGCGTGGTTTAGTTTTAGCAGATGCCATTAATATCACCTCATTTTCTAAATTGTATGACATTTGGTGCACACGGTCAAACATGATGAACGATTATAAATAATGATTTTCTACTTACAAAAATTCACCAACAAATAAATACAATTATGCAAATTAACTTCTTAATAATATCTTAATAACACTTTGAGCCTTGCCACAGCACGGTTCTCAAATCACTCATCACAAAAATGGATGCTAATAATCAAAAATTAGCATCCATTTTTATATTTTTTATTTTCCCAAAAAAGTGCGGACAAAACGCGTCTGATACATATAGATATATATAATCGTTTATTTAGAATTAAGTGTGTAAATAAATAACCGTTAATTTATATTGAGGGGATACCTATTCGGGGTTAGCACGATGGACGGGTAAGTTCCGGGCGGTTTTTCATCTATTTATAGCAACTATTTTATTTGGATGGGAGGAATTAATGATGTCAGAAGCTGAGGGAGCGGCCCGACAAGTTCAAAACTACGCTGAAGTCCACTTTGAGAACCTTGACGGCAATCAATTGATGGAACCGCAAAAAATCTTTCGAGCCATTAGTGAAGAATACCGAATCGCATTACCGATATTAAATGGCTACGTACTTGTCAACAAGCCACAACGCCTTTCACGGCTGATGGGAACTGAACCGGCAATCATCAAGCTGGTCTATGGCAGGATTGGCTCACTTCACGTTTATCACGGCCTAACCGACATGACCGGGGAATTGGTTCCGTTAAAAAATGGTGATCAACCAGACGAGGTTGCCCCAGTTCAATTACCGGCCGTCGATGAGCAGCATCACTATTACGTGTTGGACGACGAGGGGCTTGGCGAGCGGATTGACGATGTGAACCATTACCAACCCAACAGCCCAACCGCCAAAACGAGTCTGGTTAGCTTAACTGATGAAGAAAAACAGAAGGTTGACCGGATGGAGCACGAGTTAAGTGAAGGTAATAATGAAAGCATTCTCAACATTGAAGACCTCAAGAGTGAGTTAGAGAAGCCAATGACAGAATCTGTGAGTGCTGACGATCAAGAAGCTCAAGCCGATGATCAACCGGCGCAACCAGCCGCTGATGATTCACAAGCGAGCCAACCAAAGCAACCGGAATCGCAACAAGCAACTCGTGAAGCCAAACGGCCAGCCCATTTGCGACCACAGTATCCAAATGATAATTGGCCAGCAGATCAGGAACCAACCCAACCGCAAGTCGACGAGCCACAAAGCCAGCAATCAAGCCAGCAGCCAAGCGAATCACAAGCAGCTACAACCACTCACCAGGCCCATCAAGCGACACCGATCACTTTGTTGGCCCAGGCGTTTGGCCTTATCTGCCACAGCTTGGAAGAAGCCAGCAACCAACAAGAAATTGCTGATCTGACTCAATCCGCCGATCAGTTGTTAGCTGCGATTCGCACCTTAACCAAGCTGAATAATGATTAATCGTTTCAATAGAAAAGTGGGGGACTGATATGAATACAGAAACTGATAACATTGACACTTTGACGCGCATGACGCCCGTTAAAGTATTAAGCCAAAACATGAGCACGATTGCCCAAGCAATTGACGATGCCGCTACCGATGGCAATAAGCAACAGGTGCTCCAGTTGGTCGACAGCGCCGAAGCATTGCTGAAAGCTATCTCAAAGTTGAACCAATAGCGGCTCGGCTTCAAGAGAAGAGGGATGAATATGATGGAAACTGATTCAGTGAAGAAAACCGAACCGGAGAACACGCCAGCTAAAGTCGAGTCTCAATCTGAAGGGATTATGTCGTTCAAGACTTCCGGCTTCAACCAACGGCTGCAATCGTTCATGGATCAACCGATGGATCCGGCCCTTGAACATCGTTTCGCGGCTTCACTCCTGGAAATGAAATTCTACGCCCCGGTTCAAACAGGTCGCCGGCCCGCTTCATCCAGACAGCCCAAGCCGGCGTTCACCTTGTCCGTGGCCGTGACCACTTACTTGGCGGATGGCCAGAAGTATATTCCAGTGTTCACTGACCTAGCGAAAATGCAAAAATTCCTTGCCGGCACGCCCAATCTGGACCCATTCCGATCCTTTGAGTTCACTAGCAAGGAATTAATGGCTGAAGCTAAACAGTTCAGCCTCCAGGGAATCTTGATTAACCCGGGCACCCAGAGCTTCCCATTAACTCAGGAGTACTGGGATTACATTCACAAGGTTGCACCGGTCGTTGTCACGCACAATCAAGATGACGACTTCAAGTTCAAGCTGATCAACCCAACGCCAACCAAGCTTCAAGATGCATTGAGCCGGGCATTGACGCATATCCATAAAATCGAAACGGCTTGGCTAATCAAATTGAAGCCAAAAAACGACAGCACGTATCAATTCGCTGTCTTAGTGGACTACCGGGGCAAACCGGAAACGTTTGAAGCAAAGGTGTCCCGGAAGTTAGCCATCGCCGCGCACCGCTACCTCCCATATGGTTCTGACATTATTGTCGGCCAGTTGGAAGGAACCTTGGGCGACGAAGTGAAGCATAACGTTGATGCGTTTTATAAGCGGAGTGGTTGGTTGTCGTAGCGACTTCTAACTGCTTTACTCCGCTCACTTTATTACCGGGGGTGACTCGATGGAAAGATATGGGCATGAAGTACCCAGTCGGCGACAAATCAAAAAGCAACATAACTTAGTCGTCAAATCGGTATCAAGCGCCAAAGAACAATCGGCCGTTCACCTTAACAAATTGGAAACGACCGTTGAAATAGAGGGAATCGTTGACGTGGGAACTTATCCACGAATTAAGAAAATTGCAGAATAGAAATAAAGGACAGCTACTCCAAGCAGAGATCTGCATGTAAGCACCTCGAACAAAAATTCCCAAAACCGGAATTTCCGTTCGAGGAGACTTACACTCCGATCTCTAACCGCTTGGATCCGCTCACTTACTTTTGGGGGTATCACACATGAATCGATACAATTATAATTCAAGACTATACAAAGATAGCTTGGAGAAACAGGAACACTACAAGCTATACAAGAAGGGCAAATTATGGTTAGTTGCCGGCATCTCAGTCTTCACTTCTGGGTTGTCATATACCATGTTGTCATCACATCCAGTGCACGCTGACACCACCGCTACTTATAACGGGGATGATGCTCAAGCTACCGGTGAATCTAGTACTGCAACGGCGACCGCAACCAAGCCGGTAACCGCTACTTCAACCAGTGAAAGCAACAATAGCAGCCAAAGCAGCGCAGTCACTGCAACATCTGACGCAAACAGCTCCAGCACAACAACTGGCGACCAATCATCGTTAACCAATTCAGCAACCACTGGTTCAACCAACAGTACCAGCAGTTCAACAACTGGCACCACCGATCAAACCAATGCCGCAACGACCGATGCCACTAACAATTCAACCAAGGCAACTTCTCAAAAGAAGACCACCAAGGTGAATAAAAAGGTCAATAATCAGCTCAAAGTTAAAAAAGTTACTTATAAGAAGTTAACTAAATACAACAAAAAGTCAGCCCAATCAATCGTTAACCGGGCTAACAAGATTATGAAGGCCACCCAAACCCAAATCAATAAGGGTAACAAGTTGGCCAATGCCAAAGAAAATGACAACATTCCTCAAGACGAAGCCTTAACTGCAATTGGTACCCATCAAAAGGCCCAACAAGCGCAAGTCTTGAAGACAATTAAGGCTGCCCAAAAGATCGCTGTTAAGAACCAGAAGCAAGCAACGACCAAGTTGAATTCAGCCTTAACAGTGGTTGCTAACATGCACACTGAATTGAACCAGGCAACTGCCTTGGTCTCAGCTGATAAAAAGGGTGTTAAAGCCCACGTGGTTGCCAATGCCAAAGCAGCCTACAACGATGTCAGCGTCCCAAATGGAACTTCCGCCAAAGTCGATGATTACGGGGATTTGATCATTACGACCGGCAACACCAAGAGCTACAACAAAGTTCTAGCCAACTTACATAAACAGGGGTTGACGAAGAGTTTCAGGCAGGTGGTTGATCCGGCGGAGGCGGCAAATCTGACATTTACAGCTTCAAAATGGGATGACGGATCTCAACAGATTATTGTAAATTCCGATGGCTCAGCCACATACGTTTACGACAGACAAAGTCTTTATGATCAATCGATACCTTTCAATTTTAGTTACTCTGGAAACAAGGGCGACACTTTTCACGTTACAATTCCTGCTTCATTAACGAATAAGCAAGGATATGAAAATACTGCTATTGCAACAGGAAGTCCTAAACAAGTGACAAATAAAGACGGTTCAGTTACATATACTTGGACTGTTCAAAATGATGGAGAGACTTCAAACCAAACTATTAATTTAACTGGCATGGGGAATGCTAATTATGGTGTTCTAAGTGATATGGGATCAGGCACTCCAGCAACTGGTGGTTTAGCTGGTCCAATTGGATCAGTAGCTGATCAGAGTTTGCTGCCGATATCATATGGAGGTACTAATCTTACCGATAAAACAACTAGTATTACAATTCAGAATACTAATAAGATTAATAAGTTGACGTTGGGAACAGTTGGTACCATCAATACACTTCCAAGAATTAAAAATATAGATTATATTTATTCTTTATCCGGTGGTATGACTAAATGGGGCAATTCCTTAAACGGTAGTGTTAATGATGTTGATATTGAAGTTAACGTGCCAGCCACATTTTCGCTTGATGCGGAAAAAACACAGCAGTATATGTGGCAGCATACACCTATTAATTCAGCAACGGTTGAAATATCACAACCAGGTGGGGTTGGCACGCCAGTTGTCTTTAAGACTAAAGAAGGAAGAAACTATAACGTTTTCAACTCATCGCTATATTTTATTGGTTCATACGGTGATTCAACACAAACGGGTCAGCAAACATTTAGCATAGGGAAAGCTGTTTATTCTAAAAATTTCGGTAATACAACAGCCCCCGTTGCTCTTGACAATGGCTCAGAAAAAGGATTAACACCTAAAACATCTGCACTTAATGGTTCTATAACATTTGATGGTACAAGTAATAAACTAATTGAGAATGTTGCTGCTTCTACAGGAAAAGCTGCTAGTACGTATCTTTATAATGCTAATAGTCAAAATGAATTAGTGGTGGGGAATCAAGCTTCAAATGTTCTAAATAATTTTGGAATCACCTCAACTGGGCAAGCACAATTAAATGCAACAATAATAATGGCTCTTCCAGATAGTGTAGAATCAACCGGATTATATATACCGTTGCTAACAAAAGCATATGGAACTTGGGCTTCCGGCAACAGTTATAATGTCAAAATTAATTTTACTAATGGTACTTCACAAGAATTTAAAGATATTAAGGAAGGAAGCACTCTTTCTACGATTGCACAAACAGGTAGTGTCAATACTACTACAATGTTTACTGTTCCTACTGGTGCCTCGGTAAAAAGTTATGAAATCACTCCAAATTTTGTATTGAATCCCGGAGAAACTATGTGGGGGAAAATTGGTTGGGGTGGTGAAGTGCTCAACCAAGATGGTACTGAAAATGATGTGCAAACAACTTCTTTTGCTACGCTAGGGTACGTTAAGAATGGTGTCGCAGACAAAACAAATGTACCATTTGTTTTGACAGTTGACGATAATGATACTGGTCAAGCTATTGCTACGAAAACGACAACTGCAACAGCGCTTATAAATGCTCCAATATCATTAGATGCTACTCAAAGTTTTAACAAGGTCTTAAATCCTGGTGACACGTTCACTGTTTCCATTGGCGATGGATCAAAACCAGTTTACAAGAATCCTAACATGAATGCGAATGGATTTTACGTTAATAATCAACCGAACAGTGGATTTAACAATAACCTGGTTAATCATCCATCAGCTAAAGATGAGAATGATATGCCCGGATACTACGGTGTTGCATTAACAAAAAAGGACCCAGTCTTTTACATTACCGTGCCTAAGCAAACACAACTTGTCAAACAGGCCAATGGTCAAGTATTCTCTCAAATTGGTGCTGGGTGGAGTGGTGTTACTATTTCTCCAAAGGTAACTCAATATACAAATGCCGATAATCAAGTAGTCTATAAGGTTGATTACACCGGTACTGGATTAGAATTCGATCCAGGTAGTATGGCACTGAATGTCCAGTTTAAAGTAAATGCAGATGCAGTATCTGCACTGCAGCCTTTCCAAAATACAGAAGCAACTACTAACACATACAATGGCAAAACTTACGATGTTGCATCTGCGACTAAGGGTGGTAAGGACGGAGAATCAACCAGTGTTGTAATGCTTGCCGGTGACGATAATGATAGCAATGTAAGTCAATACACTGGTTTATTTAAACAAAGTAATGCTCAAAATCTCCATACAATTTTAACTGATTCAGAGGGAAATACCACAACTGTATCTGGACTAAGTTCGTTTGATGGTAGGAGTGTCTACAGTCTTGGAATTACCCTTGGTCGGAACTTTGGTGATTTAATGATGATTAATGCTCCTGAAGGCATGATTTTAAGTGGGGCCATCCAAGATAACCAAAGTTTTGGAACTAGTTATAGTACTAGCGGCGTCAATAACCCAATGAAAAATGATAAGCAATCTATCCGTCTTCGATTAGCAAACAACACGGCTAGTACTAGCACTAACGTTGGCGGCATCATTAACTTACCAACCGAAGTTACTGCTAATAAGGGAGATACCCCAGGTAAGTTTGCACTTCAAATGACTGGTGCTGCTACTGAGGGTAAGAGTACTGCTGGTGATTCCACGACAACCTTGTATTCAAATAGTGCATTGGAACTAACCGATGGCGGAAAGAGTGTCACCTTAACTAGTAATGGGCACAAATACTACTTCAACGCCAAGGATGGAACCAGCACCACTACGGCGGATGATTTAATGACTGCTGATAAGGTTGGCACAAAGTGGAGTAGTATTGTTGGAATCGTCACTTCAATTCCCAAGCTAGCTTCTCAAGATATGGCGGATGTCATCTTGCCAGTTAAAGATCCTGATAGTATTAATGACCGTGGTAAGCAAGTCACTATCCCAACTTACTTCCGAGTTGATGGTTTGAATAATGTGACCGGCTCCATTACCGATTCATTTACAACTACTGCTCATATTAAGAACGTTGATCAGGATGGTAAAGTCATTAACGGTTTCCCTGGTTCAGATGGTGGCTATAGTGATGATGGAACTGCCACCCCACCAGTAGGAGTTGCTGGTTCTAAGATTTTGAATAACATTCCAACTGTTCCTGGGTATGTCTTCACAACGACAGATGGAGATACCACTATCAAGCTAGACGGTTCAGCAACCTTGGTTAATCACTTCCAAGTAGACAAGGCTAACTTGGTAACCCAAGGTCCCGGAACGGTTGCTGCTAAAGTGATCGATACGGCATTAGGTAATGATGATACTAAGAACCCTAATACAGGTGCCAAGACGGCAACGGGTACCAATGACATCACGTTTAAGACAACGGATGCTGACTTAGCCAAGACTGGTACTTATAAGGTTACTGGTCCAGACGGCAAGTCTTATGATACTTTGGCTGATGCATTAGTAGCCAATCCAGCATTTGACTTGAACTCTGATGCCAAGGGTGCCACCCAGACATTCACGGTAACCTATACCCAGACCCCAGTTGATAAGGATGCTGTTGTTCTGCAACCTAAGAGTAAGGTCTACGATGGCGATGCCACAACTGATCCAACGGTCTTCGATGTTAAGTTAGGTGACGACTTAGTTGCCCCAACGGCTGGCTGGACTGCTGATGATTTTGATACCACCGGGATTACCAGTCAAAACGTTGGTAGTTACGATGTTAAGTTGAGTGCCAAGGGATTAAGTGATTTGCAAGCTGCTAACACAACTAAGACGATCACGATGGACGATGTTACTAATACGCAGTTCACAATCACCAAAGCCCCAATTACGATTACGGGTCCAACTCTCAACAAGGTTTATGATGGCAAGCCATACACAGCAGCGGACAAGGATGTTGCTAAGGTCGATGGCAAGCCAGCCAAGGGAGTTGATCCTAAGTACACCGTTGCAGATATCAGTAAGGATGTTGATCCAGGAACGTATGACATTGCCGTAACGGCAACTGATACTGATAATCCAAACTACACGGTAACGGTTGTTCCCGGTAAGTTGACGATTACAACTGCACCGGTTGGTAAGGATGCCGTTGTTCTGCAACCTAAGAGCAAAGTTTATGATGGCGATGCCACAACCGATCCAACAACCTTTGATGTCAAGTTAGGTGATAACTTAGTTGCCCCAACGGCTGGCTGGACTGCTGATGATTTTGATACCACCGGCATTAATAGCCAGAATGTTGGCAAGTACGACGTTAAGTTGAGTGCTAAAGGATTGGCTGATCTCCAAGCAGCCAACAAGAAGAGCACCATCACGATGGATGATGTTACGAATACCCAATTTGAGATTACCAAGGCACCAGTTACAATTACAGGCCCAACCTTGACCAAAGTCTATGATGGCAAGCCGTACGCTGACACAACCAAGGTTGTCGCTACCGTCGCTGGTAAGCCTGCTAAGGGTGCTGATGTTGTGTATACCCTTGGAGACATTAGTAAGGACATTGAAGTTGGTGATTATGATATTGCCGTAACGGCTAATGCCACTGACAATCCTAACTATAACGTTACGGTTGTTCCTGGTAAGTTGACGATCACAACCACACCAGTTGATAAGGGTGCTGTGGTTCTCCAACCTAAGAGCAAAGTCTACGATGGTGATGCTTCGACTGACCCAACAGTCTTCGATGTTAAGTTGGGTGATAACTTAGTTGCCCCAACTGCTGGTTGGACAGCAGATGACTTTGATACGACTGGTATTAACAGTCAGAACGTGGGCAAGTACGACGTTAAGTTGAGTGCCAAAGGATTGGCTGACTTACAGGCAGCAAATTCAACCAAGGCAATCACGATGGATGATGTTACGAATACCCAGTTTGAGATTACCAAGGCACCAATTACGATTACTGGGCCAACGCTGAACAAAGAGTACGATGGTAAGCCATACAGTGATCAAAGCAAGATCGTGGCTACCGTCGATGGCAAGCCAGTTAAGGGTGATGATCTTAAATATACCCTTGGTGATATTAGTAAAGATATCGAACCTGGTAGTTATGACATTAGTGTGACGGCCAGTGCCACAGATAATCCTAATTATGATATTAAGGTTGTTCCTGGTAAGTTGACAATTACTGATGCTCAAACTTACAAGTTGATCGTGAAGTATGTTGACGAAAAGGGCAATGACGTTGCCCCATCAACCACAACAGCGGACTTAAAAGCTGGCGATAAGTATACGTCTAAAGCACTCGTAGTTCAGAAGTACTACTTGATCAAGACACCAAGTGATGCTAATGGCACAATGACGAACAGTGATAAGACCATTACCTACACGTACAGATTAATTGGTAAATATATTTCTATCCTACCAACTGGTGGCGACAAGGACATTTCGGTTTATCCAAATGATCCTGATGATCCAGCGAAGATCACGACACCAACGACTGGGATTATCCCTTATATTGATGGTTACAAGGCAGTGGATGCTGATGGAAACGACTTAGTTCAGGCTGATAAGTCTGATGCAACTAAGGGTTACTTGCCACCAACAGCGCCTTATGCAACTCCTGATAAGGACACGTATATTCACTATGTAAAGGCTAGTCAACCAACCCAGCCAACGCAGCCGACTCAACCAACGCAGCCGACTCAGCCAACACAACCAACGCAGCCGACGCAACCGACTCAGCCAACACAGCCGACTCAGCCAACGCAGCCGACTCAGCCAACTAATCAGCCGACGCAACCAACGCAGCCGACGCAACCAACGCAACCGACGCAGCCAACGCAACCGACTAATCAACCGACTCAACCAACGCAACCGACTCAGCCGACCCAGCCAACGCAACCGACTCAGCCGACCCAGCCAACGCAGCCGACTCAACCAACACAACCAGCTACTCCAACTCCAACGCAGCCAACGACTGTAAATAATCAGCCGTCGAAGCCTGGTAATGGTCGTAGCAATAGTAGTAATAATGGTAATGAGCCAGCTAAGCTTGGGAAAGCTCGAGTTAACACCAACGCTCAGCCAAAGCGGTTGTCGAACGAACCTGTTAAGGTTGCTGGTGTATATGGTCCAGCTAAACCTGCTTCACAACAATCGAATAATTTGAATAAACAAGCTTCAAGTCAACAATTAGCCCAGAAGCGATTGCCACAAACTGGTGACGATCAAAATGAAGGGGCCGTAATCTTGGGTGTCGTGGGAATGTTAAGCACGATTGGCTTGGCCGCATTGCGGAGAAAGAGACGTAACTAGTTTCTTTTGAAGCAATGCAGCTAGTGAATCATTCCGTTCCCCCTCAATAACGGCAATGGTTCGCAATGCCGATGAATCGCTCCGTTTCCCCTGATGGGGCGATCCGTTAACCCGAATTACTGGATGGGTGGTGAATACCACCCATTCATACATAGATTAATTGATATAGATTTCTTCCTAATATATAGGAACACATAGAACACTAATCCAATATTACTGAGGGTAATTTTGAAAATCGATGAAATAGAGGGTGTCATGATATGAGACGGTATCAATATGATCAGATTACAGATACAGAGCCTAGTGTGACCAGATATAAGCTCTATAAGGCCAAGAAGCAATGGGTTGTTCAAGGGATGACAACCGTTGCGTTATTACTAGGGGTGCATGAAGCTCAGGTTCACGGGGTTCCTGGCCTAATGGCACCAGATATCACAACAGCGCATGCGGATACACTTAATGATCAGGCGCAACCAACTAATGATTCTGCTGTAACAGCAACTCAAAATGTCCAGCAGGATGATCAAAATAATGATCAAGAAAACAGCACACAAACTGCGATGGTTGCAACCAAAACTGTTGTGAATACACAGGATGAGTCTGAAACCGACCAGGCAACTGTTGACAATGCGGCGAACGAGACAACGACCGCAACCACTAGTGCAACTCAGGCGGTGAAGGCAAGTACAGGTTCGACCGCGCCGGCCACTTCGGTAAATACTGAAAGCACGAATAATGAGGTTGCCACAAGTCAAAGTCCATCAAAAAACAATGTCACTGCAGTCAAGGCAACCGTTCAAAAAATTGCGACGCCTAAAGTAAAAAGTGCAACGGACTTCAATAAGCAGGCCGCAAAAATTACGGCTCAGGCTCAAAAAGTCGCGGACAATGTTAATGCAGTGGTTAAGGCAGATGCTCAACAAGCCAACGCCAAGAGTGACGATACTGTGGTTCACGATTCTGGGTTGGATGCAATTCAAGCCCACGTCAACAGTGAATTAAAGCAAGTCAAGGCAACAACCTCAATGAAGTTGCCCAAGAAGTTAGCTCAGATGCAGACGACCTTGAATCAAGCTAACGAACTGCTTCAGAGCATGCGCACGGAATTGGACGTTGCCAATAAGATGCTCCTTGAAGACAAGAATGGCGTTAACACTCAACAAGTGTCAGATTCTGAGCAGGCGTTGAATAAGATTGTCTTACCAGCAGATACGACAGCCAAGATTGATGAGTACGGCGATCTGGTCGTTTCGACCAATAATCATGCCAGTTATCAATCTGTCCTGAATCAGATGGACTCTAAAGGGTTAACCAAGGCCTTTCGGAATGTGGTTGATCCCGTGCAACTATATTACGGTACAAAGGGCTACAATGATGCAGAGCTTTTAGCCGCAGCCAAGAGTGCCATTAAAACAAGATTGGGATCACTTGATATTACCCAAGATGGCAGCACGATCAAAACGGAACCGTTCTACGAAGCACCTACTATTACTTATTACAATAGTCTGCTACCCTATTGGGAAAAGTTGCAGACAGAATACACTTCGGGCAGCGCCGCCGATCTAATGCTCGCAGCAGCGGAATACTTCGGCGCTGTTCAGGCACTTGGAAACATTACGAGTGGCAATCTTCGGACTAATTCCGATCAGCAGCAATCGACCGACAACACATCGTTTGCTTTGATCATTAACGTGGATGAATATAACAATCCAATTTTTACAGAGAATGTGGGTCCACGGATTAAGGCAGGGGATTTATTGAATAATGCTGGACTTGTGGTTGATCCAACCAACCCCGAAACCGATAACGGTGCCAGCGTTAACAATTTAGTATCGCCTAGTGGAAATTCGGATACGACCTATTATGTTGGTAAGGTTGGCACAGAGATCGCTAACCCAACCATCAAGAGTTCTGTACCTAACTTTACATATGTAAGTACAGAGGGCCCCACCAAGTTAAGCAGTATTTTAGGTGGCAAGACAATGCAGCTTGTCATCAATCATTGGAAAAGCGCCGCAACGCCCGCAGTGACTGCACTGAAAGCTCAAGTTGGAGATGTTACCAAGGTGGGGGACGGCACGACCACCTTCAAGGACGTACCAACTGTCACTTTGAGTGGTGAAGCCGGGGTAAAGACCCCAACATTTACGGCAGACGATTTTGACTGGAGTCAAGTAAAGGCTACTCCTGGGAGTTATTCAATTACGTTGAACGCGAGCGGGATTGCCAAGATTACGGCTTTGAATGCTAATACAACCTTAGCGACCGCAGATATCACAGCGGGTCACGCCACCATTACTGCTAAGACACCGACCACAGTGGCCATTAAAGCTCAAGTTGGGGATGTCACCAAGGTAGAAGATGGTACCACTACTTTCAAAGACGAACCAACGGTCACTTTGAGTGGTGAAGCCGGTTTGAAGACACCAACATTTACAGCTGACGATTTTGATTGGAGCCAAGTGAAGGCTACTCCTGGGAGTTATTCAATTACATTGAATGCCACGGGGATTGCCAAGATTACTGCTTTGAATGCCAACACGACATTAGCGACTGCAGATGTTACAGCGGGTCACGCAACCATCACAGCCAAGACGCCAACTACAGTGGCAATTAAAGCCAAGGTTGGGGATGTCACCAAGTTAGAAGATGGTACGACTACTTTCAAGGATGTACCAACGGTCACTTTAAGCGGTGAGACTGGTTTGAAGAACCCAACATTTACGGTGGATGATTTTGATTGGAGCCAAGTTAAGGCTACTCCTGGTACTTATTCAATTACGTTGAATGCCAAAGGGATTGCCAAGATTACTGCACTGAATGCTAATACAACCTTGGCTACTACAGATATCACAGTGGGTCATGCAACCATCACTGCTAAGACACCAACCACGGTGGCCATTAAAGCTCAAGTTGGGAATGTTACCAAGCCTTATGATGGCACGACCAGTTTTAAAGCTGTGCCAACCGTCACTTTGAGTGGGAAATCCGTATTGGCAACCCCAACTTTCACGGCGGCTGATTTCGATTGGAGCCAGGTGAAGCCCGATGCTGGTCAATACACGGTGACTTTAAACGCTGCCGGCATTAAGAAGATTACTGATGCCAATGATGGCACGACTTTGGCAACGAACGATGTGACTAGCGGAACGGTGACCATCAACAAGGCAGCCATTACGATTACCCCCGACAATGCCAGCAAGGTTCAAGGGCAAGCGGATCCGAAGTTGACAGCAACGGTGACGAAGCCCGCTGCTGGCGCTGACGTTAAGTATACGGTTAGTCGGGCTGCCGGTGAGGAACCTGGTCAGTATGCAATTACGGTGACTGCCAGTGCGACCGACAATCCGAACTATACCATTACAGCTAATAAAGGGACATTTACTATTGTTGCGCCGAACAGCGTCTTGGCGACTGTTGGCAACGTGACTAAGACTTACGATGGCACCACTGATTTTAATGGGGCTGACAATTCGGTTCCTAAGGTGACGCTGACTGGTGGCACTGACGTCGTGACGCCAACGTTTGATCATTCAGACTTTGACTGGAGCCAGGTCAATGCCAATGCCGGCAGCTACAGCGTGACGCTGAACGCGGCTGGTTTGAAGAAGATTACCGATGCCAACAAGGGTGTGCAGGCAACTGCCCAGGCCGGTCATGCGATTATCAATAAGGCCGCCATCACAATTACTGCTAATGATGCCTCAAAGACGGCTGGTCAAGCCGACCCAACCTTCACGGCCACGGTCAGTGGCTTGCCAACGGCTGGGGTGAAGCCAGTTTATACGGTAAGCCGGGTGGCTGGTGAAACGCCGGGCACTTACGCCATTAACGTCACGGCGACTGATGCGGCCAATCCGAACTACACGATTACGGTGAAAGCTGGTCAATTCACGATTGTTGCCAACGATTTTTCATGGCAGGCAGTCTACGTGGATGAAGCTGGTAAGCAACTGGCCGATCCCGTTTCTGGCGAACATTTGAAAGCGGGTGACAGCTACACGACCATCGCTAAGTATATTGATGGGTATTATTTGACCGCAATGCCAACGAACGCCACCGGCAAGATCGGCGACGCCAACGTGACCATCAAATACGTTTATAACAAGGTCGGCAGCTACGCCATCGTTTCTCCAAGTGGTCAAGTAACCAGCGTGACCTACGTGGTGGATCATACCGACCCAACGAAGGTCAGTGCGCCAACCAATCAGGTTGTTCCATATATTAGCGGCTACTACGCTGTGGGTCCTAACGGCAATTTGGGCCTGGTGGACAGCACGAATCCGTCACGCGGGTACGTCTTGCCAACCATCACCAATCCTGGAGCCATCAGTTCAATTCACTATGTCGCTGTTAATGGCGGTGGTGGTAACGGTGGCAATGGTGGCGGTTCGGTCACCCCAAGTAATAACGCCAACAATAACAACAATGCCGGCTCAACGACCAACAACGGCGCAACCGTTTCTGGGAATAATGACCAGAATCAGACGACTAATCGCAACGATCAGAAGACGAAGCCGACAACAACGAAAAAGAAGACGGCTAAGAAATCTGCTAAAAAGGCCACTAAGAAGGCCAAGACGACCAAGAAGGCAACTCGGAATAACCAGTCGGGGGCTTCTAGGCAGGCTGCCAAGGTCAACGGCAATCAGACTCGCGGTACTCGTGATCGGGTTGCTCGCTATACCACGAACGGCACTGGTGTCACCAAGCTAAGTTCAACTGTTGGTGGCAACGGGCAGACTGGTCAGAATCACAAGTTGCCTGAGAACCAACAGGTCGAAAAAGCCGCAACTTTACCACAGACTGGTGACAGTAATTCACCAATCGCTGCCTTGATTGGTGTTGCGTTGGCTGGACTGCTGGGGCTGTTTGGAATTAAGAAACGGAAAGAAATTTAGTGATTTTGTTTGAATGATTTTGTGGAGTGGTGGGTCTTTGGTAAATGAGCACCACTGTTACATTGATAAAATATGCTTCAGACGGCTGATTCCTGCCGTGTAAGGCAAACAGCTATCATTCCAAAGTCAAGCACCACTGTTACATTGATAAAATGTGGTTCAGACGGCTGACCCCTGCCATGTAAGGCAAACATCAAATATCCCCAAAACCGGGAATACTTGATGTTTGCCTTACATTCTGGGGTCAAAACGCCTACTGAACCACTCTTAGAAAGAAGTTGACCCTATGTTTATAGATATGCTGCTAACCAACCCTGAGCGTCGGCAACTTCAATTAATCGAAGCGATTCGTTCGCAACGGCGGGTTGAATTTACCGAGTTGTCCAAGTTGTTAAAGTGGCCCTACGTCTCAACTCAACAAGTCTATCGTCGGCTGGTTACCAACTATCAAGCCATTACTGGCAAGAAAATTTCCAAGAAGGCGCTGGTCGATCAATGCGATTGGATCGATCGGGTCTTGACCCAGACGTTGGTTCGCAATTCAGTGGCATATCGGTGCCTGTTAGCAGCGATCCGCGAGCAGCCCAAGCCACTATTGCCGGTTGGGAACACCACGATCCTGACTCGGCTGACCCCCTTTGTGAAGTGGTTAGCCGACCATAACTTGACTTATAACATGCGCACCAACGAGCTTCAGGGCGATGAACGGCTCATCCGAATCTTCGGCTGGCAGCTTTGCGAGTTGGGCAATGAGGATCTGAAATTAACGGCGGATGAAGATGATTACTTGCAGGCCCTGGCCAAATCAGTACCGGCCAAAGTGAAACAATCTCATGCGGTCACCCGCTTTTTACAAGTGACCGCCATTCGACTGAGCAAGTACAAGTATTTGACGCAGGAATCCCAACCGTCACCCAAGTCGAAACGCAATGAACTGATGCGATTTACCAGCTTGCCGGCTAAGTCTCAGAACATTAAGTTTAATTTGGCTGAGGTCTATTGGCTGCAATACATGGTCACTTACAGTCCCTATTTTGTGGATACCCACACCACCAAGCTGGTGCGACCCAAGGAACGAGCGGTACTGCCGTACTTGATCCAATTGGTAGTTAAAACGGTCATCACGCGGCTGCAAGTCTATCGATCACCACTTTATTTTGAAGAACTTGATGAATATTTAATGGAATCGATTCAATTTGCGATTCTGCTAAAACAACCGGCGATTAAGCTTAATGAGCCCGATGAGGTCGAAGCCATTCCGGAGTTAAAGCACATCGTTGCCGTTTTGACCAAGGACATTCCGGAGTTGACCCAGTTCGCTGACGAGATGACGCAGGTGTTGAGCCGGTATTTGGCACCCTTTATCTCCCAAAAGCACGTTCAAGTCAGTTACCCGAATAAGTTGGACGATTACGTGATCGGCGTGCTGCAGCAACGCTTGATGACTCGTTTCATGAGCATTGACTGGCAACTGCGGCCGCTGCCGATTTCAACGGAAGTCACCACACCGTTATTTCAGATCGTGGTGAGTCCGGCCAACCCCGCCAAGAACCAGTATTACTGGCTGCCGTGGTTAAGCATCGAGAACAACGTCAGGTTACTGCTTGAAAAGATTGGCCGCTGGCTGCAAAGCGTCGTGTGGACCACAAGTTCAACGAAGGTACCAGTAGCAAAGTGAGGGGGAGTTTGGATGTTCAATTTTGAGGGAATTCGTGATGGTGGGGGTGACGGTCGATGATTGTCACCATTATCGCAATTGTGTTTGCAATTTTAACCCTGATTGGCATCGGTGCTTGGATTTGGGCCGGGACGCATGATGGGCCGACTGGCTTGATGGCGTTCTGGACGATTGTTGCCGTGGGCTGCTTGATTGTGAGCGTGGCCTACGATGTTCATGCCCAGAACAACAAGCCGGTTGCTCAGAGTAAGGTTACCCAAACTTCAGGTAAGCTGAAGGGGTCGACCTATTTTAATGCCCGGGCCAAACAAAAAAACACCCAGCAAAAGCAGGCATTGCGCGAAAAGGGGATTTTAAAAGAATTAAGGAACACGTATCGGGACGATATTGGGACAGTCACGTTTGATGCTGCCAAGAAAACCTACGTGGTCCAGGTGAAAAAGCATGATTATCAGCAAGCACTGAAGATCGTGCGCCGACACCCCAAGCAAAACAAAAAGGCCCTGAAAACGATCAGGGCAAGCTTCACCGATGCTTCCAAAGCAATTGACAAAGCGCTTAAGCAGAACGGGTATCGACTCGTTTTGAAGGACGGCAATCGCGTGGTATTGGAAGTTCATGATGGGGTGATTGTGAGGGATGGATTGGTAAAATGATGTGGGTGGATAATTTGACTTCATTCGTTTAATCGCCGCTCCAATTCATCCGAGTTGGTAGCGCCTGGCAATGTTTTTTTGCCTTTAATATCATCAGCAATCTCTTGAATTGCCTTATTTTGTTCGACATTTGGCATTGAATAGTAACGAGGAAACGGTAGCCACTTGTGCTTTCACAAAGGCTGACAGCGTAATCTGATGTTTGGCTAATTCTGCAACTGCTTTTTGTTTGACATCATCATCAATTCTAACTTCAATTCTTGCCATAATAATCACCTCTACGCTGTATTGTACTACATATGACGTACACCAGTAATTAAATAGATGTTAATGTCTGGCGGTGTTTTTGCGTTCCGCAGGGATATCATGTTAATCGGATTAGTGTTGAGTTGTATCAAAGCCAGCAAAAAATAACCACCATAGCTGTGATCAGCAAGCGGTTATCAAATATCGTTAAATTATAGTTCTTTTATATAGGAAGTCCTGTTCACGCGGGGCTTCTTTTTTGTGCTTTAGGCGTGGCATCCGTCACTTTTCGTTGATCACTTGCAACCAATCCTGCTTGACGGCGTCTTCCGAAAATTTGTGCAGTGGAACCATTGCTTGCTCGCTATCTATTTTCAGCAGGTCGCGGTTCATCAAGAGGTGCTTGATGGTTTCAAACAGTGCCTTGGTGTCATCGGGCTTGATCAGCTGACCGTTGACGCCATTTTTGACCATTTCCGACGGACCATAGTTGATATCGTAACTGACAACCGGGCAGCCGTGACCGAGCGCTTCTAAAACGGCCATCGAAAAGCCCTCGTACTGGCTGGTTAGCACCAATAAGTCGGCGGTTTCATACACGGTGGTGAGATCCTGGACGTAACCGCAGAAATGGATAAAGGAGTCAGCGTGATTGTCGATAACCGAACGATGAAGCTGGTTGACGGTTGTCGGATCGCTGGTGGAATCCTCGTAGCCATAAATTTTGAGGTCAATGTAGGGAAAGATTTCGTGCAGCGACTGGGTAATATCAATAATGTGATCCAATTGTTTTAATTTGGTGACCCGAGCCACCGCAATAAGTTGGTAGGGTTTGCGTTTGCTAAAGTCAAAATGGGCATTGAATCGCTCATTTGGCAGGTAGCTGACGGGGACCGTGTAGGCCTTGGTGCCCGGAATTCGGGCATGGACGTCAGCGGCTTCGTTAATCGTTGATGAAATAATGCCAGTCAGTTTGTCAGTCATTGTTGAGATGATTTTGACGTACGGGTAAAATTTCCCGTTCCGTTGGGCGTTTTCAGTGAAGGTGGAATGAAGGATCACATAACGTTTGGCAGGCTGCTGCATTAACTTGAATGGCTTGACCGCAATGTCCTCACGGTCGCAATAGAAACGGGGGTCATCATCGGCGGCGGCCAGGCAATCCAAGAAGTAGGCCATCAACTGATCGAGGTCGTCGAATTGCAAGTGGCGGCCGTCGTGGGTCAGCATGATCAAGCTCAGGACGGGTTGGTTGTTCGCTCCGCCGTGATAGCGCAGGACAATCACCACTTGGCCAGACTGATCGTAATAGGCCCGGCTATTGAGCCGACCGTTGTCGTCGAAATATTCTGAGTAGGACAACCGGTTGCCTTCGTAAAAATCGCGGCGGTCAGTAAAGCCCCACTGATCGATGTAATCGACGTAATAGATTTCAGAGCCAGCCATCGTGATTTGGACCCGCACTTTGCCATCAACCCACGCCACATTGTCGTGGATCGGCAGATTGGTGAGCTGCTTGATCAAAGTAGTCGTGTCAGCGATGGGTTCTCCGCTTGGTTGACGCCCTTGAAAATACTGAAACAGGTTGATGACCCGACCCGCAATTCCCAATTTGCGCCAAGTCTCAGCAGCGTTTCTGACATGATTTTTGGTGACGATATAGGCTTGCTGACCCAGATCGTCAAATAAGTGCAGACGCTGGATTTCAGCGATTTCAATCGCGGAGGTGTAATCGTCAATTTGAGAAGTAATAAAATAATGGGTCATGAGTCACCATCCAATGTTAATTTTATGAGAAAGGTTCCCGCCAATTGGTTCTTTCCTTATCAGCGGTGCCAAAATTAATCGTGCCACTCAGCATGGCGAAGAATTGACCCAATTGGGTATGAGCGGGGTTGCCACCTGGCAGCTGTTTGACAATTTGATTCGGTTGAAGAACTGGATTGGTTATTTTGTCAGGATTGGGTTGTTGGATTTCTGACAGTTTAAGGTTGCTGGCTAATTCCGTCATTGGATTAGGGACGTTAACGTCCAGAACCGGCGTGATTCGCTTGACCTGGGCCTTTTGCGGCTTGGTTTTCAGTGATCGCCGAGTCGCTTGGGTCGTCGTTGCTTGCGTTGGTGCGGCAACTTTTGTCGGCAGGGTGTATTTGGCAATCAAGGTAAATGGATCTGCTCGGGTGATCGTTTTGACGGGGGCAACCGCAATCCCGGCTTCTGGAGCAATCACTGGTGTAGTGAGCACAGGGCTTGGTTTAACCGGTTGGGTCTGTCTGAAAGTCATTTTTGGAACCTCGATTAGCCGAGGTTGGTTAGTTTGAGGCTCACTGGTGACCGTTGGTGTGACAGTGTCCGGTTCGATGGTTGCTGGTTCTTGGTCATCCGTTGTGGGCGTCGTTGGTTGTGGATCAGGCGTCACGGGCTGGCTGGGTTCTGGATCAGGATTGACGGGCGTTACCGGGGTAACCGGCGTCACGGGTGTTTTCTTGTAGACATACTTCAAGATGAGCTGGCCCTTGTCATTGAGCAAGCCATAGTCAAACGAGCCGTCCCATTTGCCGGTCGAACTTGTTGGGGAACTTACCAACTGATAGCCAGCGAGGTCCGTCGAGTTGGTGGCCCAACTGCCACCATATTCCAGGCCAGCGTTATCGGCCGCACTCACTGGGATCGGGTCACCGATTTGGTTGCCGTCTTCGTCAGTGTTCACGATGTAAACGGGAATCGTCAGGATCTTGCCGTAGTTGGTGAAGGTATGATTTTTCGTCGTTAAATTAAAAGAAATATCGACGCCCTGATAATTTTTAAGCAGATAAATCCGGTTGTCATTGGTAAAATCTGTCAGGAGTTTTCTGAGGTTATCGAACAAAATAGTACCATCAGTCACATCAGTTGTCGGATCAATCAGCTCATTTTCAATGCTGTTGGTGAACCGATAACTCTTAACCAGCTGATAATCAGCTTGGTTGGCTGCGTTGAATTTAGTCAGATATTGATTGAGCAGGGTGTTCAACTCAGTGACCTTATCCTCAGTGATTGGGATTGAAACGTTGCTGTCGGGATTGGTGATGCCGTTGGCTGAGACAGTGGATTGGTTCGCTGCAGACGTTGCTGCACTGGTTGAGCTGCTTGATTGATCTGAAGCGGCCGAACTAGCTGTAGTTGCTGTCGAAGCCGAGGTAGCGTTCCCTTGGGCTGATGAATTCGCTTGCTGAGAGGCCGGTTGAGCTGGACTGCTTGTGCTGGCAGCCATCGACTGAGTTGTCGGCGTTGCACTGGTTGCCGCCGTTTCGACGTTGGTGGAATCCGAGTCGACAGTTGCCGTTGGGGTTGCGGTTGAGTCCGTTGCCGCATCAGTGTTGGTGGAACTGACAGCAGCTGTACTTTGAGTAGTATCAGGGCTTTGAGAAGTTGTCGAAGCAGCGGCATCTCCTGTCGTTTGAGGTGTGGTTGAGAAGTCATCGGCTGAAACGTTGATTGATGTTGCGGTGATGACGCTCCAAAACAGGGGAATCATCCCCAGCCAAACGACTTTTTTATAAGTGTGTATTTGGTGTTCCATCGTCAGGATCCTCCCTGGATAATGGTGAACTTTGATCTGCCAGGCTCTTCACTTTATCCTGTTTAAGACGGACAATGTTGTCCCCGAGGTCGGCCCAATCATCAGGTGAAGGTGGGTCACGCCAAATGGTTTGGGATTTGGTAACGCTCGTGGAATAGAAGTCTGATAAATAGATATCGGTCGTTCTGGAAAGGTTGGATTCAATGACAATGTTGGCATTTGCGAAGCCTTCCAGCGTGCTGATAATGTAGTTGTTATAAATGCTGCCTTGAGAAAAATCGACACAGATATGAACCTTGTCCAGCAGTAAATCTTTTGGAATAGTCGTAATGAACGCAAACATATAGTCAAAATAAAGGTTGGCAGATTCGCGCTTGTTGAGGCTCATAATTTTCTTGGTTTTGATATATTCGATGTAATGATTGATAATTGTATGGAAAATTGGATAGGTTTGCTGGAAAAAGCTGACTTGCTCCAAGGAAATGAATGTGGTTGGCTCAATGTATAACGTGATGAACCGCAAATGGATGCAGGTGAGCGCGGTATATAAATCGGTTGGATCAAACTTGGTTGGGTCGTTGAGCATCCCCACTGTTCGGACTTGATCAACCAGATCGTTGGTGAGCTTGTAGGCCAAGGGATAATCATCCTTGGTTAACACCCGCTGGATGCCGTTGACGTATTCCTGGGTCAACAGAAAAGTATACAGATAGTTCAGTTCTTCTTTTTTGATGTCAACGTTAAATTGCTCATGAATGAACGCTTGAATGCTGGTGAGCTTTTCCATCACATCAGGTTGGACGTTGTCTTGTGAAATTAGTTTGTCAGTGATGTCATTGCCATTTTGCATTCGGAGAATCCAGATTTTGAGGAAGATCTCCAATTTGCTTTTTTGAATCGGCTTGAGAATAAATGAGAATTGAGCCTGAATCCGAATAATGAGGTTATTGATTTTGACATTCATGTCTTCAAACGGACTGTCGATGCCATTAAACGCCGTGTAGAAAAACTCAAAAATGTGCAGTCTGAGAACATATTCAGGATTTTTAATGATGTTCGGCGAGTGATAAAAGTCGGAATCCTTTAAAATTTGTTTGAGTTCAACGCCTGATGCATAGAATTTGGTTTTACTAATAAAATTTTGCTTCATGAAGGTCGCTTTGGACAAGGTCTTGGATTGTAAGAAATTGTATTGGAACAAAGCAAAAAGAACGGACCGCTTGAGATACAAGAGACGCATCTCGTTCATGACCGTTGTGGTAATATTTTCGCCTTTCAAGACATTTTTATCGGGTGAGGTAATTTGGGGACTTTTGGTATAGTGAACCTGCGAGAGGTCATTGTTAATTGTTGTGAGCAGTTGGTTAAGCTTGTATTCTGATATCGGCAGAGTATCGAGAATTGACGACACTGTGACAATCATATTTCTTCGGACGAAGAATTTCTGCAGCAGTGAAAAAGCCAACTGATCATTTTTTTCGAAGAATAATGTGTAGTCCGTAACAACCCACCCCTGTTCCTGTCAATTGAGTTTGTGAAATGCGTGAGATTTCACAATGAAATGATACAAAGGGGTAATCACAAATCTTTGTAATCATAAACCCTAGCAACTAAATTATCATCTAATTAATAAGGTAGGTCAAATTAGTTCTAGACCTTACAGGAATGGATTCATCCCTTGATATATAAGCGGTTGAGCATTTTTTACAAAACAACATTGTTAAAGGCGTTTCCAGACTTTTTGGGTTTTGAAAGAAAGATTAGGAATAATATTTTTGGACATTTTTTAGTATCAATTTGGAAAAATGAAGTAAACGATTCCGATTCGGTTCAATTAATCGCAATTGTGATGATCATTGAATTGATAAAATGTCCCAAATACCTTGATATGAAGCGGACTAGAGGCTATAACCGTGATTGTATTCTAACATACATCCCTTAATAACAAGTAATAATTACTATAAGGATTTTGGCCTAGAACGAAACACTTTTCAAATTTGGGCTTAACAGGCCGCTTTGCTTATAATGAAAGTATATTTAAGGCCAGCTTCGTTAAGCAGGAACTGAGCATAAGTGGCCCAATCATCAATCTCCAAAATCGGGATTTGTGATTCGGGACACTTTTAGCCCGCTTTTGGCTCCTTAGCGATGCTCACACTTTTTTGGAGGGGATTTTATGGATTACGATTTGATTGATCTTGGGGGATTCACTCGCAAGAACACCAAAATATTACTGGATACGCCAGATATTCAACGGACCAGAAGTGAATTCGACCATCGCTTGATTTTGATTACCGAAGTGGATAAGAAGAACAAGCAGATTAAGGTCAGCTCAAATTTTCAGTGGGAACAGATTGGCAAGAAGTGGCGGCCAAATGTGTCGTTACATAATGATAACTTTGAGGATGAGCGTGCCTAGCAAAGCGCTTAAATAGAAGCCAGCACCTAAGTCTCCGCCAACAGAAATCCTGGTTTTGAGGATTCTTGGTTGTCGGCTTCTGCTTTGCGGAGCACCACTTGGCTAGCTAGTGGCGACCAAATATATCCAAACTATTGCTGTTTTCACAATATATTCAAGAACAGGCACGACCAAATCCGAGAAGGGAAGCCTTCCCGAGTTAGGTCGCGCCTGTTGTTGGTATCGACATTAATAGATGTTTGCGTTAACTGGGTGCTTGGTCACGCGATCGTGGATGTGGTGACCGATTTTGTGAGCAACGGTCGCTCGGCTTCCATACTAGTATATCGACTGATTCCCAGTGTTACCGCTTTTATAGCTGGCAATCCTCTGTTAAAATAGCGGTGCAACATTTATTCGCAATTTATTGGTCATGATGGAGGACTCATTCATGGATGGATCTTTGAAACGCAATATTAGTTTTTTTGGTTTGGTATCACTTGGTGCCGGCGGGGTTATTGGGAGTAGCTGGATCTACACCAACAGCCAATTTTTCAAAGTTTACGGTGCTGGTGGTGAAATCTTTGGCTTACTGGTTGCGTCTGCTTTGGCCGTATTGGTATCACTTTCGTTTGCCGAATTGTCGACCATCTTTTCCCGTTCCGGCGGTGAAGTGGTGTATGGGTATGCAGCCTTTGGTAAGAAAGGAGCGTTGTTTGCCGGCTGGGCGCTCCTTGGGGCATACCTGAGCATCTTGGCGTTCTTTGTGACAGCGTCCAGTTTACTGATTTCAACGATTTTCCCGCAAATTGCAGTGGGACCCTATTATACATTTGCCGGTGTGCGGGTGCATTTAACTGAACTGGCGATTGGGGTTGGCTTTACGCTGCTCATTTTCCTGGTCAATTATTTGGGGGCTCGATTGACCGGACACGTGCAAATTATTTTGTTCCTATTGTTGGTGGTGTTGGGTTTATCGCTGGTTGTCGTGGGCTTTGTCCGCGGGAGTGTCAGCAATTTCATGCCCGCATTTTCAAATGGGCAGAATAAAGTGTCTTCGGTATTCCGATTTATTTTACCGGCGATGACCTTTCTAACCGGCTGGGAGTCGGTCGCCGTGATGGCTGAGGAGACAAACATTCCCCGCAGACGGATCGGTTTAGTGGTCGTTTTATCAATCGTGATTGCGGCGATCTATTACTGTTCGGTGCTCCTTTCTTCGGCGTGGGTCTACCCGTGGGAAAAGACGGCCAATATGCAAATGGGCACCATTGACGCATTCAAAGCGGCTGGCTTTCCAATCCTGAGCATCTTTGCCTACATGATTTCATTCTTGGGATTGGCGACCAGCTTCTTGTCGTTATTTGCAGCGGCGCCAAGATTGATTTTCTCTTTGGCTCGGGGGAATATCCTCCCCAAGGCATTTGCTAAGGTTCATCCAAAGTACGGAACCCCGACAAATGCTTTGTGGTTAGTGCTGGCATTGGTTTTGGGTGTCGGCTGGTTAGGTAAAGGTGCCCTGGTTTATTTCCTTGATATGGGCGGCTTCCTAATTGCGCTGGCTTGGTCATTCAGTACCTTTTGTTTGCTCAAGATTCGCCGAAAATACCCGAAATTAAAGGGCGGCTTTCGCAATCAGCATTTAGTGGCACCAACAATTGGTGGGGTCGTCGCGCTGGGAGTGGCCTTATTGACGCTGGTTCCTGGGACGCCAGTTTCATTGGTTTGGCCGGCTGAATACGTGATCCTCGCGATCTGGGTGGTCTTTGGCTTGGCCAGCTACCTGATCAAGCGCAAGGATAAGACCGTGTCGAGCGACTTTTTGGGAAAGCGCTTTGAGTCGATTATTGATGAGAAGGTTGATGATCGAAAATCGTGAGCGGCAACCCAATGCCCTCGTATTGAAGTGCTGATTGAATAGTGTTAATTCCAATATAACTGGCTCAGGTAAAAATCAATTTGCCTGAGCCTTTTTAATTACGCCACAAATGGTCATAACAGGCTAATCGTTTCTCGGAAGCATCGATTCGACTTCAAGATCAAAATCAAAACGAGTTTTCAAACAATGAAAGAACGTGAAATTAATCAGAAGGGAGTTTTCATAAAAATAAGTAAAATAAAGTAAAAATCATCATTTGGATTCACCAGGCCTATCTAAATTGATATATCAGTCACTTGTCACGATCCGATATCAATCAAGGCTTTACGAAAATTAATGATCCCCATAGCAGCAACATTGTAACCGATATCACTTGAAATAAATGTGAAAACTATTGGAAGTTAATGAAAAAATATTGTAAAATCTATTTTAATGAACATAATTCACTTTCATAATTAAGAAGCATGAAGGCGGATTTTGATGTCATCAATATTGAATGACGGAGAGGAGAATTGATTTGGATAGCGTAAAAAATGAAGTTAAAACTTATCCAGCTTACCTCACAGGAGAATGGCGAGAGAGTAATTCTCAAAAAACAATTGCGATTAAGTCACCTTGGAAACATGAGGTGATCGGCAACGTGCAGGCCGTCACTCAGCCAGAAGTTGATGAGAGTATTCAAGCAGCTAAAGAAGCCCAACGTTCATGGGCTAAGCTCTCACTCGGCGACCGCGGTCAGTATCTCAACCGTTGGGCGGATGAACTCGAAGAAGCAAAGGACGATATTGCAACTTCATTAATGAATGAAGTTGGTAAAAATTTCAAGAGTGCTGAAGGTGAAGTTCAACGGACTATTGATTTAGTTCGTTACACCGTTCAAGAAGCATTGCATATGCATGGCCAAAGTGTTCGTGGCGACGGCTTTCCCGGCGGTTCCAAAAATAAATTAGGAATCATTGAACGAGTACCACTTGGAGTTGTGCTTGCAATTTCACCATTCAATTACCCCGTTAATTTAGCAGCGTCTAAAATTGCGCCTGCTTTAATGGCTGGTAACGCCGTTATTTTCAAGCCGGCAACTCAGGGTTCCATTACTGGCATTAAGATGATTCAGGCATTGGATCGGGCTGGTTTTCCTAAGGGCATTTTAAGCTTGATAACGGGTCATGGCTCTGAAATCGGTGATTATTTAACCGAACATCCAGGCATTAATATGATTAGTTTTACCGGCAGTACCCAAACCGGTAAGCATTTGTCACAGAAATCAATTATGATTCCGTTGGTCCTTGAATTAGGTGGTAAGGATCCAGCAATCGTGTGCGACGATGCGGATTTGGATAAGACGGCTGATAACATTGTCAAAGGTGCTTATTCATATTCAGGTCAACGTTGTACCGCTGTTAAACGGGTGCTGGTTGACGACAAAGTTGCTGATGAACTTGTTGCCAAGTTAAAATAAAAGGTCGAAAACCTGTCAGTTGGCTCACCAGTTAACGACAGTGCGATCGTCCCATTGATTGATGATAAGGCTGCTGACTTTGTTCAGGGATTGATTGATGATGCCTTGGATAAAGGGGCCACTTTAGTCAGTGGTAACAAACGGGATGGCAATTTACTTCAACCAACGTTGCTGGACAATGTGACCGAGGACATGGATATTGCCTGGATTGAACCATTTGGCCCAGTATTACCAGTTATCCGAGTTCACTCAGTTGATCAAGCGGTTGAAATTGCCAACAAATCAAATTTTGGTTTGCAGGCCAGCGTCTTCACCCAAGATATTGACAAAGCGCTTGAAATTGCTGGGGCCGTTGAAGTTGGGACCGTCCAAGTTAATGGTCGGCCACAACGGGGACCTGATAACTTCCCATTCTTAGGTGTTAAAGCCTCAGGAATGGGGACCCAGGGTGTCCACAACAGTATTCTTTCAATGTCACGAGAGAAATTAACCGTTATTAATTTAAAACCATAACCAAAGAATTCCACATAGAGATAGATTGATGTTTCATGTGAAACACAAAGAGAAACCACAATGGTAACGCATCATTAGCTGAGAAGTTAATGATCCATTACAACACATTGTGGTTTCTTTTTTTATCTTTTATCAAAAATTAGGTGAGGGTCTGGAGTCGCAATGCGTTCATCACGGCCAGTAATGTGACGCCAACATCTGCGAACACGGCTTCCCACATGCCGGCAATTCCCAACGCTCCAAGAATTAAGCAAATGCCTTTAACAATGAGTGCAAAAATAATGTTTTCCCAAACAATGGTTTTGGTTCGCTTGGAAATATCGATCGCTTTGACAATCTTGGTGGGTTGATCCGTCATGATGACGATGTCAGAAGCTTCGATTGCGGCGTCAGAGCCAAGGCCACCCATGGCGATGCCGACATCTGCCCGGGCTAAGACGGGTGAATCATTAATCCCGTCGCCAACAAAGCCAACACAGTGCTTGTTCTGATGGGCGTCTTGTATCAATGAATCAACAACTTTAACCTTATCTCCCGGGAGCAGCTCAGCTTGAACTTCGTCAATTCCAAGCTGTTTGCCAATTTGGGCTGCAATTTGGTGGTTGTCGCCGGTCAACATCACCGTTCTTTTGATGCCGTGTTGTTTAAGTTGGCTAATTGCCTGCTTGGAATCGGGCTTTGGTTGATCGGTAACTGAAATTGAACCGGCGTATTGACCATCAATTGCGACAAATACGGTGGTGACCTGCTGGTCGTTCTTTAGCTTGATGCCCACCTGCTTGAGGGCTTTGGCGTTGCCGACCGTCACGTTTTGGTGGTTAACGGTGGCTGTGATCCCAAAACCCGGCTTTTCAGCCACATTCGTTACTGGATATTGTTGGAGGTCACCATGATAAGCTGCAACGATTGATTGCGCAACGGGGTGGGTGGAATGCTGCTCGACAATCGCGGCGTAAGTCAGCAGGTCATCGCGGGTAAATTCGGGTGCTGGCGTGATTTGATCAATTGAAAAGTGACCAACCGTTAAGGTGCCGGTTTTATCGAAAACAACGGTATCTAGGCGATGAAGGACTTCCAAGAAATTGCTGCCTTTAACCAAAATCCCCTGCTTTGAAGCGGCCCCGATGCCGCCAAAGAAGCTGAGCGGCACTGAAATAACCAACGCACACGGACAGCTAATGACTAAAAAGACCAATGCACGGTTGACCCAGGTGACGAGGGGTTCATTAAAAAATAGGGGTGGGACGATTGCTAAGATAATGGCCGCCAGCACAACTAATGGTGTATAAACCTTCGCAAATCGTTTGATGAATTTTTCAGTCGGCGTCTTTTTGCTGCTGGCGTTTTCAACCATATCTAAAATTCGAGCGACCGTGGAGTCCTCGTATGGCTTAGTGACCAGGACCTCGATTGCATTGAATAGATTAATTGCTCCACTCAAGATTTCATCGTTCACGTTTAGGTCGTTAGGTACGGATTCACCGGTCAAAGCCGACATATCAACGGTTGCAGTCTCACTCGCAAGTTTGCCGTCCAATGGCACTCGTTCTCCTGGCCGGACCACGATGGTGCGGCCGGGAGAGACAGCTTCCAACTTGACCGGTTGAATGCCAGCCGCGACTTTTACGTTTGCCGTTTGGGCTTTGAGCTTGACTAATGATGAAATGGACCGTTGGGATTGACTAATGGCAGCATCTTCAAACAACTCCCCAATTTCGTAGAACAAGATCACCGCGACGGCTTCAGGATATTCGCCGAGAACCAAGGCACCGATCGTGGCAATTGTCATTAAGACGTTTTCGTCAAAGAATTCTCCGTGAAACATATTGCGAACCGATTCAAGGATGATTGGATAACTAACAATGCCGTAAGCCACTAAGTAGAGCAGCACGGAAAGCCGCAAATTTGAAATCAAAATTGCAGTTAATGTCAAAATAGCCGAGCCGACAATGGCGGTCACGCGGCCCTTTTGGTGGAAGATATTTTGTAAAATTTGGCGCTTTTGAGTCTGCTTAGCTGTAATTCTCATCATAATCACCATCAATTGATAGACGCAATGTCGTCGAAACAGCTGTGAAATCGATTGTGTTAAGAAATGAAGTCAATGATCTGATCATAGTAGGCTAGATTGTTAGCCGTCACTTCCCGGTCAAAGTCATGTTCTTGACTTGGAACCGGCACTAAGGTTGCCGCAGTCATGATTGCCGCGGCGTTTTGAGCCGCAGTAAATGGCACATCCGGATCATCGGTGCTGTGGAGCATGATGGTCTTAGGCAGTTGGTTCAACGCTTCAGCTGTCAAGGAATAGGCTGGAATGGTCTGCTGAGTTGGCAGGACCATGCTCATCCAAGTGCCAAATTGGCGGGCAGATACATAAATTGGATAACGATCCTTCATTTCCCCGGCTGAGATTGGGGTGGCACCCACTTGAGCTTGGGCAGCCATTGGCAGGACCTTTGGAAATTGATTGTAGTAGGGCGCCGGCAGGTGGAATTCGGGATAATCCAGTCGAGAGTATCCGTATAAATCAATTAAGGCATTGGCTTTCAGCCCATCGCGAATTAAGAGGTAGGCTAGGTAAGCCCCTGCCGACCGGCCCATTAATACCAAGTCATCATTCATCAGCGATTGGGCTTTTAACTGGTTAATGGATCGGTTCAAGACAGTCAAGATTACGTCTAGCTTGGATTCCGGTGCCAGCAGGTAATCGAGGGTCACAAAGGGATGCCCGGCGGCGACAAATTTTTCGATATAGTCGGTAGGTAAGTCATTACGGTTGCCGAATATTAATCCACCGCCATGGAGATATAAGATGGGGCTTTGATTGTTGGCGGTACCGTGATAGATCGTTGCTTTAATTGAAGCCGTTTCATATTGGTCTAGTTCAATCGTCTGAATTTCCACTTTGCATGCCACCTTTCAAAGGATCTCTTACTGGTCATTCTAACAAATCTAAAAAATGTTATGAGACAAACCAAATTATTAAATTGTCCAATCTGAACAATGCAGCCAACAAAGAAAACGCTTACAATAATAATTGATAAATGACAGAATCATTTTGCTTGTACTAGTTCCACAAGTTCATATATGAACAAGAACAACGATCTGCGCAGATTGGTCTATCTATTTTTAACTAGTAATTGCCGAGGAAGTTGTTTATCTAAACTGATTCCTTTAACAAAGGTGGTCGACTGGCTATATGTAAGGGGTTTTGAAGGTGAAAAGAGACGATTTCGAAGTAACTGAAAACCAAATAACCGAGTATAAAAAGCGCGGTTATAATGATGATTTACTTCCCAAGACCAAAGATAAACGCAACATGGGAGCGGGGAATTACTTCACGTTATGGATGGGATCCATTCATAATATTCCCAACTATGCCGCGGTCGGGGGCTTCCTATTCTTGGGATTGTCACCGCTGAACGTCATGATTGCCCTGTTCCTAAGCGCATTTTTCGTATCAGCGTTCATGTCCCTGAACGGGATTGTGGGGTCAAAGTACGGGATTCCGTTTGCGATGCATCTCCGATCAGCCTACGGAAACTTTGGTGCTAAACTCCCAGGGTTCCTGCGGGGATGCGTCGCTGCTATCGCCTGGTTTGGATTGCAGACGTACACCGGTTCACTTGCATTATTGATTATGATTGGTAAAATTTGGCCAGGGTTCTTACATCTTGGTGGTTCGGTCAAAATTTTAGGGATTGGCATTCCAGGATTGATTTCCTTTACCATTTTCTGGATTTTGAACGTACTCGTTGGAATTGGCGGCGGGGGCATTTTGAACAAGTTTACCGCCATCTTAAGCCCACTGATTTATGTTGTATTCGGTGGCATGGCTATTTGGGCAATTTCAGCTGCCGGCGGTTTGGGACCGATTCTTTCCTACCGGCTGTCAGCGACCGCTCACGTCAATCCAATTCTGGTTTACTTTATCATTTTCAACTCAGTATTAGCCGTTTGGGCAGCGCCAGGGACGAGTGTTTCTGACTTTACTCAAAATGCCAAATCTACCCGCGCCCAAGTGGTGGGCCAAACGTTGGGATTATCACTGGGATATTTAATCTTTGCCTTTTCCAGTGTGGTGATTCTGATTGGCGGTTCGATTCATTATCACATTGAAGAATGGAATGTGTTAAATATCATCGAACGATGGGACAATTTTCCAGCCGTCATTATTTCAATGGCCGTCTTCTTACTGACAACGATCTCAACCAATGCCACTGGAAATATCATTCCAGCAGGTTACCAGCTAACGGCGCTGTTCCCCAAGCGACTTCATTACAAGAGTGGGGTATTAATTGCTTCACTGATTAGTTTCTTGATCATGCCGTGGAAGTTGATGGAAAATTCAGATAGTATCTTCGTTTTCCTAAACTCAATCGGGGCAGTTTTGGGACCCGTTGCCGGAGTGATGATTGCCAACTACTTCTTCATTCACAAACGGCACGAAGACTTGGACGATTTGTATATGGATTTGGATACCAACAATAAGGATGTTTTGTATCACGGAATCAACCGGGAGGCCTACGTTGCCACAATCCTGGCGTTGCTGCTGTCACTTAGCGGTCAATTTATTCCGGCATTATCTGGGATTTCAGACGTTTCATGGTTTGTTGGCTTTGGTTCAGCATTCATTATTTACCTCGCATTGAAACGGCTGGTGCCCAAGAAAGCTTTAGAAACGATTGATGATTAGAACGTGCGTTGCCTACTGCAAAGTTGGATAGAGCTGGGGTCTTGAACCTCAGTCAGTCTCGAAGGAGGAAACAACATGAGTCATGAATTGGTTATTAAGAACGGATTAGTTATTTTAGAAGACGGTGGTGTCAAGACAGACGTTGCCGTTGATAATGGTAAGATTACTGCAATTGGCGCAGATCTTGATGGCGACAAAGTCATTGATGCCAAGGGATTAGTTGTGAGCCCGGGGATGGTTGATGCCCACGTTCACATTACCCCAATGGGCGGTGGCTATCGTGATGAATGGGAAGGATACGTTACCGGAACGGCTGCTTGTGCCAAGGGTGGAGTAACCTCATTCATGGAAATGCCATTGAATCAGGTTCCAGCTACCGTGGATAAGAAGAGTATCGAACTAAAATATCAGACTGGTAAAAATCAATTGAAGGTTGATGTTGCTTCCTTCGGCGGATTGGTACCATACAATTTGGACGGCGGCATCCAAGAATTGGATGAAGAAGGCGTTTCAGGCTACAAGTGCTTCCTAGCAACTTGTGGTGACCGTTCAATCGACGGCGATTTCCAAAACGTGGATGATTATTCCTTATATGAAGGGATGAAGCAAGTTGCCAAAACCGGTAAAGTGCTGGCAATCCACGCAGAAAATGCTGCGATTACCGATAAACTGGGTGAAATCGCTAAAGCTGAAGGCAAAACGACGTTAGCAGATTATGTGGACACCCGCCCAGCATTTACAGAAGTTGAAGCTATTCGCAAGGCAATCTTCATGGCAAAACAAACCGGCTGTCGAATTCATATCTGTCACGTTGCTTGTAAAGAAGGCGTTGACGAAGTGATCAAGGCTAGAGCTGAAGGTGTCGATGTTACATGTGAAACATGTGTCCACTACCTCTACTTCACAAAGGATCAATTGGATGCCATTGGCCCAGTTGTTAAATGTTCACCACCAATTCGTGAACAAGCGCAGCAAGATGCCCTTTGGCAAAGAGTTGAATCAGGCGGCATTAGTTTTGTCACTTCTGATCACTCACCATGTACGCCAGATTTGAAGGATACCGACAACGCCTTTGAAGCATGGGGTGGAATCGCCGGCGTTCAAAACGACGTTGACGTGATGTTCGATGAAGCCGTTCAAAAACGGGGCATGTCACTGAAGCAATTTGGTGAGATCATTGGTTCAAATCCAGCAGATCGTTATCATTTGGATCAAAAGGGCCGTATCAGTGTTGGTAAAGATGCTGACTTTGCACTTATCAAACCAAATGCCCCTTACACTTTGGAAGCAGATGAATTAGAATATCGTAACAAGATCAGCCCATACATTGGCAAGAAGATTGGTGCTCAAGTGGTTCAAACTATTTTGAGAGGCCAAACAATTTATAGCCAAGACCAAGGTGTGATCAAGGAATTCCCAGGTCAATTTATCAAGAATGGCCCCAAGTCTGTAGATGAAAAGCAGGCTGATAAGGCTCATAAAGCTGTGCTAAATTAACTTGCCCAGGTAACTGAATGAACGTATTGATCATTAAGCGGTCCTCATTAATCCAATTTTGGATATAATGGGGGCCGCTTTTTGACTGGTCTCAGACGACCGATTTTCAGTTACTGATTCTTTTGTAGGTAATGCACTAAAATCCGATATATTTATGCAATATAGACAACGGCATTCGTTTTGAAAACGATTACACTAAAGATAACAAATGAGCTTGGATGTCAGTGAGCTGGGATTGGATTTTCTGGCAATCCGGCTTCGTTAAGAAAATGATTTTGGAGGTGATGGCCTGTTTTGGATCATAAGATCGGTTGGTTATTTTGAACAGGAACCGACAAATCCGTTCATAGATTTAGCCAAAGTAACCAATGATGTCTGTCATGAAAGCGCATACAATATATTTGTAACGTAATACAAGGAGGGCTATATCATGACAACCGATAAGACAGTGAATTCAGAAATTGCTAAGAATGTTGATGAAAGACTCAAAGCTTTATCTTCTATTGGAAGTGACCCAACCGGTGGGATGACCCGATTACTCTATACCGATTCCTGGCTGCAGGCACAAAAGTATGTGAAACAGCAAATGGAATCGTTTGGGATGACCACTCAATTTGATGAAGTTGGGAACTTGTTCGGTCGCATCGAAGGAACTGATTTGCCAGATGAAACGATTATGTCAGGTTCTCATATTGATACGGTTGTGAACGGTGGCAAGCTTGACGGCCAATTTGGCGTTGTTGCATCGCTGACCGCGGCTCAATATCTGCTTGAAAAGTATGGTCAACCACGCCGTGCTCTTGAAGTCATTTCGATGGCCGAAGAAGAAGGCAGCCGCTTCCCAATGGCATTCTGGGGAAGTAAAAATTTTGTCGGGGTTGCCAATGATGATGAAGTCAAAGACATTGCGGACGCTGAAGGTAACAAGTTTGTCGATGAAATGCATCGCCAAGGATTTGACTTTAAGCCTAAGCAAACGCGTCGAGATGATATCAAAGCCTTCGTTGAAGAGCATATTGAGCAAGGTGACATTCTAGAGCACGAGCATGAACAAATTGGGATCGTTAATAACATTGCTGGCCAACGCCGTTACAACATTACGCTGAAAGGCGAGGCCAACCATGCCGGCACCACGCCACTTAGTTATCGTCACGACGCAGTTTATGGGATGTCCAAGATCATTTCAAAGGCTTTGGATCGTGCTCATGAAATTGGGGATCCATTGGTTCTCACGTTTGGGAAGGTTGCGGTCAAGCCAAACACCGTTAACGTGGTTCCGGGCGAAGTTTTGTTCACGATGGACTGCCGCCATACGGATGCTGAATTCCTGGTTAACTTCACTCAAGAATTAGAAGAAATGATGAAGGCAACCGCGAAGGAACAAGGGCTTGGGATTGACATTGATTTGTGGATGGATGAAGCTCCCGTTCCATTGAACGATGAGATTGTGGCGACAATCGAAAAAGAAGCCAAAGCTGAAGGCTACAAATATCGCATCATGCACAGTGGTGCCGGTCATGATTCACAAGTTATCGCACCATTCTATCCAACGGCAATGATCTTTGTGCCAAGTATTGACGGGATTAGTCATAATCCGGCAGAAGATACACCATTTGAAGACTTAGTGACCGGTGTTCAATTATTAGCCGATACATTATATCAATTAGCCTATAAATAAGTTTTATTAGAAAATGGGAGGATTTATCATGGGATATAAAAACGACAGAACAGGGTACCAAAAGACTTTATTAGCATCACGGGCAGTTATTAAGAAAGACAGTTTCGCAATCATTCCTCACGATGGCTTGGTTAAGAATACCATTCCTGGATTTGAGAACGTGGACGTTTCGATTCTGGGATCACCAAGAATTGGTGCCGGATTTGTCGACTATATTGCGACTTTCCAAAAGGGTGGCAAACACACTGGCTTCGGCGGTGATGGCATTGAAACAGTTGCCTACGTTGTAAAGGGAAAATTAAAAGTAACCGATGGCAAGGAAGAAGACGTCTTGGAAACTGGCGGTTACGCTTATTATCCAGCTGGCGTCAAAATGATGATGGAAAACGCTCAAGATGAACCAACCGAGGTCTTCCTCTACAAGAAACGTTATCAGCCACTTGAAGGCTACGAAGCCCACAAGGTCGTTGGCAATACCAAGGATCAAAAGCCGGAAGAATATGAAGGCATGAAAGATGTGTTGCTCTGGGACTTCCTGCCAAAAGAACTTGGCTTCGATATGAACGTTCACATTTTGTCATTTGAACCAGGCGCAAGCCACGGCTACATCGAGACTCATTTTCAGGAGCACGGTGCCTATCTGATTTCTGGCGAAGGCATGTATAACTTGGACAACGATTGGTACCCCGTTGAAAAGGGCGATTACTTATTCATGGCTTCTTATGTACCACAAGCCGCCTACGCAGTTGGCCGGGGTGAACCATTAGCTTACGTCTACTCAAAAGATGCCAACCGAGATCCTGAAATCTAAATCACAACTAAGCGAGGAGACTTATCATGCAAGAAACAGCCGGGACCACATTAGTTGATGCAGCAGAATTACAAGAATTAATGAAACGTAAATTTATGAAGGCCGGGCTAAAAGAAGCTCATGCCGAAGAAACTGCCCGACACTTAACTTATGCAGACGCCTGTGGGATTCACTCCCATGGAACTGTCAGGGTTGCCTATTACGCAGAACGAATTGCTAAAGGCGGCGTTAACCTCGATCCAAACATCGTTTTCAAGCCAACGAGCGATTCAACCGGCGTGGTTGATTGTGATAACGGCATGGGCCAATACGTTTGCAACGTTGCGCTAGATTATGCCATTGATATGGCTAAGAAGAGCGGTTCGGCAATCGTTGGTGTTGCCAGAACAGGTCACAGTGGGATGCTTTCATATTATGTTAAACGGGCAGCTGAAGAAGGTTTGGCTGCAATCGCCATGTGCCAATCGGATCCAATGGTGGTGCCATTTGGTGGCAGTGAAACCTACTTTGGAACCAACCCGTTTGCCTTTTCCGCACCAACCAATGGTGAAAAGCCGCTTGTGTTCGATATGGCAACCACGGTGCAAGCTTGGGGCAAGGTGCTGGATGCGCGTTCCAAGAACCGCTCAATTCCGGATACCTGGGCAGTGGATGCTGAAGGTAATCCAACCACCAATCCTCATGATGTACGGGCATTATTGCCAATCGCCGGGCCTAAAGGTTATGGTTTGATGATGATGATCGATGTCTTGTCAGGCTCGCTGTTGGGATTACCATTTGGCAAGCACGTTTCCTCAATGTATCATGATCTGACTGAAAAACGGAACTTGGGTCAAATGTATATTTTAATGGATCCAGCTAAGTTTACTGATCCAGAAGCGTTTAAGAAACGGGTTTCGCAAATGATCGATGAACTGCATTCGATGCCACCTGCTAAAGGCTATGACCAAGTCTATCTACCTGGAGAAAGAAGCCAGATTAGATACGCAAAAGCAATGAAGAATGGCATTGAAGTTGCCACTGATATTTATGAGTATTTGAAGAGTGACGTAGTTCATTTGGATGAATACGATGGTAAAGGTGCCTTCGCTTAGGAAAGGAAGTTGGTGAGTCCATGCTCCATACAATTATTGAAAAAAATAGTTATCAAGATTCAATCGTCCTAATGCTGCTGACGAACTATCTGGAAACTTTGGATGGCGTCAACAACGTTCAAGTGATGATGGGGACCCCCGCCAACAAAGATATCTTCAAAACTGGTGGGCTTGCAACCGATGAATTAGAAAAAGCTTCTCCAAACGATATGGTGATCGTTCTCGATGCTGACAGCGATGACTTAGTCGATGAGGTGATTGAAAAGTCGAAGGAATACCTGGATGAACAGGGCCAAGCTGATGATCAAGGCACTGACGATGAACAACGGGTTAAGACTTGGGATAAAGCCTTAGAGTTGGGCAAAGACGCGCCAGTTGCCTTGATTTCTGTGCCAGGCACCTATGCGGCCGGTGAAGTTGAAAAGGCTTTGGATGCCGGCAAACACGTTTTCTGTTTTAGCGATAACGTGACGATCGAAGATGAAGCCCGCTTGAAAAACCTTGCCCACGAAAAGGGCTTGCTGTTGATGGGACCTGACTGTGGAACTGGGATTGCTAATGGGATTCCATTGGCATTCGCTAACCGAATTCGCAAGGGCGGCATCGGCATGGTTGGTGCTTCTGGAACTGGAATTCAGGAAGTTTCAACCATCATCCACAAGCTGGGTGCCGGGGTGACCAATGCGATTGGAACCGGTGGCCGTGACTTAAAGGCTGCCGTTCAAGGAACCACCTTCAAGGATGCAGTTGCCCTACTTGATCAAGATCCGAATGTTAAAGTCATCGTGGCGATTTCCAAGCCACCTGCCAAAGAGGTTCGCGATGACGTCGTTGCCTTACTTCGGGCTGCCAGCAAGCCAGTTGTCGCCATTTTCCTCGGCGAAAAGCCAGCCGCTCATGAAGAAGGCCTCTACCGGGCATACACTTTGGAAGAAACTGCCCGAATTGCCGTTGACCTGTTAAATGGTCAGCAGCCGGAAGCCATCGACGATCAGTTGGAAGTTCCAACGATCAAGTTGGACCCTAAGCAGAAGTACATCAAGGGTTATTATTCTGGTGGCACGCTGGCATACGAAGCTGCAACGTTGATGAACGATGCCCTGGGTCTCAATGCCCAAGATGCCGGTGATGGCTATATCCTTAAAAAGGAAGGCTATGAAGTCATCGATTTAGGCGACGATGTTTACACCCAGGGTCGGCCACATCCGATGATTGACGCGACTAAACGCAAAGAAATGATGGTTGAAGCCGGTAATGACCCGGAAACAGCCGCAATCTTGATCGATATCGTCCTCGGATATGGTGCGCATGATAACATGGCCGGTGAATTAGAACCCGCCATCAAGAAAGTGATTGCCGACGCGAAGGCTCAAGGGCGGAACTTGCCAGTTATTGGCACGATTGTCGGAACTGATTTGGACCCTCAAGATTACCATAATCAACAGAAGATTTTACAGGATGCCGGAGTTATTCTCTGCCAAAGCAATGCCCAAGCCGTTAAGACCGCTTTAGCATTGGTTGGCAAGCCGGTGCATGAAGATCTCAAGCCGATTTTACCTGAAGAAGCTTCCGATGCCGTCATGCCAGCCGTTTCTGAAGATCTTCAGAAGTTGCTTACGGTGGATAAATTTATCAACGTTGGGTTGGAAAGTTTCGCCAAAGCCATTAATGAAAATGGTGGCCATGCCGTTCAGTTCGATTGGCATCCAGTTTCTGGTGGGAACGTGGAACTTCAGAAGGCTTTAATCTTCTTGAACAAAGTGTCATTGAACAAGAAAGTGGAGGTGTAGGGATGGTCTATGCAAATGTAGAAGAAGCCAACAATGCCGTTATTTCAAAAATTATTGCCGGTTCGCCATTCTTGCTGGATGTTGTCCCCGCAAAAGAGGTCATTGATGCGTTCAATCATGGCAAGGTTCTGCTGCACGCGGGTCCACCAATTACCTACGACAAGATGATTGATCCGGTTCAAGGGGCCTGCATCGGCGCTGCCATCTTTGAAGGTTGGGCTGATAATGAAGACGATGCCCGCGCCTTGATGGAGAGCGGCGAAGTCAAGCTGATCCCATGTCACCATGTGGATGCGGTTGGTCCCATGGGTGGGATTACGTCTGCTAATATGCCGGTCTTTATTGTTGAAAACAAAACAGATGGCAACCGTGCTTATTGCACAATGAACGAAGGCATTGGTGCTGTGCTCCGATTTGGCGCCAACGGTCCGGAAGTGATTAATCGATTAAGATGGATGAGAGATGTTTTGGGACCAACCTTGAGCGAAGCCATGCAAATGCGTGAACCGCTAAACGTCAACGTGTTGATTGCCAAAGCGATTGCCATGGGGGATGAATTCCATCAGCGAAACATTGCCGCTTCACTGGCATTCTTAAAGGAAATGTCCCCAAGTATTGTCAAACTAAATATTAACCAGAAAGACAAAGAAGACGTGATCCAGTTCTTAGCTGATACCGATCAATTTTTCTTGAATATTATGATGGCCTCTGCTAAATCCGTCATGGATGGTGCCCGCCAAGTTCAAGAAGGCACGATTGTCACGGCAATGTGCCGGAACGGTTATGAATTTGGGATTCGAATTTCTGGAATGGGTGACCAATGGTTTACCGGTCCGGTTAACACGCCAAAAGGGCTGTACTTCTCAGGATTCTCCGAAGATGATGCGTCTCCGGACATGGGTGACAGTGCCATCACCGAAACATTTGGTGTCGGCGGCTTTGCGATGATCGCAGCCCCTGCAGTGACCCGCTTTATTGGCACGGGTGGTTTCTTCGATGCCCTCCACATTAGTGAAGAAATGACTGAAATCACTACCGCATCTAATCCGAATTTCCCAATTCCAACTTGGGACTTCAAGGGGATTTCGATTGGAATTGATGCTCGTAAAGTGGTTGAAACTGGGATTTTGCCGGTCATTAATACTGGTATTGCCAATAAGAAAGCCGGCCTTGGCCAAATCGGTGCCGGAACCGTTAACCCACCAATGGAATGTTTTGAAAAAGCAGTCTTAGCTTACGCGGAGAAACTCGGATTTGAAGTTGGGGTTTGATGAATCATGAGAAAAGTACAGGCATATGCGGATCAGGACTTATTGGATTTGGAACGGGGAGACTGGTTTGTCCACAGTGTATTTAAGCACACCTTTAATCTCACTGACCGACAGCATAACCCTCTTATCCTGGTGGCTTGGGATCAATCCAAGCTGTTTCCGGGCGGGGTTTATATCCCCAAGGCAGAATTCTATGAGTTGTTGGCCCAAATAAATGATGCCCAATCCATTCGGTTTGCAGACCAGCTGATTGAAATCACGACGGCTACTGAAACCTGGCAAATTGAGCTGTCAAAGACTTACGATGTGAGTCTTAAAGCGACTAAAATCGATGGCACCAGGGCGCAATATCTGCTTGGGGCTGCCCAGCAGCTCAATAAGATGACAGGATTAAACCAGCCATTTCAAGCCTTGTTGAGTAAAGCGGCCTCACCGTTCCAAGCCGAATTAACCTGGTTAACTGAGGCTGCCAATGTGCAACGCGGGGTTGATTTCTTCGCTGGCCGCGGCCGGGGGTTGACGCCCTCGGGGGATGACCTGCTGTTGGGCTGGCTGCTAATCGATTGGCTGGTTGAGCCCACTGAATCCCTCCACCAAGCAATTCGATCAAAGATTGCGACGGACAGATACACGACGGATATTAGTCGCCATTATTTGAATCATGCGTTGAACAAACGGTTTAGCAGTGCTGTACTGAAGATTGCTGATTATCTATCAGGCAAAGGCGCACTTAACGATATAGATGAGTTGCTACACGATGCAATTGATTACGGCAATACATCGGGCATTGACACGATATCTGGTATCGTCTCTGCGCTTTTGTTCAAAGTACATTTGTGAACTTGTGAATATGAATTTAATTGATAACTTGAAAGGGGGTATTTGATGGCTAAGCGAGTTGTGATTGCGATCGGCGGGAATGCCATTTTACAGCCAAAACAACCGGCAGAATTTGACATTCAGATGCAAAATGTCCGCAAGAGTGCGGAACAGATCGCCAAAATAGAGGCAATGGACTATGAAATTGTGTTGACCCACGGGAATGGTCCGCAAGTTGGAAATATTTTACAACAAAATGAAATTGCCAAAGACGTTGTGCCGGCTTTCCCGTTAGACGCCTGTAATGGGGAAACCCAGGGATCTATCGGCTACATGCTGGAACAATCATTGAAAAATACATTGCGGAAGAATCAATCTTCGGCCAACGTTGCAACGCTGCTGACGGAAGTTGAGGTCGATCGAAATGACCCGGCATTCCAGAATCCAAGCAAGCCAATCGGGATTTTCTATTCAGAAGAAGAAGCTAAGCAACTACAGGCAACAAAGAACTGGATTATGGTTGAGGATGCCGGCCGGGGCTATCGACGGGTTGTGCCTTCACCAATGCCCTCGATGATTCATGGGATCGATTCAATTGTCCATCTGCTCGAGCAAAATATCATTGTCATTGCTGGTGGCGGTGGTGGGATTCCGGTCTACCAAACCAATGAAGGTCAGTTGTGTGGCGTTGAGGCCGTCATTGATAAGGACCGCACCGGCCGCAAATTGGCAGAACAAGTGAATGCAGATATCTTTATGATTTTGACGGATGTCAGCAATGTCTATATTAACTATGGGAAGCCTGAACAAGAAAAGCTCCAGGATATTTCAGTTACTGAGGCTGAGAAATACCTGTCAGATGGCCATTTTTCTGTGGGAAGTATGGGACCGAAAATTGAAGCGGGAATTGGATTCGCCAAAACTGGCGGGACAGCCATTATTTGCGCGTTAGATGAAGCCGACCTCGCCCTACAAGGTAAAGCCGGAACGAGAATCAGTTATGCGTCATGATGAAAATTAATTTCAAATAAAAAGAAAATAATTTACAAAAGAAGATAAATAGTGTATTATAAGTTTGTGAAATAAATCACTTCATTGGTACTCGATATCGTCTATAAAACGGAGGTAATCAAATGACAGATCGATTAAAAGGAAAAGTTGCGATTGTAACCGGTGGTACTTTAGGAATTGGGTTGGCTGTTGCTGATAAATTTGTTGAAGAAGGTGCCAAAGTGGTCATTACTGGCCGTCACGCTGATGTTGGTGAAAAAGCCGCAAAATCAGTTGGTGGACCGGATGTCATCAAATTCATCAAGCACGATGCTTCAGATGAAGAAGGCTGGACCAAATTATTTGATGAAACTGAAAAAGCATTTGGCCAAGTGACCACAATCGTTAACAACGCTGGAATTGCGGTTAGCAAGAGCGTTGAAGAAACGACAACTGAAGAATGGCGCAAATTACAGTCAATTAACCTGGACGGGGTATTCTTTGGAACCCGCTTGGGAATTCAACGAATGAAGAATAAGAACCTCGGCGCTTCAATCATCAACATGTCCTCGATCGAAGGTTTTGTCGGCGATCCGAACTTGGGTGCATACAATGCTTCAAAGGGTGCCGTGCGAATCATGTCCAAATCAGCTGCCTTGGATTGTGCCTTAAAAGATTATGACGTGCGAGTTAACACCGTTCACCCAGGCTATATCAAGACTCCGTTAGTTGACGATCTTGAGGGTGCAGAAGAAATGATGTCGCAAAGAAGCAAGACACCAATGGGCCATATTGGCGAACCGAATGATATTGCCTGGATCTGTGTCTACTTGGCTTCAGATGAATCCAAATTCGCAACTGGTGCAGAATTCGTCGTAGATGGCGGATATACAGCACAGTAGAAAAAGTGAGCGGATCAAAGCGATTAGAAGTCGGAATGTAAGTCTCCAGCGAGAGAAATTCCCGGTTCTGGAATTTTTCTCGGTGGTGCTTACATGCAGACTTCTGCTTTGCGGAGCTGTCCTAAAACAGTGAGCGCTCTGACGCGGCTCTTAAAAGGGACCCAATTGAAATCCATTTTAGGATTTCAATTGGGTCCCCTTTTTTGCTATTAATTTGTTGGTAGCTAAGAACTTCTGCTCAATTTTTAGGCACCAGGTTCCGCTTGCTCACTGGATTCGTTGCCCGATTCTGACAATTCCAATGCCAACCGTAGATTCAAACTATTCTCCGGATCCTTGACGGACAGCCCCAGTAATTTCTCACATTGCTTAATCCGGTACTTAATTGTGTTCCTGTGGAGATACAACGCTGTGGCAGTTTTAGTAATTTCACAGTTGTAATCCAAATAATGCTTCAAAGTATTTCTTAATTCCTTTTGGGATTGATCGTTTGGATAGGCTAAATCTTTGAGTATTTTTTCACAATAATAGTGAATACTTTCCTCGTTTGTATTTTCAAAAAGGCCAACCAGCCCCTTTGGATGGTAATAATTTACAACATTTGGGTTGAAGAGCCGGGTTGCTTCATCCAGTGCTGATTTTGCTTCAATAAACGAACTGGAGATATTGGTAATTGCTTCATAGGGATTTCCAAATGCAAAGCATAGCTGGATTGACAGTGCCTCTTTGAGTTCATCCGCCAGTGTTTGAAGAACTTTGTTGGCATCCGGTTCCTGCGACTGGAAGAGCAAAGCAATTTCGTTGGTGTTCTTGACCTTAAAGATAATGACATTCTTAATTCGAAGTGGCAGTTGCGCTTCCAGCCATTTTTTGGCAATGGCAGCCTCTTCTTGGCGATAAATCAGCTTGGTCTTGTTGTCTTTGTTAGGAACACAGTAGGCCAGGGCCAAGCGATAATACTTACTGTGAACAAGGCCATAGCGCGACCCTAAGTCGACCCAATTGCGGTGGTCGTGAGTTTGGTCCGTTTTTGCCTTAATCAATTGAGAGAGGAAGTCACTTTTCATGATATCGAAGAATTCATCGACTTTGTAATTCTTGAACAAAATGAACGTCAAGACGAGGATCGCTTGCTCGATAGCAAACTCAGACACAGGATAAGGAATTTGTTCGGGTTTCAAGATAATTAAGTGGAACGGAAAATACGTGTCAACATTCACTGGATATCCCAGCACCTGGACGTTTTCACCCTTCAAGTCTTTCACGATAAATGAACTATTGCCTTCATTGATTTTGTCATAATGGTGGTCATCAATCTGTTCAATGTAAAACGAAGCCGGATGGTCTGAGCGGGAAAAGTATTGAGAATTGCTGATGACTTTGTGCCAAGGGCTCAGTAAAATCACCGGGGCATTGATGATTTTTCCGAGTTCGGCGATAAAGCGGCTTAAATTGACGTCGTGCATAAGCAGGCCCGAGAAGCGTTTCTGAATATCTAATGCATAAGTAAGCTGTTCAGTCTTAGCGTCCCAGATATAACTCAACATTTGGTATAACAGTCTTCCCAATGGTTGGCTGCTGGGGACTTTGACGATGGGGACATCAACCTTCGAGGCATAATCAACCACATCTTGGTCAATATCGTCAATGAATCGGCCGACTTTAATCCCTAACGCGGCAACGTCCTTAGAAACGAGGGTATCAAGTAAGTGCTTCATTTTTGATTGATCATCTTTGTAGATCATTGCCGTCGTCAGGACAATGGCGTTCTTGGGAATAAAATTTGCAACGTCGGGAGTTTCAGTGATTTCGACACTTTCCACTTTGCGTTCAAGGTTCTTATGGGCGGAAAGGATTTCCAAGTCGGAGAATCGTGGCAGGTCGAGTAATTGTTCTAATGTCGTCAAAGTAAAATGCCTCCAATTTCATAACGGTAGCGCTTACATCTCTATTCATTAAACCATATTTAGCCACTTTAGACAATGTTTTATCCATTATGGTTCAGAATGGGCAGTGTTTTTAAAAGAGCAGCCGTTATAATTATAATTGAAAGCGCTTACCAAATGAGTAAAGCTATTATTGGAGGAATTGATGATGGAAAGAGACGAAAGTAAACCCCACACTGGAATGGCGTATTGGAAAAAGATCGTTATCTTATTATGTGCTGGTTGGATCGCAATTTGGGTCTACCGGTCTGCTTTAGCCCCCGTTTACCCACAGATTAGAGCCTCATTGGGTGGTAATGTTTCAGACACTGCCCTAGGATCCATTTCTAGTTTTTACTTTTTAGGATATGTGGTTATGCAGATACCGGCCGGATTTTTGGTTGATAAGATCGGTAAGAAACGGGTTCTGATCCCAGGCTTCTTACTGTTTGCGGCGGCAGCGTTAATCGTTGCGCTGGCCGGATCAATTCAAATCATTTATTTAGGTAGTTTACTGGCTGGTTTAGGATGTGGTTCCTTCTACGGGTCAGCATACTCCCTCACCAATCAGAATATTCCGGCCAACAAACGGAGCTTCTCGACAGCGATTGTGAACAGTGGCTCGGCAGTTGGCTCGGGACTTGGCATGATTCTTTCAAGTTTCTTGGTTGCTCAACAGGGGATGCCTTGGCAAGTGATGATGTACATTTCAATCGCGATGATTCTATTCATGGTGATTGCTTTTCAAGCCATCATCCGCAGTAACAAGGATGATGTGGCAGTGATTCAAGCCGCTCTTGAGAAGAAGACTGAAAAGAAGCCAAAGGAAAAAGTTTCAGTTGGTACTTTGTTGGCACCTAAGATGTTCTTTAGTTACCTACTGTACTTTGCTACCTGTTACGCTTACTACATGATCGTCACTTGGCTCCCGAACTTTCTGGCAACCGAACGCGGATTCAAAGGAACTGCCATTGGTTTTTCAGCCTCATTAGTTGCCTTCGCCTCGATTCCAGGCGCCTTGTTCTTCAGTAAATTAGCCGACCGCTTTATGAATCAAAAGATCAAATTCATTGTTGTCTTGGAACTTCTGGCTGCCGCAATGCTGCTGGCAACTGTTCAGGCGACTAATCCAACATTCTTATTGATCGCGCTGGTCTTATATGGTTTCCTTGGTAAGTTGGCCGTCGAACCAATTATTATTTCCTGGTTGGGTGAAAATGCGCCGCGAGTTGGGATTGGCACAACCCTTGGTGTCTTTAACTTCTTTGGGATGATGTCATCGATCATTGCCCCGGCACTAACCGGTAGTATCTCGGATGCCACTGGTTCGAAGATCATGGGATTTTACATTGCCATTATCCTCTTAGTTGTTGGAACGGTCCTCTTCCTCTTGGCCAATTTGAACAATAAGAAGGCAGCTAAACCGGAAACGCTCGATTAATTAAATGCCACCTAAGTGTAAAGTAATCTCTTCGGGGATTGCTTTTTAATTTGCTGATTAAAATGCGTGCTACAATCAATTTAAAGAACGATTGGGATGACAGCTTTGGCCAAGTTACGACCGAATAACGGGAAATATCAATTTACCATGGATGATGCGTACCGGCAACGATTGCAGCAAACGATTATCGCTACATTACCTGCAGGGGTGGAGCTGGTTGCCAGCAATTATGCGCGCTCAACAGCCAGCTCCTACTGGTTGTTAAAGATTGTCGCCGAAAATGGTCAAATGAATTGGCTCACATTGCGAGTGGCCACTCATGAATTGTGGTTAGCACATGCGCAGCAGGTTGAAGTGCTCTGGGATGATCCCGGGGATTTTGACGAGTTAACTGCAGCAATTAAAGTTAGTTTAACGCGGCCGGCAATGCAGGCGAACCAATTTCGATTAAGCCAATTGGATTTAGCGCTACTTCATTTGTTGCGGACGTTGGAGCAACACAAGTTAATCTGGTTTATCCGGATGGCACCAGCGATGGCAGCGGCCCATAAAGCCGTTTCGTTTGATCTGAAGACTGATTTCTTGGCTGCCCAACTCTATTTGGGTGATCGAAATAATGCCAATAACCTGTTAGTGCCAGTGGCGGTACCGAATTTTCAGCAGCGACTGGCCACTTTCTATGGAAGAAACTTGTTATTTTCTCAATTTACAAAGCATTCATTAATGAAATTACTGCCGACCAATCAGTGGCTTCAACCGATCTTAAGGGAGTTGGCAGTACCAACGGATTGGCAACGATTATTAGTGGCGGCGTTTGGAGAAGACTTTGTTCAAACGGGTTTGAAGTTGATGGATCAGAAGAATGATCGCAATTAGGCTGGGATCAAATCGCCTATTGCCTCAGTCTTATTTTCTTTAGCATCAAACGGGCAAATTGATCTAATTGAGTGGCACGGATGCTATCAAACGGATCCTTTGAACTAGCTAACGTATATTTTGTTAAGGCTGCTTGGATAATGGGGTGGTATTTTTCTGGTAAGGCCCTTAATCCCCATTCGCCACCAGTTAATTTGGATGTCACGAGATTGTCTTGCTCGTACGCTAAAACCCGGCAAAGGTTGAGGACAATGTACATGGGCTGGCTGAGGATTTCTTGGTCGGCATCGTTAATGTCCGCTGTGATACTTCGCCAATAGTCCGCTGAAGGAACTTCACTGAAGACTTCTTCGATCGGTGCGCCAATCAACTCCTGGCCGTAGCGGTTGAGAATGGTAATGTGAGCGGCTAAATCGGGATCCTTGCCATGCATTGATTTGATATATTTATCTGGATTCGATGCATATTCTGCGAGGTGCATTTGAGAAAAATGGAAATCAAAGGGTAGCGGATCTGTAAAATGGCTTGTATCTTCAAGCAGAAGGACGTGGAATTCCAAGCCCTTCTGTGGTGAAAGCGGCCATAACCTTTTGATGGTGACATTCATGAGTCGTTGTTTGTCACTGAATTTGAGTGGCTCTTTCACAACAACAATGTAGTCTAAATCACTGACTTCTTCGTTGTAAGAACCCATGACGTAAGATCCGTGGAGGTAGATGCCAACAAGGTTATCCTTGAGAATCTTGGCGTATTCTTTTTTCAGTCGTTCGAGTAGTTGGTTAGTTTGGGTCATTGTGGCGCCTCCTTTTGGCTTATACATATAATATACGATAACGGGGGCGGAATTATTGGTTGGGATGGGAAAAGGCTACTTTAAAGATAATAGATGTTTTTGCAAATGAGGCAAAAGTTATGCTCATTTATAACAATAATGTAAGCGGAAACAATGCCCGCTTAACGGGAATCAGTTATAATGGATTTAGGGGAATTTTATGGTTTGTTTTTTTGTGAGGGGGTTAAGGCGATGAAATTAATTAAGTGTTTGTTGGTGCCAATTGTATTTTTGGTGGGTATGGTCCTATTCTCAGTATCAATGGTGCCAATTGGCAGTACGCCACCAGTCGTAGTAGTATATGCGGATGAGCAAGATACTAATCCGGCGCTGGATCAAGTAATGCCCAACGAAAAGTTACAGCAGTTAGTTTTGTATAATCTTAAAGATGAGGATTTAGCTGCTCAGAATGCTCAGTTGAGTGATTTCACAGTGGATTCATTTAAAACAGCTTTGTCAAAGCTAAAAACTTTACAATGGTTCGGTAATGGGTCCGACGATGAGTTTTACGATTCGTTGGGTCCTTATAACGGGGGAAATGGTGCGGTTGGTCCAAAGAGTATTAACCCAGGCAACTATTCTTTGGAAGGTTTACAATATGCGACCAGTTTAACGACAATTGATTTAAGCACTACATTTAACTTCGGTTCTAAGTTCTACCACGCTGATATTACTGATATTTCACCTTTGGCTAACTGTAAAAACTTGGAAAATATTACGCTGATCGGTAATCGAATTACTGATGTCACACCTATAGCTAATTTAAGCAAAGTAACTGATTTACGGCTTCAATATAATTGTATTTCTGATTTTTCTTCACTGAAAATGAGTCAATATACCAAAAATTTTGCTATTTTCCGGCAACAACTCGTTTTGCCGGTAATCTATTCCGCAACCAATACGATTACCGTCACTCAGCCGTTTAACAATAAATTACCACAAGGAATGACTTATACCAACCGAGGGGAATTGGGCTACGCTGATGGTGATAGCGGTTGGGCTGACGGTTTTTCCCTGGATTCGGATAACAAGTTTGCGCAGGCCTTTTATATCGGCGCCGGCAATACCTGGCAAAAAGATGGCAGTATGACTTATAGTAATATCATTTCGCAGGTAAAACCCGGACCAACCAATTATCCATTTGACGATGGTTATAATTCCAAAATAATTCAAAATCCGTATAAGTATTATTTATATTTAGGCTATCAAGATACTACTACCAACCCGGTCTATACCATTTTCGATGAATATATTCCATATGAAATTAACGTTGCTCAGATTAAGTATCGCATTATTCCTTATGATAAAAAGACCGGTCAGAACATTTCAACTTACACGCCAACGGAACAAACCGGTATGGCTGGTGATAAGGTTACAGTGCCAGACATTACCGGCTACAATGTTGATGATAGCCAAGTTGTAAATCATCAAGTCACCGTGCCAGAAGGCGGTGGGGATATTCGAGTGGCTTATGATGCCACCACGGTGTCGTACACCATTCACCCAGTTGATCAAAACGGGAATCCGTTAGGTCACGATGTTAGTGGTAAGGATGATGTCGGTCAATATGTCACTGTGCCTGATATTCCCGGATATGTGGTTAATGATCATAAAGTCGTTAACCAAAACCAGGTAATCATTCCTGATGGTGGTGGTACCATTGACGTGGTTTATAGCAAGTCATTTGCTAATGATACCACTTTGAATATTAACTACCTGGATAATGATAATAATCAGTTGCTCCAGCAAAAGGTGGTTCACGGGACTATTAATGACCCCTATAAAATTGATCCGCCTTATTATCCGGATACCCTGACGATTAACGGCCAATCCTATACCCTGGTTAAATCCAAGATGCCAACTAATTTAACCGGCACTTTAACGGCCAATACCACGCCAGTCATCTTTTACTATCAAAAGACGGTAACGCCACCCAACCCTAATCCAGGTCCGGGACCAGAACCTCAGCCAAATCCAGAACCAACACCAAACCCACAACCAACCCCGACTCCAACTCCAGAACCGGCTGAGCCAAGCGGGAAATTGGTTGCCAAAAAAGGTGAAGCCGTTTACGCTTTGAAACACATCTATCTGTATCGAAGCAATAACTTTACCAAAGGCGCCCGCAAGTTTAGTTACGCTAAAAAGCCCCGGGTTAATCGCCCAATGTTTGTGGTGACGAATTACAAGTATAGCAAGAATCACGTGCTCCGATATCAAGTCCGTGACGTCAATCATCATAGTAAATCTGATGGTATGACGGGTTACATTACTGCTAATACTAATTATGTCCGTCCAGTATACTATCACAGTAAGCATTCAACTTTGAC
>NZ_AZEI01000006.1 GCF_001436255.1 Lentilactobacillus rapi DSM 19907 = JCM 15042 | reverse complement strand
GAAAAACTTGTCGTCACAAGTTTTTCTACTCTCAGTTTAGGAGGTATGTCCCAGCCACATTTTTATGATCACTTTTTTATTCAAGATAAATATTTCTCAGTCTTTCACAATCCGAATCTGACAGCTTAACGACATCCCTTAAGTACGCCTGGATACCGCCAAATTCATAATTAATCAGGGTCATCGCCTGATCATAATAATCAATCGAAACCGATGATAAGTCCCGCAGTGATGCCATAAACGATCGGTTCATATGAGCCTTTTTAGCTAACGCAATCCGGTGATTAATTCTGGGAACCGAAAGTTCGTTGGTTAGCAGATAATCAGCCTGAATGACTTCCTGCGACACCCCGAGAACATTGAGCAACAAAATCGTCATCATCCCGGTTCGATCTTTTCCTGCCGAGCAATGGAAGAGAACGGTTTCATTTTCACCGTGACTTTCCAAATAGGAAAAGAATCGTTGGTAGGCTTGCTGCGGTTGTGAATTAACCACCAATCGTCGATAAGCATAAAGCATCCGCAAATACCCACTACGGGGATTGCTCGAATAAGCTTTCTGCAACCGTTGATTGGTTGTCCGACTCTCAGTCTCGTCGTCATCAAACAGCGGCAAGTGAAGAAATTTCATTTGCGTGGGAATTTGATCCGGAAATTGCTTGCGTTCCGCATTTGACCGTAAATCAACGTCCACCGTAATGCCGTAATCAAGCAAGGTTTGCTGGTCATTCTCAGACAACTCTGATAAATCCCCCGCCCTGACGAGCTTACGCCACTTGAGTTTTCGGCCATCAACAGTTGGGTAACCACCGAGATCACGAATATTGACACTATGTGCTACTTCGATATGTCGATTAGTCGCCACCATTTTCAGACCTCCAAAAGCTTCAGATTAGTTTGGCCAAACATTGCTGTAAGGAACGCCACCGGTAATGGGTGCCCCCAAGTGCGATTGACCAGTTGCCAATTCTTCGGGCCACATTGGATCCATAAACAGCTTACTGCCAACGGCCAACATGTCCGCGTGGGCATCTTCCAAGTTCTGCGGAGAATTCAATGCACCTGCCACCATTAATGGTAAGTCGCCAACGGCTTTTCTGAAGATGTCTGGAATGGCAAAGCTTTGCAGCTTATCGCTGGTCAACGGCAACTGATTGTATTGCCGCAATGACAAACTCAAGTAATCAATGCCAATTTCCTTTAGCACCATCGCCAGCATCAAATTGTCCTTGAGGGTCAACCCGCCAGCTTCAATTTCTTCAGGCGAGAGCCGGTAACCAATAATGAACGGTTTATCAGCCAACTGTTTGGCAACCGCCTTTACTTGGTTAACCAAGAAGATTGGAAACTTCATTCGGTTGGCTAAGGAACCACCAAACGAATCTTCCCGCTGGTTCGAAAGTGGAGACATAAATTGCTGGAGCAAAAATGTATTCGCCCCGTGTAATTCAATCCCATCAAAACCAGCTTGGATTGCTCGTCTGGTTGCAGCGGCAAATTCATCAATAATGTCGCTAATTTCTTCAGCAGTCAATTCTTTTGGCATGGCCACGTGACCATGGGTGGCTTTAATGGCACTTGGCGCCACAACTTCGTGGCCCTGCGTAATGTGCTCATTAGTCATCCGGCCAGCGTGAACCAGTTGCAAAATCGCCTTACTGCCACTATCATGAATGGTTTCTGCCAACTTGGTTAGGCCAGGAATCTTCTTATCATCAGCGGCGCTCACCGAGCCGTAATCCGTATTCCCAGACGGTGAAACGTAAGCTGATCCAACAATATCCATTCCAACTTTTTGAGCATGCTGCTGATGAAAAACGATATCGTTAAGACTCACACTGCCATCAAATAAGGATGACTGAATATTCAACGGGGCGAGAACGATCCGATTATTCAATTTGAAATCTTTCTTGATTTGATAATCATTCAAAATTTGTTGTAATTGCATAATGCTGTTCTCCACCTTTACGTTCTTGTGATTTTTGGAATATCAAAGTCCAACAGATCGTGAAGCTTTTCAACTACTGCTTTGAGTGCTGATTCTACTTCTGAAACTTCGCCGATTATGACCACTGAACCACTAAATCGATCAATGAATCCAAGGGTTACATTGCTTGATTTGGTGGCAATATCACCCGCAATAATTGATGCTTCACTTGGCGTAATTGTCAAAATTCCAATGGCATCCCGATGAGCCTGCAGTCCGAGCTTCTCATAAATATCAGGCGTAGGATTGGCAACAATGTGGGCCAGGGTCACCTGTTTACCAGGAACGTATTCTTGAATGCTCCGTTCAATATCTCTAGCCATTTTTACCACCCCATCCTGTTTTTCATCTGTTCAGCCGATTACTTTAGCCGTTTCCCGAGCAATAATTAACTCTTCATCGGTTGGAATAACCACAACTTTCACTTTGCTATCTGAAGTTTGGATTTCAATATCATTTGCTTGATTCTTTGCATCGTCGATCTTGATTCCTAAATATTCAAGCCCTTCACAAACCCGGGCTCTAATCGGAGCAGAATGTTCGCCAACCCCGGCGGTAAAGGATAAGACCTTCAAGCCACCAAGATCTGTGGTATAAGCACCAATAAATTGTTGAATTTGATGGACATAAACATCAAGTGCCAATTTAGCCCGCTGATTGCCTTCAGCTTCCGCCTTCAAAACATCCCGAATATCGTTAGATACCCCTGAAATTCCTAAGACACCAGATTCATGGTTCAGCATGCTTCTGACGTCTTCAGAATCCAGATGCTCCTTTTCTTCAAGGAATGGTAAAATTTCTGGGTCAATATCACCTGAACGGGTTCCCATCACCAGTCCAGCCAGTGGGGTAAAGCCCATTGAAGTGTTAACCGATCGACCATCCTTGATTGCACAGATGCTGGCGCCATTTCCCAAATGACAGGAGATAAGTTTGTCAGCAACTTGTTCGCCAAACCGATCACGGACAACGCTATAAATATATTGATGTGATTGGCCGTGGAATCCATATCGCCGGATCCCATATTTTTCAATATATTTGTACGGTAAGGCGTATGTGTAGGCCTTTGGTGGCATTGTACTGTGAAACGACGTATCGAACACGGCAACTTCTCGCGCTTCCGGTAACAATTTTTCAAAGGCTTCAATTCCTAACAAATTAGCCGGATTGTGCAAGGGAGAAAGCACTGACAATTCAGAAATTCGCTTGGCAACATCATCGTTGATCTCAACGGATTGGGTGTAATAACTACCGCCATGAGAGACCCGATGACCAATTCCAACGATTTCTGACTTATCTTTGATTACACCGCTTTCATTCAACGCTTGGATAACGAGCTCAGTTGCTTCCGTGTGATCTTTAACCGATTCGGTGGTGTTGTGTTTAGCGCCATCTTCCGTCTGGTAAGTAAAGACCGCATCGTGATGACCAATTCGATCAACCATTCCGTGAATCAGAACCTGCTCATCAGGCATCAAATACAGCTTGAACTTCAGCGATGAACTACCAGCGTTGATTGCAAGAATTTTCTCTACCATACTGTGCTTCCTCTCTGTCTCTAATTTAATTATTTGATGACTTTGTCGTAAATTGCTTTCAAATCATCATCAGTTGGTACGACAGGATTTCCTGGGAAAGTACCGTCCTTCTTTGCATCAGCAACCACAACGTCTGTCTTCTTTTCGGCTTCTGCTGGGTCGATTCCGAATGCCCGTAAGGTTTGTGGGCAATCCATTTGAACCATCATTTGACGAATCTTAGCAGCAATTCGTTGAACGGCAATTCGATCACTCATTCCTTGTGATACCAAGCCGGTCTTCTTGATGGCAGCACCGTACTTGTGCAAGGCTTCTTCTGAATGACTGGCATTGTATTCAACAACGTGTGGCAAGAGCATTGCGCAAGCCAAGCCATGCGGAACATGGAAGTTGGCACCCAATTGATGGGCAAGTGAGTGGCAAATTCCCAAGCCGGCATTGTTGAAAGCAATTCCGGCTGCACACGAAGCTTCGTGAACAATCTTGCGGGCAGCTTCATTATCACCGTGCTTGTAGCATTCTACCAAGTTGTGGGTGATCACATCGATTCCCTTTTCAGCCAAAGCATCGGTAATGGTATTGGCATCTCGAGAAACCAACGACTCAAGCGAGTGGGTCAAAACGTCCAATCCTGAGAAGGCGGTGACACTCTTTGGTGCGGTCATCACGAGCTTAGGATCAAGCAAGGCCACATCCGGAATCAAGTAGTCTTTTATAATTGGCATTTTCGTGTGATTCTTTGTATCGGAAACCACACTGGTGTTAGTTACTTCTGAACCGGTTCCACTTGTCGTTGGAATGGCAATGAATTCATCAATCTTGTGCTGATAAACTTTTTCACCAAAGAAACGAATCGCTTTTCCAGTATCAATAGCTGAGCCACCGCCAATTCCAATCATCACATTAGGCTTAACTTTACCGAATTGTTCAACACCTTCCATGATGTTATCCAAAGGTGGATCAGGCTTAACATCAGAAAAGATTGAAACATCATTGTTACCGTCAACTTCGCCCTTAATCTTGTCTAAGGTTGGGGTATTTGGCAAAAACGCATCACAAACCATTAAAATCTTTTTGCCTTTTAAGGTCTGCAGCCAGTCTAAGCTATCATTACCCGAGTAAATTTTAGTTGGAATTCGAATTTCTTCCATCTTGTATTAGACCTCCCATGAACGTAATGAGAATCCTTCTGGGCAATTGAAGCGACGACGACGGGTAAATGTCTTGGCAGTTGTTGTTCCTTCACCAGTTGGGGTAGCAATCGTCAATGCAGCGTCTCCACTCCAGTAACCGTTATCACCAACACCGGTTGCGCAGTATGTTGGTCCATTGGCAACAAAGATTGACGTATTCATTCGATGAGCTGCCTTGTTGATATGAGGAATGTTTTCTGAGTGAATTGAAGCAGTATGATGGTTACCCATTTCAACTTCAACCGCAGTCTTCAAAACATCATCAAATGTTGGGCAGGAAACAATCGGCAATAATGGCATTAACATTTCAGTCTTTACCAATGGGTGATCTTTATTAGCTTCAAAGATCACAACGGTTGGGTGGCCTGTGTATGATACACCAGCTTCGTCCAAGATGAACGTTGCATCTTTACCAACAAATTTACGATCAGGGGCACCATTTTCTTGAATGGTCATATGAGCAATTTCATCAATCTTACTCTGATCCTTCAGCAAGAAGGCACCGTCATTTTGCATTTTTTCAATGAGTTGATCCTTAACATCGGCTTGGACAACAACTTCTTTTTCAGCGGTACACAAAATGTTGTTATCAAATCCACATGAAGTAATGATGTCATGAGCTGCCAAATCAAGATCGGCAGTATCGTCAACCATGGCAGGTGGATTACCAGCGCCGGCACCAATTGCTTTTTTACCACTAATTAATGCTTGGTGAACAACGGCAGGACCACCGGTTACGGCCAACATATCAACATCTGGATGGTGCATCATTTGTTGAACCGATTCAATGGATGGCGTTGCCAACGAAACAACCAAGTTCCGAAGACCCGTTGCTTTGTATACGAATTCATTTAAGTGCTCGATCATCCAACGAGTGATGTTCTTAGCACCTGGATGAGCACCAAAGAATAAGACATTTCCACCGGAAAGCATCATGATGGAATTGTTGATAACCGTTTCACCAGGATTTGTACTTGGGCCAACGCCACCGATAACGCCAAATGGTGTGTACTCATACATGATCATCCCGCCATCGCCAGTTTCAACATCTGGCTTCAAAATCTCGGGGCCAGCAGTGTTGTACAAGGCATTCTTCAGCTTTGTTTCCTTGGCTTCAACAGTCCCCATTCCGGTTTCATCCCGAGTTGCCTGGGCAATGTAGTGAATCTTTGGCCCAAAGCCATCTTTAATTGCTTGAATGACCTTTTCACGAAATGCCATTGGCTTGTCAGCGTAAATTTCTTGAGCTTGTTTTGCAGCTGCAATCGCTTCATCAACAGTTTCAAAAATTCCGTTTCCCAAGCCTGTGGGTTGTGCTTCATCATTATTATCAGAACCAGATTGCGATTGACCGCTTAATTCTTCTTTTAGAATTCTTCTGATTGCTTCTTCAATATTCTGTTCTTGCATATCTCACATACGCTCCTTAGAAAATTCTTGAACGGCTGCTTCGCAAATGGCTTGATCTTCTTCGATTAAGCCACCACTACAACCGATAGCACCAATCATCTGTCCATCTTCGATAAGTGGAATGCCCCCTGGGAATGAGACGAGCTTTCCATCAAGCATCGTTTCCATCTGATATAAAGGACCACCAGGTTGAATATCTTTGCTAATGTCCTTCGTTGGTTCTTTCATCGCAATGGCAGACCATGCTTTCTTTGGCGCTAATGTGGAGCTAACCAAATTTGCATTTGGCATATGGTACAACATTTGAACAGTTGTCGTAATATCCATAATGCAAATTGTGACTCCAACGTGTAATTCGTCTGCCTTAGCAACAGCTGCGTCGATTACTTTTTCCATCTTATGGCGATCAAATGCATTTGAAGCGGTTGCATTTGATCCCTTAGATAAAACTTCTTTTACGATTTGATTGATTTGTTCTTTATCCATGGTCATTTACCCTTCTATCGCTTTACAGTACCGTTGAACAACCTTCTCGATAACCGTTTCCAGATAGTCCTGATGGTCTTCCGAACGGGCCATAATATACATGAAATCAGAGAGTCGGTTAACATATCTCTCGATTTCCGGTCTGACGGGATTAACCTTCATAAACGCGACCAGTTGGCGTTCAGCTCTTCTGCATACTGTTCGACAAACATGAAGTTGAGCACCGGCGAGACTCGAACCCGGTAAAATGAAACTGTTAACTTTAGGTAACTGAGCAGTATATTCATCAATGATTGACTCAAGGTAATGAACATCATCATCCGTTATAATTCTACTTTTGGATCGAAATTTTTCAGCATCCTTAGTGGCAATTTCTCCCTGCAGGAAAAACATTCGGTATTCAACTCGCTGCAAGATTTTCTTGTTGCGCTCGCTAATACAAAACTTATCAGCCAGTGAAATGTTGGCGTTCAGTTCATCAAATGTTCCATAAGTTGAGACCCGCAAAGAGTCTTTAGATACTCGCTCGCCGTCAAAAAGGCTTGTTGATCCTTTATCGCCGCCCTTTGTGTAAATGGCCATTTAAAATCCCTTCTTTTTTCATTTGTCGAATCGATCAATAATTCCTACAATCGAACAATCATTTACATCGTTTTGGACTTGACTGACCGTAGCTCGTCTTGCACCGGCGCCACGTACTAATAGTACATATTCGCCAATTCCGGCTCCAACTGTATCAGCAGCGACTTCTTCGGACTTCGTAGGCTTGCCTTCAGAATCAACTGGCTGAACAATCATTAGTTTTCGGCCAACCAATGAACGATCTTTTTGGGTAGCTACGACGCTCCCCATTACTCGTGCCATATACAATTTTCATCAGTCCTCATCTGTATTATCATTTGTTTAAGCTGACTAATTTGTTCAGCCTCACCTGTAAGCTTTTGATTTGGAGTTACAACAACAATTGATTTATCCGGCAGCGTAGCAAGATCTGAACGACTGATTGCCTTCTGATAAAATGAAGTGACCGCCCGTTTTTGATCAACGACAAATGATACAGGCCAATCTAACAACATTTTTTTCGGAATAAAGTTGACCATTGATGAACTAATCTGAAAAGTAAAGTTTACTTGGAAACTAATGCCCTGTAATATCCACTTTGTCCAGGGATCATCCAGATTAAGCCGATAAATGTTGGCCATCAACGGAATTGTCACATTATCAATGGTCACATTGGCATAATCTGTATAAACACCCTTGTCAGGTACCGAGCCCTCGCTGGAATAATCAACTTCGTAAGATTGGTGTTCGCGCTGCCTTATTTTAGCCAGTACTTGCTCAACAATATGATCCATTTTGGCCACCAACCTTCATTGTTTATTCAAAACCTTAATTTTCCTTTGGGAGAATGATGTGTCCAACCGTATCGTCACGGACATTGGCTGCACTAGCCTCATCAGTATCAAGATGCATTTCCAGAACAAAATCTTTACGTGGTCGGCAAACAACGTCATCATACGTTGTCCGGCGATCTTGAGATTCGATTTGAACGGAAACAATGTCTCCCATTTTGACACCGAATCGCTTAGCATCATCCAAGCTCATGTGAATATGACGCTTGGCCACAATGACTCCTTGAACACTTATTTCGGCATCCGGTGTTTGAATCTTAACTGAAGGAGTGCCGTCTAAGTGACCTGACAAACGGATTGGGGCATCAATGCCAAGACCGAAACATTCTGAACGGGCAATTTCAACTTGTGAATGTGAACGAACGGGTCCAAGAACTCGAACGTGTTCAATTGTGCCAGTCGGGCCGATAATATTTGCAGTCTGCTCGGTGGCAAATTCACCTGGTTGCTTCAATTGCTTCTTAATCTTCATCTTTTGACCAGGATAAAGCTTATCAAAATCTTCTTGGCTTAAGTGAATATGATGATTTGATACACCAATTGGGACCCGATATGGATCTGTTTGTTCACTAATCACTTGGCGGATTAATTGCCGGATCTTATCTTCACTAATTTCCATAAATTACTAACCGTCCTTATATTGAATTTGAATTATTTTTTGTCAATATTTGGCAAGATACCTTCAACTTCTGAATGTGGACGAGGAATAACGAATGAAGTTAATACTTCACCAACGTTTTCTGCGGCAGAAACCCCAGCATCAACGGCAGCTTTAACGGCACCAACATCACCACGGACCATAACAGTTACCAATCCACTACCAATCTTCTCTTGGCCGATTAAAACAACATTGGCTGCTTTAACCATTGCATCGGCTGCTTCAATAGAGCCAACTAATCCTTTTGTTTCAATCATTCCGAGTGCGTTATTCATAATAAATTCCTCCTATTTACCTACTTCTTAGTTTGTTTTCGAGATGTTCGTCGAGTATTCGGCCGTTTAGTACGAGAAGCCTGACTTGCAGGCTTGGCAGCTGGTTTAGACCCAGTTGACTTAGGCGTTGCAGCTTTAGTCGTAGTAGTTGGCTTACTGTCAGTCTTCTCGGCAGGCTTAGGAGCCGCTTTAACTTCGGGCTTTGCCTCAGCCTTCTTAGACGAATCAGTACCACTGGTCTTCTTAGTCGTTGAGCTTGGATGCTCACCGCCATTGGAACCGCCATCTTTTGGACCATTGTCTTTTGGCCCGCCATTAGTAGCTGGTCCGCCATCCGGTCCATCATCGTCTGGGCCATCGTCATTGGAATCATCGTATTCAGTTGCGGCATCAAATTTGCTCTTAATGGCATCATTTTTGCCCAACTCGCTAATTCCAGGTGCTGGATTGGCAATCACCATTGATCCAGCAACCCGATCGCCCATTTCACCCTTGCCAGCATCAATCGCTGCTTCAACGGCAGCCACATCGCCGGTCACGGAAACGGTAATCCAACCATTACCTTTTGTATTCTCAAGAAACTTTAACTGAACTTGAGCAGTTTTAAGCATTCTATCAGCAGCAACGATTGCACCAGACAGACCCTCGACTTCAAGATATCCAATTGATTCCATAAATCACTCACCTGTCCTTATTTCTTAAATGGTACTCCCTTGACCAATCTTGCAGCATTGGCACCAATCTTTCTGATATTTGTCGGATTGTCGATAGGAACCACAAAAAGTGGTTCATTCGGTTTTAAATTTTTGTAATGAACCACAATTTGTTGATCGTCAAACGAAATGCCAACCGATAACCGTGAGGCCACTGCCGCTTGATAAGCTCTATCTACTGCCGAATCGGAACTTTCTACGTGCATCGTCTGGAAAGGAATTTGTTCCTCTTCAATCCCATTCACCATTGGTTCCAAATTGTCAGGAAGCTTGTTATTCAATTTGCTGGGCAAAGCTATAAAAATTGCTGGTTTATCGTTATCGATTGCCATGCGTTATCCTCTTTTCTCGCTCGCATACGAAAGAATTAACCCTGTTGCAACGGCATTCCGTGGTCCTTCAATGCCTCGGACATTTCCTCGGCCGGCAACCAAGTTGTAATGCGACAACGCGTCGGTTACCAGTTGTGGAATTTCAAAGTCCAGTGCAGAACCACCAACCAAAACAACAAATGGAATGTCACGGATGTTACCAGTTGGACTTACATGTTTCAAAGCACGAATTGCGTTTGTCACAAAGACGCGCTTCTTGGCAGTTTGTCGTACCAGCTTAACCTTTTCAATTCCCAGATTACCTGGAAGAGGCTCGTAACCATTTGGCTTAATTGCCACAACTCTGGCAAACAAGTCAGCTGGCAACGGCTTCTCAAAGAATTGAACGGATCCGTCTTCATGTCGCAGCTGGAAGAGATTCTCAACTTTTGCTAATGGATATCGCTTAATATCTTCGGCAAGGTAAATATCATCTAAGCCAAGTTCAGAGTTGATAATCATTGAAACCATATCGCCAGCACCTGCCAAGTGAATTGCAACCTTCTGGTCCTCTTTGTTGATAATCGAGGCATCGGTTGAACCGGCACCCAAGTCCAGAATTGCCATTGGCTTGTTGGTTCCTGGCGTGGTCAAAGCACCTAAGATAGCTGCTTCAGCCTCGGCACCACCAATTTCAACCGGTACATGCAATTCATTTTCAATGAGATTAGCAATAATTTGCATTTGCAAGTGATCTGATTTAACCATTGCAGCAATTCCGACAGCCTGTTCCATCGAGAATTCACCGGCAAGCCCACCAGTTACTTTCACAGGAACAGATGTGTTAACTGCCAGTAAATCTTGGATGGCGATATCTTGGTTTTGCTTATCAGTTAAGTTAGCCATTGTTTGGCGAACCTTTTCAAGCATTCCCCCGACATTCGTTCCAGATTTACCTGTAATGTCATCAATTGAATCAAACTCATTGACCGTCTTCATAATTGCTTCGGCACCTGCGGCAACATCCACCTGAGCTTTACCCTTGTTACCATTAATGTAAACGGTACCTGCAGGGATCACCCGGGCCTTGACATCACCCTTTGGCGTCTTAATCACAACTGCTGAACGGTTTCCAATCAAAGCACGGGCAACTGGGACAATATTCTTGGTTTCCTCTGATGTCAGTCCAAATAGCGTTGCAATACCATATGGATTGGACAACTGAGAAATAACTTGGCCCTGGGGTGCCACTTCAACGGCAGCTAACATTCCAACTGGCACTTTATCAATTCCAGCAACTTCATCCACAATTGGAATCTTATGTGCAAGTCGATTATCAACTAACACACCGTCATCACTTTGTAGAATTGCCGCCGTGATATGGAACCCTGACTCTGCATAAGCATCAATTAATTTAGCTGCATCCGCAAAGTCAACTTCTTTGGGAATTAATACAATGTAATTGCGAGAACGGTCAGTCTGATGAAGAAGGTCAACCAATCCAATCGTGTACCCAATGCCCGTTCCAACACCGCCTGGAGTACCGGGATTATGACCGATCATCGTTGACTCGGTAATAATCGTTTCGGTAATCGTCTCCATCGCAACGTCACCAATTACTGGTGTCGCTTCATTGATTCTAATTAAATCAACAGACGATAGATCGGTGTGAGTGGACTTTAACACAGAATTAATTGAATCTCTTACCCCAATTAAGTTTTGCTTTGTTCCTTTGATTCCAGTGGTAGCTGCAATTCCAGAACCTATGAATTTCGCCTCGCCACTATCAGAAACATCAGCCAAAGCAACCTCAGTTGAGGAATTACCAATATCAACACCAATCACACGTGTCATGTTAAAACCCCTAACTAGTTATTAATTGTCGCCCTTTAACTTCTTGTGTTTTTCGTAATTTTCAGCAGCTTCTTTAAACCAATTTGCACAAATTGGTGCATTATATTTGGTCTTAAGCTCCTCCGAAATGTTCAACAAGTCCTGTTTACTTGAACGGAATGGTCGTAATGCCCCATACATTTCAAGAACACGGTCATCAGGAACACCAGTTAGTTCTGCGGCACGCTGGAAGTTCTTTTGAATCTGGGTTCTACCAGCTTCAGCAGCCAACTTACCTTGTAATCTAAGGGTTGATGGTGCGATACGTAATTCTTTTGAATCGATTTTATTATCAACAATATCTTGGAATGTAATGTCTTTAACAGGTTTGCCACCTGGTGACTTGATCATTTCAGGATGATTCTTGAACAATGGAAAGTCTTTTGCAGTCAAATCAGGATCTGAGCTGCTTGAGTTAGTGGTAGCTGTTGCAGTACTGCTGCCGCCATTTCCATCAGTTTTTAACTGTGACATGATCTTAGCAACTAAATCGTCTACTTCGCTCATCGATAATGCCTCCTGTCTTTCTAATTAATTAAAGTTAACTTCGATTTGATCAGCTGGCTTACCAACAACCACTTGTTTAGTTTCTTTAATGTGCATCAAAGCTGCAAGTGCTTGATAAGTTGGTCGTGACATCTGATCATTAACTGTTGGAACTGGATTAGGGGACATTCCCTTAGCATATTGAGCCGCATTCTTACCAATTGCCCGATACGTGTCAAGTGTCAAAACTGGTGCTTGTGGGAACAATTCCAAGTTGTTCAAAGGATCTTGATCCTTCTGGTGAATGATCGTGGTTCCTTTAGATTGAATCGCAACCGCAATTCCAGATCCTGATAACTTGTCGGCTTCTGCTGACATGAATGAAACATCAGAAGTACGATATACCTTAATAACTCGAGCCTTTAAACCTTCCTCTTCAATGCCGGCAATGATTTGTCGAAGGACATCTTTATGAGAAAGCTTAACAATCGTTTGGGTCATAATCTCAGCAAATGCTGGGCCTACCGCAATCACAACTTCATCTTTTGAAGTGCCTGGCTTTGCGACCCCAACATGCTTGAACCAGTCAACTGGATGTACTTGGTCTGCTTGTTGTGTTGATGGGGCTTTCGTAGCAGTACTGCCACCGCCAAACGAAATCGGCTTTTCTGCACCTTGAACTTCATTTAAAACGTCGCGAATGATACCTTTGAGTAACGTTTCATCTATTTCTTGACTCACTGCGCTTACCTCCTTCTATAATTGACTAGAACTCAACCTTTTGAGGATCCAAAGCCCATGGAATGTTCTTAATCTTATTCCATTGATCTTTGTCTTCCCATAGACGATATCCAGTACCTGGTCCCATGTAATCGTTATTATCATTAATGGCTGAAATGCAGTTCCAATCTTTGTCGAAGATAGCTGAAGTTTGTAGATAATCTCCACAAATCTTTTGTTGAGCCAATTTGAAGACAGCTTGAGCGACATCATCAAATCCGTGGCTGGCAAGTGCCCGAATAACATCTGAAACCGTTACCCCACGATCCATCAAATCTTGGGCAGCCTTAATATCTCCGGTCATATCACGTTTTGGCATATCATCTGATGTACTACCATAAGTAGCAGCTTCAACTTCTTCATCGGTGATTGCTGGTAATCCTAAGCCATCAAATACGGCTTGAATTGCTTTGGCACCTTTATTACGGATCTTGATGGATTGATCTTCAGTGATTGGTAAAATACTACCATTAACACAAAGGTCACGTTCCATTGTCTCGTAATCATCGTAATCCAAGACATCCATGTTTGATCCGGCAAATGTGTTGTCTGAGTTTTCCTCGGCAGCATATCCAGATGAAATGTAGTCGGTACCTGCAATAAATTGTCCAAGCATTCGAGCAGTTCGACGAATATCTGAGTGAGAGAATGTTTGGTCGTTACTTGATGCACATTCCAAATCCATCATCATGCACATTAAGTTTTCGCCAAGAACTTCACGAATACCACTTGGAACAGCACCTGGGATACCAATACAACTTACAGAACCATTTTGAAGTCCCTGAACACCAGATGCTTTGGTGATATAGATACAACGTGATTCAAGGTAAAGCATTGATTTACCTTCAGTGTAGCCCATCAGAACTTCAGAACCTGAACCTGAACTGAATCGCATCTTCAAGCCACGAGAAGCATAACATGATGCCAAGAATCCTTTGGACCAAGGTGTATCATCACCATCGGTAAAGACTTTATCAGTCCCATAAACTGAAATGGTTTCGGCATATGCGGTAAATCCTCGCATCCCTAATCCTAATTCAACGGCTTCCTCAACAGAACATTGAGTGATAACACCTGGTCGTCCTGATTGTGAACCAACCATAATTGAAATGGCATTTAATGGGGCATAACGAGCAACGGCTGTCGTAGTTTCCAATTCAGGGAAGCCACGCAAAGCAGCTTCAGCAGCATCCGCAGCAATTTCAACTGGGTTATCAAGTGTGTTGGTAACGTGAGCCTGGGTGAATGGTGTCCGACGTGGACGCATCTTTTGAACGGCTTGAATCATTTCACCGAAGTTTAATTTATTAATAACATCTGAAGCTTTCATTGGTGTTAAAGCAGTCGTGACCTTAACAACCTCTGTCCGTGGAACATTTGGATCAATTAACATCTTGGCAATTTCATTGGAATCCATTGCATTTGCCTTTTCAGCATTATCAATGTTGATCCCATATTCTGCGATGTATTGATCAATTAAATCGAAATCAGCTTTTTGCTTACCATCGAGTTCAGTAATTTCCCCATTTTCAATCTTGATACTTGGTTCTGGGTCATTCTTACTGTGCATGGCGACTAATCCTTCGTCGTCCCACTCTTGAACAAAGCCATCCAAATGAACTGGACGTTTCTCTAGCTTTTCAAATCTCTTTTGACGTTTCAATTGTGTTCCTCCTTCCGACTACTTGATGTAGGATGGGAATGCATTAACTGGCTTCTCACCCATGTCACCAAGTAACTTCAGCCCGACTTCTCGTCCGGCCTTGACCGCTTGTCTAACAGCACCAGAATCACCACTAATGTGAACCATACCTTCGTTTGAGAAGCTGGTTCCATGAGCAGGTGATGCAAATGACAAAACATTTACACTAGCTGTTTTAATAGCAGTATCGGCCATCACAACACCAATACCCGCAGGGGCGCCACAAATCAAACCATATGCTTTACCCTCTGGGGCACCAAATGCTGCATGACATGCACCCGCTGCACGAGCGGTGAATTGTAATTCCAAATGCCCTGCATCTGAACTATAAACATCACCGAACGTTGTACTTAAGGTATCCAATGCAACATTAATGGCTGAACGTACATCTGATGGATCATATCCACCAATTAAGATCAATGAACCATGTCCAGCACCGCCCTTAGTATCACGAGGGAGCTCGATATCGATTACTTCAGTGTTTGTAGCTTTAACAGCTTCATCCATGGCCATAATATGTGGACCAGCACCGGTACGAGAACTCAATACACCAAGTACTGAGTATCGCTTAGTTACATGAAGTTGATCTAACAGTAAAGCATCAACACTAGGAATGCACATCCCAATTGTGTCACCGATTTCACGAGTTCCAACTAATTCAGGAACGGCACTAGTAGAGTTTAAGAAATCATTCATTTGAGGTCCTCCTGACGACTTTGATTGATCCTCGCCCTTAACTGAGATGCCTTTTTTCATCATCTCATTAAGGACTTTCTCAACTAACGCATCATTATTTTTATCCATAATCATTACCTACGTAATCATAAATTTTCCTAAATTAACGGTTTACTTTGAAGCAGCCTTCTTTAAATCATCTGGATTTGGGAGAATCTTCTCAACATCCGTATGTGGACGTGGGATTACATAGTTGGAAACAACTTCGCCGATGTTTTCTGCAGCTGATACACCTGCATCAACAGCAGCTTTAACAGCACCAACATCTCCACGAACCATAACAGTTACCAATCCGTGACCGATTTTTTCCTGACCAACTAAGTTCACATTGGCTGCTTTAACCATCGCATCGGCAGCTTCAATGGATGCTACAAGACCTTGAGTCTCAATTAAACCTAAAGCTTCTTGTTCCATGTGAAATTCCTCCTAAGTGTGTTGAACCAGTCTCTCGGTTCGCGAAATTGTGAACTAATAGACTAATTCAATTGTTTTTGAAAACACTTTCAGTATAAGGAATTTGCATTATGATATCTTAAACAAGTTCATTTTTAAAATGGCAATATTTGAAAACGGTTACACAACAAAAGATAAAATAACAAGAAAGTACTAACTAATTTACCAATTTATCTTGTAATCGAGATTTGATTATCATAAAATTGAATTTAGGTGGAAGCGGTTCCACTATACAAATGTAATTGGCTTCATAAATGATTAGGGGGCACGATAATGATCACCTATTCTCTTGAACAAAAGGACTACCAAACGCTAGCTGAAGCAATCAACACTTTTTCCGGGATTACTCAAATTGACACAGCCTTTTATACCTTGGATGGCCAACTTTTGAAAAATGGGAGTATTTTCCAAAAACCAGAAGATGTCCAGCAAAGCCTCAACGTTTATTCTGATGAGATCTTTTCGATCTTTCCGGTGACAATGAATTACAAACTTTGGGGGCTCGTTATTTGCAATTCTGTCAACGTCTCACAACAGCGAATATCCTTATCAAGAAACTATTTAGAAAACATTATTGGTCAAATATTTGAATCGGATACTGATGTCAAAATTACGGTCTGGGATGCACTTGGAAGTGAAGGCATCTCTGCACTCCGGAACTTTGACACTTACTTAAGAAGTGAAGCGAGCAAAAAAATATCGTCAACACCGGTTGAGTCAATGCCTGCAATCAATGGTGAGAAAACTAGTGAAGCTCATTCGCTTGATGACGATGCTTCCGGCAATATCTATCACAGCCTCGAGGCCTGTCTTAACTACATCAAAGGCAACATTGATCAGACCATTTCACTAGACGAAGTTGCCCAACACGTATTCCTGTCACCATCGTATTTGAGCCGCATATTCAAAAAAACCATGCACGTGAATTTTATTGATTACATCAATAATCAAAAGATCGCCATTGCAGGTGAAAAGCTCTGTTTAAGTAAGTCGCCAGTAAGCCATATCGCTAAACAAATCGGTTTCGCGCAAACCAGCTACTTTACCAAAATTTTCAAGCAGCATACCGGGCTAACCCCTTCCGAATTTAGGCAACGAAACGCTTCAATCCAGAAGATCGTGACAATCCATCGTGACCTAACATGGAAGGATAGCGACAGTGTCTATGATGTTTCCAAGCAATATTTCCAAGATCATAATATTAGCTATTATTCCCAACCCGTCAACGGGTTCCCCTACATCAACAGCATTGCCGGGTTAGCCGATTCTTCGGGTCAACGTGGTTGGATATTTACTGTTGATTGCAAACAACCTAACGCTTCATCGATGTTAGTCCCAGTGGAAGGCAAGTCGGTGATTCAGTGGATTTATACTGAATATCCGGGTGATTGATTATTTTAATGATGATAAACGGGCCTTTAACAGCATTTTTCGCTGGCTGTTGAAGGCTTTTTATTTTGAGATCATACGGCTAAAACGTGCCTCAAGAGGCTGACGCTTGTATATTAGAAGTATCAGTAAGGTAACAGCAAAATGTACTAAAC
>NZ_AZEI01000061.1 GCF_001436255.1 Lentilactobacillus rapi DSM 19907 = JCM 15042 | reverse complement strand
CCTTTTTTGCAAAAGTATACCAAAACTCAATTTAGATCTCAAACAGTTTCTTAGAGAGCGTTGCTAAGGCCGTTAACGGCAAGGTACCAGTGATCTTTGATTCTGGTGTTCGTCGTGGTTCGGATGTCTTTAAGGCACTGGCATCTGGCGCTGACTTAGTTGGTGTTGGCCGACCAGCTGTCTATGGTTTGGCCCTTGGTGGTGCTGAAGGTGTTCAGTCAGTCTTTGAGCACTTGAACGAAGAGTTGCAGATTATCATGCAATTGGCTGGTACCAAAACCATTGCTGATGTTAAGAAGACTAATCTGCTTGATATTCAGTATTAAAATTTGTGTGCTGCATTCCATTGATGCTCTCTAAGGAATTACGTTAAGCAATTCTGATTCTCAGTGGAATAAAAAATTAGAGAGCATTGATGGGTGGAGTACAATCTGGGGACGTCCCCTGCGTCTCCAACCCCCAATTTATACAACATTGGATTGTAAAAAAGCGGGTGACCAAATTGGTTGCGCGCTTTTTTGCGACCAATATTGAAAATTTAAATAATCCCTTGTTTGTTTTACGTATATAATAAATGTATCGTAAATCAAACATTAGGCGTATTGATATTTTTTAAGTTACATGGTATAGTTTTACATTGTGAGTATCTGGGTAAAAACAGAAACTCTCCTTGCTCTCGGGAAGAGGGCCATAAGTCCACAAGGAGGTGCAATCATGGAAGAAAAGAAATACGAAATTACTTACATCATTCGTCCAGACATCGAAGAATCAGCTAAATCAGCATTGATCGAACGATTCGACAAGATCGTAACTGACAATGGTGCTAAGATTATTGATTCAAAAGACTGGTCAAAGCGTCGGTTCGCATACGAAATCGGTGGTTATAATGAAGGTACTTACCACATTATCAACTTAACAACTGATTCAGATACCCCACTTAACGAGTTTGATCGTCTTTCAAAGATTAATGACGATATTTTACGTCATATGATCGTTGTTCGTGACGACTAATAATTGATTTTAATATGAGAGGAGCAATTCAGCATGCTTAATCGTGCAGTTCTAACGGGTCGCCTAACCCGCGATGTTGATTTACGATACACGCAAAGCGGAACCGCTGTCGGTTCGTTTACACTGGCCGTTGACCGGTCGTTTACTAATCAACAGGGGGAACGTGAGGCCGATTTCATTAACTGCGTAATCTGGCGTAAATCTGCTGAAAATTTTGCTAACTTCACCCATAAAGGCTCACTTGTTGGAATTGATGGTCGAATTCAGACCAGAAATTACGAAAACCAACAAGGCCAACGAGTTTATGTGACTGAAGTAGTAGTAGACAATTTTGCATTACTTGAACCCCGGGGTGCCCGGAACGATTCAGGTAATCAACAAAATGGTAATGCTCCTCAACAAAATAACGGCAATGCCAATCCGTTTGACAACAGTTCAAACAACTCATCCAACAATAATGGCGGTAATGGTTCAAGTAATAATTCAGGTAGTAGCAACAATGGTAACAATGGTGCTAACAATCCTGGGGATCCATTCGCCAATTCTGGGGACTCGATTGACATTTCCGACGATGATTTACCATTCTAATGAACTGGTAAATAAGATACTTTGAGGAGGAAATACTATGGCTTATCAAAGACGTGGCGGCCGTCGTCGTCGCAAAGTTGATTTTATCGCTGCTAACCACATCGAATATATCGACTATAAAGATATCAACTTGTTGGAACGCTTTGTTTCAGAACGTGGAAAGATTCTTCCACGTCGAGTTACTGGAACAAGTGCCAAGAACCAACGGGCATTAACAATTGCAATCAAGCGAGCACGGATCATGGGCTTAATGCCATTCGTTGCAGCTGACTAATGTAATACAAAGAAGTCTTCCTGAGAGGGAGGACTTTTTTTGTTGAGAGCGTGGAACAGATCGGGAGTTTCTGGAACCTAACTGGTAAATGATGGTTGGTCGGTGGTTTTTCGACCAACCATCATTTTCAGTTAGGTGTAGGAAACTGATCTGTGGAACGCATTTGCGCTATGATGCCAAAGAAACAGGTGCTTACATGCAGATTCCTGCTTGGAGGAGCAGTCTTGATCTATGTAATTATAAAATCCCTGCCCTGGGCTTGGGATTTTTGAAGTGGGTGCTTATGTGCAGGTTATTGCTTGGCAGAGCATCATTTTACAATATAATGGTTTACGACAAACGGCTGATCCCGGCCATTTAAGCCAAAAAATAATGCATTCCAAAACCAGAATGCATTACTTTTTTCACTTAAATTCTGGGATCAAAGCGCCTTTCATCCCAATCTTTTAAATCCAATCGATTAATTTTCAGTTGCGACAGCACTATGACGCTTTTCTACATCGTCAGTCGCTGTTTTTTTTAAACCAATTCCAGTGAAGCCACTTAGCAATGAGAATACTGGGCAGAGAAGACTGAAGAAGACGAATGGTAGGTATTGAATGGTTGGAACGCCTAACGTATTGGCGATAAAGACCCCGCCAACGCCCCATGGAACCAGGTAGTTGAGAACCGTTCCGCCATCTTCGAGAACCCGGCCAAGTGCTCTGCTGGCCAAACCACCGTTATTGAAGGTTTTCTTGAATGCTCGTCCCGGTAGGATGATTGAAAGGAATTGTTCACCAACGAAGATATTAACCCCGATACAAGCGCCTAATGCTGCTGTCACCAATTTGGCTGGACTATTAAGACGTGAAGCTAATGGGGTCATAATGGCGCCAATTAGGCCAAAGTGAACCAGTAGGCCACCTAGTGACAGGGTTAAGACGATCAAGGCAACCGTTGGCATCATACTGACGATTCCGCCTCGAGATAATAGAAGGTTAACTTCGCTATTAGAAGTTTTAGCTACGAAGCCGTTGGTGATAATGTTGCTGGCTTTGGTGATATTCAAGCTGGGAGTGTTGATAAACATCATTCCCGCTGAGATGAAAATGTTGAGTAGCATGGTTGGAATAGCGGCCATTTTGAAGCCGGCACAGACGAACACAAGGATAATTGGAATAAGTGAAATAATCGAAATGTGGAAATCACTACTTAATGCGGCGACGGTTGTGTTGATTTTGGCCATGTCTGCATGATTATGCCCCATTCCAAGAGCAGCAAAGGCAATCGTGGAGATGGTCGCTGCCGGCAGTGTTGACCAAAGGATGGTCTTCATGTGATCAAATAAATCTGTATCGACAACGGCTGCAGCCAAGTTATTGGTTTCGGACAGTGGTGATGATTTATCGCCAAAGACTCCGCCAGCAACGATTGCGCCGGCAACGAGGGCCGGATTGAAATTCATGGTAACGCCAATTCCAAAGAAGGCAATTCCAACAGTTGAGACAACCGTGAAACAACTACCAACTGCAGCGCCAACTAATGAACAAACAAGGAAAACGGTTGGTAGGAACCACTGAGCACTAATCGCTTTAAAACCAATTACCATCAATGTTGGGATGGTTCCGGCAGCGATCCAGGTACTAATCATTGCGCCAATCAGGATGAAGATAACGATGGGGATGATCCCCTTGTCGATGCCGTCTTTGATGCCGGCATTAATTTCATTCCAGTTAAAACCGGTTAGCTTGGCCCAAAAAATGACGACGGTGATTGCGAGTAGGACGGGGACTTGAGGTGATAAATGCAGGCCGATAACACCTGTTCCCATAATTGCTAATGCGACGAGTAAAACAATGGCTGCTTCTCTTAAACTGATTTTGCTATTTTTCATATTGATAACCTCTTTTATAATTAGTGGGCGGAGTAAAGCGGTTAGAAAGCGGAGCCTAAGGTACTCCAGCCGAAAGCCACGGGTTTCGGCTTTTGGCTGGAATGGCTTAGGTGCAGCTTTCTGCTTTGCGTAGCTGTCCTTGGCTAAATAATGGCGAACATAAATGCTTCTTTTGGTCATTATCCAAAGGACAAGTTCAATTCACGACATCGTAACAATTGGTTTATCAATATCGAACGAGTCCCCCATTTGTCGATCTTTCCATAAGCTCATTCCCTTTCTTTAAAGTGAGCGGAGCTAGGCGATTAGAAGCTGGAGCCTAAGTCGCCTTCTGCAGAAATCCCCGGGTTTGGGATTTTTGTAGGAGGTGCTTAGGGGCAAGCTTCTGCCTAGCGCAGCTGTCCTAAGTAAACAAAAAATCGTCCCTATTACATCTAAAATGCAATAGGGACGATTTTTAACCGTGGTACCACCCAACTTGTGTATTCAACAAAATACACCGCTCACTAGAAGATAATGGATTCTAGTTATTGACCATTGTCGTGATATTACGGTATTTCGTCACCCTTACCCTGATTGGCTCGCAGCAACCGCCAACTTCCTGACACCCAGATAAGGAACTACTTCATGTAATTCGACTTTAATTATTAGAGTGAGTATAAAACTTGATGAGATAAATTGCAAGAATTATTTTTTTGAGGACGGGCATCTGCATGATATAATCCAATCGGTAGTGTCCAAAGTTCTATGAAAAATTAGTTTCTAGTAACCTTTCTGATCTGGC
>NZ_AZEI01000060.1 GCF_001436255.1 Lentilactobacillus rapi DSM 19907 = JCM 15042 | reverse complement strand
TAGCGTTTGTCTCAGTTTTCCTACGCCGCTTTTAGAGATCTCAAACAGTTTCTTAGCCAAAGTCGTCTTACCCACGGCGTTTTCACCAACCAGGGCAATGTTGCCGTTAGAAGAAACGGGAACGTCCAAGCTGCGATACAAATTGAAATTTCTTAAATGAAACGAAACTGGAATCAGCTTTGTGCTGTTATTCATAAATAAACTCCTTATTCAAATACTTCTTGTTCAACATCGGCAGTCGCATTAAAACGTTTGGCAACCGGTGTCGGTTGATAATAGTTGCCATTTTCAGATACCAAGGCATTCTCCAGCAACCCTTTCTTAACATCAGAAGGATTAACCGTTCTTCCAGGAAAGAGTTCCTTGGTCACTTCACGAATTTTGGGTGTTAACTTGGTTTTCTTGATTGGGTCATGAAGTCGATTAGCCAAAGCGATTGCGACGATCAATGGTTTAGCTTCACTCTTCTTTTGTTGATTATCCAGCAAAATGGCATAATCTTCGCCACACTCCAACCGAAAACGCTCCAGTGGCGCCCAGTCGGCCATCAACTGTTCCTTATTGGCAACCAATTGCGGCCAGAGTTCCGGAAAGCGGTGCGGAGATAGGTACCTAAATCTAAGCAACACCCGATTCACCCGTTGACGCTCGGTCAAGTTGCCGGTGTCTTGGGGATGGCTCATATATTCAATCATTTCATGAGTGATACTTATAAAATCGGGATTGATGTCCCAGAATGGGTCCATGATTTCGGACCGGCTGGCTTCGTCGCCCTCCGGATAGTCCGGTGTAAAGAGACCAAAGCGTTTAACAAAGATATCATCGATAATCCCATAAATCGTTGGTTCATCGAGCTCAACGACCTCACTGTGAACCTGCTGGATAATGCTTTGCGAATCAATCACCATGTCGGAAGCCAACCCATCCATTTCTGGTGAACTGATGACCGCTTTGAGGGTCGCCAGCAACACATGTTTTTCAGCATCACTCAGCTCGCCTGGACCAATTAACAAAACCAAATTATTACCGTAGTTGAGCGGCTGGGTGCCGATCAAATGGTCAAAAAAATGGTAAACGCGGCGCTGCTTATAGCCCTGTTTAAACGCCCGAATAGCATTGATCGTCACTTTGGTGGTCGTTGGTTCTGGGGTACTCGTGAATAACTCCTGATCAAGTAGGCGATTAATGATCATTTTTTCTGTGTTTCCTAATTCCATTGATTTCCTCCAACTATTTTGCGAACTTAACGGCAAACCCACTCGGCAAATAAACACTATACCGTTCACCGTGACAGTGTAACTTGATTTGATCACTGGTTTTAATCGGTTCCACTGCGATAACTTGGCGGCCAAACGGGGCAAATCCATTCAACTGGTCATAAGACAAGGCAGTGTACAACCGAGCCACTTCATCTCGGGCAAGTTGGCTATCGAATTCTAAATTGTGATCAATCTTTGCGTTGCCGGCACTATCGGTCTGCATCACCCGATTAAAATCAGTAAGACCCTGATTCCAGCCAGAATCGGCGTAAGTATCATCCGCCACGTCAGGATTTTCATCTTCAGTCGCAATATTACGTATTGAATTATCGATCAAGTAATTGACCGGCCGCAAACTCACAGCGTCAAGTAAATCACTGGGGTCATCTTCATCCCGGTCATCTGCCAAATGAACTGGCAAGGCTTGTGGAAAGTGAACATCTTCGAAATGCGCCATTAGGTCATCCAACTGTCTGACCATTTCCTTAACGTCGAGTTGTTGTTGCTGACTGTGCTCATATTCACGAACCAGCAGGCGAATCGTCCGACTGATCGTGTCATATAGCATATAAACAGAATCAACACTGTTATCAATTTTATTGCTGGTACTTTCCAAGCTATTATTTAATTGTTCAAGGCTGGCCTGGATCACCTGACGGGTATTTTTAAAGTCGATGGCCATTTTATCTTCGCGCCCCAGCATTTGGTCAAGGTCGATACTATCCTTACCTTGTTTACTGGCAGCAATCCGACGCGAATATTCCAGATCAAACACCATGTGCTGAACTTTGCTGCTCGTATTGATCATCTTAATAAACGCAGGAATCGCCCGCTCTTTGAGTAATTTTTGTAACGTTTCCGCATTTTCGCTGCCATGGTTAAAGGAAATGTCGTTGGCCAAGTCTGACAAATCAGCATCCAATTTGTGCATCCCCTTGAGAACATCTTGGGACGCATCGATCATGACACCAAAATGGTTAAACAGACGGCTAGTTTCGGCATCGTTATCCCTGGCATAAATTTCGTTCACCAACTGACAATATTCATCGATCCGGTCAACGTTGGCAGTTGCCATGGATTGTGAATCAGCGGCTTTTTGCAGCCCGTTCATAAAGCTCAGGCCAACGGAATTAATTCGGTAAATGTACGTTGTTTTGATGTGCCGGGTCCCGTTGTGCATTTGCTCGCGGACCTTGTGTTGGCTCTTTTCGATCATGTCGGCAGCAGTCAACCGGTCCAAAATTTTTTTAAACACTTCAGTAGCGATCGGTTTTTCGTCACGGTCCAAATAATTAATGTTAAATTGCTGCAATAAAAAATCCGCGGTAATTGGTGTATCGGCATTTTGCGTATTGCCGCGCAAAATTGTCAAGATCCACCAACCGGCCAGCGGATGATTCATGTTCCCACCTAAAATAGTGGCGTTAAGAATGTTGCGAAGTTCTTTTTGAAGAGTTGTGTGCATGCTAAGTTCCTTTACTTTAAATTGTGAGGTTTCGGATAAGTTTCCTATATTATAGATGATTGTGATGGTTAGATCTATTAGGAATTCTAACTTAGTCAGTTTCTGGGTCACAAATGAAAGATATTAATTGGCAATGGATCAAAATTCAACAGTTAATTCAAAAAGTTATTTGGTAACGGGCTATTAGGAGGATAAATCCTACCCCTTATACAGCTGCCCCCGCACATCCACGCCAGCATCATAGCCATGTTTGGAAACCATCCCTGCGGCCGTTTCCAACGTGTATTTATTTCCGTCGGCAAGCTCTAAGCCAAGTCCGTTGACGTTACCGTCGAGTTCCAACAGCTGGTCAACAAAGTGGTTACGGTCACTTACAGTATAGAAAAATAGCGTGGCAGTGCAGCCAACCAGCGGTTTCGACCAATCATAAGTGTTTAAATCTTCCTCAGCGCCAGTATCGACCCAATTATTTTGAGATGACGAAAAACCATTTACGGCCACTTCCCCGTTGCCAGTCATGAGTGATGGTTTGATAATATCGATTCTCATCGGAAATTCCCCCTTAATATTAATATCAATAAGTTCAAATTTAATAAAATGTTCCAGCCAAGACTAAATGAATCTTTATTAATTTCTCTGATCACCTACAGTAAACCACATATCGCACCCCCGCTCAATTCATTGCAACTTTGGGAATTGAGTGAAGTAAATGAAAAAGCCCTTCTTACACCAGAAATTACGGGTTGTAAAAAGAGCTACTTAATTTAAGTTAATTATTTGATCACAAACGTATTGAATGAATTTGGAGACAACGTTACTTTAAGGCTATTGTCAGCATTCTCAGGATCAGCAAATGTAAATGGTAATTCACGAGTCAACGCATTTTGAACAACCACAACAATTTCACCGTCAGGATTACGGAAGGCCTTGCCCATTGAATTGAAATGACCAGTGGTTTCCAATACTTTAGCACCCGGTTTTACATAATGCGCATAATGCCGCATAACATAATATTCAGGGTTCCGAGTAACTTCATGTGTCTCAGAGTTGATTGAGAACATTGAATTCTGATGCCATCCCCAGGTACTAATTGAATCTCCTAAAATAATATTCCAGTAGGTATATGCCGTTGCGCCAGCAGTAAAGTAATGATTGACTAAATGGAAAACATATTCAGCATAATCCCAACCATTTTCGCCAAAACCACACTCAGACTCAGTTTGAATCAGCTCAAGTTCCGGCCAGGATTCATGGGTTCTCTCAATAGCGTGCTGGCCAGCCCATTGATAACCAATCCCTTTGATGTATTTACGAGCTTCATCATCAAATAAAATATTATCAACGTAACGATTATAATTATCTAGTTTCACACCTGTAGCGGTGAATGACATATCTTCAGGACCATTTAACGTTCCTAAGAAAATTTCGGTATCAAGACCTGATCTTTCAAGGGTTGGTCCGAGATAATCACGAATAAATACCTTTAGATCATCACTGCTCCAAACACAGGACGGGAATTTTTGATCCGCAAATACCTCATTTTGTGGGCAAATTCGCTTAATATGAATACCTTGTTGTTCATAACTCTTGATATATTTTACAAAATAATTAGCGTAAGCTTGTAAATTTTCAGGAGTCATCACAATTTTGCCAAAGTTATAGGCCTTGGGGAATTTCATCCAAGTGGGCGGGGTCCATGGGCTAGCAAATAATTGCAGATTTGGTTGATATTTTTTTGCATTTTGAATATAAGGAATTAATGTTTGTTGATCATGGCCTATCGAAAAATTCTTAAGATCATAATCACCATCTTGTTCATCATAACTATACCATTGCTCTGCAAAATCATTGGCACCGATTGGTGTTCTATTGAAGCAAAAATTTAGTTCATCAGGGGAGAAGAGGTCCTTATAAATTTTTTGTTGTTCATCATCATTCAACGTACTAAGAGGTAGGTAACCTAATTCATTGAAACAACCACCGAATCCTCGTATAGTTTGAAGCTCTTTTCCAGTTAACTGGAGATCGTTTGATCCTGCAGCATTGATAGACTCAGGATCTTTTGTTTGTAAATAAGCATTTTGGGTACTCTCAATCCATTTAATCATTTTATCCTCCTCATAAATTTCATCTTAAAACTAGTTATAATAATTTCTAGACTATTTTGTGGAACGAATCATTTGAATGAAGATACAAGCAATAAAGGCGAAGGCAATAGCTGTTGGGAAAACCAAATTGTATCCGCCACTGACGACCAAGATACTGGTAACAATTGGGCCGGCCATTTGTCCCAAGGTAGTCGCAATGTTCAAAATTCCTAAATCTTTTCCAGCTTCTTCTTTTGAAGGTAAAACATCCACATTCAGCGCTTGATCAACGGCTCCATAAACTGCGTAACCTAGGCCGGCAAACCCAGCAAATAGCATCATTGACGAGGGTGATTTCATAATCCATGGCAGTAAGTAACCAATAATTAATAGCACGGAAGCAACAATTACCGGCAACTTTCGTCTACCAAAAAAATCAGAGATTGCCCCTGAGGCAATTGAGCCAACCAACCCAACAACCATCGTAATCACTGACATTACGGAAATAGTGGCTGCAGCAGATGTTTTACTTTGACCAATGAAGCTTTCCAAGATATACAACTGATAATTTAAAATCATGTAGTAACTGAAAATCAATAAAGTTCGTCCAACAAAGGCTAACCAGAAATCACGAGCACCTTTAACTGGTGGTCTGAATGACGCAATCAGTTCACCAAACCCACCCTTTACAGGAGGCATATCTTTTGATGATTTTTCTGTTGGCCAAACAATAACCGTACAAATTCCAGCAATACCCATTAAGACTCCAGCAATGATAAATCCTGGTAATTGAATCGTAATGAACCGCGCACCAATTAAGGTTCCCATTGAAGTTCCAACGGTAGTTCCTGCTGACATGAAGGCCGACATTGTTGCACGCATATCATTAGGTACTCGGTCTGACAAGGTAGCGATTACTGGCGCAATCATCATATTCAAACCAAACATACAAATACAGTACATAATACCAATCGCCCAAGCATTACTTAAAACACCAATCAAGAATAATGAAAGTCCACCGACCAAACCACCACCAACAACCCAAGGAGTCCGTCGGCCAAATACAGAACGTGTTCGATCAGAAAGATTTCCAAATAGTAGGTTAGAAATTAACGAAGCAATTGCCGTCGCTGCATTAAGTACACCAAAAATTGCCGTTGAGGCATTAGGACCAACCAAATCTTTTAAATGCTGTGGAAGCAAGACCGCTGAAACGATTGCTAGCCCACCCATCCACAGAAGGGCAAATACAAAGAAACTTAGTGAGAATCTAATTCGATTTCCCTTACTCATCTTATTAATATCCGGTTCGTTGTTGATTGACTCAACAGACGCCTTTACTTGTTTTTTCATAGTCATTTTCCTCTTTTTTAGAATTAAAAATTTGCAATAATGGATGCTTCTGGATACGCTTTCATTTTTAACAATTTAACAAGTCTTATTTCAAATCAAACTATTATGGGCACAAATGAATCAATCTTTGCTTTATGGAATCAGAAAACAATTTATTGATTAGCTAGCTTAATAAATTTATCAACTTGTTCAGAACTTGCACCGAGCATGACTGCAGAACGTAGTGGAATGTTTTCTAATAATTGAGCATTCTCTGCGGAAGGTTGAAGCTGACCCATCAACTTATCTAAGCCAGATTCAGCCAAAGCCTTAGCCAGATCCTTGCGAGCAATAATGTTTGCAAAATAAGTATCCCGATCAATAATTGGTTTATCATTAGTTGACCAGTTCAGTGTAAGACTTGACTGAAGTTCAATATCAGCTGATGATTTCCCGATTAAAATCTCATAGTTACCGTTATCAACCTGCCATGAGGATGTTTGTTCATTGTACCAACTAAAAGCTCGCCTCGATAAGGTTACTGCAACTTCTTTGGTCTCTCCTGTATTTAATTCAACCTTGGTAAAACCTCTAAGCTCTTTAAACGGCTTTTCAATATAACTGGCACGATTACGAACATAAATTTGAGCAATTTCTTGTCCAGCTTGATTACCGGTATTGGTTATCTTAAAGCGAACTTCTACTTGCTGTTCTTCCAACTCTTTAATTTTTAGTTCTGCATATTTGAATGTCGTATAGCTCAAGCCATAACCAAATGGGAATAACACTGGAATTTGTTTCATATCATAATAGCGGTAACCAACATACAATCCTTCGCGGTATTTCTCATGCTTCTCATTAACGTCAAAAGTTCCATATGTTGGTGTATCTTTGATACTAAGTGGGAAACTTTCGGCCAGCTTACCACTTGGATTAACGACACCATTTAGGATATTCCAAGTAGCCTCGCCCACTGCCTCGCCAGCCAAGTATGTTTCAAGGACACCTTTAACGTTCTTAATCCAAGGCATTGTTACTGCAGAACCATTTTGAAGAACCACCACAATATTGGGATTAACTTCCGAGAGTTTTTTAATCAACTCATTTTGATTCTCAGGCAGATCAATTCGTACTTTATCAAAGCCTTCTGATTCGTCTTCTTCAGGGAGACCCGCAAAAACAATAACTTTATTGACGTTTTTTGCCAATTCAATTGCTTCATCGGACAGTGATTCTTTTGTATCTGTACCTTTCAATGTATATCCTTGAGCATACTGGTAATCAGGATTGATCTGTTGAACAACACTCAGCGGGGTAGTCACTTTAAATGCATTTACGTGAGAACTGCCACCACCTTGGTAGCGAGGCTTGGCAGCCAACTCACCAACCACTCCAACAGTATCGGTGCTTTTTAGCGGCAATACTTGATCCTCATTCTTCAACAAAATCATACTTTGCTCAGCCGTTTTGCGGGCAAATTCATGCTGTTCTTCCTTTTGATAATTTACTGCATCATTGCTGTCTTTACTATAGGTATGGATCAGATTCAATACCCGTCGAGCAGCTTTGTCTAACTCAGATTCGGCCAACATACCACTCTCTACTGCATCGACAATTTCATTAATAGACGATTTTCCTTTCCCTGGCATTTCCAAATCTAAACCAGCTTTTATCGCCCTAACGTGATCGGCAACTGCGCCCCAATCAGACATTACCAAGCCTTGAAAGTCCCACTCATCACGTAAAATTTTAGTTAATAACCACTTGTTTTCAGAATTCAAAGAACCATTAATTGAATTATATGAACACATCAAAGTGGCCGGATGAGCATTTTTAACAACATTTTCAAATGCTGACAGATAAATTTCCCTTAATGTCCGTTCATCCATGTCTGAAGAAACTGTAAAGCGCTGATTCTCCCGATTATTTGCCGCAAAATGTTTTAAGCTGACACCAACATTTTCGGATTGAACACCATTTACATAAGCACTTCCTAGTTCTCCAGCCACCAACGGATCTTCTGAAAAATACTCAAAGTTTCTACCAGCTAAGGGACTACGCTTCATATTAATTCCGGGGCCTAATAAAACAGCAACATCATTAGCCTTGGCAGCGATTCCCAAATGCTTTCCCAATTGAGTTAAGAGTGCGCGATCAAATGAACTTGCCGTTAAAGCGGAAACAGGGAAGCTGACAGCCTCAACACTTTTATTAAGGCCTAAAGCATCCGAGGTATCAGCTTGCTTTCTTAATCCTGAAGGACCATCAGTCATCATGATACTTTTGATTCCTAAACGATCGATTGGCTCTGTGTACCAAAACTCCTTACCACTTACTAGCGATGCTTTCTCTCTAACCGTTAACTTATTTAAGATAGTACTAACTTGATTATTCATTAATTCTCCTTCTTTTTATTAGTTAATCATTTGTTTGACCACTTTCAGAGTGTTTACTGACCCTCGACCACCAATACTCCCCATGGATCGATATTAATTTGCCCGGAAACTTGACGATCCTTAATTAATTCAGTCCCCGCCTTAATATCTTGAATAGTTAGCTTTTGACTGGAATAGTTAAAGTAAAAGGTGATTTGTTTACCCAGCTCGTTTTTAGCCTGCTTAATAATGATCGGAAAAGTTTCTTCAGTTCTTTGTATTCCGAGTTCATCTACATAATTTTTGATAAGTTGACGAAGAACTCCTTGTGATGGATAACATCCAATGTAGATCGTTGAGCCTTGTCCAAATTTATTTTTAGTGATTGCGGCATAATCTTTCCAGTTTGGATCATCATACTTTGCAATGATTTGTGCCGTGTCAGGAATTAATAATTCCATCCAATCCTTTAAGCCCAGATCACTTTCTTTACTGATTGTTTTATCTTCTGGGACTAGCTCACAGCCATCAGGATCTACAAACAGTTCATAGTGAATGCCACAGGCTTCACTAATGATTCCTGGCTGGGGAACAGTCCTCACTTTGACATGTTCATCAGTGAAACCAGATTTAAATGTATAAATAACATGACCACCGTTTTTGACATATTCATTCAACTTTTCAAGAAATTGATCGCTAATACTATATAGTAGTGGCACAACGACTAACTTATACTTGCTAAGATTAATATGGTGTTCATCAGAAATATCAGTATGAATATTTAATTTATAAAATTCATCATACAAAGATCGAAAGACATCATTGTAATTATGCTTATCAGAAAATGGAAAATTTTTCATTGCAGTGAGACTTTGGTTACTAACTAAGAATGCAACTTCAGCGGTTGATTTCAAATTAACCAAATGTGGTGACAATCGATCTAACTCAGCGCCCGTCTGACTGACCTCGTTGTAAACAGGGTTAGGACGAAAATCATGGCTCAAGATGCCCTTCCAATAGGTTTCAGCGGAATTATGGATGGAATGCCAATGCCAATATTCAACCATATTAGCCCCTGAAGCAATGTGGCTAAAAGCAAGCTGTCTCAATTGTCCGGGATATGGAACTTGTTGTTTGAAAGCCTGGGCTTGAGTTTCTAGAACTAAATAATTATCATTCTTGAGCGTTCGCATTTCGTCGCCAGCAAACGAAATTTCTGCTCCAGTTAAGTGCTTACGAGATGGATGGTAAATGTCAACCCCAGCGTAATCCAATGGCTCACTAGCTTTAAAATGATCCACATCTGGTTGAATACCGTAGGAATACCCGCGCCATTCAAAATCAAAGTTATGAGTTACAAACTGATTTGATAATTTATATTCATTAACCAGCTCAACTTGCCATTTCAAATACTGGTTAACTAAATCACGACGATATTGCTCAAATTCGGCCTGTAAACTCCCATTAATCGTTCCGTCCATTGAGGGAAAATCTTCCCATGCGTTAATACGGTTACTCCAGTAATCTAATCCAAATTCTTGATTTAATGCATCCAAATCTCCATTAAAGCGATGTTTCATAAATTGTACAAATCCTTGTTGAACGTTACTGCTAGATGTCCCATAATGCTTAGTTTCGTTATCAACCTGATAGCCAATAACAGCGGGATGGTTGGCAACATGACTAATCATCTTGCGAATAATTCGGTCAGCATATTTTAGAAAAATAGGATTAGAGATATCAAAAATTTGACGAGCACCGTAAGCCTTCCTATGACCAGATACTTGGACCATTACTTCAGGATATTTACGTGCCAACCAACTAGGAATTGCATAAGTTGGCGTACCAACAATGACGTTAATACCAGCTTTGTGCATTGCATCTAAGACTTTGTCTAATTTTGAAAAATCAAACTTGCCATCTTCTGGTTCATATGTGCTCCACGTACTTTCGCCGATACGGACTACATTTATTTTCGCTGCAAGCATCATTTTAATATCCTCGTCAAGACGGTCATACGGAAGATATTCATAATAATAAGCCGTTCCATAAAGAATCTTTTTAAATGACATGTAAAGCCTCCTGATTCTTTCGCTTTAGTAAGCGCTTTCTAAACAGTCTTCAGTATACAATATTAGGATAAAAAATATATCGCCTAATCAAACTTGTAATTATCCAAATATGACATATAATGAATCTAATTTAAATTTAAAAGGAGAAAATCATGGACTTCCTTAAGAACGCCAATCGATTACCTGTCATCGATTGGAATTTGACCTTCTTTGGTGCACATGAACAAAAAGTTGCAAATAATTGGACAGTTCCAATCGAAAAACACTATGCATTTGAATGCATCTACATCATTAAAGGCATCGAAAACATTCAAATTCAACATCGTGATTATGAACTACACCAAGGAGACTTTTTCTTAATTCCACCAGAGTTCATTCACAAGATGTCGGCTGGTAAAGATTTAACCTACTTCTGTTTTCATTTTGACATTGATGATCCCAAGCTTAAAGTTCAGCTAATTCACGGATTGGCATACTACCACCCTGCTCAATCCTCGTTGTGCAAGGATCTGACTCCTCATTTACAGACTTTAGATGGGCTCATTCATAAAGCTAACTACGATTTCAACACCAAGATGATTATTCAGATTGAGCTTTCCAAAATCCTACAACTCTTTTACAATGCGACTATGCAACAAACCAGTTCAGATTCTTTAACTTCAACGGAATATTCCCGAATTATTGCTGACTTCCTAAAAAACACAGTAACTGATCAAGTTATTAGTTATATAAAAAATGGTTACCTTAGCAATGAAGGCACTGGATTAGTAGAGCAGGCAATCAATCAAGTCGGGATTAGTGACGGTTATGGGTTCCATGTCTTTAAAAAAACCTATGGAATTTCTCCACGAGAATATTTATCTCGGCTAAAAATTAATGAAGCCAAAAAGCTACTTATGAAACCACAATATTCAATTAGTGATATTAGCACCGCTCTTGGTTATACTAATCTAGCTAACTTTAGCCGGCAGTTCAAGCGTTGGAACAGTGAGTCTCCTCGTCAATGGCGAACTAAGAATGGGTCATAAAAGGATTTGCTTTATGGACATATATGGATAACTTTTAGAAGGATTTGGATAAGCTGGTATTTTAATCGAACTAATTCCTTATTATTTTAAATTCATTTAATCAATTTAAACTGAAATATATTAATTGATGCTGCTGGCAAGTCAAATTCCTTCATTGTACTAATTTTATCCGTAAATGAAATTTGCTTTGTGCGAACAGTATTTGGATGCTCTGCTGAATTATAATCTGTAACGTCATCTGCAACTAATCTTTCAGCAAATATTCCCTTTGCCAGGTGCTGAAAATCCACTTGAACAACTTGTTTACTATTGATGTGACTATTTATCAAACAAACAGTAAGTATTTCGTCTTGGATTGCTGCAAAAATATCCACAAATTGATTCTTTTCCCTTGTTTGATATTGGACTAGTCGGCTACCCTGAAACTTCTTATACATCATAAACACATCAAAGTTAGGGGTTAAAACTGTCTTGTCCTGATCAGTAATAATTAGTGAATTCAGCACATTAACCGTTTGAGCCACACAAGCCATGGAGACATTTTCACAATTCTCTTGTAAAATATTTAAGGAAATTGCTGTAGCAATTGCATCCCTCATAGTCACTTGCTGCAACAGGGCTGGTTTGGCCATAAAAGACGCTTTATGCCAAATCCCCCATTCGCCCACAATTAAATCAATCTTTTGGAGCTGTTGATCCATTGAGGATTCTGGTACTGGCATCTTCTCTAAACCATCCTTAATTAGTTGCTTTTGCTCAGCAATAACAAGGGCTAATTCTCGTGCACCCTTAATAACTCGGTACCAGTCATCTTCCTGAAAAGAAGTTGGCATATCAGTATCGCTATCGAGATTCCAATTGTAAAAATGCAGGTCTAACGCATTGATCTCTGGTTGCCGATATTTCGAAATTTCATTTAATAGATCCCTAGTCCAATTAATCCTTTCAAGTGGCTTATTGCCATCAGGACCACTGGCAATCTTATATATCTTGGACTTATCAAATATATTTTGCTTAAAAGTTGGCATAGCTGAGGAGTACTGTCGATACTTTCGGACGTAATCTTGCGGTGTCATAAACCCACCACCAGCCCAAGCTTCGTTTCCAATTTCCCAAAATTGAACATTATATGGTTCTGGATGACCATTTGCTTTCCGTTCATTAGAAAGGCTGGTGGTCTCTTTTCGATTACAATACTCCATCCATTCTTTCATTTCTTGGACTGACCCACTTAACAGGTTAATGTTTAACCAAGGTTCAGCACCAATCAATTCACAAAAGTGCATAAACTCATCAGTCCCAAATTGATGCTGATCTTGTTCGTAGGTTCCAAAATTTTCATTGTAGGTTGTTGGCCGGTTCTCTGGCTTCCCGATTCCATCACGCCAGTGGTAAGTATCGGCGTAACACCCTCCTGGCCATCTAACCACCGGTGGCGCTAATTTTGCCAAAGCATCTACAATTCCTTCTCGAAGACCATCGATATTGGGAATATCAGACTCTCTACCAACCCAAATACCATCTGTAATTCCATGCCCTAAGAATTCTACAAATTGACCATGCAAATATGGACTAATGGTCCCTTGAATTTGGTTTGTATCAATCATAACTTTCATTTTTAGCTTACCTCCTTACGAATTAGATGTTATTATGATTGAAAGCGCTTTAATATAAGAATATTAACGTCTTTGTCAAAAAATTGTCATAACTCGTTATCAAGAAGGGAGCCCATTATGCAAGTTGCCGTTGCATCAACCCTAAATTTTTTGGTTAGAATGCTTCACACTCCAATTCGAATATTTGATCAAGATGGCTTTGTACAATACTGGGGACATAAACCTTACGAGGATGTATTAATTAATAACCAACCTCTATTACATCAATTGCTGAAATCCAATGTAAACGCATCGCCAAAACTTAGTTACTTTAATTCACACCAAATTATCGCTGTTGTTTTCAACCAAAAAGCTCGTTATCTCATTGGCCCGTTTAAGCTGTCTACTACTGTTGAACAGTCAAATTCAATAAATAAAGACCTTAATGACTTTTGTGAGTTTATCTGCCTGTTACAAAATATCATTAGTGATACAGATCTAATTGCTTCTGATGTCATTGAACAAAATGGATTATACGAAAAAATCGCCAAAAAAATTGACGATTCCTTAACTCAAAACTTATTTAATAACCAAGAACAAGAATTCATTCATAACCCATATGATCAAGAGGTTCGGGAACTAACCAGCATTTCAGAGGGAGATCTTAAAGCATTAGATGATAGTTTGCACGAAGTATATGATGGCCGTTTTCCTACATTAGGACCAACTAAACTCCGTTCTCTTAAAAATTTAGCAATTGTTGACCTGGCTTTAATTGCTCGGGCAGCAATTAAAGGTGGTTTGGATTACGAGAAGTCGTTTTCCATTAATGACGAATACATCCGTTCAGTGGAAACCTCTGAAGATGAACCCTCGATTGTTACCGTGGTTCTAAGGGCAAAAAAAGAATATACCCAACTTATTCATGACAATAAGCTAAAAAAAGATAACAAGCCGACCAATTTAATCGTCAGACGTTGTAAAATATTTATTCAGACCCATCTGCATTCAAAAATATGTTTGTCACAATTATCTGATTACTGCCAAGTATCCAAGCCGTATTTATCACGGCTATTTCATAACACTCAACGGGTAACTCTAAATGATTATATTCAACAAGAAAAGATTACTGCTTCCAAACGTGATCTAATTTATACTGATCATGACATTAGTATTGTGGCTACGGATTATGGCTATTCCTCCTCCAGCCACTACAGCTTGGTATTTAAGCGAATTACTCAAATGACACCAACTGCTTTTCGTGAGCAGTATGGAAAAGTATAGTCAGCTTCAGATAGTGCTTTGATCACTGCGCAATTAACTTACTAAGAAACTGTTTGAGATCTCTAAAAGCGGCGTAGGAAAACTGAGACAAACGCTA
>NZ_AZEI01000059.1 GCF_001436255.1 Lentilactobacillus rapi DSM 19907 = JCM 15042 | reverse complement strand
GCTAATACTAATTATGTCCGTCCAGTATACTATCACAGTAAGCATTCAACTTTGACGGTGATTAATCCCAAAGGGGTTAATGAGTATACCAAGAAGGATTTGACTGGGAAGGTTAAGAACTTTAAGCAAGGAACTCAACTCAAGGTGAAAGGTTTCGTTAAACACAATCTAACCACCCGTTATTTATTGAGTAATGGTCACTATATTACCGGTAACCGTAAGTTAGTTCAAGCGGGCAAGGTTAAGCAGCCAAAACGAGTTGTAATCAAGCACAAAGTCTATCGTTACACGAATGCCAACTTTACCAAACGGAAAGGCTCAATTGCCAAAGGTACCAAGCTAAATATCAAGCGTTACACGTTTAGCTATCCAACTTCAACCACAAAGTCTGGTACGAAACGG
>NZ_AZEI01000005.1 GCF_001436255.1 Lentilactobacillus rapi DSM 19907 = JCM 15042 | reverse complement strand
AAATGGTCGTTTTAGCGTTTTTAGCACTATTACTTAAGAGATTTTAGACAGCTTCTTAGCCATTTGCAGCGTGTGATAACGATACATCAAGAGCTTCTTGGCAATCATGGGTTCGGTATAGACAAAAAATGGCAGCATAAATATCTCAGTATCCCAGAAGAATTGGCCACCGTAGCCGTTGCCAGTGAGCCCCTTGGCCGGAATGCTGGTGAGTTCATCTCGACCGGCTGATTGGTTCAGTTCAAACAAATTAAACCGAATGCAGGATTGAATAACCGGATCCCCTTCGATTTTGACGTCACTGTGCAGCCAAAATGTCTGCCAGACTTGGGCAGATGCCATCAATTCAGCGTTAAATGACGTATTACGAATAAAGTTATCCAGAGAAGCCAGATATTGGTCTGCATACATTCTGGCATTAACCAAGGGGTGAATATTCCCGATTGAAAATAAAAATTCGAACTCTTTTTGGCTACCGGGCTTGGCATGATAACGGCTACGATAACCATAATGGCGATTTTCGTCCTCAAAATACTCGATTTTAGGATTTGAGTCAGTGGGTTCACCAGCTTGATACGTCACAATAATGCCCTGCTGACTTCTGAAGGTTGTCACTAAATAACTTGGCTGCCCATAATCGGGAATGAAGTCCAGCTGCATTTGACCGACATCCTGATTTACTCGAACATCTTCGGACTGCTGATGAGTGGCTTGATTAATGTAATCGTGCATCTTGATGACTTCAATATCCCCCTCAAAGTTGGTTGGGATAATTGAGTATTTAATGCCATAGACGTTCTGTTTGCTGAGACTGGCAAAGCTTTCAATCACCAAATTAAAGTTACGGTTCCCTGGAGTGGTCACACTAAACATCTCGTGAACCAGGCCCGTCTGCATATCCAGGTTTTTATCAATATTTTCGACTTGGAAATGATCGGTGGCAGAGTCTTCGTCCTCGACCTTGATACGGATAAAGCGGGGATCAAATAACCGGTTGATGACCTGATCATTGTCCGGATAACCACTATACTTTTCACCGTATGACACGGCACTGTAATCAAAGAAACCATTGATGAACAAGCCAGGAGAACCGACGTAATCAGGATTGTTCCCTTGAAGCGGATTTGAATCCCGGACACCAATGTGCCCATTACCAACGTTATAAATAGTTTCCAAAAACAATGGATCTTTATTTTTTAGGTTCTGTAAATGAATTTGAAATTCCGGTGACTGCTCAATTCTCATTTAATAACCCCCTGAAAGTTATTTGTTATAATTTTACCATTTTAGTGACTGTTAAGCAGAATTTTGGTATATCGAAACATTTATATTTTTTATGTTAAAAATATGATTAGTCATTATACAATTCTTAAGAATTAATTAATACACACGTGAAAAGATGAACACCCTTTACCGGTCAATTGCAAATTGGTATACTTAACAGTGGTCTTAGAAATAAATAGGCACATACGAGTCATAATTCATGCATATATTACTGGAATATCATATAATCTGGTTGTCGGATAACATTTTGATGAGGGGTCCCAAAGGAGAATATCACTATGAACAGCAAATTACTTTCGTTTCTCGAAGAAATAAAGGCGCAAGGAAATATGTCCAAAGCGGCCCAAGCATTATTTGTTACTCAACCGTACATTAGTCGGGTTATCAAAAATGCCGAAGTCAATTTTGGTGTTAAATTAATAGACCGGTCGTCGCACCCCATTCAGCTGACCTACGCTGGGGATCGACTACTGGCTTATCTACAGGAAGAGAACCGTCTCAGATCCAACCTTGATCGGGAAATGACCCATTTATCCCAGTTCAAATATGGTCATCTAACCATTGCTTCTAATGAAGTGGTTACTAATGACTTGTACAAACCCATTCTTGTTCGTTTCTACAATAAGTATCCAAATATTCACGCTCAAATCACCCGGATGACCAGTAGGGATGCAGAGAAACGCCTGTTATCAGGAACACTTGATTTCTTCGTCGGCCATGCGTTGCAAAGTCACAAGGTCGATTATCAACCAGCTGCTCGTTTACCGCTTGTGTTGGTTATTCCAAAGACCTCTAAACTATTTGTTCCCGGTCAATTATATTCCAAGTATGAAGACCTGGATCTCACCAAGCTTTCGGGTGAATCGTTTATTGGTACACCACAAGAAGATAACTATCAACGGCTTGTTAATAGTTATTACAATGATGTCGGGATCACGCCGGAATACAGTATTGAAGTTCCCGATTTGCACTTGGCATCTGATTTGGCACTTGAACATGTTGGTGCCATCGTTACTCCAGAACCATTTGCGGGCGAACACCGGTTAACCGATGAACAAAAGGCAGGAATCAACATTGTCAAGATCCCAACCGATGTGTTAACGGCGAACTTTGGTATATCATATATCAAAAACAAACAAACGTCAGAACCTGTGACCGATCTACTTGAGATCATTACTGAGTATGTAGATGAGTATACGCCAAAACGGTAGTGTACGAACAGTAACGGTTTGACGTAACTATAAAGGAGTCATCACTGAAATCCTAGTTGGGATTTCGTGATGACTCCTTTTGTTTTAGCCAGTTGTTTGGAATCCATTACTTTTTCACTTAAATAGTCGAATTCAACGGTTTATTACAAGTTTTGTCAATACAAGAATTTTAGCAAACAGGCAAGTGGATGCCCCAATTTGTTCACTATTCCTCGACTGTTTTTTGGAGTCGGGTATGGTTCAATAAGATGTTCAAGATAACGGCGGTAAAGCTACCAACAACCATCCCGTTACTCATGATAACTTGAACCGTTGCAGGTAAGTACTGGAACAAAGCCGGTTGGGTGGTGACCCCTAAGCCCAGTCCCACTGAGATGGCAATGATTAATAAGTTCTTGTTGTTTAATTCAACTTTAGATAACATTTTGATACCTTGGGCACCAACCATTCCAAACATCACCAACATGGCGCCGCCTAAAACAGATGACGGAATCAATGTCGCAATCGCGCCGAACTTTGGAATCAATCCCAGTACCATTAGCATAAATGCCGAATAGTAAATTGGGGTTAATTTTTTAATTCCAGAAAGTTGCACGATTCCAACGTTTTGCGAGAATGTTGAATATGGGAATGTATTGAACACCCCACCGAGGATGGCCGCAATTCCTTCTGAACGATAACCATGTTCCAAATCGCGGTCTTCCAACTTTCTGCCGGTAATATCACTCAGCGCAAAGTAAACGCCGGTAGATTCAATCATACAAGTGAATGCAGCTAAGATCAGCGTTGCAATCGACGACCATTCAAATTTAGGGGTGCCAAAATAGAAAAATTGGGGTAATTGAGCCCAATGCGCTTGACCAACAGCCGCAAAATCAATTTGACCCATGAAAATCGCTACTAAGGTACCAACCAAAATCCCAATTAAAATTGAGATTTGCTTCAAAAATCCACGTGCCCAAATGTTCAATACAATAATAACTAACGCAGTAAAAAATCCTAAAAACAAATGAGTCGGATCCCCAAAGGCCTTGGCAGTTGTATCGCCACCACCAATGTTTTGAAACGCAACCGGCATCAGCGTAAACCCAATCAAGGTGATTAGTGAACCAGTGACAACGAGTGGAAAATATTTCCGCATGTGAGCAAATGGCTTGGCTGCCAATATAATGAACACTCCAGCGACGATAATGCCACCATACATATACCCTAATCCGAAATTCTTACCAATTGATTGCAAGGGAGCCACATACTCCACGGCACACCCAAGCACAACCGGCAGTCCAATCCCAGTAATTGGGGTTCGGCGAATCTGTAGTAAGGTCGCAACCCCACACATGAAAATATCCATTGAAACTAAGTATGTCATCTGAGCGGCATTGAACTTCAATGCTGCCCCAATTAATAACGGAACTAAAATATCGCCAGAATACATCGCCAATAAATGTTGAAAACCTAAAATCGCATTTTTGATTGGTGACTTTTCTTCTGAAACGGAAACATTATTCATGATATTCTCCCTTTTATTCGTGTTTAACGTAATATTGTCATATTAACATGAATGAATCTTAAAAACAATTTAAATTCCGAATAATAGCGCTAACATCAGCCTATTTTAACGCCTACCTCCGAATGGATGTGCAACTAATATGTAAGTATTTTGAAAATAATCTCGTTTAAACTGAATAGATTCGTTAACGGTTACATTCTCTAGATTATTTTAAATGTTGATATGAAACGTTTTCATGGTAGTTTTCACTTGACTTATTATGAAAAGCGATTAGACTATTTACAGTAAAGTTCAACGTCTACGGAGCAACTAATATATCAGGTTAGAAATTCACCATTAAGGTAGTGTCCAAAGTTCTATGAAAAATTAGTTTCTAGTAACCTTTCTGATCTGGCTTTCGGTCCACAAGTGGTCGTAACCGTCAAGTGCACTTGACAAGCCTACCAATGGGTTAGCTCAACGGTGCCGAGGCGATGGTTATACGAAATCAAGTCAACTTAAATAAGCCTCGGGTTTTCTCAGTTTAACCCATTGGCTTTACGGCTCGTCAAGTGTCCGCTAACGCCATTTCGAGGGAGATTTTATTATGACAATCAACGACACAAGCGCTTGGAAAGAATCATTACAATCAGCCGATGCATTCAGAGATTTTATCACAAAATATTTTCAGGAACACAAAGAACTAACCGGTAAGTATGAAGTGCCTTCCTACTACGAATACTACACAGCCCATCTTGATAGCCGTGATGGGATTATCATCACTTTGACAACGGGGGTTAACCAGTCAGTTAACGCCACCATCTCACCATTGCCATTCAAGCAAAAAGAAAAGATGTCAATCGAAGACTTCCGTCAATTAATTTTGAATAAGAAGTTTGCTGACATGCAGGTTTCCCTTGCAGATGTCTTTAAGGCTGTTGCAGGCGTCCCAACTACTAAATAATCCGTCATCCGGCTGATCGCCGAATGAACAAACAAAGAGCGTAACCATTCCCGATTCAGGAGTGGTTACGCTCTTTGTTTACATTATGAGATTGGGATTAATCTTAGTACCAACCGTATGCTTTCCAGTGCTTCTTAGCATTAACCCAACTGCCATAACGCGCCTTAACGTAATGGTCAGCGGCCTTTTCTTGGTTGTTCTTTGAGTAGTCACCGTGTAAGTATGATGAACTTAATTGATACTTACCAACGTAGCGACCGTTGCGAGCATGGTATGAACCTCTTGATTCATGATAGGCGATCCATGACTTTGCTTTTTGATTTGCTTTTGAAAGATTTGATTTATATACTTTGGTTGTCTTGGCGCTTGCGATTTCTGTGGTTGCGGCAACATCAAACGTCCCGTAGAAAGTTAATGCAGTCATTAAAACCATGACGAATTTTCTAAATTTCATTAAATTATTTCTCCCTCGTATTTACTCAACAGGGTAGAATATACACTCTCGTATTTACAGGGAGGTTGCTGGAAAATTACAAGCGTGTTAAACACGTTGTCATGTTAGTAATATTAGAAGGTAAATCTGATAGCAATACGGACATATGCCTGATTTAACAGGCTTTAGAACAAAAATAATTCTCTGACAAAATAAGTCATTGTCAGAGAATTCTAATGCCATTTATTGGAAAAAGATTTGATATAAGTCTTTTCCAAGCAAATTCATGGCTTTAATTTGTTGGTTTTGCCGACCACTTTCGGATAACACAACGGCCACAAATGATTGCTGACCTTTTTTAACAATCGCGGCGTCATTTTGAACACCATAATCCGGAAATTCACCGGTTTTATTATAAATTGTCGCCTTTGAACTGATTAAGGCTGGCAATTTTGTCTGATTCGCATTGTTCGCCAAAAGTCGTAACATTTCGGTATCATACCGACCACCCAGTAACTGATGCCGGTCAATTTTCAACAATGTCCGGCCTAAATCTGCTGCACTGGTATAGTTGTCGTGCCCGGCATTTAAGGCCCGATAGTCCAACATTTTTCGTTGTAATTTAGTGTGATGACAGCCAAGATTCTCAATTGTCCGGTTAATCTTGGAGAGACCGCCCAACTGATCAATTAACACATTGGTGGCGGTATTGTCACTGACTTTAATCATCAATTCAAGTAATTGCCCGATCGTTTGCTGATTGGTTCCGCGCTGGGCTAACACACCGGTTCCGCCAACTTGATCATGGGCAGGGATTGCCACTTCTTGCTTCAAGTTCAGTGTCCCAGCCTTCACCCTTCTCATGGCTTCGATCATGATAAACACTTTAATGACACTGGCAGACCGTTGCCGCCGATTGACAGCGACCCCGGTTGCTAATTTAGAAGTTGCCACGTAGACCGCCGTTGTTCCAGAAGCCTGTTGAACTGTTGCTCGAACGGCCTTGGTTACCTTAGCGGACTTAGCCGTGTCGGTTGAACCTCCAGTCGCCTTCTTTAGTGGCATCTTTGTCGAACTGCTGGCCACCCGACTTACTTTTGAGTCAGAATGATGGGCGTTTGGCTGATGAGCGGAACACCCCGCTAACATAACGACCCCAACTACAGCAAGAATACTAGTACTTAACCCAAACTTCATTGACTAAGTCCCCATCGTACGATTTGCCATCAGTCAACACGGAGTTGCCGTCATATGACGTATAACCATAATACGTTTCATTTTGGCCGTTGCTCCAAGTGACAGTGACTTTCACATTGGAATTGATACTCTTGGTTTTATTCGTATCAGTCGTGACATCATACGATAGAATGCCACCTTGGCTGTATCCTGAAATTGTGGCAACCCCATGGAAGCTGGTGCCATCCGTATTTTCCTGCAGAACGGTTCCATCAGAATCAATCACCAAATCACTCTGAAGCCGATCGGGATCGTAATTATAGAATTCATAATCGCCAGCAAACTTTGGATAATTTGAAAAACTACTGTTGGTACTTAAATTAGTTGTCCCGCCATTACTATTGGTCGCATTACTGGTTTGATTCTGTTTCTTAGCCTTCTTCAGCAAAAATGCGTCGTTACTTTTCTGCAGTTGGAAGTACTCAGTCTTCAATGAGCCAAAGCCGTGATCGCTCAAGTCCGCGATCCGGATCCCATTGAGGGCCTTGTTAGAGGCCTTATAATTGCCGCTTTCATTCAAATTACGCGCGGTTTTGATAACCCCTTCGTACTCGGAAATCTTGTCCCGGGTCTTGGAAGTGATCTTTGGTTTCGTGTCATGACTCGCGCTGTTGCTGGAACACCCCGCCGTTGCAAACATCATTGTTGCTAATACACAAACTACCAATCGAAATTTCTTCATAATGATCTCCCACTCATAACCATAATATAATCTAATTATATAATAAGTGAATTCATCAAGATTAACAATCCGTATTGAGACATTTCTATTAGTTATGAGCCGTTATATTGTATACTTAAGGAGTAACAGGGGGGCTTAACGTTGGAAGAACATTTTAATAAAATCACCAAGGCGGGCTATGAACACATCAAATCCGAGATTCGCGATTTGGAAGAAGCCCGGCCGAACAAAATCAAAATACTGGCGGCGGCCCGAGCGCTCGGCGACTTGTCGGAAAACGCTGAGTACAGTGCTGCTAAACGGGATCTTCGTCATTTGGAGAGTCGGATGCGATTTCTCAAGAAACAGCTTCAATACGCAAAGATTTATACCCCTACCGACAACGACACGGTTGAAATTGGTAAAACTGTGACCCTTGAGTTCATGGACGACCACTCAACGGATACTTATGAAATCGTCGGTACCCCCGAAGTCGACATCGAGCACAATAAAATTTCAATTGCGTCGCCGATTGGGGCTGCGTTGTTAAACCATCATTCAGGTGATGAAGTGCAAGTTTCAGCACCTGGGTTGACTTACCAAATCAAAATCGTCAAAGTCACCAAATAAGGAACGATCCGAATCAGGTTAGCTCACCATTTTTATCTTGACGGAACTTACGATAAGCGGCTAATCTCCGCCATTTACGCAAAACAAGCAGTGCGTCCGGTTTTTGGACGCACTGCTTGTTTTCACTTAATCCCTGGGATCAAACAACCTAATCCCAGTTTCTTCTTACCGTTCATTAATCATATTCAACGACATCATCATTCTGCCCTTCACGCATTCGCCAGATCAATTTCTTAATCCCAGACAGGATAAATGTTGGTAAGGCTGACAGGATAATAATACCAACGTAGAGGCCCATTGATAATGGGGCCGTTCCCATCACTTGATTGAAGAACGGAATCAATGTGACCAATACCGATGAGGTTGCCGCAAAGCCCACCGCAAGGGTTAGCCGGGAGTTGGTAAACGGATTCCGGTCAAACAGCGTCTTCGTACTTCTAGCATCGTACACGTGCCAGAGTTGTCCGAATACCAAGGTCAGAAAGGCGATGGTCTGACTTTGGGCAATTGAAAAGCCTTGGTTGGCTGCCCAAATGAAGGCGATAAACACGGCGCCACCCATCACCCCACCGCGGATCAGCACTCGACTGAGCATCCCATTGGCCAAGATTGATTGGTTGGTATCTCGAGGCTGTTGTTTCATCACGTCGGCTTCAGCTTCATCGTATCCCAACGCAAATGACGGCAGCGAATCACTAATCATATTCACCCACAAGACCATCAGCGCCGTCAGCGTTGGGGTCACTTCGGTAATGTGTCCAATCGGGGCGGTAATCAAGAAGACTCCCAGTAACAACGAGAGCACTTCAGCCACATTGGTGGTTAATTCATGCCGCATAAAGTTCAAGATATTGGCAAAAATGGTTCGCCCAGATTCTACTGATTTCTCGATGGTCGTAAATTTATCATCTAATAAAATCAAATCAGCAGCATCCTTGGTCACTTCCGTCCCATTAATTCCCATTGCGATTCCGATATCAGCGGCTTTCAATGCTGGGGCATCATTAATTCCATCACCAGTCATGGCCACCACCTGTTTGTGCTGCTGCAGCTGTTTGATAATGCGCTGTTTGTGAGCTGGGGTCACTCGGGCATAAACGCGGGTGGTCAGGACGGCTTCGGCGAGTTGGGCATCATCCATCCCTTCCAGTTCTTTTCCAGTAATTACCCGGGCAGCCTTTGATTTGATAATTCCCAACTGCTTGGCAATTGCTTTAGCGGTCGCGGCATGGTCACCGGTAATCATCACCACATTCACAGAGGCATCGGTTAATTTCTTAACCGACGTTCGCACTTCCTCACGCGGTGGATCAATAATTCCCACTAATCCTAAGAAGCACAGATCGCGCTCGAGTTCTTCGCTCGGCGCATTCAGCGCTTGATCCCGGGTAACTTCCCGCTGAGTAAGTGAAATTGTCCGCAGGGCGTTGTTGGCAAACGCCAGCATGGTGCCCTCAATATCAGCCGCAACTTCGCCAATGTCGACCACTTGACCATCAAGCATAGCTGAAACGGTTCGATCTTTAACCACGTCTGGGGCGCCCTTGGTCAAGCTGTAGTATTTGCCATTCTCTTTAATCACAACGGTCATCATTTTTCGAGTGCTGTCAAACGGCAGGATTCTGACAATATCAATGTCATGGTTGCCGCGATCTTCTAACAAGGCATCGCGCTTCACGCCCTGTTTGGCACCCAACACGACTAACGATACATCCGTGGGATTCCCAAATGGCCGCCAGTTCTGTTTGTCATCAGGTTTAATTTCTGCTTCATTATTTAAGACTGCCACTTCCAAAAAGCGCTGGTAGTCCTTGGGGTTGACCGGCTTCCCATCAGTACGGATGATGTCACCAACCGGCGTGTAGCCATTTCCTTCAACGTCGTACACTTCGCCATTTGCCCAGAACCGAGTAACGGTCATCTCATTTTTAGTTAACGTTCCCGTCTTATCAGAGGCAATATAAGTCGTTGACCCCAAGGTTTCCACACTACTTAACGACTTCACCAACCCTTTTTGGTCGGCCATCATTTTAGCGCCAATTGTCAGCACAATTGAAAGCACCACTGGCATGGCATCAGGAATCGAGGCCACCGCAATTGCAATTGAAGTGGAAGAAATTCCGGCTAAGCTTTCCAGTGACACATTACCAACTTGCATCAGTTGCTTCACAATATCGTAGCCGATTGTCAGGAGAATAATCAGCCCGGCAATGATCATCAATTTCTTGCTTAACCCGTGGACGGATTTTTCGATCGGCGTTTTCTGGTCGTCAATATCCTGCATTAAATTGGAGATCCTGCCTAATTCCGTATCCATCCCCGTCGCAACTACTACGCCAATTCCGTTACCGTTAACGACCATTGAGCCGGAATACCCCATGTTAGTGCGATCCCCCAGCTCGGTATCTTCGGAAACAATTTCGGTATCCTTGCTGATGGCATCGGATTCACCGGTCAAATGTGACTCGTTAATCTGCAATTCAGCGGTCTTTAGCCACCGTAAGTCGCCGTCAATAAAGTCGCCAGATTTCACACTGACGATATCGCCCGGAACCAAATCACTGGCTGCCACCGAAATCCAATTGCTGTCGCGAAGAACGTGCATGTGATGCTGGCGCATGTTGGACAACGCCTCCAGCGACTTCTGAGCGGAGCGGGTCTGGTGAAAAGCCAAGCTGCTATTCACAATCACAATGAGCATGATCGCAACGGCTTCATAAATGGAAGCCATGGCATGCTGACGATCACCGGTCACTTGAAAATCATAAGCAGCGCTGGCAAAGGCCAGAACAATTGCAATTAGCAAGATGATGACGAGGGGTTCCTTGAAACTTTTCAAAAATAGTTTCCAGGCGGGTTCCTTCTTGGCTGCTTCAAGGCGGTTCGGCCCATATTCTTGTTGTCTAAGTTGGGCCTTTTCTTCACTTAAGCCAGAAATTCGGCTGGTTTCGAGTGTTTCTAATACTGAGTTTGTATTTTGACTATACCATTTCATCGGGTTCCTCCTTATAGGGTGGGAATCTGTTTCGTTAAAAAATACTTATAATAATTATAACAAAGTCAAATAACTCAGTTGTGAAGATTTAGAGAATATTTGAGAAAATTTAAAGTGTGCGGCGCAAAGCGGTGAGAAGTCAGAGCATAAGTCTCCACAAGTGAGAATTCCCGGTTTTGGAATTCTCACTTGTGGAGACTTATGCTTTGCGGAGCAATCCTAATCTATATAACAGAAAACCGCTAGCAACAGATCCTTACTTTGTACAGCCCCATTCGACTCGTTGACAAAGAAACACCTATCTTTAGAAGCATCACATTGGCTAACCCCAACAAAAAAATGGCCCACAAGCAATCGCCCACGGGTCCACATTTTACTTCTCATCCTTATTTCTCGTTGAAAATTGATAGTAAACGTAGCAAGCCACAATGACTACTACGACGACCAGAATCACCATCAACCACTGATCCAATTGACCGAGCATCTGCTGCCAAGCCTGGCCGGCAAAATGACCGATGAGAATGAGCACGGTATTCCACACCAGTGTCCCAATAATGGTTAACCCGGTGAATTTGCTGAATGAATAGCCAGTCATCCCTGCTGGAATTGAAATCAAGCTCCGGACGACTGGAATGCAGCGACCGATTAAAATAGCAACGGCCCCATGCTTGTTGAAATAATGACCGGCTTTCTCGATGTCCGCGGGCTTCAACCGTAAAATTTTGCCGATCTTCCCAGATACCAGCCGCTCCAGCTGTTCAACACTCAATAATCGGCCAACCCCATATAGGGCGACTGCCCCAAGGTAAGCCCCAGCAGTTGCCGCCAGAATCGACCCAAAGATAGTCAGCTTGCTTGAAATGGTTAAATAGCCAGTAAACACCAGTACCACTTCAGAAGGGATCGGCGGAAAAATATTTTCGAAGGCAATTAGAAATGCAATTCCCCAATAGCCATATTGATTAATTAATTCAGTAATCGTACTCTCGCTCAATTAATTTCCTCGTTTCTCATTTTAGTAAAGCGATTATACCATATTCAACCTTTTCAATCTTTGGCATGTTGATTTTAATGGCTTATAATTGGAGGTAATTAATGAAGGAGGATGGAAATGAAGACATTAAAAATTGGTGACACCAACTTCGAAGCATCTGCAGTTGCATTAGGAATCATGCGGATGGCCGGCATGGATACAAATGCCGCCGCAAAGACGCTGCAAACTGCTGTCAATACTGGTATTAACTACATTGATTCAGCCGACATTTATGGTGAAGGCGGTTCAGAAAAGAAGTTTAAGGAAGCCTTAAAAGCTTCTGGCATCTCTCGGGATAAACTGTTTATCCAATCAAAGGGTGGAATTGTCCTTGATCCCAGCCGCAGCCACGATGGCTTAGTATTTGGTGCGCGCTACGACTTTTCAAAGCAACACTTAATCGAAGCCGTTGATGGAATTCTGGAACGAATGGGCGTCGATTACCTGGATTCATTCTTGCTTCACCGCCCAGATCCATTGATGGAAGAAGATGAAGTTGCGGACGCCTTTGATACCCTTCAGCGTGAAGGTAAAGTTCGTCACTTTGGAGTCTCCAACTTTGACCCTGAACAAGTTGAAATGGTTCAATCATGGGTTAACCAACGATTAATCATTAACCAACTGCAATTTAACGTGGTTCATTCCGGCATGATCAAGGCTGGCCTGCATGTTAACAAGGCCGGCGACGATAGTAATGACCATAACGACCAAATCATTGAATATTCACGTCGCAAACATATGACGATCCAAGCTTGGTCACCATTTAACTATGGTTTGTTTGCTGGTATGTACATTAATGACCCTAAGTATGGCAAGCTAAACGATAAATTGGCTGAATTGGCTGACAAATATGGTGTTTCAAAGAATGCTATTGCGGTAGCGTGGATTCTCCGTCATCCAGCCCACATTCAAGTGTTGTTAGGAACAATGAATCCTGACCATATCAAGGATAGTGCTGCTGGTGCCGATGTCGAATTGACAAAGCAAGAGTGGTACGATCTGTACTTTGCTGCGGGTAATGACTTGCCTTAAAAAAGAGTGAGCGACGAGCAACGGTTTGACGCGTTTTAATAAGACCGCCTGATTGAAATCCTGGGTTTGGATTTTGATCAGGCGGTCTTATTAATTGAGCGTCAGTTGCGTCGGAGCGGTCCTCAACCTCAAAATTAAATCGAAGTCTCCACCCAATTGATTCCGGAGCACCAACTGAAACAACCACTGATAAACGGTTTTTGTTTGTCAGTGGTTGTTTTGGATATGGTAGATTTCAGGGCTGTCGGAGCGTATTTTTCACGATGAAGTCGTTTGGCAAGATTTAACAAGCTTAGATTGATTAACAGATATTCCGCCAACTGCGCTTATGATTTATCTGGGGTCAATCCCTTCACGATAAAATCGATCAAATGTTCAACTTCCGCATCTTCATCCCATTGTTGCTTAGGAAAGTAAATATAATGTTGCACAACGTAACCAGCTAAATTAGCAGCCAAGAAACGCACGATTTGGTCATTCGGCCAGTCAACTAAAATCTTTCTTTCTTTCATTTGAGAGATTTCATTATTCAAGTCTTCGATGAATTCCTTTGGAAATGCTTTAAACAAGTCATTTCGGATACTAGAATCGTATAAAATCTCACTGAGAAAGATTTTAACCACCAAAATATTTTTCTTGATGAACTGAATACGATCCTTAATAATTGTGTTAACAAACTCCTGAAGTGATGGATAGGATGTCAACAACGTTTTCCTGGAAAATTCATGAAGAACATCTGGCAACAAAGAATCAATCAATGGTTTCAAGATTGCATTCAATAACCCATGCTTGTTGGTAAAGTGTTTAAAAATACTCCCCTCGGAGACTTCAGCGAAATCTGCAATCTCTTTTGTGCTTGTATTGGCATAGCCTTTTAGCGAAAACAGTCGAATTGAAGCATTAAACACTTTCATTTGTTTTTCCGTTAAATTCTTGGTTTCCGGTGATTTGGCATATAAATCCGTTAAATCACTTTGCATTGGGCCACCTTCTTTATATTCCATTATAGTTGACAATGATGCCCCTGCCTATTAAAAAAATGAAGGAAGAGCTTAGTCAACAAGTAACTAAGTGATTTTCAGAATATAAAAGAGTCGGCACAAAACATTTAGTTCTGTCCCGGCTCCTTTTTTCGTCATCCACTGTGATTAATCATTGAGTCCAAGTCACATTAGTTGCTGAGCTTAGTATCATCAGTGTTGAACGCTTGTGTGATGGAGATTGCGGTAACCATAGTAGAACTGAGCGCAAGCCAGCACAATGTTAACGTAATTCAAGACATTGAACCAAGTTGAAATGCCGGCCACTGACGTCCCGGTGAAGTATACGCCAAAGCCAATGATGACAGCAACGACATTAATCCAAGCAAAAGTCTTTTGTAGGTTTTGATTATCAAGTGCGAACCACATCCAAATAACGTTAACTAAAAACCAAACTGCTAATACCCAAAAAGTTCCTGTAAACATGATATTACCCTCTTTTGGTTTATGATAGATAGTAACTGCACACCTTATAGTGAGTGGTTACTATCTTTTTGAACAACTACGTTATAGTCCCTCTCCACGCAGAAGTCAACCAATCACCCTCGCTTAAAAATATTTAATAACCATCGTCAACCCTTGCCGACAACAACGCTTATCTGCTATCTTTAATAGCGGACGTTATAAATTTAATCGAGGATGAAATCATGAGTAAACGCAGACGCAAGCGTCGTCAATCATACACATTTTCCAGCTTAATCATTGCCATTATTATCTTAGTTGGTGGTTGGTTCCTTTCCGGCGGCCAGCCAAGCGACATTCAATCATTTATTCAAAATATTTCTCAAACGGCGTTCAACCAGACCAAAAACGTCGATTCCAATAGTGAGCTCGCCAAGCTTGACTACCATTCAGGCGAGCAAAGCTTTATTTACGTGAACCATAATAAAGCCAATCTAAATCCTACCAAGTGGCAGACAAATCACGTTGTTTATTCTGATTTGGATAACTTAAATCGGACCAGCAAAGGAAACCTGGCCTATTTAGAATCCCGCAACCTGGCTTCCGATGAAAATCGCGTTCGCCAATACGTTGAGCCGACTGCTTGGCATCAAAAATTTGTCGACCGGGAACCCATTATCAATCGAGGACACTTAATCGCCTATTCGATTTCTAAGGGGATCAGCGCAAGTGGCACCTACAATCCCAGTGACCAATCAGGGGATCAGAATAATCCGAAAAACTTATTTACCCAAACCGCCTTTTCCAATCAACGGGTCCAAACCATTTTCGAGCAGAAAATCCGGGATGCCCTTAAAGATGGTAAACGGGTAATCTTCTTTTCCAAACCAATTTTCAGGGGTAATGACCTCATGGCCCGGGGAATTCACTTGGAAGCAATCAGCACCGACAAATCGCTCAATTTCAACGTTTACTTGTTTAATGTCCAGCCGAAAGTTAAGTTCGACTACGCAACTGGGCGATCAACCATTGATCGGCAAATGAGCGTTCCAGATCCTTAAACTGATTACCAAACCGAGCTATAGAATCCCTGCATAAACAGACAAATGCAGAGGCTTTGAATGAGCAGGCAAATCCATACCCAATTTTGATTGGTTGATTGCCAAAATTGATAATTCAGCCAAATTAGTAATGGTAATGCGGTAATTGCCGCAAGATCATTCACAAGTAATGTCACGGGATTGGCCTCTCCAGTTATTACTCTCAAACCATTACCAATGATGAGCAAAATAGTTTCGAGAATCCCTAATGTGACAGTCATCCTGTTAGTTCGATTATTGAAAAGTGATTTAGGGACAAATTCTTTTTGAGTTAAAATACCGACCCAAGCATAGCTGGCACCCATTATCCAAATGAACGTAACCATCGTCAGCCAAGGCATTAGATTTGGCCTGACAAACGGTAACGTTCCCGAATCAAACAGCTTAAAAAAGGTCAGCCCATTCATGACATACGCAACGATCGGGCTAACCAGAAAATTCAGCCAAAACAGAATGGTTACCCCGAGGGATTTATTCATTATTTGGTCGTTCCTTTCTTTCGTTTCTCATTTCGATAATCAAGTGACCAACTATTCTTTGGCATCAAAGTAGAGCCAGCCACTTAAATAAACGATAAAGCTAATAATGAGCGCTCCTCCAAGGGCAATGACCACGGCCTGGGCAAACAGCACTGGCTGGGCACCCATACCAAGGCTTAGAACTGGAATGGCAATCAGTTCAATTAGCAATAACGTAATCATTACGTGATAAATCCACCGCAATGCCTGTTGAGAAATTGCTTTCTCCCGTTCATCCCCCGCGCTCAGTTCACCCTGACTAGAATTGAATGATGGATCCACCCGACCCAAAATAGCCCGCACTATTCCAAAGATAATCAACCAAGCTAAAAACAGGATTCCATAAATCCCAAATCGAAATGAGGATTCACCATTCGCATGCCAATATGAGTTGGCAACCATGTATGACATTGTCCAAGTTGCAAGGATCACCATGATAATATTGCCAATTTGTTCAATGATCACTTTTTTCATTTTCAGGGCCTCCCAACCAAAATAAGTCATTAATATCAACTTTTAACTCCTGAGCAAGCTGCAGGGCCAGAAGCAACGATGGCGTGTACTTTCCCTTTTCCAGAGAAATAATCGTTCGCCGGGTCACCCCAACAGCAGCCTCCAGTTGTGCCTGCGTTAACCCCAGCTGTTTGCGGCGCTCTGACACATTATTATCTACAAAGATGATCGGCATCCCCCTATCAGCTGTGAAGTTCATTTCACATTATGTGATAGCAGGTTATTGGTTGGATGTGAAGCTGGCTTCACATTATTCCTTTAGATCTGTTTGCATTAATGTAACTTCAACCATTAAATATTTATTAGGCAAAGTCATTATTCAAAACATATCTAATTGTAAATTTCTAAAATTGAATATATATTTGTAATGACCAGAGGGAGGCGTGCTAACATTGACAAACAAAGATAATCCCTGGTTAAACTGTGGATATGATGACATCAACTTTGACGCTGAACTTAAAGATGTTGGTAATTATGGACTTGAGTCTCCTGTTGGAAAGGAACAAGTAAACTGGTAACCCCTGCATCATTTTTATAGCGGCTAATCTCCACCCCGGCCACGAATAAATCGGCTATGATCCCACAAATGGACTCGTTAGGCCCCCAATGATAGTGGTACTCGGGGATCAGTCATTACTTTCCAAATTATGATTATATTGCCAGACACGGTGAAATTGTTGGTAGGATTACCACCACTCTATTGAACCAATTAATTGAACGAGCCAAATCTATCTTTTAACCCGTTGGTTATCGCAATCTGTTGTCTTCCTCAATTTAAACAAAAGCAGTCACGACAGGGTTTTGCCCGTCATGACTGTTTTTGTTTATTTTTAATCCTGTAGATTCTTTTAGTAGTTTTGGATTTGAACGATGGCTTGGGTTCTTGGCCATATAGTGGAAACGTGCTCACCCAAGCAATACCCTGCACATAAGCACCTCGAACAAAAATCCAAAACCAGGATTTCCGTTCGAGGAGACTTATGTTCCGGTTACTCCCGCTTGGGTTCGCACTCTACGCTCTTTGCGCGCCATCAATCACAAAGTCGGCACCGTTAGCGAACTTCGATTCGTCGCTGCCAAGGTAAACACAAACTTCACCGATATCAACCGGTTCACCCATGTGGCCTACTGGGATGGTGCTGACAATTTGCTTTTCGTATTCTTTTGGCACGATATCCGTTGCAATCCAGCCAGGGTGCACGTTGTTGACTCGGATATCGAGTTTCTGTTGAGCCAACGACAGTGCTGTGGCATGGGTTAACAAGCGCGTACCACCCTTACTTGCTGAATATGCTGGACTCAATGGCAGGCCAACTAAACCGGCAACTGATGAAATATTAATAATTGAGCCTTTACCGTTGGTATATTTCTTCATAGCTTTGATTGCATACTTCTCACCGAGGAAATTCCCGGTTAAATTAATATCAATCACTTGTTGCCAGTCCTCAAGCTTCAACTCATCAAGTGGGCCATTAACCCCACCAACACCAGCATTATTGACCAGAATATCGAGCTTACCAAATTTATCAATGGTCTTTGCAACCGTATCCTGCCATGATTTTTCGTCGGCGACATTTTGCTGAACAAAGAGTGCTTTGTCGGCGCCAAACTTTTCAACAGCTTTCTTGCCGCCTTCAACGTTGTGGTTAGCTGTCAAAACAACCTTGGCGCCCTCACGAACGTAACACTCAGCAATCCCCAAGCCAATTCCAGCAACGCCGCCCGTAATCAACGCAACTTTATCTTTTAATCGATCCATACAAATCCTTCCCTTCTGATTATCATTACAGGTTAATTCTACCGATCACAAATTTTAATAGCAATTGATTTGCTCTTTGATTCACAAATATTTTTGTCGGTGCCTCTTAATCATTTCATGCTAAAATAATGACAGTCAAAATTCGCCAACTTAAAGGAGTTATCGTTACAATGCCAACAATCACCGATCAAATGAAACAGCAGGCTGAACCGCTTTGGCAGGCCAGCTTCAATCATCCATTCATCAAAGAATTATCAACCGGTCAACTGCCAATGGAAGAATTCCGTTACTACCTCAAGCAAGACCGCTATTACCTGCAGAACTTTTCAACCCTTCATGGTAAAATTGCCGATCAAATCAAAGATCAATCGATCAAGAAATTCTTATATGCTGGCGCCACTGGTCTAAACGATTCTGAAAAGGATGTTCGCACTGAATTCTTTCAGCAACTCGCCATCACCCCAGCAGAAATCCGCCAAACACCCATGGCACCTAACGCTTACAACTATGTAAGCCACATGTATCACGAATTATATGTCGGTTCACCCCGGCGAGCATGTGCGGCCCTGCTGCCATGTTACTGGTTGTACAACGACTTGGGCAAGCAATTAATTAACAATGGCTCGCCGGTTAAAATTTATCAAGAATTCATCGAAACCTACGATAGTCCGGAATTCACGGAAGCGACCAACACGATGATTTCAATCGTTGATCAATTGGGCGAAAGTGCTGAACCGGACGAACAAAAGGCAATGGTGACGGCATTTGTGCGCAGCAGTTATTATGAATTGCATTTCTGGGAAATGGCTTACGAAGAACAAAAGTGGTAATCAGGCATAACAAAGCGCTTAGCAATCGACGGGTTCTTCCCGACTGACTGCTAGGCGCTTTGTTTTTGACACTATTGATTAAGATTGAGTGTCACCATCGTGTAATTAATCTTGGTATTAACCGTTTGACTTTGAGCTTTTTTACCCTTTTGCTTGACCGACGTCTCCGTCCGGGTGGTTGACTGACCCTTTTGAACTCGGGTAACGATCATCTTTGTGCCAGGCTTTAGTAAGTATTCCTTTTCACCAATATTGGTCGAGATCGGATCAATATAGGCACCGTGCTTACCAGCTGGCAAATTGATTTTCAAAATCACGTGTTGCTTGGAGAACCCTAACGCGATCATCTGGCTCAATGTACAAGATGAATAGGCGGGGTCTTGGTATTGCCGACCAACCTTGATCGATTGATTTGCCAGCGATTTTTTCAAGCCAACCAACGAAGTGCCGCGATAAATTGTCAGCGGCTTAGTTAAATTAAACTTGTTAATGCTTGCATTGATTCGCTTAATGCTTGATTTAACGGTCTTGGTTGGCTTTGATTTCGGCGTTCTTAACGCCGTATTAATTTTGCCATATCCCTTGTTAGTGTAATAACGAATTGCTTTAACATCGGCTTTGGATAGGCCCTTTGCCCACTTCTTAGAAGCCGATTTGAGCTTGGCAACGGTCTGCTTGTCATTTTTCAGACCGGTCGTCGCATAAACAGCCTTCTCCGGATTAAGCAGTTCAAATTCACCATGACTGCCAGCTTTAGTGACAACGTACCCCTGGTTATTCTGCAACTTGGATTTGATTGTCAGGACCGTGTTTTTGGGAACCGCAATATATGAATCATAATTGGGTAACCCATTCACGACCGAATACAACCGGACACTTTTTTTCGTCACCAGTTGCTGAGCACCCACGTTTTTAAGCTTGGCTGAGTAACTCGTCGAAACGGTCGTCGTTGTGTTGCCATGGACTTCTTTATGAACTTCGGCATTAACTGGGCTTGATAACAGCAGCCCTGCCGCCAAGGTAACTGCGAAGATTAACCGCTTTGGTTTAAACATTTTATAACCATCCTTTTTCTCGTTTACTTGAAGAAAGCTGTGTAAGAAACTGTTTGAGATCTCTAAAAGCGGCGTAGGAAAACTGAGACAAACGCTAA
>NZ_AZEI01000058.1 GCF_001436255.1 Lentilactobacillus rapi DSM 19907 = JCM 15042 | reverse complement strand
TGATGGTTTCGTTAGCTTTTATCAGGTTACTTCTTAAAAGATACTAAACAGCTTCTAAGTATCTGGGATCTGATGTCCTATTCGCTTTGGTCAGTGAAAGAAACGCCCACCGCCTGTAGACTACTTCCCAACTTTGCATTATTGCGATTTTAACGAAGTTGTTAAATACTATGTTTAACTCACGATTTTTGATTTCACTGGGGTGCAGGATGTAAACATTGCCGATGCTTGGATAGATGGCAACTGCCTGAGCCTATTAGCTTAAATGATCTACAATAGTCATTTAAGTTCATGGTTTTTAGGGATGATCTCCTATTTTAAATGCGATATACTTATATTGTAAAATATTCCTTACCTTTGTAAGGGTGATCCTGATGTATTTGTATTTGAAGTGTATTCCCCACAACTGTGGGGGTGTATTTTCCTAAAGCCCAGGAAGCCTTAATTAGCTAACCGCAAGTTTGTTAAGTACATAAAAATAAAGAATTAATGGATTGGACTTTCGAAAACGCATTTTCTGAAATTTTTGTTTATTAACAAATACTAAAACGATGTATTTGTATTTGCAAAAAGTGTGCTATACTATATTTGACCAAAGAATTGAAAAGCATATTGTCAAGTGAGGGGATCGAGATCGATAATGTTATCTAAAAATGTAACCGCTTTATGGGCCAAGAAAAATTTCGAACATGATGAGCAACTTTGGCTGCCTTTGGTGATACATCTGACGGATGCGAAGAATACCATTAACTGGTTGTACAATCATTGGCTCAGTGACAGCCAAAGGCAGTTATTGAAATATACGTCGTCTGATGAGATTGATGAAAGATCTGACGAGGATGTGCAAAAACTAGTCAAGTTTCTTGGATTTACCCACGACATTGGTAAGGCAACTCCTGCATTTCAAAAAAAGCGTTCTTATATCCGTGACGATTATTTAGATGATCAATTGATAGAAAAATTAATCAGAAGTGGTTTTTCAGAACTGGATGAAAGCGATTTGTCTTCTGCACGGGCATCTCCGCACGCGATTGCTGGTGAGGCAATTCTCGAACATTATGGTGTGCCAAACTCAGTTGGGGCGATCATCGGCGGACATCACGGCTTGCCAGCTCAGGAGGCTCTTCGAAAGCAAATTGTTACCTATACGGCCAATTATTATTTGAGTGACACCGATGCAGAAATTCAAAAAATCTGGAAACAGACTCAAAAAGAACTTTTTGATTATGGCTTGAAACTATCTGGATATCAGTCTGTGGAAGAAGTCCCGATGGTTACCCAGCCACAAGCAGTTATTTTAGAAGGCTTGCTAATTATGGCTGACTGGCTAGCGTCAAGTGAGTATCTGACCAATGATGAAGATGCGGAATTATTTCCGTTAATACCGTTAAGTGAATCGAGTGAGGACGTTGATACCGTCAGTCGTTTTCAAAACGCAATTAATAATTGGAACTCTAATGGGGAGTGGGTTCCCCAGAAGGTTTTGACAACCGATGATCCTTATAAGACACGCTGGGGATTTAATGCCCGGCCAGTTCAAGCTACGATAACGAAAGCAATTTCGAAAACCCGTGATCCTGGAATGGTGATCGTGGAAGCGCCCACAGGCTTAGGAAAAACTGAAATTGCGCTCGTTGCTGCCGAACAACTTGCTTATATTGATGGCGAAGACGGTGTCTTTATGGGGTTACCGACCCAGTCAACGACCAACGCGATGTTTGATCGAGTTAATGATTGGCTGGAGAAACTTGCGAAATCTCAAGATGAGAACTTCTCAATCAAGTTAATGCATGGGAAAGCCCAATTTAACAAACATTACCAGAACTTGACCAATGCAGCCAATATTGATGACGCTGACCCCAAAAATTTAGGCGCGGTGACGGTCAATTCCTGGTTCAGTGGAAAGAAATCAATATTAACCAAGTTTACAGTTGGGACAATTGATAATTTGCTGTTAATGGCTCTTAAGCAGAAGCATTTATTTTTAAGACATTTAGGGCTCAGTGGTAAAGTTGTCATTATTGACGAAGTCCATGCCTATGATGCGTATATGAACCAATACTTATATCGAGCTATTAATTGGCTGGGTGCGTACCACGTGCCGATTGTCATACTGTCAGCAACTTTGCCAAAAGAAAAAAGAAATGCGCTCATTACCTCGTATTTAAAAGGTAGGTACGGTAAACGGTCTCCGAAAGGATTTGAGGCGCCAGCCAATTGGCAGGACACTGAAGCATATCCGCTGTTGAGCGTTTTGGATGGCAAGAAATTAAAACAAGTGACAGAGTTCACCGGCCATAGTGACCAGACACCATTTGCACTGCAAGTTAACAAAACTAATCTGGATGATGAGGAGTTGATTCGAACCGTTGTAAATAAAATTACTGATGGTGGGATTGCGGGCATTATCGTCAATACTGTTAAGCGGGCACAGGCACTTGCTAAACTTGTCCCCAAAAACATTGACTTTATGCTCCTCCATTCAAGCTTTTTGGCTCCCACCAGAGAGAGCCAGGAAGAAAAGCTTCAACAAGCCATTGGAAAAAATGGTCAAAGGCCCTCTAAGATGATTGTCATTGGGACTCAAGTCTTGGAGCAATCACTTGATATCGATTTTGATGTTCTTTATACCGATATTGCCCCGATGGATTTAATCCTTCAGCGTGCCGGCCGACTGCATCGTCATCATATTGCCAGGCCAAAAGAGCTCCAAATGCCTCAGTTGTTTGTGATGGGGATTAGTGGACCCGGTGAATATGGGGATGCTAATGAAGCCGTTTATCAAAAATATTTACTCATGAAAACCGATCATTTTCTGGGTAAGACAATTGCAATTCCTGGTGATATTTCAGTGTTGGTTCAAAAAGTTTACGATCAAGGAAATGATGCTGAAATAACGGCTGACGAGATGCCAGAGCTCGATAAGGAAAGAGAAGTGTTTAATGACAATCTTAAAAAGGAGCGTGATAAAGCGCAAGCATTTCAAGTAGGGGCACCGCGATACCGAAAGCATACGATTCATGGCTGGTTAGATCGAACCAAGCCAAATATTGATACTGATGAGCAGCGTGCAAATGCTACCGTTCGTGATATTAAAGAAACACTTGAAGTCATTTTGTTGCAACACACGAGTGAGGGGGACTTTTTAGTGACAGATACTCAGTCAGATCAGCCTAAGTCAATTCAAAATATTCCTTCTCAGGAGATCGCTCAGCAAGTTATTAGAATCCCTTCCCCGGTCACACCAGATATTGACCGGGCAATTAAGCACCTGGAAACATTGACCAGTAAATATTATCCGGATTGGCAGGACGATGTTTGGTTAAAAGGAGCACTGGTACTCCCACTAGACAAGAATTTATCAGCCGATTTAGGTGACTGGCATTTGAACTATTCTTCCCGATTTGGCTTAAGTTATTCAAAGGAGGACGACAATGGAAAAGAAACACTTTAATTTAACAACTGATTCTTGGATTAAAGTCATTGACAGACAGACCAATCAAGAACAACTGGTTTCCCTAATTGAATTATTCGAGAATGCTCAAAATTATCGAGCGCTGTCTGGAGAAATGCGTTCCCAAGATTTGGCGATCTTACGTTTTCTCCTCGCAATTTTGACCACCGTTTATTCACGATTTGATGCAGACGATGAACCGTATGATTGGTTGACCGTTGATGAAGATTCGATGCGAGATACTGGTGAAGTCGATCGGGACGATCAGGAAAACATTGAGGAGGACTTATTTGATACGTGGAAGCAGTTATCCAATAATGGCCACTTTACTCAAATGGTGATCACGTACTTAGAACGATATGCAGATCGGTTTGACTTATTTGGTGAACAGCCATTCTACCAAGTTACTGAGGATGACTATAACCACTTTGTGCCGAAAAAGAAGCAAATTGCTGGTGCCGAAGGGCCGGGAACGGTGGCAATTAAGCAAATTAACCGGCAGATTTCGGAAAGCGGCAACACGCCATCATTATTTTCGCCTAAATCTGATGAATTTAAAAACGATATTAAATTGGATGAACTTGCCCGGTGGCTGATTACCTATCAAAATTTTACGGGTGTTACTGATAAAACGAAGATTGAGATGCCCGATAAATTTTCAACTGCTTCTGGCTGGCTTTACAAGCTTGGCCCGGTATTTGCGGATGGTGATACCCTTTTTCAAACATTAATGTTGAATTTGGTTTTGGTTGAGAAAGATCAATCATATAATCCCCCAAAGCCAGTATGGGAACAAGCTGTTCCTCAGTATGTCGAAGATCGTAAGAAGCAGAACCGACCAGATAATTTGGCGGAATTATACACCACGTGGAGCCGACTACTTCATATTAATTGGGATGATCAAGGCAACCCAACGATCTTTAGTGCTGGACTGCCAATGTTTGAGAGCGATGATGCCTTTATCGAACCAATGACGGTTTGGCGATTTGATAAAAAGACCGATCATTATAGACCTGCTGTTAAGGGGTTGAGATCACTAGGAACGGCAATGTGGCGGAACTTCGGACAGTATGTCCAAGTTGAAGAAGCCAATGATAAGCATGAACCGGAAATTGTTAAATGGTTACGAGTGCTTAAAGATAAAGGGCTGATTCCACAAAGCACCTTGTTAACCCTAGCTTCCGTTGCCCTCATTAGTGATGGCAACGCGACTTCCCAGTCTCCAGTTGCCGAAGTCTACGACGATATGCATATTAATGCGGACGTTCTTTTTGATGAGAATCCAGACAAAGCACAGCGTTGGCCAGTCCGGATCGAAGACATGATCGAGTTAACCCAGAAAGTGGGAAGTGATTACTGGCGGTTTGCGGCGAATATTGCGCACATTCGTAATCTTGATTATCGTCCATTTGCCAACAAAATGAGTGCGGCCTTTTATGATGGGCTAAATGGCCCGTTTAATAACTGGTTGCGAAGCTTGACGAACGAAGAAGACCGGGACAAGAAGAGTAATGAATGGAAAAAAGAGCTCAAAAGCTACGTCTTGAAAGCTGCCAATGAGGTTGTTCAATCGAGCTCACCACGAGACATGGCCGGCTTTATTGATGTTAATGGCGTGGTCGATAAAAGCAAGGGCCTGGTTAATATCTTTACCGTCAACAACCGGCTACGGTATCAGGTTCAAGCAGATTTGAAATCATAGAAAGGGTGTGAACCAATGGAATCAACGAGAAAGATTGCGACTGAAATGACAAAAAGTACGGCCGGAATAATTAAAGAACTCTATGGTCATGGGAATTTAAATAAAGCCGTTCTGGCAGGTGTTCGAAGTGCCTCAACAATCGCAAGCCCGAGAGCACAAAAAGTGTGGCCATTTATCATCGAACGACTTGTCAAAATTGAACAGGATATGGAATTAAAACATGAAAAATTATTAAGCGCGGACGGGAAGCCCACAAAAGCTGAAATTTCAATGTATACAGCCATTCGCCTCTATGCAATTCATCAGCAGGGCCGAGAACCTTTTGCGTCTGGAGCCTCATACAAGGCCGAATCAGCGGATGGCCTCACCTTATTTGCAGCCCTTGCTAATTTGCGTCGAGATGAGACGACTCGGGCAGCCCTAGATCGCCGGGTACAGGCACTTTTGGGGACAACCAACGTGAATAGCGTCATTAACTCAATTACCCATTTAGTTGAAATTTTAAAAGCTAGCACGCCAAATCAAAAAATTGATTATCCTAGGTTGGCTAGTGATTTGTATTTGTTCCAGACAGGGTTTCGGCAGGCAAATCAAGTCCGCTTAGCTTGGGGCCAACAGTACTATCGGTTTATCAAACAAACAGTAACAGCTGAAGGAGAAAAAACTAATGACTAATAATGTATATATCGATCTAAATGTCTTGCAAACAGTGCCTTCGTCAAATATCAATCGAGATGACACGGGCGCACCTAAAACGGCTCTTTATGGTGGCGTTACCCGGTCGCGGGTTTCTTCACAGAGTTGGAAACGGGCGATGCGGGTATCCTTTAAACAATCAGGCGTTGATACCGGTACGAGAACCAAGGAAGCTGCTAAATTACTGGCCAACAAGTTGATGTCTCTGGATTCTTCCTTAGATGAAAAGGCTGCCCTGGATAAGACAAGTGAAGTTTTTAAGGCTGCCAGTATCAAACTTGATAAGAATAATGAAACGGGTGCGTTATTATTAGTCAGTCCCGGCCAGATTGAAAAGTTAGCTCAATATGTCATCGATCATGACGAACTTGATAAAAAAGAAGTCAAAAAGGTGTTAAAAACGGACAATTCTCTTGATTTGGCACTTTTTGGCCGAATGGTAGCTGACAATCCTGAACTAAACGTGGAAGGTTCCGCCCAGGTTGCCCACGCCATTTCAACGCACGAAGTTGTTCCAGAATTCGATTACTACACAGCCTTGGATGATTTGCAGTCTGAAGATACAACTGGTGCGGCAATGCTGGGAACAATTGAGTTTAATTCCTCAACACTCTATCGGTATGCTAATTTAAACGTCAATGAATTAGCTCACAACCTTGGTTCCTCGGACGCGATTAAGGGTGCAACGGATTTCATCAAAGCATTTTTACTATCAATGCCAACTGGCAAACAAAATACTTTTGCCAACAAAACGTTACCAAACTATGTGATGGTTACCATTCGACCAGATACACCAGTCAATCTGGTTTCAGCATTTGAAGCGCCAGTTAATTCGAAGAACGGCTACGTTCAATCATCGATTAACAAGCTTGAAGCTGAATATTCAGCAACCCTTAGCTTTGTTGCGAAACCTTCGTTAACTGTTGTGTTGGCTAATCATCAATATGAGTCAAAACAATCTGATCAGGTTGACAACTTAGCTGATCTTTTGAATGAAGTCACCACGGAATTAACAAAGGTGGTCCAGGATGAAAACACTAACAATTAAATTGACTTCCCCACTACAATCATATGGCAATGAGGCAACGTTTTCTCGACGAACAAGTGGCGGTTATCCATCAAAGAGTGCAGTTATTGGGATGATTTCTGCCGCACTCGGATATCAGCGAGACGATCCGCGAATCCCGGCGTTAAATGATTTGGCTTTTGCTGTTCGCGTGGACCAGCCAGGAAAGGCATTGAGTGATTTTCAGACGGTTGAATGGAAAAAGGGTACCAGAAAGATTACGTACCGGGATTACATTCAAGATGCTGTGTTCATGGCCGCGCTCGGCAGTGAAGATGAGCAGTTGATTGAACAAATTGAAACTGCCTTGAAGCACCCGAAATTTCAGTTGTTTTTGGGACGCCGCTCAAACGTGCCTGCTGGTGTTTTACAGACAGCCACATTCTCAGATCGCGATCCGATTGCTGTTTTGAAAAAGATGCCTTGGCAAGCGTCCCATTGGTACCAGTGGCGCAAGCGTCGAAATGAATTTGTCAAAGACGTTGCAATCATTGCGGACGCAAATTTATTGCCTGATAACCGCAGCAAAATGGTCAAAGATCGCGTTGAATCCTTTGACCAGCGGAATCGGCGCCATGGCTATCGAGCGGTTGCAACTGATTACGTGGATTTGCAAAATCCATGTTTTGAAAACAAACAAGCAGAGATCGATAATTCCGTAGAAACCAAACACGACATCTTCGGCTTTCTCTAGAAAGGAGTATGTATGTATTTATCAAGAGTAGAAATTGACGTCAATAATCGTCAAAAAACAAAAGATCTTACGCATCTCGGCGCCTTTCACAACTGGGTTGAACAAAGCTTTCCAGCTGAGGTAAAGGCGGGCAAACGACGGCGCCATTTATGGCGAATTGATCCACTTAACGGTAAGCAATATTTGCTTGTTCTCAGTGAAGCAGCGCCAGATTTAACCCAACTCGCGACCTATGGCGTAGCTGGGACGGCAGTTACCAAATCATATGATCCCTTTCTGGCAAGCATTCAAGAAGGGCAAGTGATGCAGTTCCGATTAACGGCTAATCCCACATATGCAATCAAACAACCAGGGAAGAAGCAGCCCCGGATTGTCCCACATGTTACGATTGCCCAACAACGGCAATGGCTTGTGGGGAAAGCCGAAAAATCTGGCTTTCAGTTAATTGAAAAAGAGCCGGTGAATAACAACGAAGCTGCGGATAACCGAGCGTTTGACGTGATTAGTCGAGATTGGCCGGTTCTCCGCAGAAAGCCCGATCAAGGTGGTCGAGGCGGTCGATTGAGTCGGGTCACATTTGAAGGTTTCTTGCGAGTGGCCGATGTTACCACCTTTAAGCAAGCCCTGATCAATGGAATCGGTCGTGAAAAGGCATTTGGAATGGGTTTGATGACGGTTATTCCTCGAGGCTAAATCATGACAAAAAAATTTGGAGCAAAAAAGGCGGAACTATCAGAATTGAGTCGAATCCGAGATAGGGTCACCTTTCTTTATCTGGAGCATGCGAAACTAAATCGCCAAGATAGTGCAATTTTGGTGACGCACAATCGAGGAACGGTATTTGTGCCCGTCGCGATTGTGAGTGTCCTGCTATTAGGCCCGGGGGTTGATGCCTCTCATCGGGCAATGGAACTAATTGGCGATGCAGGGATGGGCGTCGTCTGGGTTGGCGAGCAAGGCGTTCGTCAGTATGCCCATGGCCGCCCGTTGAATCATTCTTCTCGGCTGCTGGAAGCTCAGGCTAGGCTGGTTTCGAATACGCGAACCCGGGTGGCCGTCGCCCGGAAGATGTATCAGATGAGATTTCCCGGTGAAGATGTTTCTGATTTGTCGATGCAGGAACTGCGGGGAAAAGAGGGCAGTCGCGTTCGCCAAGTGTACCGAAACGAGTCTCAGAAGACGAATGTCCCTTGGTCTCGGCGAGCTTATAATCCCGACAATTTCGATGCAGGAACACCGATTAATAAAGCCCTCACGGCAGCTCATCAAGCATTATATGGATTGAGTTACAGTGTGATTTGTGCGTTGGGCGCCTCTGCTGGGTTGGGCTTTGTCCATACTGGTCACGATTTATCCTTTGTGTATGATTTCGCGGATTTATACAAAGCAGAGATTTCGATTCCAGTTGCCTTTAGGGTGACTGCTAAGTATGGCGATGACAAAGATATTGGCACCAAAACCCGGCTGGCGATGCGAGATGCTTTTAAGGATGGTAAATTACTGGTCCGGATGGTGACTGATTTAAAGTCAATTTTGGGAGTCACCGAAACAAATATCAGTGCCGGTATCATTAATCTGTGGGATGACAAGCTTGGTCTGCAGAAGTTTGGCGTTCAATACCATGAATTTGAAGAGGATGATGGCTGATGATTGTCGTGACACTAACCAAAGTGCCTCAATCTTTACGGGGAGATTTGACCAAGTGGTATCAAGAGGTCCAAACGGGCGTGTACGTTGGCAATGTGAGTGCCCGGATCCGAGATTTGCTATGGGATCGAATTAACCGAAATATTGGTAGTGGAGAGGCCACAATGGTCTATAACGCCAATAATGAATTGGGCTACCAGATTAAAACGACTCGTAAGCAGTACCAAGTCGTGGATTTTGATGGGATTCCATTGATGATGCGACTCAAGGTTGCTCCTGGAGTGCCAAAGCATGGTTTTAGTAATGCGGCGAAATTTCATCGGGCTAAAGTCATGATGAATAAACGCAAATCCAATAAACCCAATCAGGCAAATCGTCAATTCGTTGCAATTGATCTTGAGACAACTGGTTTGAATGCCACGAAGGACAAAATTATCTCGATTGGTGCGATTAAAAGAACTAAGAATGGTGAATACGACCAATTCGATCAATTGATTCAGATTGACTGTGAAGTTCCAAAGAAAATAACAGAATTGACTGATATTTCTTCAGAACTATTAGCAACCGATGGGGTTGACTTAAGCTTGGCTTTGCAAGAACTCAAGAATTTCGTTGGCAGTTCAACAGTCGTCGGATATAATTTGCGGTTTGACCAGGAGTTTCTTTCGGAAGCCTTTCATCAAACTAATCAATCTGATTTAACCAATAAGATGCTGGATATAATGCCGGTGGTAAAAAAATCAAATCAGTTTCTTGATAATTATCGACTGAATACCGTTTTAAAGGCATATCAAATTGATAATTCAACGCCACATCATGCATTGGCGGATGCAAAGGCAACATTAGACCTAGCAATCAAACTCATTGAAAAGGGCCATTTGCAAATTTGAGAATGCCGTCATAGCAGGGATCCTTTAGTGTATTTCCCACGTGTGTGGGGGTGATCCTGTCGTCAGTTTGTTGGACAATGTTTATTTTTAGTATTTCCCACGTGTGTGGGGGTGATCCTTACTCGCGCCGAGTTTGACAAACGAACTGCTGGTATTCCCCACGTGTGTGGGGGTGATCCTATATCGTCCGTCCCGCTATCTGCATTCCAATTGTATTCCCCACGTGTGTGGGGGTGATCCTAATTGAATCGGTAGTGCCATCAACGGTTGCCAGTATTCCCCACGTGTGTGGGGGTGATCCCGACGTCATCGCCTGGGATGTGACTTCTATGTTGTATTCCCCACGTGTGTGGGGGTGATCCTTGGTCGCGATTGCTCCACATCCACTGGGATGAGTATTCCCCACGTGTGTGGGGGTGATCCTGCTAACCGCATTTTCAGCAATTTCAAACATCTGTATTCCCCACGTGTGTGGGGGTGATCCCGGTGGTCTTTGATAGCGAAAAGATGGCAGATGGTATTCCCCACGTGTGTGGGGGTGATCCTCTGGGTGACGATGTGGCAAACAAAGCCATTGAGTATTCCCCACGTGTGTGGGGGTGATCCTATCCACCTCTAAACGTCTTAAAGCGAGCTGTGGTATTCCCCACGTGTGTGGGGGTGATCCTACCACATTAAGAAACGGCAAAGCTCCTGAGTGGTATTCCCCACGTGTGTGGGGGTGATCCCGTGCCGCACACAGGGATGCTCTGTTTAGCAAGAGTATTCCCCACGTGTGTGGGGGTGATCCTGCAAAAAGCTATTTAAGAGAGTATCACGATTGGTATTCCCCACGTGTGTGGGGGTGATCCTGATATAATTAGTTTTGTTGGGAACTATTTTTAGTATTCCCCACGCGTGTGGGGGTGATCCCTTAACTGGCACACCAAAACAAGTAGCATGGGCGTATTCCCCACGTATGTGGGGGGTGATCCCTTGTCCAAAATTAAAGGCTGCTTATTCGCATCATATTCCCCACGTATGTGTAGGGGTGATCCCTTTTCGCGACGCCAGTTAAGGCATAATTCGTTGTATTCCCCACGTATGTGGGGATGATCCCCCATATAGCAAAGGAATTCGGAGGGCATTTGTGTATTCCCCACGTATGTAGGGGTGATCCTCATGAATGCACATGCGGCCAAGATTATTTACGGTATTCCCCATATATGTGGATATAGTAATGAAAGGAATGCCGATACCCAATAAGGTAGTATAGAGTAACAAATGTCAAAGAAGGATTGAGTTTCAGCCAAGCTCATGAAACAAGTTGAAAGCAATATTCTTAAGGTATAACATAACGTTAACAATTATTTTTTGGAGGCATTTTTATGACGACCATCGGTTTTTGTTCACCGTCGACACCTATTACTGCAATCTCACCGATTCGTTTTAAACGAGCGCAGAAATTTTTGACCAGTAAAGGGATCCAATTGATTGCCGGCAATTTAACGACTAAAAGAGACGCTTATCGGTCTGGTTCAATTCGGCAAAGAGCTGACGAGGTTAACGAATTAATTCGTAACAATTGTGTCGATATCATTATGACTACGATCGGTGGGACCAATACCAATTCAATTTTGCCTTACATAGACTATGATTATCTAAATGACCATCCCAAGACGTTCGTTGGTTATTCCGATGCGACAGCATTGCTACTCGCAGTCCAAACGCAGGCTCCCAATTGTCGGGTACTGTATGGGCCAGCGTTAGTTGCAGGCTTTGGTGAATGGTCACCGTTTGTGGATGAAACTTGGACACGTTTCTATCAAATCATCACCGCCAATAAAGACGATGAAGTTGTGATTGATGCCCCGCAGTTTTGGGATGACGAGGCTTTGAACTGGAATACCTTTGAAAGGCCTAAACAACAGCGGCCTAATCAGTGGCAATATATTGGGTCACCAGTTCTCTCTGGGAGAATTATTGGTGGTAATTTAAACACGATATATGGAATCCTGGCTTCCCGCTATTTTCCTCAACTTAGCAAAAATGACTTACTGTTTATCGAAGATGCGGAAAAGGATGCTTCAACGGTGGAGAAAAATTTTGCCATGTTAAAAGTGGCGGGAGTGTTTGATCGCGTTAAAGGCATTATCTTGGGTAAGCATGCGTTGTTTGACCCCGAGGGTAGTACGCGAAAACCAATTGATATTTTGGAAGAAGTTTTAGACGGCCAAGATATGCCAGTCATTTACGATTATGATAGTTGCCACACCGTGCCGATGATCACAACTCCATTAGGTGCCCAAGCTGTGATTAACGCCATCAATGGGACAGCGACCTTCACCGATTTTTAATTGAATAAACTCACCAACCGACCACAATACCTGATATAATTTATTGATTAGGGTCAATATGAGGTTCAGTGACCATTTAAAAACGGCTATAATATAACCAAGAATTCTTCAATTAGAAAGTGTGTACTGTTACTATGAACAAGAAAATCATGTCCGGATCCTTCTGGCTGTCATTTGGCAGTATCTTTTCACGGGTGTTGGGAATTGTGTATTTGATTCCCTGGCTGTATATGATTGGGTCACCTGAACACAAGAGCGTTGCAATGGCGCTGTTCAATGCTTCGTATAACCCGTATGGCCTGTTTATCGCCTTGGGGACCGCAGGATTTCCGTCCGCGATTGCCCGCCGGGTGGCCATTTATAATGGTGAAAATAAGTTCTTGGATTCCAAGCAGTTGGCGAAGGTCGGTTCCTTTGTGATGCTGATGTCGGGGCTCCTTTGTGGGGCTATTTTATGGATTATTGCGCCCATTATTGCAAAAAATAGTCCAGTCGTATCCACTAGCAGCGCGGTAACTTCTATTCGCGTATTAGTTCCGGCGATTGTCATTCTGCCATCCATGAGCAGTGTCAGAGGGTGGTTCCAAGGAAACCAGGATTTGAAACCATATGGGGTGTCTCAACTTTGGGAACAGTTCATTCGAATTGTTTTTATTTTGGTATCCACATACGTTGTCATTTATGTCCTTCATCGAAGCTACATTGAAGCCGTTTATTTAAGCGTGATGGCGGCTTTCGTTGGGGCGGTTGCCAGCTATCTATACCTGGGACTTTACTATAAGAAGCAGTCGGCTAACTATGCTCAGATGGCGGCTAAGAGTAAGCCCTATGATCTATCAAGCATTCAAAGTATCTTTAAGATGATTGCTTATGAGTCAATTCCATTTGTCATCGTTGGGTCGGGGATTACGCTGAGTCAATTAATCGATCAACTGTTTTTTAAGCAAGTAATGGAAGGCGTTCAGCACTATTCGGCGGTTTATACCCAGTACATTTATACCCTGTTTTCCGCTAATCCAACGAAGATCACCACAGTGGTTGTTTCACTGGCATTAGCAGTGGCTGAGACGACGCTACCGTTATTAGCACATAGTTTGGCCGCTCACGATCCGGATATTGGTAAGTTAATCTTCCAAAATATCAATATGTTGTTATTCACGTTATTGCCGATCGTTGCCGTTTTAGGCGGTTTATCCTATGAAATTAATGGGATCTTCTTTAGCTTTAGCACGCTTGGCGGCGATTATCTATTTTGGAATATCATTCAAAGCCTGATTCTTGGCCTCGCAATCAATGGCCTCACGCTGCTTCAGGCACTTCACTATAGTAAAAAGGCAATGTATTATTTGTTTGTAGGACTCATTGCGAAGCTCTTGTTCCAACCACCATTGGTTGTTTTGATGCAAGGCTTTGGAGCGATTCTGTCGACAGCAATCGGCTTTGGATTTGTCATTTTACTGAGCTATGGTGAAGTTCGTCGTGAATTTCATGTGCCATTTGGCAAGTTAAGAGTAACGGTTCTGGTTAACATTGTTTTCTTTGCGATCGTTATTGGGTTAGCGATGGGGATTCACCAACTGTACGTTCCGGCTGGGTTAGTCATGGCGTTTATTTTCTGTTGTGTCTTTGGCCTGGTCACCCTGTTGATTTACCTGTTTATGGCAAATCACACTGGTCTGTCGGGGATTATCTTTGATCGCAAAATTGGTTACAAATATTTCAGATATAAACATTTCCAGTAAAGCAGTCGATTGATGGACTGCTTTTTTATTTTTAGGAACGGCATTTTAAACACGAATATTTCATATATTATGCGTGACAGGGCAATATTTTATTGATTTCTTGCAGTAGGATAAAACTGATTGATTTTGACTTTATTTTATCAAACTGGAGATCTTTGCTTTGAAAACTTTAACCGCCGCTCAATCTAAAAAGGCCGTTGGCATTGCTGTCCTTTCCGCACTCCTATACGCACTGTACCCACCAATTGCTAAAGTTGTGCTGCATAACTGTCCGCCAATTACGCTGTCAGCGTTGTTGTACATCGGAACCGGCGTGGGCATGGCAATCATTCTGCCATTCGTGTACTGGCTATTACCCGACATGAAAAAGGAAGCCTCGTTGGCCAAAACTGATATCCCAACTTTAATCGCGGTGGTTGTGGTTAACATCCTGGCAGGAATCTTAATGAATATCGGAATTGAATTATCGACGGCGGCCAGCGCGTCGTTATTAGGAAATTTCGAAGTTGTCGCGACAACGATTCTCGCATTTTTGTTCTTCCATGAAAAAAGTGGGACGCCAACTTTGGCTTGGGGTGGGGTTGGTATTTATCGCCAGCTGTGTCTTGAGCACTGATGTCAGCCATCTAACCATTAACTGGGGATCAATTCTCGTTATTCTAGCCACCTTCTGCTGGGGCCTGGAAAATAATTTTACCCGGGTTCTGTCTGACAAAAATCCCATTCAAATTGTGATTGTGAAGGGGATGGGAGTCGGACTTGGGACGCTGATTGTTGCCTTGGTTGACCAAGAAAATTGGCCGGTTCTGCCGATCATTGGAATTGCATTGTTACTGGGGTTCCTCTCTTTTGGTGTCAGTATCTTCTTTTACATTTTAGCTCAGCGATACATTGGGGCTGCCCGAACCAGCGCGTATTATGCCCTGTCGCCATTTTTATCAACGTTTATTGCCATCATGTTCTTACGAGAAAGCGTGACATTCCAATTGGTATTGGCAACGTTGATGATGATTGCCGGCAGTTATGTGGTTGTCCGAGAAACCTTTAGTCATGCAGAATAGTTAAAAAATGGCCCAAAAAGCAATTCCATCCATATAAGCCAACTAGCCAGACATTATCCAGTTAGTTGGCTTATATGTTCAGAGAACAATCACTTTTTGGGTCATATTTTATTAATAGAATATTGGTTTTTCTTTTATCGCCATCATTACTAGCGTGACAGTTAAAGGATCATGATCTAATGGGACCCTGTTACCCAGCCATGGTCATTGACGTATAAAAAGGATCTGGTTTCGTAAGTGATTGGATTCTCGAGGGTCATGGCTTTGGTCACTTGATAGCTGCCAGTTGCATCGAGATTGCCAACTTTGGTGAGGATGACGCTGTCGCCATTGATGGCGGCGGCATACAAAGGCGTCGGTTGATCGCCAAGCTGATAGGGCTTGGCTTCAAATGCCTGCCGTTTTTTTAAAACGAACTCCTGGCTGTTTGATTGAGTGAACCATTTAGTGACGTCAAAACCTGGGGAACCAATGATGTTACTGCCAAAGACATTTCCACCTGAACTCATCGCAGTGCCCTCCCTTAACCAATTTTCTTAAAAGAATCACTTTAAGTGTATCGGTTAGTGGGTGTAAGTCAAGCATCGACAACGTGGCTAAAGATGATCCCTTATTTTTCAACTTCACTCTTGTATTGAGGTGCTAATAAGGCAATTGTATACTGACCAAATTTCGGATAAAGGGTTGTCTTATTGGCCTTGAGGTAAATTGGCGAGCTGGTGATCCCAACGAACCACTTATCATTTGAGCGGGTACTGTATTTGTTTGGATCAATGCCCTGTTTCTTCAAATCAGCCGAGACAAAGTCCTTAAAGGAAAGCTTGCCAGTCACTAATGCTTGGCGTTGCTGTTTCGTTGGTGCGCTAGAATTAGTAATAAACTTCATATGAGAATAGGGGGCCTGTTTTAACATCGGATCATTTGGATTTTGAGCGTATAATTTAGCCGCTTCGGGTAAGCCGGCACCAGCCTTAATAAAGCCAAATAAGCTGTAGGCATCGGTGTTTTGTTTAGCAGCAACCTGTTCGTTGTAGACACTGTTGCCAACTTTTTGGCCTTGTAGGTCTTCCAGTTCATCATCGTCGGCGTTGGGGATGCCACCAGGATTCGGGAATTCACCGGCTGGCAAGACGCCTTTGGCCATATAACCGCGCCAGACATAACCCTTAACGCCGTTATTGTCAGTGACGTAGTAGAAAATGCCCGTCTTTTTACCATTGGTCATCTTCAATGTTTTAGTTGCATAAAGAGTGCTGTTGTCCATCGTATTGAGACGGTGAAGTTTATGATTAAGATGATAGTTCCAAATGGAGGCATTCCTATTTTCACCCGTCCAGTGAACGGGCGTTTGTGAATAAGTCTTGACCTTAATGGCGTGATAAATTCCCGCGGCGTGGGCCGATTGGGTTGAAGAGGTAATTCCCAACAATCCAGCGGCACCAAAAGTGATTGTTAATAAAAGTAATGATTTTTTCACGAACTTGAACCTCCATATCAATTCGATGAGCTGACGCTAGTCTTCGTCACCGTCAATGATACCGTCAACTAAAATGACGACACCCTGACCATAACCTTTACTGCCCTTGGGACAAGCGTAGGCGCCAATTTGATACCCTTTGTAAGATCGGAAACTCGAATTCCCGTTATCGGCGAGGATCGCTTTGTTGGCGTAGGCTTCAAAGGATGTTCTACCAGCTTTAAAATTTGCCAAATCAGTTTTTGATTGGTGATCGTAAAGGTATTTGAACCCACCGTTGGCTGCTCGCCAGATATCGGGGTAGTTGCTGGTAACCATATCTTCAAAGTCCTGAGCGGCCACCCACGGTTTATTAGGATCTTCAATATTGGCGTATCGCTGGAATTTGTTGGCCACTTTTTGCAGGTAGGCGTTTGGCTTAACACCTTCAAAATAGCCGGCTAGTTGGCGACTGAGGTCATTGCTGTAATTAACGGTTCCCGAAGTGTTGGTAGAGTCAGAATTGTTGTTATTGGACGTTGAGCCATTGTTGCTGCCGGTATTTGTGCCGGAATTGGTCGTTGAATTGGCGTTGTTTGCGTTTGGGTTGACCCCTCTGGTTAAATAGCCGTGCCAAACGATGCCACTCTTATCGCCCTTGGCATTTGTAACGTAGAAGTAGGCGTAATTTTTACCCGTTAAGCTCGAATGCATCAAAATTTTCTTAGAAACATACCACGTCGTTCGGGGGTAGTTTTTGAGATTATGTAATTTTGCGGTATGAGATATATTATACAAATATACCGATCTAAACGTGCTGGGATGATAGGCGATCGGGTTGTAGTTTTTGACTTTAAGCGTCTGAAAGCTTGCTGCGTGACTGACCGGTTGATTGATTGCGAAAAAGCTGACAGCCGCTAAACTGGCACTTACTAAGAAAATTGATTTCTTCATATAACGATCCTCTCCAATGATTAATGACAAATGTTAGCAAGGCAACTGAGGATTCACCCAGTACCCGCTGCTACGATAATTTTAGTATATCACTCTGGTTACATATAGAACATGGCTGAAATAATTGATGGCGTTAGTGCAAAAGGCATTAATACTTGATGCTCTAAGGCTAGACAGGCAAGTAAAAGTTATGTAAAACAATTTGAGATTATGGTTATAAGTGCCACTTGGCTGTCCCGTCTATATTGATAAAATGGCTGACCCCACCATCCAACGAAGCGGACCAACTATTCCAAAAAATTCGAAATAATTGGTCCGCTTTGTTAAATTCTGGGATCAAAGCACCGTTCGTCCCAATCTTTGATAAATAAGTTATTAATATTGAGTGATTTTGAGATAGCTTTCATACACTGCGTTTTTATTAAAAGGAAAGTTCCGATAGATTTGTAGTCCCAACTTGTCAGTGGCGCTCAAATTGAGGGTAATGGTTTGAAATCGCGACTCTAGCCAAAAAAATTGTGCGGCTGTCAGTGAAAGCAGATTGCCTGGCTGAGTTTCGCCGAAATGATCGAGGGTGACTTCACCGGCTGTTGGCTGGTAAATCAAACAATAACTAGCAAGGCTGCCTTGGTCGTCAAGTAGGACTGCTGGTGCCTGCATCACCAACTTGGCTACTAACAAAGCCTGCCAAGTTGACAGCGAAATATCGCCAACTGGGTTGCTTTGATGGGCACTGCGATAATGCATGAAGGCAGTCGTGGCAACCTCATTCCATAATGCTTGATTGTTAACGAGTTCAGCCGAAGTTAAGAGCCGCGTGGTTATGGCAGTGCTTGGAGCCTCAAGCTGAACTTCTGAAAGGCGCAACTGGGGTTCAGTTGCTTTCTCAACTCGCTTGAAGCCTTGGGTTGGCAGCCACTTATTAAAGGCGTGTTGAGGGGCGTAATCACTAGTGATTATTCGATCAACGTCAAATTTCCAGGCGAGCTTATTGATGTCGGCCAGGATCCGTTTGGCTAGTGCCAGTGGTTCAGCGGCTTTGGGATCAATAAATGCCGCAAAATTCAACGCATTTGGCTGAAACTTATTCAGCCAAAAGACTGAAGTAGCATCAATGCGCCCATGCGGGTGATAGACCTTGACATTATCGGGATAAGTTCGCATAGCGCGGAAAATTTGGTGTTCGTTGATCGGTAGGGTGGGGATAAACGTTGTTTTATTAGGCAGGTTAGCTTGCATTACTGAACCCCTTATTCAAACGGATTCTCATGTAGTACCCGGGTATAAAAGCCGATTTCGTGAAAGGCTTCATCCAATCGTTCAGAGAAGTGATCACTATTGGCGGCATTGGACAGCAGTTGGCCGGCTTGCGTAAAGTTGTCATTGGCATTCCACAATAATACCGGTGTTGGCAAGACGATCATTTTGAGCATTTGCAGGATTTCTACAAAAGATTCAGCCGCTAGCATGCCACCATCACTGTAATATGAATACGAAATAATTTGAACCGGCTTGCGATTAACTTCTGGGCCAACATAATCCAAGGCGTTCTTTAAAGAACCCGGGATGGCGTGATCATATTCCGGTGTCAGAAAAATATAGCCATCTTCGCCATTTAATTGACTTAACCAACGGCGTTCATTACTTTTGAGACCTTGAATCCCCTCTGATAAAGGAGTCTCATCATGATGATAAGGTTCCAATGGAAAGTCATCTAATTTGATCCAATCGTACTGGACATCAGGTGTATCGGTATATTTTGACTGTAAGTAATTAAAAATGGCTTCACCGAGCTTACTTCTGACCGATCCTAAAACGACACCAATTTTAACCATTCACTAATTCCTCCAAGTTATCTATTTATTTTGAAGTGAGTTGTTGATACAATTTGTCACTAATAATATGGTTGGTCCACATCCAGGCAATATGGCCCAGGGCTTCAGAAACGTGCTCTTCAACCGGTTGATCTTTTGGAGAAGGAACGGTTCCCATTGCCGGCATCACTCCAAGATGAAAGGCACCCCAGACACCAAGGCCAAATAAAGTTCCCTGACCAAGGCGAATAAAGGGCACGTAACGGCCGGCAACCGTGTAGAACACGGCAAAAGACGTTGAGAAGCCAAAATGAATCAGATAGCTCACCCAAGGTAATTGTTGCTCTGAATAAGTATATGTTGCGTGTGTCAGACGACTTGGAACGCCGAATTGTTCCAACAATCGCTGTGGTGGGTTGGTTTTATCGCGAGCGGGGGTTCGTGGTGGCAAAACGTTTTCCCAACCGAGCTTAACCAGGCCGGAAACGATGCCGGCAACGCCACCGGCAATGACGGCGGCCTGCCAATTAATATGTTTGTTCAAAAGAATCACACTCCTTTGATAGTCATTGTATGCCTTCATTATAACCAAAATACAAAGTAGCGGCTAAAATTCCTCCCTGGGGGTATGATGTAAGTGAAAACGGATTCAGCCTTGGTAATCATTAGTTTCGGAGGTGTTCATCATGAAAAACAGTGGTTGGCGAATGACCAATTTATTTTTGGTGTTGATTTTCGTTGTGGTTACGGTATGGATTTTGATGCGGGGAACGGATACTACAGGGTCGGTTCAGACACCTGCAATCAAACTGATTAATTTAATGATTTGGGTTGGTTTCGCTGCCGTGATCGTGGTAATTGAATTGATTATTTGGTGGGCAGCTAAGGCACGAAAACATCGTTAATTTGCTGGCAAAATTGGAAATGGGGAATGCTAAGATGAATAAGTCTGATCATTCAAGTTTACAAATTCAAAAGGCAGGGCTTTTAGAATGTTGAATTACATCTTAAAAACCCCGCCTTTATATATCGAAAATATCTTTTACAGCATCTAATGCACGAAGTTTTAAAGCTTTGCTGACATGATCAGCTATTTCACCGTGCCTAGCGTGGGGTTCCATATCAATCAAGATCACTCTGCTCTGGATTTTTATGGTTACCAGACATTTTCTTTGCCTATATTCTTTCCATTATCTTGAATCTTCATTTGTTTAATTGCTTTTTTAAAATCATAATCAGGATTTTGCTCAAATATGTTCCTATGAACTGGGACAAATGAAATAACGCCATTTTCATCTTTTATTGGTGTGAATTCAACATTCTCGTCAATTTTAAATTCGGCCGGAATTGTAATCATTAATGAATTTCCTTGTTTTCGTGTTTTTACGATCATAGCATGTCACCACCTAGATGTAATTATATAAGCAATTACAAAAGATTAATTATTAAGCACAATAACATCCGCGAATGTTTCTTTGAGACCATTTTGAAGGTCGATAACGAGTAATGCGGTATTTTTCATGTGGAACTCCTTAGTGATGATGTTTTTTTATTCTAGTTTGAGCTTGTTTAAAGACTTTTTTATCAGCCCTTCGACCAATACTAATGATTTGAATAATTTGAATTGATCGCTTGTCTTGCCTGAAGATGATTCGTAACCCAAGTTTCCGATGCTTAATTTCTCTGCAATCTTTTAAGTTCCCAGATAATTGTTTGCCAGCAGTCATTCCGTAAGCTTTTATACGGTTGAGTCCTTTATTAACAATTTTAAGTTGCGATCCATCTAATTGATTATATTCGTCACGAGCTTCCTTAAAATAAACTAATTGATATTGGCTATCCACAAATTATTCCCACCCGTCATCTTCATCAATTTTTGAATCTTTGGTTGCCAGATCGCCACGCACGGCTTCATCGGTGTAAAATTTGGGATTCTTTTCATTTATCCTTCGTTCGATTTCTAATTCGGATAATTTATCTTGTAACCGATTATTTTCCTTCACTAACTTTTCATAGTCATTAACAGATAAAACAACGCCGGCTGGGGTATCTCGATTAAATACGTATACGCCTGTTTTGCTTCTTCTAGCCTTGTCGAATGTTTTTGTGGGGGACTTTTTTAGTTCACTAATATTTGTAGTTGGTACGTCTAAAATCTTCATAATGATGCCTCCTAATGGGCTAATTATAGCATCCATCAAAGGCTATTAAAAGACTATTAAATGCCTTATAACAGATCAAATAAAAGCATCGCGACTAGACTTATCACAAATTATTATTGAAGTTAGCCATAAAAACAGAACCGTTGTAAAATCAATTGTAGAAATTTGGTGGTGTAAATACGCAGTTATCAGAGGTGGTATCTAAGGATGAAATATATTTTTGACGTGGATGGAACGATTAGTTTTGATGGCAAATCAATCGATCCACGAATTATTCAGTCAATTAAAGAACTTCCCGGCAACCCGCAAGATATCATATTCGCATCAGCTAGGCCCATCAGGGACCTCTTACCAATTGTGGGTGATCTGGCGACAGGGCCATTAATTGGTGGCAATGGTGCAATTATTTCCTTAAATGGTGAAGTTAAGATTATGGAGCCAATTACCAACAGAGACTTTCAGATCATTAGGAAAGTCATTAATTCCGTGGATGTTGATTATATTGTAGATGGCAAGTGGAATTATTCAGCGAGGGTGAGTCAGGATAGCTTCATTTTGCGGCAACTGGATCCAAACCATTTGGCTCATAAAGTTGCCTTGGCGGCCATCAATCAGGCAATTAAGGTAATCTTACTCAATTTAACTGAAGAACGGCAGGATGATATTACCACGACTTTAAAGAAGCAAACCAATTTAGCTATTATTAAGGATTCAAGAGAACACAATTTAGATCTGACAGCTCAAGGGGTCAACAAATATACAACCCTACGCCAGCTTTTTCCATCCGAAAAGTACATTGCCTTTGGAAACGATGCTAACGATACTGAGTTATTGGCCCACGCTGATAAAAGTGTGTGGTTTGGAGACAAGTTACCCCTTGAGGAGCAACAGCCGGATTTTCAATATACCGCTAATGTTGCCAGCGTGGTTGAGGCGATTGGTCGAATTGGAAGCTTGATGGCCGGCTAAAGATTTTGTGTCTAGCGCAGGCTGTTGGTAGGTCGATACATAAATTGCTAAAAGACTAAAGAAAAGAGTCATATTTTGAAACAAGCAAATTGGTTTTCAAATTTGTATATTAAGTACGGGATCTTATGGATCATCTGGTTAGTTGTTCAAGACTACGGCTACGGTGAATTGGTCAAATTGCCTTCGACCGCTCGTTACGCGGATTTCATTGTGAACGCCGTGATTAAGCTCATTATTTGGGGCAGTTTGGGTATTTGGTGGCTGGTCCTTGAGCGGAAGCATCTGTGGCTGAGTGACAAGCATTTGTATAACGGCAATTTTCCGCGGTTTTTTTGGATATTGCTGATCGTGTTTATTGCCTACCTGTTCGGCATTTCCTTATATGAACATCATATGCTTTACATAAGTCCCGATTTATTCACCCGCGAGCGGCACGGCTTCATTGGGGTAGCGATTGTTGCTGGGCTGGCAGAAGAATTGGTATTCAGAGGATTCTTTATGAATCGACTGCTGGATCGATATCGCTTCATGACGGCCAACATCATCCAATCCCTTTTATTTTTAGGAATCCATTTGCCGATTTATTTTGCGGATCATTTGTCGGCCTTGGGGTGGTTGAATAATGGATTAACCGTTCTGCCATTAGGCTTAATTTTTGGTTGGATTTTTTATCGGTCAAAAAATTTGTGGCCAAGTACGATTCTGCATTGTGTATGGGATTCAATGATGTTTATTCTGTGAGGAATCAAGCAATTATTTTGGAGGCCGAATTTAGTTGCAATTATCTTTTTAGGCTTGACATTATTTTCATCGATGACTATATTAATTTCAAATATCAGTCATTTAATTCCAGTCAGGTTAGGACGGCTACGTAAAGCAGAAACTTCCTCCTAAGCACCTTCGGCAAAAATCCCAGAATCGAGGATTTCCGCCAAAGGAGACTTAGGCTCCAGTTTCTAACCGCTTTACTCCACTCACTTTTTAGGACAGCTGCGTAAAGCAATAACCTGCACATAAGCACCACAACCAAAAATCCAAACCCAGGATTTCCGGTTGTGGAGACTTATGCTCCGGTTATTAACCGCTTTGCTTCGCTCACTTTTTAGGACAGCTCCTCCAAGCAATAATCTGCATATAAGCACCTTCAACAAAAATCCCCAAAACCGGGATTTCTGCTGAAGGAGACTTATATTCCGATTATTCCCGCTTGGATCCGCTCACTTTTCATAGGAGATGACAGCCATGAAGCTCCGGATACTTGTTCGTTTCATACTCCAAACAACTATTATTCTGGTTCTCGGTTACTTTTTCAATTTGGATAAAAATGCTCATTTTGTATTTGAGTGGAATGGGTTCAATATTTGGCTGATCATTTCATGGCTTTGCCAACTGCCACTATGCATTCGCAAGCAGCTCTATCCTGGGTATCGGTCAATAGCAACCCAAGGGATGAAGCGATACAAGCAGGATTTAGAGAATCGGAATCGCAAACATATCGGCAAAAAAGGCTGGGATGTCACGAATCCTGGAGCCATTGAAGGTGACCGGGTTGTCTTTTACTCCAAAATGCACGATGACCAATTCGCGACGGTGGCCCAAATTGCATTGGCGATTATATATGGGCTGCTGGGACCGGTGGTATTAGTGGGGGAGCTACTGTTTGATTGGTTCTGGTCGACCCTGAAATCCAATTGATAGCGACTCCAATGGTGTAAGGATAACTTCTCATTTGAAAAGTGCGAAAGCGCGGGGGCAAAACAGCATGTCCCAAGGCATTAAAAAAGCAAGTTCTCAGGAAATAAACTTAATTCCTGAAGAACTTGCTTTTTCTTTTGGCAATATCTTGATCTCACAATAGCTGTAACTGCCAGACTTTGCAATCGTGAAATTCGGTCTCGGATCCTTTTCATCTATTCTTCGTTCAATCACTAATTGGGATAGCCTTTCTGTAAGTGATCGTTTTCTTAATTAAATGACCTAGATCGACCGGGAACCACCGATTTTATCAAAATAACACGGTTATCAAAGTGGAGATGATTAACAAAGAATCAGGCGACTTCTTCAACTCAACCTAATAAAATTTTGAAACTTAAATGTGAATTTTATTGACTGTTTTTTAATTTTACCTTGACAGTTACGTATTCTAACAGTTAGATTAAATATACATGAAATTAGAATTAAAATACACTGAGTGTAGTGCAATCTAATTGTTCAAAACCGAATTTGGTGGGACTTTTGATACCGCCAGTCGATTGATTCATGCCAAAGAAAGATGGTTGAAAGCATAATGGATAAATCATATTTGAAACAGCTAAAGTTAGCGAGTCAAACGTATAAATATTATGATATTGGTACTTATCTGAAAGATCATGGAGGAACCATCGAAACGGTTCCGTATACGATCCGAATTCTTTTGGAAGAGGCCCTGCGCCACGCTTCGAAGGATTCCGCAAAGGAACAATTTTTACCAGCCTTTAGCAACTGGGATACCCATCACGACAAGGATATTCCCCATCAACCTGAACGGGTTATTTTACAGGACCTAACTGGCGTACCCGCATTGGTTGATTTGGCGGCGATGCGGGATGCAGTCAAAGCCCAACATGGCAATGTGAACACGATCAATCCGGAGGTGCCGGTTCATCTTGTGATCGACCATTCAGTTCAAGTGGATCATTCTGGTAATGATGAAGCGTTCGAATACAACATTAAAAAGGAATTTGAACGCAACCAGGAACGTTACACCTTTCTGAAATGGGCCCAGAACAGTTTTGACAATTTGACCGTCATTCCACCTGACACTGGGATTATTCATCAGGTGAACTTGGAGTACCTGGCAGATGTGATTCACGCCAAACAACTAGCCGACGGAACTTATGAAGCCTTTCCAGACACATTGGTCGGTACCGATTCCCACACGACCATGATTAACGGCCTCGGAGTCCTTGGTTGGGGAGTCGGTGGGATTGAAGCTGAATCCAGCATGCTCGGAGAAGCCACTTACATGCCCGTGCCCAAAGTAGTTGGGGTGAAATTAACCGGCAAATTAGCGGAAGGCATTACTTCAACTGATTTGGCGTTAGCCCTGACCCATTTGCTGCGGGAGCATAACGTGGTCGGCAAATTTGTGGAATTCTATGGTGACGGGGCCGCGTCCCTGCCACTGGCCTATCGGGCAACTATTGCGAATATGGCACCTGAATACGGCGCCACCTGCGGCTTCTTCCCCATTGACCAGCAAACCATTGACTACCTTAAGCTCACCAACCGTCCAGCTGATCTGATCGAATTGGTGGAAGCATATGCCAAAGCCAACCACTTGTATTATACGGAGAGTGAAGACCGGCATTACAGCGAGGATGACGCCCTGGACTTAAGTTCCGTTCAAAGTAGTCTGGCGGGACCCAACCGACCGCAAGACACCGTCACGTTAAGCAAGATGCCCAAGCAATTTGATGACCGTCGCGATTTGCCAGATTACCCAGTTAAAGTCGAGGGCAAAGAATTTAACATTCGAGTGGGATCATTGGGAATTGCCGCCATTACCAGCTGTACCAATACATCGAATCCCCAAGTCTTGCTGGCAGCCGGCTTGATTGCCAAACGAGCGGTTGAATATGGGCTTAAAGTTCCAGAATTTGTCAAAACATCATTGGCTCCGGGTTCTCGAGTAGTGACGCAGTATCTGGAAGCGTCGGGTCTGCAGCCCTATTTGGATAAACTGGGTTTTAACCTGGTTGGGTATGGCTGTACCACCTGCATTGGTAACTCGGGCCAATTAAAGGAAGATGTTCAAAGTCGGGTGGCCGAGGATCCTTATCCGTTAGCTGCCGTTGAAAGTGGTAACCGGAACTTTGAAGGCCGAGTGAACCCGCTGATTAAGGATACGTATCTGGCTTCGCCGCCATTAGTTGTGATCTACGCGCTGGCTGGCACCTGTGATATTGATTTGACGACGCAACCCGTTGGCACCTCAAAAGATGGCCAACCGGTTTACTTAAAAGATCTCTGGCCAAGTGATGCTGAAGTTGCCGAATTGAATCAGAAATATCTTAAACCAAAAGAATTTAAACAAAACTATCAATCAATTCTCAATCAAAACGAAACATGGAATCAGTTACCCGCACCAAAGTCTTCTACGTACGAGTGGGATGAAGATTCAACTTACTTGGCTTCCCCACCATTTTTCGATGGCACAGCTGGTCAGCAACATTTAAGTGGCTTGCGCGTACTGGCAAAATTGGGCGATTCAATTACGACCGATCATATTTCACCGGCCGGATTCATTGGGTCACAGACTCCTGCAGGCAGATATTTGCGTCAGAAGGGGATTCAGCCGAAGAACTTTAATTCTTATGGTTCCCGCCGGGGTAATCATGAAATTATGATGCGGGGGACACTGGCCAATATTCGCTTACAGAATCAACTCACGCCAGATAAAGTCGGTGGGTTCACCCGTTATCTGCCAACCGATGAGGAAACAACTATCTTTGATGCCGCTCAACAATACAAACAAGCTGGGACGGGCTTGGTGATTCTGGCAGGCAAAGATTATGGCATGGGGTCATCTAGAGACTGGGCGGCCAAAGGGGTCAAACTTTTGGGCGTTAAAGCCATTATTGCCGAAAGTTTTGAACGGATTCATCGAGCTAATTTAGCCATGATGGGCGTTGTCCCACTTCAGTATCTCCCGGGCCAAAACGCTGAAACGCTGGGACTTGATGGCACGGAAACATTCACGATTGATTTAGACGGGCAAACCGCCCATGTCGTCGCAGAAAAAGCCGGCCAGCAGACCAAGTTTGATGTGACGGTTCGTTTTGACACCCCAGTTGATTGGAATTATTACGAAAAGGGCGGCATTATGCCATTGATCGTCCAAAATAAAATTGAAGATTGAGCCATTTTTAGAATCGTTAATTCAAATAGTCATGGAAGCATCTCAGGGAATAGAGCCTGAATTTTCTTCGAGAAGACTCACAGTGGGTTCAGAGCTGTTTGGATTAGCTCATAATGTTGATTGCGAGGTAAGAGGATGAAATTGCCAGAAGGATTGGCTGGCGTCATTGTTGATCAAACCAGAATCAGTTCCACAAAGAACGAAATTCTGACATACGCCGGGTACCCAATTACAGAATTAAAAGATGTGCCATACGAAGAGATTGTGTTTTTGCTTTGGAATCTCCGACTGCCAACCGAATCTGAATTGGTTAGTTTTCGTCGTGAATTGGTCTCCCAGATGAAGCTACCAGCCGAAACCGTGCGGCTAATGGAGCGGATTGCTCGAGAACCTCAGCACCCCATGAGTATTTTGCGGACAACGGTTTCACTGCTTGGAACCACCAATGATAATGAGCACGATGAACCGCCCAGAATTTTGGCAAAAATGCTGACCGCCGTGGCAGCGATTATTCGCATTCGAAATGACCAGCCAATCAAGCGATCCAAGCCTGATTTTGGAGTTGTTGAAAACTTCATTTATCTATTTTCCGGCAAGCGGCCGACTGCTGAACAGGTTAAAATGCTGAACACGGTGATGGTGTTACATGCAGATCACGAATTCAATGCATCCGCCTTTACGGCGCGGGTGGTTGCTTCGACACAGTCAGATTACTATTCTTGTCTGACAACGGCAGTGTGTTCATTGAAGGGTCCGCTCCACGGCGGTGCCAACGAACAGGTTTTTAAAATGCTGGAAACGATCAAGCAAACTGGGCAAGATCCACTTGAATATGTTGAACGGCAATTGGAATCCGGCCAAAAGATCATGGGCTTTGGTCACCGGGTATATAAGCATGGGGATCCACGGGCCGCAATTTTGCGGGAAATTGCCAGAAAAATTTCTTATGAAACTGGCAACGAAGCCTATTTTGAAATGGAAGAGCAGATTCGGGACTTTATGTTTGAAAAGACCCATCTGCATCCAAACGTTGATTACTATACCGCGGTGATTTACCATTGCTTCAATCTCGACCGGGACACTTTTACGACGATGTTTGCTGCCTGCCGGACGGCTGGTTGGTTAGCCCACATTATGGAGCAACGCGAGGAAGGCTGTTTAATTCGGCCTTCATCTGAATATATTGGTGAAACTAATCGGCATTATCATGCTGACAAGGAGGCTCATTTGAATGAGTGACGGAAAAATAACCATGAAAGATGGGCAGCTTCAAGTGCCAGATATGCCAACGATTCCCTTTATTGAAGGGGATGGGATTGGTCCGGAAATTTGGGGTGCTGCCAAGACTGTTTTTGATGCAGCGGTTAAGACGGCCTATCACGGTCAAAAGCAAGTGAATTGGCTGCCGTTACTAGCGGGTGAAACGGCCTTTAAACAGACCCACGAATGGCTGCCGGATAAGACATTGGCTAATTTGCAAAACTATTTAGTGGGGATCAAAGGGCCGTTGACCACACCAATTGGGGTTGGCCACCGCTCAATCAACGTGACGTTACGGCAAAAATTAGATCTGTATGCCTGTTTTCGACCAGTCACCTATTATCCGGGAAGTCCGTCACCGGTGGTCCATCCGGAAAATGTTGATATTGATGTTTTTCGTGAGAATACGGAAGATATTTATGCGGGCATTGAAGCGGATGTTGGCACGGAAGACGCCGAGGAATGGGAACAATTATTAGCCAAGCAGGGTAAACTGGATAAGGTTAGATTCCCAGAGTCGTCAGCGTTCGGGATCAAGCCAATTTCTAAGGAAGGCTCGTCCAGATTGGTAAAAGCAGCCGTGGATTATGCCTTGACTCACGAGAAGCACACCCTGACACTGGTTCATAAGGGTAATATCATGAAGAAAACCGAGGGTAGCTTCAAGCAATGGGGATACGAAGTGGCTGAAAGCTATGGTGATCGGGTCTTCACGACGAACCAATACAACGCGATTCGCAAGGCGCAGGGGCAAGCAGCGGCTGATCAAGCCGACGCCGATGCCCGAGCGGCTGGCAAATTAATCGTTAATGATGTGATTACCGATAATTTCTTCCAGCAGGCGCTCTTGTTTCCCCAACATTTTGATGTGGTCGCAACCATGAACTTGAATGGCGATTACATTTCGGATGCGTTGGCTGCCCAAGTGGGTGGCATCGGAATTGCCCCAGGTGGGAACATTAATTACCAAACTGGCCGGGCAATCTTTGAAGCAACCCATGGCACAGCACCCCAATTTGCAGGTCAAAACAAGTTGAACCCAACTTCAATTATCTTGTCGGGAGCGATGATGTTTGATTATATTGGTTGGCAGACAGCTGCCAAGTTAATCCGATCAGGGATTAGTCAGGCAATTGCCACGCACAATGTGACAGAAGACTTTGCGAAAACGCCGGATGCCACCGTATATAGTACCAGTGGTTTTGGCGATTACGTGGCAAAAGTGATAGTGAGCGGATTCAAGCGGGAATAATCGGAATATAAGTCTCCTTCGGCAGAAATCCCGGTTTTTGGAATTTTTGCTTGTGGTGCTTACGGGCAGGTTGCTGCTTGGAGGAGCTGTCCTGAGAACAGTGAGCGGATCCAGGCGGTTTAGCAACCGGAGCGTAAGTTGCCGCAAGGAGAAATTCCGGTTTTTGGAATTTTTGCTTGTGGTGCTTACGGGCAGGTTGCTGCCTGGAGGAGCTGTCCTACATCCGATCCCCATAATTAGAAAAATAAGACCAGGGCATATATTAATTTTCAATCGACGATCATTCACTTAGATCTCCGTAGCCACCTAGATAAAAGCTGCGCCAAACGGCTGATCCCGGCCATTTAACAAAAATGACCAACTATTCCAAAATCAGGAATAATTGGTCATTTTCGTTAAATTCTGGGATCAAAACGCCGATTGTTACAGTCTCATTTTTAGAAGAACTTATTTCGTAATAAAGACGTACAATGTTGAAGTCGAGTAGCCCAAACTAAACCTGATGCCATTTGAATGGAACGTTGGGGCAGTGGTTGAGCTCGACTTTTTTGCTTTGGCAGACTTCTGGAAGTCCTTGAGCACATGTTTGGCGTTGGCACCAACACTATCCGCCAAAATGGAGAATGACATGATAAATGGTTTGAGGTCCTTTTTATGCTTCAAACTTGATACGGGCACCATCATTGCAATTCCCAGTACTTTATCATTATTCAAGTTAGCTCGCAGCGTCAGCTTACCCGACGAAATTAAATTATGAATACCGGATTTGGGGGACGCTGGCAGCAATTGATCAGCCACGCTCGCTTTTGCCTGCTTCATCGCCGGGGCGAGTTGGGCTTGGGTTTGCTTTAACTTGGCAGCTTCCGCTTGTAATGCGGCGGCTTGCTTGGCCTTTTGCTGCATGGCAGCCATTCCGGTTGCCTTGCTGGCTTTTAATGCCTGGGATTTCTGCTTTAGTTCAGCTGCTTGGGCTGCCATACCCCTGGCTAACTGCTGATCCTTTTTGGAAAGGGCAGTTCCAGTGAGCGCTTGATTATATGAAGTCCGTACCTTGCTGTAAGTTGAAATAACGTCCGCTTTGGCAACGTGAACTGTTTGTCGTTTCCCATCAGCTGATAGGTGAACAGTTTGTTTGTAGTCCTTAGTGGGGACGCTGATCACGAAGGCGCCATTGGTGGTCTTGGTGGATTTCTTTGCGCCACCATTAATCGCATAGTGAACTTTCGCTTGATTGCTTTTGCCTTTAACCGTCACGGCGAGGGCATTAGCACTCAAATGATGATCCGAAACGGTTAGTGTGGGTTTGCCACAGCCACTCAGAAACAGCGTTAACGAGGCAGCTGCGAACAATAAACCGATGATTTTTTTCATTAGTAGCTTCCTCCTAATCAAATGACACGTCGTCTGAGAATTGGCTGTTGTAAAGATCTGCATAGAACCCGTTTTTGGCTAACAGTTCATTATGCGTTCCAGTTTCCACAACGGCCCCGTGGTTCATCACGATGATATTGTCTGCATTCTGAATGGTCGACAATCGATGGGCAACCACAAAGCTGGTCCGATTTTCCAGCAACTGACTCATTGCGTGCTGGATCTGAACTTCAGTCCGGGTATCAACAGAACTGGTTGCTTCATCCAAAATGAGGATTTCAGGATCGGCGACAAACGCTCGGGCAATTGTGATTAACTGCCGTTGTCCTTGGGAAATGTTTGAGGCAGATTCATTCAAGACCGTGTCGTATCCCTTGGGCAGTTTGCGGACAAATTCGTCTACGTGGGCTGCCTTAGCGGCTGCGATAATGTCATCCTTGCTGGCATCCTCGCGCCCGTACTTGATGTTGTCATAGATTGACCCAGTGAAGAGCCAGGTATCTTGAAGCACCATGGCAAAATGAGATCGAAGTTCTTCACGGTCCAAGTCACGGGTGTCAACGCCCTTGAGGCGGATGCTGCCGCCCTTAACGTCATAGAAACGTTCCAGCAAATTGATGATGGTGGTTTTACCAGCACCAGTAGGGCCGACAATCGCAACCTGTTGGCCAGGCTTAACAGCTAAATTATAGTCCTTCATCAGCAGCTCATCTTCGTAACCGAACTGAACATGCTCCAACTCAACCAAATTATCGGGATCCTTTTCAACGGGTCGATTAGCCTTGGTAATCTTCATCTCCTCTTCATCGATGACTTCAAACACCCGCTCGGCAGACGCGATCGTTGATTGAATGGTGTTCATGAGGTTGGCCAACTGGGAGATTGGCTGTGAAAATTGGTTGGTATATTGCAAGAACGCCTGAACATTTCCAAGTGTCACGGTTCCGTTAGCGACTTGAATACCACCAACAACGGCAACGAATACATAACCAATGTTGTTCAAGAAGATCATCAGGGGCATGATAATTCCGGAAATAAATTGGGCTTTCCAAGCTGCCTGATAGTACTTTTTATTTTGAACTTCGAACTGGTCAATTGTATCTTTTTCCTTATTAAAACTCTTGAGGACAATCTGGCCAGCGTAATTTTCTTCAACCTGATTGTTTAACAACCCCAAGCTCTTTTGCTGGGCGGCAAAGAACTTTTGTGATCTTGGGGCAACAATGCCAACAATCACTAAGCTCAACGGGATGGTTACTAACGCGATGAGGGTCAGCTTCCAGCTAATCGTAAACATCATCCACAGAGTTCCGATAAAGGTCACAAAGCTGGTAACAGCTTGAGTTAAACTCTGCTGAAGGGTACTGGCGATGTTATCCATATCGTTGACAGCCCGGCTCATGATATCTCCATTACTATGGGTATCGTAGTATTTGATCGGCACCAGACGCATTTTTTGCTTCATCTGCCGCCGTAATTTATAAACGGTGTTCTGAGAAATTCGGGTCATGATGTATTGCTGCAGGAAACTGAAGATTGCGGCAGCCAAGTACATCACAATAACGATCAGGATAATTTGAAAAATTTTCTCGTAGTTAATCGGCAATGAGCCAATCTTGAAGCCAGCTCTTTGTTGGGCGTTGCCTTTCATTAAGCCTTTGAAAATTTCAGTCGTTGCTTCCCCCAAGATCTTAGGGGTTCTGATTTGGAAGATGACGCTGATAATGGCAAAAACCATTACCAGCACTAACCCAATCAACCGGTCCTGCATGTAATTCAACAGGCGTCTTGTGGTTCCCCAGAAGTTGTGAGGCTTTTGGACAACGCCTTGAAAGCCGCCACGGCCGCCATGATTCTGGTTAGTTGGTTGAGGCGCTGTATCTTTTTCAGGCATTATTTTTCATCCTCCTCTCGTAATTGTGAATGAATAATTTCTTGGTAAACCTTGTTGGTGGCCCGCAATTCATCATGGGTGCCCTTACCAACCAATTTACCATTATCCAATACTAAGATGAGGTCAGCATCGGCAACTGTGGCGATTCGTTGAGCAACGATGACCGTGATGCTCTGTTGGATGTGTTTGTCGGCTCGTAAAGCCGCCCGCAAATCGGCATCAGTTTTGAAGTCCAATGCAGAAAACGAATCATCAAAAACGTAGACGGACGATTTCTTGACCAAGGCTCGGGCAATTGCTAACCGTTGCTTTTGGCCGCCAGAAAAGTTGTCGCCGCCTTGTTCAACCTGCATGTCGAGGCCGGCGGGATCTTCTTCGATGAAGTCCCTTGCTCGGGCAATGTCTAGTGCATGCCAAATTTGATCGTCGGAAGCGTCTTCGTTACCATATTTCAAATTATCGCGGACACTTCCAGTGAAAAGAGTGGCTTTTTGGGGAACCAATGAGATTTGATTCCTGAGGTCGACCATTGAGAGGTCCTCAATGTTGTGGCCATCCAATTCGATGTCACCCTTATCAACGTCATAGAAACGGGGGATCAGGCTGACCAGGGTGGTTTTCCCTGAACCGGTCCCACCAATGATGGCAATCGTTTGGCCACTGTGGGCTTCAAAGTCGATATCACTTAAGGCTGGAAGTTCAGCGTTATGGTAGCGATAGTCTACGTGATCAAATCTTAAGGTATGATTTTTAGCATGAGGATCAAGCACAGCTGGCTTGGGGGCTTGCTTCATGGTTGATTTTAAATTCAGGACGGTCTGGATTCGTTTGGCAGATGCCTGGGCTCTTGGGATAAATACAAAAACCATTGACAGCATCATGAAGCTCATTAGAATCTGCATTGCGTAACTCATGAACGCAATTAAGTTACCAACTTGCATGGCCTGGCTGCCAATTAATTTGGCACCGAACCAAACAATCGCAACGTTAGTCCCACTCATGATCAGGGTCATGACTGGAAAGGCCAAGGCGATGATCGTGTTAACTTTGATGGCGTTGTCAGTGTAATCGCGGTTGGCATCCTCAAAACGATCCTGTTCGAATTGATCTTGGCGAAAAGCCCGAATGACCCGGACGCCAGTCAGTCCCTCACGGAAAATGCGATTGATTTTATCCGTCTTGGTCTGCATTGCCCTAAATAGTGGCACAGAGAAGTATAACAATAGGCCAACAAAGACAATCATAATTGGCAACACAATCAAAAAGATCATCGTCAGTTGATGATCCTTGGTGTAAGCCAAGAAGCTGGCACCGATCAACATGATTGGGGCCATTAACATCATCCGCAGCATGATAATGGCGACGTTTTGAATTTGGACCACGTCGTTGGTTGTCCGGGTAATGAGAGAAGAGGTTTCAATCTGGTCGTACTCATCTTTGGTAAAATTGATCACTTTACGGTAAACATCGCTGCGTAAATTTTGACCGAGCTTTTGAGAAGTTCTGGCCGCCAGAAATACGTTGCAGACCGCAGCAAGGATACTAATGAGTGAGAAACCGGCCATTTCGGCACCGACTTTCCAAATATATGGAATGTCTCCTTTGGCTACCCCGTTATTAACAATGTCAGAAGTGAGGCTGGGCAAATTCAAGGTTGCGATCACTTGAACGCACATAAATAGGATCGCTCCGAGGACCGCTAAATACGAGATCCGGTTCTTAGAAACTGTTTGAGATCTCTAAAAGCGGCGTAGGAAAACTGAGACAAACGC
>NZ_AZEI01000057.1 GCF_001436255.1 Lentilactobacillus rapi DSM 19907 = JCM 15042 | reverse complement strand
AGTTATGTGCCTGAAAATTATTAAATATTATCTCCAACTATTGGGGTTCACTTCAATTTGGGATGCATTACTTTTTTGGCTTAAATGGCGAGGACCAACCGTTTGGCGCAAGTTTTATCAATATTAGAATGGAGAACTAAGCTGCATGATAAACAATTTGTCGGCTAATGTCTCAACTTCATTTGCAAATAAAGGCAATTTTTCCATATGAAAGGAAGTTTGGGCAAAAAAATAACAACCATGGCTGCAAGCAGCTGCATGATCGTTATTTAGTAGTATGTAATAAGTGGGCAGTCAGGGGCTCGAACCCTGGACCCACGGATTAAGAGTCCGTTGCTCTACCAACTGAGCTAACTGCCCATTACTAACCGACTTAAATATAATAGCATATGAAATTTTGTTTTGCAACAGCTTTTCTAAAAGTAATTCCAGTTGTGAATTCTTTTGGACTTTTTCCAAATTTTGTCCACCAGCTATTAAACGATTTGAGGGGCGATGCGGACAATATTCGGATTTATTACGCGACAAATGAGCTGTGTTATAATGGCAACATGTTGGCGTGTGCAATTAAATGAAAAATAACAATACCAAATCCATGTTAGGAGAAATTGTTAATGGCAAAGAAAATTCTAGTAGTTGACGATGAAAAACCAATCGTCGATATTGAGAAATTTAATTTAACTAAAGAAGGCTATGAAGTTTCCGTAGCCTACGACGGTGAAGAAGCGTTGCAACAAGTGAAGGACGTTGATCCAGACTTGATCATCTTGGACTTAATGCTGCCAAAAGTCGATGGCTTGGAAGTCGCCCGAGAAATTCGTAAGACCAAGGACACACCTATCATCATGGTAACGGCCAAAGATTCAGAGTTGGATAAAGTGTTGGGTCTTGAATTGGGTGCTGACGATTACGTTACCAAGCCATTCTCTAACCGTGAACTGGTTGCCCGGGTAAAGGCCAACTTGCGCCGCCAGGGAACCAGTAGCAACAACGCTAATGAAGCTGATGATAACCAAGACATTAAGATTGGTGACTTGGTCATTCACCCAGAGGCTTATTCCGTTTCTAAACGTGGTGAAAATATCGAATTGACCCACCGGGAATTTGAATTACTGCACTATTTAGCTCAACACATTGGCCAAGTAATGACTCGTGAACATTTACTCCAAACCGTTTGGGGCTACGATTATTTTGGTGATGTCAGAACCGTGGATGTAACCGTTCGAAGACTTCGCGAAAAAGTTGAGGACAGCCCAAGTCATCCAACCTGGTTAGTAACCCGCCGTGGGGTCGGTTATTACCTCAGAAATCCAGAAAGTGACCAAGCCTAGATTTAATGAATTCAAACATAAGGGGTATTAGCTGGTTGTGAATAATCGAATCAAGTTTTATCAATCAATCAAATTTAAGATCGCGCTGGTTTTCGCACTGGTATTGCTCGTCACCCTTGAAATTGTTGGGGCCGTTTTTGTGAGACAGTTGGAACATCAAAACCTATCAACGTTTAAAAATCAAATCCAGCTTCAGACATACGTGACCAATTCATTGACCACGCAATTATCACGGACCAACGAAACGGCTGCTAATAGGCGAATTCGGACAATTTTAAATGATACAGATAGTCCGAATAACGCGCAAATTCAGGTGATTGATACAAAGGGGACCATTCGGGGAACCAATCAAGTCAATAACCAAGCGGTTGTCGGTCAAAAAACCACCGATGATAACGTCAAAAATGCGATTTATGGCCGAACGACCATCGAAAAGAATACCTATGACTCAACGACGGATACGCGATACTATACGCTTATTTCGCCGTTGATTAAGAGTTCTGGAAATAACAGCACCATCGTTGGGGTCGTTTATACCAAGGCAAACTTGGATACGGTCTATCAGAATATTAACAATATTACAGTGATCTTCTTGTTTGCCGCGTCGATCGCGATTATCTTGGGGTTACTCATCTCAATTGTTATTTCGCGAGCGATTACCCGGCCAATTGAAGAAATGAAGAAGCAAACGATTCGGATTGCCCGGGGCGATTACTCCGGTCAAGTTCATGTGTATGGAAATGATGAGTTGGGCCAATTGGCAAGTGCTGTTAATAACTTGTCAGTCAGAGTTGAAGAGTCCCATGAATCAACGGAATCTGAACGCCGGCGACTGGATTCGGTGTTGGCGAACATGACCGATGGGGTTCTAGCGACCGATCGACGCGGTAATGTCATCATTATCAACGAAACTGCTGCCAGCTTTTTGAACCGCGATGAAAATCAAGCAATGGGTCAATCAATTCTTGATGTCTTGGATATTCGCAAGGATTATAGCTTGCGGGATTTATTGGAAAAGCCGGACGAACTCATTCTTGACTTCTCCAGTGATGACCATAGTTTAATTCTTCACGCCCATTTCTCTCTGATTCAGCGAGAATCTGGGTTTATCAGCGGCTTGGTTTGTGTCCTCCGGGATATCACCGAGCAGCAACGAATTGATCAGGACCGCAAACAATTTGTTTCCAACGTTTCTCATGAGCTGCGAACACCGTTAACCAGTGTGCGATCCTACATTGAAGCCTTATCCGATGGTGCTTGGAAGGATCCTAAGCTGGCACCCAAATTTCTTAAAGTGACGCAGGATGAAACCGACCGAATGATTCGGATGATCAATGATTTACTCACCTTGTCACGAATGGATTCCGGTACTCAGAAGATGGAAGTCGAACTCGTCAATATCAACGAACTCTTTAACTATGTCTTGAACCGCTTCGATATGATCCTCAAAAAGGATGATCATCCAGAAAAAACCTATACGATCAAACGAAAATTCACCAAACGCGATCTTTGGGTCGATCTGGATACCGACCGATTTACCCAAGTGCTCGATAACTTAATGAACAATGCGATCAAATACTCGCCAGATGGTGGTGTGATTACCTGTCGACTCTATGAGACCCGTAATAAGGTCATTTTAAGCATCAGCGACCAAGGTTTGGGGATTCCGCGTAAAGATATCCCCCACATCTTTGACCGGTTCTACCGAGTTGATAAGGCCCGTTCTCGGCAACAAGGTGGTAGTGGCCTTGGCCTTGCAATTTCTAAAGAAGTGGTTGAGGCACTTAAAGGTCAGCTTTGGGTTGAAAGTGTCGAAGGAAAAGGTTCCACATTTTATATTGCCCTGCCGTATGAACCAATAAAAGAGGAGGACTTATGGGATGAAGTTTAGTAAATACTTGATACCAATCGCTTTAACCATTGCGGTTATTGTCAGCCTTACTCTTTCGATGGTTCTTTGGACGAATCCAGCTAACTACCGCAGCAAACAAAATACCAATCAAAACTCGCAAACTGAATCGATGATTAAGCCAAAGCACTATGTCTTTACGCCCACTCAGGCGGTTTATACCAACCGTGAGGGCAGCCAAAAGATCATGGTTAACCGGTTGGTCAATGTGATCGCCGAAGTCAAAAAGACGATGCGCGACTACAAAGACCCCAGCATTAAAGAAACCAGCAGTGGTTCGCAAACTGAGTATTTCAAAATTGCTAACCAGCCAAATTCTATTATGCTGAGTTATCCGACGCCGGTATCGATGAAAATTTTAAACAATAATGTGAATAATCGCTTCAAGAAATTTCCGAATCATACGGTAACGAGAATTGTGTTGCCGACGACTGATTCGACGAAGATTTATTTGCTGAACGATCAAGATTTTAAGGTGTATCAGGTTAAAGTGAAGAAACACAGCTTGAAATCATTGAATAATGTCTTGAAATTAAGCATGCGAACGATTCCGGCAACCTTTAAACTCTTCAACAAAAAGCCGCTGGTCTACGTGAACACCTCGGTACAAATGGAACCCTACGAGTACCTGGTGGATCGCCAGTCGGAGGATTATTACGTCAGTCGGTTGTTGAGTGACGATGACTCTCAAAATATTAATGCCAAACGCCGCAAGAATGTGGTCATCTATGGGGATCAGAATTCAATGGAATTGATGTTTAATTCGAAAACCCGAATGGGCAGATTTTCTGATTATCGGCCCAATAAAAATCGCCAGAATATTACTTCGGTCTTGAATAACTCTTATAACAAGCTATCCGATCTGGGGTTGCCGTTGGATAACGTGCGGTTCTTTGATTACGATAGTGGTAGTCGGACCGTGATGTACCGCACGTTTGTCGAAGGATTCCCGATTTTTCGGGCAAATGGCTTTGGCACAATTTCGACTCGAACAATCAATTCCAGTGCCCAGCGAATGAACTTTTCACTTGATAATCCGGAAGTGCCGATTCCAAGCAAAAAGGGTTACTCGACGTTACCAGCAACAGCTACATTGATCAAACGATTGGTCAATAGCGGTTATAAAGTGAAAGACATTAAGAAAATTCAAATTGGCTACGGTTGGCAAAAGGATAAGAACTCACCATTGCTGGTCAATTTAACACCGGACTGGTACATCTTTTATAACGGTAAGTGGCAATCCTATACGTCAATGATTAATCACTATTAGGGAAGGAGGGGGCGTTAAATGAACTTTCGGCGGATTGAAATCATTTTTTTAGTCACCTTTATCGCGATCGATATCTTCTTGTTTGGCATGTTTCAAAAGAACACTGATCTGCAGGCGGAAAACGTTTCGCAGGGTGATTCAAACGCAAAGATTGTCAAAGAAATGCGAAATGATCAAATTAAGGTAGATGATTTGTCCAATAAAAAGGGCTTTGCCTACTACCTTTCCGGAACCCAAGATGATTTACTTCGAGATCAAATGGGCCAGTTGGTCAACCAGACTCCCCACTACATCGGTCACGAGCTGGAGAGTGAATTTAAAGAACCCGTCACGGTCAGTGCAGATACCCCTCAAAAGACGATTAACCGGATGATGTCTGATCCAACCTTTATCCTATTTGGTGATGAATATACGTATAACAAACAGCTTTCAACCTCCCGAACCATCGTCTATTCACAGAAGGCAATGGGGGGACTCATGTACTCCTCGGAAGCCCAAATTAGGTTTGCGTTGAATTCAAATCACCAAATTGTGAGTTACAGTCAAACCTATCTCCAGGATATTAAGAGTTTGCGTGAAAAATCGGAAACCATATCAGAAACTCGTGCATTAATTTGGCTATATCAGTATAATGAGATACCAAACAACACTAAGGTTGCCTGGACAGAGTTGGGGTACACAAAACTATTATCGATCGATAATGACCGGGTGTTTATTCCAACCTGGATCATCGCGATTAAGCCGCAAAATTCCACTCAGGTTCAAATCAAACGGATTAACGCATTTACTGGTGGGATCATCAAGGAAACTAATGAGAACCTGAAAAATAGTCAAGTTTCATCTGAATAATTAATGTTGGGAAGAATAACAATGGATAATGATGATATGAAGATTAGTGTGCTTGCCAGTGGCAGTACTGGTAATGTGACCTATGTCGAAACCCCGCAGCACAAGATTTTGCTGGATGCTGGGTTGAGTGGTAAAAAAATTGCGAATTTGATGAAATCAATTGGTCGGGATCTCAACGATGTCGATTCGTTGTTTGTGACCCATGAGCATTCAGACCACCGTCAAAGCGTTGGCGTTTTGGCCCGTCGATATCACATGAGTGTGTACGCAAATCAAGGAACCTGGGATGCCATGAGTTCTCGAATTGGCAAAGTTTCCGATGAGCAGAAGAACATTTTTCCGCCTGATACCGTTGAAGATTTTGGCGATCTGGATGTCGAAAGTTTCTCGGTGTCGCACGATGCTGCCGAACCACAATTTTACGTGTTTCATCATCACAATAAATCCTTTGTCGTCTTAACTGACACTGGTTACGTTTCTGATCGGATGGAAGGTGTCATCAAGGACGCCGATGGCTATTTACTGGAATGCAATCACGATATCGAAATGTTGGAAAACGGCGAATATTCTTGGCCATTAAAGCAACGAATCTTAGGTGATCAGGGCCATTTGTCAAATGAAGATGGAGCCAATACCATGTTGGACGTCATTGGGCATCGGACTAAGAAGGTCTTCTTGGGCCATCGCAGCCAGCACAATAACATGAAATCACTCTGTCATTTGACGGTTGCTTCGATCTTGGCCGATCATGATATGGGCGTTGGCAAGGACTTCAAGTTATACGATACGGAGCCGGAAGAAGCCTCGCCTTTAATGATTGTTTAGACTTCCTTTAGAGATTTATAAAGTTTATAACACACTTTTTTCAAAAAAATAAGGTATTATTAGAATGTAATAGAGAAAGAGAAGGGGGAACACTAATTGGCACAAAAAAATGGTTTTGGAAAATTAATTGCAACTGCTGTAATTGCTGGCGCTTTGGGCGGTGGGATTACTTATGGTGGTATTTCGTACTTTGATAACAATAGCAGTAGTACTGGAACAGAATTAATTTCTGGTAGTAATAAGAATGGCAACACCAAGATCAGTAACATGAAAGTGAACCTCAGTACACAAGCCGAAAAGGCATTTAATTCAACTAAGAGTACGGTTGTCTCTGTCATCAACTTACAACGCGAAAGTCAAAGCGACAATACGCTGGCTGGCATTCTTGGTGGTGATACTTCTTCTAGTAAAAGTAAGAAGAGCGGCGAGCTGGAAGCATCCAGTGAAGGCTCTGGGGTCATTTACAAGAAGAGTGGCAATAGTGCTTACATTGTGACTAACAACCACGTGGTTTCCGGTGCCAATGCCCTCGAGATCATTTTAAGTGATGGTTCTAAGGTTTCCGCTAAAGTTGTCGGGAAGGATGCTGTCACTGATTTGGCAGTTATTAAGATTAACTCCGACAAGGTCAATAAAGTGGCAACGTTTGGTAATTCTGATAACATCAAGGTTGCCGAACCGGTTCTCGCAATTGGATCGCCGCTTGGTTCTCAATACGCAACCTCAGTGACCCAAGGGATTATCTCTGCTAAGAAGCGAGAAGTTCCGCAAACTTCAGAGAGTGGCCAACAAATTGGTAACGCAACGGTTATTCAAACCGACGCGGCAATTAATCCTGGTAATTCAGGTGGTCCACTCATCAATTTAGCCGGCCAAGTGGTTGGCATCAACTCAATGAAGTTAGCTTCTGATCAACAGGGAACCAGCGTTGAAGGAATGGGCTTTGCAATTCCTAGTAATGAAGTTGTGACAATCATCAATCAATTGATTAAGAATGGTCAAGTGGTTCGACCGGCACTGGGAATCGGTTATACTGACCTTTCTAATGTTTCCGAGGAGCAGCAACGCTCCATATTGAAGCTCCCTAAGAGTGTTACCCAAGGAGCGGTCATTCTTCAAGTGAACGCTAACTCACCTGCTAAACGCGCAGGATTAGCCAAATACGATGTTATTACCAACCTTGACGGTAAGAATATCACTGAACAGAGTCAGTTGAGAGATATTCTGTACAAACACAAGATTGGCGACAAGATTTCGGTTACTTACTACCACAAAGGTGATAAGAAGACTGGAACGATTACATTGAACCAAAAAGCAACTAACAAGGTATTGAGTGAAGCAAGTAAATAAGTTGGGATAATTAGTCTTGAATCAATATCCCAAAATATAAACAAACACAGCAGTTATTCCAAGTCGTGGAATGGCTGCTGTATTTGTTTACAACGCTCACTGCTCAACCGAATTTATTCAGAAATGTCTTTGACAGGGATGAACAGGATGACCCCATCATCTGCTTGAAAAACCTTATATTGGGCGGCTTTTGGCTGGATATTGTTGGGAAGCAGAAATGCGTTCATATGATTAACAGATTGAATTCGAATGACCATTTTAATCACCTCTATTAAGTAAATACGTAAGAGATGGCGGAAATGATTTTTATTGAAGCTAAAAAATGAGGAAATGAACAATTTTGCCATTTTAATTTTAACTGATAACCCGTTTCCGAACGGTCTAAGGGTTATTGATGAATCTTGCCCCCTACATGATGGGTAAAAGCCGAACTACTATGTAAATTCCGTGTAAATAATTAACGAACAAATTAAATAAGGGAGATCTATCCACATTTTGCCTGTGGATAACTTTGTGGATAATCCACAAGCTTGGTTGAATTATTGATATATAAACCTTAAGAAGTTATCCCCCGAAATGGCAAAGTTATCCACAGAAATTGTGGATAACTTTATTAGGGATAAAAGCGGCTTTTGTTTGGTCGCCGGATTGCTGGTATAATAGGGTTTGCGTCAGTGGATTGCGAACGGATGTTTTCCACAATTTTGTGGATAAGTAATTTGGCTCTTGACAATTTTGAAAAAAATGCGGGTCCCAAAAATAATAGTTATGTGCATAAACCTGTGGATAACTTTGTGGACAACTTGTTTATAAGCCCACTTTTGTACACAGACAAATTAATTTTGGAGGAAATGTAATCGTGAATATCAAATTGGTTGTCGTCGGGAAATTAAAGGAAAAGTATTTTAAACAGGGAATTGCTGAATACGCCAAGCGGTTATCGCGTTTCTGCAAGTTTCAGATCGTTGAGGTTCCCGATGAAAAGGCGCCTGAATCCCTGAGCCAAGCGGAAATGGATGATGTGATGGATAAAGAAGGTTCGCGGATTTTAGCCAAAATAAAAGATCGCGAGTACGTCTACGCACTCGCAATCTTAGGTAAAGAACGCTCTTCTGAGGCCTTCGCGAAGGAGATCGCGGACCTGACAACTTACGGGCATTCCGATATTACGTTTGTGATTGGTGGTTCTTTGGGTTTGTCAAAACACGTTCTTGATCGCGCTGACACCCAGATTTCATTTGGTAAATTTACATTGCCTCACCAGTTGATGCGACTGGTGTTGACTGAACAGATTTACCGGGCATTTATGATTAATGAGGGGAGCCCGTATCATAAGTGATTATTAGGAGGGTGAGACAAATGATGAATTACATAATGGAAATATTGGGAAAAGCTATGAGTGGTTTAAAGATCAATATTGGGAACAGGAATAATTCTGATAATACAAGAATACAATGAAGCAGACGACTGTGAATGTATATGCGACTAAACCTGAAATAATTCCCAATATTGTAATTAAGATTGTTGCAAAAGATAAAAATGAGACGGACAAATTAGCTCAAAATATTGCAGCAATGTTAAAAACATGGACTGTTTATGTTACTGGTGATTATAAAATTATGATTGATGTCCCAGTTAATACGACTAATACTAATGAAAGAATGGATTTAGCAAATCAGTTTATCCGTCAAATTAATGATGAGTTTAAAAACGAAATTAAAAGCATTAATTATGATATATGAAAATCATGACATTCTTCTGACTAAAAATGGTGATTTTCTCATTACAACAATTTTTGATTATAGGTACTATCGTGAAAGCTCTCCTCTTTGAATAAATCGATTATTCAAAAACCAATACTGCTTCGGATCACCCACGAGTGCACTATAAGGAACGGGTTGTTTACCATTATTGATAATCTTTTCATCCAGATAAGCTTTCAGCACCCACGGCTCCTCAATGCGATCAGAATCTAAATTCATCACATCCTGAACATGCTCAGGCGTGCTGTCTAAATCAGATGCGACTTGGTTCAATGGGATGTTTGCTAATTCAAAGTTTTGTTTCAATTCGTCTCTGGTTGCGGTTTCTTGTTGCCTTGTTAATGACATGGTTAACTCTCCTTTGTTGTCTGCTGTAAGCGATCATATAAATTGGTTAAGTCGTTCAATAGTTGATCAGGATTATCCAAAGCTGCTTCAAATTGCTGATTGAGCAATTTGAATGCCTGTGAAATTTGCGCAGCAGCTGTTTCACCATAGGTTGTTAAAAACAGTTGTTTCTCCCGATCATTGTGGGCATTGGGCTGCTTGCCGACTAGGTGTCGCTTTTCTAGTCCTTTAATTAAATTTGAAATGCTGGCAGCTCCTCGACCAAGGAGTTGGGCGATTTGTTGCTGATTGGTTCCTGGATGCTGATGAATAAAATCCAATGCTTGCGCTTGATCAGGGTTGAGGTCAATTTCACGAATCTTTTCGTTGATAAATTGATTCTCAAATCGAGCAATTTGATGGATCAGTGATGAAATCGTATTTTTGTTTTTCACTGAAATACCTCCTAACAAATAAGAATTCTAGCACAAATGGTTTTAATTACAACTATTGTGCTTAAAGGTATATCTATAAAAAAGATTGAGCATCAGTCAGTAAAGTGTTTATAAATGCAGCTGGGGCCGCCCATCCTTACATTGATAAAGTCTGCGACAAATGGCTGACCCTCGCCATTTAAGTCAAAAAAACAATGCATCCCAACCTGAACTGAACCCCTTGAATTGGAGAAATCTAATTCAAGGGGTTTTATTATGTTTT
>NZ_AZEI01000056.1 GCF_001436255.1 Lentilactobacillus rapi DSM 19907 = JCM 15042 | reverse complement strand
CGGTAGTGTCCAAAGTTCTATGAAAAATTAGTTTCTAGTAACCTTTCTGATCTGGCTTTCGGTCCACAAGTGGTCGTAACCGTCAAGTGCACTTGACAAGCCTACCAATGGGTTAGCTCAACGGTGCCGAGGCGATGGTTATACGAAATCAAGTCAACTTAAATAAGCCTCGGGTTTTCTCAGTTTAACCCATTGGCTTTACGGCTCGTCAAGTGTCCGCTAACGCCATTTGACGCTAACGAACCACCGGGCTCCAATTTCCAAAATCAAGCGGTTGGTAATTGTTCTTGAGCGATTTCAATCAACTTTAACCACTTGTCTGGCATGCGGGTAAGTCCCTTTAGCTCCGGTATCTCAACTGGCACTCGATAGTCCAAGCTTTGATGCCTTAACAGGAAATTGTGACAGAGCGAATATAGCGTCACGTAAGTGACGGAGCCACTGGCTGACTTAAAGCCACTCATTGGTCGATAGTTAGCTTTCAAGGAACGGTTTAAACGTTCAATGGTCTGCTTGGCTGGTCGGTGTTGTTTTGCCACTTCGCTTTCGTTGGTCAAACCCTTGACGATATTTAGATCAAAGCTGATCCCTTCGTGCTGCGCGTAATATAAACGGGCAACGCGATAAATGGGATTATCATCAACGGTAAAACGCAAATCAGCTGGAATTGTGGGGAACTTCTGGAGTACCTGATAGATCGCAATGCAAGCCGACTCAGTAGTTCGTTTTGGGGTTACGTAATCTGCTAAGATAATTTTCTTGTCAACGTCATAAAAGTAGAACAGGTAGTTCCACTTACCCTTAACGCGTAGATACGTTTCATCACCCACAAAGTTGCTTGATAGTTGATATGGGTAGTTGTCCAGAAATGGCCGCACATTAGTTGCGATCGCTTGCGCGTAGTTGAGGATCGTTTGTTTTGAAATCTTGACTCCGTGGACGTCGTACATGATTGCGGCAGTCTTGGCAGCTGACAGACCGTAGTTCACGTAGTAGGTCATGCTAATTCCCAGCACCTGCGGTGATGCTTGAATTCGATCCAGATTGACAATTGGTTGAATGGTAGATTCGTTGGCGACGCCCTTTAGGTTAAAGTCATATTCACGATACCGGTATCGGACTTTAAATTGATTAGGGTTGGTCTGGTATTGTTCAAGTTCACTTGGGGTTAACCGGCTGATTTCTCGTTGTCGGTATGCGCACTGTAAGTTTTGGCAACGCCATACTTTGAAGTGAACGCGTTGCTTGACTTGCGCCAACTTATTTCGGCAGTATGGACAACGAAGCACGAGTTCCTTGCTAAAAGTCTTATTGGCCCGGAACTGATGAGCACATATTTTACAAAGTAGTAAGTCCGTTTGGCCGCCACCATTTGAGTATAGATACTCATTGGGAGCGCCACAATGCGGACAAGTAACCTCGGGATATTTGAACGGCTTTCGCCGTTTAACAGGCTTCAATGGCTTTTGATGTTGTTGAAAATATTCTTGTAGGCGTTGCTGATAATCCAGCTGCTTTGTGTCAGTATTTGCCGCTAAAAGCGGCAGCTTCTCATCAGCTTTGAACTGATTGAATCGTTGATAAGTCGGCTTTTCTAACCGAGGTATCTTGGAATGCATATAAATATTGGTCAGTTGAGTTACTAGAATTAAAATAATTTGTTGTTGAAGCTTGATTATTCTAACTAAATACGTTAATAATTGTGTGAGCACTTGTCTAAATCCTTTCTGTTTCGAGCTTTAGTGTTGGTTGGTGCTTACACTATGCTGGAACTTTAGGGGGAAGGCAAGTGTTTTTTGTTTAGCGTTGATATGACAAGGATAATCGAGGATAAAACTTAGAAACTTTGGACAGTACT
>NZ_AZEI01000055.1 GCF_001436255.1 Lentilactobacillus rapi DSM 19907 = JCM 15042 | reverse complement strand
CCGAAAACCTACATTTCTTTCTGCCGAAAACCTACATTTTTAAACTGCCCTTGACAGATGTTAGCTAATGCAATTTTAGACCGCTTAGTCCATCATGCCAAAGTGATCAGAATTACAGGACGTTCATATCGGATGAAAGATCATTTAATTGAGAAAAAAGATGATTCAGGACCAGGACCTTTAGGTCCAACTCAAATCAAGGATGAAAGGAGCAGCGAGACACTCGAAAACTAATCGGTAAAAAACTACATTTTTACGTCGGTGTTGACATGTTTCGAAAGTATTACATTTAATCTATCTTAAATCATCCATATATGATGCGTAAGAATACATTTTACCTGTACAAGATCTTTGATGATACTCGATACATAGTCAGGCATGATATTAAAGTGACACACTATCTGATTATTATAAATCTGAATAATGGATCAAAATTTTGGCAAGAATAATTGCCAATTTCTTATCATTTATATTACTATTTACATTTAAAGGAAAGGCACCAACTCCTTGGAATCTAAAATCTCGAGGCCGATGATATATATTAAATTGTTTCCCGGGATAAAGGACAAATGCTCCTTTGGTGTTGGAAATTGCGTCACAATACGTACGCATTTTACCAATATCTTCGTCTTTATTTGAACCATCGTAACCAATTTTAAACTTCGAGTCAAAATGATAATATATCACTTTTGTTTTTGTCTTAATTGTTAAAGTTATATCGGGGCGTAAATTAATGGAAAAAGTATTATACTTTTTATTTTTACGAGAAAACGAAGTTTGGTATGTTAACATAGCATCAGGTAGGCCCTTGTGTCCATAAAAGTTAAATTGAATATCCCCATTAGTTTCAGAAAGGGAAATTGTGTATCCATTGTTAACTGTTTTTATATTTGTTTTTGAATTACTATACATATAACCCAAAATATCAACAAGTCTGAATAAACAAATATATTCATACATTTTATCCACTGATTTATTTTCATAAAGGGCAATAAGAGACTCAACATCAAATGCACCTACAGGTACATTCTTAATATTGATGTATTGATAAAATAATTGTTTATACCCATATTGTTTAGTTAAGGTAGTACTAGCCTGATTTATAAACGTGAGTTTCGAAATTTGATTAAAAAATGGATTAGCCAACTCATGTTGTAATAAAATTTTCATTTTTTGAACAGACTTAATGAAATCACTATCAATTGTGATGGTACCATCATTTGTCCTCATGTTATTCAAATCTTGAATAAAACCATCCAGTTTTGATATAAGCATTTTCAAAAAGAATTTAACAAATTGATTCTCACCTGTATCAATAATGGTCTTGTCCTCATGAGCAATTATTGTTTGAGGATAAAATCCGTTAAACTGGCTTGAGAAACTTAATTTCGATCCCTTTTGAAATTGCGACCTACCACTAAAAATATCAATCAATCCATCATCATCAATGCTTTGAGCCGAAGATAACGGTATCTCATTAACCGTTTTAGAAAACTGTTTGTTTGGATGTTTCTCTACATATCTGATGTAAGGCAAAACTTTATTATCTCTCATCAAATTAAACACCTTAATAAATTCAAAAAAATTATGTTTCTCATTGTTTCTACGTTGAAAAGTTCCAGAAGTTATGCCGTTACTATTAAAATTAAAACGTATAGAATTCTCTATTCGTTTTTCAATCATTTTAATATTTTTTTCAAGATCGCGTGTTCTAACTTTTTTTGAATCAACTAATAATATTTGTCCCTTAAATGATGCCGTTCCCACGAAGTTCTTAAATAATATCGTACCATTATTATTTTTGTTAAACGTGCCAGAGAAGAAGTTATCTTCTGAACTTAGTTTGTTCCCTTGCAAACCAAAGACATGATAAACATTCCATTCAAAAATATGAAAGTTACCATTTTTATCACGTATAATTCCGTTTGTATCTTCGGCAAATGAAATGCCAGAATTAATATCTTGAGATTTAAGTTTTACCAAATCAAGATCAGATGCATTATCAGTATACAAAACGAATGATTTGAACTTAAAAGCTTTAAAATTTTTCAAATTGTTCACCTATTCAATATAAGTTACATATCCAGTGGTTTCAAGAGAATTTAACATCCTGCTAATTTTAGATTCACTTCGATAGTAATTATGTTCGTGCACAACTTCTCTAATTTGTTCTAACAATTCTTGTACATCATCAGCAGATCCATTAACTTTAGGCAATATTTTTTGGTTAATTTGCATGTCCAAGCCATCATCGGCATTCTGATTATCTCTGTTATTTCCACAATAGTTCATCACAAATAGGCTGATTTCATTGAACACTCTATACCCAAATTGACGATTAAATTTACTCAAAATATGAAATATCTGAATTAAAGTCTCAAATTGACTCGGGTATGTTTTTATGAATTCTCTTGTATCTTTGCTAGTTGCCAGACTAATCTTCAAATTTAGAACAGCTTTTGTCTTATCCGAAAAATCTGTCATTTCACTTTTCGATTGTCCATATCCATATGCATGAAATAAATCAACCGAATTAAATTCTATTACATTACTCCTGTCAAGAACTTTTGGGCTAAATGTATAGGTGGTTTCATCAACATTTACTGTGCCTATCACGAAGATATTTTCAGGAATCGAAATGGAATCAGGAACGTAATACTGGTCATCAAAGTAATAATTTTCTGCTTTACCCTGATCATCATAGTTTTTCTGAGTTTCGTCTATCTTTAATGGTGTGGGAAAGTTGTGTAACGGGATCTTTTTCTGCTGAATAGTTTTAGATTTAAATAAATTATATATCTTTGTAAAATCTTGTCTGGTTTTTTCGTCCATTTCAGAGGGATCTTTGAGCTTATATAAATTATTACGATCATCCTTTCTAATTGCCTTAAAGGCTCGACCGGCAAACCTTGATCCATCATGGACAGATCCATCCTTATCTACTCGGCGATCTTGATTTAACTCCGTTCTCACTTGGGCTTTCCAATTACTAGCATGAAATAATTTTTCTTTATACAACTGTACAATCTGGTTTTGACGAAAGGTACTGACAGGTTGGTAACCAACATACTTTTCATTCAATGCTCCTAATACAATTGCTTCCGAAAGCGTTATAGGGTGATCACTGTTTAATAATATACTCTTAATATCCAAAGGTTCCTTAGAAACTGTTTGAGATCTAAATTGAGTTTTGGTATACTTTTGCAAAAAAGGAA
>NZ_AZEI01000054.1 GCF_001436255.1 Lentilactobacillus rapi DSM 19907 = JCM 15042 | reverse complement strand
CCTTTTTTGCAAAAGTATACCAAAACTCAATTTAGATCTCAAACAGTTTCTTAGCAATTTTCAGCATGTTGGGACTCCTTCCAGGTTCTTTTTGAATCATTATTTGTTGCTTAATTAGGTACCGAACTATGTTACTGCTCGATATGGAAAAATACAAGCCATAAATGGATTGTTTTAGCAAACCGATAAATTCCATTATGAACTATTCTGCAATAAAATTCACGTGTTTATATATAAGTCTGCCTAACCAATATATAATAGAAGAAAAGACAACCAGCTGTTATTCTACGACAGGACTTCGTAAAAGAGAAGAGGCAAAATAATGAAATCAGTTCAGCCTATTTTAGCCCAACAATTTAATTTAATTCAAACGGAATTAAACCGGTTCCGAAACAATCCATATTCGGCAGATCGCGTCCATGATTTACGGGTGGCAATTCGAACTTTACGCGGATTGTTCAAATTTTTGAAGCGGGAAATCCCTCGGACGACGTTTGAAGACATCGATCAGACACTCAGTGCTGCCGCAATGATCTTTGGTCCACTGCGAGAATTAGATGTGCTGATTGCCCAGGCTGGTGATTTTGCTTATGCCCATCCAGATAGTGGGAGTGATTATCAAAACCTGTTTCAAGATTTTCATGCCAAGCGGGATGCGGAAATGCAGCGAGTCCTGACCGACGATGTTCAACATCAATTGGTTGCCGATTTGGATAATGTGAAGCGACACTTGGCGTTCTTAGCATTCGATCGGACCACCAATTGGAATCAATATGTATTTCGTGAACTGAAGCGGCGCGGTGACAAAGTCGTTCGCAAATATCAGCGACTGGATTTTAACGACTATCTCCGGGTACACCAAATCCGTAAAAAAGCGAAAACGTTAAGATATTCCGCTACGTATTTCGCCGACTTTGCTCCCAAGCTGGCTGGTAAGATTGGTAAAAAAGCTAAAACCATTCAGGATGAATCCGGGAAAATTACCGATGCCCATGTCAATGATGGCTTGCTGCAAAAGTTTGCGAATCAGGCTGATAATCCCGCCGAAGCAAAGTTGTTGTTACGAATTGCCCGAGCCCAGCGGGAACTGATTGCCGGGACGCGTTGAAATGGGCTGATGGTGATTGGATTCAACGATCGATAGATTAAATTCATCAAAGCAGCTGTCATAGAATATAAAGGAGCCCCAGATAAAAATCCAACCAGGATTTCTATCTGGGACTCCTTTACATTGATTCATCAAACAGTTGCTTTTCTGGTATTACTTTCATTAATTGCGCTCCGAATCGATTTCGTAAATTTCTCAACCGCTTCAGGAGCATTTTGCTTTTGCTTATCAACGATATCAACAATGGCACTACCGATGATCACGCCATCGGCAATGGTGGCCATTTCTTTGGCCTGTTCCGGTGTATGGACACCAAAGCCGATTGCGGTTGGCACGTCGGTATATTGCTTGATTTCGGCAACCAGATCCTTCAAGCCATTGAAGAATTCGTTCCGTTCACCCGTGATTCCCAGTGATGAGACGACGTAGATGAAGCCGCTAGCATCCTTGGCAATTTTTTCGATCCGGTGACCAGACGTTGGTGTAATTAATGGAATAATATCGATGCCGTATTTGTTGGCAGCCGGCATGATCTCGGCTTTACTTTCATATGGCATGTCGGGAATAACGAGGCCAGAGATGGCTAATTCGTGACACTTTTTACAGAAAGCTTCGTAACCATATTTGAAGACGATATTTAAATAAGTTAAAAAGACAATTGGCACGTCGGTTTGTTTCCTAGCTGCTTCTACAATTTCAAAGACGGTCTTGGTTCGAACCCCTGCCGCAAACGCTCGTAGATCTGCCGATTGGATGACGGGGCCGTCGGCGATTGGGTCGGAAAAGGGGATGCCAACTTCAACGATGTCAGCGCCACCTTCAGCTAACGCAACGATGTTGGCAACCGTCGTGTCAAAATCGGGATCGTCAGCAACGACAAATGGAATGAAAGCTTTATGGTTTTTAAAAATGTTAGCGAGATTACTCATCAATATCGACTCCTTTATATTTGGCGATGCTGGCAACGTCTTTGTCACCCCGTCCAGAGAGGGTGCAGACGATGATTTGGTCCTTAGTCATGGTTGGGGCAACCTTTTCAACGTAGGCAATGGCGTGGCAGCTTTCAATGGCGGCAACAATCCCTTCTTCTTTAGCGATGTATTCGAAGGCTTGAACGGATTCGTCGTCAGTGATGCCAACGTATTGAGCCCGGCCTTCTTTGGCGAGGGCAGCGTGTTCAGGACCAACGCCCGGATAATCCAATCCTGCTGAAATTGAGTAAACTGGGTTGATCTGGCCATCGTCATTTTGAAGGAATAATGATTTCATGCCATGGAAGATCCCAACTGACCCGCGTTCAATGGTTGCGGCGGTTTTATCGGTGTTAACGCCTTTACCAGCGGCTTCCACCCCAACTAATTTAACGCTGGGATCGTCGATGTAGTCGGCAAAACTACCAATGGCGTTACTACCGCCACCAACACAGGCAACAACCATGTCGGGCAGGGTGTTTTCTTTGGCCTTCAACTGAACCTTTGATTCTTTACTGATGACGCTTTGGAAATGTTTGACCATTTCTGGGAAGGGGTAAGGACCCACAGCTGAACCCATGACGTAGAAAGTGTCCTCGGAACGGGTTGCCCATTCTTGCAAGGCCGCGTTAATAGCATCTTTCAGCACCATTGAACCGGTGGTTACGGGATGAACTTTTGCTCCTAAGAGTTCCATTCGGTAAACGTTTAATTTTTGGCGGTCGGTATCTTCCTTGCCCATGAAAATTTCACATTCCATGCCAAACAATGCAGCAATCGTGGCAGTGGCAACACCATGTTGGCCGGCACCGGTTTCGGCGATCAAACGTTTCTTGCCGAGATGCTTTGCCAACAAGGCTTGGCCAATGACGTTGTTAATCTTGTGAGCACCAGTGTGGTTTAAATCTTCACGTTTGAGATAAATCTTGGCGCCACCGAGGTCTTCTGTCATATTTTTAGCGTAGTAGAGCAATGATGGGCGGTTGGCATAGTTGACGAGCAAGTCATGCAATTCGGCCTTAAAATCTGGATCATCTTTCAATGTATGGAAGGCTTTGTCGACCTTTTCCAATTCAGTCATCAATGTTTCTGGAATGTATTGGCCGCCATATGTACCGGCATAAATGCCAGCGCGGTTATCTTTTGTTTCTTCTTTTAATTTTGTCATAGCACAACTTCCTCTTTCGCATTTTTTATGAATTCAGTGATTTTAGTTGGATCTTTTAATTGGTTAGTTTCAACGCCGCTGGAAACATCGACAATATCTGGGTGGACGATGCTAACGGCTTGATTGACATTGGTAGGGGTTAGACCACCGGCTAAAATAAGCGGTCGGTCAATTTCGGGGATTGCCTGCCAGTTGAGTACTTGCCCACTGCCTTTGCCGCTGTCGACCATCAGATAGTCTGCTTGGGACGTTAAATCGATGGATTGTCGTTCAAAAACTTGAATGACTTTGAGGCCGGTAGCTTGGAGCCTGGCAATTTCTGCCGGGGTACTTTTCCCATGGAGTTGGGCAATATCGATGGCCCCCGCATGGTAGCTGGCTAAGATATCGTCGGCTGATTCATTGACAAAGACGCCAACGGTTGGAATGTTACGATTCAGATGCTGGCGTAACTGCAATGCCGTTGTCAACGAAATCTGGTGCCGACTTGGGGCAAACACGAAGCCGGCAAAATCAGCTTCAGCCGCATTCACTGCTTGAATATCTTGAAGGCGCATTAAGCCACAAATTTTAACCTTGACCATTGTTAAGCCTCCTTGAACGACTTGATTAATGCTTGTTTATTGGCGGATCTCATTAGGGTTTCTCCCATGAGGATGCCGTTGAAGCCGGCAGCAGCTAATTGAGCAACGTCCGCCTGAGTTTTGATCCCACTCTCGGCAATGACCGGGATGGATTCTGGGACCATTGCTTTGAGCTTGAGACTGTTATTAAAATCAACGTGGAAATCTTTGAGATTCCGGTTGTTGATGCCGACGATCTTGGCGCCAGACTTCAATGCGCGGGTTACTTCATCAGCGGTGTACGCTTCAACAATCGCCTGCATGCCGAGGCTTTCGGCTAATTTACGGTATTCTTTGAGCTGTTGGTCGTCCACGATGGCAACGATTAGTAAGATGATTGAGGCCCCATTAGCCTTGGCTTCGTAAATCATGTAAGGATCAATGGTGAAATCCTTGCGTAAAGTTGGTGCTGAGACTGCTTGGCTGATCTCTTTCAGGTAGTTGAGCCGCCCATTGAAATAATCGGGTTCGGTTAACACCGAAATGGCGTCGGCCCCAGCAGCATCGTAAGCCTTGGCAATTTGCAAGTATGGAAAGTCAGTAACGATCGTTCCCTTAGAAGGGGAGGATTTTTTAACTTCGGAGATGACGTGCAAACCGGGCTGTTTCAGGATGCTCAGAAAATCGGGCTTGCTGCTGGCTGGAAGTTGGGCAACCTGCTGCTTTAACTGATTCAGCGGAAGTTGCGCTTCATGTTGAGCAAGCCTCGCCTTGGTTGCGGTGACTAAATCGTCGAGGATCATGCCACCACGTCCTTGCGCTTGTTTGAAAAGGCAATCAAGCTGTTTAATTCTGCTTGGGCTTTGCCGGTGTCGATTGTCTTGGCAGCTAAGTCGATTCCTTCTTGAATTGAAAGTTCTGGGTGAGCGAGGTGTAGGGCGGAACCGGCGTTTAATAGGACGATGTCACGCTTAGGCCCCTTCTTGCCAGCCAGAATGTCGCGGGTAATTTGACCGTTGTCATCAGGCGTGCCGCCAACCAGGTCTTGGCGGTTAGCTCGCTTGAAGCCAAATTGTTCTGGAGTTAAGACATACTTGGTTAATTTGCCATCTTTTAATTCAACGACGGCAGTTTCGTCTGCAACTGTCATTTCATCCAAGCCATCACGGCCGTGGATCACCATGGCATTTTTAACGCCTAACTTCTTGAGGACGTTGGCTAACGGTTCAAGCAGGTCTTCATCATAAACGCCGAGAAGTTGGCGAGTGGGGTGGGCTGGATTAGCTAGTGGCCCTAAGATGTTGAAGATGGTGCGGATGCCTAATTGCTTGCGAACTGGGGCAACGTACTTCATGGACTTGTGGTATTCCTGAGCAAATAAGAAGCAGAGGTTGTTTGCTTTCAAGCTGTCAAAGCTGGTAGCGGGATCTTCGTTGATGTCTAGGCCAAGGGCTTCAAAGACATCAGCGGCACCGCTCTTGGATGAAGCGGCCCGGTTACCATGCTTGGCAACCTTGGTACCAGTTGCGGCAACGACGATAGCGCTGGTGGTTGAAATGTTGAAGGTGTTGGCGTGATCACCACCGGTTCCAACAATTTCTAAGACATCTTTGGTAGCGGGGAATTTCAATGCATGGTTTCTCATCGATGATGCAGCCCCGGCGATTTCGTCGATGGTTGGGTTTTTAGCAGTTAAAGCAGTCAAAAGACTGGCAGTTTCAATTTCGGAAGTTTCGCCGTTCATAATTTCATCGAGTACGGTTTGGCTTTCAGCAAAGGTTAAATCTTCGTGGTTAACAACTTTTTCAATGGCTTGTTTGATCATGATATGTGCCTCCAATTTTTAGTGAGCGGAGTAAAGCGGTTAGAAGTCGGAGTGTAAGTCTCCGCCGAGGGAAATTCCCGGTTCTGGAATTTTTCTCGGTGGTGCTTACATGCAGACTTCTGCTTTACGGAGCTGTCCTAGTGTAGTGAGCGGAGTAAAGCGGGAATAATCGGAATATAAGTCTCCTTCTGCAGAAATCCTGGTTTTGGATTTTTGCAGAAGGTGCTTATATGCAGATTATTGCTTTACGAAGCTGTCCTAGTATAAGTGTCTGATTTTATATTGATTGAAATTCAGTTTGTGAATCGCCATCGTTTAATTTCTTTAGTGTTCATCTGAGGAACCTCCAAGGTAGTTGATTGGTTGAATGTTATCTAGCTAAAACGTGTTCCGACGAACCAGATGCTAACTTCTAAGGTATCTTTGATTCAACCCCAGAACCGGGGTTTAAACCAAAGGTACCTTAGAGGCCACATCTCCCGGTTCTCGTCACGCTCTGGCTACAAAAAAATCCGCCCATAACTTTATACAAGTTAAGGACGGATTATTCCGCGGTGCCACCTTAGTTCAATTAATCAGGGTAGATAAAAATCATCTATTAAGTTCCCCAATTAATTACGCTTAGCGAGAGACTAACATCCCTCCGACAACTGACGTATGCCAACACGTTTTTCCGTACTCGAGAACTTTCGGGAAAACCCTCAGTGGTCCATTTAATTACCTGCGTTCGGCTGCACTCTCATCAACGGCAGCTCTCTGTGCGTGCACAATAATCTTGATCTCCACTTCATCGGTTTTATGGACGAATTAATTGTTGCTTTGTATATTAGAGCTTTATAATTAGATTGTCAACAGATTTTAATTAAATGATTTTCAATCATGATTAGAGAGGGTGCCGAAAATGGAAAAGATCATCAAAGATTACATCACCAAACAGCCGGTAGACCGGCAGTCTCAACTTAATGAACTGTATCAAATCATTGCCACAGAAATGCCAAAAAATACCACTGAAAAAATATCGTATGGGATGCCAACCTTTTACTTTCACAGAAATATTATCCACTTTGCCAATTTCAAACATCACTTGGGCATTTATCCGGGGTCTAAAGCGATTGTCAAATTTGCCACTCAGTTAACGAAATATCAAACGAGTAAAGGAGCCATCAAACTTCCCGTCAACAAGCCGTTACCCGCCGAATTGATCCGCCAAATCGTGAGGTATAACCTCCAAATCGACTAGCTTTCCTTATATAGAAGTGGTATCACGGAATGTATAGGAAACAGTTAGTGAAAATCAATGGAGGGAATTTAGTGCAAAATCAGTTGAGCCACCCAGGCGGCCATTCAGTACACACCAATAAACATATTTTAAGTGAGGACAGGATCGTTGGCGATATTGCGACAATTGCCAACATGATCATGTACATTTCATACATAGGAGAAATCGTGCAAAATTTGAACGGTAATCCAACGTCATTTATCCAGCCGTTTTGCGCGGCCATCAATGCGGCTTTATGGGTTGCTTATGGTTGGGTTAAACCTAAACGCGATTGGATTTTGATTGTTGCCGATGTGCCCGGGGTCATCTTTGGGTTGGTAGCTGCGATCACGGCTATTGTATAATGATCACAACAGCAAGAAAATAATGAGATTGGAGCGATCAACTTGAAAGCAAAAATTGCCGACATCGCAAAAATCGCGGGATTATCAGCGGCTTCAGTTTCAAGAATCTTAAACGGCCGCGGGCGCTATAGTGAAGCCACTGCTAAACGAGTGAGGCGAATTGCCGCGGACATCGGTTATTATAAAAATCGTTCGGCTTCCGACTTGGCCCGGCAGACGAGTAATACTTTTGGCGTGGTTTACACAGATCTAGAGACACACTTTAATGAATCATTACTGAAAGGGATTATGGCTCAGGCTACTGCCGATCAGTTGGACGTCATTATTATGATTGGCAAGCGTGAGGATGAACAAAGCCTCACAAAAATTGTCCGGGATATGATTGAACGGCGGGTGTTTGGCTTGCTGTTTTTGTCAATTCAACCAAGCCAAGCGATTATTGACATTTTGCGCAAGGCCAATATTCAAGCCCAAGTGGTGGGTTCCGCCACTGAAAATGAGATTGCTTACGTGTCCTCTGATGATTTTCAGATCGGCTATCAAGCAACTCGATTTCTAATTGAGAAGGGCTATCGAACGATTGGCTTAGCGGGGATGAACGTCACTGAGGATTATGTTGGCCTACAACGGCACCAGGGCTACCAGCAAGCGCTCCAAGAAGCTAAGATTCCTTATGATGCCGGGCTGGTGTATCCTGGAAATTTCAGCTATCAGGCTGGCCTAGATGCGGCGACCTACTACCATGAGCATCAGCAGGTTGACGCGATTATTGGCGCCAGTGATGAGGTTTCGCTCGGTTTATTAAACGGCTTTCACGACCTCAAAGTCCCTGTGCCGGCAGAAATTGGGTTGATGAGCATTGACGGCACCGAGTTGTGTGATCAAAGCCGACCGAAAATGACCAGTGTGACGCAGAATTTTAGACTGATGGGGACGCAAGCTGTCTCTGAATTAGCAACTCCTAAGAACCAAGGTAACGTCACAAAGATACCATTTAAAATTGAAGAACGGCAAACCACGTGGCTGGGGCATTAGTCGGAAAAGTATTTATAAATGCAACTTAGCTTGCCATTTTGATATTGATAAAACTTGCGACTAACGGCTGATCCCCGCCATTTAAACCCAAAAAGTAATGCATTCCAAAACCAGAATGCATTACTTTTTGGGCTTAAATTCTGGAATCAAATCGCCTTTCGTCCCAATCTCACTCATTCAGCAGATATGCCTTAGCTTCATATGGCCGGAGTTCGACCAGCTGATCATCGTGATAGTTTGAAATCACCAATTGATCTGCACCCGTTTGGCCATAATCCCGTTTTAAAGTATCAGTGGTAAAGTTACTGATTACCAACAGCTTCTGGCCTTGGTATTCTCGTCGATAGGCAAAAACCTGATCATCAGCTGGATCGAGTTCTTGATAATCACCATAAACCACCAAATCAGATGAATGGCGTAGTTTGATTAGCTGCTGATAGAACCCGAAGACCGAATCGGGATCATTCACTTGATCGGCCGCGTTGATCGTTTGGTAATTAGGATTAACCGCCATCCAAGGGGTACCTTGACTGAAGCCAGCGTTAGTTGAGGTATCCCACTGCATTGGCGTTCGGGCGTTATCCCGGGACATCGCAGCCAAATATTTGAGCATCGTAGCTTGATCAACAATCTTTTCCTGGTTGACCAATTCCGAAAACGCGTTGACCGATTCTAGATCTTGATACTGGGAAATATCCGTGTAGTGGCAGTTGGTCATGCCCAATTCTTCGCCTTGATAGATATAAGGCGTGCCTTTTAGCAGATGCAGGGTGAGCGCCAACATCTTAGCAGAAATAACCCGATACTTTTCCGAGTCATTCCCAAAGCGGGAAACCGCCCGCGGTTGGTCGTGGTTATTCCAGTAAAGACTATTCCAGCCGGTCTGATTGAGGCCGGTTTGCCATCTGGAGAGTGACTTCTTCAGGTCGGTTAATTTCACCGGCGCATCATTCCATTTCCCAAGCCGCTTGTCTGGATTAGGCGTCAGGGTGACGTGTTCAAATTGAAAAATCATATCGAGTTCGTGGTTGTCGCGTCCTGTGTAGCGCTTGGCATCTTCAAGTTTTGAACCGATCATTTCGCCAATCGAAACAACATCGTATTTGCTGAGGACTTCTTGGTTCATTTCCTTGAGATAGCTGTCTAGGCGTTTTCCGTCCGCAACGATTGGTTGGGCGTCCGCATACAGGGCATGACCCGGGTTGGGGGCATCCGGATAGCCATCTGGTTTGTCCAGCAGACCGATTGAATCCATCCGAAAGCCGTCAATCCCCTTATCAAGCCACCAACGCATCATTTTATAGACAGCTTGGCGCATGTCTGGATTGCGCCAGTTCAGCTCAGGCTGTTCCTTGGCAAATAAATGCATGTAGTACTGGCCGAGCTTCTGATCATAAGTCCAAGCTGGGCCACTGAAATAGGACCCCCAATTATTTGGTAACTTTCCAGGCTTGCCGTCAACCCAAATATAGTAATCGTGGTAAGGATTATCTTGAGATTTTTTGGACTCAACGAACCATTTCTGCTGGTCTGAACTGTGATTGACAACCAAGTCCATGACGAGCTTAATCCCCAATTGATGCGCTTTGGCTAAGAGGGTATCGAAGACTTGCATATTGCCAAATACTGGCTGGATGTCTTCGTAATCGCTGACGTCATAGCCATTGTCCCGGTCGGGTGATCGGTAAACGGGGTTTAACCAGATGACGTCGGCTCCCAGCTTTTTGATGTAGGGCAATCGATTGATAATGCCCTGTAAATCCCCAATCCCATCATTATCGCTGTCTTGAAAACTCCTTGGATAAACCTGATAAATGACTGCATTTTCCCACCATTTTCGCATGTGCCTGTTCTCCTCTGATTTATTTTTTTGACAAAAAGAAAGCAACTTGTTATTATTTGCGTAAGCGTTTACTCAACTTGTATTGTATCCGATTCCAATCCTTTGTCAACACAAAATCTGAACGCGAGTCAGGGATTCGTTTGCAGGTTAATAAATGGCGATGAAATTTCTAATTGGGATTAAAAATGGTAGTGGGGGAGTGTTTTCGATGAGAGTCAAGAAAGAGGTTAATCGGTTAGCAGAAGTTAAAGTTGTCGGTGATTTTGCCACCGTGGCTTGCCTGGTCATGTATGTATCGTATATTGGTCAAATACTCGCGAACTTAAACGGGCATCCGGTGTCACCAGCACAACCGATCTTTGCGGCAATCAATGCGGCACTATGGGTGGGGTACGGCTGGTTGAAACCGCAAAAAGACTGGCGAGTGATTATCGCAAACTTTCCGGGAATTATTTTTGGAATTTTGACAGCGCTTACAGCAATGATCTGAATAACTGAAAGTTTTTGAATAGTGCTATACTATTGCAAAAAGCAGTAGGAGGCATCTAAATGAAAATAACCATTTCACTCGCACAACTTGATATTGATTTTGGCGATCCGGATAAAAATTTTGCCCAGATTGAACCGGCCGTTAAACAGGCCGCTCAGGACAACGCCGATATTGTGGTGTTTCCTGAGATGTGGAATACCGGTTATGATTTAACTAGACTTGAGGAAGTTGCTGACAAAAATGGTGAGCGAACTCAGGCGTTGTTAGCCCAGTTGGCAGAAAAATACCAAATCACGATTCACGGCGGCTCGGTATCGACTGCCCAACATGGGGCCTTTTATAATACGACCTATATATTTGGCCCAGATGGGAATTTGCTGACCTCATATGACAAGGTTCATTTATTTGGCCTCATGAATGAAGACAAATATTTGGCTGCTGGCCACGAGGAAGATCACTTTCAAGTTAAGGGCATCAATGCCACCAGTGTTATCTGCTACGACATTCGTTTCCCCGAGTGGCTGCGGACACTCAGTTTGGATGATAGCCGGATTATTTTTGTGCCTGCTGAATGGCCGACTGACCGAATGAATCAATGGCGGCGATTACTAGCAGCGCGGGCTATCGAGAATCAGAGCTTTGTGGTTGCCGTTAACCGGGTTGGCAGTGATCCTGACAATCCCTTTGGCGGCCATTCCGGCATTTATAATCCGCTGGGCGATGAATTAGTGAGCTTAAATGATCAGCCTCAACTGAAAACTTTCACGATTGAAACCGGCGAAACCGATGATGCCAGAGGCTTTATGCCAGTATTTGCTGATCGACGGCCTGAGTTGTATCGTTAATGGCTGAACCTGATTGAGTGTCAATGGGAGATTGTGATGACGGATATTTATGATAATGACGCATTCTTTAAAGCATATAGCAATATGGCCCGCTCAAAAGGTGGCTTAAAGGCTGCTGGTGAATGGCATGAATTAAAGAAGCTGCTGCCCGACTTTCACGAGAAACGGGTTCTGGATCTCGGTTGCGTCTACGGGTGGCATTGCCGCTATGCCGCTGATCATGGGGCTGACTCAGTCGTTGGGATTGATGCGTCAACCAAAATGATTCAAACGGCTCAGTCGATGACCGATCAGGCCAACATTCAGTACCAAGTGTTGGATATGCTGGCAATGGACCAACTTGACGGCCAGTTTGATGTCATTATCAGTTCATTGGCCATTCACTACGTTGCCGATTATGCAGGCTTGATCGCCAAAATTCGGGCAAAACTCCAGCGTGGTGGTCAATTGATCATGAGTGTCGAGCACCCGGTGTTTACAGCCGAAGGTCATGAAGAGTGGGTTGATGGTTCAAACGGCTCAGCTAGCCAGCACAAATATTGGCCGGTTGACCATTATTTTGATGAGGGCAAACGGGTGACGGACTTTTTGGGTTACCCGGTTGTTAAATATCATCGAACGCTGACAACGTATTTGAATACTTTGCTAGATCAAGGCTTTACGCTCAATCGGGTGGTTGAACCCACCCCGACCAAGCAAATGTTGGCCGATAGCCAGGAAATGCGCGATGAATTGCGGCGACCGATGATGCTGCTGATTGCTGCGACTTTGAAGTAAATGATAGCTGAATTTTTAGGTAAAAACAATCTAAGATTAGACGGCAAGGTGTTGATAAATGTAACTGGGCTTGCCATTCTTATATTGATAAAAATTGTGACAAATGGCTGATCTTTGCCATTTAAGCCAAAAAAGTAATGCATTCAGTTCAGTTTTGAATGAAGTGAACCCCAATAGTTGGAGATAATATTTAATAATTTTCAGGCACATAAC
>NZ_AZEI01000053.1 GCF_001436255.1 Lentilactobacillus rapi DSM 19907 = JCM 15042 | reverse complement strand
TTTGTCTCAGTTTTCCTACGCCGCTTTTAGAGATCTCAAACAGTTTCTAAGAAAGTCGCAACGGCAAATGGAATAGCTAGCCATAAGAAGTACGGTCGACTTTGCCCCCATTTCGTATGCGTGTGGTCAACAATTGATCCCCAAACTGGTGCACTAACGGCATCGAAGAAACGGGCAACCAATAGAATTAAACCAGCCCCAGCAACTGAAATACCGAACACATCGGTATAGAAATAAAGAATATAACTTGAAATCGTAACATAAAGTAAATTACCAGCCATATCAGTAAATGAATAACTGATCTTCTCGAGCAGTGGTAATTTCACATCGGCTTTATTAGCCTGAGGTGCTGAATTTTCCATTTTTCCTTCTCCAATCTCACAAAAATTTGGCATTTTTAATGCACAAAATATGGACATCGCTAATAAGTGCGTCATAACCATTTCAGTGAATAATCGCGATTCTTTTTATTAACTTAAAACCACTCGTTCCAAATTAATTTCCTGCTGGGTCAATGTAAAAAGCTTTACCCAAAACGTTGAGGAATTCCCCATTTCAGCAATTGAAACATTGGAGTTATCCCAAATTACCGGATCCCCCTACATTTAATTACGTAAAACTTGTTATCAACTTCGAAATAATCTGCATCTAGAAACTATCCAGTGACAGCTTTATGTGGCCTGCTCAAACCAATCATTTCGCTGCTCATCAGTCCGAATCCTAGAAAATCGTCTCACGTTGAACCGTGCTATTTCTTTTAGTGCAGTTGCCCGTACACCTGCAAATGAGTGAATTGTTTGTCGTGTGATATAGGGGCTCAAATCGATTAAAATATGAGACCGTTTTCATGTTACGCCAAACAATTACGGAAACAACATGCATCTTCCCAACTAATCAAACCAACCAACAATTGGAAGTTGAACTAATCTTTCGAAGAAACGTTTTTCTTCACTTCATAGTATTAATATTTGTGCACAAGTTAATGATATGTCCATAAAAAAGCGTTTACAATTGTTTTTAGTACTTTTCTTTTATAATTTGTTCAAAAATCACATCTCCATTAATTCAAAGGGGATAAATGATGGGGACAGCCAGTATGATCAACATTATTGTTAATCTATTTTTTTGTTTTTTGAAATTAACCTCTCATTTTTAACAATGGATTTACAAAATATCACTCGTCCCCGTTTCTTTTTTCATAATTCAATATTGTAAGAACTCATTGGGCTCCGAAATTTATCTGCAAAAGCAATGAAATACCTCATCCACTGCTTCGTATTTCATTGATATTAATCATATTGCTAAAACTCGAAAGCATAAGAACAGATTGATTCCTTGGGGTCACAAAGTTCACTTTAATCAATTTAATTATTTAACACACTGCCAGTAGCAAAACTATGCTTTTCGGTAAATTCAGAACCATACCAGCGCTTGTGACAACTCCATATCCGGCATGGCTTTGGTCGAGTAAAATATCCAACCTAGGAAGAATTACATTGTTTATCAAAAAAAGCCAAGAGCCACACCCTCTCGGGGCGACTCCTAGCTTTCTAGTTTTGATTATCTAACAATAACAAACTTTTTATTGGCCGTCATATAATTCCCGTTGGTCAACACAAATTTGTTAGTCGAACCATTCTTAAATAGACTCTTAACTTTTACAATCGATCCTTTTCTAAGATGCTTTACTTGGTTTTTCTTTGCAAATGAACTCTTAGAGTATTCATTGACGCCTCTCTTGGCAATCACTGCTACCTTTTTGTGAGCTGACTGATAGTATAATTTAGCAACATATTTACTATTAGCGGTAATATAACCTTTACTAGTTTTATATCTCAATGCGCCATTGGTAGAATATGCTTTCCCAGTAACGGTGAATGTAACAGCATGAGTTCGATTACGTTTTGCATATGATTTAACCACATGTTTGAAGTTCACATCTTTGTAAACACGAACACCACGTTTAGCATAAACCTTGAAAGTGTTAAACGGCTTGGTTGGCTGTGGTTCGTTATTGGTTTCCGGAACATTAGAGTTTTGGTTGGTGCTTGAACTCGTTGCTGAAGATGATGAACTCGTCGTTGTAGTCGAAGAACTGGAGTTACTTGGCGTTACGGGGGTAACGGGAGTGACCGGCGCAGTGCCACTAATATTGACTTTGAAGTTGGCACTAAACGAAGGATCATCATGCTTGGTTGCGGTCACAGTAACGGTCTTTTGACCCACATAATTAGCATTAACTTTAAGTTGATAACTGCCATCTGCTTGCTTCTCGACGGTCACATTTTGGGCATCATCAGTTGTGATATCAAAATCAGCCGCACTATTATCAGACATCTTGACATTGAAGTTGGCGGTCTTACCAGCAGTCAGTGAATCAGGCTGTCCTGTAAAGTCAATAGTTGCTCGATGATACTGGTCAGGAAGATCATAAACCATTGATGTTAAAACATTGTCTTGGGTTGAAGTTGGAGATTTTAAACCGCCACCACTAACAAGCAATATCTGGTTATTTGGTAAGGCAGTCAAAGAACGCGAGTATGCATCTGGCATAGTCATTTTTACATCATCCCAGGGACCAACACCATTGTTTCGGTTCACGAACAAATCACCTTGGCCAGCGGTATTCGCAACTAATGTACCGTCCGGCAACACTGTGATATACGGTGAACCACCATAAGCTAATCTTGTGCCTTCATTATTCTTATCCCAATTTAAGCCATCGTCTGAAATTTTGAAATTAGTACGCCATTCACCTGAATTAACGACTTCGTATGTCATGATGTACTTTCCATTTGGCATTTGAGCCACTGTCACCATTCCAGGGCGAGCCGCAGGATTGGAGAAGTCAACATCGTCAACTACATCGCTCCAATTAATACCATCGTTTGAGACTTGATGGATCAACTTCTGACTGTGAGCTGGTTTATCACGTTCATCAGAATAGTAACAAACTAATTTATGATCAATTACTTTTAAAAATGGTTCCCATACAGGGCCATTACTTTTAGTGTCGGTATTGGCTGCGCCACCTGTACCAAGTGTACTCATATACGACCAAGTTCTACCATGATCGGTACTCTTATATAACACAATTGATGTTGTCGAAAGATCACTTGGTATAGCATTCCCTGCACATAGTAGGGTACCTTCTGGCATGTTACCAACCTTTTCTGGCAATTCATACAAAAATGGTTGATATCGGTTTCCAACTCCCTTGTTTAAGTCTTTGACCTCACCAACAGTATTCCAGCTTCCGCCATGATTTGTGCTTTCATATATTACAAAAGAAGGGGTACCGGTTACATAATGTTCTGAAGTTGCATATAATCTACCGTTATATGATGGATCGCTTTGATGTGTCGTAACCAACCCTCGACCATACAAGAAATCCGGCGCCTTGGTACCAGGAAGTTGCGTTTTATCTGCAACAGTGATAACAGAGTTATCGCTACCTGCTCCACCACTGGCAGCTTTAGCGGATTGTGAGTAAACTCCGCTTAATCCGAGTACCGTAATTCCAATAGTACTAATAATTACTTTGCTTAATATCTTAACTACAGAATACATAGAATTCCTCCCTCAACATCTTACAAGCGCTTACATTTTTTCTACAATAAAAGAGAATGCACCTGCTCTCATCGAGCAAATTCACTCCCCCTTATTTAGTTGTATTTCAATTACAAAAAATTAATCAAATACTTAGGCTTTAGGTTTACCTGCTTCGTCACGTTCACCAGCTTGAACTGGATTTTCTTTCTTCAAAACAAGTGCGGCAAAGATAGTGACAACAGCAACGATTGCACCAAGAATCAAGTAAGTGTGGTGGAAACCGATGGAATCGTACATGCTACCTGCAAATGCTGAGAAGATGAAGACAGATATTTGTTTAGCAAAGTTCGACGCCAGTGCGTAAACTGTGGCGTAAACCCGAACATCGAAGGCTCCGGCAATGTACTTCATGATTGAAACAAGTACCAAAGGCATTTCGAATCCGGCTAACAAACGTAAGAAGATAACCCAGATTAAGCTTGGTGACAATGCTGATCCAATGATCCGGATAGCCAAGATGACACCATAGGCAATCAAACCATTTCGTGAACCGATTCGGTTGATAATCCAAGGCATTGGGAACATCAGTAAGAATTCCAAACCAATTTGAGCAGTTGTCATATAACTGTATGCCTGAGTTCCGGCAGCAGCAGTATCAAAGAATGACTTGAAGAAGATGATGAATTGTTGATCAAAGACATCATAAATAGCTGAAGTACCGATGTAGAAGATTGACAGATACCAGAAGTTCTTTAACTTGAAAATTTTACCAATCAAGCTTAAGTCAAGTGAGTTAGATGTATCACCAGCAGCAGAAGCATTATCCATATCAACCTTATCACTGAACAAAAGCAAACCAGTCAAGATGGTAGCTGAAATTGTACATGCCCAGAAGATTGAGTTTGGATGCCACAAGAAGATTTGACCACCAACAAATGAAGCAACCATTCCGGCTAAAGAACCACCCATTCGTGAGTGACCATATTCAAAGCCGTTAGCTAAGCTGGCACGTTGAACATATTGTTCAATAACTGAAACACCACCATTGAAGATGAAGCAAAGATAGATTCCAGTCACAATCGCAACTAACATCGAGTTAATGTTCATCAGTGGCATAAATACCCACTGGAAGTACGGTCCGATTAACATTGCGGCGATCGCAATTGTAAATAGCAAATTCTTTTTAAATAAAAGCTTATCAGAAATGACACCGAATGCTGGTTGGAACAAAAGTGATAATCCAGCCATGGCTGAGAAGACGACCCCAGCTTCGGCACCATTCATGTGACCAACTTGTTCCATCCAAAGAGTCAAATAACCAAAGATAATCTGCCACATGAAGAAGTAAGTAAAGTGGGTAAACGGAAATCCCCAGAAATGCTTACTCTCCTTCTTTTGTGGTGTTTTTGCACTGTTTTCCATAACAGGTGCCTCCTATATAAAGTAAGTGAGCAGATCCAAGCGGTTAGAAGTCGGAGTGTAAGTCTCCGCTGAGAAGAATTCCCTGTTCTGGAATTCTTCTCGGTGGTGCTTACATGCAGACTTCTGCTTGGAGGAGCTGTCCTAAAAAAGTGAGCGGAGCAAAGTGGTTAGAAAGCGGAGTGTAAGTCTCCTATCAGACAAATTCCAAACCCAGGAATTTGTCTGGTAGGTGCTTACATGCAGCTTTCTGCTTTGCGCAGTTGAATTTAATTTTTAATCGTAATTATAAGGAACTGGTTTGCCAAAGTGTGGTGTGCCGTCATCATTCCAAGTAAATGCTTGAACCTTAGTATGACGGTTTGGATCATATAATGGGTCACCTTTAATTTCGGTATAATCGCGACAATGATAAACCAAAATATCAGTTTTGCCGTCTTCGGCAACGGTGAATGAATTGTGACCTGGGCCATATTGATGAGTTGCCATGTCACTTTGGAAAACAGGATCTTTTGACTTAGTCCAGTTACTTGCGTCCAACAAATCTGCATCATCGGGAACACTTAACATTCCCATTGCGTAATGTTCGTCGGTAGCGCTTGCAGAATAGGTTAAGAAATAGCGACCATTCCGATGAATAACTGCAGGGCCTTCGTTAACCCAAAAGCCGATTGTTTCCCAATCAAATTCTGGTTTAGTCAGCATCACTGGCTTTGTTTTGAGCGTCCAAGGATTTTCCATTTCAGCAATATAAATGTTGGAATTACCGCGAATTGCGGGATCCTTTTGAGCCCAAACATAATAAAGTTTGTCATTTGCTTCAAAACAAGTTGCATCAAGTGAGAAGCTGTCCATGCCCGTCTCAACTTGACCATGTTCAAACCAGTCATCTTCACTCCTCATTGGATCTTCGGCGTCACATTCGATACAGAACATTCGGTGTTGGAACATGCCATTCTGATCCAAGGCAGTTGTTTCAGCAGCTGCAAAGTAGATGAACCATTTGCCATCGATATAATGAATTTCCGGTGCCCAGATCAGCTGTGACATGGGACCGCTTTCATGTTTGCGCCAAATAGTCCGGGGTGCAGCATGAGCTAACCCGGCTAAAGTTTTAGCCCGGCGAATCTCGATCAAATTATAAGCAGGAACTGAAGCGGTGAAATAATAATAACCGTCAGTGTGCTTGTAAATGAACGGATCAGCTCGTTGAACAATTAATGGGTTGATATAATCAGTCAATATAAACTCTCCTTTTCACTACGTATTGTGTAAAATCCTTGTGCACGTGTTTAATGATATGGCCTCAAGAAAACGATTACAATGGTTTTTGTGAGTATTTCATCAAATTTTGACTTAGATAAATGTTTTTGATAGTATAAGGGTGTCCATAAAGCGGTTACAAAATAAAGTATCAACATAAATGTTAATTAAATCGCTTTCATTGCCTTAACAGTAGGATTTATAGTGAATATTTACACAATTAGTGTTATGTTAATAAGGGGAGTCTTACCATGGAATTAGACATATCTCAAGATTCTTTGAAAGTTTACAAAGCCCTTGCAAGCCCCGTCAGGATCAAAATCATTCAGGTCTTATCTACCAAGCGGACGAGTGTTCAAGAGTTGTCAAAGAAGCTCAACTTGAGCAGTACCATTGTTTTAATGCATCTCAATAAGCTCGCTGAAGCCGGCATCATCGGTTTTGAGCGTCATGGTCACAAAAAGGTATCTTATTTGAAAGTCGACAATATTAATGTTCATTTTCCCAGCACGATTTATCCAGCTTTTGCAGAATACGATACTGCTGTCCCAGTTGGCCAATTTACGAACTACTCAGTGACGCCATCCTGTGGCCTAGCTGGAAAAAATGATTATATTGGTAAAGTTGATAACCCAACCTACTTCATGAGCCCCGATCGCATTAAAGCCGGCATGATTTGGTGGACCAATGGCTTTGTTGAATATCAATTTCCTAATTATTTGGAGGCAAAGGATAATCTGGAAATGCTGGATCTGTCGATGGAATTGGGATCTGAATTTCCATTTTCCAACAATGTTTGGCCATCCGACATTACGTTTTATATTAACAATGTTGAAATTGGCACGTGGACAAGCCCGGGGGATTTTTCGGATACACGGGGGAAATACACCCCTGCCTGGGTTCCAGACAACGTCAACCAATACGGCCAGCTAAAAGTTGTTCGGGTGACTGATCATGGGAGTTATTTGGATGGACAACCATTTACCGACGTTTCAATTGATGATCTCAACTGGCGCCAACCGACAATTTCTGTCCGATTTGCCATTAAGGATAACGCAAAACACAAAGGGGGCTGCACCATTTTTGGTCAAGGATTTGGGAACTATGACCAAGGTATTCAAATGAAGTTATTTCATAGTTAAAAAATCATTATAAAGAGGGCTAAATTCATGAATCAAAACGAAAAAATGCGGGAGTTTATCTTAAGTTGTTTGGAAACGCAACCCAATCAAGTCAATCTCCAAACCATTCGGAAGTTAATTGATTATGGTAAGAATAATGATTACGGCGCAACCGATATTTTACGTGAACTTGAGAAAATGGATTATAAGCATGAGGGAATTCTCACCGCAACGTTTGATATTGATTTCGTGGATGGCGTCAAACTCTTTAACAACAAAGCAGATCGCTGGCTGACTGCTAAAGGGGTAACGTATCTTCAAAGGCTCACTCATGATGAAGCCACCGGCAACGGCCTCAAACTGCCTAATGACCAAGATAAGATTACCGCCAAAAAATACGATGGCTATCTTCAGCAACTGATTTGTGCTAAGCATGAAATGCAAACGGAAGCCGACCAAGTGACACTTCAAGAGTTTTCACTGGAACTACGCCATCTGCTGACAGACAATAAAGAACTTGAAAGAGGTGCGCTCAGTAAGTTTCGTCCCTTCATTCAACGAAATTGGCAGGAATTGTCCACCCCGATGACGCCAATTTTAATCGAATTGTCGAGAAGATTCTTATTTGAGTGAAGATCCAACTGAGAAATCATCACACCTGTCCTTTCCAGGGCAGTATGAATCTGCATTTATCCAAAAAAGGCCGAAACATATATTAATTGCCAATCTGTAATCATTCACTTGGATCGCCGTAGCCACTTAGATAAAAGCTGAACCCAACGGCTGATCCCGACCACTTAACGAAAAAGACCAACTATTCCAAAAAATTAGGAATAATTGGTCTTTTCGTTAAATTCTGGGATCAAAACGTCGATTGTCCCAGTCTTTTCCTAGTCAAATTGTTTGAGCCATTCCAAACACAGTGGGAACCATTTGGCAAAATGGGCATCCGTTCTGTCGCGGTTAACCACGCCTGTATACTTGTTGCCCAAACTAAATCCATGCCCACCTGAGGCAAAGAGGTGAAGTTCAAATTGAACATCATTCTCAAATAATGCCTTTGTATATGGTTGAATGTGATCAACATATGGCGCCAGGCCATCACCACGGGCACCAAAGATAAAGGTTGGGGCTGTCTCTTTAGTAACTAGCTTGGAAACGTCCTCACTTTGAATGCCCATTTTCTCATCCAAGGCCTGATTAACAACTGGGTAGCCTAAAATGGCAAATCGGGCGTGGTTACCCTTTTCACACGAATAAGCGGCTGCCAATTGGCCACCAGCCGAAAAGCCGATGACGCCAATATTTTGCGGATTGACATTCAACTCATTTGCGTGTTTAATAATGTAGTCAAATGCCAGACTAATGCCCTTTTTGGCTACCTGATAGTTTTTCTTTTCATTAATTGGGTATTCCAAAACGAATGCTTGATAACTCTTGGTCACAAACGTTAAAGCCACTCTTTCGGAGTCCCTTTCCTTAAACGGCTTGTAACTGCCGCCGGGGAGAATCACAATTCCAGGCAAGGCAACATCCGTATGACTGTTGTAAATGTCTAATTTGGTACCATCAGTTTCATTTAAAACAACTTGTTTAAAATCCATCTAATCACCTCACTTACTATCATAAGTTGCGTACGGCAAAAATGCCATCATCAATTATTTGTAATCAACGTTGAACCGGCGTCAGGGCAGCGTTTAAATGCAACATCAGATTTATTTATGGCCTTATTTGAATTCTTTATAACTTTCTTTAACTTTTTGCAGTATAGTAACCTAGTAGTTGTGATCAGGCACATAATTAACGCTTCATTTTTTATCAATATTCTGAACCGGGGGAACCTTTACATGATCTCAATCAATAAACGCGCCACACTGTTGGTCGCTGCTTTTGTCCTTGCGACGCTTTCATTTGGCTTTGGCTGCAGTTCGACTGCTGATACGGGCACCGCAAAAGTCAGTGTTCACTTTGACATGCCAATCCATGCTCATGCCTATGCATTAAAAAAAGATGCGGTATTATATTCTAATCTCCATCTAACCAAATCAACTTCCAGTAAGTCTTTTCTCAACACAACCTGGTATCGCAATAAAGTTGCCAGTGTCTCAATTAATGGGAAGCGAGTCTTTGTTTATCGTTTGACCAGTGCAAATAATCAGCATACTTTTTGGGTGCTTCATTCCCAAATCAAGGGTATTTACAGCAAGTCATTCAACGTCAAGCTGCCACAAGCTGGTAACAAATTTGTCGGCAAACAGATCGGTGTATTTGGTGACTCGATCCCTTCTGGTTGGGACGGTTATCATTTCTACCTCAATACTTCATATCCTGACTGGGTAAGTAAGTACTTGGGGACAAACAAACGCGTCTTAAACTACGCCGTTCCAAGTGCTAAGATTGTGGGTCATCGGTTTGCCTACATTGGAACGAAACGAGTTGCGCAGGACTTACCGGTTGCAATCAAATACCATGAGAATCAAATTAAAAAGATGAATCTCATTTTTGTCCATATTGGCACCAATGATTATACGAACTTGTCTGGTTCCGGCAGTCTTCACAACGTCATTCGCCATCTATACAGAGATGTTCTGAGGATCAAGGCAATCAACCCCAACGCCCATATTTACGGCATTTTGCCAATCTCCAGATACGACGAATTAGGCGAAAATCGCCAGAATATGTTTAATCAGTATGGTTACACATACGGCCAACTGCGTGAGGCTGAAGCCAAGACTTATCGTAAGCTGGGTGCAACGGTCATTAACTTCCAGAAGTTTGCCCCAAATATCATCACGGATCAGAACAAGGATTTGACTTTACAAGATCACGAGATTCATCCAACCGCGCAGACAGCCCAGAAGTTGGGCTATGCGTTGGCTGAGGAATTAGCTAAATAAGAGTCAAAGTAAGGCGAGCCTCAAACAGAGACTTGCTTTTTTATTCCAAAAAAGTCACAACTTTCAGTCTTTTTCCCGTATTTTATATTATGAATGGTAAAATTAGTTCAAATTCTATAAATAGGAGTAAACAATAATGGCCAACTATAAATATAAAAGAAGAGGTGCTGAAGGTGCGATCCTTCGAGCACTGAAAAGTCTGGGTGGCTCCGCATCACGTGACGCATTGAGGGATTCAATCGCAGAGGACTCAGGAAGTGGATTTTCATATGAAGACGTTTTTACCAAGGTTGTGTCAAAAAATGGTGGCAAATACATCCCATTCGACTTTGATTTTAATTTTGGTATCAATAACTTATATGCCACTGGATACGTGGAAAAGCCCGAAAGAATGAAGGATATTGTTCTGACAGAAAAAGGACGTTTGCGTAAGACCGTGAACTTCCCTACTGACAAAGAACAGAAGATAGTCGATGAATATTGGAAAAAAAGAATTAAATTAAACAACGAAAAGCGAAAAACTAAGGCAAAGCAAGTCACAGACCCAATTGATTCAGAACAAGATGCTGAAACTGCCGATGATGATAATTGGAAGGTGGAACTCATCGATCAACTCAACGCGTTCACACCTAGTAAGTTTGAGAGCTTCTCTAGATTGTTGATTTCTAAAATGGGCGTTAGAATTGATGATAAACTTGGGAAAATTCAATCAAGAGATCATGGCATTGACGGATTTGGTTATTTTGAATCAGATGAATTCCGAACTGCCAGAGTAGCCATTCAATCAAAAAAGTTTACTAATAATCCCGTCTCAGAACCTGATATTGACAAATTTAAGGGCGTTATGGATGGATTTAACGCAGAATACGGCATCTTTATTACGACAAGTTACTTTACTGATAATGCCAAAAAGAAGGCTGTTCAAGGCTCTAAGTCAGTAACGCTGATCGATGGTCGAAGAATTGCGGAATTGGTCGCTGAATATCAATTGCACGTTACCCCAGTAGAAACTTTCACATTGGATGATTATTATTTTGAGAAGGACTAAATTACTTATAGAAAAAAATGAGACGCATCTCCCAAAATCTGGAAAATGCGTCTCAATTTATTTGTCGACCAAACTTATATCCTCGCCATTTTTGTAATGATTTACTTATCAACCCTGCCAAGAATAAACACATACCCTTTCCAACGAGTCGGCTTGTCATTTTCAGAACTGTACCCCGGAATATTGTTAACAATCTGAATGCCAAGTTTATATCCAGACATCGCTGCGCGCTTATTCGCAGTGTACCCTTCTTTATCCAACAGTTTTTCAATTCCAGCTAATTTAGTTGCATTCGAAGCCTTTTCATGGGCATACAACCATTTCTGAATGCTCGAAAATGATTTGATATCGGCGTAACCCTTTTTGCTGATGGGCGTTGAATCGCCATCGGGAGTACTCTCAAACGTATCATAATCGTGAGCCGCAATCCGTGATAAGCCTAAATCAACCTGGCTGTTGGGAAACAATTTAACAATCGATCTGGCGAGCTTTTGCTTCTTGCCATTTTGAATATAGTTCTGATAGTCGGTGCTGTCAGTAAATTGATCAATTTGGGTATAGTCAATCTGCTTATAATTCGTATTATGGCCGGCTGCGACTTGAGAAGCGGCAACGTAACCATAGGCATTCTTTGAGGAATTCCCATCTGCTTGCATCCTAACGTAATAATAGGTACTTTGCTTCTTGTTGTGCAGCATGGTGAATGTTGCTTTACGATACAAATTGGCCCCAGGGTAATTTTTTAGATTGGCCTGCTTTTTGGTATGCCGCCAATTCCAGATGTACACATTCTGTTTGGGATTTTTGGCGTGAAATGTGGCAGTTTGGTTGCCCCAATTCTCTTTGGTAATTTGGTAGCCATAAGGACTGAATCCTTTAATCAAGGCACTGGGGCGAACCCACCCCTGATAATCATTGCCTCGATCCGCAACGTAGTAATAAGTGGCCCACTTATTTTGGTGATAAACGCTGGCCTTCTTTTGGATAGAAAGTGTAACACCCTTTAATTTAGAGACTTTATAAAGCCGCTTTTGAAAATCCTTTTGCTTATCATATGGATACCGTTTGCTTGCCCAAATGTAAGCTTTGGATTTTAGATTCGCGTGATACGGATTTTCTGGCAACTCATTTGAATAGGTCTTTAGGATCTTGACACGGTAACCATTGTTCGCTGCACGCGCTGATTGCGGGTTGGCGATCAATAGGCATATAGCAAATGCCACCACGACACCAACAAGTTTAATGATTCTTCTCATGAACTGAACCCCTCTTTCAATAGTAAGCGGATCCAAGCGCTTAGAAGCCGGAGTGTAAGTTGAAAGTAAGGGGAATTCCCGGTTCTGAAATTTTCCTTACTGGTGCTTACATGCAGACTTCTTGCTTGGAAAAGCTGTCCTAATAACAGAATATCATGACTAGGTTACCGCTGTGTTAAAGAACGCATTCATTTTCGTTAGAGATTCAATCTCACATGTTGACGAAAGGTAAACAATCATTTAAAATTAATTATATTCTATTACGAAAGGAAAGATTGCTATGAGTTCACTTGTTAATCGCAGTTGGCAAAGCCGGTAACAAGTCACATCGTCTGGGATAGATGCGACTTGATCTTAAGCATGCGATCATGAACGCATCTGTGCCGGCAATCTTTTCGAAAAGAAACGGTCTGACCAGATGATTTCGGCAGGCCGACTTCACTACGAGCATTTCGGTCGGACCGGAATGCTCGTTTTTTGTTCGTGATTGTTTTTATCGATTTTATTTGTTTTTGTAGGACAGCTACTCCAAGCAGAGATCTGCATGTAAGCACCTCGAACAAAAATCCCCAAAACCGGAATTTCTATTCGAGGAGACTTACACTCCGATCTCTAATCGCTTGGATCCGCTCACTTTACTAGGACAGCTACTCCAAGCAGAAGTCTGCATGTAAGCACCTCGAACAAAAATCCCCAAAACCGGGATTTCTATCCAAGGAGACTTACATTTCGACTTCTAACCGCTTGGATCCGCTCACTTTACTATTAAGGAGATTGCTATTATGAAGAAAAAATATTTGATTTCAGGTGCAGTATTAATTTTACTTGTCATTTTAGGATTTGCCTTTTTCCAAGGCAACCAAAAGCAGAAGCCCCAGGCAAAGCCAACGGTCGGAATCCTGCAACTCATGTCTCACCCTGCACTAGATGCGATTCATCGCGGGATTATTCATGGTTTTGAAGAAGAAGGCTACAAGCCAGGCAAGAATATCAAGATTGATTTTCAAAACGCTCAGAATGACCAAAGTAATTTAAAGACGATGAGTGCCAAATTTGCCAACGAAGACGCTGATCTTTCAATCGGAATTGCTACCCCATCCGCTCAAGCACTTGCCAACACGATTACCAAGAAGCCAGTTATTCTGGGAGCCATCACCGATCCGAAAGGTGCCGGCCTCGTTAAGAACAATAACAAACCTGGTGGCAACATCACCGGGGTTTCTGATCAAGCACCTTTAAAGGAACAACTTGGGTTAATTAAAAAGATGATGCCCCATATGAAGACACTTGGAATTATTTACACTTCAAGTGATGATTCCGCCGTTGCCCAGTACAAGATGTTCGTTAAGTTATGTAAACAGGAAAATGTACCCCTGAAAGCTTATTCAATCGCTAACACCAATGATTTAACTCAGGTTGCTGAACAAGCAGTCCGTTCAGTCGACGCCATCTACGTTCCTACTGACAATACCATTGCCGGTGCGATGCAGACATTGGTTGGAGCTGCCAACAACGCCAAAGTGCCAGTTTTCCCAGCCGTTGATACGATGGTTAAACAAGGCGGCGTGGCAACTTACGGAATCGATCAGTACCAGCTTGGTGTTGCTACCGGTAAGATGAGCGCCCAGATCCTCAAGGGCAACAAGAAGCCTTCGACCACTGCCATTAAGTTCTTCCGTCATGGCAAGCTCATCATCAATGAAAAGCAAGCGAACAAATTGGGCATTAAAATCCCCGCAAGCCTCTTAAAAGAAGCGCAACAAAAAGGAGAATTAATCAAATGAGCATTATCGTTTCAGCCATCGGCCAGGGACTCACTTGGGGAGTCGTCGGCATCGGCCTCTTCCTGACATTTAGAATTCTTGACTTCCCGGATATGACCGTCGAGGGAACTTTCCCAATGGGTGCTGCGGCATGTGTAGCTGCTATCTACTCAGGCGCATCCCCGTTAGTTGCAACCTTCATTGCCTTTCTGGCAGGCTTACTAGCCGGATTAGTCACCGGATTGTTGTATACAAAAGGAAAGATTCCAGTCCTACTGGCAGGAATCTTAGTCATGACTGCAGCCTATTCAGTCAACCTTAGAATCATGGGCCGCGCTAACCTGTCCCTTTTTGACAAACCAACGATGCTCAAAAATCACTTCTTGGAATCTTTACCTCCATATTTTGACAGTGTGGTGCTTGGCATTATTGTCGTGGCAATTGTCACTGCATTGATCATCTATTTTCTCCAAACCAACCTTGGCCAGGCATTCATCGCAACTGGTGATAACCCCAACATGGCGCGTTCGCTTGGCATCAGCACGGATGCGATGCAAATCATGGGCTTAGGAGTCTCCAATGGTTTAATTGGTCTCGGTGGTGCATTGGTCGCCCAAAACAACGGCTTTGCGGACGTTAATATGGGAATCGGCGTCATCGTGGTTGCCTTGGCTTCCATCATCATTGGGGAAGTCGTCTTTGGTGATCTAACAATGAACCAACGCCTGATCGCTGTTACAATCGGTAGTATTTTGTACCGCTTCGTTATCCTGCTGGTCTTAAAGCTTGGTTTCAACGCCAACGATCTGAACCTCATTTCTGCCATTGTCCTGGCAATCTTCATGATGTTACCAGTTCTCGAAAATCGTTTCCGAATCCGCCATACTTTAGCAAAGGGGATGACCAAACATGACTGAGCCCATTTTTGAACTTAATGATATTGTGGTGACTGTCAATCACGGCACCCCCGAGCAAATTAACATCATGGATCACGTCAATTTAGCAATTTATCCCGGAGATTTTATCACTATTCTTGGTTCAAACGGGGCCGGTAAATCAACCCTCTTTAACGTCATTGGTGGCAACATCCCCGTTACAACCGGCCAGATTCTCCTTCATGGCAAAGACATCACCAGCATGTCAGTTGAACGACGCACCCGTTTCTTGAGTCGGGTCTTCCAAGATCCAAAGATGGGAACGGCCCCGAGAATGACCGTTGCCGAGAACCTACTACTCTCAGAAAAACGTGGTCAACGCCGGGGGTTGGGTGCTCGACATCTCAAGGCGCACATGGCCAAATTCAAAGACATTACCTCAGTTATGAATAACGGCCTTGAAGATCGCTTGAATACCGCCACTGGCAAGTTATCCGGCGGTCAACGCCAAGCGCTCAGTTTCTTAATGGCGACAATCAAGCGCCCGGAAATCTTGTTGCTTGATGAACATACGGCAGCCTTGGACCCCCAAACTTCTCAAGAACTCATGCAGGCAACCAATGATCAAATTACCCGTAACCACCTCACATGTTTGATGATTACCCACCATTTAGATGATGCCCTCAAATATGGCAATCGGTTAATTGTGCTGGATCACGGCAAAATCACCTATGATATTGCCGGTGATCAAAAAGATAATTTGACCAAAGAGGAATTATTGAGCTTCTTTAACGATCTGGATGGATAAATCGGATTCAATGATTGTGAATATATAAACTTAGCCCATCAACCGATTTTTCGACTCTCGGTTGATGGGCTTTTTGATTGTCTCCTTTTTAGACCGTATTTACACAATCGCTGATATGTCGGGACATGTTAACCTTAGTTAACTAATTTTTTATCAATTCATAAGTGTTTTCATTTTGATTATCATGATGTTTTATTTATACTATGGGTAAGCAAGATGTTTATATTTTTCTTAATTGTGAACATTAATATAATTCTTCTATAATTGTTCACGGAAAATTTATAGATGTTTTGTAAAATTTACTCAGAAAAAGAAAAGGAAGTGAACATCATGCAAAATCAACAAACAACTCCGAAAAAGAAATTCAAAATGCCTTCCGCGTATACGATCCTATTCCTGATCATCATCTTCGTTGCAATTTTAACTTGGATTATTCCAGCGGGTCAGTATTCGACTGATAAGGCAGGCAATATTATTGCCCACACTTACAAAGCCGTTGCTTCTAACCCTCAAGGAATTTGGGACGTATTCTCTGCGCCAATCTATGGAATGATTGGAAACGACACAACTGAAGGCGCAATTTCAATTTCGCTATTCATTCTGGTCATTGGTGGCTTCTTGGGCGTCGTTAATCAGACCCGCGCCCTTGACGATGGGATTGCCAGTATCGTGTCGAAATACAAAGGTAAGGAAAAAGTCTTAATTCCCTTACTGATGATTCTGTTTGCCCTTGGTGGATCCACTTATGGAATGGCTGAGGAAACCATTGCCTTCTATCCATTGCTTATCCCCGTAATGATTGGGGTTGGTTTTGACTCATTGGTTGCCGTTGCAATCGTCTTGGTCGGCTCACAAGTTGGGTGTTTAGCCTCAACCGTTAACCCATTTGCCACTGGGGTTGCTTCACAGACGTTAAACATTTCCCCGGGTGACGGAATTTTATCTCGGGCCGTGCTTTTTGTCATCGTCGTAGCCATCAGTATTTGGTTTGTCTACCGTTACGCATCTAAGATCGAAAAAGATCCATCCCGTTCACTTGTATATGAACAACGAGAAGAAGATCTTAAACGATTCGCTTTGAATCACGAAGACAAACCCGGCACCAAGATGACCGGCCGTCAAAAAGCCGTTCTCTGGATGTTTGGTCTTACCTTCGTCATCATGATCATGGGCTTAATTCCATGGGATCAAATTAACGAAAAATGGACATTCTTCGTTAGCTTCACCAAATGGGCTCAAGACATTCCAGTCCTAGGCAGCCTGATCGGATCCAATTTAGTACCATTTGGTTCATGGTACTTCACGGAAATTACAACCCTCTTCTTCTTGATGGCTGTAATCGTGATGTTTGTCTTCAAAATGAAAGAATCCACATTCGTTGAATCATTCTTAAGTGGAATGAGTGATTTCATGGGCGTTGCGATCGTTGTTGCGGTTGCTCGTGGAATCCAAGTGATCATGAACGATGGCAGCATTACTGCAACCGTCCTTCACTGGGGCGAAATGGGATTATCAAACTTAGGTTCAGTCGTCTTCATCATTCTGGCCTACGTCTTCTACATCCCAATGTCATTCCTGATCCCATCAACTTCAGGACTGGCAGCTGCCACAATGGGAATTATCGGCCCAATGGGTAAATTCGCAGGAGTTGACCCAAGCTTGGTTGTGACCGCCTATCAAAGCGCATCCGGTTGGGTTAACTTAATTACCCCAACATCCGGTGTGGTGATGGGCGCCTTGACCATTGCGCACGTCAACATTACCACCTGGTGGAAATTCATGTTTAAGTTAATGATTTACCTGTTCTTAGCAACAGCGGTATTCTTAGGCATCATGGCCATCCTGTAATCAATAAAATTCATCATAGCGGCTTCCTTTTAAAATCCATTAAGTCGATTTGAAAGGAAGTCGTTGTCTGTCATATGATCGATTTAACAAAATAAGAATGCGTTTTCATATTCATCAGTTATAATGAAGTAACAAGCAGTCATTCAGTATCAATCAAAGGAGGAATTCCACAATGACCAAAATCGTAACAGAAACTCAGCAAAATGAAGCCGTCGAAGCACTCAAGCGTCTTGTTAGCAAGCCTTCCGTCAATGATGAATCGACTAAAACGGCAACCACCCCATTTGGTAAAGGGATTGATGATGCCCTCACAGAGATTCTCACGATCGCCAAAGAAAATGGATTCAAGACTTATAAAGATCCTGAGGGCAACTATGGCTATGCCGAAGTCGGCGCCGGTGATAAAATCTTTGGCATTATCGGCCACGTTGATGTCGTCCCGGCTGGTGACCCAAACGATTGGGACAGTGATCCTTTCACCGCAACGGTCAAAGATGGGTACATTTATGGACGTGGTACTCAAGACGATAAGGGGCCATCAATGGCAGCCATGTTCGCCGTTAAGGCTTTGATCGATCAGGGTTACAAATTTAATTGCCGCATTCGGTTTATTTTTGGAACTGACGAAGAAACTCTCTGGCGAGGAATTGCCGTTTATAACAAGAAGGAATCGCCAATTGACTTCGGGATCGCCCCAGATTCAGAATTCCCGGTGACTTACGCCGAAAAAGGCTTGGAGCAGGCATATCTGGTTGGTCCTGGGATGGCTGATCTCAACATTGACCTGGAAAATGCTTTTAACGCTGTCCCTGCCAAAGCTTCATACAATGGGCCCAAGCTTGATCAGGTGAAGCAAGCGTTGAATAATCATGGTTTTAAGTATGAAGATCACGGGACGGATGGCATCACGGTGATTGGCAAATCCGTCCATGCGATGAACGCCCCTCAGGGAACCAACGCCGTTCTGCGGTTAGCAATGGCGTTAGATGACATTTTCCCAAGTCAATCACTTGATTTTATCGGCAAGCTTTTCAAAGAAGATGCAACCGCTACTAATCTCTTGGGTGACGTTGAAGACAAGCAATCCGGTCATTTGACCTGCAACATTTCAAGTCTCAAGATCAACAAAGATGAAACCCGCATGCAAATTGATATGCGAATTCCAGTAACAATTGATCGAGACGAGCTGATCGAAAAGTTAAAGAAAGCCGTTGCCCCATTTGGCCTCCACTACGAGGCATTCGACTACTTGGCACCACTGTACGTTCCAACCGACAGCGAACTGGTCAAAACGTTGATGTCAGTTTACAAGGACTTGACTGGCGATGATACCCAACCAAAGATTTCTGGTGGGGCCACTTATGCCCGAACCATGAACCAATGTGTCGCATTCGGTGCCATGCTGCCAGGTGTGCCGGACTTCATGCATCAAGTCAATGAAAATTGGGAATTAAAGAGCATGTTTAAAGCGATGGATATTTACGCTGAAGCCGTTAAGCGGTTGTGTGTGGATCCGGAGTAGAGATTGGAAAAGGCGCTTTGATCCCAGAATTTAAGTGAAAAAAGTAATGCATTCTGGTTTTTTGGAATGCATTACTTTTTTGGCTTAAATGGCCGGGATCAGCCGTTTGGCGCAAGTTTTATCAATATAAGAATGGAAAACTAAACTGCATTTGTAAACACATTGCCGACTAATGACTCAGCCCATTGTTTGCTAAATCGTCGTGAGTGAGTTGATATCCGAACCCCTTCATATATGAATTAAGGTCAATCTTAATTTGCTTTCGGCGCGTTCTTAGCAGCGGCCTTCAAAGCAGCTTTTTGACGCATTTCCATCTCAATTTCCTCAAGGCTCTTGCCCCGAGTTTCTGGGACCATGTAGATAACGAAGAAGATTGAAACGATGGCAAAGAAAGTAAAGACCGCAAAGGGGCCACCAACATTGTTATTAAAGACATGGAGCAGTTCCAAGAAGAATTGAGAAACGATGAAGTTCCCAATCCAGTTGGCAGCTGAGCCGATGGAGTTACCAACTCCCCGAACATTCAACGGGAAGATTTCACCGATCATCAACCAGCAAATTGGGCCCCATGAAACGGCAAATCCGAAGATATAAATACCAATCAAAATCATGGTTGGAACCGCAGCATCAGCAACGTTCAAAGTAAAGTTCAAGACGGAGAGAATTCCGATAGAGGTAGCCATCACAATCGAACCAAACAGTAAGATCGTTCTCCGATTGAATTTATCCATGATGTTGTAGGCCAAAATGGTGCAGACAAAATTGACAATCCCAATTCCCACAGAAATCCAAATCGCATTGCTTTCAGGAAAACCAAACCCTTTGATAAAGACTTGTGGTAAGAAGTAAATGACGGAATTAATGCCGACTAATTGCTGCAGTAACATCAAACAGATCGCCACAATCACAGCTGGCCGAGCAAAGGTAAAGAGCTCCTTCAACCCACCTTTAGGCTGGTTGGCAACCATTTGAATGTCGGACAGCTCTTTGTCTGGATCCTGATTTGTTTTGGCACGAAGTTCATGAAGCACATCACGCGCCTCGTCAATCCGTCCCTTTTCAACTAGGTAACGCGGTGATTCTGGTAAAATCATTGAACCGACGAACAGTAACAGCGCAGGAATCAAAGCTGATCCAAGCATCCATCGCCAGTCCCGTAATCCAAGCAAATTGTGGTGCAAGAAGCTCAAGTTAGAAACGTATGCCAGCAAAATGCCCAGGGTAATCATTAATTGAAACATTGTCCCTAATGATCCACGATGAGGGGCATCGGCTAACTCTGCTAGATACGCTGGCGTGAGTGCGGAAGCAGATCCAACGGCAAAGCCTAAAATAATTCTGGCAATCACCATTGAAATGAATCCTTGAGCAAACATCGATAGGCTCGACCCAATTAGAAACAGAATGGACGCCAGCACGAGGAGTCGTTTCCGACCAAAGCGGTCTGACAACGATCCAATCGATAACGCACCAATCGATGATCCAATCAGCACTGAAGAAACAATGAAACCAGTTTGCTCAGTTCCCAGGTTAAAATTACTTTCAATTAATGGTGAGGCGCCAGAAATAATACCTGTATCAAATCCAAATAAGAGGCCACCTAAAGCACCGAAGAAGAAAATAAAGAAAGTACTTAAATGCCTTGCTTTCATGTTTATCCCTCCCCAAGGAAAAAAGTACTGTCCAAAGTTTCTAAGTTTTATCCTCGATTATCCTTGTCATATCAACGCT
>NZ_AZEI01000004.1 GCF_001436255.1 Lentilactobacillus rapi DSM 19907 = JCM 15042 | reverse complement strand
CCTTTTTTGCAAAAGTATACCAAAACTCAATTTAGATCTCAAACAGTTTCTTAGAGGGGCGCAGCTTATAAGGATCCACGCCGAGGATATTCACCGAACCAGAAGTCGGCTTGGATAATCCCGACATACAGTGTAACAACGTCGATTTCCCCGATCCAGAGGGGCCGACGATACTTAGAAATTCCCCTTGGTTGGCCGTTAATGAAACGCCATGAAGAATTTCCAGATTTTTCTCCTTGCCACCAGTTGCGACCTTTTTCGTGATATTTTGAATATTAATGACTTGTTGGTTCATGATGCTCACCCTTTCTGTCGATACGTGTTTAAATCCAGCATCCGTTGGATTACCTTTGCCCGATCATCTATTTAATCAAACAATTAAATCGTCATACTCACAACTGCTCACTAATTCCACTATTTCAGTCAATTATCCACTAACCGATTAGAAACAACTTTAGCTTGCCAACTACCAACGACCGCGATAAAAATCATCATGATTAACCACAACCAAAGCGGCCAGGTAAAGATCGACCACCCTGATAAGGCGATTGTTCGGTGAGTCATCAACACGATGTGATCCGTCAGCAGGTTAAATGGCAAGATCCCCAGGACGGCACAAATGAAAAATGTCGTGGCATAAATCAACGCTTCTTGAACTTTTTCCACAACTAAGTTTCTTCGGGTAAAGCCCAGTCGTGAGAGTTGCCTTATCCCAGCCCGTTTTTGGGCACTCGTGAGAATCGTAATGGTTAAGACGTTGGCAAGGATAATCGATAAGGGCACCCCGACAAAACCAATAACGGATTCACGGGTATTAGCTGCCGCAGCCGCATTGGGCCCACCATTGCTAATTTCACCAGCAATGCAAGTAATCCCGGTTAACATAAATGAGCCAGCGGTCAGTGGAGAGATCAGGGAAGTCAAATATTCCTTGTCAAAGACGGTGCTCCAGAAGGCGTCATTGACCGTTGCTGACGATTTTCTTGGCAGCAGCCACGTCCATAATTGAATCACCCAAGGTAAAATAGCTTTGGCAATTAAGGCGAATAAGATAATGGATAACAGTAAAATTAACATCAAATTGGGAATATAGGTTTTGCCAGCTTCATAAAAATGATGTCGGTCAAGATAGGCTTGGGCCTGCGGGGTGACGCTCAGTGAATTCCAATAGCAAAACACCACCCCGGCTGCACTGACCACAATCAATAAGGCCTGGCTCACACGCTGAAAAGGAGACCGGCTTTTCTTAAACGTCAATAAATCATCTTGGGAACTCACAAACAGTTTATGGGCATGTAAATAACCGGCCAGCCCAGATACACCGACAGTAAACAAAACGGTTAATACACAAGCTGTCAGCGAGAATGATTGCGGTATCTGCGGGATTTTGGGTGTCCACTCGCTGCCGAGCAACGTGACGACAAACCACTGATCAACCGGCACCATAACTGGCACTGATAAGATAAAGCCAACCAGACTGCCAAGCGCGGCGATTAAGGCCATTTGCCCGCCAATTAATCCCGAAAGCTGGCGGGGATTAGCTCCCAGAATGGTCCACAAAGCATACTCTTGACTCAAGCTGTTAATGACCAGCTTCACAACGCCACTGGAGACGATCAGGACCGTAATCAATCCAAAAATCAAAGGGTACAAGAACAAATCGGTTGGATTATGAGCTTTAGGCAGGCTGGGAAAGTAGTCGGCAATCGCAAAGGCTGCGTTTAAACAGGTCCCAACCAAAAATCCCGTGACAACAAACAGCAGTAACGTCAACAGCCACACCTTAAATGAGTGTTTAAACTGCAGCCAAGTAATCCTGAGCACGATGACCATCCCTTTCATCAACACTTCAATCTACCATCATTTTTTCGTCCGCTTGGCCGGCGTCACCTCATAAAAGATCGAATTGACGTTATAACGGTAGTAGGCTTTTAAGACGCGCCAGACGTAGGTGTTCAGTTTCCACCAGATTGGCAGGACAGCCACCGCGATAATCGCTAAAAGACCTGCGCTGCCAAACCGTAACCAGTCGAATGGTCGAATGTCTTCGACTGCTTGATAAATGACGACCAACGGTGAAATAATGCAGCCGCCGATCATCCCCCAATTGGTCAAAAGGATCGTTACCAGTGAAACGGCTACTATCCAGAAGAATAGTAGGTTAAAGACCATGCTGCCAAAGAAGGCAAAGAAATTAAATTTATGCATCACGACTTTTTCACCCCCAAAGAAGTAAGCAACGTCAACGCCAAAGAGCTTAGCCAGATCTTCCAAAGCGGTGATTGGTGGTAAGTGCTTGTCACCTTCCCAACGGGCAACCGTCTGTTGGGTTACAAATAGTTTTTCCGCCACTTCACTTTGGGTCAACCCCAGTTCAATCCGTTTAGCTTTAATTCGTTGACCGATTGTTTCTGCCATGATCATTCGCTTCCTTATCTGGTTTCACCTTTACTTAACCACTAACTGGGATGAATTACTAACAATTTATTTGATAGTGACCGATTAAGGCATAGTTGGGTCATTTTTATACACAAAAAACTGTTCAGTTGCTTGACTGAACAGTGATGACATCTGTATCTGGTTTGTGATTATTCGCAAACATTTAGCTTGGTTTTCGTTTCGGTTTCTAAAAGCGTTTTTTCCTAAATATGAGATACCCACAGGCAAAGAATACCAAGATATAAGCCAGGGCACCCGTTGCTAATTGGGCATTTGATAATAGCGTGGTGTCGTAATACCCAGCGTAGTTAGTGTATTGATGGGTTAACATCGTCATATTAAATGGATTCCATTTAGCTAATGACGTCAACACAGAAGTACCCCGCGTTATATCACTTGAGATTGCTTCACCAAAGAACATGACTGCTAAACCAGCAGTTACCACGACGGCATTTGAATTGATCAAGGTGGAAATCAAAAAGACCACGCTAATAATCAGCGTCGACGCCAAAATATCCACGCCAGTCGCCAAAAACATGTTCACGATTAGCGGCTGATGATACTGATAAGCCGCCGACCAGGAAACTGGGTTGATAGTCGCCGCTAGGATAAACGTAAAGATAATCGCCAACCCATGCAGGATCAAATTGTAGATAAAAATGGTAATGAACTTGTCCAGATAAACGGACAATGTTCTGGGTGACTTATACAACAGTGTCAGAATGGCATTGTTCTGAAACTCCATTGAAAACATGGTGGCCCCGACGATTACCAGAATGATCATAATTGCATCCGTAGAATCGTAGGTCATCATGGCCAGCAACCGGTTTGATGGATAATCGCTGATTAAAATCATAAAAACTAACAATAGCAATGGCGCCAACCAGGTCAACTTCTTATGGCCAAATTTATAAAATTCCCGATATAAACTTTTACTCATGCTGTTCACCTTCCCCGACTAAACCCGTCTGCTTTTGAACAGAAGGTCACCAATGACAATGAAGATCACCGCATAAATCAGATTGCCAGTTATAATTTGCAGCAAACTGAGGTCGGAAAATTTTTCGTAACTAGAATTTGCCAACTGATTAATCACAAAAACCATATTCAGCGGATTCCATTTGATGATTGCAGCAAGATGTGGCAAGGCACTCATGATGAGCGAAGAGAAATCGGCACCCATGAAAATAATCACTAGGCCAATGCCCACGACAGCTGCATTTACTCGGATCAAGGTAATCAAGAGGAACGCGACAGTAATGATGAACAACAGATAAATAAACGTTCCCGCGGTATTCAGAACTAAATCGGTCACTAAACTGTGCTGGCCATACATTGCGCCCCATTGATATTTACCACCAACCATGACGGCCTTCAGGATAAACGTCAAAAGCATCCCAAAGATCAGCATCAAGACACCGTAAACCACCATCACAATGAATTTGGCAAAGTAAATCGCCGATTTGTTGGAACTCTTATAAAACAACGTCATAATTGTGCGGTTCTCGTACTCCATCGCCACAAACGTTGACGCAATTGTAATCATAATGATTGTGATCCACTGGCCGGCACCGAAGCCCTGGGCGATGATCATCCGGTTAACGTCAGACGATGATACAGCCGCGTACAACATTAAAATCACCAGCGCAATTGCGCCATACAACGGAATTCGTTGGTGCCTAAACTTATAAAATTCCTGCTTTAGACTAGTTTTCATGGCTTTGCCTTCTTTGCTGCTGAAGCAAACTAACAACCGTTTGCTCGAAGCTCAATCCTTGAGGCGACAGTTCCACTAAGCGAATGTGATGAGAATAGAGCAGATCTTGCACTTGATCCGAAAGCTCGCGGGAAATTACCAGATAATCATCTGATTTGGTAACTGGAATTTGATTTTCAACAAACAATTTCTCAGTTTCCGGCATATCTTCGGTTAATAAGTGATACTGCTGCCGGCTGCCCCGGTTAAATTCATCAATGGGTTCATCGACAATAATCTTGCCCTCAGTAATCAGTAACACATTGGTCATGACTTTTTGCAATTCGCCTAGTACATGACTAGAAATCAGAAAGGCCGATCCCTGAGCCGCATACTGCTTGATAATCTTCCGAATCAAAATTGTGGCTTCAATATCGAGGCCATTCATCGGTTCATCCAAAATAACCAGTTGGGGCTTGTTAAGTAACGCGATCGCAATGCCCAGCTTTTGCTTCATCCCCATCGAATAACCTTTCGACTTGGTATTGATATAAGCATCCATCTTGAGCATTGAAACGACCTTGTTCATATCAGCTTCATCTAAAGAATATAACTTCAAATTTTCTAGTCCCGTTAAAAACGGGTAGATGGCTGGATGTTCGATCAACGCGCCCACTCTGGTTAAGGCAGCGTGATTATTTTCAGTGACCGTTTTATCTTCCACCGAGATCGTTCCGGTGAACTTAGTGAGTCCCAGAATTGTTTTCATAATCGTCGTTTTCCCAGCACCATTTGGTCCGATCAACCCAACAATTGATCCGGGATTCACTTGAAATGACACGTCTTTGATAATTTTCTTTCTACCAATAAAGGTATTAATATTACTAACATTAAGCATAAAATCATCCCCATGATCATTAGTATCTGATCCCCGAATTCTATCATTCAAGGATCAGTTAACTAAAGAAAGCAAGGATGATCGACTTAGCCTGCTCAACATCACGGCGGCTTCATCGCAATTTGCGGTGGCTGATGACATCTCGGCCAATAATCACGAAATTAATGATTCCCACCAAGCTAACGACCAGGAACACAAACTGAAATACAAACCCCATCGTAAATAAGTTGGTAAGGGCGCTATATAGCAGCACCGCAATTAACAGCGCATACCCAATTAAAAACACCGGTGAATGCACAGAGTGAATCACTTTCAGCCCCCACCGACTGACCAACAGTCTCAGTATCACGCCAAAGACAAATATCCAGTCAATCAAAATGAAAACATTATAATGAGTTGTGTCTTGGGTGAACCGCTCAATCAACAAAATCGCCAGCATAATATCAAGCAAGGTACTCGTTATCCGATTAACCGATGAGATTGGCGTTGTTGTGGCGACCTTTTGCTGTTCAGCCGCCTGCGTACCAGATACCAACTCATCGAGGGACAGATGATAAATTCTGGCCATCTGCCGCAGCATATCAATGTCTGGTCGATTCCGGCCAGTCTCCCAACCCGAAACGGTCTTTCTGGAGACGTGGAGTCGATCGGCCAATTGCTGCTGGGTGATCGCCAAATCACTTCTTGTTTTCTTCAGTTTTTGAGCAAAATGACTATCGATCATCTTGATCCCCCTAAACGTAAGTCTAAAATCCTCATTTGACTAGCTTTCCTTTAGAGCAATGCTGCTATATCAGCGTTTGTAAGCTGTTCAGTAGTGGGTTTGTGAAAATCGGAAACTAGTAGTTTGCATATTTTCGCCCAAAAGATATCTTTGGTATTAATAACAACACTAAAGCAAAAATCAGGATAATCAAATAGATTAATGTCGGTAACACCAACTCAGTCTGATTAAATGACAATAACGGCGCCCCATTCAAATAAAGATAAAAGAAAACCACCATCAATAACTGAATCGGACGTTTACTAGCCGTTAAACGTCCTAATAGCTGAGCCAAGACTGGTAACTGAAGGCTCCAAACCAGTAAAGCTAACGACACCATTAGTGTAGGCGCCTTAATCAATGCCGGCAGTGCTAAAGCGACTGACAGTGCGCTACCGATAAGTATTTCTCGGACTGTCTGCCGGCGATGACCATTAGGTAGCGTCTGAAGCCACTGATACACACCGCTTTGAACCTCACCGGCCCCTAATTCGGCAAATAAGGGCATCGCGGTTAAAAAGAGTATCGGAAACGCAAACTGAGTCAAGCCTTGATATGGCGTTAACCAATTCCATAGCCAGATCAATAAAATAATCGACAGCCAATAATTGGTTACGCCACCTGTTAACAACCGAAATGACAAATAGAATTGCGACTGGCTACCCGCCTTCAAGATATTAACTGGTAAATGAACCTTCCAATGAATCAGTTTTAAGGGTGTGAGCGGTCGTCGTTCCAAAAGTAGTCCTGCCACATACACCAAACCACAACTGATGAGAATCAAAGTTCCCATAGCCAGCAAGTCGGTCTCCGTTAAGCGTAACGGTGAAAAAACCAGATTTTGGTGACCCGTATACTGGGTTGAGGTACTGGCGCCGATAATTTTTAACAATGTTAACTGGTGGCCAGAAGATTGCATGACCGCTTGTTTAATATTCGTGATCAAATAATCAGTTCCCGACACGTTAAAGATGTGTTGAATTGGACTGGGAGCTTGTTGAAAATTGGCATCTGAAGTATACAGCAATACTAAAAAGATAATTACCGCCGCCGTCCCGATTCGTCCCCGTAAACCCGGCAAGGTTTCAGTTACTAAGGTTAAAGCCGAGACGAAAATGATGCCCGGTAATAAAATCAAGAATGGCAAAAAGAATTGAACCAGATTAAAACCGTTACCCTGATATTTAACCAACGTACCGATCAATGAAAAAGTCAACACAATGCCCCAGAAGATCAACATTAAGCAGAGATTACTGAAAAACTTGCCCGCGGTATATTTGAAGCGGGCAAAGCGGGAAGTTAAAAACAATGTCATGGTTCCATTATCCCGATCCAGACGAATGGCATTACGTAAGAAAGCTGCTCCGATCAACGGCAGGAAAAAGCCCATCATAAAGGCCACGCTGATGGCCGACCAGCTGGCATTATTGGCTTGTGCGTAAGTCGCCGGATTAATAATGATAGCCCGCATAACGCCGGACCCGTTAGGAATCATTAGCACAACCGAAAAAAGCAATCCAATACACAAGGCGACAAAGGACATGTGGCGACTTTTTTCACGAAAGGTCGCTTGAAAACTGGCTTTCATGACTGGATCACCCCTTTAAGAAGACCCAAGTATGCTTCTTCCAGATTGGGAGTCACGGATTGGGCTTGCGGCAGTGGTGGCCGTTTACTAATTTCACGGATCCGAATCCCATCTGGACGTTGAATTAAGGACGTTGTCGGTTGATTCAACTGCTTCACTATCACCGGCGAAGTCCAGTCCGCGGATATTGGATATTCCCAAACGTCTCCTACACTGCGCTTAATCAATTCACCTGGGGTCCCTTGATATAGGAAATGGCCAGATTGGAGTACCAGAATTTGGCCAGCAATTGCTTCAATATCCGAGACAATATGGGTCGAAAGCAGTACTAGATGGTCATTTGCCAATTCAGCCAGTAGATTTCTCAAAGTGACCCGTTCTTCTGGATCTAAGCCAGTTGATGGTTCATCAGCAATAATAATTTGTGGGTCATTCAACAAAGTTGCTGCAATCCCAACACGCTGGCGCATGCCGCCGGAAAACTCTTTTAGTCGTTTGTTAGCCGTATCGCTTAAATGTAAACTTTCTAAAAGCGATTGGCTTTGCTCAAGTGCCTGATGAGGCCGCATACCTTTCATGCCAGCAACATAGTTTAAATATTCCATGGCTGTTAGATTAGGAAAATAGGGCACTTGCTGAGGCAAATACCCCAAAACTTTTTGCATAGCTTTCGGATGTGAAAGTAGACTGGTCCCATTAACCAATACCTCGCCCCGCGTCGGCTTTTGCAACGTGGTCAAAATTTTCAGTAAAGTGGTCTTCCCCGCCCCATTAGGACCAAGTAACCCAATCAAGCCACCAGAATGCAGCTCAGCATTTAGGCCAGAAAAAATCGTTGCTTTACCATAACTCATACTCAGATTTTGAATTGACAAGTCCATCATCTATTCACCCGCTTTATCTATTTATTGAAATTTAGGATTAATCCGTCTTTTTTGTCTTACAGCATCAATCTTAGGTCAATATTTATCCAGGTTGAACCCACAATCCAAACTACTCAACTCGCTTCTTTGAATTATGATAGCGAGTATGCCATCATATGCTTATGAAGAACTTGAAATTTGAAAGGAGTCATAACCATGAGCAAAATTGATGATTATGCAATTCGAAGAAGCCACCACGACCAAGAATTTGCAAAAGCAGCTGAACAATATAACATCAACTATGATGTTGCTGTTCAGGTTCGCAATCTACGTGAAAAGTTAGGTATGAATCAACGAGAATTTGCTACCTTGGTTAATAAGCCTCAATCAACAATTGCTCGCATTGAAAGTGGTTCGATGAATGCCTCAACCAAACTTTTAGGAGAAATAGCGCACGCAACCCACCAAAAGGTAACAATCGAATTTACACCTGTTGGCTAAGACAATATAATAGTCATCTACTATGACTAACAACCCCAAGCCTCTACTTTGTAGACGTTCGGGGTTGTTGTTTTATATTTCTAGTTTTCAGTTTCCACCCAATGTTTCAACAGATAAACACTGACCGCTGACTCCGCCAATGCCATGAGGTAAAAGTAACCAATCCCAAGGAAAAATTGCAGATAGAAATTAGTGAAGTTGAATAATTTATAGTAATTGGTAAAGAACCCGATCAGGCCAAGAATATAAGAAGACAAATACAGGAATCCAACAATCACGACGACATACAAAATAAATTTAAAGAATTTTTGCCGACCATCTGGCAAGAAACTCGTCAGTGAATTTCCAATCAAATGAATCAAGCTGATCGTGGCCCAGAATAGCAAGACCATCGCGATTGCCAATAGAATGCCCCCGATAATCAGGAAAGTTAAATTTTCCCCAAAGTGGGCTTTGTCGGAATGTTGATAAGTGTCAGAAATCATTTGCCGCGTTTGCTTCACAATTTCTGGAAAGTTCAAGGCTGAGGTAACCAGTGCCAACCCAACTTGCGTTAATCCTAAGTAAATCATTCCAATCAGGGCAGATAAAAGATTAGCGGAGTATAACTTGGTATCGCTGGCAGGAATCAGGCGATAGGCACTGCTGATGTAAACATGTTCCATGTTTCTTGATAGTAGGACAAACGCCGCGAAGTAGGCGATCATCGAATAGGCCAAAGAAATCTGCAAGGGATCAATCCCACTTAACGTCCCTTTGTAGACCTCAAACAGAATCGTCAACACAATCGCCAAAACATCGACTACCAAAATCCGATTGATAATCGAAATCTTGGGTCTCGACAGTGCTTTGGTTATACTGGTAAAACTAGTCATCCATATCATTCCCTTCATAAATACTCTCGTAATACTGTTCAATGCCCTCTGCGTATTGTGCACGAATTTCTTCGGCACTCTTCTTGGTGTAAATCGTCTTGTCTTTAATGATCACCACTTCGTCCAGGATACTGGCAATTTCGGAAACATAGTGATCGGAAACCACAATCACGGCATCCGACGCTTTCCATTTAATGATACTTTGGATGATCTTTTTGCGGCTCATACTGTCGATACCGCCGAAAGGCTCATCTAGCAGATAAACCTTGGTATCTCGAGACAGGGTCAAGCCAATGACCAATTTTTCCTTCATCCCTTTTGAAAGAGCGGATAGCCGCAACCCTTCATCAATCTGCAGGAAACCGGCAATCTGGTTATATCGTTCAGTTGAAAAATCTGAATAAACGTCCTCATAGAAGCGAATAATTTTGTCAATTCGCATGCTCGGGTTAAAGCCGTCCAGCTGGCCGCTAAAGCTCACTTCCGCTTTCTTGGCCGCCACTTGATCTTCACCATCAATCTTAACGGTTCCGTGAGCGCCTTTGGCAACACCGGCAATCAGTCGCATCAAAGTTGTCTTCCCGGCACCATTTTCCCCAAGGAGGCCAACCGTCTTGCCCTGCTCAATCTGTAAGTTGATATTTTCCAAAATACGACGGTAATTCTTGTGATACGTTAAGTTCTCAATCTCAATTGTATTGGCCATCTTTAGTGGTCCTCCTATCCTTTATATACTGTCTGAGGTACGCAACAATCTCGTCATCAGTCACGTTTAAATCGTGTAAGTTCTCATACATCTCATGCAGCTGTTGCATAATCAGTTTGTGTTTCACTTCTTCAATAGTGGCTTGATCTTCGGTTACAAAGTTCCCTAATCCCCGTCTGGATTCCAGAATACCTTCAGAAATCAGTTCTCCAAGCGCTCGTTGCACCGTATTCACATTAACGGTTAAATCAACGGCCAGCTGTCTAACCGCCGGGATCTTTTCACCCGGGGCCAGTTTGCCGGTAATGATCTGACCATAAATGTAATTCTTGATTTGATAATAAATCGGGATCTTATCATCGAATTTCATTGTGCCACCTCCCTAGTGTTATATTTTACTATTACACTATAACATGCCTTTTTTAAAATTGCGACCAAATCGCAAAAAAAGATCCGTTTCGGCAGATTGCCAAAACGAATCTCAATTAATTCCTATTTAATTGTGAACCAGACCCGGTAATGAGCGGCCATTTGGATCGATTTCAAATCTAACCAAGACCACTTTATCAGCATCAACCGGTAAACCATCAATGTACACTTCCCGATGTTGATCAGCATGGAGGCGCTGATAGTCACCGCTCTTAATGGCTTCATTTAGGACTTGGAACGCTGGTGCATCAGCTGTAACGGCGCCATGGTTAATCGTTTGAATCTCGGTTCCCTCCGCTAGATGTTCAAAGTGAATCTCATCTTCGTCAAAGTTATCGAAATCAATCTGGGTCATCGCAGCCGCAAAATCGGCTTCATCAATGAATAATGGCTGTTTAATCCAAATTTTAAAATGTTCATTGTTCCCTTGAGCTGTCCAAACTGCTTGAACTGGATACGGGACATATTCTTTAAATCCAGAAACAGGAATTCCTTTGTCGGGTCCGCCACTGATCGTCCTAGCAATCCGGGCGGCAGCTGCTGCTAACCTTAAAAAGTTAGGATCTGCAGAATGGTCATCGGCATCCCCCTCGGCGGTCACGTAGCTGCGCTTAGTCAACTCCACAAAGCTTGGCTTCTCATCTCGGCTGTACTCGGCTGGCTCAAATGTTTCCCAATTAAACATGATTATCACCCCTTATTTGCGGTCAATATAACCCGAATAATGGGTAAAAGCAACCAAATGGATTCCACAATATCGAGGCAATCGGCTACACATTTTGCCTGCGGAATGACACTAAGCCGATCGCCAAAAAGAGGGCGGTGTAGGCCAAACTGCCAATCAGTAATTGAGTATCTGATAACTGCGTTAAGGCATGCCGAGCTGGGTCGGTGATTTGGTTAGAGAAATTCAAGAAGTTAAAGGGATTCCACTTAACCCAGTTGAATTTGGTGATCAACTTAAACATGAGGACACTCACCGCGTTAAAGGCAAAAAATGCCACAATTCCGGCCGTTACGGCCATTGTCGCCGATCGAAATAGCGTCGCAAACAGGAAAACAACACTTAAAACTAACCAGAGGGTAATAAAACTACTACTCATCGAGGCCAACCATTGCTGCAAAAATGTCAGATGATTCGAATATGGATCAATCGCGGTCAACGAAAACTGGTCGTTCACGAATAACACCTTGCCGAGAAGGGCCACCGCCCCGGTCATGACATACAGATAGATCGAATAGCCCAACATCACCAGCCACTTACTCATCAGAATCGTACTCCGGGAATATTGTTGGTAGATGATTTCCTTAACGGTGCCATACTGAAATTCCATTGATAGAACGGTTGCGCAAGCCGCAATCATGATAAAGATTAGCCAGGTAGTCGCTGCGAAGCTGGAACTAAAGGCCATTGGGGCAGTTAAGACTTTGTTATGAGGGTACAGCTTTTCCAAAAACGCCTGCCCCAATCCACTAATCACCAAAAAGATCGTGACCCAATAGGTACTCTTTTTCTTCAACAACTTAAAAGTTTCTTGCCACAATAACGTTCTCAAATCTGTCCCTCCTTTTGAAGCTGATCCTGAGCTAACAACTTCAAAACCGAATCTTCCAAATCCGCATCATGGTGTTGAATATCCAAGACGGTAATCTGCTGGTGGCTGAGGGCATCTAGAATTGGTTCCAGCTGAGTCTTCGCGCCCACTCGGATGGTCGGCTTGGGATCCTCGGTTAGCAGATAGCCGGCTTTGGTCAAAACTTTGCGGGCCATTGCATCGTCGCTGGTTGAAAGAATCAATTGATGAGAGCTGGCTGCCAACAAATCGGCCATCGTGGTTTGTTTAACAATTTTACCGTGGTCAATGACCAGCAAATCATCAGCGATTCGTTGCAGCTCACCTAAGATGTGACTCGAAATCAAAAATGTCGTCCCCGCCTGGCGCTTGGTGATAATGAGTTCCCGTAACTCTTTATTGGCTTGAGGATCCAAGCCATTCATCGGTTCATCTAAGACAACTAACTTAGGGTCATTAAGGATTGCTAAGGCAATTCCCAACTTCTGTTTCATCCCAAGTGAATAACCCTTCGCCGGCCGGTCAATGTATTTGGTTAAATGCAAGTCCGCGATCGTTCGGTCGATCCGCTGTCGGCGATGAGGACCCTTAGCAAATAATTTCAAATGATCACGGCCACTCATAAAGGGATAGATACTGGGATATTCAATCAACGCTCCGACTTCATGTAACACTTCGTGGTGGTCAAATGAAGTGGGTTGCCCATCAATCCTGATTTGTCCAGTTGCGGTTGTCAGGCCTAAAATCGCCTTCATGAGGGTTGTTTTGCCGGCACCATTTGCGCCAACCAACCCAATGACGTGACCACGTTGGCAAGCAAATGAAACATCATGTAATACCTGTTTTGCACCAAATGACTTATTCAATTGGTGAACTGCTAATATTGGTTGATTCAAGATAAAGATCTCCTTCGGCATTTGCCGTTATGTACTTATCCTTTCCAAGAATTCAAATTGAATCATGCCCAATTATGGGTTGATCTTAACAAATGCCCAGCAAATTACGCAGACAATCAGAAACAACATCACCCAACCCCTGGCGTTCATAAAGTCCCAAAGATTTGTCTGAGAATGGTTGTCACTGCCAATGACAATCTTTCGCTGTAAGTCCTGGTCACCTTTAATCAAACTGTCCAACGTAATATTGAACAAATCGCTCAGCTGAATCAGTCGATCAATGTCTGGATAAGCCGTCCCGTTTTCCCACTTTGAAACTGCTTGGCGACTCACATGCAGGGTTTCTGCCAACTGATCTTGAGTCCAATCATTTTTTTCACGTTCTTCTTTAATTCGCTGTCCTAAAATCATCCTAACCATCTCCTTTTACTTTCTGACATTTATTATTACCCTGTAATCATAAAAATGCACGCGAATCATTGGCGCATGGGGATGCAACCACCAGTTGCGAATCGAGTTTGCAGTCGGGGTTGCGATTTAAAGGAACCAATGCATCATTTATGATCGCTTTGATTGCTTTTGCTTCCAGCTCATCTATAATTATGGTGTATGGGTAACCGCTTTCATTATTATAAGGGGGATTTTCATCATGGCAATTCAAAACGTAACGGTTGCAGGTAGTGGTGTTTTAGGTAGTCAGATTGCGTATCAAACCGCATTTAAAGGCTACAATGTAACAGTCTATGATATTAACGAAGACGCAATTAACAAGGCCAAGGATCGAATCAAAGGCCTCCGTCACTTGTATAAACGAGATATTGCGGCTACAGACGCTGACTTTGAAAAAGGTTTGGCCAATATTAACTATAGTTGGGATCTTGAAAAGGCCGTTGCCAATGCAGACCTGGTTATTGAAGCCATTCCTGAGCGACCAGACATCAAACGGAACTTCTACAAACAGATTGCAAACTTTGCACCTAAAGAGGCAATCTTCACCAGTAACTCATCAACTTTAGTTCCAAGTATGTTCATGGATGATACCGGTCGCCCAAAGCAATTCCTGAACATGCATTTTGCCAACCAAGTTTGGTTGAACAATACGGCTGAAATCATGGCATCACCAAAGACTGATCCAGCAATTTACAAAGAAATCGTTGAATTTGCTCGTAGCATCGGTATGATTCCAATCCAACTCAAGAAGGAACAACCAGGTTATATCCTGAACACCTTACTCATTCCACTGCTGAGTGCTGGTGAAGAATTATGGGTAAAGGGCGTTGCTGATCCACAAACCATTGATAAGACCTGGATGGCTGCCACCGGCTCTCCAAGAGGACCATTCGCAATCTTGGACGCGGTTGGAATTCGAACCGCCTACAACATCACGTTAGCCCAGGCCCAGGATGATCCAAAGCCCGAAACCCAAGCACTTGCTGACGCCCTCAAGAAGATGCTTGATGCCGGCAAGCTCGGATTGGAATCTGGCGAAGGCTTCTACAAGTATCCAAATCCTGCTTATGAAGATAAAGGGTTCTTGGACATTTAATGTAGCAGCCCAAGTTTAGTTCGAAATACGGATATTAAAAAAGTCCCTAGTTGATTTATGATGGTATAAATCAACTAGGGACTTTTTGTTCATGTAAAGAGATAATTTTAGACGAAAACGGCGTGCAATTAAGTTTGTGGTTAGTTCTCACTTAAAAATAGCGAACACGCCAATGGAAATAAGGACAATCAATAGAAATAAGGACAATCAATAGAAAGACCCCAGTAAAGCCAACGACAATCATTACCTTTTCCCACTTGTCCTTAACCTGATTGCGCTTCTGCCGTTGTTCATCAACATTTCGTCCCTCTGTAAAAGCGACAATTTCCGCATACGTTTTGAGATTTTGGTTACTTTTGAGTCGTTCAACCTTACTTGCGCTGAAAAACATGATCATAAAACAAATGATTGGGATGAGTACGACGGCCATTGATCCTTCAAAGAAGAACACCAGACCAATTGAAATTGCGCCAAGAACAGCCGAAATTAGCATCATCCAAGTGTACATGGACATTTGGGCGTTGACTTTCTTATTAGCGAGTTTTTCTTTCATGGCATTCAAGTCTCCTTTAACCAATTCGTCTACAGAAACATCAAAGAGAACACTCAGCAGTAAAATATTTTGAATATCCGGATAACCTTTGTTGGTTTCCCAGTTAGAAATAGTTTGTCTTGAAACGTAGACTTTCTTTGCTAAAGCTTCCTGGGAGAGGCCCCGAACTTTTCGATAAGTTTTGATTTTATTCCCAATGTTCATCTCATCAACTCCTTGTCTCAATCATACCTGATTAGGGAGACTATTTCTGCCAAATCAGCTTATCTTGAAGTCAGGAAAGCGCGATGTAAAGCCGCTTGGACAACCACCCCGGTGATGGTGCTTGCAAATTTCGTCACTCATACCAAATCAGATCATGAACATCGAGAACCGCAATCTATTGGTTTGTGATTTTTCCAGTGACGTCACTCGCCAAACAATCAATCATTGCTTGCCTACCGGAGATTTCAGCGTCATACTACTGATAATTAAAGTGCACATTGCCAAATGCGATACAGAAGAGGTCAAATCATGTTAGCCACTATTTTAAAACAAAAACGAGCTGAGCTGGGGTTCACCCAAAGTGCCGTTGCCCAGAAACTCCACGTCCGTCGCCAAACTATTTCCAGCTGGGAAACCGGAAAAAGTTATCCAGATATTCCAACCTTGGTTGCCATCAGTAACCTTTACGATCTATCACTGGATTATATGCTAAAGGGTGACGAACGCTACATCAAGCAAGTCAAGAAAGACTACCAGCTCATTAACCAGAAGAAAGACAGTCGCTGGCTGAACCGGGCCTTGGGAATTGTTCTTGCCCTCACGCTCTTGCCGGTTGCGTTCACGCCGTTTGTTCAAACCGACAGTCAAGCTCGCTGGATTGGCATTATCGCCATGATATCTGCCTTAATCTTAATACCATTAAGCTATCTCAAGCTCAAGTCATTCTATCATGGGGACTCAAAGGACCTTTTTGTGCCAAAATCAATGGGAGTTGGAATCACCATTAATCCTAATCATCCGTTAGGCTTCCTTATTTGGCTGGTTCTTGAAGTCACCCTATTTGGCTTCTTCATTTATATGTTGCTGACGCCGGCCTAACGCTTCTTGTTGTCGTCCTGACGATCCATCCGCTGACGGATTTGTTTCATTGCCGGCCGAAATTTACCAAACAGTTCTTCATTGATCCCAAAGATCTGAAAATCAACCACATCTGGCAACTTCGTCATATCGGGATTCTCGCCATCGTACCCTCGCTGCATTTCAAAATGGGCGCCCATCTTGCCCAAATGATCCGCAATCACAATCGCCTCAATGCTAAATGGCATACTGATCCAGATGTAGGGTTGACCGAAGTCAGAATCCATAATCTCAAACTGTTCTGGTTTTAGATCAAAGCCCTCCGTGGTCAGCGTCCAGCACAGGTAGGTAATGATGTCATCCATTATGATCCTTCTTTCATTAGTTAAATATCAACTATTTTTATCGGGAACTAATAAAATCTTACCAATACTTCTGCCGGATTCAAGAAAATCATGAGCGCGTTTACCTTGAGATAACGGGAAAATCGTCGGCTCACCTAGTTGAATCAGGCCTCGGCTAATGTAATCAAATAGGCGGGCACTGCGCTGGTTTCGTTCCGTAGCGCTCGTCAAATAGTCCCATAAATCACCAGTCGCGATCGTCTGTGATCGACCTAACACATCAAGTAAATCAATTCGCGGTGGATTTCCGTCAGCCATTCCAAAGAAAACGACTTTTCCCTTGCGCTTGGCGATCTTTAAGCTGAGTGGCAAGGTGCTGCCAACCCCATCGAACACTGTATCAAAGGTTGCCTTCAACCCATGTTGCCAGCCCGGTTTCCTTAAATAAACGTGAGCGGCTCCCTGCTTAATTGCCAACTGCCGTTTAGTTTCGGTTGAAACGGAACCAGACACTCGCATGCCATCCGCCGTTAAAATTTGCGCCAACAGCTGACCAACGCCACCGCTAATTCCATGGATAAAAACTTGATCCTCTGGTTTATTTAGCGCTAGATCATGAGCCAAAAAGTCAGCGGTCAAGCCCTGTAGGCCAATCGTTGCCGCTAATTTAGTTGAAACTTTAGCCGGGAGTTTGATCGCATTATCAACCGGAACGGCAACCAATTCCGCATTAGCCAGCGGTACGTCAACGAATAATACGCGATCACCAACATGCCAATTTCTAACTTGGTTACCAATATCGGCAACGGTCCCTGCAGCCTCATAGCCATTTATGTATGGATCATGCTTCTCAATATGATAATCTCCCCGCCGACGATAAATATCAGCAAAGTTTAAGCCAATATAATCCGGTTTAACTAATATTTGATTGTCAGAAATGTGCGGGGCGCCTACTTCCCCATACTTTAAGACGGAACTGGTGCCAAATTCAGTGAAGAATAATGCCTTCATCCCATTACCTCATTTCATGTTTCCAGGGATAATCAATTTCTGATTAATCTGGTTTAACCTTGCCATCGCGTTCTGATCAGTCGTAACATCTTGTGGTCGATGGCCCTCAGCAATGACGGTCGCAGTTAATTGCCAATCCAAAAAATCACAAATATAACCAAATTCAGAAACAATTGGTCTACCCTTCATCCGTGGATTGTCGCTACCTACTACTAATAAAATAACCTGTTTGCCAGCAACTTGTTCCTTGAAATGCTGATGAGTTGCGAGACTTTCCGACCAACGATCAACAAAATTCTTTAGGATTCCTGACATGCCATACCAATAAATTGGCGTCGCAAAGACAATTAGATCGGCCATCATTAACTTGGTCATTAGTTTTGGGTAATCATCTGGTTTTGCGTGCCAATCCCCATCATCATGCCGCTGATCCACAATATCATGGACTTGATAGTTCGCTAACGAAATTTGTGTATATTTCAAGCCACCCAAGAGCGTTTGAATCATCAAGCCCGAGTTGCTAGGATTGCGGGTGCTGCCATTTATCCCTAATATCTGCATCGTTTTCCTCCTAAATGTGGCATTAGTATAGCACCACGGCTATAATTAAGTGGAAAAAGTTGCATATAGTTCACAGGAGACTTCAATGATTGATTACGGTAAAACATTCAAACATTTGCGAGAACAGAAAGGCATTAGCATCACCTCGGCGGCTAATGGGGTTGTGTCCAAGTCGTTCCTATCCAGATTTGAGCGCGGACTTTCAGACATCTCATTTGATAAGCTCATACGCTTACTTACTAATATCAACATTTCGGCTGAGGAATTCATCTATTTAGCACATTACCGCGAGCAACAACCACTTGAGTTTCACTACGAGGAAACCAAAGATTACATAGGCCCCAAAGAATCAGTCAAACGCTCCGAAAAAATTGACCATTATCTGTGGGAATATCGACGGACCAAAACAAGTCACGACTACTTGAATTACCTCAAAATAAAATCCCACTATGATCAAGCCGATCCGTTAACCATTGAAGAACGCCAATTTATTTATGACTATCTGTTCAAAATTGAAACTTGGACCCACTACGAACTTCGCTTGTTCATGGCTACCTTGGATAGTTTTTCCAGCGATCAAGTCTTTCTGTTAACGAAACAAATGGTCAAGAATGGCTCTGAAACGATCGATGTTAACTGGAATCATCAGGCCGACTTCCTGTATATCATCCTAAAAGCTGCTCTGATGATGGCACTTGCGGGTAAAGAAAAAGAACTCTCAACCTTAATTGAATTAGCTCAGCAAAGTATTCATAATCAACAGTATTTGTATGAAAAAAGCGAGCTTCACTTTCTGTCGGGTTTGCGTTTATGTTTGCGCGGTGCCGTTTCTGAAGGAAGGCAAATGGTAAGAAAAACCATTCAGGTTTTTAAAACCTTAGACGCCCCAGACTTGGTTACATTATATGAATCCTATTGGCAATCATTTTTGACGGCTAACCCAGCGATTGTAAAAAGCAATGAATTTAAGGAGTGATCTAATGAAAAGTTCCGCCGATCTCATTAAGCAAATTATCGCCAACAATTCCGACCTCATGCGAATCTTGAAAATCAGCCAAAAGCTTAAATTAAATCAGTGGGCCCTCGCAGCGGGTAGTATTCGCAATACCGTATGGCAAGTATTAAGCAACCAACCTGTTTGCTTAGTTAGCGACGTGGATATTGTTTTCTTTGACCCGGAGGTTCCCAAAACAACAGATTTATTAATTGAAAACCGGCTTCATCAAATAGCACCAGAATATCATTGGCAGGTTAAAAATGAAGTTTATATGAATAACTACGACTTCCCAGATCGACCTGCATTCACTTCAGTTGAAGACGCAATCGCGCACTTTGTGGAAACCCCAACCTGTATCGGCGCTTATTTAAAGGATAATGAACTGAAATTGATTGCACCATATGGTACAACTGACCTCGCCAATATGAAATGCCGACCAATTCCAATATTCAAAGCTGATGATGACCATTTGGCAATCTATCGTAACCGAATTTTGAAGAAACAGTGGCAACAGAAATGGCCAAAGTTAGAAATTGACTGGCAATAATTATTTATGCTTGAAAATAATCATTACATCCAGAGCAACCAACACTACCCCGTCTACCAGGGCACTTCGATAATGGCCAAAGTAGGCATCCAGCCCAGCCAGCACTAACAAGACGATCGTCGTGATCATGAATAGCAATTTTTTATTTTTGATGGTTTCTCACATCCCCAAACCTAGTAACAATCAACAACGCAACAACTAAGGCAATGATCGCACAGATCGCCATCACCAAGTTCAAACTTTCCAATACATCCAACTGAATCATGACTTGAACCAAGATAACGAATAAAAGTAACGCAACAACTACAAATTTTGGCTTCATTATTTTCTCCTTGCAATTAATAGTTAACACTCAGCTTTAACATATCATTGATTCGTGACGAAAATAAGAAGATGGCCATTTACATTGAGCAGCCAGTGGTTTACATTGGCTAAATTATCAAGATTAACTCGTAAATCCCCCTCAACTAGGACCAAATCCATATTGAGGCTTTTTTTGTATCCAATTATTTCTGTAAAAGAATAATTAATTATTGTCTTGCAATAATTAATTTCTGCGATACAATAACGGAGAAAGGAAAGTGATTGTGATGACAGATACACGTTCTAACTCATTTTTAACAATTATCTATATCATTAGCATCGTTATTTTGGCCTCACTTATTTTAGGATTTGGTTCTTTAGTGATTATCTTTTTAATTGCGGGCATTGTTTTCTTGGTTAATCCGTCAGCTAGAATGGGAATTCTTAGAGATACCCTGAGTGGTATGAGTAACACATCTGGCCCATGGAGCATCATGTTCTCAATTTTCTTTATTTTATTTTTACTGGCAATGCTTATCCTCATTGCTTGGTCAGTACTAAAGTTAATTCAGAATGTTAGGGAAAAAATCTTTTTTGAAGCAAGTACCCTCGGCTATATTCGCGGTATTCTCTGGGGATATGGAGTCATCATCGTTTGGGATTCTTTTGCCTCTGTTATTGCCGACAGATTCGGCCTAGATCTTGGTACGATCAATTCCGGCGGCTCCAGTGACGGCACTACTCTGTTGATGTGGTTTGCGATTTATGCGATCTATATTATTTTCAAATATGGCATTCAGCTTCAAGACGATTCCAACAAGATTGTTTAGGGGGGTGACCAGCCGTGATTAAAGTAAATATCGACAAAGTCCTCTTAGACCGTCAGATCACTTCGAAGATGTTAGCGGCAGAAATTGGTATTACCCCTGCTAATCTTTCAATCCTAAAGACTGGTAAAGCAAAGGGCATTCGATTTGCGACTCTTTCGCGAATTTGTAAGGTCTTAGCTTGCCAACCAGGTGATATTTTGGAATACGTGGATGAACCCGGAAACGATGATTGATCATCTAAGGAGCTCAATTGAAAAGAAACCAGTTACTATTCAAATTCGAGAGTCTACTACTTGCCACCACAGCTACCGCACTCTATTTATGGCACCCTACTTCTTTACCAATCCAAATCAATTCACTTATTCCCATTATGCTCAATTTATTATTGAGCCTGATATTAATCAACGAAAGACGAACCGTACTGAATAATCTCGTTAAATTACCGTTAATTGGCCTATTCCCATATTCACTGGGGCTATCAATTTGCTTATTCGGGGCCCCATTCATTTCCAACATTGGTATTTCGAAATGGATCATTCTGCTAATCGGCTTGATTTTATTTGGAGTAATGTTGTATCCGTTTTTAAAGGTAATGTTGCTGTCACTTCAGGGAATTGGGTGGCAAATTGCTGGTAATATTACTTTCATGATGACCTTTTATATGGCTTCATTTAGTTCCCAGTTTCTGAATTTTCCAACTAGCATCAGCAATCCAGTGTTATGGTTGTCATTTTTGGGATCATTTGGCATTGCCGGCTACGCAATGAAAGCATGGGGCTATCAATTTCCCCAGCTTAAAATTAATTCTCAGGTTAATTTCTGGTGGTTAGGGATCTTAATAATTACTGCCTTACTTAATTTAGGGATGTCTGCCGGTAGCTGGAGCCGGCTATTCACCGACTTTAAGCTGGTTTTAGCAACTCATTCACTCATCATGCTCGCTTCAACAATCGTGTGGGTGGGGATCAAAGAAGAATTTATGTTCAGATACTTATTCTTATGGCCTTTATTGACAATGAACATTAAATCTGACCAGAAACGGATTGTTTGGGCAACTTTAATTAGTTCTGGCATATTTGGTTTGTTCCACGCCGGCCATTTATTTGCTGGTCAAGGACTGCTCCAAACCTTTTTCCAAGTCTTTTCGGCATTTGGAATTGGCATGCTGTTTACTGTGATTACCCTCTACACTGGAACACTTTGGATTGGAATAATCCTTCATTTGCTGATTGATTTGATTACCTTTCCCACGACCTCGGCCGGTATTTTTTCAGGACCACTGACCAGCTATCAAGTCGAATTTATTCTGATCACTCGGATTATTGAGCTCATCGTTGTTTTCTTGATTCTCAAAAACAAACATACTCAAGCTGCGTTTATGCAAACTTTACGGCACGTAAAAAAGGATCCAATCAAATAAATCCCAAGCCTAAACTATTTACTTCTATAAAATCGTCTAAACAACCAGAAATTCAAGATGCCGATTACTACCAACATTCCAAACGCCAATTGACTACCAGCCTGTGCCGTAAAACCGTATATAAGATGATGCTATTGAGAATACTAACGTGCTGATCAAAATGGTAAATAAACCCAGTGGGATTTTGCCGCTCAGATGGTCAAGCATCCATCCATATAAAGGTTGTCCCAGACCATTCAACACACTACCGGGCAATAAAATCAGGCCACCAATCAGTGAACTAGCACCGTTCACCATATCTTGGTGCTAAGAAATGGTAAACCCACAAGGTTCGTTACACGGGTTCGACAGCCTCTAAGTATGCATTTGTTTTAACGCCACGTGCTAAAAGCAATCCCCACAAGCTCGGCAATCAATTTGAAGGCAAATCACACGGAAGAAGTTATTTCACGCTGGATGCCAAGCTAGGCGATTCTGCAAATAGTCAACTCCTAGAAAATGGGCTTAGCTTAACCGCCCGAAAAGTAAGGGAAAGAAAGTTAAAGTTATTCGTGGATATCAGGGCGGATACTGGTTTGACTACCTTAAAAGTACCAAACTGACGCATGATTATTCTGGACTGGCCAACGATAAATATTAGCCGTTAACAGGAAAGGAACGCTCAATGTGAGCGTCCCTTTCTGCTATAATGATAAGGCTAGTTATTTACTTTTTCGGGGCTTGTGAGGGGCTGTTTACCGGAAGGGAAGTGAATATTTTGTATTTCATTCTAGCGAACCTGATCTTTCCAATTTTGGTTGGACTGATAGTAGCCGGGTTTGCTCATTGGCTGAACAAACGCTGATGTTTCCTCATTTGGCTAAATAACTAGCGATTTACGGGAGCAGCTTCTAGCGGGGCTGCTCCTTTTTTGCCCCTTGAATTGTCAAATTAAGTGCAACACGACATTAAAGAATATTTCATAAGGCGTT
>NZ_AZEI01000052.1 GCF_001436255.1 Lentilactobacillus rapi DSM 19907 = JCM 15042 | reverse complement strand
AAACTTGGTTCTTTGAAAACTAGATAATATTAATTTTCTGTAATGATTGAAATTGTATTCATATAATTTCAGCCGAGAACACCGCGTTATTTTGAGTTTGTTAACTAGAAAAAATCGCAAATACTCAATTAACTTGCATCACTTTGTGATGCCAGGTTAAGTTAAAAAGGGCGCATGGTGGATGCCTTGGCACTAGGAGCCGATGAAGGACGGGACTAACACCGATATGCTTCGGGGAGCTGTACGTAAGCTTTGATCCGGAGATTTCCGAATGGGGCAACCCAGCAACTTTAATCAGTTGTTACTAACCAGTGAATTCATAGCTGGCTAGAGGTAGACGTGGGGAACTGAAACATCTCAGTACCCACAGGAGCATAAAGAAATTTCGATTCCCTCAGTAGCGGCGAGCGAACGGGGAACAGCCCAAACCAATGAGCTTGCTCATTGGGGTTGTAGGACTGAACATTTGAGTTACCAAAGTTGTTGATAATCGAACAATCTGGGAAGGTTGGCGACACAGGGTGATAGCCCCGTAGATGAAATCAATGACCCTCAGTTCAGGATCCTGAGTACGGCGACACACGTGAAACGTCGTCGGAATCCGGGAGGACCATCTCCCAAGGCTAAATACTCCCTAGTGACCGATAGTGAACCAGTACCGTGAGGGAAAGGTGAAAAGCACCCCGGAAGGGGAGTGAAATAGTTCCTGAAACCATGTGCCTACAAGCAGTTAGAGCCCGTTAATGGGTGATAGCGTGCCTCTTGTAGAATGAACCGGCGAGTTACGGTAACATGCCAGGTTAAGGTTTAAAAGCCGGAGCCGCAGCGAAAGCGAGTCTGAAATGGGCGTTTTAGTATGTTGCTGTAGACCCGAAACCAGGTGATCTACCCATGTCCAGGCTGAAGGTGCGGTAAAACGCACTGGAGGGCCGAACCCGTGTACGTTGAAAAGTGCTGGGATGAGGTGTGGGTAGCGGTGAAATTCCAAACGAACTTGGAGATAGCTGGTTCTCTCCGAAATAGCTTTAGGGCTAGCCTCGGACGTAGAATCATGGAGGTAGAGCCACTGTTTGGACGAGGGGCCCGTCATGGGTTACTAAGTTCAGATAAACTCCGAATACCATTGATTTTTATCCGGGAGTCAGACGGTGAGTGATAAGATCCATCGTCAAAAGGGGAACAGCCCAGACCACCAGTTAAGGTCCCTAAATATATGCTAAGTGGAAAAGGATGTGGAGTTGCATAGACAACTAGGATGTTGGCTCAGAAGCAGCCACCATTTAAAGAGTGCGTAATAGCTCACTAGTCGAGTGATTCCGCGCCGAAAATTTACCGGGGCTAAGCATATTACCGAGACTGTGGACTTGACCATTTGGTCAAGTGATAGGAGAGCGTTCTAAGGGCAATGAAGCCAGACCGTAAGGACTGGTGGAGCGCTTAGAAGTGAGAATGCCGGTATGAGTAGCGAAAGATCAGTGAGAATCTGATCCACCGAATGACTAAGGTTTCCTGGGGAAGGCTCGTCCTCCCAGGGTTAGTCGGGACCTAAGCCGAGGCCGCAAGGCGTAGGCGATGGATAACAGGTTGAGATTCCTGTACTAGTTGATGATGTTTGAGCGATGGAGGGACGCAGGAGGCTAAGTTGTGCATCCAGTTGGAAAGGGATGTTCAAGCCACGAGTCAGTCAAGGAGTTAAATGCTTTTTGGCGGGTTGACAAGTGGTGATGAGGACCGAAATTTAGTAGGGAAGCAACTGACGTCACACTGCCGAGAAAAGCTTCTAGTGAGTCATCAACTACCCGTACCGCAAACCGACACAGGTAGTCGAGGAGAGAATCCTCAGGTGAGCGAGTGAACTCTCGTTAAGGAACTCGGCAAAATGACCCCGTAACTTCGGGAGAAGGGGTGCTGTGCGCAAGCACAGCCGCAGTGAAAAGGCCCAGGCGACTGTTTATCAAAAACACAGGTTTCTGCAAAATCGAAAGATGACGTATAGGGGCTGACGCCTGCCCGGTGCTGGAAGGTTAAGTGGATGAGTTAGCTTCGGCGAAGCCCAGAAATGAAGCCCCAGTAAACGGCGGCCGTAACTATAACGGTCCTAAGGTAGCGAAATTCCTTGTCGGGTAAGTTCCGACCCGCACGAAAGGCGTAACGATCTGGGCACTGTCTCAACGAGAGACTCGGTGAAATTAAGATACCTGTGAAGAAGCAGGTTACCCGCGACAGGACGGAAAGACCCCATGGAGCTTTACTGTAGCTTGATATTGGGTGTTGACACAGCTTGTACAGGATAGGTAGGAGCCATTGAAGCCGGAACGCTAGTTTCGGCGGAGGCATTGGTGGGATACTACCCTCGCTGTGTGAACACTCTAACCCGCGCCACTCAGCGTGGCGGGAGACAGTGTCAGGTAGGCAGTTTGACTGGGGCGGTCGCCTCCCAAACAGTAACGGAGGCGCCCAAAGGTTCCCTCAGAATGGTTGGAAATCATTCAACGAGTGTAAAGGCAGAAGGGAGCTTGACTGCGAGACAGACAGGTCGAGCAGGGACGAAAGTCGGGCTTAGTGATCCGGTGGTACCGTATGGAAGGGCCATCGCTCAACGGATAAAAGCTACCCTGGGGATAACAGGCTTATCTCCCCCAAGAGTCCACATCGACGGGGAGGTTTGGCACCTCGATGTCGGCTCATCGCATCCTGGGGCTGTAGTCGGTCCCAAGGGTTGGGCTGTTCGCCCATTAAAGCGGTACGCGAGCTGGGTTCAGAACGTCGTGAGACAGTTCGGTCCCTATCCGTCGCGGGCGTAGGAAATTTGAGAGGAGCTGTCCTTAGTACGAGAGGACCGGGATGGACATACCGCTGGTGTACCAGTTGCGCCGCCAGGCGCACCGCTGGGTAGCTATGTATGGATGAGATAAACGCTGAAAGCATCTAAGTGTGAAACTCACCTCAAGATGAGATTTCCCATTCCTATATGGAAGTAAGACCCCTGAGAGATGATCAGGTAGATAGGTTGGAAGTGGAAGTGCAGCGATGTACGGAGCGGACCAATACTAATCGGTCGAGGACTTAACCAAGTAGAAATGGTGTTTGAACGCAGAAAATTAATATTAGCTAGTTTTGAGAGAACGAAGTTCTTTCAAGCAGCAA
>NZ_AZEI01000051.1 GCF_001436255.1 Lentilactobacillus rapi DSM 19907 = JCM 15042 | reverse complement strand
AGAACCTGCGACAGCGACGAAGCCTAAAGCAGCTAAGCCTACAAATAATGATTTCTGCGGGTTTGGGTTTTCCGCCGGCTGCGTAGCGGCCGCGCGTTGAAAAGCAAAAAGTTATCACTCCGTGTAACTCGAAATGATAAGGCGTGGTTGTGGGGTGCTACTGAATTGACTTCTTCAGAATGGCTTCGACTATTGCATCATCAATATCGATGCAATAGTATTTCATGGTCTCTTTGATCGCAATTCGGTTCGAATCCAGTATTAAATCCAGCGGACTATTTGGAAATTTGGATAACAGATATTGACTATAGCGGACGTTGGCTTTCTTTCCAAGTGCAATCCTAATATTGGCACGCATTGACATTTGGTAATCCCAGACATCATCGATTTCTTTTAATCTGGTGTTAAGAAAATAGAATGACGTTGGAATGATCAGAGGTTCCTCACACTTTTTGAACCAAACTTTTAATGCATTATCGGTTGAACTGATGATTTCGTGATTTTCAACTTTGCTAGCTGCAATCCAAATTTGATCTCCCGTTTCTGTCTTCTTTAAAGGTGTAAATCGCAATTGACCAAAGATGAACGGGATATATTCAGTAACCCCTGCGTGAATTGGCATCCGGCGAAAACTATTCGGCGGTAAAACCCGTTGCTTTTGTTTCACTGCGTTGAAAAGCTGATTGGTCGTTTCAGGAACAGCGAATAATCCTTGTCGGCTATCGACAACGATTGTCTTGTGCTTTTTGTTGGTGAGACTGATTAACATCAGCACGGATTCCCAGTGGATGTGGTGACTCTTTTGGTGCGTGCGGATATGGTGGTGCTTGATCTGGCTAGTATCGATGGTTACCGGATGGGATCGGCGGCCCGCCGGCGTTAAATGGTCACTGAACTTCATTGTTTAATTCCCCCTAAATAATTAGGCACTAATGGCATGTATTATTTGCCTCATTAACAATACATAAAGAACGACCTGGGGTCAACTATATTAACTAACATTTTTTACTAATAGATTTATAAATATATATCGGCCATAGTGAATTGGTAGTGGTAAACTAAGATCATAAGCATTTTTTGATGCTTACGTTGTGGGGATATCATAATTTTATATATTTGGAGGAAAACAGAATAATGAAATATCCGAAATTCATGATGGTAGGATTGGCAGTAGTTACTTTTGGGGTGGCGACAGGTGCAAGTTCAACGATCTCAAATAGTAGTGTGGCATCAGCAAAGGGCCGGACGGCAAAAGTTTTGAAGTCTTCAGGAATTAAGAAAACCGCCTATAATGCTAATGGTGGGTACATATTTACAACTGCGAAGTTAACGAAGAAGGCGCATAATGCCAGCAGTTATCTAAGAACAACCTTTTACGCAACCAAGTCAGCAACTGTTCGCAAGACGAATGGCAATACTGCCGTTTATTATTATGTTAAGAACAGTAACGGACGTGTTAAAGGCTGGATCTGGAAGGGGAACCTAAGCAAGAAGCCCAGTTATACAAAACAGAAGGCAGATATTAAAGCGATGCTTCAGATTGTCAGGACAACAACCTCGGATGCTCAAAATGATCTGCTTCAAGATTTTTCAGGAATTACTCCTGCACATGCATATGATTATTTGTCACCTGTGATTAGAGATATGCAATATATTTCTGATGGCACTGGTAACATCGAATGTGTTGGTGCTGCCTATCAATTATTTGCTGGTAGATTTAATTCAACAACTAATGCAAAGTTGAGTGCCTTATATGGTGCGTATACTCAGGCTGAACAAAGCGGCGATAGGGACAACTGGAGCGATGCAGCAAATAATCTCGCTAGTCAATTGTCCGAAGCTGTGGATAATCTTTAGTGGTTATTGAAGCAATTTGCGATTTATTGTAACTTGGATATTACTTAATAGTGGTGATCGACCAGAAATGGTGATCACCATTTTATTTATTATGCATGCTTCAAAGAAAAGATGCTTAATGGTTTCTCCTAATTGAATGATTGTGGTTAATGTGAATGATTTGCAAGTCTTTTGTGGGTCATTTTTTCGCGATTACTTGAATAATCTCTGTTGGTGTCAAGGGCAGTTTAAAAATGTAGGTTTTCGGCAGAAAGAAATGTAGGTTTTC
>NZ_AZEI01000050.1 GCF_001436255.1 Lentilactobacillus rapi DSM 19907 = JCM 15042 | reverse complement strand
AGAAATCATTATTTGTAGGCTTAGCTGCTTTAGGCTTCGTCGCTGTCGCAGGTTCTGCTAACGCAAACACTGCTTCTGCTAAAAGCTATGCTAAGGTTACATCAAACAAGGCCTTGACTACCGATGCTACTACCCGTAACGTCAACGTTAACGGTACTAACGCATTATATACCAAGGCTGGTACCTTGAAAGGTGCCAAAACTGTTGCTTCTAAGACTACTTTAGCTGGCCTTAAGGACAACAAGACTGGTCAAAAGAACTGGCGTGCATACCGTGTTGCTACTACTAACCGTGGATCTGTTTACTACAAGGTCGTATCATTCGATAAGACCTACCGTGGCTGGATCTATGGTGGTAAGAGTACTTCTGCATTCGGCGGTGGTATTGCTAAGTACAGCACTACTACTGACGCTGCTGGTACTACTTCAGCAACTGCTTCAAACAGCTCATCAGCTTCAGCAACTTCTGCATCATTCCAGACCCCATCAAATCAAACTACTGCTTTGACTGATGCTCAAAAGAATGCTACTTACAAGATTACTAAGGCTGGTACTGCTAACGATGGTACTGCTACTACTTATACTTATCCTGCATGGACTGAGTACAAGAAGGGCCGTACCGTTACTGATGCTACTCCTTACGCTAACGATACCTTCAAAGTTACGGACCAAACTACCCGTACCCGTGAAGGCGACCTTTGGGTAAAGATTGCTGATACTAATGCTACCAACGGTCAAAAGATCAATGGCTGGATTAAATACTCAGCATTAACGGCT
>NZ_AZEI01000049.1:77197-117219 GCF_001436255.1 Lentilactobacillus rapi DSM 19907 = JCM 15042 | reverse complement strand
AGAACCTGCGACAGCGACGAAGCCTAAAGCAGCTAAGCCTACAAATAATGATTTCTTCAAGCTTGATTTCATTATCTTGTCTCCTCCAATATAATATGATTTGTAGTTCACTAGGTATATGTAAACTGCACTTGTTATTCTACCTTAACCAGATCGAAATGACAAGTCCAATTTGTACCCAATCAACTCTACGTTTATTATTGTATCGCCTAATATCTTCAATCGCAAGGCAAATGCTTTTTATTTATGTGTTTGTTATATCTGAAACATAGTTGTAATAGAAGGCTCCCCAGCCTTAACTATTTCCTTTATACCTTACGAACTGTAAGGGCTCGGGGAATATTGCGATTGATACATTGTGTGCAAAGTAGTTGTGTTGGGGGCCGTTATCGTTAATTTGAGGTCCAAAATTCCAATTTAATTTGCCTTTGGCAACTTAAAAGAAAAAAAGCTGAACGACAAATTGACGCATTTTGCCATAAAATTCGGTTAAATTTCATGGAATTTGATCAAGTTATAATTTGATCAAGTTATGCCGCCTAACTATCCCAATAGCTCCTAATATACACTCATTATATCCGAGATAATAGGCCATCCCTTCCACTTGACGTATTTTCCCAATGTTTTAACCAAAAGAATCTAATTTCTATGTTCTTTGTTTATTCATCCGTGATAAAGATATGATGAAGCAATGGCTTTTTTTAATTGTTTAAACGTCTTCCTTGGTATCTAATTTTGTCAACTGAGTTATTTGGTCCTTAGAAAAGGAATCAAAATTATATGGACAACAACTCTTGTATAGTATAATATGATTAGGAAATAAAATTAACCCGAAAGGTTAAAAATATTGTGAAAATTTATTCTACAACTAAGTTGCTCAAAATACTCCGTTCAAAAGAATTGATGAATAAACGATTCGGTTCAAAACGAGGAACGCTCATTCAACGTCGAATAACCGAATTTAAAGCGGCTGACACCTTAGAAGACATCAAGCATTTACCACCACAACGACTCCACAAGCTTACCGGAAATCGTGCAAACGAATTTGCTGTTAATGTTAATGAGAATTATAGAATTGTTTTTTACGCTTTGGATGTCAATGATGAAATAACAGTAAACAAACATAAAGCTGTTTCAGTCTACATAAAGGAGGTAGTTGATTATCATGAAGCTTGAATTGAATGAAGTCAACCCCGATTACATCTCTGCTCCTGGTGACACGTTAAAGGAAGTGATTACCAGTAAAGGCTTAACTCAAAATGAAGTTGCTGCGCGCTTGGGAACATCACCGAAGAATCTATCTGGACTTATCAACAATAAAGTGGCCATTACACCAGCAATGGCGGTTAAATTAGAATATGTATTAGGCGTTCCTGCAACCTTCTGGAATAATTTAATGAAGAACTATCAGGAATTCACTGAGAATCATAAGCAAGATAAGCGTAATCTTGATCAAACAGAATGGTTAAGGAACTTTGATTACGCAGATTTAGCAAAGAAAAATTTTGTTCCCAAAACTCGAAAAGCTTCTGAGAAGGTCAAATTTCTATTAAAGTTCTTTGGTTACTCTGACTTTGAATTTATGCAAAAAGATTTATCTAAAGACAGTATCTTAGCTGGAGCTTACCGCCTAACCACGAAGCAAGGCCCAATCAATACATGGTCACTAACAGCTTGGATTCAAGAAGGCGATATCCAAGCGGCTACCATTCAAACTCAAGATTTTTCCAAGACAAGGCTAAAGAGGGCTATTCCAGAAATCCGTTCACTAGTTAGTGATGACGATCCGAAAATGTTTTTACCTATTCTAAAAAAGCAGTTAGCAAATTCAGGGGTGGCATTAGTCTTTGTTCCAGAGGTTAAGGGCTGTCGGGTTAGTGGTGTAACCAGATGGAAAAACCATAAAAAGGTAATCGTTGAATTAAGCCTTAGATATAAATCAAACGACCAGCTATGGTTCACTTTATTCCATGAGCTCGCTCACCTATTGCTTCACGAACAAGCTGGATTCTTTATCTCAGCCGACTCTTACGAAAAAGATGAACGAGAGAAGCAAGCCGATCATTGGGCAGCCAATACGCTTATTCCTGACAAAGATTGGCGTTCCTTTGCTGCTAAACAGCATTTCAGTAAGCCAGATATCATTGATTTTGCCAAGCAGGTTGATATTCACCCAGGAATTGTTGTCGGTCGACTTCAGAAAGAAGAATTCATCCCATACAACAGATTCAATGATCTTAAAATTCGCTATGATTGGAAAAATTAGTTCTCTTTAATATTGATGGTTGAAAGTCGGGATAAATTGGGTGTCAATCCAGTTTATCCCGACTTTTCTTCATCCTTATATATCCGAAAAAATAGGCCATCCCTTCCACTTTCACCTGGAATTGATGGCCTATTTTCCGAGCGGGTTGCCCCGCCCTACCGTTTATTGATTGACGACTGTTGCGAATGATTGATGACGACTAAATTGTGTGACTACTTCTTGGCTGACTCACGATTATCAAACAGCGGATCAATTGTTGTGCTGCGATACTGAGCGGCTACTGGAGTGGCATAGAGGTTAATGCCATCCTTTTGAAACATGTTAAGCGCGGCGATTTGTTGCATTTGTTCTTGGACCTTGACGTTGTCGAGAGAGTCGCTTGCGTAGTTGATGGTCATCGTTTTAACCTTGTCATCTGATGACTTGAATACTAATTCTAATTTTCGCATAAATAGTTCCTCCTAGTTAATTAAGAATTACGCTTGGGGTGCTGCTGGGGCGGCTGGTGTCGTTGGCGCAGTGGCTGGTTCTTCATCGATATCAACGTGATCAGTTGACGTAATTGAGGCATCGGTAATATCGCCAACGATTAATGATTCAAGGATTTTGCCGAAGGTGCCCACAATCTCTGGCTTCACATCTTGAGCAACATTGCTAAAAGAATGCTTAACGCCTTTCTTGTGATCCTCATTAACCAACGTATAACTAACACTTGATTTCATCCAATCTTTTTGCATATTCTCTTTCTCCCTTAGTCTGATTACTTGTAAGCCGGTTGGCCAACCCTTACATATACTACTAACAATTTGAGCGGCCAAAAGTGTTACCCATTTTCTAAAATTAATTCAATTTATTTTTCAACTTGTCATGAACCCCTTGCCGCCAGCGGTATACCGTCTTTCTGGAAACGTGGCAATGCTTGGCAATCTCACTCACGTTAAAGCCATAATCAAGCCTCAGTGTGTAATATTGTAATTCGTTGGGGTTCAGTAGTCGCTTAAAATCATTGGCTAATGCATTAATTTCAAGCGTTTCAGTGGTTACTGTGCGATCAGGCATCTCTAACAAAGGGTCGCCATCATCAGAAGCAGGTTCGATATGGTCTAAGGGGGTCAGTTGTTTGTGCAGATAATTGATCAGGGTCCAATACACCCCTTGGTTGATGTACGCCAGATACTCCTTGGTACTCTTATCCATCCCCTTGGCCTGCACGTACTTCTCGGTGAAGGCAATCATCCCCTCCTGCACCATATCCTCGTAGAACGGGTTCTGCTTGGAAATGTGCAGCTTCTTGAGCGCGCCAAAGACGACTTTGACGTGATCACCAGTTTGTAGGAATTCAAATGCCTCACGAGTGAGGTCGCGAGTTGCTTGTTTGTCGTTGTTCATTTCTCAGATCTCCAATGTCATTTTTTGATCCAAGGGCCCTTTTCACAAGAAACCATTATAGATAGAAGTAATTGGGGCAACAACGAATGATTTATGGCGGCAGAAAGCGGTGTGGTTGTGGGATTGGTAGCGATTTTGTTAAGGTGACATTGGTGGTGTTTTGGAATTTGGGGGAGAAATGATGGGTGGGTGGCGTATGGCACCGATTTTGAATACTTTCTGAAGGTAAAAAAATACCGCCAGCAATTTGCTGACGGATCAAAGTTTAATTTAGAGTAGGGTCAAAAAGCGTCTTCAACCGCGACTAGTGAACAGATATCAGGCCTCTGGCGGGCAACATGGCTACTCTCTACCATGTCTAGGCAAAGAAAACTCCCTTTGCTAACAACATTAGCCTACATGAACTAAGCCCTCATTTCAAGAAAAATAGATCTCAAACAGTTTATGTATTCCCAGCTTGATTATTATCTCATGCCCAACAAATCATCTTTATGTCAGAATATATGAACCCCACCCGAAACCTTTGTGAAGAATCATAGAATCAGCCTGATTGCGCCCACCGTTCTGATATAATTTAGTTATCGATTAGATAGGATAATAATTATGGAGGACGACAATATGAAACCAATCAGCTTATACTGTGCAAGTGCAATGGCTGCCCTCTTGTTGCTGGGCGTGAACAATTGTACGAATGCGAGCGCCAAGAGTGATACTAGTGTGACGAATTCGAAGGTTGTTTCGGACGGGGGTCAGATGGAGACTGGGGTTAAATGGTCGGAAGAGGATTTTCAAACGTCAACCTCTGCTGATGGTGAAGTTACCATTCTTGGTCTTAAAGAAGGTGTCGATAAAAGAGTGGATATGAAGATTCCAGAGAGGATTGGAGGAAACGTAGTTACGGAAATTGACCAAAATGCGTTCAATGGGGTACGCTTGTCTGGATCAGTACAGATTCCAGAAACTGTACAGTCCATTGGAGATTTCTCGTTCAGTAACAATCAAATTTCTAGCCTCGACTTACCGTTGAACGGAAAGCTGACATCAATTGGTAACACTGCATTCTCCAATAATCATTTATCAGGAGAGCTGGTTATTCCCAATAAGCTAAAACTATCTCTGATAGCGCATTCGGATTTAATCAACTCAGTTCAATTACGATCAGCTCTGACAGTCAGCTTAAATCTATTGGTAACATGGCATTTTATGGCAACAATTTATCAGGCAAACTTGTTATTCCTGACAAACTAAAGACTATATCTAATGAAGCGTTCTATGATAATCAACTCAGTTCAATTACGATCAGCTCTGACAGTCAGCTTGAATCTATTGGTAGCTTAGCATTTTATGACAACGATCTGACTGGAGATCTTGTATTTCCTTCCACACTCAATTTAATAGGTTCATCTGCATTTGCTATCAATAATATTAAGAATGTCCACCTAACTGCAGGAGGAACTAGCGTTAATGATTATGCATTTGCAGATAATAACATCACGAATATACAGATAGATAACACTGGGGGAATAGAACTTGGCTGGGGGATATTTGACGCTCAACAAGCCGAAACAGATGTACCATACTCCATGCAAATACCCTTGAAAAAGATTCAACCCACAATAACAATCAATAATGATGACGGTCAGACAACCACAGTTGACAAATTTGATATTAAAAACACTTCAGGTGCAACTTACGATAACAGCATATTTACTGACTTCGCACCAAATAGCAAATTCTCATATTTTCTAATGCCTACCACAAATTCATCAGATACTATGCTGGTCAATATCGTGGACCAATTAGGTTACACTCTAGCTCAGACAATCAACGTAGGCGACGTAGACGCAACCCCGCCTCCTGGAACTGGTGGTGGTAACGGCAATAATGGGAATGGCGAAAGTGGTACTGATAACAGCAACTCCGGTAATCAGAATCCTAGTCAGGAGCTCCCAACCACTCCTGACAATTCCAGCACCACCCCAATTTCTCAACCAGAAGCCGAAGTCACCGTTAAGCCAGTTTCTAAGCGCATCCCTGCCTACGTCTACAACAAGCGCACAATCCGCCTTCACCGCAATGCTAATTTAACCTCACCAGTGAAGACGTATCGCCAGACTGCTCGCCGGCACGCCAAGACGTTCAAGATTATTGGCACCGCCAAATCAACCAATGGCGCCTTACGTTATCGGGTTAAGGGCGGCTACATCACTGCCAGCAAGAAGCATGTGGCCAACTTGTACTACCAGAGCCACACGACGCGAATTCGGGTGATTGCCGATAAGGGCATTAACCAGTACAAGGACGCCAAGTTAGCCAAGCGGGCCGGCCACGTCAAACGCGGTAAGGTTCTTCGAGTTAAGAAGTTGGCTAAAGTTGGCAACGTCACTCGCTATCAGTTGACCAACGGAAACTACATTACCGGCAATAAGACGATGGTGATGTGGCGGTAACGAGATTGTTGTGAATTAATTACTGAAGCATAATTCAATTAAAAATCGGGCTATATTTCCGAAGACTTTCTTCGTTAATATAGCCCGATTTATTGATTGTGCGATTTTGTTATTTACTTTTTCGATTACCTAGTTGCTTCTCAGCGGATCATAATTGGTTTCACCACATACGGCTCACCAAAGACACTCATCGCCCGCTGCAGCAAGTTTAGGTTGGCGTTTTGCTGACCATTTTCAATTTTCGCTAGCTGACCTTGAGTAATGCCGATTCTTTTTGCCAGCTCTTGTTGAGTTAGATGGTGGTTTTGCCGTTCCATGCGAATGGTATAGGCGGCGTCAGCTTCTGCAGGCAGGGTAATAGCCTCATTTAGAGGCTGATTGTTCCGGCCGGCAATAATCAGATCAGCAATTTCGTTTTCGGCCAGTTTTACGACCTAGAGATTTGATAATGAGGTCAACATCTTTGATATCCACAACGTCAAATAGCATTTGGCCTATTCCTTTTGAGGTTCTTCGATATTCTTTTGAATCCACAGAATACGATGAGATGATTCGGTTTAAATCATTGAGTTTGTTTAGGACTTGTTCTTTGGTCATCCAGAACTCCTCTTCTGGTAAATTCATTGATGTTCACAGTAGTCATTACAACGACTCGTCATTAGTCGCCAAGTAAAGTAAACCATTCAGTGCAAATGCTGATAACTTCATCGAAAGAAATGTCCTTAGCAAATTGATTCGTATTGGTATATTGTTGCCAATATTTCTTGATAGTAACATTATCATGAATATCAGTCATAATTTCTTGCCAGTGATCCCACTCTGATGAAGAATGACGTTCTGAGATCACCTCATTCCATGCTATTTTAAAAATCCGAAAGTCAATTAACTCATCTTTTGAAAGAATAAAAATATCATAGTAATCTTTCATTCTAGTATTAAACACTGTTCTAACTAGCAATGTCTGTAATTTCTCTGCAAGTATTCGTTCAGGCCTATAAATCAATATAGGTATCATATTCTTACTAAGTAACGGCCGATATGCATACTCAATCTCCTCAGGAATAAGTCGTTCACCTGTTGCAACGTCTAAGTGAAACGTATCCTGAATTTTGCCAAGGGTTGCGTTAATTCGAATACGTTGGCCGGCATAGTCCTTACTGTCTTGAATTTCATGAACGTCCTTCAACTGATAAGATACACCTTCATACTTACGTCCAGAAATAATCTCGTTGATAATTTTAGTTAAATTACTGGGATTCAAATCAAGCCCCCGGATTAAAGTATCTACATCAACAGTTGTCCGCTCATGAACACCAGTAATAGCCGACAGAACCATACCACCCTTCCAAATGAATCGATTCTGATACTTTGAATCCGATAATAATGTTAAAAAGCCATCAATGAAATACTTTCTCAGCAAGATTGTCATATCAACACCCGTTTGTTGGCGAGCACTTTTTAACTTATCTCGTAAGCGATCAATTTGTTGATCGTCGTTCATAACACTACCCCCACTATCTCTTGCACTTTTTCAGCCGCATTTAGCCTCCTCGCAACTGACATTAGTTTGCTTAAATTTCGTTGTGGTGACTTAAGATATCCTTGTAGCCCCTGTTTAAAGATTTCTTTGTCAGAATGTGTTTGTTTGATCATCTCCACCAATACCCTTTCTGGACTATATATTTTAATTGTCCGCTGAGTATTAGGCACCGTTATTCTCTCAACATCTGTGCTCAGGTGCGGCTCTCGAACCTGACGAAATTGAACATTCTTCGTCCAGTCTGGATAACGCTTTTCGGGGACCTGATATCCCATCCGAACGGCCAATTCAACTGTATACGGAAACGAATCACTTAATTGCCACAGATAAAGTGCCGTGTTACCGTAGTATATACCTTGGCCCAGAACTAGTTGACGAATCAGAAAGTCATTAATCGGAAACTTCTTGGTAGTAAATATCCGTTGATCAATACTTTTCAGGATCCCCGCTTCAACCATTTCTGAGGCAAGAAGACGCTCACTATTAGATAATTCTGAAGCAACGAGTAAGTTATCGCGTCTCAAGTTATTCTCTAGTTTTTGTAATCGCTCTTGTTTGCCTTTGAAAAATTCTTCAATATTTGCCACGTCGATCACCTCTGCTGTATTGTATCATAATTTGCGGAAAATGTAATCATTTTTATAATTCAATTACATTTTATAATAATGTAATTGAATTATAAAAATAATTACACGATTCCGTTCTCAATGTATGCTTATCCTAAACTCGATTGGAGTAACCCCCATGCAACCAGCCACCGAACAAGAAGCATTAGCCTTACTGGCCAAGCTGAATATCAAATACAAACGGGTCGACCACCCCGCCATTTGGACGATGAATGATCCCAACGCACCCCAGGGATTGCCGGAAGTGAAGAATTTGCTGCTGAAACAGAAGAAACGCGACCAATTTTATCTGTATCTCACGGTTAATCAGCCGGTTGATTTCAAGTCCTTAGCCGATCAACTTGGCATTGCCCACAGCAGGCTCACGTTTGCCTCTGAGAGCGATTTAGAGCGCTTACTAGGCGTTATCTCGGGAATGGTCACACCGCTGGCTCTGATGCATGACACCAAGCATGAGGTGCAAGTCTTGCTGAACAAGCAGTTGCAAACCATGCCGGCCATTTCTGCTCATCCAAATACGAATACGGCGACTATTTTGTTGGCGTATGGGGATTTATTGAAGGTACTGCAGGCTATGGACCATGAACCACTGATAATTGAATGACATTACTATGGGGTAAAAAAAAGGCGGGCAGCTTCAGTCCGTCTTTTGGGGCTTCTATTTGATTGAACTTAAACTTGCGATTAGCCATTCTAAAATCATTGACCGAAGAACCTGATGTATAAGCGATAACGCCATCCTTTAGTCATAATCAGTTGGAATTGTAATTACTTAAATGTAAGTACTAGCTTCTTATTATCAACCGCGCCAATTTTAGCAAGATTCTTAATTGTAATGTTTCCTTGGCCACTTTCCCAACGAGCAATCGTAGACTGTGGAACACCTATTTTGTCGGCCAGTTGTTGCTGAGTCAGCCCCAGGCCCTTTCGAAAATCCATAATTAAGGCCGCATAATCAAGCTGTTCACTGTAATATTCAACTCTTTCTTTGAAGCCTGGCCTTTCTTTCTCTAATTGCTGAATTAATTTATCGGTTTCGGTCATGATAGTTTCTCCTCCTTGAGCGGGCTTTTCTAATCTCAATTAACAGTGTCTTCTGAGATTTTTTGATGAACGAATTGGTAATTATATAGCGATCACCAATTTCCTTAAAATAAATGGATCGACTAATACCATGGGAAAGTGATACCCGGATCTCAAATAAGCCAGGTTCTATTTTCTTAATCATCTTATACTCTGCCGCAACACGACTGCATCGTCCACTGATAATTTACTCAAAAACTTATGGAACTCCCTAATATCATAATAGGAGAATTTCATGTTATCTCTTTTGGATAGATATATTATATATGCGATAATGGTAAGAATCAATTCAATGCATTACAAAAGTTATCAAATCCTTTAAGCTCCTTTCAGATCTATTCATAAATATAAATACGTCATTTCTATCAAAAATATGCCGTCAAAAAAGGCCAATGACACGAGGGGTCTTTATGTCATCAGCCTGCTATCTATTTTCATGATTTTATTTCTATTCCTTTATCCAACTATTATTGTAATCGGTTTCGTTGGGGTGGCAAGAAAAGTGATTAAGCAATTCAGATACCTATTTTGTCTTATCCTTGAGCGCATCATCCAGCAGATCATCTGCATTATCAAAAGTCTTGCTAACCCGTTCTGCCTTCTCGTCATCCATTGATTTCTTTAGTTCGCTTTGGCCGGTTGGAACAAACGGCAATTCATCTGTTTTGATAATCTGAACTAAAAACATATTGATTGCGGTCGCCAAATCGATCCCCATGCCGGCAGCCACTTTTGCTGCTTGTGCTTTAACTGTCTTATCCAGTCTGATTGTGAGTGTGGTGTCCTTTGTCATTCTGATCGCCTCCACCCACATATTATCATATTGTGGTGCAACGTCATACAATTCCGCATTGTTTTTCACTGTGCCATCTCCTTTTACCTTATAAATATTAAATACGAAAATGTGGCTGTCTTTTTCCCGACAACGTAAAAAAGCCAAGGCCACCGCCCCAGCTTTCATTTCATCTATTAATAGTTTCCTTGGATCACTAACTTCTTATTGGTAGTCACAAAATTGCCATTGGTCAATTGATAACGAGTGGTCAAGTTGTGCTTAACCAACTTCTTCACCTTCAACTGCGTGCCAGTCCTATAGTGCTTCACTTTCTTGGTAAGATTTGCCTTTTGGTAAGCATTGACACCCTTCTTGGCAATCACCGTAACCCGTTTGTTCTTCGGCATGGTTGAATAATAAACCTTCACAACAAATTTTCGATTAGCGGTGATGTAACCAGTTTTGCCCACCGTTTTACTCTTGTGGTTCACGTCACGAACTTTGTACCGTAACGCGCCACCTTTAGAACGGGCATAATCGGTCACCACAAACATCGGGCGATTGATCCGCTTGGTCTTCGGATAGTTGGCAATCCGTTGAGACTTTTTGAAGGTGGCATTCTTGTACATGTAAATGTGGTTGACTGCGTATACCGCCGCACCTTCTTTAGCCGCGTAATTTGGCACCTTGGCAGGTTGCTTGGCCGTTTCAGTAGTTGGTGCCGTCACTTCTGGCGTTGGTTTCACCGGATTGGTGGTTGTCTGATTCCCATCGGTGTTGGATCCGCCGCCGGGAGTTGGCCCTGGATTAGGTGGCGTCACCACTTTTTTGTATTTGAAAGTGAGCGTCTTATCTTCTGTGAGCCTCCCCGTTAACTGATCATCACCAATCAGCGTGTAACCATCAATTTCTGGCGCCTTTTCAATGTACTCATCACCATTGTTCAAGTCTTTCTTCTGGGCTGGATGACCAGAAATCGAATCACCCGCCTCATCAACATACTCAATGGTTAGCGTATTTTTGATTTTTTCATAGATAAACGTAACTGTGGACCCATTGTCCCATTTCTGCTTAGGCCCCTTGGCAAAACCATTCATATAAGCAGGTTGGAGAATGGATTCCCACAGTAGATCGTCCACATTGGTTTTCATGTGAGCAAAAATTTTAGAATTTGAATACACGTAGGTCCCATATGGTTTCGGATTTCTTACAACCGCAGCAGTATAGCGATAGTTGCCAATGTCGTCCTCAAAGATGCCATTCAAACTCGGTACATTTGCAAAATCATATTTGAGTGGCTCCCGCATTGGGTTGCCGTCAACATCCGTAAAGAAGAATTTCACTTTACCAGCTTCCCGCTGAAGCGCGTCGTCGGTCAACGTGATCTGGGCAGGCTTCTTAGATTGGGCATCCCGATAGGCAAAGTACAGGTTAACGGTCTTGTTAGCGGGATTTCGTTGAGGATTGGAGACGTTGATTGCTTTTAACTTGTCAGCGATCGGCTTGGAACCCTTCACTAAATCATTGTAGTACATCACCTGCTGACCGGATTTATTATCCGTATGGTAGCCATACAAATTGTAGCGACCATCATCCAAGCTCGTGGGTATAATCTCGCTCACGTCTAAACTTGAAGCGTGTGGATCCTTGTCATCAACAATCGTCTTCTGATTAAACGGTGCCTCAATCGGGTTGCCATAGATGTCGATTGCATTTAATACATAAGTTACAGGATCTGTGGCCGCCCGGGCAGCCGGTGAATGCGTCATTAATCCCCCAAAAGCAATTGTGGCAATAACCGCCACGACTAATCGAACGGTGCGAACAAGTCCAAAACGCATCATCTGGTTGGCCATTATAGTTTCCCCCTTATTTAGTTTAGTAGTTTCCCTGAATGATTAATTTCTTATTCGCGGTCACGTAGTTGCCATTGGTTAACTGATACCGAGTGGTCAAGTTGTGCTTAACCAACTTCTTCACTTTCAACTGTGTGCCAGTCTTATAGTGTTTCACTTTCTTAGTTAAATTAGCATTCTTATAAGCATTGACACCCTTCTTAGCAATCACTGTAACCTGCTTGTTCTTCGGCATGGTTGAATAATACACTCTCACAACAAATTTTCGATTGGCGGTGATGTAGCCAGTCTTGCCTACCGTTTTGCTCTTATGGTTGACGTCACGAACTTCGTATCTTAACGCGCCACCATTAGAACGAGCGTAATCAGTCACCACAAACATCGGCCGATTGATTCGTTTGGCTTTCGGATAGTTGGCAATCCGTTGAGACTTCTTGAAGGTGGCATTCTTGTACATGTAAATGTGGTTGACTGCGTAGACGGCCGCACCTTCTTTAGCCGCATAATTTGGCACCTTGGCGGGTTGCTCGGCCGTTTCAGTAGTTGGTGCCGTTACTTCTGGCGTTGGTTTCACTGGATTTGTGGGTGTCTGATTTCCGTTGGTATTGGAATCGCCACCCGGAGTTGGCCCTGGATTAGGTGGGGTCACCGTCTTTTTGTATTTGAAGGTGATCGTGGCATCATTGGTCAGTTTGCCAGTAATCGTCTTGTCACCAGTAACAGTGTATCCCGCAATCTCAGGAGCTTCTTCGGTATACGCACCGACATTCACCTGCTTCGTTTGCGCTGGATGGCCAGCAATTGGTTTGCCATTCTCATCAACGTATTCAATCGTCAGATTATATTGAACCGGTCCAAGTGGTTCGAAGACAAAGGTCATTGTGGAGCCTTCTTCAAACTCACCAACTGCCACGCCGTAAATATAGTCCACCTGCAGGATACTCTGCTGCACAATATCTGAAACGTTCGCCATCATATTGGCAAATACTTTTTGGTTAGAGTAAATGTAAGTTCCCCCACCATCAGCATAACGAGCCACCACAGCCCTGTAGTAGTAACGATAAGTGCCTTCCTTATTTGTCATATTCATTTTAAACCGAGGCTTGAGTCGTTCGTATGGCGGCTTACCTGTATAGACGATTGGATCAAGAATCTCGTTACCATTCACATCGGTAAAAAAGAGTTTCACCTTTCCCGGTTCACGTTTCTGAGCTTCGTCAGGAATCGTGATCTGCGCTGGTTCCTTTGACTGCGTGTCCCGATACACAAAATAAGTGTTAATGACTTCAGCGGTGGAATTGCTTTGACGACCGTATACTTCGATAGCCTTCAGTCGACTCTCTGTCCAATCCGGATGACGAACAAAATCATTATAATCCATCATCTGCTGGCGATCCTTGTCATCCCCGTAATACCCTGACAAGACGTAGCGTCCCTCAGCTAATGTCCTGGTAACAAACGGCGTTACATCCACATCAGCTTTCTTCAAGTTTGTATCCACCATTTCTTTACCATTAAATGGCGCCTCAATCGGATTGCCATAAATATCAATGGCATGCAAAATGTATGTCACTTTGTCCGGCCCCGCTGCCCGAACAGTGGTCGAATTCATCAATAATCCCCCAAAAATAGTAGCCGCAATAACTGCCACTACTAATCGAACGGTTCGCGCCAAGTTAGAAAACATCCTCTGATTGGCCATTTCGATTCCCCCTTATTAAATTCATGGCAACAATTACTACTATATATATTATCAGAACGATAGGTAAAACGGTATTATTATGCTCATTAGTTATCAAAGAATGAGTAAATTACTCATAATTGGTTGTCCGGGTTGATTAATTTATCCAGCTGTTAGATTTTGCTGATAATAAAACAGCCTACCGATTTGCCGATAGACTGTCATAACACTTTATTTTGGTTCTATTTAATAACCGTTACATACTTCTCATTAGCCGTCACATAACCGCCAGCCACCTGATAACGTTTGGCGCCGAAAGTTTGTAACGAGAATTGGTGGGAATATTCCCACTTTTTAACTTTCAGAATGGTTCCTTTTTTGATCTTGCCGATTCGTTTGCCAAAGTTGGCGTTGTGATAGCGGTAAATGGTCCGCTTGGTTTTAATCTGTTTTGGCTGTTTCTGGTTACCCGCAATGACCAGCTTGCGGTTACCAGTAATGTAGTCGCCGTTACTCAAGACATAGCGAGTAGTTAGGTTATGTTTGACGAACCCTTTCACCTTGAGTTGCGTGCCCTGCTTGTAATTCTTAACCTTACCAGTCCAATTTTGCTTTCGATAAGCATTCACACCGCGAGGATTAATCACCGTCAGAGTTTGATGCGAACTGTGATAATAAACGGGGCGGACATAGTGCCAGCTTGCTGTGATATACCCCTTCATGCCGTCGGTCTTACTGTGATGATTGACATCCCGAACAACGTATCGCAAGTGACCGTTCTTAGATTTAGCATAATTGGTCACAACAAACATGGGCCGATTGATCCGCGGCTTCTTGGCGTAACTCGCAAGCCGCTGCTGATGGTTGAAATCTTTGTTCTTGTAGAGATAAATCTTCTTCAAGGTGTAAACGGCCTCACCCTTCTTCGTAATTGTACCTGGCTGCTCGACCGTAGTAACCGGATGAGGGGTCGGTTGCGGCGTTGGACCCGGGGTTGGCGTTGGCCCTGGTTGCGGTGTCGGATTTGGTGTTGGTGGCGTTACCCGGTTCTTTACAACCACCTTTGTCGTCCCTGACTTGGTACCATTTGTATAGATCACGTTAAACGTTCCGGGTTGGCTGGTATCCACTCGATCACCACTTACCGTAATCGCCTTAAAGGCAACCGGATCTCCCCAGTAATCGGTAGCGGAAACGAAGCCCAACTCTGGATTCCATTTATCGCCAACAAATAAATCGATTTCAGGCTGAACCTTGATTGAGGTCAGATCACCGGTGGCTTGCTGCTGCCAAACGTAAGTCTCTGATTCGGCTGGTCGGGCCGTCACTAACTCGTCGGAAGAGTAAAAGTTACGTTTGCCGCGGGGGTTATTGTCAGTCCCACCAGCCAAAGCAACCCAAAACGGATCGCTGTTAATGAGGCTGGTTCCAGGAATTGGCTTGTCATTTCCCGGAACGGCTGGTAATTCAACGCTGGCTGCTAATTTGAAGTTGGCCCCCAGGCTCAACCGCCAGAGTTTGTAATCTTCATAGAACATTTTGCTCAACGCATCGGGATCAGTGGCCGCTGGATTACTAAAAGATGAAATATCCAATTTTTCGAGATTACTCATCCCGCCGAACGAATCGCTAAAATCAGTGACTTTGGCTGTATTCCATTTGGATAAATTCAAGTTAGTTAAACTACTGCAGCCAAAGAACATAGCACTCATGTTGGTGAGGCTACTCGTGTTGAGGCTTTCGACGCCCTTAATCTCTTTCAACAATGGATCGGATAAAAACATAAAGGCCGTATCTTGAACTTTGAAAGTATCCCAACCTGATAAGTCAACTGAAGTTAAGGCTGAATCACCATAAAATAATTGATTCATATCCGTGACCTTGCCAGTATTAAAGTGATTGAGACCCTTAATTTCTGACAGTTTCGCGCACCCAGAAAACATCGCATTCATATCCGTTACGTTATCCGTCTTTAAGTCACTAACATCTATCGAAGTTAAGTCGTTATTAAAGAAGAACATCCGCCGCATGGAGGTGGTGTAGGATGTGTTTAAATTCCCTAAACCACTAATCTCCTTACAACCCTTGATGGACGCAAACAGCATCATCGAATCCTCTGGTGCCATGACCCCTGGCTTGATAACGACTTTACTAATGCTATCAGTACTAACTGGCAAGCCTGAACCGACATTATCATTATCAGGGCGCTGGATGTCATTTCCTAAGATGTTCCCACGCTCTGAAGGTTCAACCGTCAGCGTGTTGGCATCGGACTGAGGATTATTCGGATCATAGTCAAAAGTCCATTTACACTGATCCCACCAGCCCGTCTCGGTTTCCATGGCTTGGGCGGATGGGGCTAACTGGGTGGTTAAATTCGGATTTGAAATTTGATCATCAGCCATAGCTGCCTGTCCACTGCTGGTGGTCGTCCCGAAAGACAAAGTACTCACAATTACGAGTCCGAAACATAAAATAAACTGATTAACTGGCATTCTTCCCCTAAAATTCATATCCATCAATCCCCCTACTCTCTGGTATTCGTTACACAATCTCATGATAATTTTGCCAAACATTTCCCCAAATGCTTAGCAAATTCTGCGCTTCAGCAATGCTGTAGTCGTTTACTAATACTTAATCCAGAATACTGTTCTATTAACCATTCCAAATAAACAATCAATTGTTGCTATGTGACCAATCAAATTATATTGATAATTTTAAAGGAAGTCCACGGATTTGAACTATTTTGTAATCGGTTGCATAAACAAAAACGCCCACTCAACTAAGCGGACGTTTCCTGAGTGTTTATTCAATTTTTGCGGAATTAAGACAATACTAACTTAACCTTTTTATCCAGCGCGTTTGCAATTTTTGTAAGGGTTTCAATACTAGTATTATTTCCCTTCTCAATTCGAGAAATCGTGCTTTTGGGGACACCAGATTTATCTGCAAGCCCTTGCTGACTTAGACCGGCAGATTCACGAGCTTCCAAAACCGCAGCAGCACTAGCCAGTTTGTTTTTTTCAGCATTTACACCATTACGATAACTGGAATCCTTCATCATTTCGGCAAAAAATGAATCCATGTCGTCAGTCACGTCATGAGTGTATTTTTCTAAATCTTTCATTGGCTTTCCTCCATGTAGTTCTATAAGAGTTTCTTTCTTAAGGAGCTTTTTTAGCAACTATTTGGTCGTTTTAACAAACTTTACATTTGCCGTGACATAACCACCAGCAACATGATATCTCATGGCACCAGTCTTCGTGACACTGTTAGCATGTGAGAAATCGTAATTCTTAATTCGTAGCTTCGTGCCCTTCTTAATGTGCTTGTTGCGTTTTGTGAAGTTAACATCCTTATAACGATTGATATTTTTCTTCACCTTAACGTAACGAGGCCTCTTCTGCTTGCCCATCTGGATTAACTTACGGTTACCGGTAATGTATTGACCATTACTCAAGACGTAACGGGTGGTCAGATTATGATGAACAAATTTAGTCACCTTCAATTGAGTGCCTTGTTTGTAGTTGCGAACCTTGCCAGTCAAGTTTGCTTTCTTGTAAGCATTGACGCCACGTGGGTTAATCACTGTGAGTGTCTGGTGCTTACTTTGATAGTAAACTGGTCGGACATAATTCCAGTTAGCAGTGATGTAACCTTTCTTATGCCGATTTTTCGTCAAATGGTTAACATCCCGCACTTTATAACGTAAGTGGCCATTCTTGGAATGTGCATACCCCGTTACCACGAACATTGGACGGTAGACACGGGGCTTTTTGACGTAGCCGGCAAGGCGTTCGTGCTTACTGAAGGTGTTGTTTTTGTAGAGGTAAATCTTCTTTAGTGAGTAAACTGCTTCGCCCTTCTTGGCAACAACACTTGGCTGCTTGTTGTTAGTTGGATTAGGTTCAGGAGCCGGTGTTGGCTGTGGAGATGGCGTTGGGTTAATCGGGGTGATTGGGGTGACTGGATTGACGGGGTCAACGGGATTAATCGGTATTTCGTTCTTTTTATAAACGTAAGTGACAACGGCACCAGCTTTTGTGAATAGACCAGTTGCATTCTTAGGCATCTTGTTCTTATCTAGCGTGTAACCAGAAATTTCAGGCTGATACTTCTCACCAGAAACATCATACTGCGCACCTGGTTTGCCCTTAAGAATTTGCGGATCGTGAATCCGAACCCCGTTAGAATCAACATAGCGAACCGTGACTGCGCCCTTCTTAACAAAGTTATAGGTGATAACTACTGGTTTATCTTTTTCAAATGTCCCACTGGTTGGTTTATCAGTATCAATGAAGATATAATCATCTGCCAACTTATCCTTAGTCTTCTGAACAGCCTGATTATCGTCCAGTTTGTACGGCTTGCCCTCATCTTCCTTAAAACCAAATGGAACATCATCAGCAATCTTATTACCATCTTCATCTTTAAATTTGGCAGTCCCGTCAACTGTTGCTGGAGTCACAGGAGTTTCCTGGTACTTATAATAAAGTTTGATGACGTTTTGAGTGGGGTCGCTTGAAACTGAACTCAAGCCATGATCGTCATTATCAACTGGTACATAATTGGCGATTGCTGGGAAATCGGATGCTTTAGCCGGGAATGCTTCACCAATTGGCTGATTTGTTTTTACGATTGGGGTGGCGATTGACTTGTAATCATCACTATCCGATTTTCTACCCCAGAACTGAATTGTGACATCTGAATATGGCTCAGCAATCCGAGCAGTTGCCGGGGTAGATTCTAGTAAAGTATCACCATCACTTTTACGCATTAAGAAGGTGTTGACGGCAACTGAGCCGGCCTTAGCATCATTGGCGAACGCTGCCGGATAATTGAAAGTTATCTCTTGTTTAGGCGAAAGAACAGTTCCACTCTCTGCGGTAACTCTGATCATTTTCACTTGAGACCAATCAGTAATCTTATCAGCACTAACAAAGATAGCTTTATAATTATCGGCTAACGTGGCTGAAGGTTTATCCACAGAATATTGAACCTTATAACCCGTCAAGCCGGTAACTGGTCCTGTCAAATGCACGGACGTATTGGATCCACGAGCTGTCGAACCACCGGTGTCACCGATCTTTTGATCTTTATCATAAGGAAGAACATCAATTAGATCTAAGTGATTATACGGTGTTTGACCATTATTGATAATAGATGATTCATATTTTAACTCATCCCCAGGATACAAACTTTGACCGGTATCAGAAACGTAACGACCATATTCCCCTGTACTTTTATCTTTAATACTTACCTTATTAATATTAAGTGAACCAATTCCTGGTACATAATTAAAGTTTTGCGAATCAGAAAATCTACTGTCAGGATCATTGGTGTTTTGATATAAGCCAAAATCCCATATACCTCTATCGTGGTCAAAAATATGAAAATCGGTTTTTGGGAAAACCTTCCAATTATTATTGTCGACTGCAAGATATCCGTCAATACGGTACTGATTAGCGACTAAATCAGGATTTCCTTTAAGTGAAATGGAATAAGTAACCCCGGTAAAAGGCTCATTCACGTAGTCATCAAGATTAACAATGTCACCAATTATTGCAGTTTGGCCCCTTCCTTGATAATTTGGAAACATCTTAAGATTTGCCAATCCGGCTGCATTAGGAGAGGCCAGTACAATTCCATCAGGGACAACCAACATAAATTTACCATTTTTTGGTTGAATTTTTGCTTCCTTATTCCCAGCTATTGAAAAATTAAATTGAGCTGTAAACGGTTGTTCTCCCAAAATGTTATTGTCGTTATTGCTGATAATTTTCAATCCTTGCCAATTATAAAATATAATTATTGGCTCTGGCACCTCAGGTGGAGCTGGTTTGGTTAAGTTAAACTCCGACTTTGATGTTTCCGGATTGTGATACACATTGCTCTTACTTGTTTTATCCTCAGACGTTTCACTATATGCAGTTGAAATATCATTTGTCCATGAGATTTTCGAATCTGAACTCTTTTTAAAGTCATCAATTACCTTTTGAGTAACATTACCAGTTATTTTTATCTGAAATTTCGTCTGACTAGGAGCATCAAATCTAACCGGCGAATTAAACTTAACCGTTATATTTTGGTATGGCTTGCCATGAAGTTCAATTGGTTTACCGTACTGAAGTGATCCAAGTGACACGCTCTTCCCGTCTAGCGTAGCGGTCACCGTATTATCATTTAACTTGTCCTTGAAAGCTTGACTCAATGCATCAGTGTCCACCATTTCTAAACGATTCATTGGGTAAGTAGTTTCAGGCGTATCGGTTACACTTGTTACTTCAGCATAATTATCACCAGTTTTCCCTTGGGAATTCAATCCATCAAGACTACTCAATTTAACGGGAGTCAACGTGGTAACAACTGGTGTCTTATCAGTTACCTCATCAGTAGTCAAAGATGACGAAGAATTATTCCACATGGCAGTTTTGCCATTCCAAGCATTAAAATATGGAGTTGGCTGGCCGTCTTTATCTATTCCAATGGTCGATTGAGCCGTAGCATTAGACGGACCTGTCAGCGTGTATTCAAGTGGCAATGTGGTGCCGGCGGGAGTACCAGCGGGATAAACAATTGAAAAGTCAAAACTATCATCCTGATAATCAGTCCCATACTTAGCAAGGTTACCTTGATTAAGCGTCATGTGACTGGTTATGGTGTTATCGATTTGATTGTAAACACCATCACCTATTACACCGACTTTATAACCCTCTGGGAGTTTTAACTTAATTGTGTATTCGCCATGCTCCGTATGTTTATTATAAATAAGCCCATTTCCTACGTAGGACGGTTTGAAGTCTTCTTTAAGTTTATCGCCATCCCAATGAGTATAATCAAGCTTAAACATCCCTGACTTTACATACCACAGCTTAGGGGCATCCGTTTTTGCCTGTACCTTAAAATCCTTATTCGTATAGATTACATTTCCACTGTCGTCCGTATACTCAATCGGGATCGAATAATTACTCAGGTTAGTAACTGCTCCGGGTTTAAAATGTAAGAAAAACGGTATTCCAACTGGTGACCCACTTGCAACGGTTTTGAAATCCAGGTTAATAATGTAGTTGTTCGAATCGCTCGTAATTGTTGGGGCGTTTTTCAAATCCGCGGAATTGGCAATGTCTGTCGGCGATATAGAACTAAAGATACTCTTGTCAATAAAAATTTTGGCATGGCCATTTGAAAAATAATTTCCAGTTCCTTGAACTTTGGTTTGTGCGATAAGGGGGATCGAATCCCCAGCATAGAAGGGGCCCTCATCTCTTTGGAACTGAACGCCACTTCCAGTTAGATTGCTTATTACAGCTGAACGACTTGAATCTAGCCCTGTCGTGCTTGTAGATCCTGCTGAACTTATATTTTGAAATTGTGTACTTGATAAAGCTTTATCAAAAGACGTTGCCGCATTAATATTTAACGAAGTAGCCGCCATACAAAGAAACACCACAAAGCTAAATATGGTAGCCAACACTAGCCGTTGCAAACTTTGATGTTTTCCCTCAATTATGTGCATATCAAATTCCCCCACAAAAAATATAAATTACCGAAACTTTCCTCATGAACATCATAATTGTTCATATATGGTCAAGTCAATCATTCAATTCATTACTTATGGGTAAAATATTCAATGCCATCTAAATTATCTTATTATCGTTTTCTATAATCTGCCTAAACATTCTCTCACAAGACACGGTTTGCAAATGATTTCTCACGGCAGATAGTTAATTTTCAATGGACCATCGAGTTCCAAATTCAATTTTTTTGACAGTAGTACCCCCTAAAATCATCAAAAAAAGATCCCACCGATTAATCAGCAGAACCTAATTTCAAACTAACTGTTATATTCAACCTGGTAATGAGTTATCAATCTGCTTACTCCGGCACCACCGCATAAGCCCGAACCGGAAAACCGGGGGCCTTCTCCGCCTTCGGAACCGAGATATGAATGTAGGCACCAGTAGCTGGAACCAAATCCAAGTTATCCAGCAATTCAATTTGGTAGTGGCCGTGTGACAGGACATAATACTCGCCTACTAACCCATTTTCCTGTTTGGTTGCCGTATCGGTATCAAAAGTTTCGTGACCATTAGCTGTGACGTTTCGTTGTTCATAGATGAACTTCAAAGCATCAAGATCCCAGCCTGGATAATGAGCTTGGCCGGCATCGTCCAAATTTTCAAACTTACTCTGACTTGGCCAACGTTTGCCCCAATCAGTTCGCAGCGCTACAAATGAATGTTCCGGAATCTTACCATGTTTCTTTTCCCATTGCTTGATATCGGCAACACTCAATGAAGAATCTGGATTGGCATTTGCTTCTTTTGATCGATCAATGACGACCAGTGGCAAAACGAACTTTTTAAGCGGAATATCTTCCACGTAAGTGTCTTGATGAGCATCAAAATGAATCGGTGGATCCAAATGAGTGCCAAATTGACCTGGGAAAGTATATTCCTTAACGAAGAAGCCATCTGCATGGGTAAAAATCGTATTGAATTTTGGCTTGGCAAAAGCTGGGAACCGAGGACTTTCCGGCCCAAATGAGTGGGTTAAGTCCACCCACTTGAAGTTCTTTAACTGTTCAACGGTTTGCTGAAGCAATTGTTCATTTTCTGTTTTATTAATAGTTGTTGCTGGTTCTGCTGTTTTAGTTGTCATGATTTATTTCTCCTTTATTAATCCTTGCTTGAAAAGTCGAGTCCCGGTGTCCGCTGCGTGAAGAGCTTGGTTTGTACCAACAAGATGACGATGCCGGCTGCAATCCAAGCCGCCCCAACGATCTTTGCTTCTGGGGTTAAGCTCAGGAAAATCCAAGTGCTGACGCCAAAGCCAATTAATGGTGAAACTAAATATTTAATTGCCGATAAGATCGAACTGTGATCGCCCTTGATATAAAATTTCCAGACAACTGACAGGTTCAATAAGATGAAGCCAAACAAGGCACCAAAACTAACCAAATTGGAAACCGTTGCTTGGGATAAGGTCAAAGAAAGCACAAGTGAAATGGCACCAACCAAGACAATCGCAACGACCGGGGTGCGGTATTTCTTATGCAAAACAGCTAATTGGCGAGGTAAAATGCCATCGCGACCCATTGCATACAAGATCCGGGAAATAGCGGTCTGGCCTTCCTGTCCACTGGCAAAACCAAACGACAGGATGATCGTGATATCAGCCAACTTAACCAACCAAGTACCACCGACTCGCTGCAGGATTCCTAAGAACGCCGTATTAGGATTCAGATTTTGATAATCAGGCGCCACAAAACCTGCCAAAGCAGTAATTACAACGAATAACAGGCCAATCCCGACGATGGAAAGAATGATGGCCCGACCAACTGAACGGTGTGGGTCTTCGGCTTCTTCTGATAATGTGCTAATGGCATCAAAGCCCAGGTAGCTGACAATAACAATACCAGTTGCCTGTAAAACGCCAGAAACGTTGAAATGAGCTGGATTATAAAAGGCAACGGCGTTTGGTTGGATCGAACCGGTAAACAATAAGTGAAGGGTTCCAATTACAAATGCCAACAACACAATTCCTTGAAGGGCAAACAATGCCCAACTGACTTTTGTGACCACGTTAACACCAAGGATATTAACCCAAGTGTTGAGGAGTACCAATACTACGATCCAAGCCCAACCTGGTACCCCAGGCAGCAATGACTCACCAAACGATTGCGTAATTAAATAAGTGATCGTTGGAATTAAGAAGTAATCTAGGGTGATTCCCCAGCCACCGATGAAGCCTAGTCCACGGTTGGTACCTTGCTGAACGTAGGTATAAACGGAACCGGAAAATGGATAACGCGCTGACATTGTGGCATAACTGAAACCGGTGAAAAGCATTGCGATCATCCCAATTAAATATGCCAAGGCCACCATGCCGTTAGCTGGTTGTAGAAATGACCCATAGAAAGCTAATGGGGCAACCGGAATCATAAAGGTAATTCCGTAAATCAATAAATCTTTTGTTGTTAAGCTGACTTTTAATGAAGCTGGACTCACATTTTCTGCCATATGCAAAACCTCCACAAATTTTGTTTTTATTGAATAAAATTAAATAATTTCAAAAGCATTAATTGAATCTTGCATCACTTCCTTAATTTAGATACAAAAAACGCCCCTTACACAGCTACTCATGCCATGTAAGGGGCGAATTGTCGCGTTACCACCCTTGTTCACGTAGAGGTCTTGTCACACTCTACGTCTCATCGGTACCTTCTTGATACCCGGGAGGATAACGGTCCCTGCCGATCATGCTGCGTTAACAACGTGATACCTTTCAAAGCTCATCTTCATTGCAACATTCAATTCCCTTTCTCACCAACCGGGTTCTCTTTGATTGAATGCTCGCAACTACTCTTCTTATCATGGATTTCATTTAATATATTGTTGACTTTTAAGCGTCTTTCCAAACGCTCTTAGCAACCTTAATCACTAATCGTAACTTGTTCCATTGATCCTCCTCAGTCAGGTGGTTCCCCTCTTCCGTTGAGGCAAATCCACATTGAGGTGACAAGCACAAGTTGTTTAGTGGAATGAATTGGCTGGCTTTGTTGATCCGATCTTTTAACAGTTGCTCAGTCTCTAATTGAGGCTTTTTAGTGGTAACCAGGCCAATGACCACTCGTTGATCTCGACCATTGTCAGCGATCTTCTTCAATGGTTCAAAGCCACCGGAACGCTCGTCATCATATTCCAAGAAGTAACCGTCGATGTGAAGTTGCGCCAAGTAATCGGCAACTGGATCGTAAGCCCCGGCACCAGCCCAAGTTGAATCGTAGTTACCCTTGCAGACGTGCATCGTTAAGGTTAAGTCATCTGGTTTGCTGTCGGCGATGGCGTTAATTGCCTTGACGGCGGCTTCGGCTAACGGCTTTAATTCAGGCTTCAAGGTGCCGTTAGAGAAGCTAGCCCACATTCCCCAAGAGGTGTCGTCAATCTGTAAGTATCGACAACCAAGGTCGTAGAAATGCTGAACGGTTTGCTTGTACGCTTCAATTTCGTCATTGAGCAAGGCTTCAAAGTCGCCCTTGTAGTACTCATCGTAAACTTCAGCATCCTTGTTCGGGAAGAAGACGTCTGGGCTGGGAATCGTTTGCTTGGCAGTGACGCCATCTGGAACAATGCTGTTTAAGAATTTGAAACCGTCAAAGAATGGATGGTTGGGATTGTATGCGATCTTCCCGGTAAATTTAACGCCACCTTTGCGGGTTTCCTCGCCGTGGAAGATGAAGCCATGTTCTGGAACAAAATACTGAACCCCTTTTAAGCCGGCGAAGAAATCTAAGTGCCACCAACTGCGGCGGAACTCCCCATCGGTCACGTCTTTGAGGCCTAATTCAACTTGCTTCTTAACAATTCGCCTGATTTCTTCGTTTTCAACGTTTGTTAACTCATCGGCCGTAATCTTATGGGCTTCATAATCTGCCCGCGCTTGCTTTAATCGTGCTGGACGTAATAAGCTCCCTACTTCATCGAATCGATTTGGAAATTTTGTTTTAGTTGCTACTGTCATTTTGACCACTCCTCTAATTTTTTTGATAGTTATGCAAAGCAAAATGGTTACGCTGCTCACTTACTTTAGGACAGCTCCTCCAAGCAGAAGTCTGCACGTAAGCACCCTCAACGAAAATTCCAAGCCCGGGAATTTCCGTTGACGGCGACTTACGCTCCGACTTCTAAGCGCTTGGATCCGCTCACTAAATAAAAAAACGTCCCCATACAGAAATGCATCTGTACAAGGACGATATTGTCGTGTTACCACCTTAATTTTCACGCAGCTTACACTACGCGACTCACTGAGCACTAGGATCAATGCCCGAACACTGTAAGGTGTGTTTAACCACGTTGCTTTGTTGACACTCAACAACATCCTGCTCAAAGACCATCTTCGTCAATTCCCGGCAATTCACTCTCACCAAATGTGAACTCTCTTGATACCGTTCCAAGATTACTCATCTTTTCACTGCGTTTGTTTATCAATTTACTTAATGAGTTTAGTCGCAATTATGAGAATGTCAAGGGAAATTCTAATTTTGATATAGGGACCAATCATGTAAAGCGATTACAGGTCCCTTTATATTGGGAATGTTGCATATGAAAAAATAATGATAAAAAATGGTCTTCTCAGGATAGTTAGCATTGGGAAAACTGCTTGATTATTATTTTACGACTTCGACGTAGCCCTTTTTAATGATCGTTACACTCAGAATCATAAATTAATTGTGGCATTTCTTTAGCAAAATTTCCTTGTAGTTATTCTCTTTTACATAGATGAGGACAGCTCCGCAAAGCAGAAAGCTACACATAAGCACCTCTGCCAAAAATTCCCTTGTAGTTTGTGGTCGTTCTATTTTACATAGATTAGGACAGCTCCGCCAGGCAGAAACTTCCACATAAGCACCTTTTTCAAAAATCCCCAAAACCGGGATTTTCGAAAAAGGAGACTTATGTTACAGTTTCTAACCACCTGGCTCCGCTCACTTATTTATTCATAACTCAAACTCTCAATCGGATCCAACCTCGCAGCCTTACCCGCTGGAGCCAATGCTGCCAACAGTGAGATGATGACTGAGACCAGGAAGCCGAAGATTAAATTACCCGTCGATATTTGCATAATCGAGTAGTTGATTCCCGACTGGGCGATATTATTCGCGACTAGCTGGAGAATTTCGGCTAAGGCAATCGCCAATACTGAGGAGAACAAGCCAATGAAGAAGGCTTCCGAGAAGAACAGGTTTCTGATACTGCCCTTTGATGCCCCCAATGCCCGCAAGATACCAATTTCCTTGGTTCGTTCCGAAACGCTGATATAGAGCACGACAATGATCATAATTGCCGATACCAGCAGCGAAATGCCGGCAATCGTCGCCAAGACGTCAACCGCCAATGTAATATACGTGTTCAACGTATCCACAAAGCCACCCACGCCAGTGATCTGGTAAGCTGCCTTACCTTTTTCATTCTTGAATGTCTTGATCTTGTTGGTCACCGGCTTCACGTTCTTAACATTGCCAGCAATTTCAACCGTCACAAAGTTCGGCTTAATGCTCAAGCCTTTGGAATGGTAAATCGACTTCATCGTGTTATAGGTCACCGATGTAGAACCCGTGTTGGCTTTGGAAACGCCACTCACTGTCAATGTCCGCGTTAAAACAATCGGCCGTTTTTGCTTATTCAACGTATTCTGATAGAAGGTAATCTTCTTGCCCACCATCGAATTAGGGTTCTTCTTGTTGAACTTCTCAGCAATTTCCTTTGTCAGCATAATCTGACCGTCTTTTGGCGCCTTGCCTTTGGAAATACTCTTATTCAGAATTGTCTTATTATACGTCTGCATAAACGACACTGACGCGGTCTTTCTTCCCTGGCGCAATTGGCTGCCACCCTGAACGAAGAAGCCGTTATCAATGCTTTGCACGTTCTTAATGTTCTTAATCCGCGATTTATCCTTCGCGTTCACATTAATCTTATTCATATCCGGACTGGAATCGGTTGACACATTTTTCGTAACCTGAACGGCATTCGGATTCACCTGCGAATAAATTTCGTGGTTAATGTAACCCTGCACGCCATTCCCAAGTCCCAGCATCACGATGACACTAAAAATTCCGATCGCCGCGCCGAAAACAATGAGCAGGTTTCGTTTCACGTTGTACTTCATGTTTTCCAGAGCCATCTTTAAAGTGGCACCAAATTTCAACGTTCGAGTTGATAATTCGTTGGCTGCGCTGGCTTTGTATGGTTCTTTAATGGCTTTATCCTCGCCAATTTTTCCATCAGCCAACCGGACAATCCGGGTTCCAAAATCAGCTACCGTCTGTGAATGGGTCACGGTGATCACTAATTTACCATCGGTCGCAATTTCGTCCAACAGCTGCAAAATTTCCTGAGTATTTTGACTATCCAAGGCTCCCGTTGGCTCGTCAGCGATGATAATTTCCGGATCAGAAGCCAAGGCGCGGGCAATTGCCACCCGTTGTTTTTGACCGCCAGAAATCTGGTTGGGGTACTTCTTCATGTGTTCTTTTAAGCCAACTTTGGTCAACAATTCTCGGGCCCGCTGTTCCTGCTGCTTATGGCTTAACGTCGTCATTTCCAAGGAAACCATAACATTTTCAAAAATCGTCAAATGACTAATTAAGTTGAAATTTTGGAAAATAAACCCAATCGTCTGGCGTCGGTATGCGTCCAATTGTTTGGAAGTATCATGGCGCAAGGAGTTGCCATTCAATACAACATCCCCAGAATAATTACTGTCCAGGCCACCAATGATATTCATCAGGGTCGTCTTCCCACCGCCGGATTCACCGAGGATCGAGACAAACTCCCCTTGATCAAATGACAAGTCAATCCCGGTTAATACTGGGAATTCCTGGCTGCCCAAGTAATATGATTTCTTAATGTTGCGTAATTCTAAGTAGCTCATGAGTACCTCCAATGTCTGTCTAGCTAAAGTGCTTGTGTTATTCTAACGCAGATTATGCGTTTTGCCTACTGAAAATCAATGATAGGCGTTAAAAATGACGTTTAAATAATTAATGGTTATCATAAGGATATGGTTAAGTGATAACTTCTGAGGGAAATTTAGTGGGGACTAAATCGTTATGAAGACGCGGTTTGCCTAATAACACTCCGCGCCCAAAGCCCGAAGGAGAGATCGTCATGAAAGCATTATTAAAATTAGGAATTGCCATTATATCACTGATTGTAATCATTTTGGGAACGGCCAAAGTGATTGAGCTGTCTGCACCAAGCAACTCGGAAAGTCAAACAGCCAGCCATGCCAAGGCCAAACAGAAGGCCACTAAGAAAAAGGTGCCGAAAAAGAAGCGCAACGCCACAAAGAAGAAAGTGACGAAGAAAAAGAATTCCAAGTCCAATTCTCAACAGAGCAATTTTCAACCAGAATATGCGGTTGAACAGCAGGATGATGTGGCGACCCCCGTCAGATATCGTTGGAAGAGTTCAACGATCAAATACAAGATCGACACCAATAGTGATTATTATCAAGGCATTTGGAAGACGGCCGTTGATAGCTGGAATCAATTTAACGTCGTCAAGTTGGTCAGGGCTAATGGCGAGACCCCAGATGTCCATTTGGATGCCAGCACCGCGGTTCGGCCCGAACATTCCGGTTTATGTACCACGACTTTTTATAACCAAACGCGGTTGAATAACCTGCCGCTGCTAAAAGTAGCCACTGCGATTGTGTACGATAATACCTGCAACGATCATAAGTACTCGAAATCAGACCGCACGCGGGTCGCTGAACATGAACTCGGTCACGCGATCGGCTTGGGACATTCGGATTCCGATCACAGCATCATGAATCCGACCCCAGTTGGCCGCCAAATCACCAATAATGATGTGGAAGCAGTTAAACGCGCCTATGCCAGTTAATTAAAAAGCCACCATTCGGTAGAAGTTATCTAGTCCGAATGGTGGTTTTAGTCATTTAACTGATGTCCAATTCATCTCCAGTAGCAATCTGCCATTTTTTGCTTTATCATGAAGGAGATGTACCACACTAAATCTATGCGAGGTTTTAGAATGTCTGTTGATGAATTATTTGCAAAGATCAAAGATTACCAAGATAAATTGAAGCTCCCTGACGATTATCTGTTCAATATTGTTGAATTCACGCCAGCAGAAATTGCCGAATACAATAAGAAGGAAGCTGCCAGTGGTGTTTACGAATCTGTTTTGAAGCAGATTCAACGCCTTTACCTATTGAGCTTAACGCCAGCAGAACTGTTGGCAAAGCTCACGACGGTCAAAAAGTCCGCTCATTTGGCAGAAACTGCTTGGCTCAAGGAAATGAATGTCAGTGAAGCTGATGCTGCCGATTTTATGGCTGGCAAGAAGCCGACGATGGTTTACGTGACCGCCTTAAATGCCCTCAAGGCAAAGTACCCAGTCGAATAAAATCGTGAAAACAAGAAGCTGGTTAATAGTCAACAACTTCGAACTTCCGAATGCGATATTGCTAAGCCTTAGTTCAAAAAGCATTTCTTAAAATATAAGCCAATCATCCCAACATTCCAAACTCGAATGTCCAGGTGATTGGCTTATATTTTGGAATTAACCGTTTTTTCAATCGAAACTCAAACCGTTTCTCTTCGCACGCTGGCAACAATCCGAGACAATTCGGTGTGCACTCTTTTAATCACATCCGAAATCAACGGATACTGATCTGACTTTGCAACTTCTTTCAACCGCAGTTGAATTTGCGTCGCCTCATCCTTTGGGAAATAGCGCTTGAACAAGCCTGAATTAATCAGCAGCATCGCCAACATTACCGTTACTTCGTGGGGCTCCTTATCAGTTGTCAAATCGTGATAGAGTTCCGTTAAGCTGCGGTCGATCACCGTTTGATTGACGTAGTATTTATTCTCATCTTCATCCAGCATGTTGTCGCTGATTAACGAGTTACAAAGTGCCGCCGCAAATTCCGTCACCCGCTTTTTTCTGACGGACAAAACGGCATTTTTGATATAACTATTAATTGTCTGCGACTTACGGCCTTGAATATCTCTGGCAACTGGCACCAAATAATCTTTGAAAGGCTTGGCGCCGGGGCCGACAACCATCTTATCATCTGCAGTCAGTTGGAGGCTCCCATCACGTAGTAACTCGACAATTTCTGATAGCAGCAGGCAAGCTGCGACCTCTCGTTTTTTAAAGGCATTCAGTTTCGGCTTCTGTCCCAACACGCACAACGCAAATTGCTCTGTATAATTCAGGCTCATCATGATAACAACCTCCCATTATGGTTACCCTTACATTTCAACTCAAAGATAGCTTGTTTTGACAACCGTGGCAAGAAATTGCGCTGCAAAATTAAAGTTTGTCAATCAATGTCTGGTACCAGTATAATTAAAGATGAAACTACATATGGATTTTCTATTATCAAACTATTCTTAAATAATCTTAGGGGGTTCACAATGAAAATCATTAATGCTTCTTCGGCGTTGTTAGCTGGCGGGCTGTTGCTCTGGGCAGTCCCGAATCAAGTCAGCGCCAAATCTTACGCAAAGGTAAAATCAAACGTCACCATGACGGCGGCACCAACTTCTCGCAATGTCACAACGACCGGGACAAACGCCTTGTACACTAAAGCTGGGACACTGAAAGGTGCTCGAAAGCTTGCCACCACTTATACCATGAGCACCCTTGGCAACTCAAGTAACCCCCAGAAGTTCTTTCGGGCTTATCGGGTCGCTACCACTTCCCGGGGATCCGTCTATTACAAGATCGTCAGCTTCGATCAGAAGTACCGGGGCTGGATTTATGGCGGCAAATCTACCAGCACGTTTGATGGTGGCGTCCAGTCGGTTTCGACCACCGTTAGCGACACCCTGAGCAGCACCGAGCAGAATAGCACCTACTACTTCAAAGATCCAGGTCAAGACTCCGTGACCCGCAATTATCCAACCTGGACGCAATATAAAACCCACAAGGTGATTGATTCATCCCAACCGTACGCTAACGACGAGTTGAAAGTGACCCAATCAACTATGAATTCGCGAAATAATACAAAATATTTCTACATCACTGATGACACTCACCCCGAGGTAAACGGTTGGATTGAAGCCACTGCTTTAACGACTACTCAGCCGGGAAACGCCAACGTCACGCCAGCACCAGCACCGACTCCCACCCCTACAACCACGAATCTGCAGACATTTGCGGTCATGTCAACCAAGGATGTTTCGCTTTCAGGGGATGATAACGTCAACTACAATAAGCTTGCCCACACCATCTACGCTTATTCCTTCCCCACAGCTGATGGGTATCAATATGACGCCAACGATCGAAGCGCCGCCAACCAAAACGCCATCAAGAAGGCGCTTGGCGATGGTCAAATTGCCGATATGTTTGATACGGGGATTATGGGCAGCTTCAGTTTCAAGGTTCAAGTGACGTTTGATAATAACGGAATTGCTCACGTGTCCCTTTTGCCGGGCAAACCACTTGGCTTTTTAAAAGATAATTTTGTGATCGATACGACCAACCAAACCATTCAAAACTTCTACAAGGCACCTGAAAATCAACAAGTTATCAATGGCCTCAGTTCAACTTGGTGGGATGATGCGACAATCATGAATAAGTTGACAAGTAATACGACTGCAGACGGCGCCAAAACGATCACCATCACTGAAGATGATGTTCCTGTGACTTACGTTGTATCATTCACCATCACCCGAGCAGCGGACGGCCAAGTGAATTACGTTAAATTAACGTTTAACCCCATGCAATCACAAAATTAATTTAGAATTGATTTTCTCATTTGATAGTCATTTACAGACAGGAAAACAAAATTTGTTTGTGCACAAAACAATAAGCTATTAGTAATCATTGATTAACCTTCACTAACATTATCCAGGGTTGCTGATGCTTTGATTCGTCACAACATATAAGTCAATATTTGGAATTAATGATTCTCCTCATTTTTATAAAGCGATTCAATGCTTGTCATAATGGCAATACCACATTAACAGTAAGCCTAGTGTTGAAAATCAACCTTTGCATCTAAATTATTACAAAATAGTTCGGAAGCTATTGCAATTGTGAAAAAATACGCTAAGCTAAGTCATGGGGTATGAATATGAAATTCTTAGAGGGAACACATTAATTTATAACTTTGCACTAAAAATAAATGATCAACAATAATCGGGGACTGATGAGTTATTCATCTGGCCCCTTTTTTGTGTCATTTGATGGAGAAAATAAAATGAGAAAATTGCATCGGATTCTATTTGCTGCAATCACCGCGACCGCTATGATGACGATTGCCTCCCCTGAAACCGTTTTTGCTCAGAAGGACAGTCATCTGGTGAGACAGTCAAAAGTTGTTCACACGCGCTAAGTCAAGCGGGTTCATCAGAACACCCCGAAGCCAGCCAAAAAACACGTCAAAAAAAGTTTTGACACTTATTTGGCTGACAATTCCCCCATTTACCACACTCACAACAACGTCATCACTCCAGCCAGATATCGCTGGGCAGATAACGAGATTACATATAAAATTGTGGCGCCCACAAATTATTACCAAGCCATCTGGAAAGTTTCAATTGCCCAATGGAATTCATTAGGCGTCGTCCAGCTGACTGTCGCTGGAGATTCAACCCCAGATATTACTTTGGGTGTCAGCAATGGCAGTAACCCAAATCACACGGGATTAACAACTCTGAGCTACAAAACGTCTTCAGCCAATGGGACAGGCTTAATTAAATTTAAATCAGCCAACTCGGTAATTTATCAAAATGTCTGCCAGAACAATCATTATTCTTCAATTGAGCAGCTTCATGTGGCTGAACATGAGTTGGGCCATGCCTTGGGCTTAACTCATTCATCTTCTCCAACAAGTATCATGTATCCACAAACCAAAGATAATTCAATTTCAACAGCGGATGCTGAGGGGCTGGCGGAGGCTTACCAATAAGTGCTGATGTTATGGCATTGTTAGGAGTGAAGCATCCCTCAGAACCTGATGATTACAGTATGGAGAGAAGTAACGCTAAAATGCAGAAATGATTTGCGGTCGTTGTCTGCTACTTCATTGCTGAATGGTGCTCCGAAATGCAGGCGCTTGTCTAAAAATATAAGAGTGACCGCTCTAAAATCCAGGAACAGTTGTCCGCCTTTCTATAGCCGAATGGTGCTCCGAAATGCAGGCGCTCACAATATAAGAGCAGTCCCCCCCTAAAATCCAGGAACAGTTGTCCGCCTTTCTATAGCCGAATGGTGCTCCGAAATGCAGGCGCTCACAATATAAAAGCAGTCCCCCTAAAATCCAGGAACAGTTGTCCGCCATTTCATTGCTGAATGGTGCTCCGAAAAGCAGGCGCTCACAATATAAGAGTGACCCCTCTAAAATCCAAAACCAGGATTTTAGAGGGGTCACTCTTATATTACCGCGCCTAAGCGCTTTTCTCCGCACACTTTAATTTAACGGATCCGTCGACTGCATTAACTCTGGTGGCCATAGGGCTAACAAGTAGCCGTAACCATCTTGGTCAAACGCTAAGCTCTCGAACTCACGGCCCGAATTAAATGCTTGGTAATGCACGTCACTTGCCGAGAAGTTACCACTTTGGATCTTACTTGTTGGCACTGACGTTAAAATATCATCTGAAACGAAGTACAGACGATTATTTGCTGGGTTGACCGCAACACCTTGGTTGGTTGAGCCACCACGGTTACCGACGTACGATGATGAAGCCTGGAAGCTTACACCATTTTGATCGAGGCGACCATAGAAGAAGATGTAACCACCATTGTATTTACGACCCCAATAAGCATTTCCATCCTTGTCAAACGCCAAGGTATGCAATTGCAAGTTGGCACTGTCACCATGATACATCTTGAAGTTGTATTCACGAATTGGTTTCAATGTATCGGGATCCATTTCGAGGACGGTGTTATTATCGTCACGGGATGCCAAATCAGTTAACGTGTTATCTTCCGCTAAGTAGATATGGCCGTTATCTGGGTTAAATGACAATGTTTGCCCATGACCAATATCAACCTCAGGACTCAATTGAGCAGTTTGCGCAATTTCAACGTACTTAAACATTTCTGGGTTCTGAGCCTTCGCAGCATCGATTTGACTCTGGTAGGTGTTCAATTGATTCTGAATACCAGAAATCTTAGTATTGTATTTGGCAACTTTGGCCTTATGCATTTGATAAGACTTCATCCATTTTGCCATCTTAGCTGTTGCTTGTTTAACGGTCTTCTTAGCTTTATTTCTCGTGGCATATGAGTACTTGTAAGACTTCGAAATCTTGGTGTACTTAGCTTTCTTAGCCTTCCAGCTCTTATACCATTTTTGTGCATTCTTTTGGTAGTTTACCTGATTATTCTGCCATGATTGGTTCTGGTTCAAGGTCTTGGTCAAAGATTTAACCTGATCAAATGCCCCTTGTAACTGGCTGTTAATCTGATCATATTCTTGATTATGCTGCAGCCCTTCATCAGAGAATGGGTTGAAGTAATCAAATGCCTTCCACAGTAACAGGATGTCAGAATCAACCCCTAATTCTTGAAGCTTAGCAAGGTTAAATTTAACAATGGCTCCTTTGTTAGTGTTCGTTCCATTTGATTCGATGAAGTAAATATTGCCTTCATCATCCAAAGTGACACTTTGGAAGTTCCCATGTTGATAATCAGAAACGTTGAAGCCATCTGGCAAGAACCACTTTGTCTTGAAAGATGTGCTCTGTGAACTGCCGGCAATTGTTGAATAACTATTGCCATAGTTATAGCCAGTTGGATCAAGGCTATATTTGGTGTACTTTTTACTCATGTTCCCCTCAGGAGTCGAATTATCAACTTTGTTGAGGGAATTTTCATCATAGTCCTTTAAGACGTTGCCAGAATTGACCTGGCTGATCGATCCGGCTGTACCCGGATTATCAATCACATCCGCATGGACGCTTGAGCCAACACCAAAGATGCCAACCGAAGCAAATAAGAAGGCCACAGAAACGGCCAGCTTAAAATGTCCCTTCATAACTATCCCACCTTAATTCAATATATGATTTGTTACTCAAGTTCCATATTAACGGTTTGCTGCCCTTTCGCAAGCAAATCCATCGAATTTTATCTAAACCTAATATATGTAACGAGTAAGTAATTCCAGTGTAACATGATTAACGCGGTTGAGTTATTTTTCTGCCTATCGTAAAAAATGTACAGACTTGATACAAGAAATTTACAAGTTATTTACATAAGATTGGTATACTCATGGTGTGAAAGAAGTGATTCATCATGAAAAGATCAACAATAACCATTTTATTGACGTTAATCTTCTGTACAGTAGTCGTTGTTTCCGGCGTGAATTCAAATGAACGTAACAATGCCGCTGCAGCCAATCCCAGTGCCGTTTCAAAAGCGTTTCGAGGTAATTGGTATGGTAACGAAACTGAATTTACCTTTTACAAAGATGGTGTCAGAACTGCGTCACCGACGACCAACTATACCCGGTCAGGAAACTATTTTGTGTTTGGACCCACGAATACTCAAGGCTGGAAAGCATTCGGAACGCCGAATACCCAGGATGTCACAATTGCTAGAATTACCGAAAAAAACGTGGCTGGCTTTACCCAACCAGTCCTAGAAGAATATAAAGTGAAGTCACCGGACTTTGCCCCTCACAAAGTTTATTACTACACCCGCAATAATACGGATGTCATGAAATCGATGACGGGAACCATTGCCAAGGTCCCCCAAGCTCATATTGAAGGGTTTAATATAGAGTGACGTCAAATAATGAAATGAGCCATATCCCAAAGTTAACATTGCGGTTTGGGATATGGCTCATTTTTCGTGGCTTTTTTCAAGATATTTGCATTATTTTTCCGTCAATTTTTCAGCGACCAGGCAATGTTTCTGCAAATCAACACCAGCTGCATGAACTGGGTAAAGGTCAAGTTGCTTGGGTCAAATCTACCGTGCTCAACAGTGTGGCGTGAATAGGGCATTGTTTTTAACGTGTACTCATTGAAGTCAGCGTACTTGTATAACCCCATTACAACATTCAACTCGTTTAATTCAAGTAACCTGCCAAATCGCCGTTGTTGGTCACTGTGCATCTGGTGGGTAATCCGTTTGACAACGTTCAAGGCTGGATTATAATTCCAGGTTGCAGTGTGAGGTTGACCATATTTTTTAATCGTCGTTTCTTCCAGAATTGCAAATAAGGTGTTGAACAAAACAAGATGGTATTTAGGATCCAAATTGATCAGGTCCTTAATCATCCTGACCTGCTTGGCATGCCCTGCGTCCAGTGAATCCGCTAAGTCATCAAAATTGGCGTTCAACAATTCAAAAGAATGCGTCGTCAACGCGTCCTCGAAGGTTTTATTCAGGTCATGCACATTCAACTTCATCAGTTCATCAATTCGTTTTGAGTCCAGTGGCATCTGATCGATCCACGTCCAGCCCATGTGCGAAATTCGATTGAAATACACTTTATGAAGTGGATACTTATCCTCAAGCTGTTTCACGCGAGCCTGCGTCTGTTCCAAATTGTTGGTCAGCCAATTTGGGTCGGTCACATTATTTTGCGGTTGAACTCGGAAGCGGCGGACATTATGATCTAATTGAGTTGGCGTAATCTTATGAGCTTTACTGAGGTCAATTTGGTTTTGAATATTTGCTAATTTTGTCGACAAGTTTTGTTTTGATTTATTATTTGTCATTGAGAGACCACCAATCATTTGTGAAAAAAGACTAGTCACTTAGACTAGCCAAATCTTATACTTGATATTCTATCATGATCTTCACAAATAACCGAAATTCCGACCTATTTGGCAAAAGCTGCGTTCATCGCTTTGACCGTCCGAAAAATGTCGTCACTTTGGGCAATCATTGAGATTACCGATGTTCCGGCAACCCCAGTAGCTGGCAGCTCTTTGAGATTATCCTCGGTAATTCCGCCGATTGCGACAACGGGCAACTTGCTGACGGTCACAAGTTTTGCCAAACCATCCACACCAATGACCGGATCCGCGTCGGTTTTGGAACCGGTCGGAAACACAGGGCCACTGCCGATGTAGCTGATGCCGGCAGTTTCATTGGCAATCTGAACTTGGCCAGCAGTATCACACGACAAGCCAACAAATAACCGGCCATTAACCTGGTCGATTACCTTGGTCACTCGTTCATCTTTTTGGCCAACATGAATCCCATCTGCGTTTGTTTCAAGCGCCAGTTCCACGTCGTCATCCACAATAAACGGCACTTGATAGTCAGTACATAATGCCCGCAAATTCCGGCCTAATTTCAGCTTTGCATCGCCAGTTAACGACGTTGGCCCTTTTTCACGATATTGAAAGGCGGAGATACCGGCTTCCAGTGCCTGCTTCAAAACTTCTCCAATGGTGCGGTCATCCTTGATATCCTGAGTACCGGCGATGAAGTAGCTCCGTAACATTGAGGGATCAAATTTCATTCCCATTTAATCTTCAACCTCCTCATCAGAAATTTTGGCCCAGTGGTTTAATGGGCCGTGACCGTGGCCAACTTCAATTCCATTGGCAATGGTTGCCTGAACATACTTCTTACCAATTCGAATGGCCGTCTCCATGTCTTTGCCCTTTGCAATTTCGGCTGTGATACAAGACGATAACGTGTCGCCGGTTCCGTGAGTACGCACCGTATCGATTCTCGGCGAGCTTACCCAGAATGACTTGCCACTTTCAAGGAGGACAAAATCAGAAGATTCTTTTGAGCTCGTCTGATGACCACCCTTAATGATGACATTTTTGACCCCCAGCTCTTGAAGCTTTTTGGCAGCCGTGGTCATTTGATCTTTGGTTTCAATTTTAGTACCGGTCAATTCTTCAGCCTCTGGCAGATTTGGCGTCAATAGATCCGCTAACGGCAATAATTCATTTCGAACCGTTGCAATGGCGTCTTCAGACAACAATCGGGCACCGCCTTTGGCAATCATCACAGGATCCACGGTTAAAGGACCCAGATCATACTTTTTTAAGTTTTCGACAACCGCTTCTACCGTGGCGACATCCGCGAGCATCCCTGTCTTACATGCGCGAATCTTCAAATCGCCTGCTACAGAGGCAAATTGTTCTTCGATCATTTTCTTTGGCATTGCCATAAAATCCTGGACACCAATCGTATTTTGTGCGGTCACGGCAACCACCACTGCGGCTGCGAACACATGCCGTTCCTGCATCGTCTTAATATCTGCCATCACGCCAGCACCACCGCCACTATCTGTGCCGGCAATTGTCAACGTTTGTACCGTTTGATTAATCATGTTAAGTGCTCCTCTTTTTGATCCTTATTGATTTGAAATGAATTACGGAGTGGAAATGGGCTCGCCAAGCAGGAAGCAGGGCATAAGCACCTTATTCAAAAATCCCAAAACCAGGATTTCCGTTGCTTGGCTACATAGTGGAAACGTGCGAAACCAAGCAATAACCTGCACATAAGCACCACCAACACAAATCCAAAACCAGGATTGTAACTTTTGGCCTCGTTTTCGTTATTCTCCGCTATATAGTGGAAACGTGCTCAACCAAGCAGGAATCTGCACATAAGCACCTGATTCAAAAATCCCAAAATCAGGATTTCTGTTGCTTGGCTACATAGTGGAAACGTGCTCAACCAAGCAGAAACTTGCACCTAAGCCTCCTCATCCATAAATCCAAAACCAGGATTTATGGATGAGGAAACTTAGGCTCCAGTTTCTAACCGCTTGATTTCGCACTCTTATTTATTCATATTCCGCCCACTTCTCCACCGTCTTTACATCTATCAAATGTAACTCATCGATTAGTTGAGGGCCAAACGAACCTGCTAGTGGTTGTTTCATTGACTTGGCAACCAATTCACCTGCCACGTCAAACACTGCCGTTGCCGTCTGGGCTGCTTCAAATGCGTCACTTTCAACACCACAGAAACAGCCAATCGTACTGGACAACATATCACCTGAACCTACATGCAGTTTGAAGAGATCCGTTTCATTGAAAATTCGAACCACTGCCTCGCCATCCGTGATAATATCTGTCTTACCACTTTCCACAACGACACAGCTTCGCTTTTTTGCCAACTTTTTGGCAATTTCTTCACGGTCGCCGGATCCTTCACCAGCGTCAATTCCCTTTGAGTTCCATTCAACATCCGCCAGAGCTGCAATTTCACCCACATTTCCACGGATAACGGCCACATCAATTTGGTCCAGCAACTCATTGCAGCGCTCAGTTCGATATTCAACCGCTCCAACTGCGACCGGATCAACCACAATTGGTTTCTTTTCTTTGTTGGCAAATGCACAAACCATGGCAATTTGCTCCAACTGAGGTTCTGTAAATGCTCCAAGGTTGATGGTTACTGAGTTACACATTTTGACCATGGCTTCCGCTTCATTTTGTTCTTCGGACATGATCGGTGAAGCTCCCAGGGCATTAATCCCGTTGGCAACGTCTTGAACCGTCACAAAGTTGGAAATATTAAAAGCAATTGGGTTCTTTTCTCGCAATGTATCTAGTAAATCTATTTTCATGATAATCTCCTTTAAAATAAAGTGAGTGCAGCAAAGCGGTTAGCAACCGGAGCGTAAGTCTCCACAAGGAGGAATTCCGGTCCTTGGAATTTTTGCTTGTGGTGCTTACGTGCAGGTTGCTGCTTTGCGGAACTGTCCTAAGATAAGTGAGTGCAGCAAAGCGGTTAGCAACCGGAATGTAAGTCGCCTCAAACAGAAATTCCGGTTTTGGGAATTTTTGGTTGAGGTGCTTACATGTAGATTGTTGCTTTGCGGAACTGTCCTAAGATAAGTGGCGGAGTAAAGCGGTTAGAAGTCAGAGTGTAAGTCG
>NZ_AZEI01000049.1:9528-77187 GCF_001436255.1 Lentilactobacillus rapi DSM 19907 = JCM 15042 | reverse complement strand
ATTCCCGGTTCTGGAATTTTTCTCGGTGGTGCTTACATGCAGACTTCTGCTTTACGCAGCTGTCCTAAGATAAGTGAGTGGAGCCGGGCGCTTAGAAACTGGAACATAAGTCTCCTTCAGCGAAAATTCCCGCTTTTGGAATTTTTGCTGAAGGCGCTTATGTGGAAGTTTCTGCCCGGCGCAACTGTCCTAACATAAGTAAGTGCGGCACGATTGTCCTAAAAACGAGGAGCGCAGACATTGAAATTGCCTGGAGCTCCTCGTTGTGTTGGTATGATGTGAATATTTTTTCAGAATTTAAAAATATTACTTTCCACTGGGTGATTGGTGGTTTCGCCATTACCTTGTGGAAACGTGCTCAAAGCAACTGACGCTAACTGCCTAAGGAACTTCTGGTTAAAACCCAGAACCAGGATTTTAACCAGAAGTTCCTTAGGCAACCGCGCCAACCCGTCGCTTTTCGCACTCTACACCTTTCCTACGCAAGTCCTAACTCACAGGTTCCAAGGGTCCAAATCTCTCAGACTTATCTCAGCCGTTTTTCAGCGGCACCCCTAGTGTTGTACTGTTTAAGAATACTGTATTCCAAATTTTTAGTCAATGGCCTTTTCTTGGCTTACCTATTAAAGGCAGTTTGCTTGTTGACAATTCTTTGGGCGTATTTATACATCGCCAAATTCAAGGCATCTAAGCATCTATCCGGCAATACTTTTCTTGCCCACAGCATTGGGATTGCCCCCGTGCCACCTGCATATCTGGTCTTTGGTCGACGAGCTAGAGCGGCTCTATCAACCATTCTGGCAACGACTCTTGGTGTCGAGGCAAACTTATACGCTAACGCAAAGAAGTCGCCTGTCTGTCTTGCCATTGCCGCATAAGGGCCATCTCCAGACACTTCCATCAGCTTATCGATGGCAATACCCTTCCAGTTTGACTCAATCGCCCCCGGTTCAATGACCGCTACATCGATACCAAATGGTTTGAGTTCCATCCGCAATGAATCACTAATGCCTTCAATCGCAAATTTGGATCCCACATACCAGGCACCCATCAAGCTCGCCAGCTTGCCATCCATGGACGACATGTTAATAATTCGGCCGCTCCTCTGCTCGCGCATTGTGGGCAAGACCGCCTGAATCATTTTGACCATTCCAAAAACGTTCACCTTAAATTCGTATTCACCTTCAGAGAGGTCAACTTCTTCAACCGAACCAAACGTTCCTAATCCGGCATTGTTTACCAAAACGTCGATTCGACCGGCCTCTTCGGCAATTCGGCTCACAACTTCATCAATTTCGTCCTGATCGGCAACGTCAAGGTGCAGCGTGTGAATTCCCAAGTCATCCAGCTCGTTCATTTTATAGACTCGCCGAGCCAGGGCATACACATCCATCCCATTTCGGAACAAATTCTTAGCAATTTGCTTGCCAATTCCAGATGATGCACCAGTTACAATCGCTACTTTTTTGGTCATTTGTTATCCCTCCTAAAAATAAGTGAGCGGAGCTAGGCGTTTAGAGATTGGAACATAAGTCTCCACAGGCAGAAATTCCGGTTTATGGAATTTTTGCTTGTGGTGCTTATGTGGAAATTTCTGCCTAGCGCAGCTGTCCTAAGATAAGTGAGTGCAGCAAAGCGGTTAGCAACCGGAGCGTAAGTCTCCACCAGGAAGAATTCCGGTCCTTGGAATTTTTCCTGGTGGTGCTTACGTGCAGGTTGCTGCTTTGCGGAACTGTCCTAAGATAAGTGAGCAGAGTAAAGCGCTTAGAAGTCGGAGTGTAAGTCGCCACTGAGGGGAATTCCTGCTTCTGGAATTTTTCTTGGTGGTGCTTACACGCAGACTTCTGCTTTACGCAGCTGTCCTAATACGAACACAAAACTAGATTAACCCAATTATATCACGTAAAAGCGTTCACATGCCCTTTGCTTCACAATCAAATCGTGTTATTATCTAAAGCACAAATTTGGAATAAGAAGGCGACTTACTTGGTCACAATCAGACCCATCAAGCAGCAAGACGATGCCAGTTTGGCACGGATCATCAAACATTCATTGAAATCATTTGGCTTAAATATTCCTGGCACCGCTTACTTTGACCCGGAGCTCAATAACTTGAGTGCCTACTACGCTGCATCCCCAAACCGTCAATATTTTGTTGCTGTTAATGAGCATGGCAACGTCCTCGGCGGTAATGGCATCGCGGAATATGGCGATGAGCCTGGCATAGCAGAGTTGCAAAAACTTTATTTAGACAAAAAGGCTCAGGGCCAGCACCTTAGTTATCAATTATTGGATGCGGCGGTTGAGTTTGCCAAACAAACTGGTTATAAAAAGCTGTACCTTGAAACCCACCACGCATTAACTACCGCCATTCATCTTTATCAAGAATATGGCTTCAAAGAAATTGGCCATCCCCTTCAAACCGGTGAACATTCTTCCATGGACCGCTTTTTCATCATGAAACTCTGAGTGCGAATGGTTGTCGCAATTTAGTCATTCCATTAAAATGGAAATAGATTCACTTATAGGAGGGATCATTTAATGTCATTAACAGATACGTACACGTTATACAACGGCGTCAAAATTCCCCAAGTTGGCTTTGGAACTTGGCAATCGACTGGCGACGAGGCTTATCACTCCGTCTTAGCCGCACTAAACGCCGGTTATCGCCACATCGATACCGCTGCAGGTTATGGCAACGAGAAGCAAGTTGGTCAAGCCATTAAAGACAGTGGCGTCCCACGTGAAGACCTATTCGTTACTACAAAGCTATGGAATAATGATCATGGCTACGAAGCGACCAAAGAGGCCTTTGGCAAATCACTTGAAAATCTCGGTCTGGATTACGTCAATCTTTACCTGATTCACTGGCCGAACCCGATCAAGTTCCGGGATAATTGGCAAGAAACAAACGCTGAGACTTGGCGCGCCATGGAAGAATTTTATGATCACGGCACTGCTAAAGCCATCGGGGTTTCCAACTTCCGGCCAAAACACTTGGATGCGTTATTAGAAACGGCCAAGGTCAAGCCAATGGTTAACCAAATGTTCATCAATCCGTCAGATATGCAGCCGGCGGTGGTTGAATATAATGATAACCATGACATCTTAACTGAGGCATACAGCCCACTGGGAACCGGTGGCGTCTTCAAGATTCCTGAACTCGAACCAATTGCAAGAAAATATGGCAAGCAGCCTGCTCAAGTTGTCCTCCGTTGGTCGTTGCAGCATGGTTTCCTGCCACTGCCAAAATCCGTGCACGAAAAGTACATCAAAGAAAATGCCGATATTTTTGACTTTAACTTGTCAAATGCTGATATGAAGACCATTGATGGTTTCCATGGCAAATTTGGCCTGGCAACTGATCCGGATACCGCAACTTGGTAATTAAAAGTGCAAAATAAAGCTTCGAGGATTTTAATTCCCCGAAGTTTTATTTTGCCCTATTTTAGTAATTGCCTTGGATGACCAATTTCTTGTTGGCAGTTACATAATAACCATTACTTAATTGATAACGAGTGGTTAAATTATGTTTAACAATCTTCTTAACGCGAAGATGCTTGCCATTCTTGTAGGTCTTAGCTTTCCCAGTTAAGTTAGCATTCTTGTATGCATGAACGCCCTTCTTGGAAATAACCGTGATCTTCTTGTTCTTTGGCATCGTCTTGTAGTAAACGTTGACTACGTACTTGCGACTCGCAGTAATGTAACCAACTTTGTTTGCGGACTTCTTGCCGTGGTTAACATCACGAACTTTATATCTCAAAGTGCCACTGGCTGAACGGGCATAACCGGTTACCACAAACATTGGGCGGTTAACTCGCTTTGCCTTTGGATATTTAGCAATTCGCTGATTCTTCTTGAAGTTGGCATTCTTGTACATGTAAATGCCTTTGGTGGCATATACGGCAGAACCCTGAACAGCGGCATAGTTTGGTACGGCTGGTTGGTTTGTTGTGATTGAGCTAGTTGAATTCCACGCACTGTTATTTGAATTGGTGTTAGTGCTTGCATTATTCGCCTCACCGCCATTGTTAACTGGTGTTGGAGCCGGAGTTGGCTTGTTTGTCACAATGACATTGACAGTACCAATTCTCCCCAGATAACTATATTCAACCACATACTGTCCAGCTTTCGTGGTATCTAGCCGATTCAAATTAACGGTTAAACCATTTGCCAGTACCTGTTGGTAACTCTGTTTATTGCCGCTTGCATCGGTAGCCGAAATAAAAGCCATACTAGGATCAAATTTTTCACCTGTATGAATCTCCACAGTCTTTTGCAGATTTAAGCTTGCTTTAGTATACGGAATCCATGTTTCCACTTTCGTCGGATGATTGGGATTGTCTTTACTATAAAGAGCCATTAATTGTTGTGGTGTATAAACCTGCGTACTATCTGATGCAGATTGCCATTTGTCGGAACCATCTGGGGAAGCCAAATCAGCATCATAATATTTTTTTACACCAAGCATAATTGCTGGCCCTAAAATAAGTTTACTTATTTTGTTGTTCTTGATATCACTCCCACCGTAGTTAAGAGTAAGCATATTTGCCTCTTCCGTTTCAGCTGACATATCTATGTTCGAAAGATCCAACACTTTCAAGGAACTGTCTCCATGAAACATATAATTGAAGTTTGTCCCTTTAGATGTTTCCAAATTTGACATTCCAACTATTTGGGTAAGATTAGGCATGTTTCCTAAAAATGTATCTGGAGCACTGCCTTCCAAATTTAATGGGCCAGTAATAACTACTTGTTTAACAAGTTCCCCATAGTTGCCAGGACCATCAAATTCCGACCATGGCCAATTGGGCAACCGGCCACCATCGTACTTTGCCTCGGAATCATAGAACTTTGTTAATGTCCCTCCACCAATAGTGAGAAGCCCCGTTGACGTATTTAAATTCCATTTAACGTTATTTTCGAAAACACCGCTGGTAGGAAAACCAGGAAAATCGTTATCAGCTGTATTCTCATCAGATACTTGTAGTCCCTGAGCCTTGACATCGGAATTAAACAATGGGCTTTGAGAAATTCCACCAATCACAATGGCCCCTAATACTATTGACCTTACAATCCGACTACTCAATTGCAACATGCTCCCCTCAATAAACATTTTTCTGTATTATCTGTTTGTAATAAATTAATGATAACGCGATCATAGTATTGCTCTAAAATGATAATTGAATTAAAGCATTTAGTTAACATAGGTAATTTAATAATATCTTTACTTTTTCATAACAAATGATCTACTCAATACATCCCTCTCCGAATTCTCACCCCGATGTGCTATCATACTTAGTAACTACAAATATAAGGACGGTTCAATGTATAACAATAAATCTGAGGTTCACGTTACTGCTGGTGAACAATTTACAATTCAAATTAAACGACTCGGCATCAATGGCGAAGGGATCGGTTACTACGAACGCAAGTTGGTTTTCGTACCCGGCGCGCTGCCAACCGAAACCGTACTTGTCGAAGTCGTCGAAGACCTGAAGAATTTTATTCGAGGAGCTTTAGTCCATGTTTCGGTAAAAAGCAAGGATCGGGTGGCTCCGGTAGATGATTACGCCAATAAAGTCGGCGGTTTTGAGCTTGAAAATCTTGCTTACCCGGCTCAATTGGCCTTTAAACGCGATATTATTCGCGACTCTCTTGAAAAGTATCAACCAACCGGTTATCGTAAGTTTAAATTATTACCGACGATTGGAATGGACGACCCCACCGGCTACCGAAATAAAGCGACCTTCCAAATTCGCGAAGACCGTCACGGCAACGTGATTGCGGGCCTGTACAAGACCCGGAGCCATGAAGTTGTTGATTTAAAAACATCCGCATTGCAATACCCGTTGACCATGAAAGTCATGCGGGCAATCGTGACGATGATCCAAGACTTGAAAATTCCGGTTTATAATGAAGAAAAGAACGCCGGCATCATCAAAACCGTGGTTGTTAGAGCGGCCGTTGCCACCAATGAAGTGCAAGTCACCTTCATCACCCAAAGTAAGAAACTCCTCAAAAAGCATCAGTTGGTTGAACGAATCCACGCGGAATTGCCAGAGGTTGTTTCAATCATGCAAAACGTTAATCCTGGTAAAACGTCGATGGTCTGGGGTGATGAAACCATTCACGTTGACGGCAAGGAAACCATCACGGAGGTTTTGAACGACCTTAAGTTTGAGCTGTCTGCGCGTGCATTCTTGCAGGTCAACCCAACAATGACTTCAGTTCTCTACAAGGAAGCCTTCAAAGCCCTGGAACTGACTGGGAAAGAAAAATTAGTCGACGCTTATTCAGGTGTTGGGACAATTGGCTTATCAGTGGCCAACCAGGTTCGCGAAGTTCGCGGAATGGACACGATCAAAGACGCCGTGGATGATGCCAACACCAACTCAATTCGAAATGGGATCATGAATACCCTCTACGAAGTCGGCGAGGCTGAAAAACTGCTGCCACTGTGGATTGAAGATGGCTGGAAACCAACAGCCCTCATTGTGGATCCACCGCGTACCGGCCTGGCAGACACTTTGATTGATACAATTTTAGACATCGTTCCTAAAAAATTCGTGTATATTTCATGTAACCCGTCGACATTAGCAAGAGATCTAGTAAAATTAACCCAAAAGTATAACGTTGAATACATTCAGTCGGTTGATTTGATTCCACAAACTGCCAGATGTGAATGTGTGGTTAAATTCAAGAAAAAATAGATTAAGCAAGGGAGGAATACCATGCAAAATCCATTTGGTAATGGAAATAATGACAACAATGATGATCAAAATCAAAACTTGTTACCGATTCCGCCGAATTTTGCAACGGTCGTCAACAAAAAAAACGGTCAAATCCGAATTGCCAAGGTTGGCCTCTCATGGACGGCACTTTGGTTCAGCATCATGGTGCCGGTATTTCGATCTGATTGGTACAATTTCTTATGTATGACGGCCATTCAATTGATCGTTGCCATGGGCTTATCAATGGGAATGGGCGAAACGTTGCAGGTTGCTTGGACGCTCGGATCGTATGGGCTCGGAATCGTCTGGTTATTCATCTACAACATGATGTATTTTAAACACCTGTTCAATATTGGCTTTGTCCCAGCAGATCAGCGATCCAAGGAGCTGCTGAGTAATTACAACTATTGGAAAGAGCCGAAAGAATAGCGGACAGAGTGGCCTCAGCTTTGATGGCTGAGAAGCTCAAAATTGACCCAAAATAAAGAGGATGAAGCAAAATCAACTTTTGCTCATCCTCTTTTGTATGCCAGCTGTCATCAAGCTGACACTCATTGTTCACTTTATTCGTCGTCCTCATCATCGGAAGGCTTAAACGCTCTAGCTGCATTGACCGCTGCTTTCCAGCCACGATACAATCGCTTACGTTTAGCTTTGTCCATTTCGGGCTTAAAGGTCCGGCCTTCAACTGCAAGGCCTTTTACTTCATCGATATCTTTCCAATAACCAACAGCAAGCCCAGCAAGAATGGCGGCCCCAAATGCCGTCGTGTTTTCGTCAGCTGCCCGTTCAATTGGAATGTCCAGCATATCTGCCTGGAACTGCATCAAGTAGCGATTCCGTGACGCCCCACCATCTGCTCGCAGCGCTGGGATATACATGTCGGTATCCCGCTCCATTGTTCGAATGATGTCTTTAGTTCCATAGGCGATGGACTGCAGAGTAGCTTTGACAAAATCATCCTTTGTCGTGCCACGGGTGAGACCAAACACGGCACCACGAACTTCTTGTTCCCAGTATGGCGCCCCTAATCCGTTGAAGGCAGGCACGACATAGATTTCGTCGTCATCAGTTGACCGCATCGCAGCATCCCGCGTTTCAGCAACGTTATCAATCAAGTGCATCTGATCACTTAACCAAGTCAGCGCAGTCCCGGCGGAAAAGATGGATCCTTCAAGCGCATAGGTAACTTGACCGCCAATATTATAGGCAATCGTCGTTAGCAGGTTATCATCAGACAATTCCGGTTTGGAACCCGTGTTCATCATGATAAAGGCACCATCACCATACGTATTTTTAATCATCCCCGGCTCAAATGCGAGCTGGCCAATCAACGCAGCCGACTGGTCTCCGGCAATCCCGGCAATCGGAACTTCAATTCCGTAAAATTGATAGTTCTTAGTCGTGCCATACAGCTCACTCGACGTTTTAACGATCGGCAATATCTTACGGGGAATATTGAGCAATTTGAGAATATCGTCATCCCACCTGAGGGCATGGATATTAAACAGCATGGTTCGGCTGGCATTGGAAAAGTCCGTCACGTGATATTCACCGCCGGATAGCTTCCAGACAAGCCAGCTATCGACCGTTCCAAATAACAATTCACCCTTCTCGGCCCGCTCTTGGGCACCCTCAACGTGATCGAGGATCCAGCGAACTTTGGTAGCTGAGAAATAAGAATCGATGATCAGGCCAGTCTTCTTATGGATTAGGTTTGAATAGCCCTCATCCTTTAATTTGCGGGCTAAAGGGGCGGTCTGCTTAGACTGCCAGCCAATGGCGTTATAAATTGGCTCGCCAGTTTCTTTATCCCAAATAATGGTTGATTCACGCTGATTAACGATCCCAATTCCTGAGATATCTTCAGGATGAATCCCGGCGTCGATAAACGCAGAAGAAATGGTGCTCAAAACTGAGGTCCAAATTTCATTTGGATCGGTCTCAATCCAACCTGGATGGGGAATCAATTGTTTGACTGGCTTAAAAGCCTCAATTACTTTTCTACCATTATGGTCAAAAATCATTGCTCGAGTGCTCGTGGTTCCTTGATCAATGGATAATATATATTTTGGACGATCTGTTAACATTAAATTCACTCCAATCGATGAAAATCCTTATTCAATTATACAAAACTATTTTCATTTATTGCAATTATTATAACTTCAGTAATTCATTTTCATAACAAAAAAGCACATTATGAACTATACCATAATGTGCCGCTTAATTCAATTTGCTGTTCAAGCAATGATTGTGAAGGTTATTTCAACTAGACCAATTATCGTTTGACTTGAACGTGAATGTCGTCGCCGTTATCATTCAATTCTTCATCATAGCTAAAATCAGCGTCTGTAAAGTAATGCTTGATCTCTTTGTTAACATTTTCAAGTGGTCGGTGATCGCCGTCTTGGCGGTTAATCACGATCTCGTATTCCTTTTTATCGTCGTCGGTGTTTACAAAATTGTAAATAACATCAACGGTATTTAAAATTTCTTGAATCAATTGGCGTTCAGTCATTTCAATACCCCTTTCAATGTTGTGTGCGGTGTGCCCGATCTTTTTGGCTTTGAGGTGTTTCTTGGTGGACTTCTTGGCTAAATTGAGTAGGACTGCTCCGTAAAGCAGGAACTTGCACATAAGCACCTTATTCAAAAATCCCCAAAACCGGGATTTCTGAATAAGGAGACTTATGATCCAGTTTCTAACCGTTTTGCTCCGCACACTTTACCTTATACATATACTTTAGCGCTAATTTGCAAAAAGTGTTACCAAAATATTTTCATATCTTGGAGAAACCTTAAAAAATGTTTACATTTCGCGCTTTAATGCACTATACTTAAGTTTATCATAAGAGGTGATCATGATGACTATTGCAGCCAAAGAAATTTCAAATGAATTGATGAGTGCCTACAAAGATGGCAAGCTTGTATCAATTCAAATTCCCGATGAAACCATTACCGGCGGAGTTGCCGCCGTAAATGATGACCAAGCATTCATAAAGCGTCCAGCCAAGGGCGTCATGGTCATCAAACTCGATGATATTCGAAAAGTGACGGTGTTGAACTAGATTCGATTGGATGAGCCATTATTATTTGGAACCAGCTGGAGAATTTCTTTGGCTGGTTTTTGTTTTGCGGGATATCTATCAGATAACGTGCTCGGACGCAATTGACACTAATTTCCAAAAGGTTCCTGATTTAAATCCCAAAACCAGGATTTTTGGTCCGCCATTACATGGATTAGTAGTGCTCCGAAAAACTGGTGCTAAACATATAAGGGCTCCTGAATCAAAATCCAAAACCAGGATTTTAATTCAGGAGCCCTTATATGACCGCACCAAAGCGTTTTTCTCCGCACGCTTACTTGTTTTTCTCATACAATATCTGTTCAAACTTCTCCCTCAAACTCTCAGTTAGCATAATAATATTCTTTGGGACTCTGTTGACACTTAAATCAAAGCAGAACCTCAACGGGACTCCCATGTTATAATCTTCTTCGTAGGCTTTCACTCGCTTTGGGTCGATTTCTCTCGTGTAACCCATCAAGTATTTCATCCCCACTCGCTTGTGGGGATCCCACTTTGATACATTCTTATGACCATCCAGCAGATCACCGACGTCAATTGCCTCCAGAGCTCTCACTAAGGTACTCGTATTACTGATTTTATGCTGGGCACCTAAGAAGACAATGTAGCGCTTCAGCACCGGGATGACCGACGTGAAGAAAACATTGGTTGCCGCAATTTTTTGGGGAAATAATTCTGAGACTACTTCTGTAACAGACTTTGCAGTATACCGCCTCGGACTCCGTAGTTGATATTTATAAGCCAAACCGACGAATGCCTGAGTAATATAAAAGGCAGCTGCTTTTTCTGGCTTATTTAATTTTTGAAATGAGCGGGTCGTCCGAAAGCGATTAAACCATAGACGATTATTTTCAACGTGTTTCTCAAATTCGACTTCCGAATAAGCTGTTCGTTGTTGCACAAGACCGCCCCCTCTAACTAAGATATTAACACGCTTGACGATTTTTAAGAATGAATTTGACCTTGAGCATTTTCAAAGTCAATGAAATATTATACAATAAAGTTCATTGTTCATTTAAGGAGAACAGATACATAATGGCTAAATTACAGGACTTCCACCAACGCTTCTATTATCTCTGCCTATCAATAATTATAAACGCCGCCGGCAACGCCCTAGCCATCTCGAGTAACCTCGGGAGTGCAGTCTGGACCGGATCTGCAGTGAATTTATCCAAATGGGTTAACATCCCACTTGGTAATACTTTATTCATCTACGGAATCATTGTAACCCTTGCCAATCAATTGCTCATTGGCTCATTTGACCGTCGACGGTTCGTTTCAAACCTGCTATTTACATTACCGTTCAGTTATTTAGTCCAGTTCGCCCAATTTATTTTTGATTCAATCGGCGTTCCCAGCTTGGACTTCTGGGCCCGAATCATTCTAGACATCATTGGCTTATTTGGGGTCGCCGTGGCCGTTTCAATGTATTCGCGAGCGAACCTCATCATGCATCCAAACGACGACTTGGCGTACATCATCCGCTTCAAGTTTATCCACGGCAGCGCCATTTTGTCACAATGGCTCAGCTATATTCCACCAGTCATTATCATCACAATTTCCTATTTCTCAACTGGCAAAATTTACGCCATCGGCTTTGGAACCGCGTTTGCCTTGATTTTTCAAGGGGCAATGATGAAGTGGTCGGATACCCACGCCTTTCCAAAGCTCAAGCATCACGTTGATCTCTAATGAAGGAACTAATTTGTTTTTTCGTTTTCTTCGTTTCAGGAAGGTTCTCCCATAGTACATAGTCGTGAAAGCCGTCCCGAAAGTTCATCACAGTGACTTTTATATTTGTCGTTGCTCCTAAAGCAGCGGCAAATTTTTTATCGCTCGGAACCAACAATTCATTGTCGCCGTAAAAGATTTGCAGGGAACCAGTCAATGACTCACTCGGTAAATAAGGGTCAGCCCAATGCAGATCCCCGATGCCTGATTTGAACTCTGTCGCAATTTGTTTGAGGACGTCGAAATCCAGCATGACATCTTCAGTTGCCCTGTCAGCAAATTCCGAATCATTCAAATCCAAATCCAGCCATGGGGAGATCAGGACGGTCCCAGCAATCTGATCGGCGTGTTGAAACAGCAGTTGAACGGCGATTGCAGCGCCGGCCGAATCAGCAATCAAAAATACGGGCACCCCGTTGGCAGCCACCTTCTGCAAAGCTGTGGCTGCAAATTTCAAAATATCTGCCGCAGAATGCGTTGGCAATAAAGGAAAATCCGCAATCTGCAGTCGACTACCCGACAATTCTGCAATCGAGCGAATCATTGTCAACTGGTCTTCATTCATTGGCACTCGAAATGCGCCGCCATGGAAATATAAAAGTTGACTAGCCAAATCTGGGACTACATCAAGAGTCACCAACTGACCGTGGGCAAATTGATCAATGATGGCTCCAGCTGGCGGTTTGTTAAACAAATTATACTTCTGATTTGGATGTAAGAAACTGTGGGCAATATTCTTTTTATAATTTTGCACTCGAAATTGTTTCATTAACCGTCTTGCCGCAAAACTCATGGAATCCCCTCCCTCCTTTCGTTCTTTTACCCCTCACTGTACTACAACCGACAAAAAGATGGCTATTTTTTGCGTTTTTTGTCAAAGTTCACACTTTCTTCACAATTTGTTCAATCTTTGACCATATTCTTCGATTATAGTTATATTTGAAATGTGAGTTTACTAATAACTCACGTTAGCAATAGATTAAATCCCCCTTTAATTTATTACTTTTGTATTCATATTCTTCCCCTAGAATATAGGTATCTTGAGATAAGGCATCCCCGTGCCTTATCTTTTTTCTTCCTTAAATTCAAAAGTTCACACTTTCTTCACAATTTATTCAATCTTTAGCAACAATCTCCAGATATACTGAAAGTACAAATTATGAAGCGAGCAAATTGCTTCATATCGGTAGCAAATTGAATCCCCCTTTAGTTTGTTACTGTAGTATTCATATTCTTCCCCTAGAATATAGGTATTTTGAGATAAGGCATCCCCGTGTCTTATCCTTTTTTCTTCAAGAACTGATTTTGTCTCTCCCCCAATAGACAAAAGTAAAAAGAACAACATATTCAGCGAACTGCGACAAAATGACTTTTATTTGCCACAGTTCTTTTTTCTTCTAAAATACATATCGTGACACAGCAAGTTTTTCCACTTCCTTTTTGTGAGTTCACAAAAAAATCATATTTTCTCCATTTTTTAGTAATATTTGTCCTGTATATTAAAAGTATGGAAAGAGATAAACAATGTTTATTTCTTCTCACCCCCCAATAATGAGTGATAAATTAATCACCCCATTAATTTGTTGCTTTTCATATTCATATTCCCCTCAGAATATTGATACTAAAGATAAGGCCTCCCCCGCCTTATCTTTTTTGTTGTGTGCAAAAGTAAGTGTGCGGAGCCAAGCGGGAGTAACCGGAGCATAAGTTGCTCCAAGTAGAAATCCTGGTCTTGGGGATTTTTGCTTGGAGTGCTTATGCGCAGGTTATTGCTTGGCGAGGCAGTCCTATAATCTGTATATCCGCCTAAAAACTCCAATCCCGGGTTTGAGGGTTTATAAGGAAGGTGCTTATGCGCAAGTTCCTGTTTTGCGAAGCACTATTTTGCTATGTAGAACACGAAGTCTATCTTTTGGCTTCATGAACACCATTCCGCTTAGAGTGCTTATGTGTAGCTTTCTGCTTTGCGGAACAGTCCTAATCTATATATCAACAGGAATTTTGAAACCGTCCAGCCCCAATCACGTCTCCCCACTGCCAAAATTGATTGCCAATCCATAATCATAAGGGATAAAATAACATGAGGGACTTCCGTAATAGTCAACCAGTCAATGACTCACCTATCTCGAAGGGTTGGCCATCGCAAAATAAGGTTCAATTTCACCATCATCAAATCATTTTTGAGAAGGAAAAGCAATGAAATACAAGCCCAAATATCAGTCACGTTTCAAAAAACATTACCAGAATATGATCCGTGCGAATCGCTATTCAAAGGCTGATTTTAGTAAAATCGAGCAACAGCTCCTCAACGGTCAGCCGGTCGACGAAAAATATGACGACCACGTCATCAAAAGCCGCAAGCCTCAGCGGGCCCTCTTCATTAAAGGAAGCTGGCTGCTTATCTATGAAATTACTGGCGATACGGTTCGCTTTTTGGATACTGGAAGACATGGCGAAATTTAGATAGACATTAATAAACAACCACACAAACATTTAAAAAAAGTTCCACAAGCCAACAATTGCTTAAAGTATGGCTTGTGGAACTTATATTTTTTATTTTGATTGGGAAGAAACTGGACTGGGTCTGAGGACAGCTCCTCCAAGCAGGGCTCTACTCACTTGTTTTAGGACAGCTGCGTAAAGCAGAAACTTCCACCTAAGCACCTTCTGCAAAAATCCCAAAACCGGGGATTTCCACAAAAGGCGACTTAGGCTCCAGTTTCTAAACCGCTTTACTCCGGTCACTTAGTAGGACAGCTCCTCCAAGCAGAAGTCTACATGTAAGCACCTTTGAGAAAAATTCCCAAACCCGGAATTTCTCTCAAAGGAGACTTACACTCCGACTTCTAACCGCCTGGATCCGCTCACTTGACTATTCCAATCCCACTCGGGCAAATATCTCATCCACATGACGAATGTGATAATGATAATCAAAGGCGTCAGCAATTTGGTCTTCGCTCAAGGCGTCAGTAATTTTTTTATCGGCTTCGACCAAGTCACGGAATTGAACACCTTCATCCCATGATTTTTTGGTCAGTGGTTGAACTAAATCATATGCCTGTTCTCGGGTCATGCCTGAATCAATCAATTTTAACATGACGCGTTGGCTATAGATCAAGCCATACGTTAAGCCCATGTTTTTCTTCATTCGTTCTGGGAAGACGGTCAATCGTTCCAAAATTCGGGAGAAGCGATGGAGCATGTAGTCTAATAAGATCAATGTATCTGGAATGATGATTCGTTCTGCGGAAGAATGCGAAATATCCCGCTCATGCCACAATGGGACATCTTCATAGGCGGTAATCATATGACCACGAACCACCCTTGCCAACCCGCAGATATTCTCTGAGCCAATTGGGTTCTTCTTATGAGGCATTGCGGAAGAGCCCTTTTGACCAGCATCAAAATGCTCTTCAACTTCATGAATTTCAGAACGTTGTAGACCACGGATTTCAGTCGCAAACTCTTCCAAGCTGGTGGCAATTAATGCCAGGGTTGAAATGTAATCGGCATGCAAATCCCGTGGCAGGATCTGGCTGGTAATTTCTTGGGCATGCAATCCGAGCGAATCACATACATACTGTTCAACAAACGGTGGCACGTTGGCAAAAGTTCCAACGGCCCCAGAAATTTGGCCAGCTTCCAATTCTTTTGATGCAATCGCAAATCGGCGCTTATTCCGATTCATTTCTGAATACCAACGGGCTAATTTCAGTCCAAAAGTTGTTGGCTCAGCTTGAACACCATGGGTCCGGCCAATCATAACCGTATCCTTATACTTCTTCGCTTGCTTAGCGATTACATCGATAAAATGATCAATATCTTCCTTAATAATCTTGTTGGCTTGCTTAATCCGAACGCCATAAGCTGTGTCCACAACATCTGTGCTGGTGACACCATAATGGACCCATTTCTTTTCCGGACCAAGTGACTTTGAAACATCCCGAGTAAAGGCAACAATATCGTGATGGGTGACCGCCTCAATTTCAGCGATGCCATCGACATCAAACTTCGCATTCTTTTTAATCTTTTCAACGTCTTCAGCGGGGATCTTACCTAGCTTAGCCCAAGCCTCATCAATCGCAATTTCTACTTTAAGCCATGAGTCATATTGATTATGCAGGGACCAAATTTTGCTCATTTCTGGTAAAGAATATCTATCTATCATGTCGTTTCCTTTCCACTAAATATTAACATCATAATGATAGCATATAGTTCATGTTTTGACCATATTATAGAAGGAATCTTCACATTATGTTCGTATCCGGATTTAAAGTCGAACTTTAACCGTTTTAACTCCTAAAATTATTAACGTTTTTGTTGATTAATGACTGTCATGTTGGTAGAATTAAAAATGCTGGGTACAGACCTGGCAATAAAATATAGAGGTGTTCATATGTCATCTATTGTGATTGTTGGAAGTCAATGGGGCGACGAAGGAAAGGGTAAAATCACCGATTTCTTCGGCCAAAGTGCAGATATTATCGCTCGCTATCAAGGCGGCGATAATGCCGGCCACACCATTGTATTTAACGGCCATAGTTACCACTTGCAACTGATCCCGTCAGGCATTTTTGACCAGGAAAAGTACAGCGTCATTGGTAACGGCGTGGTGGTTAATCCCAAATCTTTGATCAACGAAATGGACAATTTGAAGAAAGATGGTATCAGTACTGAGAACCTCCGGATTTCCAACCGGGCACAGGTGATCATGCCCTACCATATTCTATTCGACGGCCTGCAGGAACAAAAGAAAGATTCCAAGATTGGAACAACCAATAAGGGAATCGGCCCAGCCTACATGGATAAATACGAACGAATCGGAATTCGAATTGCTGATTTAATTGACAAAAAATCATTTGAAGAAAAACTTCGCAGCAATCTCAAGATCAAAAATGAATTGCTAGAAAAAATCTATGATACTAAGCCGTTGGACTTCGATACGATCTTTAATGAATACAATGAATACGCCGATCGGATTCGCCCATACGTCATTGATGCTTCCTATGTAATTAACAACGCATTAGATGATGATAAAAACGTGCTGTTTGAAGGTGCTCAGGGTGTCATGTTAGATGTCGACCACGGCACTTATCCATTTGTCACTTCTTCGAACCCAAGTGCAGGTGGCGCAGCTGTCGGAACTGGCATTGGTCCTAACCGGATCAAAAATGTCATCGGCGTCTGCAAAGCTTACACCTCCCGAGTTGGCGAAGGTCCCTTCCCAACTGAACTAAAGGACGCAACTGGCGACCACATCCGAGAAGTCGGCCACGAATACGGCGTTGTGACGAAACGGCCACGTCGAATCGGCTGGTTTGACAGTGTGGTTCTCAGACATTCTGCCAGAGTCAGTGGTTATACCCATTTAGCTCTGAACTGTTTAGATATTTTGACTGGCATTAAAACTTTAAAAATCTGTGTTGCTTATGAATTAAACGGTCAAAAGATTGATCATTATCCCGCTACTTTACGGGAACTCGACAATTGCAAACCCGTTTATGAAGAACTCCCTGGCTGGGACGAAGACATCACCAAGTGTCACATATTTGATGAATTACCAGCCAATGCTCAGAATTATTTGAACCATGTCCAAAAAGCAGTCGGTGTTCCTTACGCAACTTTCTCGGTCGGCCCTGACAGAGAGCAGACGAATGTTGTGGAAAAAGTGTGGTAGTGTGCGTAGCAAAGCGGTTAGTAATCGGAGTGTAAGTCTCCTTCTCCGGAAATCCCCGGTTCTGGGATTTTTGGAGAAGGTGCTTACGCGCAGATTACTGCTTTGCGGAGCCCCATTAATCTATGTAACTCAGTGCTTATACGCAGACCCCTGCTTTGTAGAGCTGTCCTAAAACCTCGGAGGTAAATCATGGAAGTATTTGATTACGAAGACATTCAACTTATCCCTAACAAGAATATCATTAAGAGCAGAAGTGAGGCTGACACATCAGTTAAGTTTGGCCCTAAGACATTCAAGATCCCCGTTGTTCCTGCAAATATGGAGACCGTTATTAATGACGACCTTGCAATCTGGTTGGCTCAAAACGACTACTTCTACGTGATGCATCGTTTCCAACCTGAAAAACGTGAACCATTTATTAAGAAAATGCATTCACTGAAACTTTACGCCTCAATTAGCGTTGGTATTAAGCCTGCGGAATATGAATTTATCGATCAGCTGGTTGCTGACAACCAAAAGCCTGAGTACATCACGATTGATGTTGCCCACGGCCACTCTGATTACGTCATTCAGATGATTCATTATATTAAGGAACAACTTCCAGATAGTTTCTTGATTGCCGGAAATCTTGGCACACCAGAAGCTGTTCGGGAAATTGAAAACGCGGGAGCTGACGCCACCAAGATTGGTATCGGCCCTGGTAAAGCATGTATCACTAAGCTTAAGACCGGTTTCGGTACTGGCGGCTGGCAATTAGCCGCCCTGCGTTTGTGCTCAAAGGCCGCACGAAAGCCAATGATCGCTGATGGTGGTATTCGTTACAATGGCGATATCGCCAAATCAATCCGTTTCGGGGCTTCAATGGTAATGATCGGCTCACTTTTGGCTGGTCACGAAGAAACACCAGGTAACCTCATCAGTATTGATGGCAAGAAGTACAAGCAATACTGGGGTTCAGCTTCTGAACGCCAAAAAGGTGCTTATCGTAACGTTGAAGGCCGGCAAATGCTGGTCCCATACCGTGGACACATTGCCGACACCTTGAACGAAATGCAACAAGATTTGCAGTCATCCATTTCATACGCTGGTGGCCGCAAGTTGAATGACATTACCAAGGTTGATTATGTTATTCTCAAGAATTCAATTTTTAATGGTGATTAACTCAATATGTATTAAAAAAGTCTCGGTGACCGTATGGTTGTCGAGACTTTTTTGATGAATAATTATTTAACTGGTTTTACATATTTGGCATTGGCGGTAATGTAACCACTGGCTATTTTATATCTCAATACGTTGTTCGTCGAATAATCCCATTTTTGAATCGCAAACATGTGGTTTCTCTTCACCCAAGAATTTTTATGTTGAAAGTTGATATCTTTATATACATGAATTTGTCGTTTCGTCATAATTTTCTTTGGCATTTTTGGATCATTAATTGACGTCCACTGCTTGTTACCGGAAACATAATGACCATTTGTCAACTCAAACCGCGTCGTTAATCCAGAATGAACGATCTTCTTTACTTTTAATACGGTCCCCTGTTTAACGTGGACAACCCGATTCTTTCGATAAAATTTAGCAGTCTTATACTCATACGTCCCTTTTGGATTAATAACGTAAAGATTGACATGCCGACTTTGCCAATATAGTGGAGCAGCATAAGAATCCTTAGCTGTAATAAAACTACCATCCTTCAAAACATACCTGAGTTTTCCGTTAGCGGATTTTTGAGTATTTACGACATGGAAAATTGGTGCATAGATTCTTACTCGTTGTCGATATCTCTTAATTCTTTGGCTCTTTGTAAAATTGGCAGTTCGGTATCTATACAGTGTTTTCTTCCCATACACATCAAAATGATTATTTGAACTTACGACTGCTGCTCCAGACTCGGAATTCTCAGCTGGAGTTGTGGGAGTTGCTGCCGGTTGCGAACTCGAATCTGATTTGGGAGTGTTTTCTGAGGATACAGGCTGCGTATCCGTTCCACCGCTATTATTTGGCGTCGGATTGTTCTTAGCAAGAACTGTTACCTTAGCAGTCTGACTGGTATTTAGTGAGGGGATTGCATACGTCACTTCATACACACCGGGTTTAGAGGTATCAATCTTTGGTATTTCTGTAACAGTCAACCCACCTTCTTTAATTAATTCATCAAACTTCGTTTTATCGAAAACATCAGTCGTTGGATTTCCGCTAACATCTGTCCCGGTCATTGTGAATGAAGTAAATGAATCTTCGGGCGTATACTTGTCCCCCACCTTCAAGGTCAGATCTTTTAACTGCCATGTATATGGATTAGGCTTAACAATTACAGTTTGCTTAGCGTCCTGACCTTCAAATGAGTAAGTGACATTATAAGTTCCTGGTTTTGATGTATCAACTGTTGGCGTTACTTTTACGTCTTTACCAGTTAGCCAATGGCCATTATCATCAATGGAATGGTAAAGTGTATAGTCTCCATACAAATACTTTTCCGGATCAAATCTTTCACCATAGTTCAGCGTCACTTCAGTTGGGGTTACAATTAAAATGCCTTTGAATGGTTTGTGTGCAATTACATAAGTTTCCGATTGGCTTGGAATCGATGAAGATGACACTCCGTATAACGTTGCCAAATCTAAAGATTGTCTGTCTTCTGGATTAAATACGTTCCCATTCCCGACTCGCTCATATTGAAGCGGCGTAACGCCATCATCTGGGGTAGTAGTCTTTAATTGAGGTTGCTCAAGTCCGTCAACACGATAACCATGATCATCTGCCAACTGAATATCACCTCCCGATCCAGCATTCACATGAATAAATGTTTCGGAAGAATTAAATCGATTATTCGGGCCAAGTTTAACAACATCGGGATAATTGTTGGCATTGTCCCATAAAGTATGGCCAAACAAATCTTTTGTAGTAGAATCCGCGGGATCTGTGACACCTGCCATATTCCAGTTAGAAATATCAATATAATATTGATCCGTTGCTAACATATCGGAAAAGTTTTTAACATGTGAAACGTCAATTTGAGCAAGCATATCATTCAACGTTTTCGCCATTTTAAGCAAATTGGCGTCCGATGCTATATAGTTAGTATTAGGCTCCCAATTTGAAAACATTCCCTCCATACTTGTTACATGGCTATAGTCTAATTTATCTAAGCCAACAACAGTTGCATGGGTTTGATAAAACATCCAGGCCATGTCTGTGACATTACTTGTATCCAAGTTTGACAGGTCAATGGTGTCTACATTTAAGTTAGCAAAAAGTCCATCAAGCGATTGATCAAGAGTGACCCCCTTACCAAACACCACTTCTTTTAAAGAATCATTCCCTGCCTGGCTAAACTCATTATTATTGATTTGAGAAATTGAATGCTTGTCAAACTGACTATCCTCACCGCCAGCGGGTATCCCAAGATGACCGCTCAAAATTGTTAAGACGCCATCATTGATACTCCATTTGAAGTGGTAAGTTGGTACTTCTGAATCGATATATTCACCAGAATTCGGCTCAGTATCACCAGATAAGTCTGTTGAAGACAAGCTCTTCAGTGAACTTAAGTTATTTGGAACCTGAATGTTGTTTGTATTCGCAGACGATCTAACCGACGTACTAATAAAAATACCAGTTAGTGCAACTGAACAAGCCAGAACAACCTTTCTATTTTTCAAAAACATTAAATCTAAAACTCCCCTCATAATGCAAAAAGGAACCGCAACATTGTTGAAATCCCCCCACATAAAATATGTACTCACTTATATTAGCATTCCCAATAGCTATTTTCCATGTTATTTATTATCCATTTAATAACAAACTGCCGATATTCATCTACTCTGTAAGAACCATTTATGGATTGCTTCACACTGTTGACCCGCTTTCTTCATTTAACAAAATAACGTTTTCCCCTTATCCCTTGTATAACCGAACAGTGATCTAGCCCTTTCTCCACTACCTAGCAAAAACGTACTATTCAAGCCAACTTTCTCCGCTTAATAAAATAACGGTTAACAACGCAAGAAACGCGTTGTCAACCGTTATTCCATTAATGCTCAAAAGCTAACCGGCTTGAAGAGCACTCTATTTTTTAGTACCAGCCATTTGCTTGCCAGAATGATTGAGCTGCTGACCATGAACCGTAACGACTTGCTACGTATTGGTTAGCGACCTTTTCCTGGTTTGCTGCTGAATAGTCACCATGAAGGTATGAAGCTGATAATTGGTACTTACCTACATATTGACCGTTACGTGCTGAATATGAACCGCCTGATTCTTTGTTGGCAATCCAAGCTTTAGCACTGCCGCCTGTTGAAGCAGCTGATGAGTAATTTGAAGTATTGTTGTTACTTGCATAATTACTTGATGCTTGAGTAGTTGTTGATGTTTGTGGTTGGCTGTATGAAGTTTGTGCCTGAGTGGTTGAAGCAGCTTGGTTCGTAGTGGATGTTGTTGCGGCTGCTGAATCATTTGCACCTGGAATAGTCAACTGTTGACCAACTGTAATAACATTTGCATCCGAAAGGCTGTTGGCGTTTTCGATTGCATCGACGGAGGTATTGTATTGTTGTGAAATACCCCAAACTGTATCGCCGGACTTAACTGTAACTATTGTGGATGCTGAAGCATAAGCGGAACCTGCGAAGAATAAACCAATAGCTGCGGCTGAAGTTGCGAGAATCATAGATAGTACTTTTTTCAAAATTACACACTCCTATATCTGTGTTCTGTGTCTAGATTTTTTGTCGACCTCATCGATCAACAATACATAGTGTATAGTTACGGTGTTACTATGCAATATCGACAGTGTTAAGAAAAAAGGCCCGTGTGTAATTAATGTAATGGTTAGGTAACGTTTGTCAAAGAACCCAATATAGCGGGCTTTTCCAAAGCGTTTTCAATGCGATTGGGTCAACTTTATGCAGCTTTTTCGGTTTTATTCAAATGTTTCAAACCAATACCTGTGAAGCCACTCAGAATCGAAAATACTGGCGACGCAAGGCTAAAAATCGCAAATGGCAGGTAATGAATCGTTGAAACGCCCAAAGTATTGGCTGCAAAAACGGCCGCAACTCCCCATGGCACCAGATAATTAATTACCGTTCCGCCATCTTCAAGCGCCCGACTCAGCGCAACGGGAGCAAGGCCAGCTTTGGTGAAGGTTGATTTAAACGCATTTCCGGGCAAAATTACTGACAAGTACTGCTCGCCGACAAACAAATTAACCCCAATTCCGCTTAAAATAACCGCTAAAATGAGTGAGCCATTTGAACTCAATCGCTTTGATAATGGCTGCATCACTGCATCAATGACGCCAAACTGCATCAACAGACCACCCAAGGCCAACGCCGAAATAATCAAGGCAATTGTCGCCATCATGCTCATGATGCCGCCCCGTGTCAGTAAGCTGTCCACGCTTTTGTTACCGGTATGGGAAACAAACCCATTGGTTAAAATATCAACGATCGATTGGATCTTAGTACCGGGCTTATCCACGTAAATCATCCCAACCGCCACGACAATGTTCATAAACAGTGTCGGGATTGCCGGAATTTTTCCCCAGGCACATAAAAACATCAATAGTATAGGAAGAAACGCCCAAGCCGTGATATTAAAATTGGTGCTTAAGACATTAACGGTGTGATTAATCACGCGTTCGTCCAATTGCGCATTTGAACGCCCAATAATGAAGAAAACAATTAGCGAGGTCAGAAGTGCGGGGATTGTTGACCACATCAAATTACGAATATGGCTAAAAAGATCAGCCCCAACAACTGCCGATGCCAAATTGGTTGAATCAGACAATGGTGAGGTCTTATCGCCAAAGATTGCCCCAGAAATAACTGCCCCAGCGATCATCGCCGGATTGATGCCGAGCGTCAGCCCCATTCCAAGAAAGGCAATCCCAATCGTCGATACAACGGTAAACGCACTTCCAATCGCCGTTCCCACAATTGTACAGACTAGGAATACCGAGGGTAAAAACCATTCGGCACTAATCATATGGAAGCCAAACACCATCAGTGACGGGATCACCCCCGCAGCGATCCACGAACTGATTAAGGCGCCGATTAAAATAAAAATAAACATCGGAATAATTCCGGTTGTAATCCCATTGATAATCCCTTGATTGACAGAATCCCACGAAAATCCCCGGGCTTTTGCCCAAACAATGAGTAATAAGATCACAAATAAAATGGGGATTTCTGGTGAAATTTGAAACTTAATCACACTAATTCCCATGATAATGAGCATGACCAACAGGACGATAATGCCTTCAATCAATCCAATTCTGTTGGTTTGGTGTTTTGTCTGCATTTTTAGTTCTCCTCAATTCATTTTTTAAGCACAAAAAAATCCCCATCACACATAACATGTGACAGGGACGCGCGACCGTTGTACCACCCAAATTCAAGCCCAAAAAGGCTCCTCACTAGATGATATCGGTTCTAGTTATTATCCGGAATTCAACTTCACGTAGTTCATAATGATACCCTGATCGATTCGCAGCACCCACCGACTTCCTGACACCCAGATATCCTTACTACTAATTAATATGAAATCATGATTCAAAATTAAGCTTCAGTATTACGAACGCCAAAGAACTCTTCAGGGTAATAAACCTTGCCACCCTTGTTAAAGAGGCTCCCGTCAAATAATGGTTTGATCATATTGGCGTTGAGGTCAACTGATAATGATGAATAGATGTCAAAATTATCAGCTGGCACATAATTATTCTTGAAGAAAAAGTCAGAATTATCAATTGCACTCACAGCAGGATAGCCCGCTAACTGTGCTCTGGTTTCAAGCTCAGTCACCATTGCTTGGCCAATTCCTTGATCTTGATAATCGCTGCCAACGCTGATTTCAACGATCGAAACGATATCAAATGAATGCCATGGTGAGCTCACCTGAATTGGAATCATCAATGCGTGACCAATCACCTGATGATCTTGATCCTTGGCAACGACTTCGAAGTTATCCCGATACTCAGAGTATGATCGCAAACGGTCAACCATGTCCACCTCGTCACCATCAGTGTTCGGCATGTCATTCTTGTAACTATCCGCAATAATCCCACGAACAGCCACATAATCATCTGGCCTAATTGTTTCTACTGAAAATTTCAAAATTTCATCTCACTATCTATCTTTTTATGGTTATTGTTATAATTGTAGCTGAACGATGTTCCAAATTCCAATTAGAAAGTTGGCAAATCATGTCCACTAAATTCAAATTAACGCTTATTAGCATTCTAACATATTGTATCTTTGTATTCTTGGCAATTTTTCTCGGCTTCTTATCGCCAGCCAAAATTGGCATCACGTGGACCGTCTTTTGGTATATCGCAGCAGCTGGCATCGTATACTATCTCTGGTTCAAAAATTTGGTGTTCCAAAAAGTGATCTATTATGCCCGCCAGTTAAAGTTAACCCAAACCGATTTGGCAAAAATGCTGCCGAACTTAAAGGAGAGCCAAGTCGTTCCGGATCCCAATAAAACCAACCTCATTGCCCCATTGTTCAACTTCCCGCTGCAGGGTCTCGATATTTTGAATACCAAATTATCCAAACAGGCCACAGAACAAGGCATCAAGCCCTTTAAATAACGTCAACTTCTTGGAGCTTCTTGTCAAAATATTTGGCAAGCTTCTCTTTAGGGTAAACCCCCGTGACTTTTTCAGCAGCCTTGCCATTTTTAAAGATGACCAAGCTGGGAACACTCATCACGTGATATTTTTCGGCGATGGCTTGATTGCCGTCCACGTTCATTTTTGCAAACTTAATTCTGTCGCCATACGTCTTTTCAAGGTCAGCCAGGATTGGATCCAGAATTTTACATGGACCGCACCAGGGTGCCCAAAAATCGATGACGGTGAGCTTATTGGCAACTTGGGTTTCTAAATTTTCAGGAGTTATCTGAACGCTCATGTTGGTTTTGCCGTCCTTTCCGTACATAGTGAATAATAAGGGTAATGATGACCGCCCCAATGACGATCAGGCCAAATACAGATGCTGGAATTTCGATATCAATTAATGGAATTGAGAGAAACAATTTCAAGGCAATAATGCCAATCAAAATATAGGCCATTGGCTGTAATTCCGGAATAATTACCATGAGTTTCATGATGACCTCCGCAACTCCCCGCATTGCCAAAATACCAATCATCCCACCAATCAACACAATAACCGGGTTAGGCGAAATGGCCAATGATGCCAGCACTGAATCGATGGAGAACACCACGTCCATGAATTCAATCTGGAGAACAACTGACCAGAATAATGACAAGCCGGATTTAGATTTGCCGGCCAGCTTGTGGGTCCTGACAACTCGCGTCTTTCGGAAGAAAGTGTAGACAAGATAAAAAAGGTACAGGGAGCCAATGACTTTGATTTCCCAAAAATGGATCATATACGTTCCGACCCCGATGATTAGGAAACGAAAGAGGTAAGCCCCCCATAACCCGTAAAACAATGACTTTTCTCGTTGAACTTTCGTTGGAAGCGCTTGCGTCTGCGCAGCAAGGACGACGGCATTATCGACTGATAGCAAACATTCGATTGTGACCAGTGACAAAATAATTAACCAATCGTCGCCGCTTGTGATCACGGTCGACCAATTATGTGTATCAAAAAACGGGCCGTACAGATTCGAAACCCAATCCAACAATTTAGCATCCCTCCGAAGTATGTGTCTGTGTGGTTACTGGTTCCTTGCAGTGAATTTATCGATTGTTTTCGCTTAACCTCACTCATTTATCGCTTTCAGATCATATTTGTACAGCTGATATTTTACAATAATATGATTCAATTTGTTAGCGTAATGTGGATCGGTTGCATAACCATTTTGTTGTAACAAATTCGTTGACGTGCGATAGCTCATGATATTTTTATGCTTAATGAACTTTTTAGCAACCAAACGATTGTGGTCCATCAACGCTGCGCTTAAAGTCGGATATTTTCTGAATTGAGCCAACACTTTGATCGACTTACCATGTTCAACTTCTCTCGTATAGAACGTCACCGATCGGCCATTGTAAGTGCCTTTCACCCCAAATGGGTTGTTGGCCGTCTTATACAACAGCGACGTGCCAAACTGCGATTCCAGAATTGCCTGCGAGATCACCACGCTGGGTAAAATTTGCCGGTTTCTTCTATACAATGCCATCGCTGGTGTGCCGATCTGGTCAATGAAGCTTTCCTTTTGCTGCTTGGAGAAATGTTGAGTCGGCTTTTTTGTCAAAGTTGGAATATTCCGGGTTGGCTGGCTTTGCTGAGACAAGTTGTTTCTAACCACCAATCCGCCCACGATGACTAAGACCGTAGCGAGTATTATTAAAATAACGTGCCAGCTCTTTTTCTGCAACTCAATTTCCCCTGTTCAAATCATCTTTTCCAATTATACATTAAATGTCGACAAATTGAATCCTATCTTTAACGTCAAAAAACTTGAGCTGATTGCTTGCCATTAATTCTGGGGTCAACTGGATTCTGACCACTGATTTGGCATGGTAAGGCTGATAGTAATAATTCAAGCTCTCACAACACACCGCTGCCCGGTACACCGAATATGTCGGCTGGTGTTCTTGGCTTTTGGGAACGTTAACTGAATCCAAAATATGCCAACAATTATCAACCGCCTCGTTTTCAGTTTGCGGCAAATCAATTCTTTCTTTGAGATAGGCTGCCCGAATGAACCGTGATCCGGGTGAATACGATCCAGGGGGAATCGACTTCCCAGAAACATTGCCAGTGGTTACTCTTGGCGCATTCAACGGCACGGCGTGATTCAAAAATGCCGGCGTAAAATCCAGATATTTTCCCAACCGCTCAATTTGTCGATCAAAATGATTACTGTTTGTCAAAATTCCCAGCGGATTCTCAATGATTTCAATCGGTGAAGTCACCGGTTCAATCACAATATTTCTGCCTGTGGAATCACAGGCTGCAAAATGCAATTCAGAATGGCCATATTTTTTCAAACTGTGTTTATCGGCCATCAATTCAATTTCTTCGATGTGATCAACGATGTCTTGGACGGAGCGGTAATTGGCCAGTAAATAAAAAGATAGTTCAAATGGCGCCAAATGAACTTTACCTGCTCCAGGTTCTGTGACTAATTCACTTCCATTAGTAAAAGTCAGCTTTTGAACCGCCAACCCACATTCATTAACGCCATCTGAGACGTCAATTTCCCGATCATGAGCACCACCGGACCCGATCAACGCGTACTTGGTCGTATACTGCTGGTCATCATAAATCGAATTCCAGACAAAATTTCTGGGGCAAAACAGTGGTCGGGCACCTAATCGTGGCCAATCCATCGTCCGTGCCAAAACGTGAGTACCGTCAGTTTGCCCAATTTGAAAAACACTCGTACACAATCGCTTCACCCCTCTCAACTTCATTTGAACCAAAATTCTTTGCGATTATTGCCATTTTCCGGCCCAAATCTACCGGAAACCTGTCGCGTTACCCGTTATAAAATGGTAAACTCTTAGTATATGAGCCTTTTCATACATACATATTAGGGGACGACTTAATGAAAGACACAATGATTAAATTACACAGAAATCGGTTATTCACGCTGTTAGTATGGCTGATTATTGTTTTTATTGCAATTATTTCCGCACCAAACATAACAGATGCCTTGCAATCATACAGTCAGCCGAGCTATGGTGCCAACTCTCAGCCGGCAAAAGCCAACCAGCTTCGCCAACAATGGGGTTATCAACTTGGGGGAACCACCTCGGTTAATATTGTCTATCAGAATTCAACGGGCAAGATTACCAATTCGCAACAAGCCAAAATCGACAAGACAATTAATCAGCTCAAACAGCACAAATCCTATTACAGCATTAAGAAGATTGTCACGCCAAGCACAAACGTTGCCGGCAAAAACCAAATGCTCTCAAAGGACGGCTCCACTCAAATGGTTAGTTTGGACCTCAACGCCAAGGGCAATACCCTCCGCGTTTTGACGAACGAACTTATCAGCCAAGTCAAAGTTCACGGGCTAAAGTCTTACGTTACCAGCCCTGAAATCATCCGTGATGTTAACAACCAAAAGAACTCGCAAGTCACTCAATTAGTTTTGATCGCGCTATTCATCGTGTCAATGCTGATCGTTGGCATCTATTTCAGGTCGGTTTTTGCACCACTGATTTCATTTATCACTCTGTTCTCGGCGTTTGTGACCTCATATAGTGTGTCACTGCACCTGTCGAGGCTATTTAATTTGCCATATTCACAATATGTGCCACTGGAAATTGGCATCGCAACTTTAACAATCGGCACGATTTGGAATATTTACATTTATCGTAAATTCCGCAGTGTCTTAGCGCTCCAGCGGGAAGGTGGTTATGCCACTACCCAGACAATTGCTGCGCTCAGATTTCCAATTACGGTGGTCGGTGGGGCCCTCGCCATTATTTTCTTCGCCTGTGGCTTCGTGAACTACGACCAAATCCAATCGCTGTGGACCCTTGGAATCACTTACTTAGTTCTAATTCTGGCAACCATTACTTTAAACGCCGTTTTCACCGCTGCACTGGGTGAAAGTCTCTTCTGGCCATCAAACGCGCCACTCACGGCGATGAAATCTCATTTCTGGTCCCGCGCAACCGAATTTTCGCTCTGGCAGCCGTTGGCCAGTTTTCTGGTAGTTCTCTACATTACCCTGCCATTTATTTATTTCTATCATAATAGTTTAAACTTCTCCCCAATGACCAACCTGACCCAAACAAACCAAGCCGTCAAAGGAGCTCAACTTCTCCAAGCTCATTTCTCGGCAGGTAAAGCAACCCCGATCACGATTTATTTGAAGAACGATAAGCCATTGGACAACGAAAAATATCTCCAGCATATTGATGCTTTAACCAGTAAATTACAACACACGCAAGGCGTCAGTGCTGTCTATTCATTGACCCAACCAGGTGGCATGCCAATTGAAAAGTACTACGTTTCAAGTCAGCTCCAGTCAATTGGCCTCAATGCCAAACAGGCTACCGGGCAATTATCCCAAGCTTCCAGCGGGATTCAAAACAGTGACAGCAACCTCAACCTGTCAGCCTTGAAGCAACAAGTCAAAGACATGTCCAAGCTGGTGAAGAAGAGTAATCAAATCATCAGCGATAGCAGTAACCTTGCCTCCCAAGTAAGCCAAGCGGCTGCTAATTCCGGAGTTGCCGGCCGCCAAAGTGCGTCTCGGCGAGTTCGGGCCTACCAGGCAAAAATTAATGAGTTAAATCAATCACTGCAAGCCGTTTCATCAGGACTTAGTCAATTAAGTGCTGAAGGTCAAGTGATTCAAAACTATGGTCAAAATAGTTACAACAATCTACAGAATTACAGTCAACAGATCGATCAAGTCCAAAAGCAGTTAAAGAAGGTCAGTGGGCAAGTTCATTCGTCCACTTCTCAACTAAATGATATTTACGATTACTTGAATGGCCTGCAACAATCTGGTGCCGCTAACGTTTACTACATTACCAAAGCACAATTAACGGATACCGATTTCTTACAAACCATGTTGAATTACACCAGTGAAAACAAAAAGATTACCACACTCCAAGTGGTCATGAAGAATGCGCCATCGAGTGAGTCCAACATTAAGCAAGTACAGCGATTACAGAACCAGGTCAACTTGCAGCTTCGAGGAACCCCACTCGCACATGACCAAGTTGCCATGACTGGTGAACCCGTCTCTCAAGCAATCAATCAATCTAAATTGAGTCATCACTTCATGTCATTGTTGGCAATTGTCATCATTGGGGTGATGGCGGCGGTCTTTATCGTTAGCCGCGCCATTCTTCAACCGTTCTACTGGATCATTGCTTTCCTGATGTCGGCCGTCACTGGCTTCCAGCTGGCCTACATCACGATGCGCTTCGTTGCCAACGTCGATCAATTCGATTGGCAAGTGCCATTAATTTCCGTTTCAATTCTAACGGCGATCGCAGCCTGGCAGATCATTGCTTTGGGATTGTCGTTTAGATATACAGAGTTATCAATGCTCGACTGGATTCGGCCAACCATGGCCAGTTATGGCAAAATTGTCAGATACATCATCTTAGTCGCCGTTGGTTTGGCAATTGCCTTGACCTTTGGTGCCTCGTTTGCCCTGATCGAAATTGCCTTGATTGTGATTTACACGGTCTGTGTTTATTACCTCGTCTTACCGTTGATCGTTTCATCCCTTGGTAAATTATCGGTCACCCTACCAAGTAAGAAGAATATGTTGAAAAATAAATAATCAATGTTGCCCTTCCCAAGGAAGCCAAAAGCAAATTCACCGTTTGCATCGGCTTCTTTTTTATTGTTTTTAAATTACAGAATTACTTAAATCTGAACCAATCGGATCCTCAACATCGTTCATATTAACGCTGGCCATCGTTTCCAACCCGTTGAAAATTTAGCTTGATTGGTCCAAGCGTCTGTTATTTATTTGCTCATTCCAGCGCAAAATGGGTTATTTTACATTAATCCACCCGAAATCCAGTTAAGATTGTGGCGACCAGTCGGCTAGTTTGTCATATTAATTGAAACTGATTATTGCCGTCACAGTAACGTTTGAGAGCGTTCAATCCGCAATATCACAATGAATGTTTCATTCCTTAAGTTTCTTTTAACTGCATTGCAAATTGTTTGTTACACGATTGCAACAATCTCTTGTTAAAGTATTCACTGTACATTGATAGGAGTTGTTGAAGAAAAATGAAATTACATAAACAAATTATTTTAAGTTTAGTTGCATTCTTTGCACTATTAACAGCAGGTTTTGGCACTGCATCAGCATCAAAGGCTGATACAGATGCTTCTTACTCACAACTTTACCAAGTTGCAAAGCAAAACCTTGGTAAACCATATTCATACGGTGCTACTGGTCCTTCATCATTTGATTGCTCAGGATTCACCAGCTATGTTTACAAGAAGGGCGCTAATGTTACCCTTCCTCGTACCGCCCAAGCACAATACAATGCCGGTCAGAAAGTTTCATACAAGAACCTTCAAAAAGGTGATTTGGTATTCTTCGGCTGGAACGCATCAGCAATTTCTCACGTTGGTTTGTATGTCGGTAATGGTAAAATGATCGATGCTCAAAACCGCGGTGTGATTACTGAAGCGGTTAAGGCACCATGGTGGAACTACGTTGGATCAGCTCACGTAACTGATTTCGATTAATCTTCATTTGTTACATCCAACAATTCAATAACTATCAACCACATAAAATTTCAAGGGACTGGGAATAACTTCCAGTTCTTTTTTCTTTGACCAAAATCATAATCATTACAGTAAGGACTGGTCCTATGCCAGAGTCACAATCCAATTCAAATATGACAGACGTTGGTGATTACCTCAAGCTCTTCGCCTGCACGGCTGTCATGCTGCAAACTATTCTTGCATTTGCCTTGACCACCCATCCAAGTCACCAAGTCCAGGTCGGCATTGGGGTCGCGTACAATCTGGTTAAATTCACTGCCCCAGCATTTATCTTTGGAATTTTGTACACCACCATTCGGACAAGTTCAGCCAGCCCTAACTATCGTGCCTACCTAAATACCCAGTGGCACGCGTTATTGATCCCGACCATTTGGTGGACAAACATCTATCTGCTGATAATGCCTTGGGTACAGCAGGTCAACCATTATCAAACCCTCGATCAATTTATCTGGCAGTTCATTAATGGTAATGCAGCTCCCCACCTCTGGTACAATACGATGATGTTACAGTTCATTGTGCTGATGCCATTATTTTGGCAACTGGTGAAGTGGTGTCAAACAAATCCATATCGGGGCCTCATTGCCCTGTCAGTGACCACCTTCGTTTATTTTGGTTGGTTATGGCTGTACGATCAACTGGTCTTTCATGGCCCCTACATGACTCGCTGGTACTTGCTGGATCGCTTCTTTCCGAGCTTTATCATTTATGGGGTCGGTGGCGCCCTGGCATGGCACTATCACCCTATCGTTGCCAAATTTTTACAGCGTTACTGGTTCCTGTTAGTAGTGTTGGCTTGTGGCAGCTTCTACTGGATCAACATCGAACTGCTTCAGTTTGGTCTGCCCGTAAAATTAACCAACGCCATTTATTACAAGCCTTCAATGGCCATCTATGACTTGGCGATTATTTTGCTAATCTCGGCAATTGCCCTTTATCAAATTAGGCAACACATGGCAATCACTCGGATCGTTCACTATCTGGCAGGCTTTGCCTATAAGGCATTTCTCTCCAATGTTTTTTGGCAGCAAATTCTTTGGCTCAGTTTTGGCAAAGCGTTGGTCACTAGAAATCCAATTTTGGGAATAATTGTGATTTACATCGGCACTTGGATACTGTCATTTGCTTCGGCGATTGGCATTCATTTTGGATGGCAGCGACTCCTCACTTGGATTAAAAAGATTGGTATTCCACGCTAAAAACAAAAAAACACACTCGATTTCTCAAGTGTGTCAACTGATATGAAGATTTGAATGATGGCGGTCAAGCTTTTCCATTTGTCGATGCTTAATGCCGACTTCCACAAATGGCTCGCCGTATGTGTGAAAGCCCAACGTCTGATAGAAACCAACTGCAGTTTCCTGGGCTCCAAGATAGAAACGGGAGACTTGCGCGAATCGCTTATCATTCAAGATGTACTGTAATAATTGTTTGGCATAACCCTTATGCCGGAACTCTTTTTCGGTTGCCACCCGTTGGATATGGACACCCTCATCAGTTACCGTCGTTCGTGCGGTTGCCACCGGTTGACCATCTACATAAGCAACAAAGTGCACCGCCTGCGAATCGGTACCATCGAATTCATCATGTTCATCGATGCCCTGCTCACCTACAAATACATGGTGGCGAATGGTTCGGGCATCGTGATATATGTCATCAAGTTGATCTGTTTCTTTAAATTTCAAAATGTACCTACCTAGTGAATTAGTTTTGCAAATACTTATAAAATATGTGTGGTGAACGGGCTGGGCGGCAATCAAAATCAAGGGTGATTCTGGATGTTAAACTCACATCGTAAAACTGCCACGAGAAAAACGAATGCATTAATGACACAAATTACAGCCTGCTTTCTCGTACACTATTCATTATACGCCGTAACCTTCACGTTATCACCATCAAATGCCAACTTCGTTAAACTTCCATTAGCTGGCCGCTTGGTAATGTCATATTTGCCTTCACCATAACGCTCGACGACACTCAATAAGGTATTGCCGTGGCTGATCAACAAGATATTATCGCCATCTTTGATCGTTGGATTATTCTTAATGAGATCAAATCCCTGATTCAACCGTTGCCAGTATTCATCGTTATTTTCAGCTTGATGGAAGGGGTCTGCCGCCTTCAAATAATCTTTAGCTTGGCCGATCGAATATTTCTCCACGATATCTTTAAACGTGGGCAGGCCATGAGGCGCTCCTGCCAGATACCAAGATTGATCCATGTCATTTCCTTCAAAATAACCGTAAAACTCCTCCCGGAAAAACATCGACGTCGTTGGTTGCTTGACATCGGAAACCTGATTTTTTTCCAAAATGACCCTTGCAGTCTCCTCGGCTCGAGTGGTATCACTGCAGTATGCCGCCGCAAATTTTGTATTTTTAAGCTTCTCACCGGTATCAACCGCATTTTGCATCCCTTTATCGGTCAGTGGCGAATTACTCCACCCCTGTAACTTATTATAAATATTGAAATAGGTTTGCCCATGACGAACCATATACAACGTAAACTTACTCATCCTGACACTTCCTTTACGCTTGATGCCTCAAGTATAAGAATTTTTTCATACAGTTACAACAAATCATTTTAAGATTTAGGCAAAATCCCGATTATTTCCTTAATTTTGGAAAAATATTTGATAAGATAAAACAAGCAATAATATTAAGGAGCAGAAGGTTTGAAATTCGTTAATAAGATTCTTGAGAAAAGTAGCACCCGTAAAGGATTCCTCATTCTACTAGTCGTTTGTTTCTGGCTCAAGACAATGTTGGCTTATTTCGCTGACTTTAAATTGGGGATCGGTAATCCCTTTCAATTCTTGATCGTCTTGATTAACCCCTTAGCCACGACTGGTTTACTGATTGGCATTGCCCTTTACTTCAAACGGGCTCGGTTCTTTTATCCGATTGCCCTATTAATTTCAATTCTCGACACAGTTTTACTCTACTTAAACGTCATTTATTTCCGAGAATTTACCGATTTCATGACCGTCAGCACCATGACCGGCTACTCCAAAGTCAATCAAGGACTCAGCGGCAGTTCATGGGCGCTCACTAACATTCACGATATTTTCTACTGGATTGATATTGTCGTTATCGTCTTACTGCTGGTCTTCAAAAAAATCAAGATCGACCAACGGCCACTTAACCGCCGAATCGGATTGGCAGTGACGTCTTTTTGCATGCTCTTTTTTACGATTAACCTTTCACTGGCAGAAATGGATCGACCGCAGTTGCTCACTCGGACATTTGACCGGACCTACATCGTCAAATACCTGGGGTTAGATGCGTTCACGGTTTATGATGGCATGAAGTCACAGCACAATAACGATCTGCGGGCTACCGCCACCAAGTCCGAACTAGACGACGTCCTCAAATTTACCCGCGCTCACTATGCAAAGCCGAACAAAAAATATTATGGGATTGCCAAGGGAAAGAACGTCATTTACATTCATTTGGAAAGTTTCCAGCAATTCTTAATTGGCCAAAAGATCAATGGCAAGGAAGTCACGCCATTTTTAAATAAATTATATCGGAGTCACTCTTCATATGCGTTCAAGAACTTTTTCCATCAAGTTGGTCAAGGAAAAACGTCCGATGCTGAAAATATGCTGGAAACCAGCACTTATGGCCTGCCCCAGGGGTCTCTCTTTGCCCAACTGGGTAGTGACAACACCTTCCAAGCCGCTCCGGCAATTCTGAAGCAGCGTCGGGGTTACACGAGTGCTGTTTTCCACGGGAACATTGCCAGTTTTTGGAATCGAAACAATGTTTATAAGAACATGGGTTACCAATACTTCTTTGATGCCAGTTACTATGATACGTCTGGCGACCGCTCGTTGGGATATGGCTTGAAAGATAAGCTGTTATTCAGGGATTCCGTGCAATACTTGCAAAATCTCCAACAGCCCTTCTATGTCAAATACCTCACGGTTACCAATCACTTCCCATTCGACCTTGATAAGGAAGATACTAACTTCAAGACCACCAACACTGGCGATGACGTGGTCGATAACTACTTCCTAACCGCCCACTATCTGGATCAAGCCGTCCATGAATTTTATAATTACCTGCGTAAGAGTGGCTTACTGAAACATTCCGTCATTGTGCTTTACGGGGACCACTACGGAATTTCCGATTCTGAGAACCAGAACCTCGCCAAGGCAATCCACCGGAACGCTGACGATTGGGACGACTTTGACAACGCTCAACTTCAGCGGGTTCCACTCATCATCAACATCCCTGGCCGAAAAGACGGGTACGTTTCTAATAAGTATGCCGGGGAAATTGACGTTCTGCCAACATTGATGCATTTACTCGGGGTCAGTACCAAGCGGTACGTTCAATTTGGCACCGACATTTTCTCAAAGCAGCATGATCAAGTCGTAGCATTCAGAAATCAGGACTGGGTCAGCCCAACCTTCACTTCAATTGGCGGCGACGTTTACTCAAACAAGACTGGCCAATTGCTGAAACTGACCAAGCAACAGGCAGCACAAGTGAAGAAAAACAAGAAGCGGGTCCAAACCGAATTGTCCCTTTCCGATTCGCTCAACGAAAAGAACCTGCTGCGCTTCTACCATCCAAAGGGCTTCGAAAGTATCGACCCCCGGAAATATAATTACGCTGATGGCTATCAAAAAGAGAAGAAGATTGAAGAGAAACGTGGCAAGAAATCAACGAGCTTGTATTCTGAAAACGGTAATAAGTCAACGATCCATGAATACTTTACCGATGCGCCTGAGATTCATCATAAATCAAGCGATACCAACCGGATTAAGATTACCAATCCGGATGCAACCAACAACGACAGCAGCCGTTAGTAAGTCGGCTGAAGTCTGGGGATAAAATGCATCTAGCTGGCTTATCGAGGATTAAGTGCGGTGAATTGTTCACTTTTAGGGGGAGTTGGCAATATGAAACGCGGCATTCAAAAACTGGATATTCTGCTCTATAATGTGCTGGTTGCAGCCTTGGCATTGGTATCCTTTGCGATGGCCATCTTCGCTCTTAACGGCACGATTACGCTGCATAACGGGCCATATCGCATCACCTTCATGCTGATTTGGCTGTTCTTTCTAATGGATTATGTTATCCGCTTTTTCCGAGCCAAATCCAAAAAGGACTTTTTGATTTCAAATTTGTTCGACTTGATTGCGTTAATCCCATCACATCCGATCTTCGTATTTTTCCGGATTGCGCGCCTCTATTCAATCGTGAGGTATTACAACCTGCTTTGGAAATTTGGCCTGTCTGGAAAGTTTACCCGGGCCCTGCACCGCTTTTTGTACGACACCGGCTTTATCTACCTATTGTCAATCAGTTTGGTTATTCTCATCTTTAGCTCACTGATTTTCGCGTCATTTGAGCACGATTCGCTCCAAAATTCGCTTTGGTGGGCAATTACCACAGCGACGACCGTCGGTTACGGTGACGTAACCCCCAAGACCGACGGTGGCAAAATTGTCGCTGCTGTCCTCATGCTTGGTGGGATTGGCTTTCTTGGTTTATTAACCTCAACGATTACTGATTTCTTCACGAACGAGGACAAACAAGATGAACAGACGCAGACTCTAAAGCAACTCTCCCGGCAAGTTGCCCGGCTTTCCAAGCAAGTGGATCAGCTGGAGAAACACTTAAAGGCTGAGAAAGCGGGGCAACCGGAACACCACGCCACTAAAAAGCATAAGCAAAAATAGTTGGATTGGGATGAAAACCAATTCGATTCCAAAATCTACGTAAAAACGGCAATACATTCTGTTTCTGGGAATGCATTGCCGCTTTTCGCTTAAATGGCCAGAATCAGCCGTTTGTGCGAGTTTTATCAATATACAGTAGTTAAGCCAAGTCGCACTAATGTCTCAACATCTGATTGATTTATCTTAATTTAACTAACGCTGCTGATTGTAGGCCTTCAATGCTTGACCAGTTCGTGATGTTGCTTCAGTCTGGGCTTTCTCAGGAATTCCGGCATATAAAATCTCCCCACCATAAATTCCGGCATCTGGGCCGACGTCAATCAACCAGTCTGCTTTGCTGATAACCTCCAAGTTGTGTTCAACAATAATGAGCGTATTTCCGGCCGCCACCAGTTCGTCAAACAGTTTGATCAACTTGGCAACATCTTTCATATGCAGGCCGGCAGTTGGCTCATCCAACAAATAAATCGTGCCGGTTTTGTTCAGTTGAACCGCTAACTTAAGTCGTTGCAGTTCACCACCAGACAGTGTCGTCAGTGGCTGGCCCAACGTCAGATAGTCCAAACCAACTTTTTGCATATTCACTAACTTATGATCGATTTCTTCAGTATCCTTAAAGAAATCAATTGCCGTTGTAATCGGCAGGTTGAGGACTTCGCTGATATTTTTACCGTGATACAGATGGCTTAAGGCTTCGTCATTGTAACGTTTTCCATGACACATTTCACATTCCTGAACCACTGGATCCATGAACGCCATGTTGGTAATTGTCACTCCTTTGCCCTTACAGCGCGGACAGGCACCTTTGCCATTGTAACTAAATAAACTGGTCGACGCGCCACTTGCCTTGGCAAATTCTTTGCGGATATCGTCCAAAATATCCAAATAAGTCACTGGTGTTGAGCGTATGTTGGTGCCAATCGCCCCTTGAGCCAAATCAATAAAGGGTTCCTTTAACTTTGGTCTTAACGCGTCAACTAACGAACTCTTACCTGAACCAGCAACGCCGGAAATAACTGTTTCAACGCCAAGTGGAATCGCCACGCTGACATCTTTTAAATTATGCGTCTGGACGTGCTGTAATGAAATCTTTTCGTCAAATTGGCGCGGTGTTCGATAAGTGAGGGGTCGTTTGAGGTAATCGCCCGTCATCGTATTTGAATTAAGTAATTCCTCGTAAGTTCCCGTGAAGGTGACTTGGCCGCCACCCTTACCGGCTTTGGGACCAATTTCAACCACGTAATCGGCGATCGGAATCAGTTCGGGATTATGCTCGACAACTAGAATGGTGTTGCCTTTGTTCTTTAAATTAATCAAGGCATTTTTAATGAGTTGAATATCATGGGGATGCAGGCCAACACTGGGTTCATCAAGAATATAAGCCATGTCAACCAAGTCACTGGTCAGGAATTTGGCGATTTTGATCCGTTGCGTTTCTCCACCTGACAGCGTTTCGGTACTTCGATCCAGTGTCAGGTAACCCAAGCCAATATCGATTAGCGATTGGATTTTCGTGCCGACTTCACGGATCACGTCAGTTACTAACGGCACATCAATGTCATGCAGAAATTTCAGTGCATGAACAAGATCCATCGATAAGACGTCGGCAATATTGAGGCCATTAATCTTACATGTCAACACTTCCGGCCGCAATCTGGTCCCATGACAATCAGGACAAGGCCGCCGGGTCACAATCTTGGCCAATGCCTCCTTATGATGCTGCGCTTCTTTTTTGCCAATAATTGACCGCCGAATTCTGGGGATCACCCCTTCATACAAGGCTGTCCGCGGCCATTTGGCAGGAGCCCCCTTTAATTGCTGCTGGGGGGCATTCATCAGCATGTCCATTTCGTGATCGGTATAGTCTTTGATTGGCTTATCATTATCAAACAGGCCGCTATTCACGTACCGGCGCCAACGCCAGGTGTTCGGCCCAAAGCTGACGAAGGTGATCGCGCCTTGATTCAAGGATTTGTTGGGGTCAATGAGTGCCTTGGAATCGATATCGTCGACGTAGCCCAACCCCTGACAAGTTTGGCACATCCCTTGGGGTAAATTGAATGAAAATGTATCAGAGTATCCCACAAATGGTTGTCCTGCCCGAGAAAATAGCAACCGCAGCAGCGAATAAATCCCGGTGTAGGTTGAGAGCGTCGACCGGGCATTCTTCCCAATTCGCTTTTGTTCAATCACAATTGCCACGGGCAGGTGGTCGATCCGCTTAACGTGAGGCTGACCATATTTAGGTAGATACTGTTGGGTAAAACTGGGAAAAGTTTCATTCAATTCTCGCCGAGACGCGGCCGCAATCGTGTCAAAAACGAGTGAGGACTTCCCAGATCCAGACAGGCCGGCGAAAACGGTAATTTTATACTTTGGAATTTTTAAATTAACGTGTTTTAAATTATTCTGATAGGCATCATGAACTTCGATGGCGCCGCGTTCAAACATGTGGGGTCCTCCTTTTGACTATTTTGGTTAATGTGATTTTGAGCATATTGGGTACGCTTTTTCATCCGAGAATGAGAACTCTCAATTCTCTTTGGCCCCGTTCTATGGTTACCTAGCTTAATGCCGCTTGGCGTGCTCACTGATTGAGGTACTGTGAACTGGTCCCCGTCTGTCCGGATAAATGTGCTTCATTGCGGCATTGACTGCAATGGGCGCTTCTCCTAGGGCGGTGGCGATCAATGGTTGCTTGCCGTCATACTTTGAAACATCCCCGATCGCATAAATGTTATCCTGATCCGTCAGCGTATTGGTTGCCACTTTAACGGTTCCATGATCCGTTTCTGGGTGAACTGTCCAACCATTTAGCGCATCGTCTTGAGCGATGAAGCCATAGTTGACAACCAAGTCATCCACCACGAGATCTTTCATTTCTTCAGTTTTCATCTTCTTAGCAGAAACTTTCACCCGGCCATCATCTTGCTGAGTGAGCTTTTGAATCAAATAAGGGGTTACCAGTTCAATTGACGACTGCACCAGTTGAGTTACACTGTGTTCCATTGCCCTGAACTTGTCGCGACGATGCAATAAATAAACCTTCTTGGCAACTGAATTCAGCAGCAAAGCTTCATCAATCGCCGCATCCCCGCCTCCGGCAACCAAGACTTCGTGATCACGGAAATGCGCCAAGTTTTTCACACTATAAAACAAGCTCTTGCCTTCGAACTGTTCACCGTTATCCACTGCTAATTTACGCGGATTAAAGGCGCCCACTCCGGTCGCAATGATAATCGCTTTAGTTTTACTCGTTCCTCTATTAGTGGTGATCTGGTACCCTTCATCGATTTTATCGACATCCGTCACCGTTTGATTCAGCTTAACGTCTGTATCAGCCTGTTTAAGCTGCTTTTCCAATTCCTCGACCAAATTCCTGGCTTTGATGTTTGGATAGCCGCCGACGTCCAAAATTGTCTTTTCCGGGTACAATGCACTCACCTGACCACCCAATTCGGACAAGCTTTCAATAATTTGGGTCTTTGCGTCCCTTAACCCGGCATAAAATCCGGCAAACATTCCAGCGGGTCCACCGCCAATTATTGTAATATCATAAATTGAATCTTCCGTTGCCATGAGAATCCTCCTAGCGCTTTTTTACAAGCTGTTTCTTCTTTGTCCGATGAATCACGATTTGTTGGCCTTGCAGAGTTTTGACCTCTCGCAGGCCAGCATCGATCATCACAAAAATTAAAAACCAACCAATAATAACATCAATCAATTCCTGCAACAATGAAATATCAATTCCGGTGTTAGGAATATCCCAATCCCAGAATGTATGAAGACAAATCGCGATTATGAAGAAGATAAGAAATCTGGGTTTGGTGAAAAAATCCTTCATCGTAAATTGATGCTTTCGTTGTTTTCCCAGAATAATTGCGCCGCCAATGATCGCTGCCCAAATTGTGTGCGTCCCAATTGCCTGAAAACTGCGGGTGAAAATCGTTGCTAGGCCATATTCACTGACGTAACCGGAACTTTCAAATACTGAGAAACCAGCACCGATTGCCGCCCCAATCAAGACACCGTTAAAAATATAGTTCAATTTGTACATATTGATAAAAATAATGATCACGATACATTTGGCCAGTTCTTCGGTAATTCCCACAATTAACGCAGATTCGATGCTGACTTCAGTTCGAATCGGCAATAGCATATAGAAGGTCATCGTTACCAGTAATGATAGGATGCCCCCCACCAAAAAAGTCGTGAGCAGCTCCAATACCGAAATATTTTGGTAGACATTAATTTCAAAAAACATCATCATCAACGAAAACGGGACGGCTAACGACCCAATAAAAATGAGTCCGGGGATTGCCTTGTTACTCTTAAATAAAAATAATAGCAGAATCAGCATGACAAAGCTCGCTGCCAAAACCGCGAATACCCGTGAAAAAAACCACGGTTTCACTGGCCGACTGGAAACTTTTCGAAGACTTGGCGTTGTGGTACGGGTCCCCACAATAAACAGCCGGTCGGCTTCATCCTTTGAATGGCGCTTAAAGACATCAGAAAACATCCGTGATAAATGAATTTCAACCGGACTGTTCGCGTCAGTCTCGCCCAAATGTTTGGCAATATTATCATCCAAATTGTCGTAATTCCGCCGGACACCTGTCCAAACCAGCGAAAAAAAGTTATTCCCAATTTTTTTCATAATTCACTCCTATGGTTGATACCATCTAGCGTAACTTACAAATAAAATGGTTTCAAGATTTGTTCAGCAATTGAGTTCTGATTCAATTTCGAGTATGATTAGGTAAAGGGTTTTCATCCTTGCTAATACACGAACGGAGGTAGTTAATTAATGGCCCAGAAAAAAATGATTCTTGACCTTGATACTGGTATCGATGACGCAATGGCAATTGCCTACGCAGTCGCTGATCCAGACGTTGACTTGATTGGTATTATTGGTTCTTATGGGAATGTTTACGTTGAAGACGGTGTTCAAAATTCACTTAAGATTTTGGAACTGCTCGGTGTCACCGACGTCCCGGTTTACCAAGGCTTGTCACACTCATCAGAATCTGATCACTTCGACAGAATGCCCGTCAGTGCTCAAATTCATGGTGAAAATGGAATCGGTGAAGTTCAGCTGCCAGACCCAACCCGTAAACCAGAAAAGGGCGACGCAATTGATTTCTTCATCAATGCCGTTAAGCAATATGGTAAAGACCTCATCTTAGTTCCAACTGGTCCATTAACAAACTTGGACGCTGCTATTAAGAAGGCCCCAGAAATTGCAACCCAAATCGGTAACGTCACCATCATGGGCGGCGCTGTGACCGTTCCGGGAAATGTGACCAACGTCGCTGAAGCTAATATCCAACAAGATGCTTCAGCCGCTAACAATGTTTTCCGCAAGGTTCCCCTCACCCAGGTTGGCTTGGATGTCACCTTGAGAACTTTGTTGACTAAAAAAGAAACGCAACAATGGCGTGACTTGCATACCAAATCAGGTGAAGCATTTGCCGACATTGTTGATTACTATATCAAGGCTTATGAAGTAACCAGCCCAGACCTCCATGGTTGTGCCCTGCATGATCCATTTGCGGTCGGAGTTGCGATCAACCCAAACTTTGTTCAAACAATCGGATTGAACATGTATGTCACGACTGACGAAAAGTATTATGGCCGGACAACAGGTGACCCTGCTCGTTTGGATGATCCAAATACAAATGTTAAAGTCGCTGTGAATGCGGATGTGGATGCTTATTTGAAGGCATTTATGGATCATTTGACTAACTTATTTAAGAAGAACTGAAGCATTCAATAAAGGGATAAAAAATATCCGACGATAATCAGAGTATTCTGAGTGTCGTCGGATATTTTTTTATCATTACTTGGAGAAAATGTGCTACATCAGGCAGCAACCTGCATGTAAGCACCTTTATCAGGAATTCCCAGACCTACGAAATTTTGGTTTACCATTACCCGGAAAAAATGCGCTCCACAAAGCAGAAATCTGCACGTAAGCACCGTAACAGCAAATTCCAAGCCCAGGAATTTACTGTTACGGCGACTTACGCTCCGATTTCTAATCGCTTTGTTCCACGCTCTGCTTTACTCCGCACTCTAACTCTTCCTTGCAATAATCACCGTTCCATTTGCAATACCTTCAAATACACTAATACCAACGACCCAGTCACCGGATTTATAATCGTTCAAATTGATATTGTTAACTTTGAGGGCTTCTTTTAACTTAGCAGCTCTTGGCGCTACCGGTTGGCCAAATGTCAATGCCCAGTACCAATTCAACTGCTGTTCATAGTTGGCTTGATCCGGATCGTAGTTATTTGGAAAGTTCTTGATTGTTGCAAAATCCTTCTTCGGTAAATTGAGCGTTCCCAAAGATGTGATATCAGAATAGCCCGGAATAGTCTTCGGAAAATCCCCGTATCGGCCATCAGCGTACCGTGAAAGTTGATAATCCAATGGTATATTCGGTAATTGTTTCATAATTGCCCGAGTCAATTTTGCTGAAGGAGACGTTTTGACATACTGCTTGAATTCAGCCGACGTTTTAAAAGCACTCGCGCCCCATGTTTTCAAGTGTTGGAGATAGCCACTCCAAACTAATCCTTTAACCGTGGAATTGTAATTAGTGATGCGATAATACACCGATTTACCCTTTTTAATACCGTGGGTAACGTACCAAGTGGTATTTTTGTAATTCTTTAGATTATGAACGCGCTTCGTATGGTTATAGTTCCACATGTAAGCATTCTTGTTGGGATTCTTCACCGCATATAAAAACTCATTGGCATCCGGATACTTTCCAATCGTCGTAAACCACTTTTGGGTGCCACTAATCCATGACGCCTGGGCAGGTGAATTTGCCGCTGAATATAAAAATCCAGCTGTGACCGCAATCATTACCATTCCCCAAAACTTTTTCATATAACCACCCTTTTTTATCAATAATTTAATTTGTAGCCAAAATTAATCCGTTTCCTTAGCAATAATCACAGTTCCCATCGACGGATTATCATTCAAATTAATCCCGATCTGCCAATTGCCCTTGGTGGAATCAAACTGAGACATATCTAAATTATGCGCCTTAATCGCTTCAGTCAGCTTATCGGCCCGCGGGGCAACCGGTTGGCCATATGTTAAGCCCCAATACCAGCCTAATTGCTGACTAGCGGTTGGGGTCATGCCACTATCAAAGCCCTTGATCGTACTGAAATCTGATTTAGGTAAGGTCAGGGTCGTAAGCGGTGTTAAGTCAGTAAAGCCTGAAATTGTTTGAGGGAATAAATCAAATCTGCCAGCCGCATATTTCGATAACTGCAGGTTCACAGGTAGATTAGGCAATCGTTTCAAAACGGCCCGGGCCAATTTCTGAGAAGGTTCAGTTTTGATGTAGTTTAGGAATTGATCAGTTGTTTTAAAATCCTCAGCCGTCTTGTTTGCGAACTTCTTGACATAACCACTCCAAACAAGCCCCTTAATGGTTTGGTTGTAATTGGAAATCCGATAATAAACGTGTTTATTCTTAGAAATCCCCCGAATCGCATACCATGTGGTGTTGGGATAATTTTTCAAATTATGAATTCGCTTCGTATGGCTATAGTTCCACATGTAGGCCTTCTTAGAAGACGGCGCGTTGGTTGAATAAACCTGTGCCAAATTGGTCTCGCCATCGGCTGCCGTCATTGTCCACAGCGTTTTTGTTCCAGTAAGCCAAGATGCGTGAGCAGTCGTGCCAGCTCCCGAAAGGCCAAGCAGACCTAGGCCAACTGTGGTGATTAGAATACCAATTAATTTTTTCATCATCAAAACTCCTCGTATTATGAATTCATTTCCAAGTATTGAATCAGCTTTAGTAATGCTTTACTTGAAGCCAAAATTAATCCGTTTCTTTAGCAATAATCAACGTCATTGGCCACTGACCATCATTCATATTAACGCCAATTCGCCAGTTACCATTAGTGGTATCAAATTGTGATAAATCAATCTGGTGATCATTAAGGGCTTCAATGATTTTCTCAGCCCGTGAATTAACGGGTTGCCCGTACGTTAATGCCCAGTAGGTTCCCAATTGAGCATCCCCGGGAGAATTTAAATCCGTTTGAAAGTTTTTGATTGAAGCAAAGTCTGTTTTTGGCAGCGTCAACGTACTAATTGGCGTAATGTCAGTGAAATTAGTAATTTGCTTTGGAAATTGGGCAAATCGATAGGCCGCATACTTCGATAATTCAAAACTAACCGGAATGTTCGGTAACTGTCGTAACACTGCCCGAGTGAGCTTTTGAGATGGTTCAGTTTGAAGATAATTATTAAACTGGTCAGCCGTCTTAAAGTCCTTGGCTGTCTTAGTTGCATACGGCTTGACATAGCCACTCCAAACCAATCCCTTAACAGTTGAATTAGGATTAGAAATTCGATAATAGACGTGCTTATTCTTAGCAATCCCCCGAACTGCATACCAAGTTGTATTCGGATAGTTCTTTAAGTTGTGAATCCGCTTGGTGTGACTATAGTTCCAGACATAACCATTTTTACCCGCCTTCACACTATCTGCGGTCGAAAATAGCCGGGCCCAATCTGGATCACCATTTGGCTCAAATAAGGTCCACAATGTTTTAGTTCCAGTCGACCATGAAGCTTGAGCCGTGGTACTTTGTCCTGCAAATGCTAAGATACTGGCGGCTGCAGTCGCCGTTAAAATTGCAATTAATTTTTTCATTGATTAATTCCCCCCTAATGAATGGATCCAAGTGGTTAGAAGTCAACGTGTAAACACCTCAAAAAAATTCCTGGGCTTGGGATTTCTCTCAGAGATGCATACATTGAGACTTCTACTTGGAAAAGTTGTTCTAACCCAATTGTACTTAATGAAGCCAGAAACAACTAGTTTAAGCTTTGGCATTTTTACCGAAGTATTGTTCAACGTATTGGGCAACCCCGTCATCATCATTATCGCCCGTCACAACGTCACCGGCTTGCTTAACCTTATCTTGACCATTCTGCATCACGACACCAATGTTGGCGTGAGAAATCATCCCCAGGTCATTTTCGGCATCCCCAAAGGCCATCAAATTCGTAAAGTCCATGTCAAAATGATCCAACAATGCCTTTAAGCCAACAACTTTATCCATCTCTGGTGCCAGGAACTCCATAATTTGGGGTTGCGAGCGGACAATGTGATACTGGCTGCGCAATTGATCGTCGATGTTTGCCTGATAATGATCCAACCATTCCGGCTCATCACAGACGATTGCCTTAGAATACAAGTCAGCCGTCGATAACTTATCAAAGGAGCTAGGAACAAAATCAATGCCGCCCTTAAATTGCTGTTTGTACATAGAAGGCTTCAAATCGGTTAACTGATAAACCTGCTCGAAGTCCAAAATATCGAGTGGCGCATGCTGAGCTTGCACAAAATCGTGAAGTGGCTGCAAAGATTGCTTTTGCATCCCACTTTTTGCTAATTCCGCTTTGTCGTTATTGTGAACAACTAACGCCCCATTAAAGGTGATCGTGTAGTCCCCAGCCTCGGTTAAGCCAAGTTGTTCAATAAATCGCCAGATTGCGTTAATTGGCCGGCCGGTACAAAGAACCACTTTGATGCCCGCATCATGAATCTTCTTTAAAGCCAGTTCATTCGTTTTAGAAATTGTTTTATCACTGGTCAGCAACGTGCCGTCCAGATCGAGCGCTACCATTTTAATCAATTGAATTCTCTCCCTTTCATTAACGAAATTAATTTTACGCAAGTTATTGATAGAATACAACCGCTATTAGTCGGCACTTTAAAAGGATTGAATATTGATTGGTTTTCCTTTGAAATTGTTACGGATAAATGTTATTATCGCTAAAATTATCCGTAAGGGCATCCACTCAACCATCTGAACGGGTCCGGCCATTTTCACAAGCAAAAAAAGAGGTTCGAGCAACTTTTTGCTCGAACCAGATTATTTATACGTATAACTGTTTAGTAATTAAATTAACTAACTGATTTGTGATTCCAACTTACGAAGTTCTGCTTCTCGAACACTTCGTGGCAAGAATCGTCTGATTTCTTCTTCATTAAAACCAACTTCAAGACGATGATCATCAAAAATAATTGGTCGCTTAATGAGGTCTGGATACTTAACAACTAAATCAACCAATTGAGAAACGGTTAAATTATCGATATCCAGGTTCAACTTCTTGTAAATGTTAGATCTAGTAGAGATAATGTCTTCGCTGCCATTCTCGGTTAAACGCAAGATTTGCTTGACCTCATCGGCATTCAGAGGGTTAGAATTGATATTTCTTTCCTTAAAGTCGATGTTATGGCTCTTCAACCATGCCCGAGCCTTCCGACTTGAAGCGCTACTTTGTGCAACATATAAATTGAGCATTACAAATCCCCCCGTTCTATACAGAAACCTTGAAACTGAAACAACATCCTTCAATGACTATATTAACATATCGACACCTTTTGTCAACACCGTTACTTACTTTTCGTTAGTATTTTGTGAAATTTTTTTGCCCCTTTTTTATCCCCATTACATTATAATATGTTTATCATCATAAATTTCTATATTGAGGTGTTAATTTGGAAGCCTTCTACTCGGTTGCACTGCTAATTGTATCCGCCATTATCTCAAATATGATTTACCCGATTTTTCCAAAAATCCCACTCACTTTTTATCAAATTGGCTGTGGGTTAATTCTGTCGTTACTTCCGATCTTTCACGATTTCTCCCTTTTTCCAGAGATCTTCATGCTGGGTATCATTGCGCCACTGATGTTTAATGATGGGCAAAATACCGATTCCAATCAGTTTCGGCAGTCCATTGGTCATATTTTTTCAATGGCCGTGTATTTAGCAGTGATCACCGCGGTTGTCATCGGAGGGGCCGCCCATTTCTTGATGCCAACGATTCCATTGGCGTTGTGTTTTGCACTGGCGGCGATTGTCACCCCAACTGATTCTGTTGCCCTTAAGTCCATTACCCAAAACGTTGAGGTTCCAAGTAACGTCCACGGTATTCTGGAAAGCGAATCCCTATTTAACGATGCGTCTGGAATCGTGATTTTCAATTTGGCCGTCGCAGCTTTTCTAACCGGTGATTTTTCATTCACTGAGGGCCTCACGAAATTTGTGATCAGCTTTTTTGGCGGCATCCTAGTCGGGCTATTTGCTGGCCTACTTTTCGTCAAATTACGGACGTTTCTGGTGAATCAATCCATGGACACCACCAGTGTAATTGTGCCTTTCAGCTTAATGACGCCATTTGCCATTTATTTGATCTCTGAAATTCTCGGCTGTTCGGGTATTTTAGCGGTGGTTTCCGCCGGCATCATGCATGGTATCAACCAGAGCCAGTTAAAACTGACTTCCACCAATGTTCGGCTAGTCACCAATGCCACCTGGCAAATTGCTGCTAACCTATTAAACGGCATCGTCTTCGTTTTGCTGGGCGTTACCTTACCAACAGTTATTGCCCAAATCATGCCCTATTCTGACATCCTCATCTTAGAACTTGGCTTATTTGGTGCTGGGATTTATCTGTTAATGGTCATCATTCGGTTTCTATGGGTCAAATTCAATCTGGTTCAAACCCACCATCACCAAGACGCCACTTTAAAAGAGGCCTTATTGACAGCAATCGGTGGCGTCCATGGCACGATAACCTTGTCAATGGCGTTATCCCTGCCATTTACGGCGTTTGGTAAGTCCTTTCCTTATCGAAGTCAGTTGATCTTTGTGGCCACGATTGTGATTTTACTCAGCCTGCTGGTTCCAACAATTATCTTGCCGGCTTTGCTGCCTCAAAAGAAAGATCAAGATCAGGGAACCTTCAAAAAATATCAAGGTGAAATGGTGGCTTATGCGATCTCCAAAGTTAAATCAGATGGCACTATCTCACTGGTTGACCGCAATTACATCATCGATATGCTCAACAGTCAAAAGAACAACCGGGCAACCAATCGGACCGAAATTCGGGATATCATGACCCATGCCAGAGAAATTGAAGCCCAAGTCGTTGTCGATGCATTGAATGAAGGCAAGATCTCCCAACAGTTTGCAAATATTTTTTCGAGAAGAATGGTTTCTGCGTCCAGCCGGGGTTCCGGCTTTTGGACAAGGATCAAATATCTGATCCGCTTACAAACCCACCGGTTCAAGAAGCGAAAAGTTACCAAAAAAGAAGTCAAACGTCGAGGCCGACAATCTAACGCCCAAAGTCAGGAAGGCCGCGGATCCGAAAAGTTTAACCAGCTGGTCGAAAAGGGGAAACAAATCCGTCAGATGAGCTTGCTGATCGAAGAAATGGCGTTCGAAAAGGTGAATGATTATCTGGATAGCATTGAAACGGCTCATAACACGGCTTCAGTCAATTTTGTCAGGAACGGGTATAATTTCCGCCACCTGCGCTTCGACAACTCAGATGAAGCCAATGGCCGGCGAGAAAGCCTGCTAATTCAAGCTTTCCAATATGAGTACACGTATGTGGCAGATGCCTTCAGAACGGAGAAAATTTCGCGAAATATTTCAGACCAGTTGAATCAAAGTATTTCGACGGATCAGATGGTCTTTATGCAGGATAATGGGCAGAGCTAAGTAATTAGAAACCGACATATAAGTCTCTGTAACCAAAAAACATGCTGACACTCCGATTATTAACCGCTTAGCTTCACACTCTGACGTTTACATCCCCACCCCAATTGACTATACTTGACACTATAATTGTTTTTGTAGGTGAAAAAATGAAAATAACACTACTTGCGACCAGTGATACCCATGGGTTTATCGAGCCAACCAATTACGTGGATTCCGGCTCGGATAAGCCATTTGGATTACAACGAGATTGCACGGCCATCAACACATATATTCAAAAACATCCCGATGAAAAAATCATCTTAATCGACAATGGCGACTTCCTTGAGGGGTCGCCTATGGCATATTATGTCGCCAAGAAGGCTGACCAACAGGATCAAGAATCTTTCATTTCGGCATACAACCAAGTCGGTTATCAAATTGGCACGATCGGCAATCACGAATTCGATTACGGGCTAAATTATCTGAACTTCATGATGCAGCACTCAAATCGGCATTTCGTGTGTGCCAACATTGTGGATAATCATAATGAACCATTATTGGCAGATCCGTATACAATTATCGACGTCGCCAATGTGAAGGTCGGCTTTTTGGGATTAACGACCACCAGTACGAAAAAATGGAAAAACGTGAACGACCTCAACGACTTCAACTTAATTTCAGAGCTTGACGCGTGCAAACGATACGTGCCAGAACTCAGAAAAAAAGCAGATATCGTGGTTGTCGTTTATCACGGTGGTTTTGAACGTGATCATACCGGCAACTGGAACGATATTAACCCAGGCGAAAACCGCGGCTATGATATTCTCCAACATATTGACGGCATTGACGCCTTCATTTCCGGCCATCAACACCGGAAAATAGCCAGCCGGTTATTTAACGTGCCAATTATCCAGCCAGGATCCCGCGGTGAATTTGTTGGCAAAATCTCCTTCAATGTCTCCAATAAGGATCATCAAATCAACCGAACCAACTCCGAACTGATTAGTGTCAGTGACAGCGATCCTGACGAAAAAATCGGTGAAACCATTTCTGCGTTATCCGAACACCTGCAGCACTGGCTTGATGAACCATTATCTAAGATCAAGGGGAGCCTCACATTCGACGACCCATTCAAAGCCCGCATCAACGAAACAGCATTTATTGAATTTATTCAAAAAATCCAAATGGATAAAATGGGGACCGACATCTCCGCAACCGCTCTTTATAATAACGAAGCACACGGCTTTGAAGATCCAATCACAATGCGCAATATCATCACCAACTACGTCTATCCGAACACCCTCGTCAAATCACGGATCACCGGTGCTGATTTACGGGCTGCTCTGGAAGTCAGTGCAAAGTACTTTGATGTCAAACACGGCCAAGTGGTAGTCAATGAGCAGTTCATGTTTCCAAAGGAACGTTTCTATAACTACGACATGTACGAAGGCATCGATTACACCTTAAATATTTCTAGACCAGTCGGCAATCGCGTGACGGAATTAAAATATCATGGCGAAGATGTCAGTGATGATCAAATATTCTATATTGCCTTAAACCGTTATCGGGCAAGTGGTGGTGGCCACTATCCGATGTTTACCCGAGACAAAATTGTCGCTGGCAGCGATACAACAATTAGTCAAGTGATTCTGGAATACCTCCAAAAGCATCCGGTGGTTGAAGCAACCAATAATCATAATTTTAAAATTATTCCCAAGTAATTCGAGCATTTATTTTTAAAAAACAAGAATAGACATGAATTTAGGGCAATTGAGCCAGACGATGTCTTGATCCCGAAATTCAAAGCCGCGCATTCCAAACAATCTGAATGCACGGCTTTTTTCATTTAATTTTTGAGATCAAATTGCTGTTCGGCTTAATCTTGCGCCATACTAAGAAGGCACTGGAACCTCGGCAATCTTTGTTCGATTTAACAGGACTGAACTGGTGACCACTGACAACGAGCTAAGTGCCATTGCCAGCCCTGCTAATTCAGGGCTCAGCGTCATCCCAATGAAGTAGAACACCCCAGCGGCAACTGGAATGCCCAAAACATTGTAGACGAACGCCCAAAACAGATTGAGTTTAATCCGATTAAATGTCTTCTTACTCAGCTCCAGGGCTTTGTATACGTCTCGCAGATCATTCTTAACGAGGACAATCCCACCGGATTCAATCGCAATGTCAGTTCCGGATCCCATGGCAATCCCAACATCGGCAGTACTTAAGGCAGGCGCATCGTTAATGCCATCACCAACGAAGGCCACTTTGCCGGACTGTTGGAAATTCTTAACTTGGTTGGCTTTGTCTGCAGGTAACACGTTGGCAACCACTTCATCAATGCCAACTTGATCCGCAATGGCTTTGGAAACCGCCGAGTTATCCCCAGTTAACATCACTGTTTTGAGTCCTTGAGACTTAAGAGCGGAAATGGCTTCCTTAGAAGTTGACTTGGGAGCATCTTGAATCGCAATCAACCCAACAATTTGAGTGCCTTGACCAACAAAGACGACCGTTTTAGCTTGTTGCTGCAATGCGATCATTTTTGATTTAAGGGCATCACTAACCGTCACATCAGCCAGTAATTTATCGTTGCCAACAAACGCGCTTTCACCATCAATATTGGCTCGCACGCCCTTACCCTCAATTGCTTGAAAATGCTGGGCAGGACTCATCGGAACGCCTGACTGCTTGGCTTTCTTGATAATTGCTGTTGCCAGGGGATGCTCTGAGGATTGCTCTAAGCTGGCCGCGAGCTGCAACACTTTATCCGCATCCCCAATCACATCCGTGACTTGCGGCTTGCCAACCGTAATCGTTCCGGTTTTATCGAAGACAACCGTTTTGACATCGTTGACGGCTTCGAGCACCTCACCATTTTTAATGAGGATTCCCATTCGAGCACTGCGGCCGGTTCCAACCATCAGTGCCGTTGGCGTTGCAAGTCCAAGCGCACATGGGCAGGCAATCACAACGACTGATACGGCAAAGATCAATGAACTGGCAACACTGGCACCGATGAGGACGTACCATACCAAAAAGGTGAGAATCGCAATCATCAGCACAAGCGGGACAAAGATTCCCGACACTTTATCGGTTAACCCTTGAATGGGTGCGTGACTATTTTGGGCTTTTTTAACTAACTCAACAATCTGAGCCAACATGGTATTTTGACCGACTTTGCCAGCTCTAAAAGTAAAGGTCCCCGTTCCATTAACAGTTGCCCCAACAACTGAGTCACCAACTTTTTTCTCAACCGGCATACTTTCACCGGTAATCATCGATTCATCAATTGTTGACGAGCCGCTCACAATTTGACCATCAACAGCGATCTTTTCGCCGGGACGGACTTTGATGATGTCACCGACCACAATTTCGGATAATGGCAACTTGATCACCTTACCGTCACGTACAACCTCGGCATCCTTAGCCTGAAGGTTGACTAACTTTTCAACGGCATTTGAGGCATTGTTACGCATTCGTTCTTCGAAAACTTGCCCAAGTAACACAAAGGTCGTCACAAAGGCCGCACTCTCAAAGAAAACCGGCTGGTTGGTCGCCATTGCGTAAATACTGTATACGTAAGCGGTTGTTGTACCAACGGCAACCAAGGTATCCATGTTCGAATGATGCTTTTTAAACGATGCCCAAGCACTTTGGAGAAACGGTCCGGCAGCAACCATCATGACAACCGTTGTCAATGCCAGCATCGTCCATTCGCCGCCTGGCATCATCCATCCAAACGGTTTGAGGATCATTTCCACCAGCATTGGCAACGAAAATACGAGTGAAATCCAAAAACGTTTCGTAATGGTCATTAACCCACCTCAACTTTCCCACTGAACATATCCATTCCACAACTGAAGCTGAATTCACCAGCCTTATCGGTTGGCACTTGAACGGTTTTGGTCACATTAATTGGCAGCTCTTCTGAAAAGTTAAGTGCCTTGGAATGAACCACATCCAAACAGCCTTGGTCATTTGTTCGGGTAAAGTTGATCTCTGCCGGCACCCCCTGTTTAAATTTGATCACTGAAGGCTCGTAGCCACCGGCAACTGTCACGTTCATTGTCTGTTTATTCTCATTCATCATTGATTCCTCCATTTATTTAATAACTAATTTACCGTGGAACATATCCATCCCACACGCCCACTGAAATTCGCCAGCGTTACTCGTATCAACGTTAATTGCCTGCTTCTGATTTTGCGGCAGGGCTTGGTTAATTCCAAAGTCCGAAAAAACAACCCGATCCAAACAGGACGACGAATCTTTCCGGGTAAAGTTCAATGTTGCGGGAATGCCCTTTTTTAAAACCACAACTTCCGGTGAATAGCCACCCTTCACTTCAACATCAACAATCTGGCGGTCATCGTTCACTTTCGCATCTACTTTGGCAACATCATGCTTCCCAAAGAACCACCAACCAATAAACGCAATCACCATAAGTCCAAGCACTAATACAATTATCTTCAAGTTCCCATCTCCGTTTCCCTTTTAAATTTACATGTGTAAACTTTGATTGTGTCTATCATATTCTTGAAAGTTACACTTGTCAACTCAAGTTTAAAAAAATAGCCAAAAAAATGAGGTTACTATTTCCATCATTTGGAAATACAACCTCAGTTTTTGGATTAGGCCAGTGATTAGGCGCCCCGACCTGCTTTTTTTAATTTCTTCTTTTTTTCAGCTCCGACATACGCAATTGCTTTAAAATCACGAATAGAGGTGACTTTAATTTTACCTGGATAAGTTAATTCATCCTCAATCTGATCTTTGACTTGTTCAGCCAGCTTCTGATTTTGCTGATCATCCAACTGCTTTGGATCAACCACAATCCGAATTTCCCGGCCAGCCTGAATGGCATAACTTTCCTTAACGCCCTTCTTTTCGCTGGCAATGCGTTCCAAGTTCTTCAGGCGGTTCACATACTCTTCAACAGATTCACTACGAGCCCCCGGACGACCACCAGAAATTGAGTCCCCGGCAGCAACCAGATGGGCGATTGGCGTTGTCACATCGACATCCCCATGGTGAGAAGCAATGGAGTTAACAACTTGTGGATCCTCGTTGTAAGCTTCGGCAATCTTAACCCCAAGTTCAACGTGGGTACCATCAACTTCACGATCAATGGCCTTCCCAATATCATGGAGTAAGCCGGCGCGCTTGGCGATTTTCACGTCAAGGCCAAGCTCGGCAGCCAGCAAACCAGAAATATCGGCAACTTCCACGGAATGATTCAGGACGTTTTGACCATAACTGGTTCGATATTTCAAGCGACCAACAATCTTGAGCAAGTCTGGATGCATCCAGCCAATATGAAGCGAACCAACGACCTTTTCACCGGTTCGCCGCAATTCATTACCCAAATCCTGCTGGGCAATGTCAACTTGATGTTCAATCGATTGCGTATTAATTTGCTTGGTCACCAGCAGATTTGAAATGGTCGTCTTCGCAACTTCTCGCCGCAATGGATCTTGCGTGACGACGTGCAATAGGCATGGATCATCTGGATCAAACACCAAATCTACCCCAGTCAGGGTCTCAATATAACGAATGTTCTGAGACTCCCGGCCAACCAATTTTTGCTTCGTATTCACATCAGAAATTTGGATTGAATGTTCAATATGTTCCCGGGGAATATCCAATGGTGCCCGTTGAATGGCGTCAACGGCCATGATTTTGGCCATCTTCGGGGCATTCACTTGAGCTTCATCGTCTTGATATTTTAGTTCGACGTCTTTTTCGCGATCCAACGCAATTTTAAGTTGGTCCAAAACTTGTTGTTTAGCTTGGTCAATTGAAAGATTGCCCCGTTCTTGCAAGGTAGCAATCCGTTGCTTAGCTAGGCCAGCCGCTTGTTGATCCAACTTCTCAATGGCGGTTTTTAGATCATTTAAATCAGTTTGGCGCTCAGCCAACTTTTTGTGGAGCTCATCCAAGCGCTCCGAGGTCTGAGTTAACCCGTTTTGGCGTTGATCAATCCGACTTTGACGGGTTACATTGTCCGTTTGATAGCTATCAAGTTCTTCTTCAATAGAATCCTTGTATTCTTGCGTTTGTTTTTCACCATCAGCAATGATTTTTTCGGATTTTTCTTTTGCTTCTAAATTTGCTTTTTTAATTAATTGTTCAGCAGTTGCCTTGGCATTATTAATTTCTGTTTGATGTCGGCGTTTCTGTGCCTGAACTCCGACGATGGCCCCAGCAATGCAGGCAATCACCCCAAGTATGACGTAAATCAAGTGCAGACCTCCTTTCGAAAAACAGTCCTAAAATTATTTTAACATATTCAAACCGTTGACGCGGCAAAAAACAGCGACAGTTTTAGCCTACCTCAGCTACTTGACATATTTTGCCAAAAACTGTTTCACCGTGTCCCGATACAATGTCGGATGCTTCTGGTAAGAATCAGCATGGCTGGCCCCAGGCACAATCAGCAGTTGCTTTGGACCTTTATCAGCCCGATACAGTGGATACACCATCTTAGTGGGGACAAAGTGATCCTTGGCGCCATGAATAAATAGCATTGGCCGCTGATTTTTCTTGACCTGATTCAATGCACTGGCCTGTTTAAAGGAATACCCGTTCTTCGCGTGGTTAATCAAGCTGACGATCCCGACCAGCGGAAATTTTGGCAGGTGATACAATTCCTTGGCTTGATAAGCAACCTCATCATAAACATCGGTATAGCCGCAGTCTTCTACAAAGGCTTTTACCTGTTTGGGAAGGTCACTAACCCCACTCACCATCATAGTTGCGGCTCCACCCATACTGGTGCCGAACATGACAATTTGCGAATTCGACCCATTTGTGGCAATGACCTTCTTGATCCATTTAACATAGTCCAAACGATCCGGCCAACCGTAACCGATGTAATTTCCTTGGCTATCGCCGTGACCCCGGGCATCTGGTAACAGGACATTATACCCAAGCCGATGGAACATGTAGGCATAAGCAAACATCTTGTCCTTATTCCCCATGAACCCATGCGCAATCAATACAGTCTTCTGGGTTGGCTTGGCAGCGGAAATATAATTGGCATCCAAAATCAAATGACGCGTAGCCGACACCTCGTACCAGCGCTTTTTAGTGACATGCTGGTACCACTGGTGGGCTGAGTATTGGGGATTGTTGCGACTAATTCGATGCGACTTGCTTAAAAACGACTTGGGAGCCGGCACAACGGCTACTTGATAGAAATAGAGACCGGCGCCAAATAAGCCAAGCGTCACCAGCGCCACAACAGAGGTACAAGCAATAATGATTTTCGTTCGTTTTTTCATGAATTCACCCACCTGTCTAAGTTCACTGTCCACCATATTAACATATTTAACAAATGAAGCCCGTGCATTTTGTCAACCACTAAAATGAAGTATAATGAAATTAACGAACAGGACGGTGATTACATGTTTCCAGAACGATTACGCGCATTAAGGAAGGGTCAACACCTTACTTTGTCAGATTTGGCAGAGGATTTAAATGAGGAGTTCCATCAAACCAAAGAAACCCACGACATGAACACCCCATCCCAGATTGGTAACTGGGAACGAGGGGTCAGAACGCCTTCTTATGTAGAAGTTCAAAAATTAGCCAAGTTTTTCGACGTCACGATGGATTATCTGACCGGTTTGGCTGAAAACAATACGTATGATCTGGCAAAATTATTTATATCAGACAAAAGTTTGTTATTTAATGGCGAACAGCTCAATTCAAAAGACCGCTATGAAATCTACCAACTGATTTCCGGCTATGTCCACGGAATGAACAGCCGACCGGAAAAGCCTGGCACACAATTACACCAAGAGGAGCTGGATCTGGGGCAATAACGGGTTGACGTCGGTTTGGTGAAGTGATCAACTGGAGATCCGGTGAAAGCTATGTCCTTAGCCAGCATCACTCACTTATTTCTCCAAGCATCACCAATAATCCCCAGCAGCTCACTAGCACAAAGCTTACAATCGCGACGCTGCTCCAAATAATTTGTACTTTATTTTTCTGAACAATCGCCCTGGTTAACCAGGCAATTAGCCCCAACAAGATCAACAGCAATATTCCGGTAACCATCATAACCACGCTTTCCAACAAATCGTCATTTAGGAGTTCACATGCTAACCAATAAACAAAAAAAGAAACTACTCAAACACAAATCCGGCCATAAGACATCCCCCGAGACCAGCTATATCACGCAAATGCTGAACTATCGAGAGATGTTTTCAGATTATCCACAAATCAAATTCCTGATTAATAACGTCATCGAAAGCGACCACTTAATTAAGTCTGGACTATTGCCCCAAGACTTACCAGAGCTCTTACTCCCAGATGATAGTCAGGACCAAATTTTTCAGCACATCAACCAAACCTTTGCAAAAGATGATCCCGCAGGTGACCGCCTCTGGAATCAGCTAACTGACGCATTACCAAAACTAGACAAATTGCTGCGTTCTTATCGAGATTACTTGGAAGCACAATATGGAATGTGGGCGTATATTTCTGCCCCGTTCATCAAAGATCTGGCTGAGTATATTGGTCAGGACGCTGCATTAGAAATCATGGCCGGCAATGGCTACATTTCAAAGGGATTAAAAGACTTAGGGGTCAATATTTATCCAACCGATAGCCTCGAGTGGGTTAATGAAAACCAGACCGGCAAGCATCAAGTCATTCCGGTCGAAAAATTAGATGCACTAGCCGCCATTAATCAATACCAAGACCGAGTTAAATATGTCATCATGAGCTGGTCCCCAGATAAAAGTCCGATTGACGTCGAAGTCTTAAACGCCATCAGGAATTCAAAAAATGATCAACTCGAATTAATTGTGATCGGCGAAAAAAATGGTGCCACAAATTCAAAACAGTTCTGGTCAGAGGCTCATTACATCAAGCCAGAAACCAGTCACCGTTTGAATCAGCACCACCAATCATTTGATTTGATTAAAGACCAGGTCTACCTAATTGACTGATCTTAGGCAATGGTAATTTCTTAATGAGCGTTCGCTTGGGGGCTGCTTCCTTCTCGAATTGGAGAAGGAATTTTTTGATGTCCTTACCACCCCGATATTCGCCGATGTCACCACTGGTTTTGATGACCCGATGACAAGGCACCACAATTAGCAGTGGATTTTGGGCCACTGCACTGGCAACCGCCCGAATTGCTTTGGGCTTGCCCACGTTCTCAGCTAACTGCTTATATGTGATCGTCTCACCATAGGGGATCTGCTGAATTTCAGCCCACACTTTTCGCTGTAATGGCGTTCCAAGATTACCAAAGTCCAATGGCAAATCAAAACTGGTCCGTTTTTTATTAAAATAATCCGTTAATTCATCAAGATAAACACCGGTGACCGACTCGTCATACATAAATTGATATTGATAACGGTTTTCTGGATAGAAATCGAAAATTTCCGACAAGAACCGCCCCGGACTGGAAACAAAGTTCAAGCCCTTATTGGTAACGGTGAAGAAAAACTTGCTGTCATCAATTTCGATACTTTCCCAATAAATTTTTTTCATATATAAAATCTCCATCATACTCGTTAATCTCATTGTAGCACGTTTACCTTGACTCTCTCCACACCCATGACCACAATGGAATTAAAACTAAAAGGAGCGTCTATCATGCCAACCAAGCAAGTACTAGGATTAAAGCAGGCCACTGATAATTTGCGGTACGATTTAAGCAAAATTAGAATCAATAAATCTGTCAGTGAATTGGTCCAAATGGGAAAAGCTGACCGGGATAAGATCCCCTTTGAAAAATTGGCTCAGTACAAAGCCGTTGATCGAGATATCGTCCAAGGAATCCAACACGTTGAGCGAAAACTAATTCAGGAACTGTTGCCCTTGCGGCACAAACGGTTGGCGGCCTCGGCATTTTCATTTTTCCGCGGCACCGACGAGCTAATGGCGTTTGACCTGTCAAAACAAGTCTCGACAAATATTCCGGTTGTGATTTCCGGAGATGCCCACATTGGCAATTTTGGCTTCTACGCCTCCCCTGAACGCAAACTATTATTCGATCTCAATGACTTCGATGAGTCGACAATTGGCTCTTGGGATTGGGACGTCCGCCGTTTGCTTGTCAGCATTCTTCTCGCTGGCGAACAGCTGGGCTTAGACAATGATCAAAACCAAGAAATTATGAAGTCTGCGGTGGCCACTTACCAACAAATTCTCTGTGAGTGTTTTGACGACCATTCCGCAATGGAGCGCTACTACTTTTCAACTGAAGTGGAAACCTTCTTGAAGTCCGAAGCTGATGATCAACCATTGCCAAAGCTGTGGCGCAAAATTTTGACCAGTGCCTCATCAAGAGATTCGGAACGGGTGGTCAAAAAATTCACCACGATTGATAGTCGCGGCCACCTTGTCTTTAAGGAGAATGCACCCAGAACCGTTCACGTTTCCGATAAACGGTTTAAAGAAATCAGCGATCATCTGCAAAAGTACGACCAAACTGTCAGCCCGGATGTCACTGTATTGCTGTCGCAATTTCATATCAGTGACATCGTCCGTCACAGTGTCGGCGTCGGCAGCTTTGGCACTCGCTGTTATCTTGTTCTACTGACCGCCATCGATGGCAGCCATCTGGTTCTCCAAATTAAGGAAGCATTGCAGACTCGGCGGTTCCAAGGATTTGACGTCACGACCCCTTACAGTCAGAGTGGCCCAGATAACGGTGAACGAATCGTCACTTGTCAACAAGTTCTCCAACGGGCATCCGATCCACTATTGGGCTTCTACCATAATGACTCGTCCAACCGCAGCTACTACGTCCGCCAATTTTGGGATATGAAGGAATCAATGGACCTCAATAAAATGGATCAGGATGATTTTGAAACTTACACCAAGATTTGTGCGCTCCTGTTAGCCCGTGGGCACGCGCAAAGCCCAACTGCTGCCATCGTTCGAGGCTATGTCGGCAAAAAGAAAAAGTTGGCCAACAGCCTCGTTGATTGGGCAGTGGCCTACGCCAAACAGGTTCATCAGGATTATGCCCAATTTTTGAAAGCTTTAGACAACCATCAGCTCGCTAAGGAGGCCGACCATGATGCATAAAGTTGTTTTTCATGTTGACGAAATGGATAAGTGGCAGCACACACTTGGCAATATCCGTAATCTCTTGACGTTTGGCGATCAGGTGGGCGAAACCTACAAGATTGTCGTCTTAGTAAACGGTGATGCCATCTTGGGTTACTTAGTGGGCAGCTTACAGGATTCAATTGCGCAGCTAACCGCTAAATCGGTTGAATTTCATGCCTGCCAAAACGCTATGAATAGTCATACCATTAAAAAAGATCAGCTGCCAGCAGGGGTTCAAGTAGTCCCCGCGGGCGTCGCTGATCTGGTGAAGCTTCAAGAAGCTGGTTATTCGTATATCAAGCCTTAGCCGACTAATCGACTGACCCCAGCTTGAATTTGTTCCGGTTTGTCCACAATCTCTGACGCATGGGCACCAATGAGTTCTGGGACATCCCCGAACCCATAAGTTACCCCTAATGTTTTTACTTGATTATGATAGCCGCCGAGCATATCGGTATCGCGATCGCCAATCATGACACTTTGTTGTGGATTGGCGTTCGCTTTTTCTAATGCGTATTTTAAGACAGCTGTTTTAGTCACCCGGGTGCGTTCATCTGAAGTAGCCCCGAATTCACCCGCAAAATATTGGCCAAGCTCAAAATGTTTGGAAATTTCGTTGATCATTGGCTCCGGCTTAGCAGAAGCAATGTGGAGCGTATAGCCCGCATCATTGAGAGCTGTCAATTCGGCCAAAATCCCGGGATAAATTGTCAGCTGGAAGATACCCTCACTATGATAGTACTCTTGATAATACTGCAGCGCCCGGGTCACATCCTCAGCTGATAATTGTGGATAGTATTTTTTGATGCTCGTGATCAATGCAGGCCCGATGAACTTGCGGTATTGGTCAGCTGAAAGTTCAGGCAAGCCCATTTTGCTGACGGAATACTTGATTGATTTCACAATGCCAATTTCAGAATCCGCAATCGTCCCATCGAAATCAAAAAATAGATCTGTCATGAATATGATTCCCACTTTCTCAAATGATTAATATTGGTTCATTATTACTGGTTTGGGGGAGAAAATCAAGTGAGCGACGCAAAGCGGTTATAAGCTGGAGCCTAAGTTTCCACCACCAGAAATCCTGGGTTTGGATTTTTGGTGGTGGAGGCTTAGGTGCAAGCTTATGCTTTGCGGAGCTGTCCTAATCTACATAGAAGTAGGACCGCTCCGCAACCTGCACATAAGCACCTTATTCAAAAATCTAAACCCTGGATTGAGGACTTCCAATTTACTTTTGTGGAATCTTCGATTCTACATTCAGCGGAGGACCGCTCCGCAAAGCAATAACCTGCACATAAGCACCCTATTCAAAAATCCAAACCCCGGGATTTCTGAATAGGGCGACTTATGTTTCGGTTATTAACCGCTTTGCTCCACTCACTCTTTTAGGACCGCTCCGACGCAACTGACGCTCAATATATAAGGGATCTCGGGCCAAAATCCAAAACCAGGATTTTAGCCCGAGGTCCCTTATATAACCACGTCAAACCGTTGCTCGTCGCTCACTTAAAATGTAATCTTTCCCACTACCAAACCATAAATTGTATAGATGGCAGCGATCACAATCACGATTGCAAGCGTCATTTCGATTGGGCCAAATACTTTCTTAGCATGATTGTCTCGTTTCTGTAAGATCCAAAATACTGGAATCCCTGCAGCGAACAATAATGACATCAGCAATAAGAAATTGGCTCCTGCAGCGAACAGCAACCAGCAGGCGTAAATACTTGAGATAATTCCAATAATAATGTTACCGGTTCGGCCCTTGCCATGATCACTTTGGACCGAGTACTTCAGTTGATAGAATGCTGAGAATGCGTACGGAATCAGAATTGCGGCACTGGCGATTGAATAGAAGAAGTTATAAGCCTGCGCCGTAATCAAATACGTAAACATGAACAATTCAACCAACACATTTGTGACAGTCAATGAGGTAATTGGTGCGCCATTCTTGTTTTCCTTGGCGAACATCTTCGGGAAGGATCCCTCTTTGGCGGCTTCATATGGCAATTGACCAGCGAACATGGTCCATGAGAGCCAAGCACCGACAACTGAGATAATCAACCCCAGGTTAACAACTGCTGAGCCCCATTTACCAACGATGCTTTCCAACAAGTCGGCCATTGCTGGTTGAGTCAAGTGTGACAAGCCTGCTCGGCTCATAACACCAAATGACAGCAACGTAATTAACATATAAATCAGAATAACAGTAATAATTCCAAGAACGGTTGCTTTACCAACATCTGAACGTTTACGAGCCCGGCCAGAAAAGACAACCGCGCCTTCAATTCCGATAAATACCCATACGGTTACCAGCATGGTGCTCTTTGCTTGCGCCATGACATCCGCAAACTGGAATTTACCAGATGGGGTGAACCAGAAATTGCCTGTAAACATGTTCAGCTTGAATGCGAATAAAACAATAATGATAAATAAGAAAATTGGAATCAATTTAGCAACAGTAATCACAACGTTGACAAATGATGCGGACTCAACCCCACGAAGAATCATAAAGTGACAGGCCCACAAGATAAAGGACGCTGCAATGATCGACCAAATGTTTTGTCCATCACCAAAGACTGGTAGGAAGTAAGCGACCGCACTCATCAGTAGGGTCGCGTAACCAACGTTGCCAAGCCATGCGGACAGCCAATAACCCCAGGCAGAGTTAAAGCCCATGTACTTACCAAAACCGGCTTCCGCGTAACTATAAATCCCGGCATCCAAATCCGGCCGCTTCATGATCAAGTTCTGGAAGGTCATCGCCAACATGACCATTCCAATCGCGGTAATGATCCAGCCGATAATGATCGCACCAGGACCAGCACCGACGGCCATATCGTGCATTAAGTTGAATACACCACCACCGATGATTGATCCGACAACGAGGCCAATGAGTTCCATTAAGCCTAACTTACCGTCTTTCTCTTTCATATTGATTCACTCCTTTTAGGTAGATGTTTCGTCTCTAACTAAAATCTTGAAATATTTTCGATTGTATCGAACCTTGTTTTCCTTAACCAACTGTTGGACCATCGCACTGGTGGTTTCGCGGGTCGTTCCGCTCACCTTGGATAATTCCACCAATGTCATTGGGTAAGGGATCAAGATCGAACCATCTTCTTGATCATCTCCTATCTGCTGACCTAAAAACCAGATTGCGTTCCAAACTCGGCACTTGGCACTCGTCGTGACCATCTTCTGCAACTGGGTTTCGGCCATATTGATAATCCGGCTCATTTCGCGAATCGCGTTCACCATTAACTCAGGCGTGTTGCGTAAAACTTCCTCGTACAAGTTCATTGGGATCTCGGCCAATTTCACTTCTGTCATGCTCTCAACTGTGTAAGCGTAATCAGCATCGTCAAATAAGCCGATATACGGGAATGCTTTGTTCTGGCGAACGTATAAATACAGTTGCTCCTCGCCATCTTCGTCCCAGTGAAACGATTTAACAACACCGTCAATCAAATAGTAGAAATTATCCCGTGAATCACCCTGATCAAACAGGATTTGACCGCGGTGATATGTTTTAATTTTCATCGCCGAAATCACCTTTTGGATATCGGCATCATCCAGCGGGCCAAACTCGGGATGGGTTCGCAAATTATCCGCATAGCGCTGATAAGCACTTTTATCTTTCATGATCATGATTAATCTCCTCATTAAAACGATTACATAGTTGTCTCCTCAGTAAAAGTGTAACGCATTCGAGCGGCTGAATACATTAAATAAATCTCTGATTAAATAAGAGCCCCAGTAAACGCCATGAGGCTGGGCGTATACTGGGGCTCTTACTTTTAATAGAATCGCAGATTAATCATATTGTCTCATGAAAAGGGAAAGTCGTTTCAATCCTTCTCGCAAGGTTGCTTCGGAGGCACAGTAGCCCAAGCGGACATGCCCGGGCATATCAAAGCGGTTTCCTGGAACCAGTAAGACCCCCTGCTCCTTTAGCAGTTTAATACAAAATTCTTCAATATCCACTGGCACGTCTAATTTTGGAAACGAGGTTGAAACAGCTTGAGGCATCACAACGCTTGCCCGTGGCTCAGAATCAATCCATTTTCGATATATTTCCAAATTGTTGAGAACTAACTTCCTGTTTCTATCAAGAACCTTGTCCCGATTCCGTAAAATGTAGGTTGCGAGCATATCGTTAAAGACGCCGCAACAAATCATTGTATAATCTCGATATTTTCTGAATAGGTCAGCCAGCTTGCTGTTGGTGGCCGTCCAGCCAACTCGAATTCCTGGAACCGAGTAAGTCTTCGATAAGGAATTAGTGGCAATGCCTTTATCATATAAATCTACAATTGATACAAATTTAGAAGGATCATCCAATGGTAGATACACTTCATCGACCAGAACATAGGCATCCACAGACTTGGCAATTTCCACAACTTGTTCCAAGAACTTACGATCTAAGATAGTCCCAGTTGGGTTATTGGCGTTATTTAGACAAATCAATTTAGTATCTGGACGAACCAACTTTTTTAACTCAGCAATGTCTGGATACCAATCATCTTCCTCATGAATATGCCAATAATCAACCTCGGCTCCCAAAGACTTTGGAATGTCATAAAGTTGCTGATATGACGGATACTCAGAGATTATATGGTCGCCTGGTTCAACCAAAGCATAGAGTGCCAAATGATTTGCACCAGTCGCTCCATTAGTTTGTAAGACATTCTCCGGGTCAATATGATCATACAGCTTAGCTACTTCCTGCTTAAACTCTGGGGACCCTTCAATCCAGCCATAATTCATTTTTTGTTTATTTAGTAACTCATAAAAGGTCTGGCCATTCTTGCCATCGAGGTCCAAGATCTCCTGCATTGTCATTGATGAAATCGTACTCTGGGCAATATCGTAAGTCGCCTTTTTTTCCCAAACATTAAGCCATTCTTCAACTCCAAAACCTGCAATCTCCATTTTATTTCCTCCACTAAATTAAACCGTGATCATTCCAAAGACTAATAATAAGATTCCTACAATAGCCCCGGCGGTGATAATAACAGTAATCAGCCATTCTGATTTGCTGAGTGCATGCGCAGCCCCATTATCTTTTCGCGCCTTGGCATAAAAAAATATCCCTGGGATATAAGCAATGAAGCAAAGCAGGACATATTGAAGCCCAGCCAGAGTGATTCCAACAATTTGGAAAGCAATGGCAATAATTCCAATAATGAGCTGCTTTGTATTCCCTTCTTCATGGATATGCGTCCAAGAAAGCTTGATTTGATAGGCAGCAACAAATATATAGGAAATCACAATCGCTGCGGTACATAATGAATAAGCAAAATTATATGCCTTTTCCGTGAATAGCAAGGTAAATAGGAATAGTTGGATCAGAAATCCTGTTAATACCAGAGAAAAGGTCGGCGCTTTCTTCTTGTTCTCCCGGCCAAAAATTGGCGGCAATAATTTTCGATTGGTCATCAATCTCATGGTTTCGGCTGGTAACATAGTCCATGACAGCCAAGAGCCCAGGATTGAAATAATCAACCCAATACTGATAAAAGTGCCTCCCCAATTCCCAACCATATCGTTAAAGATGTACACCATCGCTGGCTGATTAATGTTAGCCAACTGACCACGAGTCAGGTAACCGTAAGGCAAAACAGATGCCAAAATATAAATCAACAGTAAGCAGAATAGTCCCAGGATTGTTGCCCGGCCAGCATCAGATTTTTTCTTGGCCCGTGAGGACATCATTGCGGCGCCTTCGATACCAACAAAAACCCACATCATAACCATCATACAATTTTTAATCTGCATCGCAATTCCTTGTCCGCCATCAAAGTGTCCGCTAACGTTATTCCAGAACATCGCGGTAAATAAGTTCCCCTTGAAAAGGATGATGGCAAATACAATAAACGTAAATAACGGAATTAACTTACAAATTGTAACGATAGCGTTTAAGATCGCAGCACTTTCCACTCCACGGTTAACAATATACGTTAATATCCATGAAACAATACTGGCGACAAGAATGGATGCCAGATTTTGGCCCGACTTGAATATCGGGAAAAAGTAGCCAATCGAGCTCATCATGACAGTTGCAAACGCCACGTTACCAAGCCAGGAGGACAACCAATATCCCCAACCACTAATAAAACCAGCGTACCGCCCAAATCCGGCTTCCGCATAAGCAAAAACCCCTTCAAGATCCGGCCGCTTCATTACCAGGTTATTTAGGGACAGTGACAACATCAAGATTCCAATTCCAACAATTACCCATGCAATCAGCGCCGGTCCGGGAGAAGCAGCGTGGGCAAGGTCAGAGGTTAAAGCAAAAATTCCGGATCCAATCGACGACGTAACAACGGTTGCTGTGAGGGCAGATAGTCCAATACCATTGGAATTCTTTGCCAAATTAGTATCTTTTTCCATGATAGTATACCTCTCAAATAAACTTGTTATTAAATTGTTATTTCAATCAGGGTACGTCGGAAATTCTTGTTGGTTTCTTACATCTGCAAATCATCGAACATTTGAAGCTGCCGGCTTAATAATCGTGCCACTGCCATTATCGATGAAGCCCTCAATGTTATCTAACGCCGTTACAACCGCTTCGTTACCGGTTGCGTTGACAAAGTCCATTGCAGCTTGGACTTTTGGCAGCATGCTACCTGGGGCAAATTGCTTTTCATCGATAAACTTTTCAAGTTCAGGAACCGTCACTTCCTCAAGCTTTTTCTGATTTGGCTTGTTAAAGTTAACAAAAATATTGTTAACGGCGGTCAAAATGATCAAGGCGTCAGCGCCCACCAACTCAGCCAATTTTTCGCTCGCAAAGTCTTTATCGATTACTGCTTCTTTTCCGATCAACTGGTTACCGTCAGTTACAACCGGGATGCCACCACCACCAACTGAAATTGGCACGATGCCAGCATCCA
>NZ_AZEI01000049.1:0-9473 GCF_001436255.1 Lentilactobacillus rapi DSM 19907 = JCM 15042 | reverse complement strand
CCCGCCGATAGCCTCGGCCAGAATCTTCAACGAATGTAAAATCAGGATTCTGTTTCTTCGCCAAATCGGCCTCATCCTTGTTCATAAAGTGTCCAATTGGTTTTGTTGGATTTTTGAATGCTGGATCATCAGCACTGACTTCAACTTGCGTCACAATCGTGGCAACCGTTTTGTTCAAGCCTTTTTCTTTGATCACTTGGTTCATGGCATTCTGCATCCAATAGCCAATACTGCCTTGAGTCATTGCCACACAAGTATCCAGAGGCATCTCAGGATTGTCCTTTGTGCTGCCGCCAGCCTGTTGTAACAACAAATTGCCAACTTGAGGGCCATTTCCGTGAGAAATGATTAATTGATCGCCATTCTCAACAAATTTAACTAATTGCTCCGCTGTTTCTCGCAAAGCTTGTTGTTGCGCTGCGGCGGAAGCATCTTTGGATAGGATTGCATTGCCGCCCAAAGCGACTACTATTTTCCGTCCCATAATAATTCTCCTTCTTTGTTTAAAAATAAAAGGAACTGGGACAAAACAAATGTTTTGCTGCCAGTCCCTAGAGTTGTTCAAGTTAGTTTTCTTGGTGGTTAGTTGCTTGGAGAGGATCGATCCGTTAAGTAACCTGCACCTAAGTCTCTTCAACCAAAAATCCAAGACCAGGATTTCTAGGTTACATTGATTAGGACTGCTCCGCCAAGCAATAACCTGCGCATAAGCACCTCAACCAGAAATCCCCAAAACCAGGATTTCTGGTTGAGGAGACTTATGCTCCGGTTATTCCCGCTTGACTCCGCACACTATACCTTTGGAATAAACAGATTTCCAAGTGTTGCAGCCATCATCGCCTTAATTGAGTGCATTCTGTTTTCAGCTTCCTCAAATTGACGGGCATACTTGCTGGTGAACACTTCATCCGTAACTTCCATTTCAGTGATGCCATACTTTTCTTCAATTTCCTTACCATAAGCGGTTTCGGTATTGTGGAATGCAGGCAAGCAGTGCATGAAGATTAATTGATCATCCGGCGTACCAGTCTTCTTCAAGGCTGCCATGTTAACTTGATATGGTGTTAACAACTTAACTCGTTCTTCCCAGTTGCTTTCACCCATTGATACCCAAACGTCGGTATAAACAATATTTGAACCTTTCATACCTTCATCAAGATCATCGGTAATCAACAGCTTGGCACCTGATTTTTCAGCAAAGCCTTTGGCAATGTTTTGAATTTCATCAGTTGGGAACAGTTCCTTAGGTGAAACAATATGGATGTTCACCCCTAAGATCGCTCCGGTTACTAACAATGAATTGGCAACGTTGTTTCGACCATCGCCCATAAAGGTTAAGGTTAAGCCTTGGAGTTTACCAAAGTTTTCCTTAACGGTCATGAAGTCAGCCAACATTTGAGTTGGGTGCCATTCGTCAGTTAAGCCGTTCCAAACTGGCACACCACTGTCTCGAGCGAGAATTTCGGCGTCACTTTGCTTGAAACCACGGAATTCAATCCCATCAAACATGCTGCCAAGCACTTTAGCAGTATCTGATGTTGATTCCTTCTTGCCTAACTGAATATCATTTTGACCCAGGTATTCAGGATGAACGCCTAAATCAATGGCTGCTGTCGTGAATGCTGACCGGGTTCGGGTAGATGATTTTTCGAACAGTAAAGCAATGTTCTTACCTTCAAGGTAATGATGAGGAATGCCAGCCTTTTTTAAAGCTTTCAAATGTAATCCAAAATCAATTAAATATTCAAGTTCTGCGGCAGTAAAGTCTTTTTCAGCTAATACACTGCGGCCTTGAAATACGTTTTGTCTGAAGTCTTTTGTCATAATCGATTCTCCTTGATTGATGATGTTTTTGGGTACTGTGTTTGGACTAATGAAATGATGCTTGTTTTCCGCTATGTTGTGGAAATGTGCTCCAATAAGCAGAAGCTTACATGTAAGCACCCGTTCTCCATTATATAGTGGAAACGTGCTCCACCAAGCAGCAATCTGCACATAAGCACCTTGCTATATAGCGGAAATGTGCTCCACCAAGCAGAAACTTGCACATAAGCACCTTATTCAAAAATCCCAAAACCAGGATTTCTGAATAAGGAGACTTATGTTCCAGTTTCTAACCGCTTGGCTCCGCACTCTAAACGTGCTCCGACGCAACAAACGCTAACATCTAAGATCAAAATGATTTAAATCCAAGACCAGGATTTTAATCATTTCGACCTTAGATACCGCGTTTCCCGTTGCTCGTCGCACTCTAGATATCTTCCCGAACAATCGGGCAGCTCATACAACGTGGGCCGCCACGGCCTCTTGACAACTCACTTGAGATAACCTCAAGGACTTTTAAGCCATGTTTTCTCAGCAAATCATTTGATACATAGTTTCTGTTATACGTTACAACAACTCCTGGCGCGATTGCCAATGTGTTTGAACCGTCATTCCATTGCTCACGGCCGGCAATAATTGGATCGCCACCACCAGTTGGAATTAAGTCCAGATCATCGAGCTTCAATGCATCCTTCAAGACCGCCTTCAAATCTGTTCTGTGCTCTAAGTGAAGTTCGCCTTCATTTTTACCTGGCGTAATTGTCCAAGTATCAATGTGGCCACCTTCACCTAAAATTCCTGGATGAACCGTGAATTGATCATAATTAATCATTGTGAACACAGTATCCAAATGCATCATTGCGTGATTATGTGGAATCTTAATCGCAATGACTGTGTCAAAATGACCATCCTTAAATAAGTTCTTCGCAATATCTTGAATTGCGTCAGCCGATGTCCGTTGGGAAACCCCAATGGCCATCACATGGTCATTTAAGACTAATTCGTCTCCACCTTCGATCCGAGTATCGTGGTTTCGATCACGCCATACATGAACGCCCTTGTTAGCGAACCGTGGATGGTGATCAATAATAATTTCATTAAACAAAGATTCACGTTGCCGGGCAGCAAATGTCATGTGGTTGATGCTCAAGCCTTCGCCGATACATGCCGATGGATCACGGGTAAAGTACAGGTTAGGCATTGGATCCATGTAGAATTCATAGTCTTCTGTTTCAGCAGCACTCACTAAATCCGTTGGCACAAAATCAATTTCGTTCTTCCGAACCCCTTCCATGATCTTGTTGACCATGTCTTGGTTGTTCATGCTGTCTAAATATTCTTTCAAGGCATCATGGATCGTGCCCGTTGCGTATCCGGATTCGGTTAACATTTGCTCTAAGAAGTCATCACGAACTTTGTCACCACCAGCATCCAATGCTTCGGCTGCCAGTTTTTCAAGGTAAAGGACTTCAATTCCATTATCTCGAAGGGTGTCGGCAAAGTAATCATGTTCCTTTTGTGCAATTGGTAAATATGGAATATCATCGAACAGTAAACGTGGCATCATATCTGGGGTGAAATTTTCAATTTCCCTACCAGGTCGTTTCAGTAATACCGTTTTGAGTTTACCGATTTCAGATGTTACATGAATTGGACTTGTCATTCTTGTTACCTCCTCTTCCTTTAAGTACAACTCTATCATAGTCTTTTTTGAAAACGCTATCGTACAATTTCTGTCATTAAAAACGAGAGATTTTTAACAGAATTAATCCGATAATTGCAAAGAGAATTTATTATTAATTTTTTGATTTAATAATCCCTTCACGAGTAAGAATAACCGGTTTTTTATACAATGTCTATTAATAAGATTAGAAGGTAACGTTTTGATTAGAATATAAAAAAGCTGTTAACAATCGATTTCCCCTGCAAATTAAGGATTATCTCTAATTTTTTCGGTATAAATATGTTTGCCGTTCACAAAATATTCATTATCTGTCAACAAATAATTCACACTCCTTGTGACAAAGTTACGTAAGATAAAATTTAAAGTTTTAATCCATGGCTTGTCAGATTGCTGGCAAACACCGACAATAAAGATAATGATTTGGGAGGCATTTTCATGCAAACAAGTACTCATTTGAGAAAACGGACATTTAAGCTGCCAATTTTTTTGATTTATACGATTGCATTTGTTTCAATTTGTTTATTAACTTACAGCATCCCCTGGCTTGCCGGGAGAACATTGATCTGGAACGTTGACGGGATTGCCCAACATTTTCCAATTCTGGCGCAATTTCAGCGGATCTTACAGGGGACCGCCCACCAATCCTTGTTTGGTTGGTCGTGGAATCTGGGTGCGGGAGCGGATCAGCTGACCACTTTTGCCTTTTATATCGTCGGCGATCCTTTCAGCTACTTAATTGCCCTCTTCCCTGCCAGCAAGTTGGAGTTAGGCTATCAGCTCCTCATCTTGCTTCGGCTTTATTGCGTTGGCTGTGCCTTTCTTGCATGGGCCAATGAGCGTTCATTTAGTCGCCACAGCAAGCTCATCGGAACATTAATCTATACTTTTTCGGGCTACAATTTTTACGTTTCAATGCACCACCCATTCTTTCTCCTACCGATGATGCTCTTTCCCCTATTGGCAATGGGGGTTGAAAAGGTATTGCATAGGCAAAATTGGCTGCCGCTGGCAATTGCGGTTGCCCTGGCCCTTGTCAGCAATTTCTACTTTGCCTATATGCTGGCACTTGGCACTTTTGTCTATCTCTTGACCCGATATTTACATATATACCACGTTGACGCAAAACAATTACCGCTGGGCAGGATCATCTATTGTTTGGCGCAGGCAATTGTGACTGGGTTGATGATGGCAGGGGTTGTCCTGTTCCCAACGCTGCTGTCGGTCTTTCAATCAACTCGGATCGCCTATCATGCAAAATTCGCCAATGGCCTGCTGCTATACCCGGCTAAGTACTATCTCGCCCTCCCCAACCAACTGATTACCAGCACGACGACCAAGGATTACTGGCTCGTCCTCAACGTTTGTGGGCTCACATTTTTAGCCGCCATCTACATTTTGCGCCACTTCAAACGCTACCGGGCACTTGCCATTGTCATCGTTTTGATCGTCATTGGCATTCTGCTGCCCCAAGTCAGTGCCACCACCAACGGCTTGTCAACGCCTTCCAATCGTTGGTTGTTCTTGGCAGTCTTGCCGCTTGGATTGGCAACGATGATCTTTGTCGATCAGCTCCCCCGATTAACACGGAATGATTTGAAATGGCTGATTACATCATTGGCTATCCTGATTGGCTTAGTCTGGATCACCAAAGGATTCACGCTCAAGCTGCCGCAAAATGATTTGGTGGCTTATGGCTTTGCCAGCTGTTTCCTGTTGTTATTTGCCTGTCAGTCCTCCCTCAAGCTTTCTGCTAAAACAGTTGGGGTCGTTTTAACCGGGCTGGTCTTCATTAACATTGTCAGCAATGGGCAAGGCTGGTTCAGCCCCAATAACAGTAAAAATATCAAATCAAACTTAATGACTGGCACCGCTTCTCAATGGCTCCACAAATATTACGACGGCGCCCAAACTGGACTAAAGCCCAATCAAGGATTTTATCGAACCGCAACGATCCACAACTACTATCCTCACCGGACTGCCGGCAATAATATCCCCATGGTTCTTGGCACTCATGATCTCGGGGCTTATTATTCCATTCAAGATGGTTATGTTTATAAATTTAGTCGCTCAATCGATAATTCACAGGCGGTCGTTAACTCCGTTCTTGGGGAAGCCGATGGCCGAACAACGCTCCTTAATCAATTGGGTGTCCGTTACATGTTTGCCAAAACCGATATTGTCAAGAATCCTAAAGCCGTTCCTTACGGCTATCATTTTGTCCGCAAGAATGGTCGAATTGTCGACTTCCCCGAACAACCGGTTAGCGGTCTAAGTAACCACTCCGGAACGGTTCTGCTTGAAAGTAACTTGGCGCTTCCATTGGTTTACATGCAAAACAACACGATTTCATCTGCAACCTACAATCAGCTGACCTCTATTCAGCGGGAACAATCACTCGTCCAGGGGACTCAGGTGGATCAGCCGGTCACAGGAATTCAATCAATCAAGCCTCGCGCCACTGTCAAACAAGTTGGCTATGCGGCCAATGTGTTTGACCAGCACATCGTTGAAACCCCTGTGAAGGCTGTTTTATCCCGACTGAGACTATCACCAAATAGTCGCTACCGACAAACGGCTGCTAAATACAAAACCACGCTGCCGAGGAATAAAGTGGCTATCTGGGAAAAGGCAACCGGCTTGAATCCAAATGGGCAACCGCTTCAAAACGTCCTCAACAAGAATAAGCAGGTCATTGCCCGCAATGAAAACCTGAACCGCAACGGTCTGCACGTCATGGATAACGATGCTCAGGGGCGCCACTTGTCTTATCAACTCAAGTTAAAGAACCCTGAAAAATATCGAAATACCGAACTTTATCTGGTCATCGATGGGATTTCTGAAACCCGCCACACAATGATGGACCGCTTGAATAGCCTCCGAGCCGACTCAATCATCGACGGCACGCCAGTTTCGAAGCTCCAGAAAATTGACCGGCTGAGAACTGCCAGCCAACATCCTGATCTTGGCGGTTTCACAGTCTCAATCCAGTCACCGACGAATTTCACCTTCTTCAGGCAGCTGCCGATGAACAACTTATCCGATTACGAAGACCGCCAACACGTTGTTTTAAATTTGGGCTACTCAGATCAACTTCGCAAATCGATGACCATCCACTTCAACGGGGTCAAGCAATTGCGATTCAAGAAAGTTCGAATCATGGCCGTGCCGTTTAATCAAACTTACGACCAGCAAATTCACCGACTCCAACGAACTGGTTTGCAAAACCAAAAGGTGACCAACAACACTGTCAGCGGAGAAACTAACCCTGCAAATCAAGCTAGAATTATGACCACTTCAATCCCCTATTCGTCCGGTTGGAAACTCAAAGTTGATCATCGCCCAACCAAGACTTTTGTCGCAAACAAAGGATTTGTGGGCGCCAAGATCCCCGCAGGCAGGCACCTGATTCAGTTGCGGTATTCAACCCCCGGCTTGTCATTGGGAATGAAATTAACGATAATTGGGTTCCTTTGGTTAGCTGGATTTGCGGTTGTGGCTGGCGTGAGCTTTGTGTACCGAAAGTTTAAGTGAATCCTCAAGCTCAATAGCCCCACGCTGGTTTGACGCTGGCGTGGGGTTGTTTTTGGTTGGGGGGTCTTTGTGGACGGCTCCGTTATGTGGCGGAATCGAGCTGCGACCAGCTGACGCTAATGCACAAGGGGTCATCTCATATATTTAATTTTCGCAGTGGTCGTTCTCCGCTCTATTGCCGAATGGTGCTCCGAGAAGCAGGTGCTAACAATATAAGAGCAGTCCCCCCCTAAAATCCTCAATCAGATTGTGATCGTTCTCCCCTCTATTGACTAATGGTGCTCCGAGAAGCAGGTGCTAACAATATAAGAAGGACCTCTCAAAAATCCAAAACCAGGATTTCCGAGAGGTCCTTCTTATATTACCGCACCTAAACGCTTCTCTCCGCACACTTAATCTTGAATCGACGACACCAACAGATCCGGATTTGAATGCTTTGTAAATAGGTTATTAATACTCTTGGCCGCTTCCACAGACGGGCTGAACAGCACGATTGTGTCATAACCTGCCAGTGTTCCCGCCACATCATCCAAATGGAGATCATCGATGACCGCAGCTAATGGGTTGGCATAACTTGGCTGCGTATGGATGACATTGATAAATTGGATTTGGCGGATATCCGTGACCGTTCCGTTGATCATGCGGTACATTCTTTCCAACTCGTTTTGATTGCCGGACTTAAAAATCATGTATCTGGAATCGCCCGAACTATCCGGTTGCTTCACAATTTGCATTTCTCGAATGTCGCGGGATAGTGTTGCTTGCGTGACATTAATGCCTGATAGTTTCAATTTTGCCATCAACTCATCTTGGGTTGTAATTGTGTATTGATTAATAATTTGTTCGATTTTAGACTGCCGGGCTTCTTTTTTCATCGGGGTACTTCCTTTCACGAAACAATGCCATTTACATCATGACATTATAGGATTTCTGCTTAAATATTCAATAACGATCGACTGAATTGCATAACACTATCATAGCAAATAATAATCCAAAGTTCGCGTTTTTTCGAAAAATATGACTGGAAAATCAAAAAGAGTGGTCCAAAAAGCGCTTAACAATCGGAGCGTAAGTCGCCTTAGCGGGAAATTCCTGATCTTGGAATTTTCTGCTAAGGTGCTTACGTGCAGATTGTTGCTTTTTGGACCACGTTTCAGCCATGATGCCCGAGAACCCGGACTTGTTTAGATAGACTCTTATATGCTTCGAAATGCTTCCATGGCACGTTTTAACTCAATTGCCCAAGCAATTATTTAATACTGCGCCACCTTCTTGGGATCCTCCGGTGTCACTTTAATCTTCTTATTGTAAACTGACAGCGCCATCCCCTTGCCGCTCATCAACTCAACTTCGACTTGATCCTGATAAATTGTGAACAGCAATTCATTATGATGCAGCTGTAGTCTAAATTTGAGGCAATTCCAGACGTCGGGCAAATGGGGCTCCAACGAAAAATGGTCAGCGTTATTCACGATGCCGGCAAATCCATACACAATTCCGGACCAGGCCGCTCCTAAGCTCCCCGCATGGATGCCATTCTTGGTGTTATGGTGCAAGTCGACCAGATCTGTCTTAACGGCCTGGGCAAAGAAGTCGTAAGCTTGCTGGTCGCGGTCAATTCTGGCGGCGACAATTGCATAAATTGCCTTGGATAAGCTTGAATCGTGAGTCGTAATCGGTTCATAGAAGTCGTAGTCGGCTTTCAGCTGTTCCTTAGTGTTGCCCAGCGGGAACATGTAATCGACCATGATCGTGTCAGCTTGCTTATTGACCTGTGAACGATACAACATCAGCGGATGGTAGTGCAGCAGCAATGGGAACATGCTTTGGTCAATACTGGCGATGTCCATTTTGGGCAGCTGCTCAAAATTCTGAAATTGCAACTTAACGTTTTTCTCTTTATCGTAAGGTAAATACATCAGGTCCGCAGCTTCCTGCATTTCTTCGATCTCTTCGCCCGTCACGTTGAGTTGGACCGGAATATCGGTATCACTAAATTTATCAGCGTATTTGACGGCTAAGCGGAGGTTAAACTGGGCCAAAACGTTGGTATAATAATTATTATCCACTAACGCACTGTACTCATCTGGCCCGGTTACCCGATTAATGACAAAGTGGCGTTCGCCATCGACTTCGGCAAAGTTGCCATATTGCATCCAAAAACGGGCTGTTTCCAAAATGATTTCAAAGCCGTAATTTTTCAAAAAGTCTTCATCGTTGGTAATCGTGTAGTACTGTTCAATGGCAAATGCAATATCGGCATTAATATGGAACTGAGCCATTCCTGCCAACCAGTATGAACTCGCCTCATACCCATTAATTGTCCGCCAAGCATACATTGCCCCTTTATCAAGACCAAAATCACTGGCCTGCTCCTTAGAAGCTGTCCAAGATCTATGATTTTTGATATACTTCTATGTAAAAAGCGAGTTTA
>NZ_AZEI01000048.1 GCF_001436255.1 Lentilactobacillus rapi DSM 19907 = JCM 15042 | reverse complement strand
TAGCGTTTGTCTCAGTTTTCCTACGCCGCTTTTAGAGATCTCAAACAGTTTCTTAGGAAGTTTCATCTTTATAAAGCATCAAGGAATCATGGGCGCACTGTTATTATTGATCGCATTATTTAATGTTTTAGTCATGATGCGGATTAGAAATTTCAAAGAACAATTGATGGGGAAATCAACTCTTTCTCAATGGCCTACCAAGAGGAAAGTTATCTGGCCATTAGTAATTGGGTTCACAAGCATGACCGTAATCAGTTGGTATTTGAATGTTGGAGATACTAGTGACGCCAGCTGGTTAGCAATCGGCTTTTGGATTGTTGCTTTAGCTGACGAAATAATTTACTATCAGCGAAAAAAGCATGGAACACTATGATGACTATTTATCTTTAACGAAAATGGAACAAAGCAGAAATGTTTTGTTCCATTTTTATGTCAAAATTTCCTTGACATAAATTCTGATCGTGGCATAATTGTAAAACGTAATGATTACTGTTTAAACAAAAATGTAAAAAATGGCAGGAGAGGTGGTTGGCATGAGAAAAAATATTGTTCTGGAATGCGTTGAGACCAAAGAGCGACTTTACTTGACCAGCAAGAACCTAACTAACAATCCAGATCGACTTGAGCTCAAAAAGTATTCACCAAAATTGCAACGAAAAGCACTTTTTCGAGAAGTTAAATAAATAGGAGGAATGAGTAGTGGCAAAAAAATCTAAAATTGCAAAAGCAGAAAAACAAAAGAAGTTGATTGCCAAGTATACGGTATTGAGACGTGAATTAAAGGCAAAGGGTGACTATGAAGCATTGCGCAAGTTACCTAAGGATTCTAACCCGAACCGGCTTCGCAACCGAGATCATCTAGATGGCCGTCCCCGAGGCTACATGAGCAAGTTTGATATGTCGAGATTGAACTTTAGAAAGTATGCCCATCTTGGTCAAATTCCTGGTGTTCACAAAGCCAGCTGGTAATCGATCACGATTCAATGAATAAGGAGAAAGCCAATGGAAAAGCAAGATTTATCAAGTGCCTATCGGCTCCTGAAAAGTCCAAATATCAAGACCCGTAAACGGGCTTTGAAGATTATCAAGGAAGTTAAAACCCAAAAGCGCCGGACCAACCTTGATTAATGAGGTTTTGGAACTAAATAGTGATGAAAACTGGGTTAGACAAATGAGCGGTCATTTGTCTAACCCAGTTTTTGTCGAAATATGTTTAAGCAATAGCTAGTTGATAGCCAAAAAATAATCAAAAACCTAATTGCTTGACTTAGTATAAGATAATTTATAAACTGACATCAAATTATACTTATCGGAAACTGGGGTTTTCCTCATGTAAACCATGAATTGGATAACGTAAACTAATGGTTTCTTGGCTTGGAACCGACAGGTGATACGATAGAAGTAAAGTTTGTTAATCGATAATGTTTCACAATCAGTTAACACCGTTGCTTATTGACGTTACATGCTTAAAGAAGGGTGATTGCCATGAATTTGAAACGAATTTTCTTTTCAATTATATTCGGAATTTTGAACATTACGGCGCTTGCATTTTTAATGAGCCCAATCATGGCAATCGTTAATCGTCAGTTCCAAGAGAGCGATTTGTATCAGATTATTCTGGTGGTGACCATCACGTTGGTTCTTGATGTCGGAACCTTTCAACAGATTCAAAACTGAGTCAGTTTGCGCAAACTGGTTAAATGCGGTATCTTTAAAGGCAACAATTAGATTGAGGAGATGGATCACATCAAAAAGCTGATTATTGCCGCAGGATGCTTTATTTTAGTTATGTGTGCAGAGCTTCACGTCAACGCGGCGACCTATCGGGTTTCACACGTATCCGCCCTGTCTTGGGAAGCTAAGTATGACGTTACCACTCACGGCAATCGGATTACGGATGTTTCTCATGTGAAGGCGAAAGGGTTAGTGGGATCAATCGTCAAAAAGTATGTTTCCCAACCCGCCAGCAATAAAGTGACGTTACATATGACAAGAAAAGTCGGCAACGTTGTCTATCGCACATACTTGAAGACGAAGGTTGCCGACCATAAAATTCACGTGACCGCTAATTAATTTTGTATATTTTCGTTCCTGATGGATGAAGCCAATTATCACTGATAATCACGTAAACACTAATTAAACTAATTAAGATGACAACAGCCGAGACCACAATAATTGTTTTGTGGAGGCTGTTGTATTTGTTATTCCGCCAAAGCACGTACATTGGCAGAAAAACACCTACTATTGGTACCAGTGCGGACACCAACGAGAGGATGAGGAGGATAATGCCTTCATCGTTATTTTGATAAAGCTCCATTGATACCGGTTTAGGTTTGTCGTCTCCCATGGGAATGGTTTGCTGTTCCTGAATTTCCTGTTTAAGTTGGTTATTTTGTTGGAGCAGCTGATCCGTTGAGGTTTGATAGATCCGACTTAATGAAACGAGGTTGTCAATGTCTGGGTAGCCACGGCCATTTTCCCATTTAGAGATTGACTGACGGGAGATATGTAGGATGGTTGCGACTTCGTTTTGTGATAGCCCGCGATTGATGCGGGCTTTTTTGAGTTGTCTTGCTAAATCCTCCATGTAAATCCCACCTTTCTAAATTCTTCTATATACAATATAGCATTTATTAATAAGTTTTCGAAGAAAAAATTAGATCGCAAACGTAAACCGGATGTAAACCCAGAAGTTCTTTTGTTGGGTTTCCGATTATGATAAGGTCAAAACATTAATTGAATAAAGAAGGGAGGTTAATTTGGTGCTTTGGCTGTTGGTGATTGTGACCCTTGTTGCCGCATTGGTTGGTTTATTGATAAAGGTCCATTTTAAGCTTAATCAGTTGTCAGTTAAGGGATACTTCCCGTTTTTGATTCTGTCTTCGTCGATTTGTTTGACAATATATATAATCTCGATTCTTCAGCAAAATACATATTGAAGAGGTGGTTTGGATGTTTCCAAAAATTAAGATGACAAAAGGGATCATGATTAGCCTGATTGTCTATGGGATGTTTGTGATCTTGCTATTGATGAGTGCGGTTGGGAAACAGTTCTTTCAACTGCCCATTCATTTAACATTTAGCGTCTCATTGAGATCATTGATCGACCCGGTTGTAGTTTTGGGCAAGTTGATCCTCGTTTATCTAGTGGTCTCGCTTATCCCCATAAGATGGATCCTGGTAGTGCCGACATTCTTATTCTATCCAGTTGTTTTGATGGACTTACTGGGGTCAATCATCTTTTTAATAAATGGCAATATTGGCGGCTTGCTGGCAGGGCTGCTGCAAATGATAACATTTGCCATGATTCTGTACTTCCTATCGATGATAACCCTGCGAACCATTCACAATAATCAGTACATCAAAAGTACCCATTACGTGATCAGATGGGTCAAATCATTAAAAATATCGATTCCTGAATATTGGCAGCCATTGCTGTTCTGGATGGTTGTCCACTGGCTGGCTTTAGCATTTGTTCAAACTAAATAGCCTTAAAAGGACCAACCGAGCAGATAGATCCCGATTAATAGGGTTAGGATAAGTCCAATGACAGCACCAAGCAACGCCGAGAAAATGATGACAACGGTGCGTTGCTTGGTGCTCGTTTGATTCGGGGCAACCTCACCGGTCTTTAAATACTGCAGGATTTGCCGGTAAGTGTTGAGTTCAAAGCTTCTGGTTTTGGTGATGAGGGTAATCGACAGGACAACCCCAAGTGTCGCAAAAGTTGCGACCAACATCATTGCAATCCCAGCTGGCAACCATCGCATACTTATTAACGAAAGATAGGTAAACAGGACACAAATCAGGATACCGAAAATCTGCCACTGGATGCCCCGCTTTAAGAGCTTGCCCCTCATGGATTGAATGTCCCCATTCACTAGATCATCTAACGATACACCATATAAATCGCAGAGTAATTGGAGACTTTGAATGTCGGGATAGGTACGCCCATTTTCCCAGTGGGAGACGGTTTGCCTTGAAACGTGGATTTTGTTGGCAACATCAGTTTGGGTGAGACCAAATTGTTTCCGCAAATGAATTAATTGGGTCGTGACATACATGCAAACCTCAGCTCCTTAGTTTCTAGTTGGTTCTCGATTCGAATTATTCGGGTGGTAAAAGGCGTTTACATTCTTGATATCGTTTGTCGGACCACTTCTAATCCTTATTTTATCATGATATCTTAGTGACGAGCATGGATAGGGATGATGAGAAGGAGTGATCTTATGCAGGAAGATGAAGACTTTTTAACTCGACAAATTCGGGCAATTGGACAGGGACTGGGCGTGGCGATTAGCGGTAAGAATGGTGGGCCAACCCAGATTGTGTTTCCAAAAAAGCAGGCTGAACAATTACCTCATCAGGCTGATTTAAAAAAGCTGATTGCTGAACACCAGTATGGAGAAGCTGCAGAACGCTTATCCCGATTAGAATTTGCGATTCCTCACGAAAGCTATTTTAACCTTAGTTTGTGGTTTTTCACCCAGCTTAATCAACTAAGTGATGACCAACTGCGACAAGGTGGTTATTCGAAGACGCTGATTTTAATCCACTTGCAATCCTTAAAGCGGCAACGACAATAAAAACAATCTAAGGGTAGCTCCGGCTGGACGTTTCTGCGTTGTCAGCTGAAGTTACCCTTAGATTATTTTTAGACCCAGACATTTTCGAAGCGGCCTTCTTTTCGTAAGGCATCAATTAATTGGCTTGCCATGTCCTCTGCCTGATCCTCACCCAAATCGGGTTTGATACTGATTAATTCTTGGGAAAGTTCGAAGGCTTCGACGGTGAGTGTCAATGAGTCCTTCAAAGTTAGGTATTGATAAAGGTCCCGGATTTGTTCATTTGTAAATTCGTAGTTCAAAAAGATGAGGGAGCTCACTTTAATGTTGAGTTGACCACAAACTTCGTTAAGAACATCTAGCAGTAAAGATTTTTTCGTATAGCTTTCCATAAAGAATCCTCCATTAAAGGTGAAGAAGTGCGCCGACGACAAACAAGGCAATAACGCATAAAACAAAGATCGTAAAGGTGCTAAGCAAGATACTGATGATGATCCCTAGCTGATGGTTGACCAGCCAGGCATTTAAAACATCGATAAAGCCTAGAAATGCGATTCCGGCAACTAAGAAGCCAAGATTCCGCGTTTGAGAGAATATGATCAAAATTAACGCGATAATGGTTAGCGACCAGCAAAGTGTCGACAGACGAAGTGAAAGGAGGCCAATTTTGATGCTTTGTTGGTTAAGCACGGCTTGACGATAATTATCGGCGTGCTGCTTTAGAGAACGATTCACTTTCATCAGTGTGGCCTCCTTATTTAAGAAACCGGTTAACAATCCGCCAACCAATGTAGCCGCCAGCTAACGCTTCGCAACCGACCTCAACGAACGTTAATAAATAAAATAACGGTGTTTGCCGAACGGCTCCTTTGTAGTAATCACAAAAGAAGGCAACGATTAGCAGCAAGATGATGAGAAAAGCCACGAGAAAGTGATGGGGCTTCTCGGCTGCTTGATGACGTCGACTATTGATTCTTTTCATCTTGCTGGGACCTCCAGAATTCGTAAATGATAAACAGCCAGTAAAGGACTGGTAGAGAAATAAAAATCCAACTGATCACTTTATTGGCAGAAATTGCCCAGTTAAAGGCGACAATCCAACCAATTAAGGCCAAAGTGCCAACAGGATGCGTTTTAAATTCAGTTAAAAATCGCCGCAGTTTATTCATAGGAACCACCTTACTTCTGATAGTAATCCTTTTTACTGATTTCGTAGTTCAGCCAGTAGAAAAACAAGGCGACTAGGAAAATAACCAGCCAACAGGCTAAAAGTGTGAGCAAAATAACGCCGAAAACCATGAAATTGTGATTGCCAATCGCCTGAATGATCATCTGAATAAAGCCAATTAAGTTGTTGGATTTATGGAATAACCAATCAATTGGCATAAAGATCAGGTTAACGGCGATCACGACAGCAAACCACGTATTAGCGGCTCTGGTGGCTTTTTTGGCTACTTGTTTAATCATGATGATCCTCTCTAGCGATTTCGTTTCGGCGCTGCCATAGATCTAGGAATACGCAAACACTATCCCCAATGGCAGCCAATCCGCCAACGAAGCTCATGACAACTGCCAGCGTGGTGATATGAAGATAGGCGCTGACTAAGACAATTGGAATGCAGCTTAACCAAATCCAGCCGAAGATTCCGCTAATTTTGGTGTATTTGGTTGGATGTTTGGTGATGGGATCTTCCCGGGGTTTCATACGACATCTCCAATAATGCTAACTGTTTTCGAATGAATCAGTAATGTGAATCGCAATCAGTGAAAATATGATAATGGTGGTGGCGGTTAAAAGTGGTGCTTCTGCTGGAAATAAGTGAATCCAAACTTGGCTGAGCCCCCAACTCATAATTGCAAAAACAAACGAAATGGCAAATATGATCCAAAATAGGTGCTTCTTCAAGATGTGAAATGCTCCTTTGAGGTTAAGAAATAATCATAAGTATGGTTTGACGATAGCATATCAATGATTACTGAACAAGAAGCCAGTAGTTTACATAGAAAAAATCGGAAACCAGTTGGTGCGGTTTCCGATTAGCCGTTATTGATTCGGAAGTTGATAGTCATTCTGCAACCCCTTCTTCGGTTAAAGTTGATTAATAACGGCATATCCCATTTTGAGTAATTGGCAATATCTGATTACGAAAAGGGTATAATGAGGACAAAACGAATGCTGGTGGAGGACCCATGAAACTCACTTTAGCAAAATTTAAAGCGAACTATTATTATAAAACTGATTTGACGATGACGGTTGGCGATTTTATTCGGGAATATCAGCAAAATGATGACCTGGTTGATGAGACAGCGGAAGAAAAGACCTATCAGTGGAACAACTTTGTGAAGGATTTTTGCGCGGATCCCGCCAGTCAGCAGTTCCCAAATAAAATGAAAGTTGCTGCGATTCTCTGGGGTCGGGTTAAGCGGTCAATGGGGCCGAAAGAATATCGCCATCAGCTGCTCAGTGAGTATGTAAGTGATAATAGGTCATAAGTAGGGCTTAATATTAGCTGAGTGTTCAAGTTTACATTTCAAAATTTCCATGATATATTGATGTTGCAAGAAATATTGAAACTATATACACCAAAGCCCTTAACAGTGACTCGCCAGTAACTGTTAAGGGCTTTATTGTGGGCTGATTATCGCCTATTTCGCTTTACTTGCGGTGTTTGTGACTCGCCAGTCAACAAACCACGCGATGATCAATGCTACCGCAAGTGGGGCAAGAAAATATTGAAACACTATATACACCTCCTAACTGACGCTAGGTAGGCGACCTTAATAGTATACCAGGTTTACAAAAGTGGATGTATAGAAAAGAGCGTTAGTAAGCCAGCAATTCAATGTCAGAAAGATTATATTGTTAAAAGCAACATCGTTATGTAATGCCAAATTAGCTCGTACGTCCAAGTTTACATTTCAAAATTTCCATGATATATTAATGATGCAAAGAAATCATGTCAATAAGAACACCAAAGCCCTTAACAGTGACTCGCCAGTAACTGTTAAGGGCTTTTTTGTGGGCTGATTATCGCCTATTTGCTTTACTTGCGGTGTTTGTGGCTCAGCCAGTCAACAAACCACGCGGTGATCAATGCTACCGCAAGTGGGGCAAGGAAATCATGAATCAATAAGAACACCTCCTAACTGACGCTAGGTAGGCGGCCTTAATAGTATACCAGGTTTACAAAATCGGATGTATGAAAATAATGAACTTAGAAGATGTAGAGTCTATATCAGAAACATTATAACTTTAGCATGGGTCAGACCTACAAAGCCAAATTCACCTTCTGCCAATAGCGATAGTAATGCCACAACATAGCAACTGATGGGACAGCAATCAGGATCAACGCCACGGCATTGATAAGCAGTGGTGCGTAAGCGTGAACCAGCAAAATATAGGCGGCAATTAAACTAGCGCCGACAACGATCGAGCCAAAGGTCACCAAGCCGATTAGCATATTGCCACCGCCTCGGTTAAATAATTGGGTCGCATTGGTCCATGTTAAGTCCAGCAAGCGCCAGTCGCGGGTAAAGTTATACAAACTTGCCAGAATATTACCGAGAATGACGCCGAGGGCAAGTGTTAAAATATCAAGCCAGGCCAATTTGGTTAAAAGACCAAGTCCCACTGATAGAACAACTAAGACGGCTCCTTGGAGGCTGGTAATCAGTTTAAATTTTAACCAAAGATAACTTTTAAATTCGATTGGCAATGATTTAATGAATGACAAATTTTGGCGATCTAGGGAAATGAAGATGCCAGCCAACGAGCCTTGATTGATCGTCATAACGGCGACAACGATCCCAGCTAAGAAGGTGACACCCGCATCCTGAGCCGTTAATTCTGACAGGTTGAATCCATCTTGAAAGACAAAAATCAGGGTGAAAATACAAACCGGAAAAATGGTCATCGAAAACGACTGCATCAGCAAAGTTGGATTTCCCAAGAGGCCTAAATTATAGCGAATGAATTGGCGATTCATACCAGTTCCCTGATGAGATTTTCGTTTTGGTTTGCGAACCTGTTGAACATTTGCCCCACTGAGCACTTTTGGTAACAGCACCTTTTGCATAAACAAACCCAGTATCACAACGATTACGAGCATAATTGCAATGGTGATGAGGCTTTCAATACTCAATGGGTCGGCAACTGTTTGGTGAAGTTGCGCAAATCCGAGGATGATGAATGAATTGGTTGATCGGCTGTCATCACCGGTGTTCATGACGAAGATGGCCGCAAACATCGCGATCATTGATAAGCCGGTCATCAAAAAAGTCATTAATTTTTGGTGACTTCGATAGACTTTAGTTTGCGCAAAGCTGAAAATACCAACGGAACAAATTAGGAACAAGCAAAGATAAAACAGGATAAACATGAAGGTGCCGACTAGGATACTGATGCCGATAAAGCGGCCTGAATGAACACCGCCCATCACAAAGAGGATCCATGTTGGCAGTTCCATTGGCAAAATGATCAAAACAACAATTGAAAACTTCGCAATGAAAACTGCCCACTGATTTAACGGTAATGGTAGGTAATCTTTGAGATCCTTACTTTCAAAGAACACGTTATCAAGCGCTGTGATGGTTTGTCCCAATCCAAGAACCGTAAACAAGGCAAGTAGATTAGTGAAAATACCCACATTTTGATACAAATTGGCAACGAGCATGGTGCTGCCAAAAATAAAGATGAAAAGAACGCCAATTAAGCCATATTGCAACATCAGCGACCGGTACAGAGCGCCGCCGGTCTTGCCCTTTTCCCGTTGGCGCCGAGTGAGCTGGGGATTTGCGTATAGCAGGTTAACCTTCATGAGCTGCCATAACTGGTGATTAATCATTGTGATCGCTCCCCTCAAGATCGTTAACCGTCTCCTGGTCAGCGGCTCTGCCGGCCATCTTGAGATAAATGGTTTCAAGGGTGGCTTTTGGCATTGTACTGAGCAAGTGCTTAACCGAGCCATTATAGATGAGGTCACCGTGGCGGAGAATTGCTAGGTCATCGCAAAGTTCCTGAGCGGTTGCCAAAACGTGGGTTGAAAAGATCACGGTCTTGCCTTTAGCAGCGTGTTTTCGCATGAGTTGCTTGAGATCGTAAATGGCTTGAGGATCCAAACCGGTCATGGGTTCGTCCAAGACCCAAATGTCCGGGTCGGGAAGTAAGGCACCAATGACGATAGCCTTTTGGCGCATGCCGTGGGAGAAATCACCGATTGGCGAATCAGCGTGGGCGGTCATGTCAAATAGATCAGTCAGCTCGGATTGTCGTTTAGCTCGCAACTCTTTTGGGATTTGGTAAGCTGATGCGATCAGGTCCCAATAATCGTTAGCAGTGAGTTCCAGAAAAATATCAGGGGAGTCGGGTACGTAACCGATTCTTTTTTTGATGGCCAAGCGGTGGTCGGCCAAACTGATGCCGTCAACGCTGATTGTGCCGGAAGTTGGTTCGATGACGCTAACTAAACTCTTGAGGGTCGTCGATTTACCAGCGCCGTTATGGCCAAGAAAGCCGAAAATTTTGCCATCGGGAATTGTTAAGGATAAATCTCTTAGGGCTACGGTTGATTCGTAAACTTTTTGCAGGTGGTTAAATTCGATCATGGGTGAGTCTCCTTTTCAACAACGAGTGGTTTCTAAAACAGGATACTATTCCCCGAATAATGATCATTAGCTCCTCAGAATTTTGCTGGTGGATCTCTGGGTGGTTTAGAAATCAGTAATAATACCATCAGACGATTGTGTGGTTTGTCGAATCCATTCTGGTAGGAAAGTCCTTCTTGCTAAGCAGAATGTACACCGAAAGTTCCCCGAATACAATGAGTTTGTGGGCTAAGATTTTGAGACAACTGTTAAAGATGGGCTGTGAGACTAAATTTGGTTATCAATAAAGTGTAAATTCAAGATACTAAAAGAAGAACTCAAAATGACTTATTTTGGCTGAGCAAGCACTAGCGCGTAATTATTCTGGATAGTCGATGTATAGCTGATCGTACTTGGGTAACCAGACTTACCAACTGAAGTTGCAGCGCCGTCATTGATGTAAATACCAACATGGTAGCCCTGACTTATTAAGCTACCTAATTTTTTGCTTGTATATCCTTTAGCTGCAAGCATTCTTTTGATGGTAGCTGCTTTACTGGCGTTACTTGCTGCTGGTGACATTAAATAATCATGAACTGTCGTTTTATGAGTAATTAAGCCTTCGGTTGCAGTTCCCTGAATTTTCCCTAAGTCAATGACGTTTTTATAATCGATGATTTGATTGTTGGCAGCTTGTTGAGATAATCGCAAACTAACTTGTGCGTCGGGAATTAGCTTAAGTAATGCTCTAGTTAACTTTTGTGATTTATCGGTATTTAAATAATTTGTGTAGGCTTTATTGGAACTAAACCCGTTGATATCTTTGACAACTGCCGGGGTAAGATAACGATTCCAGACATAACCTTTAGCCTTACCGCCGAAGTTACTAATTTTATAATAGACCCGGCTTTTATGAACGAAAGACCGGGTTACATACCAAGTTGTGTATTGATAATTCTTTAAATTATGCAACTTTTTAGTGAAATGATAATTCCAAATATAAGCATTCTTCTTGGTGTTTGTATAGTAGATTGCTGCATCGGACTTCCCAGAACTCCAAGTGTATTTGTTAGTTGATGACCAAGCGTGTGATGTGACTTGTTGCGATCCTAGGCCAATGCCAAAGGCCAGTAAAATAATCGATAAAATTTTAATTTTTCTATTATGCATGATTAAGTCTCCCTTCAGTGCCTATATTATCCAACAGCCGGGAACGGTTTGCAAAGTTATTAATCATTGAAACGGACATGATGGAAGCGGGCGAGCACTCAATTTTTATATCAGAATGGACGGCAATTTTTTGTCAATATGGAAATATACTTCCATTTTACCAACAAAACATCAAAATATGGAAGTATACTTCCATTTGCAAGAAGAAAATAAGAATATGGAAGTTATACTTCCATTTGGTGATTAACTCACTGTAAAAGTTTGGCAAACATCCCTTAAGAGCATTTATCAGCTTGCAGTAATAACCAATTAAGCGTATAAAATATTTAAAGGGGCCAAATCGGAAACTACCAGTTTTCGGTTTTCGATTACTGTAAATCATACATATTATTCAGTTTAAAAATGGCAAAATTATGAGCTACAACGTTGATGCTAGCATGAATAGCTTGCCGTCAGGACAGGTTGGCATTACCTTAAGGAGGATCACGATGATCGAAACGTATTTTGCACAACAATTAAAAGTAAGAAGAGGTGAGGCCGCTCTTACACAGCAAGAACTGGCAGACAAATTACATGTTTCACGGAAAACAATCTCCAGCTGGGAAACTGGCCGGAATCGACCAGATATTGATACCTTAAAACAATTGGCGACCATTTTTCAAATTTCTCTTGACGATCTATTGGGCAATGCTAGTGCCGTTACTGTAAAAGCCGGCTCTAAGGCGACAAAATATCACCACGCATCGGCAACTGTTATGAATGCTCTGATCGCCGTCATCGTTGTGGAACGAATTACCCAACTTTCGACAACTCAGGGATTAATGTGGATGAATCTTTTGTTGCTGGCAACGATTGGATTGCGCGTGCTGATTTCTAAGTATGGTCAACGACTTGTCAAGCCACAAATGGTTTTCATGATTGCGGAGATGGTAATTGGCGCCGTCGCATTGATTAGTGGCTGGCTGCATGCCTTTCACATGGGCTTTGGTTTTTACACGACCTGCTGTGTGGTTGGGTGGGTGATGTTGATTGACGTTGCTATTCAACTGAAACGCCGGGTTCGTAATCGGTCCTGGTCGAATGATAATGAGACTGTTTCCAGGGAAAAATGATTTTGCCAACGATAGATATTTCTATCAAAACCTTTAAAAAGCTTCCACAGATGTTAAAGTGTGGTTGATCTATTAATTTGGAAGAAGGAACAATCATGCTATTTTTAAAATTCAAACAGATTTCAACTGCAGAATTGCAAAAAGAATTACCAATGGCACCAACAATTGTCGACGTTCGTGAAGAAAATGAATTTCAAACAGGCCACATTCCGGGCGCCAAGAACTGGCCGTTATCCCAAATCACCCGCGGTATCGATGAACCAGACTATCCCCAACCTTGGTACCTAATCTGCCATTCAGGCCGCAGAAGTAAAATGGCGGCTAAAATTTTGAGTAAATCCGGCTATCACGTTATTAACGTCAAAGGTGGGATGAACGCTTGGCAGGGTGCGGTTACGAAAGCCAATTAGCCAGGTGTAGCTAAAATGAGATTAATTTGTTGTCTCAGGCGGTCTGGTCATTTGGGCCGCTTTTAGTTTGGTCGGGGTTATTCTTCAGTTGGGGTTCGGCAAATATCATCCGAAGGAATTGAGGAACCCATTATGAAACAGAAATCGCTTTTATTGATCTTTAAGGCGGAGTGCCTATTGATCACAGTCATTGTGACGACATTATATTTACTGAAACTAGACTATCTAACATTTCACGCTAGTACGCTAATTCCTGTCGGCATCAGCTTGCTGGCAGGTGGCTTGTTGATGGGGACCGATCATAATCAATGGTTGACGCTCATCAATAACGCCTTAAAACTATTATTAGTTTGCTTGTTTCCCTTTTCACTAGGCCTCGCCATTTGCCTGCTAGGAGCGCCGTTAGTTATTAAGCTGGCCGTTTCTAAATGGTTGGTCATGGTAATTGGACTGATCGTATTTGGCATCATGTTATCTCCCTTCTTGAAGGTCGTTCTGTATTCACTTCGGGGAATTGGCTGGCAAATCGCTGGGATGGTTATCTTGATGGTCACGTTTTATTTGGCCGCGCTTAATTCGCAATTTTTAAACTTTCCGGTTAATCAAGGTAATCCCGTTTTATGGTTATCATATTTTGGCTCCTTTGGCATTGCGATTGATGGGATGAATCGATGGGGCTACCGGTTCCCTCGATTCCGAATTAATTCAACCGTCAATTATTGGTGGCTGGGATTGGCAGTGGCGACTGCCCTTTTAAATCTAGGGATGACGGCTGGCAGTTGGGTACGATTGTTTACGAAGTTTCAACTCGTTTTGAGCTCCCATTCACTCAGCTTTATTGCCGCAACCATTATTTGGGTCGGCATTAAAGAAGAACTTATCTTTAGGTACCTATTTCTTTGGCCCCTGTTAACTGTTAAAGGTCAATCAAATCAAAGAAGGATTGTGTGGGCCACTTTAATAAGTTCCGGCGCATTTGGTTTGTTTCATGCCTCAAACCTATTGAGTGGTCAGGGGTTGCTACCGACCTTGTTACAAATCTTTGCCGCCTTTGGGGTTGGGATGCTGTTTAGCGTTATTACGTTATATACCGGTACGATTTGGATTGGAATCACGCTGCACGCCACGATTGATTTAATTGGTTATCCGATGACGAGCGCGGGGGTGTTTGCTGGTGGCATGTCGCCGTATATGATCGAATTTATTATCATCACCCGAATCATCGAGCTGATCGTTGTCTTTCTTATTTTGAAGAATCAAAAGAATCAGGCGGCCTTTGCGCAAATCCTGAAACGCATTCGCAAATAGACGCACTAAGAGAACCGATTTCAATATATTTATGTAATTGAAAACCGCAATCGTTTCCTGAATTAGGAATGATTGCGGTTTTTGTGTAAAAGCAAATTATTGTTAATCTTTGCGGTCAATATTCGTCATATCAAGAGGTTTCATCCACTTATCAAAATCAGCCGCACTCACATAGCCTAATTTAATGGCGGCCTCTTTTAATTTGGTGCCATCTTGATGAGCTAACTGAGCAATTTCAGCGGCCTTATGATAGCCGATGTGTGGGGATAATGCGGTGACGGTCATCAGTGAATGATCAACCAATTCCTGCATTCGATCGGCGTTAACGGTGATACCAGCTACCAACTTATCCGTGAAGTTGTGAATAATGCCGGTCAGTAATGTGGTTGATTCCAGGAAGCTAAAGATAATGACTGGTTTGTAGACGTTCATTTCAAAATTCCCCTGGCTGGCGGCAACTTCGATTGTCGTGTCGTTACCCATTACCCGGGTGGCGGCCATCGTAATGGCTTCGGCCTGGGTCGGGTTGACCTTGCCGGGCATAATCGAGGAACCGGGTTCGTTAGCCGGGATGGTTAATTCACCATAGCCGGCCCGCGGACCACTAGCGAGAAACCGAATATCATTGGCGATTTTCAGCAAGTCAGCTGCTAAAGTTCGAATGGCGCCGTGGGTAACCGATAAGCCAGAGTGACTGCTTAGCCCAAAGAACTTATTTTGCGTTCTAAAGGGCAGTGAATATTCAGTTGTTAAAGTTTTGACCATTTCGGTGTCAAAACCAGGTAAGGTATTCAAACCGGTTCCCACTGCAGTACCGCCGATTGGCAATTCCAACAAGGTGTCACTGGTTTCTTTAATGTAATGAAGATCGTGTTCCAAGGTATTAACCCAGCCGCTGATTTCTTGGCCAAACGTCAACGGGGTGGCATCTTGAAGGTGCGTCCGCCCAATTTTGACGACTTGCCAGTATTGCTGCTGCTTTTGTTTCAAAACGGTAACCAAGTGTTCGATTTCCGGTTCTAATTTGGTGAGCGCTTGGCTGGCTGAAATGTTCATTGCGGTTGGAAAGGTATCATTAGAACTCTGAGAGTGGTTTACATCATCATTGGGCAGAATCGTAACCGTTGAATCGATTTGCTGACAAAGGTTCGCGATGACTTCGTTAACGTTCATGTTGGTTTGCGTTCCAGATCCCGTTTGAAAAACATGCAATGGAAAGTCAGCCATGAGGTCATGATCAGCCAACGATAGCAATTGACGGCAAGCCTGTTCGATCAAGGCAGCCTTTTGGGTTGGCAAGCCGTTCTGCTTCTCATTAACGGTTGCGGCGGCCAGCTTGATATGAATCAGCGAACGAATTAACTGGACTGGCATGACCGGCCCAGTTGGGAAATTATTTCGGCTCCGTTCGGTTTGCGGCCCCCATAATGCGTTTTTGGGGACTTTCACTTGTCCCAAGGTATCTGCTTCAATTCGATATTCAGTCATGACGAATGCTCCTTATTAGTAGGTTGGTTCCCATTTTACATCATTGATTGCTGCTGTGACTGACTCAATTGTTTTTTGATTCAATTTTTGATCAACCGCACTTTGCCCCACGGCAGCGGCAACTGTATCCGAAAATTGGTTGAGCTTGGTGACTGGCGGCAAAACAGCAGCTCCGGGCTGGCTTACGTCGACAATATCACCGAGGGAGTGGGCAGCCGCCGAAATCATTTGGTCGTTGAGAACTGACGCATGAGCGGCGATTGCACCAAGCCCGAGTCCTGGATAGATAAGGGCATTGTTGGCTTGACCGATTTGGTAAGTCACACCGTTATAGTCAACGTTAGCGGACGGAATGCCAGTGGCCACTAAAGCTTGGCCGTTCGTCCACTTAATCAGATCGTCCGCATTGGCTTCAATAAGCTTGGTGGGGTTCGAAATTGGGAAGATGATTGGCCGCTTGGTGTGAGCTGCCATTTCGGTCACAACAGCTTTGGTGAAGGCCCCATGTTGAGTCGAAGTTCCCACCATGATGGTTGGGTGAACGGCTTTGACGACGGCCAGCAAGTTGGTTAATTTATCAGCGTTGGCAAATTCTGCGCGTGAACGGGCAAAGGGCTTCTGCTCGGGGGTGAGATCAGTCATATCGTCAAATAACAATCCCTGTTTATCAACCAAATAGAAGTGCTTCTTGGCTTCCGCTGGGCTTAACCCGGCACTGACCATTTCATCGTACACTTTGCGGGTGATACCAGCCCCGGCCGTGCCCGCGCCAAAGCAAAGGTAGCGCTGATCGGTGAATTTTTGCTTGGAGATGTTGAGCGCCCCAATGATTCCGGCTAAGACAATGATCCCAGTTCCTTGGATGTCATCATTAAAGACCAGGTTGCGATCTTTGTATTGATTCAAAATAGTAGCTGCGTTTGAACGACCGAAGTCCTCAAAATGGAGATAGACGTCAGGAAATATTTTTTCAACGGCAGATACAAATTGATCAATAAAATCATCATAGCGTTTCCCACGAACTCGTTTAAATTTGTTACCCAAATAAAGGGGATCGTTCAGGAGCTTTTCGTTATTGGTGCCGGCATCGATCACCACTGGTAGTACAGAACTGGGGTCGATTCCGGCCGCAGCGGTATAAACCATTAACTTGCCGACGGTGATATCAACGCCTTGAGTGCCCCAATCGCCGATCCCCAAGATGCCCTCGCCGTCAGTCACACAGAGGAGACTAATCTTGCGGCCATTTGCGGCATTTTTGAGGGATGCTTCAATTGAATCAGGATCGTCGATTGATAAAAAGGCGGCTCCCTGTGGCTGGACGAACAACCGGCTGTAATTTTCGACCGTCGTTGCGATGGTTGGATCGTAAACAATTGGCATTAATTCGGCAACGTGCTGGCTGAAGACCTTGAAAAAGAGAACTCGGTTTTCATTAAAGATTGTCATTAAAAACAAGCGCTTTTCTAAGGGAGTTGAGCGTTGCTGGTACTGGCGATAGACCTCATCTGCTTGTTCTGCCAAGCTCTGAATCCTCGGCGGCAGCATGCCCACCAGGCCAAATTGTTTGCGTTCGGCTGCTGTAAAGGCAGTTCCTTTGTTGGTAAATGGATCGGTTAATTTTTGATTTGTCATAGCATCGCACCCTTTGGTTTTTCTTAAGGATAATCTTGCGAACTTTGTATAGTCAAAATAGCCATCATCTATTATGATTAATAATGGTAACCAACAAGTATCTGATAATAACGGGGTAATTCACATGAATATTAATGATCTTCAATATTATGTCTCACTATCACAAGAAAAAAACTTTTCAAAGGTTGCTCAACAATACCATGTCAGCCAGCCAACGGTTTCGGCCGCGATTAAGCGCCTTGAAACGCAATTTGCCAGTCAATTACTGGTTCGGGGGAATCCCCACCAGGCAATTACCTTGACGCCAGCTGGTGAACAACTCTTAGCCCACGCTAATGAGATGCTTTATCACTTTCGGTTGGCGACCGTTGAGATCCAAAATAGTCACCGGCAGCATTTGGTCATGGGGATGCCCCCCATCATCGAGACCAACTATTTTCCAAGGATTGCCAAACAGCTCCCGGATCATTATCTGGAGAACTTGGATACGGTGGAAGAAGGATCATTGTCGGCATTGAAGGATCTCAAGTATGGCAAACTGGATATTTCCTTTTTGGGATATGTTGACGAAATTGATGACTCGGAAATCCAGATTGATGAGTTTGACCGCCAACCATTTTCAATCTTGGTGACTAAGCAAAATCCATTGGCCAAGCGCACCACGATTGCCTTTCGAGAACTAAAGGGACAACCATTTATTTTATTTAAAAATAGCTTTGTTCATGATCAAGTGTTCCGCACACTGGCCCAAGCAAACCACATGCGGCCTGCGGTGATCTTTCGATCGATTGAGACCCAAAGCATCATTAACCTTGTTGCCCAAGACGTCGGCATTGGTCTGCTTAGCAACGCCGTAAAAGTGACGAATCCCAACGTCGTTTTGCTTAAACTAACGGACACCCCTCAGCCAAAATTTAAGCTCGGATTAGCAACTCGAAAAGACACCGTTTTTAGTCCTTCACAGGCAAAAATTATTGAGAAAATTCGCCAAGTGACGTTTCATTCATCAAAAAGTTAACAGGCTTGTAATAAAACTCCATGTGCCGGTAAATCGGCTGTAATGATTGATATCACGGCGTTTTTAGTAAGTCAAGTTGCTGGCATTTCATTTATGTAACCGTTATTATTACTATGTAGCAATGCAACCATTGGATTCGAGGGGGGAGACAATGATGAAAACACATTGGCGGATGTATAAAGACGGCAAAAAGTGGGTTTTCGCTGCAGCAACGATGACGGCGTTAACCCTTGGGCTTGGAACGCTGAACGTTCATGCCCAAGACCAACAAGGCCAGATTTCAACCGTAACAGTCAAAGATAACCGGGCGGGGGATTCTCAGGGGGAGCTTTCTCCAGCTGATCAAGGTGCTGGAACGGTGAATGAACAACCGGTTGAGCAGACTGAGGCAACGGCCCAAACTGCGGCTGCTGTGACGAATGATCAATCACCAGCTGCGCCAGAGCAATCAACGAAGCAAAATCAAACACCTGATCAGCAACCGGCCCAAACTCAGCCGAGTGCTGGGCAACAAGCGGCTTCAGATGAATCAGCAAGCCTGCAAGTGCCTACTGGGCAGTCACAACAGCCAGCTTCACAGGCTGCCCAACAGGCACCGACTCAACCAGAGCAGGTAACAGCCCAGCAACCTCAAGCAAATGACGTGGAAGAAACAACTGCCACCAAGTCTGATCAGGTAAGTCAATCTAACGACCAGCCGACTGATCCGGTGCCTGTCAAATCCCAGTCGGAGGACAAATCAGTAATAAATAAATCAGCTGTAGACAAATCAGCTGTAGATAAGTCGGTTGACCAAACGCCGGTCGTTAAAACAGCAGCGGCACTGAAAAATACTAACGCTTTGACGGTTGCAGTTGACATCAATAGCTGGATGCCTGACAAAAATATGCAATCACAGATCTTGGAATTGTTAATTTCTCAAAAAATCTTGGCGAACAATGCCACGGTTAATGACATCACCCAGGAAAATGTGGCTCAAATTGTTGGATTACAGCTAGGAGCTCATAAAACAGCGACCTATCATAATCCTTATACGGGTCAAAGTGCCGAATCACCTGATGTTTATACGGCCGATGAGACCCAGTCAGTTGCTGATTTGACAGGGATTGGCTATTTTACCGGCCTTAAGAATTTGGATTTAACCGACAATTCATTTACAACGATTCCGGATGAAATTAGTCAACTCACTAATTTGGAATCGCTGGAAATTACTCGGAATACCAAATTAACCACGATTGGCGACCTAAGTGGGTTGACCAAATTGACCTCGCTCAAGATTGTGAACAATCCTTTCTTAGCGGCCTTGCCTAGTTCAATCAACAAGTTAACTCATTTGACTGGAACCTTGGCGTTGAATGGTAACAGCTTTACCACGTTACCTGACATGTCGGCCCTTCAAGGGATTACGACCCTTGATTTGAACAATAACCGCTTAACCGATGTCAGCCAGGCAGGAATTGAAAAATTGGTCAATCTGACAACGCTGAATGTCGGAAGTTACGACGGTCTTAATTACGCAGAATGGATTAATGGGTTTGGGGCAGATTTAAATACTGGCAATAACCCAGCCCAATATGATCCTTATGATCTCGTCCCACAAAGAGAGAATAATGTGCATTTGAATTATGACCCAACCGCCAAAGTCAATAACTTTACCTTGATTGATAACAACGGCAAAGGCTTTTATGCTTACGCGGATGTCTTCAATTGGAAAGATATTGAACATTATAATCATTTGACGGCGGTACCGGATTCATGGAGCCAGCTGGTTAATTTGACCCATTTGAATTTGATTGGCAATGACTTGGTCGATTTGCCCGCAAGCTATGCTGCCTTAACCAAATTAACTGATCTTCGGCTTGGAAATAACAAATTTAAGATTATTCCAGCAGCCATCGGCCAATTGGTTCAACAGCCGAACTTCTCGGTTAACTTTAATAACTATCTGTCCAACTATCCTTCCTATGGGACTTACCGAAACCAAAATTCAATTCCACAGAACGAAATTTGGGATTCGGTTAATAAAACCTACGTCCTACCAGGTTGGAATCCAGCCAAGGATCAGGTGCTTAGTCAGGTGATTAAGTTCCCAGATCATTACGTGGTCACGTACAATTCAAACAAGTTTAATATCACTGGCGGCCAACTAGTGAATCCACTCGATGGCCAGAAGATTAACGATTCCCAGTTCATTACCTTAAATGATTACTATTACACCGGACCCGGCCACCTTTCAAATGGTGAGGATGATCCAGATGGCATTATTGTGCAACAATTCCTGCATTATCCAACCAACTGGGCAAACGGAACCGATCATACCGGCAAGTATACGGCACCAAGTAAAAATTCCTGGAACTATGGAAATGGTTATTGGGGTGGGATGTATGGTGCGACCAACGATGTTTCTACTGTTGGCTATATCACCACTTATGGACCAGATGGCAAGCCAATGGACGCCTATCCTTACCGTGATCCATACGCGGTTATTCAAAATGGCAAATATATTGATCAAATGACTTTTGCCAGAATGAACGATGGTAGGGGAAATTACTATTATGTTATTTTACTACCAAGAGAATGGTCTCCTGATGGTAGTAATCTTGGTAAGACTTACAGCTTGAACTTTAGTGTTGGCGGCCGTTATAAAGAAAATGCCCCAGATGGTGGTGCAAGTAACGGAACCGGCTTAATGGGCGGCGTCATTAGCCCTGATCAGACCGGTTATTCGATGGTGGCTTCGACCGATGTGACTTTTGTTAACGATGGCGTCATTTCAATCTCGGCCAAGAATTCCGAAGTCTTCCAAGGGCATGTTTGGGATCCTGGCTCGGGCTTTAACGGGGCAGTCATCAATAATGCCGACCAGACGAAGATTACCAATTACTACGGTCAGGATGGCCAGCCGGTTCCAGGTCTCGGGGTAACTGTCCAAGAGGTTGTTCCCGTGTATGACAGTACGGGCAATAGGATCGGCTACCGCCCAATTAGGACGTTTAAAGATGCCGATGATTTCAATAACAATGCCACCACTTGGACTTACACGGATGCCACCAACACAGAATTTGCCCGGGATACGAATGGTAACAAGATTCCCCGTTATTTCGCGGCTACCTATCACTATGGCGATGCTAATTCCAACTTGGCATTTATTTACGTCGACGACAACTCCTCAATGACGATTAAAGATGCGACAGTAACGGCCAATGGCACGTGGACAATTGCCGGTTCAGGTGACAGTAGTTCTCAGTTAAATGCTAAAGACGCGGATGGCGTGACGGTGGTTAGTGACACGGATCCGTTGACCAATAAGGATCAAATTCAAGTCACAATTACTGACGACGCCGATCCAACCAAGGTATTTACCACTGAGGCGGATTTTAATGCGAATAAGGTTGCCGGCCATACCTATACGGTGAGCGTTATCGAATACGACAAACGATCTGAAAAGGGATTAACTGGTTTGCAGTTCGTTCTCCAAAAGGGCCAGGCAAAAATTACGGTCGCTGACGCCGTGAAAGCCGGCCAAATTAAAGTTGCTTACGTTGATGAACAGGGAAACAATATTGCCCCAAGTGGCACCTCAAATGAGGCAACTTATCCGGATGGTCAATACGATGGCAACCCCTTTGAGGCTGATCAACTGACAATCTCTGGATATACATTCAAAGTGGTGAATGGCAGTGACGGGATTAGCTTCACCATGAGTGGTGATAAAGTGGTTGGTACCCTGAAAAATGATGTAACTGGCACGATCACCTTTGTTTACTATCAAAATTCAGCCGGAGTGAAAGTCAATTATGTTGACGAACAAAATAATCCGATTGCCCCAGCTGGCAATGCGACTTATCCAGATGGTCAATATACGGGTCATCAATATGAAACCAGCCCAATTACAGTGGCCGGTTACACATTTGATCAAATTTCGACTGCTGGCTTGGCAGCCAATGGCACCTTGACCCAAGCTGGTGGGACGGTTATCTACGTTTATAAGAAGACCGTGACACCGCCAACGCCACCAACCCCACCGACACCGCCGACTCCAGTGACTCCTGATACGCCGGTGACGCCAGGCACGCCAGTCAGCCCAACCGTTCCGGATAACCAGACCGTGGTGGTCGAACCGGCAATAACCATTAAAAAGAAGATTGTGAAATTAGTTTATGCTAAGCAGGCGATCAGGGTTCACAAGAATGCCACTTTCAAGAAAGGTGAGGGTACCTTCTACCAAAAGAAGCCAAGAATTTACGCGCCAGTCTTCAAAGTTACCGGCGTGGCATACTCGAAGAATGGCCTGCTGCGGTACAAGGTAAAAGGCGGCTACATTACCGCTAATCCGGATTTTGTTGCCCCAGTGTATTACAGTGGCAAGCAGCGGAAAGTGACCGTTATCAGTCCAAAGGGAATCTACCTGCACAAGGGCCCAGGCTTTAAGCAAAGTGATCGAAAGAAAGCAACCTTCTTGAAACAGGGCACAACGGTGAAAAACATTGTCAGAGTGGTTCGTCATGGTCAGTTTGCCACCCGGTTCTATCTGGCAAACGGATCCTATATCACTGGCAATAAGCTGTTTGTTTCCACGAAAGCACCATATACGCCTTACAAAGTTTATAATATTAAAGCGATCAATCGGTACAAGACGGTTAACTTGAATGGCAAGCTTGGCCACTATGCGAATAAACCACGGACCCAGCGAGCTGTTTTCAAGGTCAACAAGTGGGATTACTCACGTGGGGACGTTCGAACCATGCATGGGGTTAAACGGTACAAGGTCAAAGGCGGGTACATTACGGCCAATCCTAAGTATGTTCGGTCACTGTATTACCTGACTAAGCCTAAGACCGTTAAAGTGATTAACAATAAAGGCATTTATTATCACGTTAACAAGCAGTTCGCCAATCGCCAAAAGACCATGTATGTCAAAAAAGGCACCCAAATTAAGATTAAAGCGATCAAGCAGTATGGAAAGATCACCAGGTTCTATACCCCTAGTGGTCATTGGATTACCAGTAACAAGAAATTTGTGATTGGAAAGTATTAAAATTGGGTCAATAAGCGTTTTGATCCCAGAATTTAAGTAACAATCGCCCTGCATTCTAGTATTTGGAATGCAGGGTATTTTTGATTGAATGTCTGGGATCAGCTGCTTGTCAATTGAAGATGGCCGCCAAGCCCTTTTGACATTTAACGGTAAATGAGGTATATTATTGGCAAATTTTCATCATTTTATAATTTATTCGAAAATGATCGAATGAAATGACGAAAAAATACATTGAGTGGGTGAAATGATGAAGAAAATATTAGCTTTTAATATTTTGGATTACGAAAAAGAGTTCGTCGGTCAGTGGGCAGCCGAACATCCCGACGTTCAGGTCGACTTTAACCAAATTGAACTGCACGATGACACGGTTCACCTCGCGGAAGGTTATGATGGGATTGACTACCGTCAACGCAGCAAGCTCAGTGAGACCCCGGATCTATACCAAAAGTTGCACGATTATGGCATTAAGCAGTTGTCATTGCGATCAGCTGGAGTGGATTCCTGCAATTTGAAATGGGCTAAAAAATATGGATTGACCATTACCAACGTGCCCTCCTATTCACCGGAAGCTGTCGCCGAAATGACGCTGACCCACGCAATGAATTTAGTTCGCCACATTCCACAGTTCCAAGCGAGAATACATAAAAATGATTATATTGTTGAAGGCTTGAGATCCCGTGAATTGTCCGAAATGACGATTGGGATTATCGGGGTTGGCCGCATTGGCAGCACGGTTGCCAGAATCTTTAAGCGATTTGGGGCAACCGTGCTTGGTAATGATTTTAAGCAGAATCCCGATTTGAAAGGGATCGTTAAATACACCACTAAGGAAGATATTTATCAGCACGCAGACATTGTGACGATGCATGTGTATATGAGCGAAGACAATTACCATATGGTCAGCACGGATCAGTTCGCGCTGATGAAGCCTTCCGCATTTCTAATCAACTGTTCAAGAGGACCGGTGGTTGACACAGACGCGTTGATTGCGGCGTTGAAAAACAAGCAAATCGCCGGTGCCGGCATTGATGTCATTGAAGACGAAACCAAGATCTTCAATCAAACGTTTGAGGGCAAAGATGGCATTCCGTTGAAGGCCTACGAAACTTTAAAGTCCCTTGACAATGTTTTCTTAACGCCTCACGTGGCCTTTTACACAGACATTGCCGTGGAGAATATGGTTAAACAGTCACTGGATGACACATTGAAGCTGATTTCTGGTAAGTCGAGTGATCATGTGATTAAAGCCGTTTAGTGGATTGAAAAAATTGGGACGAAAAGCGATTTAATCCCAGAGTTTAATGAAAAGAACCAATTATTCCTGATTGGAATAATTGGTCCTTTTGTTAAATGGTCGAGATCAGCCGTTTATCGCAGCTTTGTTAATGTAAAAATGCGCCTTCATAGACAATTTGCCGATTAATGTCTCAAACGCTTTTAAGACGTTCATCTTATCAAATTGTGACGGCAGATAATGGTTGGTTAGTGATTAATCGCCACTATTTTGATCGGCGGCTTCCTTCAGGTGATGATCAACTCGCTGCAGGAAGTCGCGGAACAGGGAAGCCATTTGTTCATTGCTTTCGAACATAAATTCTGGGTGCCACTGAACGGCTAGAATGAGGTCATTATCTTCACTTTCCATGCATTCGATGACGCCATCTTTGGCCAACGCTGACAATTTGAGCCCTGACGCAAGGGCTTTGACGGCTTCGTGGTGGTGGCTGTTGACCAAATGATCGCCACTACCGATGATCGATTCCAATCGGGTTTCTGGAGTCACAGAAACGCTGTGGGTGCCCTGGTCCATCGGCGCCTTTTGGTAATGCTGGAAGGTCTGGCGATTTCGCTGCTGATTTAAATCTTGGTAGACAGTGCCGCCAAGCGCGACGTTGATAATTTGCATGCCGCGACATAATCCGAGAATGGGGATGCCCTGAATAACGGCAAGCTTGACCAGTTGAATTTCACTTTCATCCAATAGTGAATCGGTATCGCCAAGTTCCGGGATGGGTTCCTCACCGTAAAATCTGGGAGCGATATCTGGGCCACCGGGGAACATTAGACCGTCACACAGAGCGATGTAGTTAGCCATTAATTCCGGGTTACGAGTTGGAATTGGTAGCGCAACCCCGCCAGCAGTGGTGACTGCAGCCACATCAGCTTGATTGACACTATTGCGGTGAAGCCCATTGACGATTCGGTCCTCAGCGGGAATTCCAATAATTGATTTTGTCATAGAATGGCCTCCTTAAAGAGCTGTTTAGTTGAATCGTACTACATTTGAGAATCAAGTGGGTAAATAAGCATTGGCACAGCTTTAATATCATTAGCGATTGCTGGGTGGAAATTGACAGGTGCCAGTGTTGAGTAAGATTACCTCGTGGAAACGTGGTCAAAAAGTTGACTCCTGCTATTTAAACAGAAAACGCAACCACTCCAAACCCGGAATGATTGCGTTCTCTACTTAAATTCTGAAATCAGAGCGTCTTTTGGCCACGCTGTTATTTTAACTTACTCAATTCTTCGTCATACCCATCCAAAAAGTTGGCATACCTTGCCAGCATAAATAGGTAATCGGACAGCCGGTTGAGATAACTTAGGCTGTCGTCGGAAATTTTCTGTTCCTTGTCATTTAGTTCAATGACTTGGCGTTCAGCCTTTCGAGCCAGTGAACGGGCGTATTGAAGGGCCGCACCGGTCTGCTTACCACCAGGAAGGATGAAGGCCTTGATTCGTGGAAATTTAGTTGAGATGTTGTCAATCTCATCTTCAAGCGCTTTGGTTGTCTCAGCCGTAATATTGTGATGCCGTTTAACGGTGATGTCTGCTTGAAGTTCATACAGATTACGCTGCATTTGCTTTAATTTGGGCGCTAGTTCCTGCGTCTTGGGGGACAGAACAGAAATCACGTAGCCAATCCATGATTCCAGTTCATCAAGTGAACCTAGGGCACTAATTTGTAGGTCATACTTTGGCACCATCTTGCCGGTAACTTGCTTGGTCTTGCCATGATCGCCAACTTTTGTATAAATTTTAACCATTTTTATCTCCTCCAGTTTCGACTCTATTTTACAAATAAAAGCGGCCAAAAACAAAGGTATTTTGCTTTTGGCCGCTCTCTTTTCGTTGAAACAATGGCTGCCATCATTTAGTCAGCAGGGGAGCTGGTTAAATGAACAGCTGAATTAAAATGTGTGATTAGTTGATCGAGATGAGATGTGGGGATCAGCGCTCGATCGGTTGGGTAGTGAACTTTGGGGTGGGTTCTAGGCTTGCGTGGCCGAGGACCGCTCCACAAAGCAATAACCTGCACATAAGCACCACCAACAAAAATCCAAAACCAGGATTTCTGCTGGTGGCGACTTATGTTTCGGTTATTAACCGCTTTGCTCCGCGCACTTATCTTCGCTCACTATCGAATTGGGCATGCGCCTCCCGCACAATCCGTTTGGTCAACCAATTCAATGTCCTTCTTATCATGGTTGTCATTTTGTTGGGCGAAGACTTTTGCGACATCTCCTGAGATCTGGAGAACACGCTTTTCATATTCTTTTTGATCGATTGGTTCCTTAGGTGCTTGCTTGAAGCCGGCACCCGTATATGGAAGCAATGAGGTCGATTTTGTTGTGTGACGGTACTGGGTCATCAATGGGGCAATTTGGTCGCCTTCATTTGGTTGGAAAGTAACGGTACAACTAACCGCGTTATCTGACCAGTACGTCTGCAAAAATGCTTGAGTTGCAAACTGTTCAGCAATTGAGACGTTTCCAGCTGAAGCAAAGTCCTTGCTGTCAGCGTGAGCCGCTCTTACTGGGAATTCAACAACCATCGTGTTCTTGGTATAAACATCTGGTTCAACGTTATAGCCAACCGCTTTAAGAGCTGGCAACAATGGATCAGTATCTTGGAATCGAATTCGTTGAATCAAGTAGCCTGCATAGTGGAAATGCATCCCTTCTGAAACACCAGCCAATTTGGCAACAGTTCCTGAAGGCTTAACAGTGGTGTGCTTGATTGATGGGTTGCAGCCCAAAGTTTCTGAGTAATCTTTATCAGCCTTTACAACTGCTTTGTATAAACCATCAAATTCTTTAACGGCACGCTTGTCATAGATTGGCTTCTTGATTGCAGCACCAGTTTCAGGATCAGTGGCGTCTTCATAACCAACAACCACTCGGTTACCAAAGCGGGACAAAATCCAGTCCTGGATGCCTGACATTGAGATACCAATACGACGGTTCTTTTCAATGGCGTTACGGGAAACTTCCCAGTCGTAATTACTGAAGGTAACTCGCTTAGAATAACGGGTTCCAAGTGAAAAGGCTTCATGTAAGTCCCAGCCTTCTTGTTCAGCAACCGTTGGAAAGACTTCGAACAAGTTGCAAGGTTCACCATTGGCAAGGGAAATCTCGCCACATGGGTTGGTTCCTTCAACACTGCCATCGATATTTTCTTGTCGACCGTCAATCTTACGGCCGTAGTTTCTGGAAAGCTCCAAGTTAACGATGCCGGGTTCACCATTGTGACGAATGGAGTCGGCAACGGGACCATAATCGGTAAAGGAGGAGTCAACGGCAACACTGTTGTTTGATGCCCAACGGTGATGGTAGAGCTTCTCTTTGTCTTGCTTCATTGTAATGAAGGCTTCATCGTCGGCTGAACCTAATGCTAATTCAGCAGAACGACGAACGTTACCGGCAACAACTGTCTTACCAATTAAGTTACCAATATCAGTACAGTCCACTGATGACAACTTTTGGCCAACGTGGTCATTTAATAGGTTATTAATATCAAATAGCATTTCGATCAGTGGCATTGGGCCTGAAGCTGTTCCACCGAAGCCCTTAATCTTGGCACCCTTTGGTCGGATGTCACTCATATCGAGGACAAGATCCAATTGTTGAGTTGGATTAGTTTCATTAAAGTGTTGGTCAATCAAATGCGCGTTTGAAATGACCCAGCCTTCACGGGTATCTGATAAACGATAGTAGCGAACGTCTTTGATTGAATGATTCTTTAACCAGTCTTCCCGGTCAGTAGCGCCCATTTTGATGGATTCGTCATATGATTTGCTAGTCTTATCAATTAAGATGGTCAAATTGATTTTGAAATCAACTTGCGGGATCTGTTCAACGTTGTCTTTTGTGACAGAAAAACCGACACCGCCGCCCTTCATTAATTGGTCAAACATGAAAGAGTAAGGCATGGAAACGGCCTTTTGGCGACCATTCAAGTATTCTGGCACAATGTGGCTGTCACCGTATGGTTGTGGGCGAACGGCGATAAACCAGCAGTTGTTCAAGGCGTCACCGTTACGATCCTGATAACTTGAGCCAGAGATCCAAAGGTTTCGGCCGGATGGGGTAGCACCCAAACCATAAATTAACTTATAGAGCTTTTTAGCTTCTTCGGTTAAGTCATCGACCACCTTAGGATCAACATTGTCTTCATGTAAACGAGGATCAAGGTTAATGTTACCTTCAACGACCCGCTTAACGGTTTCGTCCCAGTTTTCTGTTCGTTGCTTTTCTGGAATCCAGCGTGCGTATGTCCGTTTATAGGTAACCCAACCAAGCTCTCCCCAGTGAGGTGTAACTTCATTTTTAATTTTGTTTATAAATTCGTCAGATAGTGAAACTGACGAAAGTTTCATAGCTTGCATATTGCGTTCCTCCAGTACCTATTATAAATCGTTTCGTTTGAATTAACACTATATATAGTATCTCCTACACTCCCAATAAGCAATATATGGTGTTTGATCGCGAATTGCTTGTAGCCAGCATAATGGCGAGCCGACACGGTTTTGGCGGGCTAAAAATTTTTTATTTTTTTGATTTAGGCACCCCAAAATGCCACTTTGCGTTACCTGCTGAGATACTAAAAAACGCTATAACCACAATATCTGGTTATAACGCATTTTTAGGAAGATAACAATCTGTTTTGCTAATTCGTCATATATGGTTTGCCAAATACCGCCATTAGAAAACTCACCGTTAACGCCAAAATAAGTGTGATTGAACCGGCGGCTTCCCCGGCTGAGTAAGATGTGAATGGCGCAAATCTGAATGCGGATAGGACAAACAATAGGATTAGAAACGGCACTCCCACGGCCGTGAATGTAATTTTGTGCCATTTAGTGCTAAAGAAGTTGTCAAAATCAAAATAACTCACCAACACAATTAAATTGATAAAAAGAACAAAGGGCATATATTTGAACTCAGGGTGAAAAGATTTCGTTTCAGCCAGAAACGTTACAAATAATAGGGCAATGTTCAAATAATAACTGCCGGTTCCCAGTAATCGATCGTGGCGCGTTGCTGCATCTTGTTTATCATAGTGTTTGATCATCATTGAATCCTCCCGTAGTAGTTTATCGAGAGATATCTGGTAAATGTCGCTAAGTTCGACTAAGGTCCCAATATCCGGATAACTACGGCCGGTTTCCCAACTGGAGATTGTTTTCCGGGAAACGTGAAGCTTTTCCGCGATGTCCTTTTGCGTGAGCCCTTTATCTTGCCTAGCTGATTTAATTTTACTGCCAAAATCCATTTACCATCACCTCGCTTTCAATATAGGGCGGACCATGCTAGAGAACAAGCTAAGAACTGTAGCCATCGCAAACCTAATCGGAAAGTTTGCGCTTTGTCAGAAATTAATTTGCTAAATGCTTCTGCAACCATTAAGTGCTACTCATCTATCATATAATATGTTTATACTGAAATCATCACAAAGGAGGCATCATTTTGAAAATCGCGGAACAACTTCAAATGCAACGGCAAGTTCATGGGTTATCCCAAGCGGATCTTGCCGATGAACTACACATCTCCCGTCAGTCGATTTCTAAATGGGAGAACGGGACGACTTTACCAAGCTTTTCAAACGTGGTGGCAATTAGTGACTTATTTGGAATTTCGCTTGACGACCTAATTAAAGGAGATGCTCAGTTAATGGAAAGATTAGAGAAGGCCAACAGAGTAAATAAGGTTTCAAAGATACTATTATTTGGAATTGCGATTGCCATAGTGGGGTATGTATGTTATCCACTAGTTGGGATCAGTACGAACACACTGGAAAGCTGGTTGGTTATACCAGTTCTTGGTAGTTTCTTCTTCGTGCTCAAATCAGTTAAGTGGCGCGAATTTAACAAAGCGTTAACCAAGCCAACGATTATTTGGGGTGCCATTTGGTTGGGCTTGATCTTGATTCCAGAAATTATTGATTTTGTGAGAGGATATACTCAAGGAATGAACGGATAGGATAAAGGAAATTCGAATGATCGCTGGATTTTCAATGAATCAGCGATTTTCTATTGATTTATTAGTATATAAAATATATACTAATTTCACATTAGTATAAGAACCATATACCAATGAAATTGATATAAGAAGGTTTAACAAATATGGAAAGAGAAGAAGAAAAAGCAGTCCAAGCCACTCCGACTGGGATTGCCGAAGCAGCGAAGACAACGAAAATTCAGAGAATCATTCTTGGCCTTGCCTTGATTGGCGCGTTTCTTGGGGTTCTCGACACCTCAATTGTTTATACTGGGACCGTTAAAATGGCGGCCCAGTTACAGCTAAATTCAAATGCATTATCCTGGGTGCAGGTTTCATACGCTTTAACCTATGCCGGCTTCATGCTGGTTGGTGGTAAGCTGGGTGACATCTATGGTCGCAAACGACTGTTTATCACCAGTCTGATTATTTTTGGGGTTGGCAGCTTAGCCGTTGGTGCTGCCACGAATGCGCTGACGATGATTAGCTTTCGAGCGTTTCAGGGAATTGGTGCGGCAATTTTGGCTCCAAACTGTCTGGCATTGCTGACGGATACTTTCACAGGTAAAGCTCGCCAGCAGGCAATTGGGTACTACGCCTCGGTAATTGGGGCCGGTGCGGCGGTTGGACTGGTGATTGGCGGGTTCTTTGCGACCTTCACCTCCTGGCGGGTTGGTTTCTATGTTAATGGGCCAATTGCACTCATCATGGTGATTGTTGCTGGTAGGGACTTACCGACGGCTCGTCAACAAGCTGGGAAAATTGATTGGTTGGGAACCATCCTGTCAATTTTAGCGATGACTTCGATTTCGTATGGTTTGGATGGCAGTCCGTGGCCAATTCCCACAATTCTAATTTCATTGTTTCTGTGGGTGGCGTTTATTATCAGCCAGGCCAAGGTTTCCCTGCCGACGATGCCGCTGGAGATTTTTGCTGATCGAGAACGAATGGCTTCTTATATTAGCTCGTTATTATTTAGCGCTGCCGGAATCGGTTTTTGGTTTTACACGCCGCAGTTTATGCAAGGGGCATTTGGATTCAGTCCGTTTTTAACTGCCTTAGGGATGTTGCCAATGGCGGTGCTGTTGTTCATTGTTGCCGTTAAAGCAGGTAAGCTGGTTGAGCACTGGAACAATTCCATTGTGATGATTTTAGGCTTTGTTGTGGTACTGCTATCTTTGGTGGAACTGGCAATGGTAGCTCACACAACCAATTACTGGCTGTTATTGATTGGCCCGTTGGGATTTGCGATTGGGTTTGCACTGGCGTTTGCCACCTTGGCGACTTCCGGGTTAGCACGGATTCGCCCGGCAGTTTCTGGGGCGGCATCTGGTGTGTATAATACGGCCCGTCAATTTGGTGGGGCCTTGGGGCTGGCAATTTTTGCGGCTGCAACAGCACATTTGACTAAAATTGCTGATGTTTTCGGGCAGGCAATGCTGATTGGGGCTGGACTGACTTTTATCGGGCTCGTGTTAGTGGTTGCCTTGATCGTGCCAGCAGAAAAGCACTGATTATAACTGGATAATTGGTATAATAGAATATATACAATGAATTAATCGGAGGTATATTCAATGTCCTTTTCGGTTGCTTTCTCACAAGCGTTAGAAATTGCCGGCTATGTGAATGCCAAATCGCAGGATGAGCATTTTGATTATTTAGCCATTCAAAAAATTTCCGAAATGCTCAACATTCCGGTTCCCAGCGTTAAAAAAATCTCGGCGACACTTAAAAAGACTGGTATTCTGACGTCGAAGACCGGGGTCAACGGTGGGTTACGGCTCGCTAAGGCGCCTAAAGAAATTACGATTTATGATATTCTAGTTGCAATTGAGGGGACAACTCCGTTATTTAAGTTGCCTTCAGCTGTAGATAAGACGGCATTTGTCAATCAAGGAAAAGTTGAAAATTGGCTGGAAAATAGTTCCAAGGTGCTTAATCAGGCAGAAACGGCAATGCTGAAGACTTTGAAACAGACAACGCTTGCTGATTTGGATAAGGGCTGAGAACTGGTGGATGGCTAAAATGCTGAAAATAAAAGGATCGAAATCTTATTGTATGAGATTTCGATCCTTATTATTTTCATGGAGAGATGTTTGCTTATTTATCTTTATCAATCAAATCGTGGTATTTGCCCGCTCCACTCTCCAGCTGATTGATCGACTTGCGCAAGACTGCTTGGTTTTCTTTAGCGTAAAATGGATCCGATTGTATTTCGAAAGGAATTTTTTCTTCATTAACAATCGCGCTTGAAAATAAAGTGACTGCATCTGAGTAAGTTAATCCCATACTGCTCAGCAGTTTTTCGGTTTCTGATTTTAGATGGGAATTTATTCTGACTTTAAGGGTCTCTTTTTTCGTGGCTGCCATCTTCATCACCTCTCTAGCTGATTTTAACAGAAGTTGCTATGTAAGTAATGAAATTCAGTCAACAAAAATGTTTCATAACGGACTTACTTGCGTGGCTGAGACCTCAACCGCGTTAATTCATCAACTGAATTGACCGTTGAATATTACTGGCTGCTTTGGTAATTTCGTTGGCAGGCACCGAGTAACCTTTTTGATTGAGCCACTTCGCCAGCCATTGGGTGTTTTCATCAAGACTTGCATTTCTATGGAAGAGAAAATGTTGCAGGATAGTGGCACTTTCGTCCTGACTCAGGCCAATTGTTAACTGGAAAGGTAATTCAAAGTCCGGGTCAGTTGATTTGAGCTGATCAACGATATCGACCATAATACTGTTGATTTGAAACAAAACTGCACGCAATGCCGCCTGACTGTTCGGATCAGGCAATTGAATCTCTTGCCAGTGGTTAGGCATGAATTTGACCTCCTCATAGTTAAACATGAACCATTTTCGATAAGCTTGGGTCATTCGCAAAACGAAGTCAGCTGGCATTTCATAAATGTTGTCTTTAAGCCAGCTGTTAAGCCAAGCTTGATTAGCGGTAAGACTGCCGTTATGGTGATTGCGAAAATAGGTCGTTAGTATTTGGTGTTCTGCTTCAGTCAGATCAAGATTTTCGATGAAGAACCCTGGTCGAGCAAATTGAAAACTTTCACCTTGGATTTTATCAACTAAACTGTCCAGTCCAACAGTTATTTGGTATAGCGCAGCTTGAAGCTTTTCTTCGGATTGGGGATTAGGTAACTTGATGTCAAGATAGCTGGCGGGCATTCGAAAAACTCACTTTCTATTTTTATACCGAATGAGATGTGGTGAAGGCATCCTTCACCAGAAACGTGATAACAATCGCAATGGTTCCCGGCCAGTAGGTTTGGGGAACAATGCCGAAAAATAAGTAAAAGGAAACCAAAATACCGATTGCGGTTAGGCCGGCACCTAGCTTAGTGATTTGGTGATGTTTGGGATCGTAGCTGGGATGTTTCTGGTACCAATATTTGAAGCTGAAGTAATGGGTCGGCCAGATGATAATCGCAATTAAGGCCAGAACGCTAGTGATATTGTTTAGGGCTTGGAGGCCCTGAATGCCTTGAAAGGTCTGGTTGGCCCATTCCTGAATATTCAGTAAGCCAAAAATGATGAGGACAGGGATGTTGCGGAGAAGGCTGTATTTCCAAGCCATTTAGTGGCCTCCTTGACGGACTCGAACCCAATTAGTGGTCGTAAAGACATCCTTAAGAAGAAATGTCATAATCAGCACGATTATAGTTGGTAAGTAGGCAGCCAATTGTGTGCCAAAAAATAACAGTGCAGCCCCAATTAGGCCAAAGCCAAGAATTACGTAGCCGAGCTTCGTCAGTTGACGATTGGCTGGATTATATTCGGGATGTTGGTTGAACCACCGCTTGAAGATAATACTATAAACGCCCCAAAGTAAGCCAGTGATGAGTAAGAGAATCAACATGATATGAAGGGGAACGGGAGTCAGTTGTTGAATCATAATTAAGGCAAAAATCAAAAATTCGGGAATATTGTTGAGAAGACTGTATTTAAAAGCAACTATCATGCGTTTCGCTCCTTTCTAATTGGCGTCTTAACCCCTTCTACGACGATTGCGATGATCGTGACAACCAGAAAGAAAAGCTCACCATTTTGAAGCAGTGAAAATGAAACGAGGGCCCACAAAATAACTGCTCCAACGATTATGCTGAAGTTGGCGGCTAACGTGAACGTTCGATTGGCTCGAGCGTATTCAGGATGTTGTTTGAAGTATCGCTGGCCAAAGGTGTTGCTGATGATCAATTGGACAATGATCGTACCGGCAATCAAAATGATCAGGTTGATCAGATCATTTGTCCCAAATAATTGGATAATCGGGTACAAAATTAAGATGGAGTACATTAAGTAGTTCGTAATGAGGACATATTTTAAATCAAATTTCACGGCAACAAACCTCTTTATCAAATAAAATTTCCCCAAGCCCCTCAAAATAGTTGTTAATAGCGTATCATGAATAACCGGATTGTTGCAAACAACCCAAACGTGGTAAACTTTGAGTATTCAAATGAGACCACTAGGGGTGCTAAATGCTGAGATGGCGCAACGCCAATCCCTTTGAACCTGATTTGGTTAATACCAACGTAGGGAAGTGACAGAATTGAGAATAACATGTGCCAAGTCCGGTAACGGTTTATTTGAAAATTTTTGCAAGAGGAGTTTTACCCAATGAAATTTTCACAACAGTTACTGGAAGCCGGTCAACCAATTTTACAAGAAATCTACAAGCATCCATTTGTCGAAGGCATCGGCAATGGTGATTTGCCGAAAGAAGCCCTGACATTTTATGTTGGCCAGGATTATAACTACCTGAATGCCTTTATTAAGGTCTACGCGGCGGCCATTGAAAAGTCGGAAACCCGGGCAGACATGGCAATTTTTGCCAAACAAATTGATTTTATTTTAAATAGTGAAATTCACCCCCATCACAATTTCTGTAACGTTGCTGGGGTGAAATATGAAACTTTGCAGCACGAACCACAAGCACCCGGCACTTATTTGTACAACGAGCACATGTATCGAGCAGCGCGAACTGGCGACTTGATCGATATTGTGGCCGCCATGACACCGTGTCCGTGGACGTACTTGGAAATCGCAAACCGGTTTGTGAAGCAAGGCAAGAATACTGACGATAACGTCTTTAAGCCGTGGATCGACTTTTACGCGGATATGGGCGATAGCGAGGACAGCATTCTCCAACAAATGTATGATTTGATTGATCGGGAAGCCGTGAAGTACGACCAGCACCGTTTGGACATTGTTAAGGAAGAATTCCTCAAGAGCTGTGAAATGGAATGGCGCTTCTGGGATCAAGCTTATAAGCAAACGGGTTGGCAGTTTGTGAAACCGATGAAGCAGTATTATTAAACACACAGAAAAAACTTCGAGATTGAATCCTCGAAGTTTTTTTGAACGGTTGTTTAGGACAGCTCCTCCAAGCAGCAATCTGCATGTAAGCACCTCTAAGACAAATTCCAAACCCAGAATTTATCTTAGAGGAGACTTACACTCCGATTGCTAATCGCTTGGATCCGCTCACTTAGCTTTTGCGACGTCGGCGGAATTTCGCCAAGCCAAGCAATCCTAACATAGACAATCCAAGTACCGCTAACCAGTTTGTGGTGTGCGTGTCACCGGTTTGTGGCAACATGGACGCTGTTTTGAGTTCTTGATCCTTTTGAGTGGCGTCAGTAGAAGCGGATGCAGGCTTAACCGCATCATTGCTACTGTACTTGAATGTGCTACCACCCTTGGCATTCAATGCTTGAAGGCCAGTGCCAGTTGAGCCGGAACCATTTGCACCAGAACCAGGGTTGCTCTTGAGGTAGAGCACACCGTCCTTCTTGCCAGTTGAAGTCTTACCAGTCTTGTTGCTTGAACTGGTTTTCTTCTTGCTGTTACCCTTCTTGTCGTCAGATGGGAGCGCTTGTGGAAGCTCGATGTCATCTTCGGGAGTGGTTGGGGTATCAGGAGTTTGCGTTTCTGGTGTTGGAGTAGTTTCTTGTGTTGGTGGTGTTACCTCTGGATCAGGGATTGGATCTGGATCCGGAATGGATGGACCTGGTCCTCCAGGGTTACCCGGTCCTCCTGGTCCAGGAGGCGTAGTTTCGGTTACTTTTACACCGTAGCGTTCGTTCATGGCGTAGGTATAAACTGGTTTGTCAAGTTTAGCATAGTGTTCGTGTTGACCGTAAATGTATAAGGTTTTTCCTTCTTCAACGTATGCATAATTTACATTGGCTGCATAAACGTGAAGTCCCTTTATGCCGCCCTCACAAGTGGCAAGATCAGATGGGAACCCTTTTAAGTTCTCGGTTGTTTTGAGCATATAAGTTACCCCGTTTGCTATAAATGGCTGTGTAGGATTTTTATATGCTTTTTCTAAAAGATCCTTTTCCTTATTCCCTTGTGTTTTTAAGAAGTAGCTTGTAATTTCCGGGCCCAAAGCATCTTTTGCTTCTTCATATTCGGCGTATTCAAAAGATTCAGTATCCAAGGCTTCGAATGTTAGTTCCCCATTATCATCGGATACAAGTTTATAAATAATTCCTTGATTGTCCTCGAATAAAGTCACTTGATTCTCCTGGGAAATAGGGAGCCCAGTAGGCTTGTAATATTGCTTCCCTGTTGCTTTCGATTCGAAAGATGGAATACCGGTTGGTGGTGTACCTGACTTAATAATTTTGAAGTTTTTCCATTCGGTTGCATCAGGATATTCAGCCAAGTAGGTTTGCAGGTTATTTATGTCTTCCGCATTTGTATAACCAAATTGAACCGCACCCTCACTCCTTGCAGCATCAACTTCATCAGTAACTTTATCAGCAAAACTAGTACCGTCAAACCTATAAAACTGCCCATCGTTTCTTTGAATAACATAAGTAGACTCGATATCATCAGGGACATCCTCATCATCAGACTTGAGATAATAATTGGTAAGGAGTGCAGTGCCTTCATCAGAGATAACGGGTGGTTGGTCATCCGCATGGAGAACAATCATATATGACCGAACGTTATCATCCCCATCTGCAACAGCTTTCTTTAAAGCTTCAATGTTGTCATGGGTTTCTGACAGATACTTTGTCTTCAGCACCCGTGCATCATCAGCTTGTTTAATCTGAGCCAGTAGTCCAGGATTATTTTCCTCAGTAATCTTGACAAACTCTCCCTCTCCTTCTGGATCATTTGCGTTATAAGGTTCAAACAAAAGGGCTTCGTATACAGTTTCTTTTGTTTGAGGGTTAACCGTAGGAACTCGGTAAATAATAAAGCGTTCATCGTTTTCACCAGTTGCTTTTTCCCAAAGAACAAGCTTTTTCTCAGTGGTTGTTTCTTTTGCTTGCTTACTTGTTTTGTCTTGAGATTCCGAGTCTTTCTTAGGCTGATTCTGTTTGTCAGGAGCGGATGATGATTTATCCTGATCCTTAGCGGGTGTTTCGGATTTTTCTGGGGCACCGTTATTAACTGTACCCGTGTTTCCCGATTTCTGACCACCGTTATCTGCGGGTGCCTGTGGAGCTGGTGCCGGAGTACTCTCCTGAACTGGTGCTTGTGGCGACTGTTGCACAGGGGCTTCTTGACTTCCCTGATCTACCTGGCCACCTGTTGTTGCGCCAGTTTCTTGTTGCGTTGCGCCAGATGTTTGACCTGCACTTGGTTGAGTCGTCTCAGCTGGCGTTGTGGCCGTCGAACCAGTTGGCTGACTAGTTTCAGCTGTTTCATTAGTTTCAGTCGGCTGAGTAGTTCCTGTTGGGGTAGTTGCTGCTCCTGTATCAGTCCCAGTGTCAGCTGTTCCAGCATTTCCGTACGCCTGTGGAGCTGACGTATCAGTTGTTGTCGACTCAACTGGCGGTGGTGATTGGAACGTTGTCTGATCGGTTGTTCCGGTATTAGTATCGCTGGCAGTCAGCTGATCAGTTGTAGCGGCTCCAGCGTTTGTTGTTGGAGTAGTGGCAACCTTTTCGTCGGCGTTTACGTTAGCTTGGTCGAGGCCGGTTGTCGTTGCAAGTCCAACGAGGGCACCGGTTGCCAATAGTAGTTGTGTCTTTAGTCGTTTATTCATAATTGAATCCTCCAAAATATATGAGATTTTTTAATGCATCTCGTATATTAGCAATGACTTATGAATATTATTTGAATGAAATGAGAAATAAAATATTAAATTATAAATTGGTTAACTTATTCCTAATGAGACGCGGTTTGCGAATTCCAATTAATTTTGTTTCGCGTAAAAATGAATGATCATTCTGTTGACATCGTCGATTTTAGCGGGTAATTACTAAGAATAACCGATTAGTCATGGTATTATTAAAGAAAGTTTTAGGACAGCTCCTCCAAGCAGAAGTCTACGCGTAAGCACCACTGAGAAAAATTCCAAAAGCGGGAATTTCTCTCAGCGGCGACTTACGCTCCGACTTCTAAGCGCTTGGATCCACTCACTTATATTAGGAGGCAATCAAAATGTTGGCAATTCAACATCTCCACAAACAGTTTGGCTCAGTGACGGCACTGGATGACGTTAGTTTTAACGTGCCGGCTGGGCAAATCACTGGCTTAATCGGCCAAAATGGTTCCGGCAAATCGACGACCTTTCATAGTATCTTGAACTTTTTGAAGTATGACGGCACCATTCGCTGGCAGGGCAAGCCGGTAACTGAATCAGTGTTTGACGAAATCGGCTATCTGCCAGAGGAACGGAGCTTGATGCCAAAGCTGACCATTGAGCAGCAGATCGTTTACTTGGCCAGGTTGAAGAACAAACCAGCTAGAGAAATTCGCCCGCAAATCGATCACTGGCTTGAGAAGTTTGCGGTTAAGGGCAAAAAGAACGATCAAATTAAAAGCTTGTCAAAGGGAAACCAGCAGAAAGTCCAATTGATTGTGACGCTGATTCATCATCCCAAGCTCATCATTTTAGATGAACCATTTAGCGGCCTTGATCCGGTGAATGCGGATTTGCTGCAAAATGCGATTTTGGAAGCCAAACAGCAGGGTGCAGCGATTATCTTTTCCAGCCATAACATGGCGAACGTCGAAAGCGTTTGTGATCGGCTTGTGATGCTGCGAACTGGGGATCTGGTCCTAAACGGCACGATTAGTGAAGTGCGCGATCAATTTGGTAAGTCAGAGGTCTACGTCACCACTGCTTGGAGTGAGGCCCAATTAAGCGAGTTGCCCCACGTTGTCCAAGTGACCCACATCAGGGGCCAACGTTATGTCTTGCGGCTGGATGATCCAGCTGCCGGGCCCGAAATCTTTGATCAATTAACCAAAGGCCACTATATTGAAGAATTCAGCCAACAGCCGCCGACACTTGACGAGATTTTCAGAATGAAAGCGGGGATTAATCATGAATAAAACTTGGATTGTGGCCGCTGAAACCTATTTGCGGCAAGTTAAATCGTGGAGCTTTGTGATTTTAGTTCTGTCACCGTTTTTACTGCTGGGAATTTCGTTGGGGGTTGGCTACATGAGTGCGGCTACTGGTAGCGATCAACAGCGGATTGCCGTTGTTTCGGATCAGCCAGCGCTGCGGCAGCAATTTGTTAACCAAAATAAAGATGACGTGAATGCCAAAGTGCAAACCGTCGCCGCGGCGAAGCAAAAGATGACGAAAAATAATCTGGCGGGCTATCTCGTTTTAGCCACCGATAAGAATCACGTTTCGGCAGTTTATCATTCTGATGATGCCATCGATTCATCTTTGAAGACGCAGGTTACCGGTTTTCTTGGCAAAGCCCAACAAACGTTGAATGTTCAAAATGCCAAGCTAAGCGCCAAACAGTTGACAGCTTTATCCCAGCAGCCGGCGTTTCAACAGAAAATTAAAAAACAATCCGGCGGCTCCAACATCGCCAAGATTGCCTCATTTTGGATTATTGTCGTGATGGTTTACATGATTATGATCACGTATTCGTCAGTCACTGCGCAAGAAATTGCTTCCGAAAAGGGCACTAAGATCATGGAAATTATTTTTTCCAGCACCAAGGCGTCCAAATACTTTTTTGGCAAGATCATTGGCGTGATGATGGTCATTCTGACTCAGATTGTCGTCTACCTGGTCGGCGGGTTCGCGTTCTTTGAAGTTGCCATGCAACTCGACAAGATTAAGGATTTCATTGATCAAAATCAGTCGCTGGTTAAGTCGATTATTGGTAACTTGTTGAACGTTAACCTATTATTTGTGTTCCTTGGTGTGGTGATTTACACAATTGTCTCGGCATTCAGTGGTGCATTGGTTGCTAAAGCCGAAGACGCTCCTAAAGCCGCCCAGCCGGCCATTTATCTCAGCATGGTTGCGTTTTTCCTAACGATTCCATTTGAAAGCAACTCAGAGGCGCTGATTGCCAAAGTGTTGTCCTACGTGCCATTCTTCTCGTCGTACTTTATGCCACTGAGAATCATCAACGGCAATGCCAGTGGGCTGGAAGTCAGTATGTCATTGCTCATTCTCATTGTCAGCATTGGACTTCTCATGATGTACATTAGTCGCATCTATGAAGGGCTGATCTTGCAAACTGATGATACTGGCTTTTTCAAACGATTGCGGCGAGGGTTGAGCTATCAAAAGTGATTTTATAATGATGAACTGAGGAGACTGGGACAGACGTTTTGATCCTGGCCTCCTTTTTTTGCGGATAATTTCAAAAATGCACACATTTGTTCCCCTGATTCTGGTATAATAATTAGGCTGATATTAGGAGGAAACATAAAATGAGAAAACGATTAACGTGGTTGGCTCTGATCGCATTCGGTCTCTTGATCGGTGGAGCTGGTCGCTCTGTTTCGGCAAGTACCGTCACAACCGAACAACAGGTTTCAACCACTCAATACGTCTGGACAAAGGTAAGCCATCGAAACTCGGCGATCGCCTATCATCCAAAGACCACAAAGTCGGTTTATTTGTGGAACCAGCTGCATACGCAACGACTACATAATTTGAGAAACTATCCCACGACAACTTGGTATGTCAAAAACAGCGTTGTCATGCAACATGACGGCGTTAGTCACGTTTATTACGAGCTCTATAATCAACACAATAGCGTCAGTGGGTATGTGTGGCGTGGCTATCTCACCAAGGGGATTAATCCAAAGCAAACAGGGATTTCGGATTTATCCAAAATGGCCTATACAAAAACAGAATGCTACCAATTTTTCAAAGATAACTTGAAAATGTTGGCAAGCTTGCCGCAGACGGAGTTTCAGGACTTAATCATCAATCAAGTGAAGCAAGATCTAAAGGGTAAGGGGACCAATAGCCAGCAACTGAATATGATGGCAAAATTGTTGGCCACTTCAAATATGAGCTCGCGGGATGCTGCCGCAAATGCCAATATTTTGAATTATGCGACTGTCAAATTTGCGGTGAAGGATGTGAATCCAGCCGTCATCACAAACTACGAGGCATATTGGAAGGCGGACCAAAGAACTCAAGCGTTGACTTATTATGTCAAAGCGGTTGAAAGCCAGCTGAGAAGTCTAGTGGCCGATTCTGGTAATCGGGATTATGGCTTGTACCTTGTCCCGACGACTTCACGAGACGCTTGGAAGCCTAAAGTCATGATGGTGGTGGAATGATGAGCACGATTAATTTGGACGATTTTTTAGCAGCAGGAACTCACAAATTAACTGAGAACCCGGGATTTCAGTTGGAATACACCAAGGTTGCCATTGCCGCAACCGTGATGAAAGCCAGAGAAGCGCAGGGCTTGTCGCAAGCAGCCCTGGCGAAGAAAGCGGCTTTACCATTGGCCACAGTTGTGAAAATCGAAAAGGGCAGCAATACCACAATTGAGACCCTGAGCCGGATTGCTTCGGCGCTGGGGAAGACGCTTCAAATCACGGTGAAGTAGGGTTAAACAAATTCAATAAAATCCATGGGGTGGGATCGGAACAATTAGTGATTTGATCCCAGAATTTAACGAAAAGAACCAATTATTCCTGATTGAATAGTTGGTTCTTTTTGTTAAATGGCGGGGATCAGCCGTTTGGCGCAACTTTTTTCAATATAGGGATAGAAAGTTACGTTGCTTTTTTTAAAATTTTGCCGACTAGTATCTGAGCCACTCTTTATCAAAATGGCCAGCATCAGCAAGAATTGGTTGATGGCTCAGCCGCTTATTGGCTATTGAAATTTCCTAATAAACCTTTAAGATTATAATAAAAAGCGATTGACCCCAAATGGGGGGTGATAACATGTTAAATACGGATCACACTAATTTTTCATGTTCTAATCTGGCCGTGGCAAAGAAAGGAAACGCTCATGATCAAAAAGCTCTATGCGCTTAGTAAGTTCGAGACCAATATTGTTTTGAGTGACAAAGCAATTTTTCTGTTCACCTTGTTATTTCCGACAGTTTATTTCCTGTTCAATGCGTTTACCGCTAACAGCGTTCATTCGGTTCGCAATTTCTACGATGTGATTCCGGGCTTTTGGACCTACATGGTCCTGGTGGGCGTCATCAACCAAATTACTTCGGCGATCGTCACAATGCGGGAGAATAACTTTTTGAAGATGTTTACCTTTATCGCCGGTGATAAACGGCTGATTTACTATGCCAACTTAATTCCCCAGATCTTTATTATTCAAGCTGAAATTTTAATCTTTGATGTGGTGGCGGCGCTTGTTTATCGAGTCGATCCAGCTGTTATCGAATTTATGGCACTGACTTGGCTGGCCAACTTCCTGATTATTCCAATTGTTTCATTTTTCACCAGTCTGATTCTTCTTGCCCCGGTTAAGGTCCAAACGATGGGCGCCCTGATGACGGGCTACGTCTTTTTAGGGTTGGCCTTGGCTTATATTTCGACTGGATCATTTGCTCTAAACACTGTCTTGGCTGCGATCAATCCCGGTAACTTCATTATCCGAGCATACATCCTGATGATTCCCGGCGTTCCTCATCACGTCAGCTATTTAGTGATGTTGGCAGTGGTGGCGGTCGTATACACGATTGTGAGCAACGTGGTTATCTCGCACATGAGCCTCAATTCGTCTACCAGTCGGGCTTAAAGGAGAAATAGGATGGAAATTACACATTTCAGCTGTCAGTTACCTGATGGCAGACAGTTATACGATGATTTGAACGCGAACTTTGCGGATGACAAAGTAAACGTTTTGCTGGGCCCAAATGGCGCCGGTAAGACAACATTATTAGATTTCATTTCAACGGTTAATCCGCGACCCGCCGAGAACTTTGTTGGGTTTCCGGACTTCAAACAAATTGCTTATCAGCTGCAGGGAGTTCCTTTCATGGCTGAAGCAACCGTGTTTCAAACATTCAAAATGGTGATGGCAATCGAAAACACAAACCAGCAGTTTTCGATTGCCGATTTGCCAGATGGCCTCACAAAAGTTGCAAATACTAAATTTGGTAAACTTTCCGGTGGCCAGAAACGGTTGGTGATTATTGACATCATTTCCCGTTTGAATCGCGAACTGTATCTTTTTGATGAACCAGAAAGTGGTTTGGATCCAAAAATGGCGAACCGCGCTATTGGCAAAATTCATGAATTGAATCAACAAGGCAAGAAGGTAATTATGACCTCCCACCAATTTCAGAATATTACGAGCGATGATTATAATTTGTTATTTCTAGAGAATGGCAAAATTCGGTTTACGGGAACGCCGGCTGAGTTTCTGGAAGACCAACGGACCGACAATCTCGTTGATGCATATATCAAGCAGGATGGTATGACCGGGTAAGGGTGATTTTCAAAATTTATCACATCGGCGCAGGTATAATCTGGTAAAATAAATAGGGACGGCCGCAAAGATAGCTGCCCCACATTATTTCAAAGGAGTTTTATCGTGTTAGCCAACCTCAAATTACACCGATCAACTTACATATTTTTAGCTATCTGGGCGGCCTTGGCAATTGTCTTCTGTGCCATGACATATAAAGCCCAGCCACTCACCGTCACATTTATGAGAAACGATAGTCGAATCTTACAAGGGTTGCTGCGGGGGATTATTCTGTTGGCCGTTTACGTGGTATTCTCACTGATTCCATACCGCTTTGCAGTCCTGATTCCCAACCTGGCCTATTTTGGCTTGCTGGTTACCTATATCTGGCAGCTCGTGTTTATCGCGATGGGCAGCAGTATGGCTGGCATTGGGGCTGATTTTGCGTTCGTCATCGTGTATGCATTATTGGTCTATTGTGCGACGATCACGGCCTTTCAAATTATCGAGCGGGTCAAATCCAGCCGCAGTGTTTATTATTTCCATAAATGGTCCAAAACCACTAAGAAGGTATTATTCGCCCACTGGTTGCCGCTGATTGTCTTGATATGTGGCTACGCGTTTCTTTGGGCGACGGTTAATCCGGGATAACCCATTGTCTTTGATGGCTTATCACAAGCTTGAGTGGGACGAAAGGCGATTTGATCCCAGCATTTAAGTGAAAAAAGTAATGCATTCTGGTTTGAACTGAACCCCTTGAATTGGAGAAATCTAATTCAAGGGGTTTTATTATGTTT
>NZ_AZEI01000047.1 GCF_001436255.1 Lentilactobacillus rapi DSM 19907 = JCM 15042 | reverse complement strand
GATCAAGGATTCCAGTATCAGAATAGTCGATACCAAGCGTGCTTAAAGGAATATCGAGTATTTCAAAGCATGAGCCGTAAGGCTACCTGCCTTGACAACGCTTGTGCAGAGAGTTTCTTTCATCAGTTAAAGGTCGGAACAGTTCATAATCATCACTATGATGACTTTCAGGCACTTAAGCAGGCAGTTAAGGACTATATCCAGTATTACAATTACCATCGCATAAAAACAAAACTAGCCGGAATGAGTCCGGTTGAATACCGGATTCACAACGACCAGTTATGTGCCTGAAAATTATTAAATATTATCTCCAACTATTGGGGTTCACTTCA
>NZ_AZEI01000046.1 GCF_001436255.1 Lentilactobacillus rapi DSM 19907 = JCM 15042 | reverse complement strand
AAACATAATAAAACCCCTTGAATTAGATTTCTCCAATTCAAGGGGTTCAGTTCAGACTCCTCTTTGCACACTTTTTGAATTTATCAAGCTCACTTCGTCAACCCTTCCGGTACATCCGGGTTCTGCGACAATAATTGACTTCTTCGCTCGTACAATCTGAACAATACATAACCAACCATTCCGAAGAAGAACGGTCCGATCAATTCAAGCGTCAAATCCCAATACTGCCCTTCAGAAATTGCGGAAATGGCCGTTGAGAACACGCCGATCATTAACAGGAGATCCACCACAACGGTCACCGTCATGTAGACCCATTTGCGTTTGTAAATCACAAACGGTTTTTCCAATGACAGATTGGCCTTGAAGAATGGGAATGCAGTCACCAAGAATAGATATGGCAACGTTGATGACAAGTTATCCATTAACGTCAATACATTATAGAAATCAACGGCGGATTTGCCACCAAACGAAGTCATCGCGATCAACGCACTGACCACGCCGGCCTGCATCCACATTGCGTTCGCAGGCATCCCGTATGCATTCAACTTTGGTAATGCCTTTGGCCACAACTGCTTTGGCGTTCCTAAAATGAATGACTTAATCGGCATATATACGATCACAAAGAATGATCCCAGATAACTGATCAGCATGGTGAACGACCCAAACCGGGCGAACCAGAAACTCAGGGTTTGTGCTCCAGCGGCACCAAGCGAGAACTGCTGACCTAAACTATAGCCCAAGTTGCTCATTAAAACATAAGTCGTATTTCCTAAATTAACGCCCGAGCCATCGAACACTTTTGACCAATTGGCGGAAGCGCCCCACAGGAAGATAAATAGTGCATAAATCATGGTGATTAAAAACGCACCCAATGCCATCGCCAATGGGAAGTTACGTTTGGCGTTTTTCATCTTATCGGACACGCCGCCCATGGCTTCAATCCCGGCGTAGGCATAAATTGCAAATACTAGGAATGACACGATTGAGCTCAGTGATTGGTAACTTGCCCTTGGTGACTTTAACAAACTAGTTGGCAAGTTCATCGGTTCCGCGAGTTGAAACCCGTTCATACTTAACAATATCAGACTGGCGATACAGAAGAAGATCGTCAAGACAACGGCGGCAATTCCACCAACCGCTGCTAATTTGGCAACTTTGGTGAGCCCCTTAGTGGCAACGAAGGTCACGATGCAGAAAAATGCGATGCTCAAGATACCGATTGTTTCGGTGGAATCCAGCCCGCCGAAACGCCACTGGCCAGTCTGATCGGAGCCACTAATCGTCGTCGACAACATGATCCAAATTTTAGATACGGTGGACACAATCAAGATGATCCATGAGGCAATCCAGACGAAGCCGCCGACAAATGCCCATTTAGTCCCCAGCGAATTGGACAACCAGGAGAACACCCCACCGGCTTCGTTCCGCAAAGATGCCCCGTATTCTGAAAACATCAGTGATGAGGGCACGAAGAACAACAATGCGGCCAGGACATACCAGATAATGCCGGCGTAACCCATTGTGTAATAAGCGATCGACGTATTATCAAAGGCAAAAGTTGAGGTAAAGATCATCAACATGACGCTCATCAAAGTTAATTTATTGGTTGCAATTTTCTTCATAAGCAATGCTCCTTGTTTCGGTTATCATTTGTTGTGTCAAACCTTCCTGGCTATTTGGGTTAGGAAAGCAGTGGGACTTACGCTCCGCCTGGATTCGCTCACTTTTCTTAGGACAGCTCCTCAAAGCAACAATCTGCATGTAAGCACCCGTATCATAAATCCAAAACCCGGATTTCTGATACGGGAGACTTACACCCCGATTGTTAATCGCTTTGATCCGCTCACTTTTCTTCAAAACGACTTTCAATCGCTCTAGCATGGGCTTCCAAGCCCTCAACCCTTGCCAGCGTTGTAATGGCATCCTTTTCCTTTGCCAAAGCTTCTCTTGTATAGGAAACAAACTGTGTCCGTTTCACGAAGTCTTGGACACCCAATGGTGAGAAGAATCGTGCCGTACCACCCGTTGGCAAAATGTGGTTAGGACCGGCAAGATAGTCACCAAGTGGTTCTGAAGCTGAGAAGCCTAGGAAGACTGATCCGGCATTCTTAATTTGATTTAGATACTCAATGGCATCTGGGAGTTGGACTTCCAAATGTTCTGGCGCAACGGCGTTCATCAGGGTGAAGGCATCATCAATATCGTCAACGACTGCGATAAAGCCTTCATTATCCATGGCAGCTTGGGCAATTTCTTGGCGAGGCAATAACGCAACTTGGCGCGCCAATTCTTTGTTGACGGCATCGGCTAACTGCCGATCATCCGTAATCAACATCGGCCGAGCCAACTTATCATGTTCAGCTTGTGACAGCAGGTCTGCCGCCACTTGACTGGGTACTGATTGAGAACTGGCAATCACGCCAATTTCAGATGGACCCGCGATCATATCGATGTCAACTTGACCGAAGACCTTCTTTTTCGCAGTTGCCACGAAGACATTGCCGGGACCGGTAATTTTATCAACTCGAGGAACTGTTTCGGTACCATAGGCCAACGCAGCAATTGCTTGAGCGCCACCAACCGTATAAATTTCATCAACGCCGGCAATCTTGGCAGCGGCTAAAACGGCTTTACTCAAACCATCTTTTTGAGGTGGTGTCACCATGACAATCCGGCCAACCCCAGCAATTTTGGCGGGGATCACGTTCATCAGAATGGATGAAGGATAAGCAGCCGTCCCCCCGGGAACGTACAACCCAACTGCAGCCAGCGGTTGAATCTTTTCCCCACGAATGACGCCTTTCTTCTTGGCGTCAATAAAGCTTTCTTCAACCTCCATTTGTTGGAATGAAGTGATGTTAGCCTTAGCCAGCTTCAAAGCATCAATCACCTTTTGATCAGTCTGGGCATAGGCATCATCAATTTCTTGCTGACTAACGCGCAGGTCTTTGAGGTCAATACCGTCAAATTTTTTTTCGTAATCCTTCAGCGCCTGATCACCATTTTCAATCACGTTGGCAATAATATCGTCAACTGCTTTTTCAACCTCAGCTCGGTTGGCTACCTTGTTAGTCCGAATCGCTACCTGTTTCAATAAGTTGTCTAATGAATCTTCAATAATTTGCATATGTGCCACTCTCCATTTCTGTAAATGTGTTGATTATAATTAGAGTTTAATTAGGACAGCTCCTTGCAACTGATGCTAACATCTAAGGAACTTCAGACTAAAACCCAAGCCCGGGCTTTCAGCCTAAAGCACCTTAGATACCGCATCACCCGTTGCAATCCGCTCACTCAATAAAAAAATCCCCAGACATTACGTATAGTAATATCTGAGGACGATCTGTCGCGGTTCCACCTCATCTTTGTCGCCACCTCACGATGAAACGACCTTACGCTGCTAATAACTAGTCGTCCATCGAAATGAAGAACAGTTAAAGTAGCCGTGGTAACGCTGACTAGCGGAGTAACCTACTTGGTTCAATTACTCAGTTCATAGATGTGTTTTCACCGTCCACCGCAGCCTCTTCTCACCAACGAGGCTCTCTTTATGTGAAATGAACAATTACTTTTCTAATCATAACTTCATATTTATTATTTATTTTTAATTCGTTGATGGTGCTAGAATACCACCTCGGAAAAATATGTCAAGCATCTTTTCAAAATTTTCGCCAAACAAAAAGCCCAACGTCGTAAAATGTTAGGCTTAATCAGCATCTTTTATTGTTCTTCACGCATCACTGGCTGTTCTTTTAGACTCAACTTCTCCACGTTCAGCACTTTATCCACCAAGCCATCATAAAAGCTATCCTCATGGCTGACGATAATGAGGTTGCCGGGGAAACGATCAAGCGCGCGTTTGAGGGCTTCCTTGGTTTCCTCGTCCAAATGGTTGGTCGGCTCATCCATGATTAAGAAATTTGATGGTGTAAATTCCATCATCGCTAATTTAACCTTGGTCTGCTCACCACCGGAAAGCTGACCGATTGGCTTCATTGCATTAGCAGAATCCAGACCACACTTAGCCAGTTTGGTCCGAATGGTCTTTTGGTTTAACTTAGTGAACTTATCGGAAATAATCTGCATGGGCGTCATCCGATTATTGTCCCAGGAAAGTTCCTGGCTGAAGTAGCCAATCTTAGAAGACGGTGAAAATTTCGCCGTTCCACCTTTTGCAGTTAATTGGCCGAGAATCGTCTTAATCAAGGTCGATTTACCGACCCCGTTAAAGCCAGCAAAACCAAATTTTTCACCCATCGAAATGGTGAAGGTCACCGGCTTCAAAAGCGGCTTGTTATACCCAACCGAAAGGTGATCAACGGTCAAGGCTTCATGTGAACCAGTCTCTTCGTAAGGGAAGTTGAAGCTGGCTTTAATGTTCGTTGACGGCGGATCAATCTTATCCATATGGGCCAGCTTTTTCTCCCGCGACTTGGCCATTGTCGCCTTGGAACCGGCTTTGTTCTTGCGAATGAACCGTTCTGCTTTGTCAATTTCAACTTGCTGTTTATCATACTCCCGCTGTTGAAATTCTTCCCGTTCAGCCCGTTGGCGCATAGCCTGCTTGAAGCTGCCACGGTATTTGGTAATCTTACCAAAAGCCACGTTAATGATACAGTTAGTAATTTTCTCCAAGAAATCATAGTCATGGGAAACAACCAGGGCGGATCCTTTGAAACTGTTCAGATAATCAATTAACCAGTCGATCTGAGCAGTATCCAAATAGTTGGTTGGCTCATCAAGTAAAATGACATCTGGATCAGCCAACAGCATTTTAGCCAAAATAATTTTAGAACGCTGACCACCAGACATCTTCCCAACCAAATGATCCCGGCCAATATTATCAAGGCCTAGACCCGTGATAGTTTGATTAATTCGAGTGTCAATCTCATAAAAATTACTGGAGTCCAGTTCATCTTGAAGCTGGCCGGCCCGTTCCATTAATTTATCATCGCCGTTATTCGCATAATCGGCGTATAGTTTATTTAATTGGTGACTCTTATCATAGAGATCAGCAAATGCGGTCTGCAAAAACTGGGTAAGCGTCAAGTCGTCTTCGATGTCAGCGTATTGATCCAAGTACCCAATCTTGATGTTTTTTTGCCACTTAATGTCGCCGGATAGTGGCAGTTCGCTGCCAGTGATAATTTTAATCAGGGTTGATTTCCCGACCCCATTTTGGCCGACAACCCCCATATGTTCGCCTTTTTCCAGCGTGAATTCAGCGTCTTTGTACAGATCCTTTTCAGCAAAACTCATGGAAAGACCCGAAACAGATAGTAATGGCAAGTGATTCACTCCTTTTATAGTAGTGTGCGTAGCAAAGCGGTTAGGGATCGGAGTGTAAGTCGCCTTGAACGGAAATTCCCGGTTTTGGAATTTTTGTTCAAGGTGCTTACATGCAGATCCCTGCTTTGCGGAGCACCATTCAACAGTGTGCGAAACAAAGCGGTTAGAAGTCGGAGCATAAGTTGCTTTCACCAGAAATCCGGACTTTGGATTTTTGGTGGAAGTGACTTATGTGCAGACTTCTGCTTTGCGGAGCACCATTCGGCTATGTAGCCCGGATAACTTACGCGATGGCCTATAAATCTCATCTGTTTTATCCAATATAGCCACATTTTTAACTACAGTTATGCTCCCACACACCTTAATTTCGTCATTTAATCATACAATTTGTTACGTTACTCTTAATTAAACGCATGGTCAAGTAGTGCAACCGCTGACAAATTAAACTAATGGTATATAATATATTCATTACTTTTTTAAAGGATGTTTTGAAATGAATATTAGAGAAATTGAGTACATCACCATCCCCGTATCTAACCTTGAAGTCAGCCTGCGATTCTATCATGAAGTATTCGACCTGCGGATAGTTGACCTGCCAAACGGTGATAAGGGCGCTGACCTGCGCAAAATGTTCCTGGACTTTCGTCAAGAAGACAAGGTTGACCATCCAATTTCATTCGGCTTAATTGCAAAGGACTCGATGGAAGATATCAAGGCCCACTTGATTAACTACTTCGTCGATATTGTTGATGAACCAACCACCAAAACTGAAGTAAGGAGAAACGTTAACTCCATCACGATTTTGGACCCGGATAAAAACCGCATTGAAGTTAACGAATTTAGATAAAATGACACCAAATCAAGCGCTTCGCTATGGGGCAACCAAAGTTCTCCAAATTGCCAAATGGATTGGCTTTTTATTGATTTACCTCGTGGCCTCTGGAACCCTCGACGTGGCTGGCAGTTACACAGCCCTCATTCAATTGCATAAAGTCCTGGGGATTTCGCTACTGATCATTGCCTTGGCACTCGGATTTATCGGCTGGCGTTATGGACGGCAACTCGTTAAAAGCAACCCGCGGCATTTTGGCAGATTACCCGTTACTTTTGGGCGAATCGGTCAGCTGTTGATCATCTTTATGATCGTCATCGCTGTTCAGTCAATTTGGGGGTGGCTGGTTATCAATCATTTCTTGGATTTACCAGCCAATCAAAAAGCCATCAACCAAACCATTACCCAAATACCACTGTGGAACGATTTGTTTGCAGTGGTTCTGGCGCCAATTTTTGAGGAACTGATTTGCCGCGGCATCTTCATGAATTACTTTTTCAATAAAAACACTCGTCTGAATAACGGGTTAGCTATCCTCGTGAGCGGCATGGTATTTGGCTTTTTGCACGATATGAATTTCGATATTAACTGGCTGATCTATTCAGCGTTAGGTTGGCTGCTTGCATACACGTACCTGCACTTCAAAGATATCCGCTATAGCATGGCCCTGCATATGATGAATAATTTATTGTCAATTCTCTAAAACTCGCTTTTAGGATAATCAAACAAGCCCAACAGCTGTCCACATCGGATAAGCTGCTGAGCTTTTTTTACGGCCATTTAAAGGTGCCAGTTTACTTATAAATCGCTTTGACAAATTTCGGATTGGCCGTAATAAATCCGCCCTTGACTTCAAAGCGTTTGGTACCACCATTTTTGATCGAGTCTTGATGGCTGAACGTGAAGCGTTTGACCGTCAACTTAGCACCTTTGGTCAAATGCCCGTTTTTCTTGGTGAAGTCTGCGTTAGCATAACGATTAACGCCCTTCTTAATGATTACTTGACGCGGTTGTTTGTGCCGACCCATTTTCACCAGTTTTCGGTTACCGGTCACGTAATGACCATTTGGTAATTGATAACGGGTGGTCAAGTTGTGGGTCACAAACTGCTTAACTTTGAGTACCGTTCCCTGCTTGATATTGCGAACCTTACCTGTCAGATTCTTATTGGTATATTCATTAACGCCGCGAGGATTAATCGCCGTCAATGTCTTGTGGCTGCTGTGATAGTAGACTGGGCGGACATAGGCAGACTGAGTGGTAATATAGCCAGTCCAACCGTCTGTTTTGCTTTGGTGGTTAACATCCCGAACCTTATAGCGCAAATTGCCGTCTTTGGAGCGAGCATACCCACTCACTACAAACATTGGTCGAAATACCCGTGGCTTCTTAACATAGCCTGCTTTTCGTTCAGCCACTTTAAAGGTTGGATGCTGGTACAAATAAATCTTCTTCAGAGAATAGACCACTTCATTAATCTTAGCCAAGCCCTCAGTTTCCTTTGTCGGAACAGTCGGCGCTACGGAATTTTGCGTTGGGTCATTCTTAGGCGTAACGTCAACTCCTGGATTATTCGGAGTTACTGGCGTTGTGGGTGTCGCAGGCGTGACTGGATTAGTTGGCGTTGGCGTCACTGGATCGTCCTTGGGTGACGGATTTTTCGTGTAAATCAGTTTAACGGTTTGTCCCTTTTCGGTAAGCTTACCCGTCTGGACAGGATCATAAGCCTTAAACGTATAACCAGGAATTGCCAATTGATACTTGGCATCCGCCAAATCAAACGGATCATTCATTTTTCCATTGATCGTTTGGGCTTCATGAACTGACTGACCGGCCTCATCGACATACTGAACGGTCACGGGTTGCACCTGCTGCTTGTCAATCACATAAGGCAAGTAATAACTCATCACCGCTGTTGCTCGGCCCCGCCCCGGTAGTGTCCGATATTTGGCAATCATATAGTGCTCATAGCCATTGGCAATTGGTGTGCCGTCCATGTGATCCATTTCTTCGTTGGATGAATAAACCCCGCCACCGCCAGCGCCAGGCATCAAACCTGCCTGTTCGCTAAGAAGCTGTCCAAGATCTATGATTTTTGATATACTTCTATGTAAAAAGCGAGT
>NZ_AZEI01000003.1 GCF_001436255.1 Lentilactobacillus rapi DSM 19907 = JCM 15042 | reverse complement strand
ATGGCTGATTGGAGCTGGACAGTACTGGTACTAACAAGTGTGGTTACTACCCTTAAATAGGCTAAAACTCTTCATCATACTGTGTGTTGGCAATCTACATTGTCGATGCGCAGTTTTTTTGTACATAATTGTTGTTCCGGATCCATTTAATTGGCATAATGGAACAGGATTACATTTGAGAGGTGAGAAGAGTGGCAAACGCATTCAATCGATTTAAGAAATTCATAGATAAACGAATGACGGTGATCAAGCTGATATTTGTTTTTTCAGTCTTGATCTTCGTGGTTCGTCAACTTGCAAAAATTATTCGTGAAGTAAATGGTCAACAGTTCCAAAATGTGCTTGCCAGTCAGTCAAAGGGATCATTATTGATAATGCTGGTTTTGGGCTTTGTTTCAATCATGCCGATGCTCATATATGATTTTTCGATCGTGAAGTTTTTACCTACTAAATTCGCTCCGGGGTACGTCGTCCGTAGTGGCTGGGTGGTGAATACTTTTACCAATTTATTAGGGTTCGGGGGCTTGCTTGGTGCCAGTTTAAGAGCCCATTTTTATGGTAAAGGGGCGACCAAAAAGCAAATATTGTACGCCATTTCAAAAGTTGCTCTCTTCCTCATTTCGGGGCTGTCATTGCTCTGCCTTGTTTCCTTAATTATGATCTTCGGTTTTAGGATTGGAACCGTGTTTGCCCACTACTGGATTTGGCTCGTTGGTGGGGCTGCTTATTTTCCAACTATGTTTATTTTTACAAGGATGAATAATTCCAGCTTTTTTAAAGATTTAACCCTCAAACAGGAGTTGACGATGACTCTTGGCTCATTTATGGAGTGGGGAAGTGCCCTGGGCTTTTTCATTTTAATTGGGTATTTGATGCATCTGCCGATTGATTTTGCGTTAGTTATTCCGATCTTTGTTGTCGCTAACGTTGCTGGAGTTGTTTCAATGATTCCTGGTGGGTTAGGGTCATTCGATATTTTCGTCATTATCGGTTTAGGATTTATTGGCGTTGCCAGAAGTGACGCACTAGTTTGGATTTTATTATATCGACTATTTTATTATTTACTGCCATTTATTGTGGGAACCGGTTTATTCGCTCATGATACCGGCCACAAGCTTAACGAATTTCTGGATGAATTACCCCGGATCATCATCCAACGGATCGCTCAGGTCTTCTTAACCGGGTTCATGTACTTCTCTGGGGTAATGATGCTCTTATTTGCGACAGTTCCGAATGTCGTTATCATGAACCGCCTCTACATTCGATTGGTACCTTATTCAATATTTTTTGTGAGTCATTTGATGAATATTATTGTGGCGTTTCTGTTGATCGGCCTTGGGAGTGGCATTTGGGCACGAACTAAGCGCGCTTTTTGGCCGACAGTTGCCGTCGTGATCTTATCGATTGTGAACACTTGGTTCAATGAAGCATTCACGTGGCGAATGATTATGCTGTTTGTCATCATTCTCATCACTTTGTGGCTTTCAAGAGGGGTTCTCTATCGGGATCGGATGGCAAATTCATGGGGTGCTCTGATCATCAATGGATCGATTTTTATCATTACTTTCACAGTGTATACATTGGTCGGAATTGCCGCTAATCGCCATTCACCGCTTCATTTTGACGCGGCCTACCTATTTCCATCTGAGGCAATTTGGCTGGTTGGCTTCATTGGGTTGCTGATCGCAATGTTGGTCTTATTTGTGACCAACATTTATTTAACAGCTAACCGGCCGGCGTGGTTGACGCAACCATTTGATGCAGAGCGGGTGAAGGCAGTCATCGATCAATTCGGTGGCAATGAAGATAGTCATCTTGCATTTTTACGGGATAAACAGATCTACTTCTACCAAGAAGGAGGGGTTGACCAAGTCTTCTTCATGTACAAACCAATTGCTGACAAGCTCATTATTATGGGTGAACCGGTCGGCAACTCGGAAAAAATTGGCGCGGCGATTGAAGATTTCATGAAAACTGCTGATAAACAAGGACTAAAGCCATTGTTTTATGAGATTGACCAGGATTTAACCATGCAGCTTCATGAGAGCGGCTTTGACTTTATCAAGACAGGTGAAGATGGTTTGGTGGACTTAAACCAATTCACCCTGAGCGGGAAACGGCATCGTGGTGAACGGGCACTCATGCACAAATTTGATCGCGAAGGATTTAAATTTGAAGTCATAGAGCCGCCATTTAGTCAAGCCTTTATGAAGACGATCAAGAACATTTCCAATGAATGGCTTGGTGGTAAAGTCGAGAAGGGTTTTTCGTTAGGGTTCTTTGACGACTATTATTTAAACCAAGCGCCGATCGCCGTCATGAAAAATTCAGATGATGAAATTGTCGCATTTGCCAACATCATGCCAGATGGCAATCAGGTGACGACATCGATTGACTTGATGCGTTCATCATCAAAAGCGCCATCTGGAATTATGGATGGCATTTTAATCAATTTGTACGAGGAATCAGCCAAAAAAGGCTTTAAGTATTTTGATCTTGGCATGTCACCACTTTCAAATGTTGGCACGTCTCGATTTAGTTTTACTCAGGAACGAATCGTTCATCTGATCTATCAATACGGATACAGATTTTATAGCTTTGAGGGCCTGCGTTCATACAAAGAGAAGTATGTTGATAAATGGGAATCAAAATATATTGCCTACTATCGGGGCAGTTCACTTGTATTTTCTGTCCTTCAAGTGCTGTTAATCGTTAATCGGCCACGGAATCAAACGCCGACTCGCATTCCGAAGCTACTTGATTTTATCTCTGGGGCTGAAAACAAACTAAACATCTAATTAAATAATGGGATTAAAAAAATCGTAAGCCAGAACGGAACTCAGGCTTACGATTTTTTTGAATACTGACGATTTCAAAATTCTATTCTTATTTTGCTTTTGGCATAAAGTAGGATTCGATTTCCTCAAGTGGCTTATCTTTGGTTTCTGGAACAAATTTCCAAACGCCTAAGAAACCGATAATATTCATTATCATGAAGAAAATAAAGGTCATTTTACCACCCCAGGCGCTTAGCATCATCGGCGTGAATTGGCCAACCGCAAAGTTAGCGCCCCACAGAATCACGGTACAAATTCCTGAAGCTCTTGCTCGTAAGTAAGTCGGGAAGAGCTCTGGAATCATGATCCAAGGAATTGGGCCCATTGAAAAAGCAAATGAGATGACAAAACCAAAGACACAGAACAAGAGAATGAGGCCACTGTTACCACCAAACATGAGGGCAATCGCTAAACTAAAAAGCGTCATTAAAACTGATCCAGTCATCATTAATGGTTTCCGGCCAGCTTTATCAATCAATGTAGTGGCAATGATTGTTGCCAACATGTTCACGACACCCACGCCAGCCGTGGCCATGAATTCGGAGTTACCACCGAAGCCAGCCATCTTGAAGATTGTCGGCCCATAGTACATAATCACGTTCATCCCAGCTGATTGGTTACAAAAGGCTAAAAAGATGCCGATGAACAAAGCTCGTCGTAAGCCTGGTTGAAATAATTTGGCCAACGTGGAATTTCGATCACGTCGGATTGCGGTGGCGATCGTGGTCATCTCGTCTTGGGCTCCTTTGACGCCGTTAATTTTGACCAAAATATTAAAGCCTTGTTCAACTTTCTCCTTTGAAATCAGCCAACGGGGACTCTCTGGTGCAAATAATAATGCGATGAAAAATAGGAGGGCAGGTAGTGAGCCAATTCCAAGCATCCACCGCCAGCCATGGAATAATGTCCAATTATAGGAGTGTAAATTAACAATTGTCAGGTTTACAAAGTAGGTCACACAAATTCCAATGGTCGTTAGTAATTGATAAAGTGATGACAATGTTCCCCGAATATTTGCCGGAGCGACCTCTGAAATATAAGTAACGGCAAGTGCGGAAGACAAACCAATTCCTAAACCACCAACAATTCGAGCCGTGATTAATTCTCCAGGTGTGCGGGTAAATGCTGAAAGCAATGCCGCAAAGAAAAAGAGAATTGCGCCGATCATTAGGATCTTCCGGCGCCCAAAGCGATCACTTAGGAACCCGGAGAAACCAACCCCGACGACCCCACCAATCATGATACTGGAAGTAATTAAGCCTTCCATTGCCGGTGACAGGTGGTACAAATCCTTCAAAAAGCCGATTGCTCCTGAAATACAGGAGGTATCGTATCCATATAAAAGCCCAGCCATTCCAGCAGCCAGGGCAATCAATGTGACAAAGCCCCAGTGGGTTTGGTTATTATTTTCTTTAGCCAACTAAAAACATCCCCTAATTAATAATCTTTCTCATTGTAAAATTTACTGAACTTTACTACATTAGTATACAAATCAGCATTGATTTGGTCAAGCGCTTTCATTAGGAGGCGATGAATCGTTTAGAATTTTTAAGAAATTGTGGTGGATCACTGCTAATAAAGCTGAAGAACTGATGGAATGGGAGCTTTGAATCAATTAATGATAGTTGACAACGCTTCAAAAATGAGGTAAATTCTATTTGAGTAAAGTTTACTAAAATTATGTAGAGGGATGAAACTATGATTTCTGAAGATGTACAAACTGAATTTAAACAAAAATTTGGTTATGACGCTAGTCGGGTATTCTTTTCACCTGGACGGATCAATTTAATTGGTGAGTATACGGACTTCAATGGCGGCCACGTTTTCCCTTGTGCAATTAGCATGGGTATATATGCAGCTTATGGGGAACGTGACGATGATCAGGTTCGGATGTACTCGGCCAACGTCCCTGACCAAGGGATTGTCGAATTTTCACTGGCAGATTTAACTTACAATAAAGCCAATGGCTGGGCTAATTATCCCAAAGGCATGATGGCAGAAATTATTAACCAAGGTCACCAGATTACCCATGGGTTTGATCTGGCAATTAACGGTAATCTGCCTGACGCAGCTGGTTTGTCTTCTTCAGCGGCTATTGAATTGTTGACTGGCGAGATTATTAACGATGTCTTTTCACTTAACATCAAAGAGCTGGACCTTGTCAAATATGGTAAATTAGTTGAAAATAATTTCATTGGCGTTAATTCTGGAATTATGGATCAATTTGCGATTGGGATGGGGAAAAAGGATCAAGCGGTCCTCCTCGATACCAACACTTTAGATTATGAATATGTCCCGGTTAAGTTGGGGCATAACGTGATCGTCATTATGAACACTAAGAAGCACCGTCAATTACAGGATTCCAAGTATAATGAACGCCGAGCCCAATGTGAGGAAGCCTTGAAACGATTACAGACTAAACTTGATATTCATAGTTTGGGTGACCTTACCGAAACTGAATTCGATGAAAATAGTTATCTGATTAACGATGACGTTCTCATTCGACGCGCTCGTCACGCGGTATTTGAGAATCAACGTACTTTGCAGGCCAAAAAAGCGTTGGTAGACAATGATCTCCAACAATTTGGCAAATTGATTAATGCTTCTCATGTTTCGTTACATTACGATTTTGAAGTAACTGGTAAGGAATTGGATACACTGGCTGAGACCGCCTGGAAACAGCCTGGGGTGATTGGTGCCCGAATGACCGGTGCCGGCTTTGGTGGCTGTGCAATCGCCATTGTGGAACGCGACAAGGTGGCTGCTTTCAAGGAAAACGTCGGTAAAGTCTACGAGCAAGAAGTTGGTCGTCCAGCAGAATTCTATATCGCAGAAATTTCTGATGGTCCCAGAGAAATTAAATAGTTTTTAAGTTGAAGGAGGATATTAAGATGGCAATTTTAGTATTAGGTGGTGCTGGCTACATTGGTTCCCATACCGTTGATCGATTGATCGCAAATGGGTATGACGTCGCTGTTGTTGACAATTTGGTTACTGGCCATAGAGCAGCGGTTAATCCGAAAGCCCGTTTTTATGAAGGCGACGTTCGTGACAAGCAATTTTTGAGCGGCGTCTTTGATAAAGAGAACATTGAAGGGGTCATTCATTTTGCAGCCTTTTCGGTTGTTCCAGAATCAATGGCTAAACCTTTGAAGTATTTTGACAACAATACCGGTGGCATGATTAGTTTGCTTGAAGTGATGCATGAACATGACGTGAAGAAGATTGTTTTCTCATCAACTGCAGCCACTTATGGCGAACCAAAACAAATTCCAATTAAGGAAACTGATCCGCAAGTGCCAACTAACCCCTATGGGGAAAGTAAACTAGCCATGGAGAAGATTATGCACTGGAGCGACGTTGCTTATGGCATTAAGTTTGTTGCTCTTCGTTACTTCAACGTTGCTGGTGCCAAGGCTGATGGGTCAATTGGTGAGGATCACCATCCAGAAACGCATTTGGTTCCAATTATTCTTCAAGTTGCTTCAGGCGAACGTGATGAATTAACGATTTTTGGGGATGACTATGACACCCCAGATGGTACCAATGTCCGAGATTATGTCCACGTTGTCGATTTGGCAGATGCCCACATTCTTGCCCTCAAGTATCTGCAAGCTGGTCATGATTCCGATGCCTTTAATTTGGGATCTTCAACTGGTTTCTCCAACAAGCAGATGTTGGATGCCGCCAGAGAAGTGACTGGGAAGCCAATTCCAGCTAAAATGGGCCCTCGGCGTGCTGGTGATCCAAGCACGTTAATTGCCGCTAGTGATAAAGCCCGCAAGGTTCTTGGCTGGAAGCCACAGTTTGATGATGTTCATGAGATTATCAAGACTGCTTGGAATTGGAAGCAGACCCACCCAAAGGGTTATGATGACCGGAAAGGAAATTAGTATGAGCCGAACAGTTGTTGAAAAGTTCGTTGATTTAATTATCAAATCGGATTCTCCTTTTACAAACGTTGACCGGATCTATGTCACCAATTTGGTCTTTCGGTTGATCGGAGATGGCTTTGGTTCGCCAACTGATGAAGACTCTGCTGTTGATTTGGCTAATGAGTTGGTTAACCTAGCTGTGACTCACGGCAAAATCGAGGATTCGATTACGAATCGGGAGATACTGGAAGATCAATTAATGGATTTGTTAACCCCGATTCCCTCAAAATTGAATGACATTTTTTGGACAAAATATCAGGAATCTCCTGAAAAAGCCACCGATTACTTTTACCATTTAAGCCAGAGTAACGATTATATTAAGACACGGGCAATTGCCAAAAATATTTCGTACACCACTGAAACTGAATACGGTGACCTGGAAATTACCATCAATCTTTCTAAACCTGAAAAGGATCCCAAGGCAATCGCGGCAGCTGGCCGTAAAAAGTCGACCAGTTATCCGGTTGGCCCGTTAGCTATCGAAAACGAGGGGTATCTTGGACGTTTGGGTTATCCGGCTCGCAGCAATCACCGAGTGATCCGAATGATGATCAATGGGGAACCATGGGGATTTCAGTATTCGCCATATGCTTATTTTGGCGAACACGCCATCTTCTTAAATCAGAAACATGTGCCAATGTCGATTAATCAACGCACGTTTGTTAATTTAACCGATATTCTCAAGCAGCTACCACATTACTTTGTTGGTAGTAATGCCGATTTGCCGATTGTTGGCGGCTCATTACTGGCTCAAGATCATTATCAGGGAGGGCGGCACACCTTCCCAATGATGAAGGCCACCATCGATCGCGCAATTGATTTGGGAATTGATGGTTTGGAAGCCGGCATTGTCAAATGGCCAATGGCAACTATCCGGTTGATGAGTCAGGATGCTGATAAGGTTGTCGACGCCGCTACTCGAATTGCAGAAACTTGGAAGAATTATTCCGACGAATCTGTGGATATTCGCGCCTACACCAACGGCACCCGGCATCACACAGTTACGCCAATTGCCCGAATGAACGGTGATCAATTTGAAATGAATATCGTTCTTCGGGATAACCAGACTTCTGATGAGTATCCAGATGGCATTTTTCATCCCCACAAGGATGTTCAACACATCAAGAAGGAAAACATTGGTCTCATTGAAGTGATGGGCAGGGCAATCTTGCCTGCCCGGCTAAAAACTGAGATGAAGGAAGTCGAAAAGTACGTTTTGGGTGAAGATAATCAGATTGCAGATTATCATAAACCTTGGGCGGATCAATTGAAGCAAAAGGATCACTTCACTCAGAAAAATACTGAGGAGTTAGTGAATAAAGAAGTTGGTCTGGTATTCGCCAGAGTTCTCGAAGATGCTGGTGTGTATAAATGGAATGATAAAGGTCAAGCCGCCTTTGACCGGTTTGTAAAGGCGATTAAATAACTAACAGCGGAAGGACTCCAGCCAGATACACTCAAATGGGTGGCTGGGGAACCCTTCCTTTTTTTGTGGTAAAATTAATGTAATCGTTTCATATTTCTGTTCGTTTAGGAGGAGCATCATGAAATTTATTGCGTATAACGTCAGGGACGACGAAATCCCGTTTATCGAGAAATGGGGGAAAGATAATCAAACCGAAGTGAGTTATACTACGACGACTTTAACGCAGGAAACCATTGAAGAAGCCCGTGGATTCGATGGCATCTCGGGCTTGCAAACAATCGACTATTCCCGATCCTTATTCGAGGATTTCAAAAAGTTGGGGATCAGATATCTGTCATTGCGAAATGTTGGAACTGACAATGTCGACTTACAAGCTGCAGCCGATAATGGGGTGACTGTCACCAACGTACCAGCATATAGCCCGGAAAGTATCGCTGAGTTTGCGGTGACGATGGCCCTTTACTTATCACGAAAAGTGGGTTATATGCAACAGCAGTTACGCCAGAAACAGCAATTTCATTTTTCACCAGATTTTATGGGTCGGCTCATGAGTGAACAAACCGTCGGAATTGTCGGCACTGGTCGAATTGGCCGGCATGCTATTCAATTATTTGAAGGCCTTGGTGCAAAAGTTATTGCCTATGACAAGTATCCAGTAAAAAATAAATTTCATTATACAAATAATTTACAGGAGCTGGTTGCCCAAAGTGATATTATTAGCATTCACATGCCGGCAACCAAAGATAATTACCATGAATTTAATCATGAAACTTTTGAAGCAATGAAAGATACGGCCTTGCTGATTAATACGGCCCGTGGATCAATTGTTGATACCAATGATTTGATTTATGCGCTGCAAAGTGGTGAAATAGCCGGTGCAGGAATTGATACCATTGAGAATGAATCGGCTGACCTGCAAGATTCTCGTTCCACTAAGCAGGTGAATAACGCTGACGTTATCAAATTATCGATGATGCCCAATGTTCTCATCACGCCACATTCTGCATTCCATACGACTCGCTCTGTCATGAATATGGTAAATATTTCAATGAATAATTTAAAAGATCTTTACGCGGGTGAGACGGTTGCCGATATTGTGAAGTAACTAGTAGACACGGTGGAAAGATTTAAGACCAATCAAGCAAGAAATAGGAGGCTTCAAGATCAAGCAGCATGCTGCTTGATTTTGAAGCCTCCTATTTCTAACGATGGTTTAATATTACCCTTGTTAAATATCGTAGTCGCTATCATTCATTGATTCTACGTTTCCAAGCAGGTAACCATTTCCAACTTGCGAGAAGAAATCGTGGTTCGCTGTCGAAGTTGAAATCCCGTTCATCACGATTGGATTCACATCCTCAGCAGTGTCAGGGAAGAGTGGATCTTGGCCCAAGTTCATTAAGGCTTTGTTAGCGTTATAACGGATAAAGGTTAGCACGTCCTCAGTCCAACCGATCTGGTCGTACAATAAGTGCGTGTATTTCTCTTCGTTGGCATAGAGCTTGTAAAGTAAATCATATAACCAATTCTTCAAATCTTCCTGCTTGTCCTTTGGCAATTGGTTGTAGCCAATTTGGAACTTGTAGCCAATGTAGGTTCCATGAACAGACTCGTCCCGTAAAATCAATTTGATGATTTCGGCAACGTTAGGAATCTTGTTATGACCAAGATACCAGAGTGGGGTGTAGAAACCAGAATAGAAGAGGAAAGTTTCTAGGAAGACGCTGGCAATCTTCTTCTTAAGTGGATCCGGTTCGCTGACGTAAATGCCATGGATCTTGAGTGCCTTATTCTGGAGAAATTCTTCAGTATCACTCCAGTCGAAGATTTCATCAATTTGTTCAGGCGTGTTCAATGTTGAAAAAATTGATGAATAACTCTTGGCATGAACTGATTCCATGAATTGAATGTTATTCAATACGGCCGTTTCATGCTGAGTTTGGACGTCTTTTCGCAAAGATGCCATGCCTTCTTGAGATTGAAGCGTATCCAGCAGCGTCAGGCCGCCAAAAACGTGACCAACGACCCATTGGTGATCTTCATCTAATGTTCGCCAGTCAGACAAATCATTGGATAGCGGAATTCGAGTATCCAGCCAAAATTGTTCGGTCAGCTTTTCCCAAGTTGCTTTGTCGATTTGATCATCGATGGCGTTCCAGTTAATTGCTTTATAATTTTCAGTCATAATTTCCCCCTAGATAACACAACTTTCACATTGATTGGAACCAACTTCTTGCTGGTCATCTGTGAACGTTCGGATGTAATAAATTGATTTTACACCTTTTTTGTGGGCATAGTTACGAAGAATGTTAAGATCACGAGTCGTCATCTTGTCTGTTCGGCCTTCCTTCCATTCATACAAGCCGGCTGGGATAGTTGAACGCATAAATAACGTCAACGCCATTCCCTGATCAATATGTTCTTGAGCAGCGGCATAAATGTCGATCACTTTTCGCATATCCATATCATAAGCTGAGGTGTAGTAGGGCATCGTGTCATTAGAGAGATAGGGTGCTGGATAATAAATCTTGCCAATCTTAGATTCCTGCCGCTCCTCAATTCGGTTAATAATGGGATGTAGGCTCGCGGTGGTGTCATTAATATATGAAATTGAACCATTTGGGGCAACTGCCAAACGGTTTTGATGATATAAGCCGTACTTCATGACGGATTCCTTTAAGGCTTCCCAATCTTCTTTAGTTGGGATCATATCATCGGCAAACAATGCTTTTACTTTGTCAGAGGTTGGGGCGAAAGATTTTGCAAAATATTTATCAAAATAGCTACCGTCAGCATATTTGCTCTTATCAAAGTTGTCAAAAGTTTTGCCGCGTTCTTTGGCAATTTTGTTGGAGGCAACCAAGCTCCAATAATTCAGTAGCATAAAGTAAGTGCTGGTGAATTCAATTGATTCTGGAGAACCGTAGTGCATATGATGCTTGGCAAAGAAACTGTGAAGCCCCATTGCGCCTAAACCGATTGAGTGAGATTCATGGTTGCCCTTTTGAATGGAAGGGACAACGTCGATGTTGGAATGATCAGTGACATAGGTTAACGCCCGAACCATGGTCTCGATTGAATGCCCAAAGTCACTGGCGTTCATCATGTTGTTGATATTAGTTGAACCTAAATTACAAGAAATGTCTTTACCCAGTTTGATATAGTGCTGCTCATTATCAACGGTTGAGGGTGTTTGAACTTGTAAAATTTCAGAACAGAGATTGCTCATGACGATTGTCCCATCAATCGGGTTAACCCGGTTGGCTGTATCAATATTGATGATATATGGGTAGCCGGATTCTTGTTGGAGCTTGCTGATTTCAGTTTCAAGGTCCCGCGCTTTAATCTTTGTTTTCTTGATATTGTCATTAGCAACCATGTTGTCATACTCTTTTGTGATGTCAACGTATGAAAATGGTTGACCATACTCACGTTCCACGTCGTATGGGCTAAATAAATACATGTCGGCGTCCGCCTTGATGAGCTCATAGAATTTATCTGGAACCGTCACCCCAAGTGATAGGGTCTTCAAACGAATTTTTTCGTCCGCGTTTTCTTTCTTAGCACCCAAAAACGAAATAATATCTGGGTGAAAGACTGATAAATAAACGACTCCGGCCCCTTGGCGCTGACCTAATTGGTTAGAATAGGAGAAACTGTCTTCCAATAATTTCATAACCGGAACAACGCCTGATGCGGCGCCTTCGATGTGCTTGATGGGATCGCCGGCAGCTCGTAAATTTGAAAGGTTGATGCCAACTCCGCCGCCAATTCTGGACAATTGTAAGGCAGAATTAATCGTTCGACCGATTGTGTTCATATCGTCGGTTGTTTGAATCAGGAAACACGAAACAAATTCGCCCCGGTTTTCCCGGCCAGCATTTAAGAAGGATGGGGTCGCCGGCTGGTATCGCTGATGAATAATTTCATCGGCTAAATTCATTGCCAAATTTTCATCGCCGTCAGCGAAATAGAGGGCATTCACTGCAACCCGATCCAGAAATGTTTCCAGATATGAATCATTATCATTTGTCTTCAAAGCATATTGGGCATAAAACTTGTAAGCCGCCATGAATGATTTAAAATGAAAGCCCTGTTCCTTAAGGTAGGCGTACAATTTTTCAATAAAGCTGAAGTCATACTGGCTGATAAAGTCTTTTTCATAATAATTGTGACTAATCAAGTAATCAAAACGATCCTTGAGGCTGTCAAATTTAACCAAGTTTGGGCCAACGTTTTTGTCTAAAAAGGCTTGCAGGGCCTCTTGATCTTTTTGCAGTGGAATTTGGCCGTTAACTGGGATGTTGATCTCGTTATTTAAGTCGAAATAGGATGTGTCAGTTAAGTTGTGGAGTGACATAGTTTGAACCACGCTTTCTTAAATTTGCGAATAAAATAAGCGAGACCAAATGTGGTTTCGCCCGTGAGTGATTAAATGGATATGGTAGAATGGATAAAGACTTCTTATCCGGCGATTGATTGAAGTTGATCTGGTCGGAACCCACTGAATGCTTGTTTGCCGTCAACATCGACAACGGGAACGGCCATGAAGCCGCGTTTTTTAAGGTAGTCGACATATTGTGGTTGTTCGTTGATATTGTGTTCTTCGAAGTCAACATTGTGTTCAGTCAGGTAACGCTTAGTCATTTTGCACTGCATACAGTTGTTTTTTGAATATAAAGTAATTTTTGACATTTGAATCATCTTCCCCTTCAACTCGTTTTTGATTTATGCTTACAGTTTACACTAACTGGGAGAAAAATCAACGATAAGAACACAATATATTGTGATTTTAAAACTTGTATCCACCAAATATGGGATCTCTCCCAAAAAAGAGAACAGGAGCTATTTTATGAGTGATAACCAATTTTATTATTCCAAGAATCCGGATGTTGTCTCAAATCCGTTGACATGGAACTTTTCGTTGTTAGGGAACAACTTAACGTTCACTTCAGACAACGGAGTGTTTTCTAAGCACACGGTTGATTATGGAAGTCGGGTGCTTGTTAAAAATGTGAACTATGATCTGATTCCCGCTGGTAAAATCCTTGATCTGGGAACCGGCTACGGGCCAATCGGCATCGCAATTGCCAAAGCCTTTCCTAAACGAGAAGTTGATATGGTTGACGTCAACGAGCTAGCCTTATCGTTGGCTCAGAAAAATGCCAGGGATAATCGAGTCGACAACGTTCATATTTTTACCAGTGATGTTTATGACCAGGTGACCGATCAGTATGCCGCGGTTGTTACCAACCCACCTGTCCGTGCCGGTAAAAAAGTTGTTGATGCAATGATCACAGGGGCCAGTGACCACTTGGTTCCAAACGGGACGTTGACCGTTGTACTGCAAAAGAAACAGGGTGCCCCATCCGCCAAAAAATTGATGACTCAAATCTTTGGTAACTGCACAATTGTAAAGCGGGATAAGGGTTACTACATTTTGCAAAGCGTCAAACAGTGAGGTTGATTGATGACAACTTCGATTAATGAACAATATATGCGGGCTGCACTTGTTGAAGCACAAAAGGCATATGTGATTGGTGAGGTTCCAATTGGGGCGGTTGTGGTGCACGACGGTGTGATTATCGGCCGTGGCCACAACTTGAGGGAGCATTTAAACGATGGGGTTGCCCATGCGGAAATTATGGCGATCCAGGAAGCTTGTGGGATGCTCCAGAGCTGGCGATTAATCGATTGTGATTTATATGTAACGATTGAGCCGTGTCTCATGTGTTCGGGGGCAATTGTCAATTCACGTATCTGTTCAGTTTATTTTGGCTCAAGGGATCCTAAGGCCGGTGCAGTGCGAAGCTTATATCAGGTGTTAGAAGATAATCGAATGAATCATCAGGTAAACGTGACCGAAGGAATCCTCAGCAAGCAGTGTTCACAGATCATGAAAGACTTCTTTAAAGCAGCTCGAAAAAGAAAAAAGAAAAACTGACTGGAAATTTTTCTCATAGTAAGTTATGATAGATATTGCCGCAAGGCCCTGAGACAAGGGTCGGGTTACGAACTGTGTCAGATCCGGAAGGAAGCAGCACTAAGTATCATCGACCTTGTGTCTCTTGATTATGAACTTTAGACTCCCAGCAGAGATGCTGGGAGATTTTTTTGTGAAGTGTGCCGATTCAAGCAGGAATAACCGGAGGGGCAATGTTAATTTGTGAAGCCAAGCAAATTAATTTGTTAAATTTCAACAATTAGGTGAGAAGGCAACCGAGTTCAGAATGATCAACTTCTTCAGCCACATTTGTATTGGCATTATTCTTCATTTCATCATATAATTATTGAGACGTTTTTATTAGATGTTTTTAAAAGTTGGCTATCTTTTTTGGAGGGTTTAGTAATGAGCTATCAAGCTTTATACCGGGTATGGCGACCACAGCGATTCGATGAAATCGTCGGTCAGGCAATCATTACACGTACGTTAAAAAACGCCTTGATTACTAAACAAATTAGTCATGCATATCTATTCACCGGCCCGAGAGGAACTGGGAAGACTTCAGCAGCTAAAATTTTTTCCAAAGCTGTGAACTGCCATTATTTAAAGGACGGTGAGCCTTGTAATGAGTGTGAAACTTGTAAGGCAATTAATGATGGAAGTCTCAACGATGTTATTGAGATTGATGCGGCATCTAACAATGGGGTTGAAGAAATCCGTGATATTAGAGATAAAGCAAAATATGCGCCCACTCAGGCTGATTACAAGGTTTACATTATTGATGAAGTTCATATGCTTTCAACAGGCGCGTTTAATGCGCTGCTGAAAACGTTGGAAGAACCGCCTGCTAATGTAATTTTTATTTTGGCGACGACGGAGCCCCACAAGATTCCGGCAACCATTATTTCGCGAACCCAGAAGTTTGATTTTAAGCGAATCAAACCCAAAGATATTCTGGAACGAATGGAATACATCCTGCAACAGAAGAAAGTTGACTATGATGACAAGGCACTGAAGTTGATTGCCAAAGCAGCTGAAGGTGGGATGCGCGATGCCCTTAGTATTTTGGATCAGGCAATGTCTTACGGGGACAATCAAATTACCTACGAAAATGCCCTGTTAGTAACTGGCAGTGTCACTAATGGTTTGTTAACAACTTACATGGATCAGGTTCATCAAAAAGATACCAAAAGCGCGTTGATAACCATTCAGAAGATCCTGGATGGCGGCAAGGATGCCAGTCGGTTTGTTGAAGATTTGACCAGTTACTGCCAAGACATTCTTCTTTACCAGCAGGATCCACAAATGGTCGAACAAATGGAGCTGGGGGTCGTCGATGAGAAATTTAAGACACTGAGTACTGAAATCAGTGATCAAGATATTTATCAAATGATTAATGAACTCAATGACATCTCCAATTCACTCAGATACACAGCCCATCCGGACGTGTATTTGGAAGTGTTGACAGTTAAGATTACGCATTTAGACGAGCAGACAGCGGTTGCTTCTCGACCTGCGCCACAGCCGGTCCAGACTTCACCAGAAGTTGACAGCAGAATTGAAAAGTTGACCAGCCAGGTTGCTCAGTTGCAACAGGAAATTGAGCAATTACGAAAGGCACCGACAACTGGATCAGAGAGTCCTTCGGCTCCGGCTGTGGCAGCTCCCAAGTCGATTGAGGCTAAGCCGGTTAACGCGCATGTTGAGATTGCCAAAATTTATCCTATCTTAGGATCGGCTACCCGTCAGCAATTAAACCAATTCAAAGAAGTTTGGCCAGATTTAATGAACTCACTATCAGTTACGCAACGAGCTGTCATGCACGTTTCCAAACCGGTTGCAGCGAGTGCCGATGGGGTGATTGTGGCATTTGACTATTCGTTCTTGTATCAAAAGGCTCAAGGGGATACAGAGCTAAAGGATGCCCTGGGCAATAACCTGGATCGGATCGTCGGCAAAGCGCCTCAGATTGTGTTTGTGCCTGAAAATCAATGGCCAGATATTCGAAGTGAGTATTTGAAGAATCACAAGGATCAAATTGCCGGTGGCGGCAAGCAGGAAGTAGATGATCCAGACCCCAAAGCCCATCCTAACGATGATGAGAACAAGAAACCCGTCGTTAAGAAAGCTGAAGAGTTGTTTGGCAAAGAAATTTTAGATATTAAAAACGATTAAAGTGGAGGAAAATGACTTATGATGAATGGTATGAACAGAAATAAAATGATGAAGCAAATGAAAAAAATGCAAAAACAATTAGCGGAGGAACAAGAAAACTTAAAGGAGCAAGAATTCACTGGGGTTGCCCCAGATGATATGGTTAAGGTCACCTTTAATGGCGAACGAAAAATGACTGACATTCAAATCAAGCCAGAAGCAATTGACCCGGATGACCCGGAAATGCTCGCTGATCTAGTGCTGGCAGCTGTGAATGATGGCTTGGCTGCCGTTGAAAAAACGACACAGCAAACTTTAGGTAAATACACAAAGGGACTTCCTGGAATGTAATCCTGTTTTAGAAGGGAAAACTATGCAATATCCTGAACCAATCGCAAAATTAATTGAGAGTTACATGAAACTGCCGGGAATCGGAAGCAAAACCGCTACCCGACTGGCCTTTTATACCGTTGATATGAATGAGGATGACGTTGCCGATTTTTCTAAAGCACTCATGGCAACCAAAAAAGATCTCCATTACTGTTCAATCTGTGGGAATTTGACCGATGAAGATCCATGTGAAATTTGTCGTGATAAAAATCGCGATCAATCGACCATTTTAGTGGTTGAGGAACCTAAAGATGTGATGGTGATGGAACGGGTTCAAGAATATCACGGCTTGTACCACGTGCTCCATGGCGTTTTATCACCGATTGAAGGTAAAGGCCCAGAAGATCTTAACATCAGTTCACTCATTAAACGGCTACAAAAAAATAAAGCCGTTAAAGAAGTGATCGTTGCCACTAATGCGACTCCTGAAGGCGAAGCAACCGCGATGTATTTGAGTAAATTAATCAAACCGGCGGGCATCAAAGTGACCCGCCTCGCCCATGGATTGTCGGTTGGGTCTGACATTGAGTATGCCGACGAGGTAACACTATTTAAGGCAGTTGAAGGACGAACGGAAATTTAGTAGGAGGTCGAAACGATGTTTTTTAACCGGTTAAAGCGGCGTGATGTTAAAACTGAATACGACCAACGGCTTCTCGAACTCATTAACAACCTCAAAGAAGAGTGGGATCATGCTGCCCAGACTCAAAATGCTGTTGCTGACAGCGATATTGAGATGGAGCAGGAAACTGCGTTAGCAAGACAAAAATATTTCTTCATATATAAAGAGGCTCGAATCAGAAAAATTAAAAACAACCAAATTCAACCGTCCGTTATTAGCTATGACCGGAATGATTTTGAATCTTAGCGGGTAAGCTGGATGTGGTTAGGAGAACCCGTTGAGCTTGGGTCTTCAATATCAAGGAGTGACTGATATTTAATCGTGGATTGAGCGACCAAGAATGAAATGCACAGTTAAATGAAGGATCGCTCTTTTCTTTTGAAATAGACAGGTAAAACAACATATCGTACAATTGAATTAAATTAAGAAGTGAGGGAATTGTTTTGAAGGGTAAGTTTATAACATTTGAAGGACCCGATGGCGCTGGCAAAACTTCCGTTATGAACAAGGTGGTTGAACAATTTGATCAAGAGATTGGCGATCAATTGTTAGTGACCAGAGAGCCTGGCGGCAACAAGATCTCCGAGGAAATCCGACGCGTGATCCTAGATCGGGATAACACCGAAATGGATTATCGAACCGAAGCGTTACTATACGCTGCTGCTCGAAGGCAACATTTAATTGAAACAATTCTGCCGGCGTTAGCTGCCGGTAAATTAGTCCTTTGTGATCGTTACGTGGACAGCTCGGTTGCCTATCAAGGATCTGGTCGCCAAATTGGAATGGCGCAAGTTGCCAAAATGAATGAATTCGCCACTGAACAATTACTTCCTTATAAGACAATTTATTTTGATATTCCTGTAGAGGTTGGGCTGAAACGAATTGAGAAGCACCGGGACAGTAGTAAAATTGATCGCTTAGATGTCGAAACCACTGCTTTTCATAAACGGGTTCATAAAGGTTATACAGCAATTAGGGAGGCTAATCCCAATCGGTTTGTAACAATTGACGCTACCCAGCCATTTCAACAAGTTGTGACAGACACTATTAAGACAATTCATCAAATTGCAGCCGAGTATTTTAAGGAGAGTTGATTTATGAAATTAGTAATCGCGATCGTTCAAGATAAAGATGCTAACAAGCTACGGTCAGTCTTTGTTGCCCATGATATTATTGCTACCCGTTTCTCCACCACTGGAAGCTTCTTGCGTTCAGGGAACACAACCTACTTGATTGCAATCGATGATGACAAAGTCGACCTAACACTTGAGCTCATCAAGGAAACATGCTCAGCCCGTCAGCAATTTATGACGCCACCAGTGAGCCTGAATGGCGATACTGCAGAGCATACATTTCCGATTGAGGTTCAAGTTGGTGGGGCGACCGTGATGGTGCTGCCGATTGACCAATTTCACCAGTTCTAGAAGGGAAATTCATGGCAGAAAATATTGTCCAGGCTGCCAAGGAAAAACAGCCACAACTATTTAAGCAATTTATGAATTTAGTTAATCAAGATGAGCTGTCCCACGCGTATCTCTTCACAGGCGAAGAGGGGGCGGGGCAGTTTGCCGTCGCGATGGGAGTCGCTATGCGGTTATTCTGCACAAACGTCACGAATGGCGTTCCGTGTGGAAAATGTCCTGAATGTATCCGAATTATGCATTATGATCATCCGGATGTTGTCGTGACTAAGCCCGATGGTCAGAGTATTAAGGTCGACCAAATTCGTCACGTTAAAAGCGAATTCACCAAAAGTGCGATGGAAGGCTCCAAAAAGGTCTTCATTATTTCGGACGCCGAAAAGATGACAACCGGAGCAGCAAACAGTTTGTTAAAATTCATTGAAGAGCCGACAGGTAATGTTGTCAGCTTTTTGATCAGTCAAAATCGCAATCTCGTCTTACCAACGATCATTTCTCGAACCCAAGTGGTTGAGTTTCCGAGTTTAAGCAAGCCGCAAATGGTTACGGAATTAAAACAAAGTGGCGTTTTGCCTAGCCAGGTTAATCTATTAATGGCGATTACAAATAGTCGTCGTGAAATTGATGACTTACTCAAAGATAATTGGTTTGGTGAGATGCAACGGCTGATTTCAAAGTGGTTTGGTTATTTGGTGAAGGGAAATTTGATGGCAATGCCGTTCATCCAAATGTCGATCATGCCAATTGTTGGTAATAAGGATCGGCAGCGAGTGGTTCTAACCATGATGATCAACATTTTTGATGATGTTTTGGAAATGAAGTACGGGACGCTCAGTGACGATCAATCGAAATTTCCGTCGGTCAACGAGCAGATGCATCAAGCCGCAACCGAATGGACTTCCGGGCAGCTCATGAAGATGCTGGATGAATTGTTGTCAATGAATGACCAGATGATGGTGAACGTGAATTTCCAGAATATTATTGAATCGACTACCTTGAATATCCTAAAAATTGCCAAGTCGTCGTTTATTGAAAGGTGATAAAATCGTGGAATCTCAAAGTTTATATGATGCATTAAAAGAGATGGATACCCGACTTAACGCCACAGCGGTTAATTTCTCACATTTGCATGAATCGTTAATTGAATTGATGGAGAAAAATGCCGAATTGGAGATTGAAAACCAACATTTAAGGGAACGAGTAACTGAGATTACCGAAAAAGTAGGGCAAAATTCTCCACAATTATCGAAATCACGTAAAAACCTTGAGAAGTTATATAATGAAGGATTCCATGTTTGCAACGAGTACTATGGTAAGCGTCGCGAAAATGATGAAGACTGTATTTTTTGTACTGATATTATCTATGGCCGCAGAGATTAGGGGATAATCGTGGAAACACAAAAAAGTTTTGATACGTCAACTCAATATGGCATCTTATATTTAGTGCCAACGCCAATTGGCAATTTGTCTGATATGACTTTCCGGGCAGTTGAAATTCTCAAAGAGGCGGATTTGATTGCGTCCGAAGACACTCGGAATACCCAAAAGTTACTCAGTCATTTTGACATTGAAACCAAGCAAATCAGTTTTCATGAACACAATACTGCCCAGAGAATTCCTGAATTGATCGCTAAGTTAAAACAGGGGATAACGATTGCCCAAGTGAGTGATGCCGGGATGCCTTCGATCAGCGATCCAGGTCATGAGTTGGTAGTTGAATGTATCAAACAATCAATCAATGTGGTTCCATTACCTGGTGCCAATGCCGGAATAACGGCTTTAATTGCCTCTGGCGTTTCTCCGCAACCCTTTTACTTTTATGGTTTTTTGTCTCGCAAGCCCAAGGAACAACGAGAAGAACTCATGGAATTACAAAATCGACCGGAAACCCTGATTTTCTACGAAGCGCCTCATCGACTAAAAAAGACGCTAAAGTCGTTATTAACACAACTTGGTGAACAACGGAAGGCTGCACTTTGCCGTGAATTGACGAAGAAACACGAAGAATTTATTCGTGGTGATTTGGCTGCCTTGTACGAATGGGCAGATTCTACTGAAATTCGTGGGGAATTTGTTATTATAGTAGCGGGTAATGCAAATCCTGAGATTGAACATGATGATCCACTTGAAGGAATGAGCGTTAATCAGCAAGTTGATTTCCACATCAAAAATGGCTTATCGGTTAACGAGGCGATCAAACGGGTTGCCAAAGATCATAACTTAAAAAAGCAAGTAATTTATAACGAATATCACGACATCAAGTAAACGGAAAGAAGAAGTGCCCATGGCTGCCAAACAATTTAGCGAGTTCCATACCATTCCATTCTATGAATGCGATGTTAATAATAACATTACCATTCCCATGCTCATCAATGTGCTAATTTTAGCTTCCGAGCATCAAAATGAGTCGTTGGGAGTCGATCAAGCCGCACTTATTTCTAAGTATGGCATTGGTTGGGTCGTGATTTCATACTCGATTAAAATTAATCAGTTACCTAAAAATAGGGATACGGTCAAAATGACCACCCGGGGCACTTCTTATAATCGTTACTTTGCCTATCGAGAATTCTGGCTACATGATGAGCAAGGCAATGAACTGGTTAAGGTTGAAAGCATTTGGGTATTAATGGACGAAGAAAAGCGGAAGATTACGCCCATGACCCCCGAAATTATTGCCCCATATCAATCTGAAAAAGTTAAACGAGTGCCTCGACTACCTCGACCAAAAATTATTAAGGATTTAGCCGAGGCGGATTCTAAAAAATACCAGGTTCGCTGCAGTGATATTGATTTTAACGGTCACGTGAATAATGCCCATTATCTGGAGTGGATGTTGGATTCTTTACCGATGGCATTCTTGGACAGTCACACGCCAGCCCAAATCGATATTCGCTTTGATAATGAAGTCAAATACGGCAATATTGTCACGAGTTCAGTAGTTGTCGATTCTGAAGATAATGATAAAATTAAAACAATCCATGAAGTGACTTCAAACGATGCCATTTCTGCAAGTGCAACGTTTGTTTGGAATGATAGATAGTAAGGCAAGGGTAAATAAAAACAATGAAAATTTTAGCAATTGATACGTCCAATCGACCACTTTCGGTGGCGGTTTTGGATGATGACCATTTATTAGCACAAACAACCATTACAACTCATCGAAAACATGCTGAATTTTTGATGCCAATTATTGAGGATTTAGTCAACAAATCTGATCTCAAGCCGAGCGATTTGGATCGGGTCGTCGTTGCTGCTGGTCCTGGATCTTATACAGGTATTCGAATGGCCGTGACGGCAGCCAAGACGATCGCTGCGACTTTGGGAATTCAGTTAACGATGGTTTCCAGCTTGTTAACCCTTTGCCTCAATGTGTCTCAACCAGATGTTTTAGTTAATCCAATTTTTGATGGGCGCAATCAGAATATGTTCACTGGCTTATATCAGATTGGTGATGATGGTAATCCAATCGAATTGATTGAGGATCAACATATTAATTTGGACCAGTGGTTAGAATTACTTGAACCTTATAATCAGAGGGTTATGATTATTGGGGATACCGATGCTTTCGAGGAGGGGATGCGTCAGGCATTAGGAGACCGACTCATTGTTGCAGACAAGTTGGCCGATCTTCCTGATGCAGCTCGTTTGGGACTTTATGGCAGACAGGTTGATCCTGTTACGAATGTTGATGCTGTCGTACCACGCTATTTACGATTAACTAAAGCTGAAGCCGATTGGAAAAAGCTTCATCCCAACGAGGATACGCACAATTATGTTGAAAAAATTTAAAAATTGGTTTAACAAAAATTTTTATAATAAAGATGCTCAACTCCGCGAACGATATCTTGACATTAAAAATCACGATGTTGAAATTAACGGAATTAAGTATTTTTTGGCCAAAGCAATGATTCCCGATATTCCGGAAATATTGGGAATTGAGCGATCTGTGTATGGTGGTCAAACACCTTGGGACGACCGGGCTTTTCGAAGTGAACTGATGCGAAAAAACGATCGCCTTTACTTGGTTTTGCGCAGAAATGACTGGTTGGTTGCATTTATCGGTTGTTCTCTAAATGACCACACAAAAGATTGTCATATCACGAACGTGGCGGTTGCCCCCAATTTTCAGAATCATGGATTGGGGTACTTTTTGGTCACAACCATTATTAAAAAAGCCCGCCAGATGGAATATGATAAGGTTACTCTCGAAGTACGGGTTAGTAATACGCGTGCCCAGAAGCTGTACCGAGACATCGGTTTTGTGGATAATGGGCTTAAGAAAGATTACTATTATAACGATCGAGAAGATGCCCTTAATATGATTTTGGATATTACAAAAATTGGTTAATGAATAAAGAAATGAGATGAACTTATTGACTCGAGATTTAATTCTCTCCTTTGAAAGCAGCTGCGATGAGACCTCCGTTGCGGTAATTGAAAATGGTGACACCATTCTTTCCAATATTGTGGCCACTCAAATAAAAAGTCATCAGCGGTTCGGTGGAGTGGTGCCGGAAGTTGCCAGTCGTCATCACATTGAGCAAATTACTGGTTGTATTAAAGACGCCCTAAAGCAGGCTAAAGTGAGCTATGATGATCTGACTGCGGTTGCTGTTACATATGGGCCGGGTTTAGTCGGCGCTCTTTTGATCGGTGTCACTGCTGCTAAAGCAGTTGCCTGGGCCCATCACTTACCACTTATTCCCGTTAACCATTTGGCGGGCCATATTTATGCTGCTCATTTAGTTGAACCCATTGAATTTCCAGCCATGGCATTGGTTGTTTCAGGCGGTCATACAGAGCTGGTTTACATGCCCGAAGAAAATAAATTTGAAATCATAGGTGAAACTCGGGATGATGCGGCCGGCGAAGCTTACGACAAAATTGGTCGGGTTCTTGGCATTAATTATCCAGCCGGGAAACCGGTTGATGAAATGGCCCATCGTGGTCACAATACATTTGACTTTCCAAGAGCAATGGATACCGATGACAATTTTGATTTTAGCTTTAGCGGGCTGAAAAGCGCGTTTATTAACACCGTTCATCATGCAGATCAAATTCACGAAGAATTGAATAAAGCGGATCTGGCAGCTAGTTTCCAACAAGCTGTCGTCGATGTATTATCAGATAAGACTGTCCGGGCGCTGCATGAATATCCCGTCAAACAGTTGATTCTTGCAGGTGGGGTGGCGGCCAATCGCGGCCTTCGTGATCGGCTGACAGCTGACATGGAGCAGTTTCCGAATACGAAGTTGGAGCTGGTACCACTTTCATTATGTGGGGATAATGCCGCAATGATTGGTGCTGCCGGAGAAATGCTGTATCAGCATGGTGTCCGAGCAGACGCAACGCTGAATGCAGATCCGGGGTTGGAGTTTGATTGGATTAAAGAGCCGGTCAAATAATTCTGTGGCTAAAAAACACGGGGTCAAAGACAGCGGCAATGCGTCGTCTCGAATCTCGTGTTCTTTTATTGTAACCATGTATTTCAAATGACAATCAGCTAAGGCTGACTATGATGATTTCATATCCTCTAACTGAATACTTTTTTCTTCCCAGCTTGTTTCGGTAACTTCCATTTGGTGGTTAACAGATTCAAGCTCTTTTTGTAGATCTTGCAGTTTGCCAACATCATTAAAGACATCTGGTTCGGTCATTTTGGCCTCAATTTGATCTTTTTGTTGCGTTAAGCTATCCAAGTGATTTTCTAGATCAGCAACTTCTCTTGATAGCTTGCGTTGCTGCTTCTGTTCTTCCTTATTAATTTGGTAATTCTTTTTATCGTTGGTAACAGGGGCGGTTCGTGTCTCAGTTGGATGTTCTTCTGCCTGTTTTTGAGCCTCGTGCTCTTTAATGGCGATCATTTCATCCTTCTTGTTGACATAGTAATCGTAATTGCCCAAGTAAGTTTCGGTGCCTTTTTTGGATAATTCAACAACAGACGTGGCAATTTTATTAATAAAATAACGATCATGAGAAACAAATAGAATTGTGCCGTCAAATTGGTTGAGGGCCTTTTCCAATACTTCTCGACTATCGATATCCAAATGGTTAGTTGGTTCATCTAAAATGAGAAAGTTATTGTGTTGCATTGCCAACTTTGTGAGCAAAAGACGGGCTTTTTCACCACCTGAAAGGTCATGGACCATCTTGGCAACGTCATCACCGGAAAACAAGAAGCTTCCTAAAATGCTTCTGATATCGCCTTCGGGGGTCGTTGGGTGATCATCCCATAACTCGCTTAACACTGTTTTATTACCATGTAAGGATGCCTGCTCTTGGTCATAATACCCAGTGTCGACACCTGTACCAAAATACGCTTGGCCTTTAATGAATGGAATGATTCCCAAAATACTTTTGAGCAGGGTAGATTTACCAACGCCGTTTGGACCAACAATCGCAATTGCTTGGTGGCGTTTGATATCCAAATTAATGGGTTCCGACAGGATGGTCGTGTATCCAACCGCAGCGTTTGTGACATTCAAAACGTTATTGCCACTTTTGGATTTTGGAGTGAATTGGAACCGAGCCGTTTTTGAATCAGCGGTTGGTTTGTCAATCCGCTTCATTTTTTCCAATTGTTTTCGTCGTGCTTGAGCTTGCTTGGTGGTTGACGCCCGAACGATATTTTTGTCAACGAAAGTCTGTAGCTTCTCAATTTGGGCCTGCTGCTTTTCATATTCTTTCCACTGTTGGGAAACCCGTTCTTCCTTCTTCTTTGTATAATCTGTGTAATTGCCTGTAAAGTGCAATAAGGTGCCATTAGCCAATTCATAGACTTCATTGACGATACGATCCAGGAAGTAACGGTCATGTGAAATGATTAAGAGCGCGCCACTATAATTCTGGATGTACCCTTCCAACCAAGTAATGGTTTCAACGTCCAAATGGTTGGTCGGCTCATCGAGTATCAGTAATTCTGGCTTTTCCAAGAGGAGCTTTGCCAGGGCAAGTTGGGTCTTTTGACCGCCGGACAATTCGTTGATTGGCCGATCATAATCAGCTTGGCCAAATCCAAAGCCGTGAAGGACGCCTCTGATTTCAGCATCGTAACCATAACCGTTGTGCTGTTCAAAATCCGCCCGAATATTATCATATTGTGATGAAATTTGGGCATATTCTTCGGACGCTGGGTCAATCGAGGGATCACTCATCTGCGCTTCTAATTCGTGAATCTTTCGTTCTTGTTGTTTAAGTTTGGCGAAGACGGCGGCCATTTCATCATAAATTGATTTATCGGAATCTAGGCCAGTGTCTTGTGCCAAGTAACCAATGCTCAGATTCTTTTTGGTCACAATTTGGCCGCCATCGAGCGATTGTTCACCGATTATCATTTTGACTAAGGTGGATTTTCCGGCACCGTTTCGGCCCACTAAAGCAATTCGACTTTTTTCTTGGACGGCCATATTCACATTCGAAAAGATTTCTTCCCCGTTAAATCGTTTGGTTAAATCCTGGGCTTGTAAAATTATCAATTCAGCGGCCACCTTTCTGTAGTTAACAGTATATAATTTTATCATATTATCTGATTTTACAATAATAGTTTGTAAGTATTACTTGAAATACATTTCACAAGGTGGCATTCTATGATAGAATAATAAATAAAGATGGGTTCACAAAGTTTTGAATTTTTAAAATAGGTTTTACAGGAGGAAATTTTGACAGCCGAAAACATTCCAAAGGCGACCGCAAAACGATTGCCGATTTATTATCGATATTTAAATATTTTACACGATACCGGAAAACAACGGATCTCTTCTACCGAGTTGGCAGAAGCGGTTCAGGTAGATTCTGCCACCATTCGCCGAGACTTTTCATATTTTGGTGCGTTGGGCAAACGGGGTTATGGTTATGATGTTGATAGCCTACTGAACTTCTTTAAGCAGATTTTGAACCAGGAACATCTGACCAACGTTGCTTTGATTGGTGTTGGTAACTTGGGTCACGCGCTGTTAAACTTTAATTTCCACAAAGATAGCAACGTACGGATTTCTGCGGCATTTGATACGAATGAAACGATCATTAATACCATTGAGGATGGCGTGCCAGTCTATCCAATCTCAGAACTTGCCAATCAGCTACATGAACAACAAATTCAGGTTGTGATCCTGACAGTGCCATCATCAGCAGCCCAAGAAGTTGCAGCGGATGCGGTAGCTGGGGGCGTGAAGGGGATCTTGAATTTCACCCCAATCCGAATCTCAGTACCTGATAATGTACTGGTTCAAAATGTCGATTTGACTAATGAACTCCAGACGTTGATTTACTTTATCGATAACTTTGGAAAGTAGTTGCCTGCGACTTTAGCTCAATTGAAAACACCGTTAATGTGTGGAAGAGTTGAAGTTAAAGTTCAGGTCGAATTTAAATAAAGCGCTTCGCGATGAACGTTTCTTGTTCATGGCGAGGCGCTTTATTTGATATGTAAGAGTGCGAGGTGTGTCTAAATATGGGCATTGGCTTATTTAAAGTAGGGGATGATTCAAACATAGAGCCACAATTGTTCCACTTTGTTCAATTAGGCGATGATTTAAATCCCCACCACAAACCTTGGTATAATCCCAATCCAGGCATGATATCCTGAACATTTTCTAAGAAATCCTTGCAATTAGATCAAAAAAATAATATATTATAAACAGTGATTAGCACTTCTGTCATTCAAGTGCTAATGATGCTAAAAATAGTTGTAAATGGAGGGACTAACGTGTTAAAACCATTAGGCGATCGTGTAATTATCGAAACAGAAAAAGAAGAAGAAAAGTCGGTAGGCGGTATCGTATTAGCAGATAATGCTAAGAAGAAGCCACAAGCCGGTACAGTTGTTACCGTAGGTGATGGCCGAGTTTTGGACAATGGTCAAAAGGTTGCGCCAGTTGTCAAAAAGGGCGACAAGGTAATGTTCGATAAGTACGCAGGTACTGAGATCGAGGACAACGATAAATCCTATCTAGTTTTACATGAAAAAGATATTGTCGCAATTGTTGAATAAACTTTTTGCGAAATAATCAGCATCATTAATTTATATAATAAATCAAAAATACATTTTTGAGGTGAAATTTGTAATGGCTAAACAAGTTAAGTTTTCTGAAGATGCCCGTGGCGCAATGCTCAAGGGTGTTGATAAATTAGCAGACACAGTTAAAGCAACATTAGGACCAAAAGGCCGCAACGTTGTTTTGGAACAATCAGCAGGCAATCCAACGATCACAAATGATGGTGTTACAATTGCCAAGGCAATCGAATTACCAGATCATTTTGAAAACATGGGTGCCAAATTAGTTTCTGAAGTTGCTTCAAAGACCAATGATGTTGCCGGTGATGGTACCACTACTGCAACTGTTTTGACACAAGCAATTGTGAATGAAGGTATGAAGAACGTCACTGCCGGAGCTAACCCTGTTGGTATTCGCCGTGGAATCGAAAAAGCAACCAAGGCTGCCGTTGATGGCCTTCACAAGATGTCACATGACGTAAAGACAAAAGATGATATTGCTCAGATTGCTTCAATTTCATCAGCTAACACCGAAGTTGGTAGTTTGATTGCCGACGCAATGGAAAAAGTTGGTCATGATGGTGTTATTACCATTGAAGAATCGCGTGGTGTTGAAACCAGCTTGGATGTTGTTGAAGGAATGCAATTTGATCGTGGCTACATGTCACAATACATGGTAACCGATAACGACAAGATGGAAGCCGATCTCGACAATCCATACATTTTGGTTACTGACAAGAAGATTACCAATATTCAAGATATTTTGCCATTGTTGCAAAAGATTGTTGAACAAGGTCGTTCACTTTTGATTATTGCCGATGATATTGGTGGTGAAGCATTACCAACACTTGTATTGAACAAGATGCGGGGAACCTTCAATGTTGTTGCCGTTAAGGCCCCAGGATTTGGTGATCGTCGTAAGGAACAACTCCAAGATATCGCCATTTTGACTGGTGCAACGGTTATCACTGACGATCTTGGCTTGAACTTGAAGGATGCAACGCTTGAACAATTAGGCCAAGCAAACAAGATTAACGTTACGAAGGATTCAACCACGATCGTTGACGGTTCAGGTGCCAAGGATGCAATCAGTCAACGAGTTTCAGAAATTAAGACTCAGATTGAAAAGACTACTTCTGACTTTGACCGTGACAAGTTAAAGGAACGTTTGGCTAAGTTGTCAGGTGGGGTTGCCGTTGTTCGGGTTGGTGCCGCTACCGAAACTGAATTGAAAGAAAAGAAGTACCGAATTGAAGATGCTTTGAATGCAACTCGTGCCGCTGTTGAAGAAGGCTTCGTCCCTGGTGGTGGAACTGCTTTGATCAATGTCATTCCAGACATCGAAAAATTGGACGAATCAGCCGATGGTGACGAGCAAACTGGTATTAACATTGTTCGCCGGGCACTTGAAGAACCTGTTCGTCAAATTGCTGAAAATGCCGGTGTTGAAGGTTCAGTAATCGTTGAACAACTCAAAGATGAGAAATCCGGAATTGGTTACAACGCTGCCAATGGTAAATTTGAAGATATGATCAAAGACGGTATCGTTGATCCTACCAAAGTTACCCGTTCAGCCCTTCAAAACGCTGCATCTGTTTCAGCCTTGTTGTTGACGACTGAAGCTGTTGTTGCTGACGAACCAAAGAAGGATGCACCAGCTGCTCCAATGCCAACTCCAGGAATGGGAATGTAATTTAGGCATTCAGACAGATTAAGTATTAAAAATAACTTAACGGAGTCGGACGACGAATGAATTCAGTTTGTCGGCCGGCTTTTTGTATGGCTAACGATTAGTCGTTAAGTGACTGGAAAGCTAACCATTTCAAGGGTTATAAAATATACCCGGTTAACCTAATATAACGGTTGTTTCGAAAAACATTAACTAACGAGGTTGTCGCAGTCATTTTTGTGTTGTATGGTGTATTTACGTGTTATCTTACTACTGCATAACAAGACTTGTTTTTGCTACCAAGAAGGACTATTATTTTATGGTTCACTACGAGTGGTAGATTTATATTAAAAGGAGTAACTATTTATGTGGCGATATTTAAAACGGTTTTTAATTGGGAAACCGCTAAAAACCACTGATGAGGGTGGTCAATCCCTGACAAAGTTTAAGGCACTGGCATTATTATCTTCCGATGCCCTTTCGTCAGTGGCTTATGGTACCGAACAGATCACAACAATTCTGATCACTTTATCAGCTGCAGCCCTGATGTATCAAATCTGGGTTGCTGCACTTGTTTTGGTACTCTTAGCTGCCATTACGCTTTCTTACCAACAGATTATTCACGCATATCCGTCTGGTGGTGGGGCGTACGTTGTTGCCAGCACAAACTGGGGTGAACGAGCAGGGCTCATTGCCGGTGGTTCACTGTTGGTTGATTACATGCTGACTGTGGCCGTATCCACAACATCTGCGACTGAAGCGATTACTTCAGCAATCCCGTCTCTTTATTCTCATCAAGTATTGATTTCTTGCTTGATTGTGGTTGCAATTATGCTGCTTAATTTGAGAGGGATTCGTGAATCAGCTTCATTTCTGACTTTGCCCGTTTATCTTTTCATTGTGATGATTATCGGGATGGTTATTTATGGTGGTTACAATATTGCCACTGGAAACATCCAGTATCATGCCGCTGCTCATATTGGCGCACCGGTTGAAGGTATGACCCTGATTCTGTTTTTCAGAGCTTTCTCATCTGGTTCATCTTCCTTGACTGGTGTTGAAGCCATTAGTAATGCTGTTCCGAATTTCAAGTCACCAAAGAGTAAAAATGCTTCCGCAACATTAGCCATCATGGCAACCATCTTGGCGTGCTTCTTTGGCGGTATTACCTATATGAGTTACTACATGGGCGTTATTCCTAATAGCCATGAAACGGTGCTTTCCCAGATCGGCGTTAACGTCTTCGGCCATGGCATTGTCTACTACCTGCTACAGTTATCAACTGCGATGATTTTGGCTGTTGCCGCAAATACTGGTTTTTCAGCATTCCCAATTCTTGCTTATAATTTAGCTAAAGATAAGTTTTTACCCCACGCATATCTGGATAAGGGGGACCGGCTCGGTTATTCCAACGGGATCATTTCGTTGGCCGTTGGTGCCATTGTGTTAATTCAAATCTTTGGTGGCCGAACCAACTCATTGATTCCACTGTATGCTGTCGGTGTGTTCATTCCGTTCACGTTATCTCAATCCGGAATGATTATTCACTGGTATCATAATCGCGGGAAAAATTGGCAACTTAAGTCGGTCATTAACTTTGTTGGGGCCTTCATTTCATTAGCCTTAGTAACGTGTTTATTCTTATTAAGGTTTCCAAACGTCTGGCCGTATCTGATCGTGATGCCGATTTTGATTCACATTTTTTACAAGATTAATCGGCATTACAAACGAGTGGCCGAACAGTTGCGCGTGATTGAGGATAATACCGAAATTACCGCAACCCATCACTTTGATGGTTCAACAGTGGTTGTATTGGTTGGTGGCGTTACCCGAGTAACTGCCAATGCAATTAGCTATGCCCAGTCAATCGGGGACTACGTGATTGCTATGCATGTTTCCTTTGATTCTAATCCTGAGAAGGAACATAAGACGTCCGAGGAATTTAAGAAAGAATTCCCAGATGTCCGGTTCGTTGATATCCATTCATCCTACCGTTCGATCGCCCAACCAACATTACGATTTTGCGATGTGATTGCTAAACGGGCGGCAGATCGAAATTATTCGACAACTGTTTTGGTCCCACAATTTGTGCCCCGTCACCGCTGGGAAAACATTTTGCATAACCAAACCAGTCTGCGCCTGCGAACCATTTTGAATTCACGGCAAAATATTATTATTTCGACCTATAACTATCATTTGCGTGAGTAGTGTCAGAGGGTGGAATCAAACAGTTGGCAGCCGAAACACAAATTGCCGATTTGTCTCATAACCTTATTTTGGGACTGTGGCGAATCGTCTTGTGGGTAGCTGGTTGTTTGGTGAAACATCTTTTGACCATGACACGATAAAAATAGTTAGTACCAATTAAAAATGAGCGCCTCTCCGTGATTGAAGAAGTGCTCATTTTTTCGTTAACCTTTTAATTCATTATGGGGTGATCCCCATCAAGTTGGTAAACACTGGAACAATCAGATCCACCACAATTGAGATTAACACAAACGCCACTGAAGCCATTGATCCGGTCACGGATCCGAGTTGTAGCGCTTTGGCGGAACCCACGGCATGACCGGCTGAACCTAGGCTGAGGCCTTGACTAATTGGTTCGGTCAGTCGAAATGCTTTCAGGAGAAAGTTAGCCAAAGCGTAAATAATCACTGCGTTGACGATGCAGGCCATCGCGGTGATTGCGGAGTTGCCGCCAATCGCTTCGGCAATCGGCATTGCAATAGCCGTAGTAGCCGCTTGGGGAAGGAGTGACGCAATTCCAGCATCGTTTAAACCGAAGAGCTTACAGACCCAATAAATGCCAAAGAGGGCAATGACCAGGCCAATTGTGAGTGAAAGGCCAATTTCTAACCAAAATCGTTTAATAATATCATTTCGTTTGTATAAGGGTACCGCAAACGCGATCGTTGCCGGCGTTAAAAACCAAAACAGGATGTCGCCGCCTGGTTTATAGGCATGTCTGTATAACCAGGCGACGTCAACTGAAAATACTTTGGCCATCAGCCACAGACTGAAGATGCCGAGAACCATCCCAACAAATAACGGCTGGAATAAGAAAAAACCATTAGTAATCTTGAATAACCACATGCCAATTAGATACACAAAAATGGATAAGCTAATGCCAAAAACTGGAGTTCCAAAAAAATCCATGATGTTAAGTTGAACTGCCGTCATCCTGCTCACCACCCATCAAATTTCTTCCACGGAAACGTCGGTATGAAAAATCACTTGCTTGAGCCAAATGAAGAAAGAGGCGGTGTAAGCAACGACGACTAATAGGAGGATGGTTGAGAGGATAATTACCAGGATTAACTGCAGCCCCTGTTCTTTCATGATATCTAATGATGCGGCTAGCTGAATACCCGATGGGACAAATAAAAAAGAGATAAAGCCAATCATTGAAGTCGCAAATTTTTCTACCCATTCCAATTTGATGATATGCAGCGTGAGTAACGTGTATAAAATAATTAAACCAATCACTGGTGTCGGAACGGGAAATTCAGGTGGAAAAAGTGGCGATATTAAGCTTGAAACAAACAAAATTGCCGCAAAAATGCCCATTTGAACTAAAAGGGGTGCGTCTTTTTGAGGCCCAAGAGATGGTTGTGTGTTTCTGATTCTGCTTTTCATAGAAATGTCTCCTTTACTTGTGAATTTAAGCTCGTGAAAGCGTTAACATCTACAATTTAAATGTAGTTTAACTTGTGAACGGAAACAATGTTCAATATGAACAGATTTTATAATGTGATTGGCTGAACAGGCAATGATGGCTTGTTTTTATCAATTGGCGTTTGTATAATTGATTTAATAATCCATGTTAGGAATTAAGTGAGGTTACAAATTTGAAATTCGAAATCATTGTGTCATTGTTCGCTACCATGATTCTTTCTGCGATATTAACCCCATTTATTCGCAAATTGGCGTTTGCTGTTGGTGCTGAGGATCGACCAAACAAACGCCGAGTCAATAAAATTCCAATGCCAACAATTGGTGGGTTGGCCATTTTTATTTCGTACACATTTTGCACGATGTTTCTGTTAAGAAATCAGTTTCCAACTAAAATCTTGTGGGGAGTTTATGGCGGCGAAACGATTATTATTTTAACCGGAATTATCGATGATATCTTTGAATTAAAGCCACGTCAAAAAGTCTTGGGCATTTCGCTTGCGGCACTGTGGGTTTATTTTGCTGCGGGAGTCAAAATGACAACGATTACTTTGCCATTCTTTACGATTCATTTAGGTTGGATGAGCTTGCCAATCACTTGGATCTGGATTTTGGCAATTACCAATGCTGTCAATTTGATTGATGGCTTGGATGGTTTGGCTACTGGGGTTGCAATCATTGCATTGACAACGATGGGAATTACCGGGATGTTCTTCTTGAACGTTGGTAACATTTTCGTGTCGATCATGATTTTTGCGTTGGTGGCTTCGTGCGTTGGCTTCTTGCCATACAACTTTTTCCCGGCTCGAATCTATCTTGGTGATACCGGGGCTTTATTTATTGGTTTTATGATGTCCGTCTTCTCATTATTTGGGTTGAAAAATGCCACCTTTATCACGTTATTAATCCCTGTAATGATTTTAGGAGTCCCCATTACCGATACTGTATTTGCGATCTTTAGACGACTGCTTAATAAGGAACCCATTTCTCACGCTGATAAACGCCACTTGCACCATCGATTGATGCAAATCGGGTTAACGCACCGACAAACGGTTCTGGTTATTTATGGGATTGCGTTGATTTTTTCGTTCATCTCATTACTTTATCCAATCTCACCACTATGGGGATCAATTCTTTTGACGATTGCCGTGTTGATTGGACTGGAGCTTTTCGTCGAAACGATTGGTTTGGTGGGTGAAGACCGTCAGCCGTTATTGAATGGAATCAAGAAATTAGTGAAGGACACGACGAGTAAGGATAATCGTTAAGATCATTACATATTCGGCAAAACGCCACGGGTTCACTAATCAATTAAATGATATTTAGAACACAAAAGGGTCGGAGCAAAACGGTAAGTTTTGTCCCGGCCCTTATTCCTACGCTTTGACTCAAATCGGCTAAGGCCTCAGATTATTGTCAATTCATGATTCATTTTCTTCTTGTTGCCGTTCTTCTCGTGAGAATGGTACTTCAAAGATTTTATTTTGACCGCTGGAATAATCAAATTGATCACTTAACAGGTCTTTTAATTTTTGAATAAAGGGTGGTATGTTTACTTCTTCAACCGCAATAGTGACCTTGATTTTATCTGTGTAGCCCACGTCTTCAATAGGAACGTCATGCGTGGAAAGGAAATACTTTAATTTATCAAATTGATTATAATCGATCGTCAAGAATAGTTCTTTTTTCGTCACTAAATTAACGATGCCCAATTGATCAATTGTGGTTGACGTCGCGTTACTATATGCCCGAATTATACCGCCGGCACCCAATTTAATGCCACCAAAATAGCGAGTAACCACAGCAATCACATTGTGAAGCTCGTTTTTTTTGAGCACTTCTAAAATTGGCACTCCAGCGGTTCCGGAAGGTTCGCCATTATCACTTTCCCGCTGAGTTTGATCGGTATCACCCAGCATGTAGGCGAAGCAATTGTGGTTGGCTTTTTCGTTTGCTTTGGTGATCGTTTGAATAAAGTGTTTGGCTTGGTCTTCGGACGTAATCCGTTCCATCGAGCAGATGAATCGAGACTTTTTGATATCAATTTCATGAGATCCCGATGTTTTAATTGTTAAATAAGTTGCTGTCAAAAAAATCCTCCTGAATAATTCGTATTTAATATAGTGAGGTGAAGTTCTATGATCAATCATATATCAGACTTGTACGGACGCCAAATAAGTTCTGCTGAACTGCCGGCAGCAATCTTGGAATTACCGGAAGTCAAACGACGGCCTGCAATTCAATTAAAGCCTAGCTTGATGTGCTCAAGGTGTGGTTCCCGACTCAAACGAAGTCAGGCTAACCTGCCAAACGGTCAATATTATTGCTATGTCTGCATCCAAATGAAGCGAATGGATACGTTGCATGATTTGGCGTTTATTGATGAGCCGAATCAATTTAACAAAGTTTCCAATGCATTGTCTTGGGAAGGCCAATTAACGCCTTTGCAGGCAGAATGTGCGGAACAAGTCGTGCGTATTTTTAAAAAGCGTCAGCATCACCTTTTGTGGGCAGTGACCGGAGCAGGGAAAACAGAGATGTTGTTTAAAGGGATTGAGTGGGCAGTTCGTTATGGAAAACGGATTTGTATTGCCTCTCCGCGAGTCGATGTTTGTATTGAATTGTTTCCGCGAATTCAGGCGGCCTTTGCCAAAACGTCGATTGTACTGCTTCATGGTAAAAGCGACCAGCCGTACAAATATAGTCAAATTACAATTTGTACCACCCATCAACTGCTTCGATTTTACCACGCCTTTGATGTCCTCATTATTGATGAAGTGGACGTCTTCCCATTTTCTGGTAACCCGATGCTTCACTTTGGGGTTAATAATGCGATCAAGACAGCTGGTGCGATGCTTTATTTAACGGCTACCCCGGATAAACATTTGCTAACTCAGGTGAGAAAAGGGCACCTTTCCATTAGTTATTTACCCATTCGCTATCATGGTCATTTATTGCCAGAGCCAACGGTTATCAAGATCAAAGGATTATCTCAGGGAATTGATAATAATCGATTAGACAAACGGATCTTAAAAATGATTCGACAACTAATGAGCCAACAGCAGCGGTTTTTACTTTTTGTTCCCCACATCAAAGATTTGGCGACCGTGGCAACTGCTATCAAAGATGCTGGCATTATTGCCAAGTATGACACGGTTTTCGCCGCCGATCCAGAACGACTCGAGAAAGTAGGCGCAATGCGTCATCATGAGCTGGATTTTATCATTACAACGACGATTTTAGAACGCGGCGTCACTTTTCCTGGGATTGACGTTTTGGTGCTGAAAGCCGATGATGATATCTTTTCAGCGGCAGCGCTGATCCAAATTGCGGGTAGAGTGGGGCGTAGCAGTGACCGCCCAACTGGCAGGGTCCTATTTTACGCCGAAACCCGGGCCGCAAATATCCGTTCATGCCAACGACAAATCAGAAAAATGAACCGAAAGGCGGCTGAAATATGACCAATTGTTTATTGTGCCAGTCATCATTGCGGAATACAACGTCATTCGATGAGATTATGTCATTGGCACCAACCCAAGCCCGCCAGCTTTGTGAAGAATGTGCCGCTAAATTTTTTAGATTAGATTCAGTTGCAACTTGTGATCAGTGTGGTAGACGTTTGAAAGCGGAGATGAGCAATCCGTGTTATGACTGTGAACGATGGCAGCAACAAATTAGTTTTGACTTTCAAAATAGGGCCCTATATGAATACAATTCGGCAATGAAGGACTATATGAAACGCTATAAATTTTTAGGGGATTACCAACTGCGCTTTATTTTTGCAAAAGAGGTCAAAAAAGCAGTGACACGGCAAAAACGATTATTGGTTCCTATTCCTGTCAATGCCGGTACAATGGCTACTAGAGGCTTTAATCAAGTGACTGGATTACTTAAAGGTTGCTCATTGGTTGAAGCATTGAAAACCTCTCAAACTGTTAAAGATAAACGACAGTCTGAAAAAGATCGGGCTGATCGATTACGTTTAATTCAGCCATTCGAACTTGTCGAACCCCAAATCGAGCGAATTAGCGGAAAAAATGTCACAATTATTGATGATGTATACACAACGGGGACAACAATCCGTCATGCAGCAAGTCTGCTATATCAAGCAGGAGCGGCATCAGTCATTGGAATAACTCTCGCAAGGTGAAGAAATCCAGAGTCAATGATTGTTAAAACGCGAACTTTCAATTATACTTAAAGTGTAGCCAGTAATGAAAGTGATTTCATAACTGGACCATTAAGCCTTTAATGGTGAAGGGAGAGATTGTTATGCTAGTGTTTAACATTCGTGGTGAAAATATTGAGGTAACTCAAGCGATTCGGGATTATGTTGAGAAACGAATCAGTAAGCTGGAGAAATACTTCGAAAAGGATTTGAAAAATACAGCTCATGTGAATTTGAAGGTCTATTCAGATAAACAAGCTAAAGTTGAGGTAACTATTCCTTTGCCATACTTAACCTTGAGAGCCGAAGAAATGTCTAATGACTTGTACGCAAGCATTGATTTGGTAACGGACAAGCTCGAGCGTCAAATTCGTAAGTACAAGACCAAGGTTAACCGCAAGTCCCGTGAAAAGGGCTTCAAGAACCTTGAGTTTGCACCTACCCAAGAACAAACTGACGCAGATTCAGATAACGAATCGAAGTTCCAAGTTGTTCGTACAAAGCAATTAGCTTTAAAGCCAATGGACAATGAAGAGGCAATTCTCCAAATGGATATGTTAGGCCATGATTTCTTCATCTATGAAGATGCAGAAACATCGGGTATTAACATTGTCTATCGTCGTAATGATGGCCGCTACGGCTTGATTGAGACGGGAGAAGAATAAAAAGAGCAGAGCGCGGAGAAAAGCGCTTTGCCGCGTCTATATAAGGACTCCCACCCGATAATCCTGGTTTTGGATTATCGGGTGGGAGTCCTTATATAGTTGAGCGGCAGCTTTTCGGAGCGTCTTTCAAAGGTACCTCGGCTCAATATCTAAGCTCCGGATTTTCAGTTAAAGATCTTTTTTAAAATCAATAGATTTATTCCTTTTAACCCCAGCCAAAATGTACTATCATGGATTAATGCCATTTGATTTGATTTATTGTTTTCATTGACAGAATGAAATGGTACAATTAAAAAGTATGTAGTCCACATTTTACTAATAAGTTTAATCATAATGCTTTGTTTTTAGAAGGGAATTTACTAATGGCAACTAACGTTTTAAAGAAATGGGTTGAAAGTGATAAGCGTGAGCAAAAGCGCCTCAGCAAGATTGCTGATAAGGTGGGTGCTTACGCTGAAGAGTATCGTCAACTCAGTGATGAAGAATTACAAGCTAAAACGCCAGAATTCAAAGAGCGTTACAAAAAGGGCGAATCACTCGATGATTTGCTTCCTGAAGCCTTTGCGGTTGCTCGAGAGGGTGCTAAGCGGGTCTTAGGGCTTTATCCATTCCACGTCCAGATCATGGGTGGGATCGTTTTACATGAAGGTAATATTGCCGAAATGAAGACTGGTGAAGGTAAAACTTTGACAGCCACCATGCCAGTTTATTTAAATGCCCTTGCAGGCGAAGGGGTTCACGTTGTTACGGTTAACGAGTACCTATCACAACGGGATGCCACTGAAATGGGTGAGTTGTACAATTGGTTGGGACTTTCTGTTGGCGTTAACTTGACAGAAATGGGCCCCGATGAAAAGCGGAAAGCCTATGCAGCCGATATTACTTATTCAACCAATGCTGAAATTGGTTTCGATTATTTGCGGGATAACATGGTTGCTTACAAGGAAGAAATGGTTCAACGACCACTTAACTTTGCGATTGTCGATGAAGTTGACTCCATCTTGATTGATGAAGCCAGAACCCCTCTGATCATTTCAGGACAAGCAACTGGAACTTCAGAATTATATCAACGAACTGATCGCTTTGCCAAGACTTTACATGAAGGTGATGACTTCAAGGTTGACCTTGAAACTAAGACAGTTTCACTGACTGACCAAGGAATTGAAAAGGCTGAAAAGTACTTCAATTTGAAGAACCTTTATGATACTGATAATACTGCTTTGACCCACCATTTGGATCAGGCTTTGCGAGCTAACTTTATCATGCTACGTGATAAGGATTACGTGGTTCAAGATGATGAAGTTATGATCGTTGATTCATTTACCGGTCGGATTATGCAGGGTCGTCGATTCTCAGATGGCCTGCATCAGGCGATTGAAGCCAAAGAAGGGGTTACAATCCAAGAGGAAAGTAAGACCATGGCAACAATCACCTATCAGAACATGTTCCGGATGTATAAGAAGCTTGCCGGAATGACTGGTACGGCTAAGACTGAAGCTGAAGAATTCCGTGAGATTTATAACATGGAGGTTATTTCGGTTCCAACCAACAAGCCAGTGATCCGGGTCGACCATCCAGATATTCTTTACCCAAGTTTGGAAGCCAAATTCGATGCTGTTATCAATAAGATTAAGGAACTTCACAAGAAGGGTCAACCAATGTTGGTTGGTACCGTTGCGGTTGAAACTTCCGAGTATCTGTCACACCGGTTGGATGAAGAAAAAATTCCGCACGTTGTTTTGAACGCTAAGAACCACGCAAAGGAAGCTGAAATTGTCACCAACGCTGGTCAAAAGGGTGCTGTTACGATTGCGACCAACATGGCCGGCCGGGGAACTGATATTAAATTAGGACCCGGAGTGGTTGAGTTAGGCGGGTTAGCCGTTATTGGGACTGAACGACATGAGTCTCGACGAATCGATAACCAGCTTCGTGGCCGTTCTGGTCGTCAAGGTGATCCAGGTTTGTCACAATTTTACCTGTCACTCGAAGATGACTTGATGCGCCGTTTCGGTTCTGAAAAGATCAAGAACTTCTTGGAACACATGAACGTTCAAGGAGAAGATGCGGTTATTCGTTCTCGGATGATTACTAATCAAGTTGAATCAGCTCAGAAGCGAGTTGAAGGTAATAACTATGATTCTCGTAAGAACGTTCTCCAGTACGATGATGTTATGAGACAACAACGTGAAGTGATTTACGGTGAACGTCAACAAGTCATCGAAGAAAACAAATCACTCAAATGGGTGATCATGCCAATGATCGAACGGACTGTCAACCGAATTGTCGATTTGCATACACAAGGCGACCAATCTGATTGGGATCTCCAAACGATCTTAGACTTTGCCATTAGCGCAATGGTTAGCCCTGACAAGGTTTCTCTTGAAGATTTCCAAAACAAATCCGCTGATGAAATCAAGAAGTTCTTGATGGATATTGCGAATAAAGTTTACAACGAAAAACAAGAGCAACTGTACGATGCTTCTCAAATGCTTGAATTTGAAAAGGTTGTTATTTTGCGGGTTGTTGATTCTCATTGGACTGATCATATCGATATCATGGATCAATTGCGTCAATCAATTGGCCTCCGTGGTTATGGTCAACAAAACCCACTAGTTGAATACCAACGAGAAGGTTACAAGATGTTTGAGGAAATGATTGCTGATATTGATTATGATGCAACTCGTCTCTTCATGAAAGCTGAAATTCGTCAAAATATGCAACGTTAATAAATCATTGAAGAATCCGAACACCTTTGTTTGGGTTCTTTATTTGAATTAGGCAGTTATAATGATTATAAGAAAGAAGACTGAATATGACATTTGAATTAAGTGACGCAAAAAAACAAATCGCTGACATGCAAAAAGCCATCGACGGCTTTAGGGGGTCTCTTTGACTTTGATGCTTTGAGTGAAAGCATTGCCATCAACGAAGCCAAGATGGCCGAACCTGGATTTTGGGATGATCAGGAAAGTGCCCAAAAGCTCATCGATGAGACCAATCAGATGAAAACCAAACGGGACAGCTACAAAGCGTTGTCCGATAAACTTGATGATTTAAAGGTCACCTTGGAATTGATTTCTGAAGATCCTGATTCAGGGATGCAGGATGAGTTTCAAACTGAAGCAAGCGACTTACAAACTAAACTTCAACGTTATCAGTTAGGATTGCTGCTGAATGGCCAATATGACCATAATAATGCTATATTAGAAATTCACCCTGGGGCTGGTGGAACTGAATCCCAAGATTGGGGATCGATGTTGCTTCGGATGTACACCCGCTGGGCAGAGGGACATGGATTCAACGTTGAAACCCTCGATTACCAAGTGGGGGATGTTGCTGGGATCAATAGCGTGTCTCTTTTGATAAGTGGGGCCGATGCCTATGGTTACTTGCGTTCCGAAAAGGGTGTCCATCGGCTGGTTCGAATTTCACCATTTGATTCAGCCGGCCGGCGACACACGTCATTTGCTTCCGTTGATGTGATGCCCGAACTGAATGATGATGTCAATATCAAAATTAATCCCGATGATTTAAGAGTTGATGTTTATCGCTCTAGTGGTGCTGGTGGGCAACATATTAATAAGACATCGTCTGCGGTCCGAATCACCCATCTTCCAACCGGAATTGTGGTAGCCAGCCAAGCTCAACGGTCTCAACTGCAGAATCGGCAAACGGCCATGAATATGTTGAAATCCAAGTTGTATGAACGAGAGCAAGAGAAGAAACAGGAAGAAAAAGCCAAAATCGAAGGTGAACAAAAGGACATCGGTTGGGGCTCCCAAATTCGCTCCTACGTATTCCATCCTTATTCCATGGTCAAAGATCATCGAACAAATTATGAAACGGCTAACGTCAACGGTGTGATGGACGGCGATCTGGATCCATTCATCAATGCCTATTTGCAGTGGCAGTTGAGCCAGAAAAATCCAGATTAATCAAATTGAATAGATGGAGATTAGGTCGAAAGACGATTTAAGTCCAGAATTTAAGCAAGAACGGCAGTGCATTCTGATTTTGAAATGTAGTGCCGTTTTTGCTTAATAGCTAGAATTAGCCGTTGATAGCAAGCCCTCACAATATCAAAACGACTAACCTCACTTGTATCGATAAATAATTCGCCGACTACTGTTAGCGCCTCTTTCCAAATATCATCTAACTGTTTGTCGGTTCCTAGCCGTCTATTTTGATTACGGCTTTTATTCAAGGATAGATCAATGATATACTAGCTGTATAACATTGATGAGGGCCTAAACATAATGAAAATAATAATTGCAACTGCATTTTACATTTTACAACCGGCACTGTGGATTGGGGTGATCCGTGCCTATTTGATACATAACAGGCGGGTTAAGCAGGAACGAAGTCTGTTTAGCTCTGCTATTTATGAAGACTTCTATGAAGGGCGACATTTTGTTCGGAGTGGTCTTCTGTTTGGAATTCTCGCATCGATTGTGTTTGGCGGTTTTTTAAGTGTTTCGATCACTTGGGTCATGATGTATGAACTGATCAGTCTGGTTTGTCTGTTATTCATTCCTGGACAGATCCTTTCAATCACGATCGTATCCTTAGTTGGGTTACTCGTGACGTATGTCCCAATGATTTCTCAGCTGCAGCCCCTTGAAAACATGATGAGTCGTTTTGGATTCAGTACGCGGCCTGTAAACTCCATTAATTTTCTGATTTTAACGGTTGTGGCTTTGTTATTGACAAGTGCCTTTATAGGGATGAACGCTGGTAAATTTGATTCGCCGACCATCTCTCGGAATAAGCGGAATACTAAAGTTGCCATATACAAATTCAACGAATTAACCATCTTTCCTTTCCTATTGCTAGTCCCTGGAGATTGGTTTACCAGTCGATTTTCATTCTTACCATTCTTCCAAATCAACGGTCATTCATATGCATTTTTGATTTTACCGATGTTGATTGGGTTAAAGTTAACCGTTAGAAAGAGTGTCCCACGTGAATTCTTCGTTAAGTTAAGCAAGCGAATACTCGTTTTAAGTTTGTTGGGGATTCTTCTGACCATTGCTGGGATTTTTTACCAAGTGGTCATCGCACCCGCTGTTGCAATTTTGCTGCTAGGCTATTATCTTATAATTGGGATTGCAAAGCATCAGGATCATCAAGTTAATTTTGAATACAGTGAAGTGATGGATGGTATTCGGGTCATTGGCATCCAGCCAGGAACTCCAGCTGCAAAAATGGATCTTAAGCTTGGTGATGTGATCTTATCGGTTAATAATATCACAGTGAATAATGAGGATGAGTTTTATCGGGCCTTGTCCACGAATTCGACGTACTGCCGATTCAAAGTCCGGGACCGCAATGATCAGCTTAAAATTACAGAATCAGCAATCTTCAAGAATTCACCCCATGAAATTGGGGTCAAAACATATTCCCAGGTCATAAAGTAGGAGGACTATCGTGAAAAAAGTTTTGGTGGTTGATGATGAGCCAGCAATCGTAACCTTGCTTGAATATAATTTGAAGCAGGCAAATTTTGAGGTTGAGAGCGCTACAAATGGTGTTGATGCCCTTTCGATGGCAGAACATGGGACTTTTGACATTGTTTTGCTTGACTTGATGCTGCCGGAAATGAGTGGCGAACAAGTGCTTAAGCAGTTACGAATGGATCGAAATGATACGCCTGTTATCTTATTAACAGCCAAGGATACCGAATTTGACAAGGTGTTTGGCCTTGAAATGGGAGCCGACGATTACATCCCCAAACCATTTAGTCCACGGGAGGTCATTGCCCGAATTAATGCAGTGCTCCGTCGATACGAGAAAGCTGCTCCTGCTGATAATCAACCAGCCGGAAAACCAAGTGGGGATGTTGAAACCACAGGTCCATTTACAATTGATCATAAAAAGTATCGGGTGAGTGTGAATGATAAGAATCTTAAATTAACCCCCAAGGAATTTGAATTGATGCAATATTTGGTTGGTCATGAGAATCAAGTTTTGAGTCGTGATCAATTGCTTCAAGGTGTCTGGGGCTTTGATTATAGTGGTCAGAGCCGGATGGTGGACATTCAAATTGCTCATTTGCGCGAAAAGATTGAGCCTGATCCCAAGTCACCTAAATATTTAAAGACCGTTCGCGGCTTTGGATATGAGTTCTCAACTGGGGATGATGACGCTGAATAAGATTTTTCGCCAACTTTTAACGATTTTAATTTTGAGCATTGCCGTTTTGGTCATGCTCTTTTATGCTGTTTCGAAGAATGATCGTGATCTAGTGGTGTTCAGCCTGATTGTGATGGCTGTGATAGTCGGAATTTTGATATCGGTTGCCACTCGGTACCATCAGCACGTTAAAATCTTGCAGCAACTTGAATCCATGACAACCAGTATTGTCAATCATCAACCTGCTGCGCCACTATTTGTTGAACCGAGCAATCCCTATAAAGGCTTGGCCGATCAATTAAATGAACTTCAATCCCGCCAGCAGGATGAGAGTAAAAGTATCGAGAACAGTAACACTGAGTTAATTACCATCCTATCCAGTCTGCCAGTGGGGATCATGGTGATCGATTCCACCCACGACGTGATTTTTTCGAATCATAAGATGGCGACCATGCTTGGGAAAAATGTGCTCACTCAAGTGCATCCATACACGCAGGACATCCGTAATTACGAGTTATTGTCCTTGATTGACGACGTCTTTGATAGCCACAAGTCTCGTCAAACTGAAGTTCGGAACGTGAGTGACACGTCCGTGACTTGGGATACCAGCGTTTTGTATAACCAACTGGAAAATGACTTCCATGTCTTAGTCATTATTTACGACATTTCCGACCTCATCAACGTTAAACAGATGCAAATTGATTTTCTCCGAAATGCCAGTCATGAACTGAAGACCCCGATTACCGCAATTTCTGGATTTACCAAGACGTTACTCGATGGGGCAATGAATGACAAAAAGAGTCTGGTTGAATTTTTAAAAATCATTGATCAGCAAAGTGAACAACTAGCGTCACTGGTTCAGGATGTGCTGACTATTTCCCATATTCAAAATGGAAACAATTACGATTATAAAGTTCTCAATTTACAGGCATTTATTGATTCAGAATTAACTTCCTACAAATCGATGGCTGCTGGGCAACACGTCACCATTAAAAACAATGTTGACGATGGGGTCCGGGTAACCGCTGATTCAAACATGTTAACCAGGATCCTGCGCAATTTGGTCAGTAATGCGATTAAATACAATCGGCCAGGTGGGGAAATTAATATTGATTATTCGGCTAACGATAGTTTCTGGCAACTTCAAGTGGCTGATACTGGGATTGGAATTGCCCAAAAAGATGTTTCCAGGTTGTTTGAACGCTTTTATCGGGCTGATGATTCCAGAACGAAACAGAGAGTGAGTGGGACCGGTCTGGGCCTTTCAATTGTGAAAGAATTGGTAGATGCCGTCGGTGGCCTGATTGACGTCAAAAGTCAACGTGGGGTTGGCTCGACCTTTACGATTGAGTTTCCGATTGTCACTGAAGATGATGACTCAACTAAATAATTTTACAAACTATTTACCGAGATTCAGCTTACTGAAGGCTGAATCTTTTTGTCTCTCTCGATAAAGAACCGTTACCCCCATGTTCCTTTTACACAATCTTTACATTCGACTGGTCAAATATTTACATTGATTTAATACAATGATATTTGGAGATCTTACCAGGAGGTATTGGAATGCGAAGACGAACGTTGGTAAAATGGATCATTGTGATTGTCGTGGTGATTGCGGGATTTGGCGCTTACGAAGCCAGAAGTAAAACGGCCACCAATCAGCAATCAATCACGGCAGTTGGTTCGACTGCTCTTCAACCCTTAGTTGAGGCCGCCAGTGAAGAATATTCTGCAGAACACGCGGGCATTTTTATTAATGTCCAAGGTGGTGGGTCTGGAACCGGCCTCAGCCAAATCGAATCTGGGGCAGTTCAGATGGGAAATTCGGATTTATTTGCGCAAGAAAAAGAAGGCATTAACCCGAAAGGATTAGTTGACCATAAGATTGCTGTCGTTGGGGTGACACCGATTGTCAATGACGATGTGCATATTAAGAACCTATCGACACGTCAGCTTATCGCCATTTTCACCGGTAAGATTACCAACTGGCATCAATTGGGCGGCCCTCATATCCCGATTACCCTCATTAATCGCTCGCAGGGAAGTGGGACCCGAGTCACTTTTGAAAAATATGGTCTGAAGGGTCATGAAAGCGCGGTTGCTCAGGAACAGGATTCTTCTGGGACTGTGCGCCAGATTGTTTCGTCAACTCCAGGTGCGATTAGCTATGTTTCATTCGGTTATGTGAACAAATCCGTTCAACCAGTCAGCATTGACGGCGTTCGGCCAACTGAAACCAACGTCATGCATAATCGATGGAAGATTTGGTCATACGAGCACATTTATACCCGGGGAGCACCAACGGGACTCACTAAAAAATTCTTACAGTATCTTAAAAATAATCATATCCAAACGACCTTGTTCAATAAGCTTGGCTACATCTCTGTTAAGGATATGCAGTACCAACGAACTTGGCAGGGTAAAGTTTCCAAGGGATCGGGGGAATGACAATGCAAAATCAAAAATTAGCTAAGCAGTTAATGAAAAAATCAAAAACCGCGCGCTATGAACGGTTCGGCCACTTGCTCAGCCTCTCGGCATTGCTTTTGATCATGGCCATTGTCCTTGGTATTATCATCTTCATTGCAACCAAAGGGCTATCGACATTTTTTAGAGATAATATCAGCTTCAAAGACTTCTTTACCGGTGTTATCTGGAATCCGGGAACCAAAACGCCCAGTGGTCAACAAGCAGTTGGGGCGTTACCAATGATTGTAGGGTCATTTCTCGTAACCATTTTGGCTGCAATTGTTTCAACTCCTTTTGCCATTGGGACCGCGGTTTACATGACTGAAATTTCACCAAAGCGTGGGGCTAAAATCCTTCAGCCAGTGACTGAACTATTGGTTGGGATTCCCTCCGTTGTTTATGGATTCATCGGTCTATCCGTCGTTGTGCCGTTTGTCAGAAATACGTTTGGCGGCAGTGGCTTCGGGATCCTATCCGGAACCTTCGTCCTGTTTGTGATGATCCTGCCAACAATTGTCTCCATGACAGTTGATTCACTCAAAGCCGTGCCCAAGTACTACCGGCAGGCATCACTCGCCCTTGGAGCAACCAAGTGGCAAACAATTTGGAAAGTCGTTCTTCGAGCGGCCACCCCTGGCATCCTGACGGCAATTGTTTTTGGGATGGCCCGGGCGTTCGGTGAAGCTTTGGCTGTTCAAATGGTCATTGGAAATGCGGCTTTGATGCCACATAACTTGGTATCACCCGCGTCAACGTTAACTTCCGTGCTAACAGCAGGGATGGGTAATACCGTCATGGGATCCCTTCAAAATGATGCGTTGTGGTCCTTGGCGTTGGTATTGCTGATCATGTCGCTGTTGTTTAACCTGATGGTTCACTTTATCGGCCGGAGAGGAGCGTTTAAGAAATGAATCAAACTCAAAAACAAAGTCAGATTGCAATCTTGATATTGAGGTTAATTGCCGCTTTTGTGGTGTTAATCCTCGCGTTCCTAATTGGCTATATCTTCATCACCGGCTTGCCAAATGTCAGTTGGAAATTTTTGACATCACCCGCCAAAGCATTTACCGCTGGTGGGGGAATTGGGGTTCAACTCTTTAACTCTATTTATCTGTTAATCTTAGCGATGATCATTTCACTGCCAATTGCTTTGGGCGCTTCGATTTATCTAAGTGAATATGCCAAAGATAATTGGTTTACCTCAATGATTCGCACCGCAATTGAAATTCTCAGTTCGCTCCCATCTGTAGTAGTGGGGCTGTTCGGTTTCTTACTATTCGTCGTTCAATTCAATTATGGTTTCTCGATTATCTCGGGAGCCCTGACGCTTACGATTTTCAACTTGCCACTACTCACTCGAAATATTGAGGAATCATTAGCCAGTGTTTCCGATGATCAACGTCAAGGCGGCTTGGGACTAGGATTGTCCAAGTACGAAACAATTGTGCATATTGTTGTTCCCGCAGCGCTTCCTGGGATTATTAGTGGCGTGATTCTTTGTTCTGGACGGGTATTTGGTGAAGCGGCTGCTTTGATTTATACCGCCGGTCAAAGTGCTCCAGCTCTTAATTTTGGTGACTGGAATCCATTTAACATCGATAGCCCCTTAAGCCCATTAAGGCCAGCCGAAACTTTAGCCGTTCACATTTGGAAGATTAATTCTGAGGGGATCATGCCGGATCTTACTAAAGTGTCATCTGGATCTGCGGCGGTACTGGTACTCGCAATCCTCATATTTAACTTATCAGCCAGATATGTCGGCCGAAAGATATTCGAAAAGATGACATCCATGAATTAAGGCGGGAGATGAGTCAATGTTAAATACGAAAAACAAGTCCGACCGATTTATTTATCATTTCAATCCAGAAGAAACTGAGATTACAATGCAGACGAAAAATCTGGAAGTGTATTATGGCAAAAGTCTGGCCATGCATAACGCGGACATTCAGTTTCAGAAAAATACGATCACCGCACTGATTGGCCCGTCCGGTTCTGGGAAATCCACCTATTTGCGATCGTTGAATCGAATGAACGATGACATTGCGACCGTTAAGGGACAAATTCTTTATCAGGGAGTCGACATTAACCAACCCAAAATTGACGTGTACGAAGTCAGACGACGGATTGGGATGGTATTTCAACGGCCGAATCCGTTTGCCAAATCAATTTACGGCAACATTACCTTTGCGTTAGAGCGCCGTGGCGTTCATGATAAACGCGTTCTTGATGAAGTCGTTGAAAAGACGTTGAAGCAGGCGGCTGTTTGGGATCAGGTAAAAGATAACCTGCATAAAAGTGCGCAATCACTTTCAGGTGGGCAAGCCCAGCGAGTCTGTATTGCGAGGGCTTTGGCGGTTGAGCCGGACGTTTTATTGTTGGATGAGCCGGCCAGCGCGCTTGACCCCGTTTCTACTCAACAACTTGAACAGACCTTGCGTGAGTTGAAAAAAGACTACACGATTATTATTGTCACCCATAACATGCAGCAGGCTGCCCGGCTGAGCGATTACACGGTATTCTTCAATTTAGGTGAGGCAATCGAGTATAACAAAACTCGGAAAATCTTTACCAGACCCAAGATTGAATTGACCGATGATTATGTATCAGGAAACTTTGGATAGGAGGGTCAGTAATGACAGAACCAATTCTTTCAGCGACTGATCTTGATTTATTCTATGGAGACTTTCAAGCCCTCCACGGGATTAGCCTTGACTTTGATGAACATAAGATCTCAGCGTTAATTGGGCCATCAGGTTGTGGAAAATCGACCTTTCTGCGCTGTCTTAATCGAATGAATGACATGATCGATGGGGTTAAAATTGATGGCAAAGTCACTTTTCACGATCAAGATATTTATTCTTCACAAGTTAATTTGGTAGAATTGAGAAAGTCGATTGGAATGGTATTTCAACAACCCAACCCGTTCCCGTTCTCGGTGTACGATAACATTACTTATGGCCTGCGGATCGCCGGTATTCGTGACAAGCAGAAGCTGGACGCCATTGTTGAACGAAGCCTCAAGCAGGCAGCTGTTTGGGACGAAGTTAAAGATAATTTGTATGACAATGCCCTCTCGTTTTCTGGTGGGCAACAGCAGAGAATCTGTATTGCAAGAGTTTTGGCGGTGTCACCTTCCGTTATTTTGATGGATGAGCCAACCAGTGCTTTGGATCCAATTTCCAGTGCCAAAATTGAAAATACCCTTTTGGAACTAAAAAAGGATTATACTATTATTATTGTGACCCATAACCTACAGCAGGCTTCCCGAATTTCGGACAAGACTGCGTTCTTCATGGAAGGGCGGGTCGTTGAATATGATGATACAACCAAAATGTTTGTGAATCCCGATGACAAGCAAACAGAAGATTACGTCAGCGGACGATTTGGATAGGAGAGACGCCCATGGGGAAAGTTTTTGACGAAGAGATTATTACTTTAAAAGCAGATTTTATGAAATTGGGGGCATTGGTGAGCCAGGCGGTTGCCAACGCTGGACAGTCATTTATTGATCACGATACCAAAGCCGCTGAAACGGTGGTTACCAATGACCATGAGATTAACCATCTCCAGATCCATATTGAAAAACGTTCCTTTGAAATGATTGCTTTGTATCAACCAGTGACCGGTGATTTAAGAGAAGTTGTCGGGATCTTAAAGGCAGTAACCGATTTGGAGCGGGCTGGCGACCATGCCCGAAATATCGCCAGATCAACGCTCGATATTAAGGGCGAGGAACGGATCCCTGAGGTTGAATCAATTATTGCAACGATGACCAAAGAAGTCAGCCAGCAATACAACGAGTCGATAGATTCATATGGCGAGGCCGACGAAAAGAAGGCCAAGCAGACTGCTCAATTGTTTGATAAAAAGATTGATCAATTGTATAACGATATCGCTGCTCCCAGCTATCAAGCAATGGCCAAGCACCCTGATATTGTGAATTCGGCGATCATTTACTTAAACGTCGCTAAAGACCTTGGTCGAATCAGCGATTATAGTACAAACATTTGCGAGTGGACGGTTTATCTGGCAACTGGTAAAATTATTGAATTAAATTAAGAATGGTTGTTTTTTGCACTGCAGACTTGATTGCAGTGCCTTTTTTAGATAGTCTTAAGTTAGAATTATTTGACTGGAGGTATCCTTATGAAGACAGGTAAAAAATTAACCCGCTCATCAACAGACCGAGTCATTTCGGGTGTGCTCGGCGGAATTTCGGAATATTTTGGCTGGAACTCAAGCTTGGTTAGAATTTTATTTATTGTGTTAGCTTTTACACCAGGCATCAACCTGCTGACAATCTTGTCGTACATTGTCATGATTGCGATTATCCCGAGCGATGGAACCGGCAACTCGTTCATGAATCAGTTTCAGTCTGGTGTGTCGACTAATGGAACCTCCCGCAAATCACGAAAAGTAATCCATGATGTTGAAGAGAAAAATGTTGACGATCATCAGAAAAGAGGTTGACAGTGAGATTTTTAACAACGGTTTTGGTAGACACATTAGTGTTTGTCGCCTTGAGTGGTTTTTTTCCGGCTAACTTTTATGTTACCAGTGTTGGGATAGCAGTCATCGCCGCGCTTGTCCTGGCAGTCTTAAATTGGGTGGTAAGGCCAATTATTACCATTTTGTCACTTCCAATTAACTTTTTAACCCTGGGACTGTTTTCCATCGTGATCAATGGTTTGATGTTGGAAATGACCTCGGCAATTGTTGGTGCCGGCTTTCGGTTTTCGTCATTTTGGATGGCAATGCTGGTGGCAATCCTGATGTCTTTGATCAGCACCATTATTGCCCAATATTTTCGCCGGCCTTAAAGACTAAATGGCGTCTACGTGCTAAAATTATAGTGATTATTAAGGAGTGATAAATTTGGCCGATAGTGTGAGCGTTGCCGATTTGGTTGAAAATGCCAGGCTGGATGTGTACTATGGCAAGGAATATTTGGATGAGCGAACGATCTCAACGAGTGATATTTCTCGACCAGGCTTGGAATTAACCGGATTTTTTAATTATTATCCTGCAAAACGAATTCAATTACTTGGAATTACTGAAATCTCTTACTCAAAAGGGATGACTCATGAAGCGCTGCTGGATGTCATGCAGCAGATGTGTCAACCACAGACCCCGGCATTTGTTGTGTCGACTCAATTGGATCCACCTGAAGAATTACTAGAAGCTGCTAAGAAAGAGCATATTCCAGTCTTAGGTTCCAAATTGACGACTTCTCGGGTTTTGAGTAACATGACCAACTATTTGGAAGATAAGTTGGCGGAACGTAAGTCGATCCATGGCGTTCTCGTGGACGTTTACGGATTAGGAATCATGATCACTGGAGACAGCGGGATTGGTAAGAGTGAAACTGCCTTGGAGCTGGTGAAACGAGGACATCGTTTGATCGCCGATGACCGAGTTGAAGTGTACCAGCAAAATGAACAGACCTTGGTTGGAACTGCGCCGGCCATTCTGCGGCATTTGCTTGAAATTCGTGGGATTGGGATTATCGATGTCATGACCCTGTTTGGAACCGGTGCGGTTAGAAGTCAGACCAATGTTTCGTTGATCATTCACTTGGCGAATTACTCTAAGGAAGCAAAGTTTGATCGCTTAGGTAATGGAACCCAAAACGTTCATATTTTTGACGTTGACGTGCCCAAGATTACAATTCCTGTTCGAACTGGTCGAAATCTTGCAATCATTATTGAAGCGGCGGCAATGAACTTTAGAGCGCAAAGCATGGGCTATGATGCCACTGAAACCTTTGATCGCAATTTGAATAACTTGATCAAAGTCAACAGCAAGGCTGACGCCACGCATAAAAAAGAAGAAAAAAATCTTGCCGAAAAGAATAAAGACCTGATTGGCGAAGATCCAAAAAAAAGCGACGATAGTGGGAGATAGATGTAGTGTTGAATTTTAAGGCTTTGGCTCTCAACCCAATTGCTTTTAATTTAGGGCCAATTAAAGTCCACTGGTATGGAATTATTATTGCCAGTGGTGTCATTTTAGCGGTTTACCTCGCCGTTACCGAGGGTAAAAAACGTGGAATTAATCCCGATGATATTTATGATATGATTTTATGGGCGCTGCCGGCTGCCTTGATCTGTGCCAGGTTATATTACGTCATCTTTCAGTGGCCGTATTACCAAGCCAATCCCGGTGAAATTATCAAGATCTGGGATGGTGGAATTGCCATTTATGGCTCGCTGATTGGAGCGATGATTGTCGTTATCTGGTTTTGTCGCAAGCGTTTTATTCCAGTTTGGCTGATGCTTGATGTTGCCGCTCCAACCGTGATTCTGGCGCAATCAATTGGTCGCTGGGGCAATTTTATGAATCAAGAAGCGTTCGGAAAGGTGACCACCCTGCATTATTTGCAGGCATTACATCTACCAGACTTCATTATTACTCAGATGAATATTGGAGGTGCGTACCGTCAGCCAACCTTTTTATATGAATCAATTTGGAGCCTGCTGGGATTTTGCGTTTTGATGACGTTGCGGCACAATCCTCATTTGTTCAAACAAGGAGAGGTTTTTCTTACCTACGTCATGTGGTATTCGTTCGGTAGGTTCTTCGTCGAAGGAATGCGGACGGATAGCTTGATGCTGTTTAATTTGCGGGTGTCACAAATTTTATCAATTATTCTTTTCTTCGGGGCAATTGCGTTAATTATTTATCGCCGGAGAAATCAGGTGAATCCTTGGTATTTAGATGGGACAAACCTCAGAAGTAAAACAATGCCAATAAAGGAGAAAAATAATGTCTAAAAAAATTGCAGTACTCGGTGCCGGATCATGGGGCAGCGTGTTGGCCAGCTTGTTGGATGAAAATGGCTCGGATGTCAAACTATGGTCGTATAATCCTGATCAGGTTAAGGAATTCAACACAGATCACACAAATTCCAAGTATATTAAAGACTTCACCTTTTCTGATTCCATTATTGCTTACAACGATTTGGCAGAAGCAATTGACGGGGTTGATTACATACTGTTTGTTGTGCCGACTCAGGTCACCCGATCAGTAGCCAAACAGGTTGCCAAAATTTTGGCCGATCGGGATCAACACGTGAACATCATTCATGCCTCTAAGGGGATTGAAGAGAAAACCTATCTGCGATTATCACAAGTTCTTTCACAAGAAATTGACCCTAAAAATCGCAAATCAATTTCTGTCATTTCAGGACCAAGTCAAGCTGAAGATGTTGTGAGAAAAGACATCACCTTAGTGACCGTTGCCAGTGATGATCAAAAGGCAGCTAAAGATATTCAGGGATTGTTCATGAACAATTACTTCCGAATTTACACAAGTGATGACGTAATCGGTGTTGAAACCGGCGCTGCATTGAAGAACATTATCGCGCTGGGCGCTGGTGCCTTATATGGCCTCGGTTATAAAGATAATGCCAAAGCGGCTCTGATGACTCGAGGCTTGGCAGAAATTTCTCGTCTTGGGACTTCGTTTGGAGCCAATCCATTGACCTTCATTGGGCTATCCGGAGTTGGTGATATTATTGTGACGGCTACCAGTCGTAATTCACGAAATTGGCGGGCTGGTAATGAACTGGGTCAAGGTAAGTCCCTTGACGAAGTAGTTAAGAACATGGGCATGGTGATTGAAGGAATTGCCACAACCCGAGCTGCTTATGAACTATCTAAGCAACGGGGCGTTGACATGCCAATCACAAGTGCTATCTACCATGTGTTATACGATGGTGCTGATATCAAAGAAACCATTAACCAGTTAATGACCCGTGAAGGGCGTTCAGAAATCGAATAGTTTTTGATTGGTAAGGAAAGTGAGACAGACAAAATGCAGAGAAAAGTAACCAAAGCAGTCATTCCGGCAGCAGGACTTGGAACCCGTTTTTTACCTGAAACCAAGGCGCTACCAAAAGAAATGTTACCAATTGTGGACACCCCAACCATTCAATTTATTGTTGAGGAAGCCAAAAAATCAGGCATTAAAGATATTGTCATCGTGATTGGCAAAGGGAAACGGTCAATTGAAGACCATTTTGACTCCAACCCCGAATTGGAAATGAATTTGGAAGAACGCCATAAGAACCAAATTTTGGAGACTATTCGCAAGACTAACGATATGAATATTTACTTCATCCGCCAGTCTCATCCAAGAGGATTAGGGGATGCCATTTACACTGCCCGCAGCTTCATCAGCAATGAGCCGTTTGTGGTCATGCTGGGTGATGATGTGATGGAAGACAAAGTCCCATTGACAAAGCAGCTCATGAACAGTTTCCAAGAGACCGGGGCTTCCACTTTGGCAGTTAAGCGGGTTGCCCATAAAGATATTTCAAAATATGGGGTGATTGATCCGTCTGAAGAAGTTCGGCCAGGATTATTTAACGTTAAGAAATTCGTTGAAAAGCCATCTCCAGAAAAGGCCCCAAGTGACTTGGCCATCATTGGCCGGTACTTGCTGACCCCTGAAATTTTTGGGATTTTGGAACACGCCAAACCAGATGACTCTGGTGAAATCCAACTGACCTCAGCAATTGATGAATTGAACCAGACACAGCGGGTTTTTGCTCATGAATTTATGGGTAGCCGCTTTGACACGGGTAACAAATTAAGTTGGCTCAAAACCAACATTATCTTTGGCCTCAGGCATCCGGAAATTGCGGATGGCTTGCGAGCTTATCTCAAAGATCTTGGTAAACAACTTGCTGACGAAGATAAGCCAAGTAAGAGCTAATTGCTGGACAGACTTACTAATTCATAGTAACTTTAACTTCGTGAGTATCAATGTTTCAACAAAGGAGGATTTAAATGGCAAAACAATATGATGTCGTTATTATCGGCGCCGGCCCCGGTGGTATGACGGCTGCCCTCTATGCATCCCGGGCTAATCTATCCGTTGCGATGATTGATCGTGGGATTTACGGTGGCCAAATGAACAATACTGCTTCAATCGAAAACTATCCCGGCTTTAAATCAATCATGGGACCTGACCTTGCGCAAAATATGTATGACAGTTCGATCAATTTTGGGGCTGAATATGTTTATGGTGCCGTGCAGTCAATTGAAGACCATGGTGACACCAAGGTCATTAAAACTGAGAGCGATGAATTGGAAGCTAAAGTTGTGATTATTGCGACTGGCTCTGAGTACAAGAAACTCGGTATTCCTGGCGAAAAAGAATATGGCGGCAAGGGTGTTTCGTACTGTGCCGTATGTGATGGTGCCTTCTTTAAGAATAAGCACGTCGTTGTTGTGGGTGGTGGCGATTCTGCAATCGAAGAAGCTTCCTATCTTGCAGGGATCGTTGATCATGTCACTGTGATCCATCGCCGTGGTCAATTGCGTGCTCAGCAAGTGATTCAGGATCGGGCATTTGCCAATGACAAGATTGATTTTGTTTGGAACACTAACGTGACTGAGGTGGTTGGTGATGATACAAAAGTCACTGCTGTCAAGGTTCATAACAATCAGACTGATGAAGATTCTACCATTGAAACGTCAGGAGTGTTCATCTACGTTGGCTTACTGCCAATGACTGAACCTTTCAAGAGTTTGAAGATTACCGACGCCGATGGCTGGATTAAAACTGATGACCAAATGGAGACTTCAATCCCTGGTGTCTATGCGATTGGAGATGTTCGTGAAAAAGAACTTCGCCAAATTGCAACTGCTGTCGGTGAGGGCGGGATTGCCGGCCAACAAGCCTTTAAGTATATTGAGGCTCATCGTTCAAGCAGTAAAGCTCAAGTTTAATTTTACCAAACCAAATCATTCGCTTTTAATAGCGGTTGATGTAATATGAATAGTGAGAATAAAGAGGTTGGATTGCTTCCAGCCTCTTTGATATATCCAGAGAAATTATTAAGGGAGTTGTTGAAGATGGGGATGCATCAATATTTGGAGAGCTTGGCAGAATTGGAATTGATCAATCGAGCGCCGGGATATTTTAAATTTGAGCAGCATTCAGTTGCCGCTCACTCATTCAAAGTAACCGAAATCGCCCAATTTTTGGGTGATGTTGAAGAAAATGCCGGTAAAAAAATTGATTGGCGCCTACTGTACGAAAAAGCACTGAACCATGATTATACCGAACGATTCATTGGTGATATCAAAACCCCTGTTAAGTACGCAACTCCCGTTCTTCGAAGTATGTTGGCCGATGTTGACGATAAGCTGACTGAAAATTTCATTGAGAATGAAATCCCAACCAAGTTCCAAGATGCTTATCGTCGGCGGTTATCCGAAGGCAAGGATGCCAGCATTGAAGGAAAAATTTTGGCGGTTGCTGATAAAGTTGACCTGTTATACGAATCGTTTGGGAAATTCAAAAAGGCAATCCGGAAGAAGTTTATCCAGAAATGTACAAAGAAAGTCTCTCAACGATGCTGAAATATCGCGACATGGCTTGTGTTCATTATGTCATCAAAGAGATTATTCCGGAGATGTTGGCGGAGAACTTTACCACCCAAGATAAACTACGTAATTTAACACGAAAGGTTTTAAAAAAGGAGCACGTTTCCAGTAATTAATCGTTGGCGAAAGTATGTTCGTATGGTAAAATAGCGTTGATAGTGGGGCTAAGTAAGCATGGTTTTGCTTGTAGCCCCTTTAGTTTTGTCATTCTGATGATTAAGTCAGGGGGAATTTAAGATTGATTGAAAGAGAAAATGACCGTAAATTTGATTTGGTGTCCAAATATCAACCAACTGGTGACCAACCGGATGCCATCAAGAAATTGGTGAATGGCATCAATGAAGGGAAAAAAGCTCAAATCTTAAAAGGGGCTACCGGTACTGGTAAAACGTTTACAATTTCTAACGTCATTTCGCAAGTGAACAAGCCAACCTTGGTGTTATCCCACAATAAGACGTTAGCTGGTCAATTATACGGTGAATTCAAGGAATTCTTCCCCAATAACGCGGTTGAATACTTTGTCAGTTATTATGATTACTATCAGCCTGAAGCCTATGTGCCATCCAGTGACACGTACATTGAAAAGGATTCAGCGATTAATGATGAAATCGACCAGTTGCGGCATTCAGCTACCAGCTCTTTATTGGAACGAAACGATGTCATTGTGGTTGCCTCAGTCTCGTCAATCTTTGGATTAGGTGATCCAACTGAATATCGAAATCACGTTGTGTCACTTCGAGTTGGCCAAACGATTGAACGGGATCATTTTCTGCGTCAGTTGGTTGACATTCAATATGATCGGAATGATATTGATTTCCAGCGGGGTCGGTTTCGGGTTCACGGAGACGTGGTCGAAGTCTTTCCAGCTTCTTGGGACGAGCATGCTTTTCGAATTGAGTTCTTCGGCGATGAGATTGATCGGATTCGCGAAGTTGATACCTTAACCGGTGAAGTCATTGGTGATCGAGAGCACATCGCGATTTTCCCGGCCACTCATTTCTTGACCAGCGATGATGTGATGAAGTTAGCCTTACCTGAAATTCAAGATGAAATGGACAAACAAGTTGCTAAATTTGAAAAAGAGGGTAAGCTGCTTGAAGCCCAACGGTTGAAGCAACGAACCACTTATGATATTGAAATGATGCGAGAAATGGGTTACACCAGTGGGATTGAGAACTATTCTCGGTTCATGGATCGCAGAAAGCCTGGCCAGCCACCATTTACTTTGCTGGACTTTTTCCCTGATGACTTCTTATTAGTTGTCGATGAGTCTCACCAAACGATGCCGCAAATTCGTGGGATGTATAATGGTGACCAAGCTCGTAAGAAGCAATTGGTTGACTATGGTTTCCGTTTGCCCAGTGCCCTTGATAACCGGCCATTGACACTGGCAGAATTTGAAAAGCACGTTCATCAAGTGGTTTACATGTCAGCAACCCCTGGGCCATACGAAATGGATCAGACTGACGATGTGGTCACTCAAGTTATTCGGCCAACCGGCTTACTGGATCCGACGATTGATGTGCGACCGATTATGGGGCAAATGGATGACCTGGTCGGCGAAATTAATAAACGAGTTGATAAGCATGAACGGGTCTTTGTCACCACTTTGACGAAAAAAATGGCAGAAGATTTAACCGATTATCTGAAAGATCTTGGCATTCGGGTTAAATATTTGCATTCGGATATTAAAACGCTGGAACGGACCCAAATTATCCGTGATTTGCGATTGGGTAAATTCGACGTGTTAGTTGGGATTAACTTGTTGCGGGAAGGTATCGATGTGCCTGAGGTTTCGTTGGTGGCCATTTTGGATGCTGACAAGGAAGGCTTCTTACGTAATGAACGGTCCCTCATTCAGACGATCGGCCGAGCTTCTCGAAATGAACACGGCGCTGTGATTATGTATGCGGACACTGTGACGGATTCGATGAAGGCTGCCATTGACGAAACTGCCCATCGCCGAGCCATCCAAATTGCCTATAATAAAAAACACGGCATTACGCCTACCACAATCAAAAAGCCGATTCGAAATCTCATTTCAATTACCAAAAATACGGATGATTCTGGTGAGAAAGATGACTTTGTGGAAAGTGATTTCGAACAAATGGATAAAAAAGACCAAAAGAACATGCTCGCTCGCTTGACTGAAGAAATGCGAGACGCTGCCAAACAGCTTGACTTTGAACAAGCGGCAACGTTGCGTGATACAATCATTGAGTTAAAGGGTGAAATGAGCTAAAGGAGTAAATGCGTATTGGGAATGGATAAAATTGTAATTCGTGGGGCTCGGGCCCATAACCTGAAGAACGTCAACGTGACGATTCCAAAGGATAAATTGGTCGTTATGACGGGGCTTTCTGGATCGGGAAAGAGTTCTTTGGCATTTGATACACTTTATGCAGAAGGCCAACGTCGCTATGTTGAAAGTTTGTCATCATATGCCCGCCAATTCCTTGGCCAGATGGACAAACCGGATGTGGATTCTATCGATGGTTTAAGCCCGGCAATTTCAATTGATCAAAAAACAACTTCAAAAAATCCCCGTTCAACTGTTGGAACGGTTACTGAAATTAATGATTATTTCCGCTTGCTTTGGGCTCGGGTTGGGGTGCCGATCTGTCCTAATGACGGCTCGGTGATTTCCAGCCAGTCTGTTGACCAAATGATTGATCAGATTATGAAATTACCCGAAAGGACAAAATTGCAGATTCTGTCACCAATCGTCCGGGGTAAAAAGGGTCAACATAAGAAAATCTTTGAAAAAGTGAAACGTGAGGGCTTCGTTCGAGTTCAAGTAGACGGCGAAACCTATGATGTTGACGAAGTACCTGAACTTGAAAAAAATAAGGCTCATGATATTAATATCGTGGTTGATCGAATTATTGTAAAAGATGGGATTAATAATCGCCTGTCAGATTCATTGGAAGCTTCACTCAGATTAAGTGGTGGCTATGCGGTTGCTGATTTTATGGGCGAGCGGGACCCAATGCTGTTTTCTGAACACTATGCTTGTCCAATTTGTGGCTTTACAGTTGGCGAATTGGAACCAAGATTATTTTCATTCAACTCACCAATCGGCGCCTGTCCCGATTGTGATGGCCTGGGAATGAAATTGGAAGTCGATGAGGACCTGGTTGTCCCTGATAAAGACAAAACGTTGAACGAGGGTGCCTTGGCTCCTTGGAATCCTGCAGGATCTAAATGGTATCCCAATATGTTGGCTCAAGCATGCGAAGCCCAGGGAATCGATATGGACACGCCATTTAAGAAATTATCGAAAAAAGATCGTGATTTCGTGCTCTATGGTTCAAAAACCAAGACTTTCCATTTTGTGCTTCAAAGTGATTTTGGTGGTATTCGAGATGTTGATGGTCCTTTTGAGGGAGTCATTAATAACGTTAACCGCCGCTATCACAATACGAGCAGTGATTTTACCCGGAACAATCTCAATCAATATATGACTGAACTGACTTGTCAGACTTGTCACGGTTACCGACTTAATCGGAAAGCCTTGGCAGTGAAGGTTGGCAAACGCAACATTGCCGAGATCTCTGCGCTGGATGTTTCAGCCGAATTAACCTTTTTCAAAGCATTGTCGTTTGGCCCTCAGGATACAATGATTGCCAAACCAATTATCAAGGAGATTACGGATCGGCTCACTTTCCTCAGAAACGTCGGCTTAGATTATCTAACGTTGTCTCGTTCAGCTCGAACTCTTTCTGGTGGCGAGGCACAACGAATTCGTTTGGCGACTCAAATCGGTTCCAACTTAACCGGTGTGCTCTACATTTTGGATGAGCCCTCAATCGGCTTGCATCAACGTGATAATGACCGTTTGATCGCGTCATTGAAGAAAATGCGTGATCTTGGCAACACACTAATTGTTGTTGAGCATGATGAAGATACAATGCGGGCGGCCGATTACATCGTGGATATTGGTCCCGGTGCCGGCCAAAGCGGTGGTCAAGTCATGGCAGTTGGAACCCCTGAGGATATTGAAAAAGCGCCAAAATCGATTACCGGTCAGTATTTAGCTGGAAAACGATTTATTCCGGTGCCTTTAAAGCGCCGAAAGGGCAATGGCAAGAAGATCAGGGTCACCGGTGCTGCTGAAAATAACCTCAAGGACCTCACTGTCGATTTTCCGCTCGGAAAGTTGGTTGTGGTCACCGGTGTTTCTGGTTCTGGTAAATCCACCTTGGTTAATGATATTTTGAAACGGGCATTAGCCCAAAAGATTAATCATAATTCTGAAAAGCCTGGGAAGTACAAATCAATTTCAGGCTACAAGAATATTGAAAAAATCGTTGATATTGATCAAACACCAATTGGCCGAACTCCAAGAAGTAACCCAGCCACTTATACTGGCGTATTTGATGATATCCGGGGCCTATTTGCCAACACCAATGACGCCAAGTTACGCGGTTTTAAGAAGGGCCGCTTTAGTTTCAACGTGAAGGGCGGTCGTTGTGAAACCTGTCATGGTGATGGGATCCTAAAAATTGAAATGAACTTTCTTCCTGACGTTTACGTGCCTTGCGAGGTTTGTCACGGGAAACGGTATAATGCCGAAACCTTGGAAGTTCAATATAAAGGTAAGAATATCGTGGATGTGCTTAATATGACGGTTGACGAAGCAGTCGACTTCTTTAGCGCGATTCCAAAGATTAGCCGGAAATTGCAGACGATTAAGGACGTTGGCCTGGGATACGTTTCATTGGGTCAATCTGCCACGACGCTTTCAGGTGGAGAAGCTCAACGCATGAAGTTAGCCTCTGAGCTCCATAAAAAAGCCAATGGTAAGAACTTCTACATTCTTGATGAGCCAACAACGGGTCTGCATTCAGAAGATATCCGTAAATTACTGGGAGTTCTTCAGAAGCTCGTCGACCAGGGGAACACGGTTTTGATCATTGAGCATAATCTCGACGTCGTTAAAAGCGCTGATTACTTAATTGATTTAGGACCAGAGGGCGGTGATGGTGGTGGTCAGATTGTTGCCACCGGAACACCTGAAAAGGTCGCCGAAGTTAAGGAGAGCTACACGGGTCAATACCTTAAACCGGTTTTAGAGCGGGATAAAAAGCTGACCAAGGCGGCAATAGCGAAAACCAAGACTAAGGTGACGAGTAAGTCAAAATAACCTCATATTTAGCAGTCTTTCCGGATGATCGGAGAGGCTGCTTTTCTACATAAACTGACTTTTCTCTTAAAATGATACGCCCGGTATGTTATACTCTAATAAGTTTGTTACGCGAAAGGAAAAGACAATGGCCGTTAACAATCAATTCGTGATTATCACAGGGATGAGCGGTGCCGGGAAGACCGTGGCGATGCAAAGTTTCGAAGATTTAGGATATTTTTGCGTTGATAACATGCCCCCGACACTGTTACCCAAATTCAAAGAACTTATTCGACTGGAACGAGACATTAATAAAATTGCGCTAGTCATGGACCTGCGTTCCCAGGTTTTTTATGATGAAATTATTGACATGTTCCGGGATTTGAAACGCAACGATGACAATAACGTTGATATTATTTTCTTGGATGCGTCAGATACTAAGCTGGTTTCTCGTTACAAGGAAACTCGTCGGGCCCACCCACTGGCTCGAAATGGACGAGTGATCGATGGTATTAAGAAGGAGCGGGAATTACTTGCTAACGTCAAGAACGCCGCGGATTTAGTGGTTGATACCACTAATATGGCGCCCCGCCGTCTTCGTGAAGAAGTTTTCCATAACTTTGAATCAATTGATGCCACTCATACTTTCCATGTCGAAGTGATGTCATTTGGCTTCAAATATGGGTTGCCACTGGATGCTGACATCGTCATGGACGTCCGTTTTCTACCCAACCCGTATTATCAAGCCAGCATGCGCTTCAAGACCGGTCTTGATAAACCCGTTGAGGAATATGTCATGAGCTCGACAGGAGCCCAAGAATTTTACGCCAAGTTATTAGATATGATGAAATTTACTCTGCCCGCTTATGCCAAGGAGGGCAAGGCCAGCTTAACAATTGCGATTGGGTGTACTGGTGGTCAACACCGTTCAGTTGCCATCGCTGAAAAGTTGGGTAACGCGCTTAAGAAAGATTATCCAGTTAATATTACGCATCGAGACATTGATCGTCACAAGACTAAGGGGGGTAACTGATGATAGATGCACTACACAGTCACCAACCCAAAATCGTTGTGATTGGTGGAGGAACCGGCTTACCAGTCATCCTCAAAAATTTAAAAAATCGGCAGGTTGATATTACCGCTGTTGTAACGGTTGCCGATGACGGTGGGTCCTCTGGTATTCTGAGAAACTACATTAACGTCGTGCCGCCTGGAGATATTCGCAACGTCATGGTGGCCTTATCCGATTTACCAAAATTGGAGTTGGATTTGTTCCAATACCGGTTTAACAGTACCGATAAATTCTTCGCCGGTCATGCGATTGGAAACTTGATTATTGCCGCATTGTCCGAAATGAAGGGCGGTATTTTCGATTCTGTCCAAATCCTCAGTAAGATCATGCAAGTGGATGGCCACATTTATCCGGCCGCCAATGAACCCTTGGAATTAAACGCTGAATTTAGTGACGGCACTCATTTGAGTGGTGAATCTGAGATTACCAATGCCGGTAAGCTCATTAAACGTGTGTGGGTCGAAGCTAACGATGATTCCCACAAACCCGAGGCCGTCCACCAAGTGATTGATGCAATTATGGAGGCTGATCAGATTGTACTCGGACCCGGAAGCTTGTTCACCAGCATTTTGCCGAACCTCATGATTGAAAATGTAGGGGAAGCGCTGCGCCGGACAAAGGCTGATATCGTCTACATCTGTAATATCATGACTCAAAAAGGGGAAACTGAGAACTTTACCGAAGCGGATCACGTGCGGGTCTTGAACCGCCATTTGGGCATGAACTTTATTAATACTGTTTTGGTTAATATTAAAGAGGTGCCAGCCGAATACATCGATCACAAGAAGTGGAACGAGGTTTCTCAACCAGTTAAGCATGATTTTGAAGGCTTAAGAGCAATGGGTTGTCGCGTGATTTCTGCCGATTTTTTGGAGTTGAAGGATCGCGGAGCCTTTCATAATGGTCAGGAAGTGGCTGATGAATTAATTAATTTAATCGGCCGATCCCTAGACGATCATAAGGATAGCCAACGAAAGTGAGGGTTGCCAATGTCGTATGCAAGTGAAGTCAAGAAAGAATTAACCTCCTTAACTGTCCACCGGGATAATGCCAAAGCTGAGTTGATGGCGTTGATTCGAATCAATGGTTCCCTGACAATTTCTAATCATCATTTTGTCTTGAACGTTTCGTCAGAGAACCCGGCAATCGCGAGACGGATGTACAAACTTCTATCGAAATTTTACGGAATTACCGGTGAATTAAGTGTTCGCCGGCAAATGAAATTAAAGAAGAATAATCTGTATATTTTGCGAGTTGAAAACAAGGCCAACCTCTTATTAGATGACCTGGGTATTTTTGATGGCGTTCGGATCGTTGAACGGGTGCCAAATAAAATGCTGACGGAAGACGCCCAGATACGTTCGTATCTCCGCGGCGCATTTTTAGCCAGTGGATCAGTGAATAATCCGGAAACTTCCCGTTATCATTTGGAAATCTATTCATTGTACGAAAATCATAACGAGATGATTGCTGAAATGATGAATCAATACCATTTGAAGGCTCGAACCACCAAGCGGCGGAGTGGCTATATCACCTATTTGAAGGAAGCCGAAAAGATTGCCGACTTTTTGCAGTTGATTGGGGCCACAAGTTCGATGTTGAAATTTGAAGACATTCGAATTGTTCGCGATATGCGCAATTCCGTTAACCGGTTGGTAAATTGCGAAAACGCCAATCTGGATAAGGTGGCCAACGCAGCCAGTAAGCAGATCGAGAACATTAAGTTCATTGATGAAGCAATTGGTTTGAATAAATTGCCGCCTAAACTGGGACAAATTGCTCGCGCCCGCCTCAAACATCCAGAAGTTAGTTTAAAGGAACTCGGTGAGCTAGTAGAAGGTGGCCCAATCTCCAAGTCTGGTGTCAATCACCGGCTGCGCAAGATTAATGAGTACGCTGGTAAATTGGGACAGGATGTGGATGAAACCATTGCGTAAGCTAAAAAATGCGCCTTTTAGTCTGAAAATGTTTTAAAATATTAGGCATGGTGACTAGTAGCTAATAGCCGCTATCGAGCTTCATGTATCTCAAAATGTTTTGCTAATGAAAAGAGGATCTAATCAGTAAGGTTATCATGCCTGATTAGATCCTTTTTGATATTATTGATTATCCTTGGCTGACCCTCAATACACAAGCGCCCTTGATATCACCGTGAGACAAGTACTTCAATGCTTCATCAGCTTTAGCGAGCGGATATTCCGTGATCTCTGGGTGAATGTTTAACCGATCTGCCAGGGTCAAGAATTCTTCGCCATCACGACGGGTATTGCTTTCAACACTTGTCAGGTTCTTTTCATGGAAAATATGAGCAGGATAAGAGAGCTGGGGGATGTCAGTTGAGTGAATGCCGGCCATTGCCAGCGTGCCACCTGGTTTCAGCGCTTCCAGAGCCTTTGGAACGATGTCGCCAACTGGCGTGTAGTTGATGGCTGAATCCAGCTTCACTGGTGGTAAGTCATAAGCACCTCGCGCGGAAGCGGCACCTAATTGAAGGGCAAATTTACGGGCATCCTTGCCGCGAGTGAGAACATGAACTTCAATCCCTTGTTTCATTGCAACCTGCGCTGTTAGGTGAGCGGAACCCCCAAAGCCGTAGAGGCCTAAACGCCCACCGGCAGGAACGTTTGCCCGCTCAAATGCCCGGTAACCGATAATGCCGGCACAAAGGAGTGGAGCAGCGGTCGCCGAGTCGAACCTTTCCGGAATCCGATAAGCGAAGCCTTCTGGAACCGTGACATATTCTGCGTAACCGCCGTCATGATCCCAACCGGTATACAAGGAGTTTGGGCAGAGATTCTCGCGACCTGAACGGCAGTATTCACAAACGCCGCAGGTCCAGCGCAACCAAGGAATGCCAATTCGATCACCAAGGTTAAAACGGCTGGTTTCGGGACCAAATTTAACAACCCGGCCGACAATCTCGTGTCCGGGCGTCAGGTGTTCTTTATGAACTGGCAAGTCGCCCTCGGTCACGTGTAAATCGGTGTGACAAACGCCACAGGTAATTACTTTGACCAGCACTTCTCCACGTTGTGGGGTCGGCACTGGTTTAGTAGTGAAGCGAAGTGGCGAGCTGTCCGAATTGATTGAACCCGGCTTGATAATTTCCCAAGCTTTCATTTCAGTGGGGATGGTTTCCGAGACATCCGGTGTGATTGTTTCTTGTGTTTTCATAAATTAATGACCTCGATTCAATAATTGTTTCAGAAAGAACGCATATTGATTTCATTGAATATAACGAACAAGTTAATGATTGAACTAACTTTCACATTCATTTTAGTCTGTTCTTTGGGGATTAGCAATTGAACAGGATATAGAAAAAAGACCGCCACAAGCTTTGGACTTGTTGACGGTCTTCCTTAAATCACTCTTCATTGACGATAAGTCAATTAGTGAGATTATTGTTTTTCAGAACTGTTGGTCATGATGCCATCCAACAAGCCGTAATCAACAGCTTCTTGAGCGGTTAAGTAGTTATCCCGTTCAGTATCCTTGTTGATCTTCTCGATTGGTTGACCAGAATTCTCAGCTAAGAGATTATTAATCATCTTACGAGCCTTGAGAATTTCTTCAGCAGCAATTTCGATTTCAGTTTGTTGACCTTGAGCACCACCTGATGGTTGGTGAATTAAGACTTGAGCATGTGGCAAAGCAAATCGCTTGCCCTTGGCACCAGAAGATGCAAGAACAGAAGCCATTGAAGCAGCCATACCCATTACGATTGTCTGAACATCGGCTTTAACGAAGTTCATGGTATCGTAAATTGCCATGCCTGAGGTGATCACACCACCTGGTGAGTTGATGTAAAGGTAAATATCTTTTTCAGAGTCTTGAGCATCCAAGAATAACAATTGAGCAATAATCGCGTTCGCCATGTCATCTTCGATTGGGCCTGATAACATGATGATGCGGTCTTTTAACAGACGTGAATAAATGTCATAAGCTCTTTCGCCATTAGCGGATTGCTCAATAACAGTTGGCACTAAATTCATTGAGAATGCCTCCTTGATAGGTTTTATGAAAGATGGCCTACGCCAAGTTCATGATAATAGTTTAGTGTATTGGTCAAAAAAGGTCAAATGTTTTGCTCAATTTAATCTGATAAATGTTTTGTAATCTTGATAGCAGTCAGGTGTTATCCTGATGAAACCGAATTCAATGGTGCTATACTTTTGTCAAAGGTTAAAGCGAGGAGGCTTCAAAATGAAAACGCACCATATCTCACTCTTAACGAAAGATGCCAACCAGAACGTCCATTTTTACACGAAAGTGTTGGGGATGCGGCTTATTAAGAATACGGTTAACCAAGAAAATATCAAGATTCGCCACTTGTTCTATGGTGATTACCTTGGCACGCCGGGGACAGTCGTCACATTCTTTGTCCTCCCACTGCTGGGGCGGCGAACGGATGGCAAACACTTTTTTAATAGTATTAAATTAGCAATTCCAACTGGCAGCTTGGCGTTTTGGCAGCACCGGCTTGATCGGTTAGGATATCAAACGACTGAAATTGATAATGGACTTAAATTACTTGACCCAGATGGGGTTGAACTGAAATTAATTTTGACGTCAGAGCGGTTAACTGACATGCGAATTGTCCCAGACAGTGATGTGCCTGCAGAAGATCAGATTACCAGACTACTGGGAACGGCGCTTCACGTACCGGATCCACGGGCTACCGCAGCGTTTTTCCACGAGTGGTTAGGTTTATCGGTAGAATTAAATGCCGTGAAGCTGGAAGATGGTCAAACAATTGATCTCCTGAAGTCCCAACGACCAGACGATCGGACGCGGTTTGGTAGGGGGAGCATCGACCATTTTGCCTTGGCTGCACCTACATTGGCAAAATTGAACGATTATTGGGAACGTGCTCAGCAGCTTCATCTCAACACGGAAGAATATGCAGATCGTGGTTGGTTTAAGAGTATCTATGTTCGAGATCCTGGCGATAACCGGATTGAAATTGCGACAACTTCCCCTGGATTTTCGCTGGATGAACCATTGCTGACATTAGGACATGGCTTGGGATTGCCACCACAATTTGAGCCCCAGCGTCAGGAAATTCTGGCTTACTATGAAAAACAGGGCGTTGATTTCCACGATGTTAACGACTGAGAATCTTTTATACGAAAGCGAGCATAGCATGAAAATACAAGAGGTAACTGAAATCAGTTCTGAACTGATCAAAAGCTTATTAGCGGTTTGGGAAAGTTCCGTCAAGGCGACGCACTTATTTTTAACTAATGACGAAATTCAAGCGATTAAGACGGACATTCCAGAAGCAATTAGTAATGTTCAACACCTCATATTGATGACTAATGAAAGTAATCGCCCAATTGGTTTTATGGGGATTGATGCGCAAATGCTTGAAATGCTATTCATATCAAATGAGTACAGAGGTAAAGGACTAGGCAAGCAATTATTAGAGTATGGTATTCAAAAGTATTCAGTCAATAAACTGGGTGTAAACGAACAAAACCCACTTGCCAAGGGATTTTACGAGCATATGGGCTTTAGAGTTTATAAGCGGACCGAATTAGACGAACAGGGTAATCATTTTCCAATTCTCTATATGGAAAAGCGATGATTTTCGTGATGTAGATGATTAGACTATCATTGAAAAAATAGCTACACAACTTTTAGATCGGGATCAGCCACCCGATCTTTTTTGATGTCGACATCATCGAAAGCTTTGTAACCCTGAGCCTTTAGGGGAGTCCATATTATTTCGTTAGTTTATTCAAGTAACCGAGTGTCACGTTAAACGAAACTTCCTCACTTTTTCTTATTGTACGCGGATTGCACCTGTGCTAATATTTTTACTGTTTGAATTATTGAGATAAATGGCAAGTTATTTCTGTTTTGGAAATAAGCGAGGGAGGCATATGAAAACATTTAAGGTTCAAAGCTTTATTTTAATTTCCATTGGTTTTATTTTGGGGATGAGCGAGTTTATTATCGTCGGGATTATTAACGACCTTGCAAACTCATTTCACGTGGGCATCTCAGCAATTGGATTTTTGGTCACATTATTTGCCATTGTCTACGCAATTACAACGCCTGTTCTGTCAATGCTGGTCGGGAAGCATCGACTTAATCGGGTGATGTTGGGACTGCTAATTATCTTTATTATCTCCAATGTGTTGACTGCAGTCGCTACCAGCTACTTTCTTCTGGCACTTTCCCGAATATTAAATGCCGTTGTCGCGGGGATTATGGTGTCGATTGCCATTACGTTTGCTGCCGTGATTGCACCACTCCAAAAGCGCGCCTGGTTGATTTCCTGGGTTTTCTCGGGCTACAGTATTGCCTCAGTTTTTGGCGTACCAATCGGAACTTGGATTAGTGACCAAGTTGGTTGGCGAGTTGCGTTCTGGCTGATTGTGGTAATCTCGGTGATCATTGCAATCATGTTCACGTTATCACTACCAAGTGACCTCACCCAAGGAGCGACAACAGGGCTGCTGGATCAGCTTCAGCTTTTTAAAGATAAACGGATCTTGCTGGGGATCTTATTGCCAGTGTTAAATTTAGGTGGCGTTTACGTTGTGTATACTTATTTGCGGCCGATTGTAACTGGTGGGTTACATTTTCCAAATGCATTTGTGACGCCATTTCTGTTTATCTTTGGGTTAGCTTCGTTATTTAGTAACCAGTTCAGTGGGCGCCTAGCCAATGGCAACGGATTGAAATCCATTGGAGTGGGTGTTTGTTATTCAGGCAGTCACCCTAATGGTATTAAGCTTTGTGTTTGCAATGCCTTGGCTCGGCCTGGTCTGCCTCTTTTCTCTTGGAATGACAATGTATTTACTCAACTCGCCGATGCAGATGTTTTACCTGGCGGTTGCTGAGCAGGATTATCCTCAATCGATGGTTCTCGCATCCTCTTTGATTTCAATCTTTAATAATGTTGGTATCGCAGTTGGTTCTGCAGCCGGTGGTGGGGTCGTGACCCATTTTGGTTTAAACTGGCTTGGATTGAGTGGGGGCGTATTCACCGTTGTCGCCTTGATAGTATTGTTGCTGTTGAATCGGGTTCGCCGTCAAACCAAAAATGAATGATCCCAAAACAAAAGCACCATTTTGGAGGTAGTTTCGACCTTCAAAATGGTGCTTTTGAGTTAAATTAAGTGATAACCTCTAGTGCGCTCGGGGGGAATCGAACCCTCATTTCAAGAACCGGAATCTTACGTGCGATCCATTACACTACGAGCGCAACTTACTATACCAATATACTAGAAATTGAGTTGCATTTCAAGAATTATAAAAAAGTTCTTCGTGAAAACGTTTACTAAATTTGAATCCATTGCATTTATTACGTGGTCTGCTATACTCAAATCTGGGTAATAAATTCTGGTTACTCGATGCATCTCTTTGAATTCTACTTCACAAGGGGTGCTGACTTTGTTTTCATTTAGTGGTACGATTAACCTTGTACTATCTAACAATATTTTCTTGATTTCCTAAAGGAGGAAAACTTAGTATGACTGTAAAGATTGGTATTAATGGTTTTGGCCGAATTGGTCGTTTGGCATTCAAACGGATTCATGAATTACACAGCAGCGAAATTGAAGTTGTTGCTATCAATGATTTAACTACTCCTTCAATGTTAGCTTACTTATTGAAGTATGATACAACCCATGGTCGTTTCCCTGGTGAAGTTTCAGCTACTGATAAGGGTATCGTTGTCGATGGCAAGGAAATCCCTGTTTACGCTGAAAAAGATGCTTCTAACCTTAAGTGGGTTCCTAACGATGGCGTTGACTATGTTCTTGAATGTACTGGTTTTTACACCTCAGAAGAAAAATCACAAGCTCATATCAAGGCCGGCGCAAAGCGTGTCTTGATCTCAGCACCAGCTGGTCCTATCAAGACTGTTGTTCCAGGTGTTAACTTGGATGTTCTTAACGCAAACGATGTGATCGTTTCTGCTGGTTCATGTACCACTAACTGTTTAGCACCTATGCTTTACTTCATGAACAAAGAATTTGGTGTTAAGGTCGGAACTATGACGACTGTTCATGCATTTACTGCATCACAACAAATCCTTGATGGTCCTAAGACTAAGAAACGTCGTAACAACCGTACTGCTAGTGCTAACACGATTCCTCATTCATCAGGTGCTGCTAAAGCAATCGGTTTGGTTATCCCAGATCTTGACGGTAAAGTTATGGGACATGCACAACGGGTTGCCGTTATCGATGGTTCATTGACTGAATTAGTAACAGTACTTGACAAGAAAGTTACTGCTGACGAAGTTAACGAAGCAATGAAGAAGCACACAACTGATAACCCTGCATTTGGTTACAATGCAGATGAAATTGTTTCATCAGATATTATTGATGACGATCATGGTTCAGTATTTGACCCAACTCAAACTGAAGTAACAACTGCTGGTGACAACCAACTTGTTAAGACCGTTGCATGGTATGATAATGAATGGGGCTTCACTTGCAACATGGTTCGTACCTTGTTGAAGTTTGCTTCACTTTAATAATTAATTATTGCAATCGGCGGAGGAGGGGTTCTTCTCCGTCTTTTGTTATCTAAGTATGCATTTAAAATCACAATATATTTGTGTGGGAGGTTTCTAAATTGGCAAAATTAACAGTTTCTGATTTGGATCTTGAAGGAAAGAAAGTCTTGATGCGGGTTGACTTTAACGTTCCGATCAAAGACGGCGTTATTGGCGACGATAACCGGATCCAAGCTGCATTACCAACAATTAAGTATGTTTTAGACCACAAAGGCAAAGCAATTCTTTGCTCACATTTAGGTCGAATTAAAAAAGAAGACGATAAGCCAGGACTGTCACTACGTCCCGTAGCAGAACGGCTTTCGAACTTGCTCAACAAGCCAGTTATTTTCGTGCCAGTTACTGAAGGTAAACAATTGGAAGATGCGATTGCCAAGATGGACAATGGCAGTGTCTTGTTGTTTGAAAATACCCGTTATGAAGACGTCGTTAACGGCGAATACGTTAAGCGTGAATCTGGCAACGATCCTAAATTAGGTGAGTACTGGGCTTCATTGGCTGACGAATTCATTAATGATGCCTTTGGAACTGCTCATCGTTCACATGCTTCAAACGCCGGAATTGCTGAAGCCATGCACAAATCAGGTAAGCCAGTTGCTGCCGGATTCTTAATGGAAAAAGAAATCCAATTCTTGGGTGAAGCCGTTAACAATCCTAAGCGGCCATTTGTTGCCATCTTAGGTGGTGCCAAGGTTTCTGACAAGATTGGTGTGATTGATAACTTACTTGAAAAGGCCGACAAGATCATCATTGGTGGTGGAATGACTTATACGTTCTACGCAGCCAAAGGAATCAAAATTGGTGATTCACTTGTTGAAAAAGATAAAATCGATGTTGCTAAGAGCATCCTTGAAAAGGGTGGCGACAAGATCGTTTTGCCTTCAGACAACATCGTAGCCAAGAGTTATAGCAATGATGCTGAACACAAGGTCGTTGAAGGCGACATTGATGATGGCTGGATGGCTTTGGATATTGGTCCTAAGTCTGTTGAAGAATTTGAAAATGTCTTAAAGGATGCCAAGACGGTTGTTTGGAACGGCCCTATGGGTGTCTTTGAAATGCCTAACTATGCCCAAGGCACTTTGAATGTTGGTAAATTCCTTGGAACATTATCAGATGCAACTACAATTGTTGGTGGTGGTGACTCAACTGCTGCTGTTAAGCAATTAGGCGTTGCTGAGAAACTGACCCACATCTCAACCGGTGGTGGTGCTTCACTTCAATATCTTGAAGGTAAAACTCTTCCTGGTATTGCTGCTATCGATAACAAGTAAGATTGTAAGGACCTGCTTTTTGTGGGTCCTTTTTTTGATTGGTATAGTAAAAATGTAGCTTTTGAAATTAGATTTGGTTACAATGGCATTAAGACGAAAATGTAAAGGATGATTGTTTATGAGAATTCCGTTTATTGCCGGTAACTGGAAAATGAACTTATCGGTGGATGAGGCCGTTCAATTTCTACAGGATATCAAGGGCAAGCTTCCCGATCCCAAAGTAACTGAAACTTGCATTGCTGCTTCGCCATTATTTTTGGAGAGCATGCTCAAAGAGAGTAAGGGGTCAGCGCTAATCGTTGCCGCGGAAAACTGCTTTTATGAAGATGAAGGGGCCTATACCGGTGAAACCAGTCCCAAAGCGCTGCATGAAATGGGCGTTTCCCATGTGATTATCGGCCATTCGGAACGGCGCAAGTATTTCAACGAAACGGACGACATCATTAACAAAAAGGTGCACGCTGCGTTTCGCAATGAATTGACACCGATCGTTTGTTGTGATGAAACGATGAGTCGGCGGGAATCGACCAATCGGATTTCTTGGGTTGTCAGCCAGGTGACCAATGCACTGAAGGCGATCACTGCAGAGCAGGCCCAAACCATGATTATTGCTTACGAACCAAGTTGGGCAATTGGGAGTGGCAAAACTGCTTCAACCAGCGAGGCTGAAGAGGGTTGTTACTTAATCCGGCAAACGATTGCCGACTTGTATTCAGACGAAATTGCCAATCAAGTCCGCGTCTTATATGGTGGTAGTGTGAACGATGAGAATGCCGACGAGATTCTTGCTCAGCGAGATATTGATGGCGTCCTTGCCGGTGGTGCCAGCCTCAAACCAGACTCATTTTTGAAACTTGCAAACTTTTTACAAAAATAGTCACGAATGTCGTAATTTTTGTTGAAACTTGGGCTTTAAACTAATAGAATTGAAGTGAACCTTGTACAGAAGGTCACAACTTTCGCTAAGGAGAGAAAAAAATATGTCAATTATTTCTGATATTTATGCTCGTGAGGTTTTAGACTCTCGTGGTAACCCAACTGTTGAAGTTGAATTATATACTGAAGCAGGTGCAATGGGCCGTGGAATCGTTCCTTCAGGTGCTTCAACTGGTGAACATGAAGCCGTTGAACTTCGTGATGGAGACAAGGACCGTTTCATGGGTAAAGGCGTTACAAAAGCTGTTGATAACGTAAATAACATCATTGCTAAAGAAATTGTTGGCTACGATGTTACTGATCAATTGGCCATTGATAAGGCTATGATCGAATTAGACGGTACTCCTAACAAGGGTAAGCTTGGTGCTAACGCTATTTTGGGTGTTTCATTAGCTGCTGCCCGCGCTGCTGCAGATGAGTTGGAAGTTCCTTTGTATAACTACTTAGGCGGCTTTAACGCTCACTTATTGCCAACACCAATGTTAAACGTTATTAATGGTGGTAAGCATGCGAACAACAAGGTTGATTTCCAAGAGTTTATGATCATGCCTGTTGGTGCTCCTAGCATTAAGGAAGCCGTTCGTTGGAGTTCAGAAACATTCCACAACTTGAAGAACTTGTTGAACGAACGCGGATACTCAACTGCCGTTGGTGATGAAGGTGGTTTTGCCCCTGACCTTAAGAACAATGAGGAACCATTTGAAATCTTGGTTGAAGCTATTCAACGTGCCGGTTACAAGCCAGGTAAGGATATTGCAATTGCCTTTGACTGTGCCGCATCAGAATTCTACAATACCGAGACTAAGAAATACGACTTAAAGGGTGACGGCAAGTCATATACCGCCGACGAATTTGTGACTTTGCTTGAAGGCATTGTTGACAAATATCCAGTTATTTCAATCGAAGACCCACTCGACGAAAACGAATGGGAAGATTGGCAAATGGCTACTAAGCGCCTTGGCAAGAAGGTTCAAATTGTTGGTGATGATTTGTTCGTTACGAACACTGATTACCTCAAGAAGGGAATCAAGATGGGCGTTGCCAATGCAATCTTAATCAAGCTTAACCAAATCGGTACTTTGACAGAAACTGTTGAAGCTGTTGAAATGGCCAAAGAAGCAGGTTACACTGCTATCATTTCACACCGTTCAGGTGAAACTGAAGATACAACGATTGCTGACTTGGTTGTTGCCTTGAATGCAGGCCAAATCAAGACTGGTTCAATGAGCCGTGGCGAACGTATTGCTAAGTACAATCAATTGATGAGAATCGAAGATCAACTTGGCGATGTTGCTGACTACAAGGGAATTCACTCATTCTACAACTTGTCAGAACAAGCTCGTGAAGATATTTTAAACAAGTAATTTAATCTCTTAAAAAGAAGTCCAAGATAATGCTAGTTTTGGTTTCTTTTTTAAATAAAACAGCCCCCATTTTTCGTATTTAAATTATGAATACAGAAAATGGAGGTTTTTTATTTTGAAAAAATGGCTATTATTATCGTGTGTGACGTTTGGAATGGCGGTGTCTCTGGCGCAGCAAGAGGTGGTTGTTAAAGCGGTGACCACAACGGAAGCAAGTTGTCCCACAAATGGGATTGTTCATCTCAAAGTGAATCAAATCCTTAATTCAAAAAATGCAGATGGTACTGATTCAGTTGAAATCAAATCGCTACCAGTGATTGACTGGGATCTGAATAAAGGGACTCGATACCTGCCAGACGTGATTCGAGGCTACACAGTTCAACCAGGACCAGTCGATATTAAGTGTGCTGAATTTGACGAATTAAATGTTAACTATTTTGGAAAGCCCGCAAAAGTAACTGTGCGATTCGAGGATGTTAATGATAGGGAACTCAAAGACGAACTTCATCTCAATGACGGAACAGTAGGTGGATTTTTCAATATTGGCGAACTCACAGATGTAGCTATTCCTGGTTTCGAGCTGAAAGTTCGTGATAGACTTCGAGGTAAAATTGGGGAATATGGCAAAACAGTATTTTTAAAGTATGCCAAAGCCCCTCAATCAGTAGCGGTTGGTAATGAAGCCAAGACAGAAGTAAATACACCTTCTAAGGTCTCTGAACCATTGAATAGTAAAGTTGCGACTGACGCCGTAAGTACTACTGTTGAATCAAAAAAGGTTGAGATAAAACGAATCGGGAATTTGTCAACAACCGATGTGGGGCTGGTCGATCAGGGGAAGAAGGCAGTGGGAGCTGATAAAGAATCCGCGGCAAACACGCCAGACAAATTGATAAGAGAGGAAGGCACTAAGAATTTGGGTGATTCTTCAAAGAAAAAGGAAGAAGTGTATGCAAAAACAAATCAAATAGAAAAATCAGTACCTGGTACGCCAGCAACTAATAATGAGAAGCGAAATTCAACTTCCACTGAAGGTACCAGCCAGAGCAAGCCTGGGGAATCCCAAGCAAATATTAAGGATAACCTAAAAAGCGATAACTCAAACCAATCGGTTCCAAATCCCAGTGCCACTCAAGTAACAACTTCAAAAGATAGCTCATCCAAGAGGGATGATGGGAAGGCAACTGCCGATTTGAATAATAAACAAAATAATCCGTTAACTGCTAAGCCAACCAAGAGAGAATCGTCGCTCACAGCTCGGACCCAAACCATTCATCTTATCGGCGTCGACAATCATTCGCATCAACTATTTAATAAAACAGCGACCGTTTCTAACAATGAGTTGCAAAACATGCTAAATGACAATATCGAATTTTATGGTTACAGCTGGCAGCACACTAACTACGACGAAAGGACTAACACTTTCACGCTGCATTATCTTCCGAAAAAGGTTACCTTTAAGGTTGTTAATATTGATGAGAACGGCAAAGAAATTTCCAGCAGAGCAATTACGGCGGATTTTGCAACTGATTTGACGGTCTCACCAACTACCATTGATGGTTATGGCGCCTTAGATCAAGAGAAAACGATTAAGGTAGATAATTTACTTCCAGAAGTCATTCAATTCCATTACCAGAAAGATCGGTCTGATGGTGCCCGCTTTGATAAGTCGGTCGTAACTACGGCAAAAAAAGATTCGGAAGAACCCAATTCAGCAAAAAAGTTTGATTCAAGCAAAGCCTCTCAAGATAGTGATACCAAAACACATAGCCTTGCCGATAAAGAGCCCCAATCCAAGCTTCCCCAAACTGGCGAAGCAACGGTCGGCAAGAGTGCAATTATTGGGTGGTTGTTATTGATTGGGTTAGCCGGCCAAAAGATTCTTAAACGGGCCCGCCAATTATGATATGATTAGTAGCAGATATTAACTAAAGGATGAGGACAGTGCAAATTCACGGAAGTTATAAATTATCACAAATAAAAGCAATTGGGAACGGCATAATTATTGGGATACTAGCCGGGTCCATTGTCTCGGTGTTCCGCTGGTCCATTCAGCATCTCCTCGTTTTTATGAGATATTTATATACAAATTCTTTGCATCATCTCGACTTGCTACTGGCCTGTTTAGCAATTAATTTAATCATTAGCCTCGTTGTTGGTATTTTTTTAAAACAACAGCCAGATATCAAGGGTTCCGGGATCCCTCAAGTTGAAGGTCAGTTGCTTGGAGAAATCGACTATAATTGGTGGTCAATTCTCTGGCGTAAATTTGTCGGCGGAATCTTAGCCATTGGTAGTGGTCTTTATCTTGGCCGTGAAGGTCCGTCCATTCAATTGGGATCAACCCTTGGTCAGGGGGTCGCCAGACTGTTTAAACAGGTGGGATTTGATCGTCAGGTGCTTATTTCAAGTGGTGCCGCCGCTGGATTAAGTGCAGCGTTTAATGCACCAATTGCGAGTACATTGTTTGTCCTCGAAGAAATTTATCACAATTTTTCAACCAATATTTGGATTGTTTCTTTAACTTCCGCCATTACTTCTGATATGGTTGCCGCCTACGTTTTTGGTCTCAAACCAGTTTTATACATGCGTAGTACGCCGTTACCATTGAAATATTTTGTTTGGGTGCTTGCGTTAGGGGTTATTCTAGGCGGCCTCGGTCGATTATATCAATTTATTATCTTGAGGATCGGTAAGTGGTACGCTCACACGCATCTGCCTTGGTATTTCGATGGGATTATTCCTTTAATTTTGGTTATCCCAATGGGAATGGCTTACCCCCGTCTCTTAGGTGGTGGCAGTGACATTATTTTGCACCTCAACGCTGCCGGTTATTCGACGTTACTATTGATTCTTTTTTTCGTGCTTCGTTTTGTGTTTTCAATGATTTCTTATGGGAGTGGGCTTCCTGGTGGAATTTTCTTGCCCATTCTATGTTTGGGCGGCTTAATTGGCGCCATTGTTGGCAACGTATTAGTTAGCTTACATCTGCTGGATCCGCTATATTTTTCAACCTTCATCATTATGGGGATGGCGGGCTACTTTGCGGCAATTAGTAAGGCGCCATTCACGGCAATCCTTCTGATAACAGAGATGGTTGGCACGTTGTCACATTTGCTAGGGCTTGCCGTGGCATCATTAGTGGCCTATGCTGTGATTGACTTGCTTGATGGCAAACCAGTTTATTATTCAATGTTACGGCAATTGTTAAAAGTAAAAGAACAGTTGAATCTTGGAAAAACTGCTCAAATTATTCAACCGGTGTATGCCGGGTCACTAATGGATGGCCGGACTGTCCGCCAGATTAAATGGCCTCGTGGCGCTCTGCTAACTAAAATTCAACGAAACGGATTGGAAATTGTACCATCTGGAAATACGTTAATTCGCTGGGGGGATACTTTATATATTAATGTCTCCACTCACAATCAAGTTATGACAACTCATCAATTAGTTACTCTCGCAACAGAAACTTAGCATTAAAAGGTAGCGCATTTCCGTATTTTGTGTTAACTTAGTATGAGTAGTGTTAAGCCGATTTAACGGTAGGAGGCTGTAAAGTGTACAATTTCTTGTTAACATTGTTACTGATTGATTGTGTGTTAATCACAATCGCAGTTTTAATGCAACCATCAAAAACTAACGATGCTATGTCTGCCTTAACTGGTGGAGCCGATGATCTGTTTGCCAAGCAGAAGCCACGTGGTTTCGAAGCATTTATGCAAAAAACAACTGTTGTTTTAGGCGTGATCTTCTTTGTCTTAGCTCTGGCGTTAGTTTGGATATCATCGCATTAGTATTCAATCCTCCTGTTTAAATGCAGGAGGATTTTTATTATAATTGATAATGTGAGATTAAAGGGATGACTGTGATGCAGCAAACACCAATTAAATCTTTTTACTTTGAGCATGGACCTCATGCAGTAATTTTGCTTCACGCATTTGCCAGCGGGCCGGTTGATGTTCGCTTGCTTGCCAGGTATTTGGAGCGTGAAAATTACACGGTTTATGCCCCGTTGTTCACTGGGCACATGACACCGGATTTTATGGATATTCTCCAGCAGGGATCTCCTGAAAAATGGTGGGCGGATACGCAAGCGGCAATTGCATTTCTAAAGAGTAAAGGATATCAACACATTAGCATTTTTGGGATCTCGCTTGGGGGAACATTCGCTGCCAAAGCGCTTGAGATGGATCCTGATCTTACCGGCGGTGGTTCATTTGGGTCGCCGATTCTTCGCAAACGGCAATTTAGTGTTCATGATACCTTTATGCGGATGGCAAAAGCCAACTATATCAGGTATCATATTAGTGAGGCCGAAATGAATTCAAAGCTGGAATGGCTGGAGAATCATGTTGATGACATGTTGACGCGGATTGCTGATTTTACTGCAACAGTAGCGGATCATTTGCCTGAAATCCATCAGCCTTACTTTATTGGCCAAGGGTTAGCAGACGAAATTGTTAATCCGGGTAGCGCGTCTTTGCTGCGGGACAGCCTTGTGAATGCCCAAGTCAGTTACCACGAATATCCTGGGGCAACTCATATGATTACCGTTAATAAGGCTCATAAACAGCTTGAAAGCGATTTAAGTCAATTTTTAACTAAACTTTATGAATAATAAGAGGAATATAGATTGCAAGATAATGATTTGAAAAATGAAATAGAAAATGTTTTGCGGACATATCCGGACAACGTTTTTACTGTTGAAAAAATTGCTGACGTTATTCGGTCACATGGTTCAGCTGCGTTTAAGCTGATTGTTCAGGAGTTGGCTGCACTGGAACGTGAAAATATCGCCGTTGTGACTGATGAAGGTAAATTTAAACTCAATCCTGATAAACAAAAATTGAGTGGTATTTTCCATGCTAACGATAAAGGGTTTGGGTTTGTCGCTTATGACGATGAAGCCCCTGACGCCTATATTGCACCGGACAACACCATGAATGCCTTGAATGGCGATACGGTTGACATGGCAATTGTTCGTCCCGCTCAACCAGGCTCCGATCGTGGCCCGGAAGGTAAAGTAACCGCAATTACCGAACGGAAATATACACGGGTTGTTGGCCCATTTAGCAAAACGGGCGATGACAAGGGCTACTTTGGTCAATTGACGTTAAACGATAAGAAAATTGCTAAATATAAATTTTATATTAATGATGTTGGCCTCAAACCAACGCCAGGTGAAGTAATCACTGCACAGATCGTGGAATACCCCAACGCAAAGCATCCCGACTACATGGTTGGAATTGCTGACGAAGTAATTGGTTCAGTTGATGATCCTGGAATTGATATTTTACAGATTGTGTATGCCCATGACATTCCTGCCGAGTTCCCTGAGGACGTTCTTCAGGCTGCCGATGCAATTCCCGATCACGTGACCGAAGCAGAAAAAGTTGGCCGAGAAGATATTACCGATCAAGATTTGGTCACCATCGATGGCGAATCATCCAAGGATTTGGATGATGCCGTAACTGCTTGGAAATTACCAAACGGCAACTTCCATCTGGGCGTTCACATTGCGGACGTGAGCCACTATGTGAAGCCTGATAGTTTACTTGATAAGGAAGCTTTCAGACGTGGAACATCCGTTTATTTGACTGATCGGGTTATCCCAATGCTACCGCGGCGACTTTCTAACGGAATTTGTTCTCTTAATGAGGGCGAACTGCGGTTATGTATGAGTTGTGAGATGGAGATTGATCAATCAGGAAACGTGATCAATCACCGAATTCACCCAAGTTTGATGCGCTCAACTGCTCGAATGACCTACACGGCCGTCAACAAGATCTTAGAATCCCATGATGAAAAGACCATGGAACATTACAAGAAGCTCGTGCCAATGTTTGAAGTGATGGGTCAGCTTCATAAGATTCTCTATAAGCATCGTAAGGCACGGGGAGCAATTGACTTTGATGATAATGAAGCAGAAATCATTGTTGATGAAAAAGGTCATCCAATCGACATTAAGCTGCGAATTCGGGGGTTGGCTGAACGAATGATTGAATCATTCATGTTAGCTGCTAATGAAACGGTTGCCAAGCATTATTCTGACAAACACGTCCCATTCATTTACCGGGTCCATGAAACACCCGATGCAGATCGAATTCGAACTTTCTTCCAGACATTAACGGCCTTTGGTATTAACGTCAAGGGTGATCCGGAGCATGTTACGCCGAAGACCCTTCAAAATGTCTTAAAGAAAGTTGCCGGCAAACCAGAAGAGATGATGGTTTCAGTTATGTTATTACGGAGCTTGAAGCAAGCCCGTTACGCTGATCAATCGCTTGGACACTTTGGTTTAGCCGCTCCATACTATACCCATTTCACGTCGCCAATCAGACGTTATCCTGATACGATGGTTCACCGATTGATCCATTACTATGAAGACAACGGCATTAACGATGAAACTAAGAAGAAGTATGGTAATGTGCTGGACGAAATTGCCACGACGACTTCTGAATACGAACGCCGGGCTGTGGATGCGGAGCGGGATACCGACTCGATGAAGAAAGCTGAATATATGAACGACCACATTGGTGAAGAATTCGATGGGGTTGTCAGCTCAGTTATGAAGTTTGGCTTGTTCGTGGAGTTACCAAACACGGTTGAAGGACTCGTTCATATTAGTCGAATGGATGATGACTACTATCAATATGTTGAACAGTTTATGGCTTTAGTTGGTCGAAACACTCGGCGGACGTACAAGATGGGTCAACCAATTCGAGTAAAAGTTGTCAATGTCGACGTTAAGCAGAGTGCTGTGGACTTTGACGTGGTTGATCCCGAAAAGACCCCCCAAAGCAATATGTTACCTAAACGATCATATTCGCGTGACAGCAATCGTCGTGGCGGCAATAATAATCATGGGCATTCGAATTTCCATTCAAACAATAACCATGGTAATGCCAATAATCGTCATGGCAATAATCGAAATTCCCGTGGAAACAATCATAGCGGTGGCAGTAACCATAATCGCAACAAACGATAATTGTTAAAGTAAGGTGGTTGCATGGTCAAGAAAAAGCCAAAACAAAATAACGATAATCTAATGGCGCAAAACAAAAAAGCCCGTCATGATTATTCGATCCTCGAAACATACGAGGCGGGTGTTGTTTTAACCGGAACAGAAATCAAATCGATCCGGGAACGTCGAATTAACTTAAAAGATGGCTTTGTTCAAATTAGAAACAACGAAGCGTGGATGATGAATGTGCATATTAGTGAATATGCGCAGGGAAATCAGTTCAATCATGATCCACTGCGAAATCGAAAATTATTACTTCATAAAAAACAAATCAATAAATTGGCGCAAGCAACTCAAGACAAAGGGGTAACCATTGTGCCACTGAAGGTTTACCTTAAAAAGGGCTTTGCAAAGGTGCTGATTGGTGTCGCAAAAGGTAAACGTGAATTTGACAAGCGAGAAACAATTAAGCGCCGAGACCAAAAGCGCCAGATTGAACGAGTTATGAAGCACTATTAAAATAATTGCCAAAAAATGCCTTCTCAAAGGTAATTGTATTTTGGCCGTTAAACTAAAAAAGAGTCACATTCTAATTTTGAGTGCGGCTCTTTTCGTTTATTCCTGTTTTCTTTTGGATTTCAGGATTGTTTGACATTTAAAATGGAACGGCTGAGAATTTTCCCAATTTGGATTGGGTTTGGCAGCCAATGTCCCCAGATCTCGTAGTTTGATTCTTGATGTGTGGACCAATGAGGGATGGTTTAAAATGGCGGCAATCGCTACAACCAGGGGTTCATGTTTAAACGTATCCACCTTAATCAGCCGGATAATTTGATCAGACTGGCCATATGATTTGATTGTGGCAATCTTTTCCCGTCGATGCCAAATGGTATAACTTTGTTTCTCTTGATTGCCGATAACCAGCCAATTGAGGCCATTAATAAAAATAGTTGTGTAATGCATCGAAATGTTGATGACGGAACTGCCAACAAACTGGTGGAGAAAGAAAATGTCAAATTTTGGCGTCGTTCCCATCGATTGTTGGCGTACTTTTGCTAGGATGTCACCCGTTATCGAGTAAACAGAAAAAGTGTCGGAAACTAAGCCCCATTTCCCGACAATGAGATATTTTGTGTCTTTATATTCATCGATTACCCGACTGGATCTGGTATGGTCCAATTCGGATAAATTTAGTTGAATTATTCGGCTCATAGACGCATTTCCTTTTCGTTTAATAGTTTCATTTTAACACATGCGTTCGGGAGAAAAGTATTTTTGTGCCAGTAGTTTTGTGGTATCCACTCAATCTTCAGCAAAACACTGTTTTCGGTCATTACTGAAAAATCTAACAGTTGATTGTTACCGGCACTCTAATACTCAAACCTCCTGCTTCACTCTCGTTATTTGAAAATGAATATGGTAAAATCGATTGTGAGGTGTTGCAAATGAAGCGGTTTATTGACAATGACTGGTGGGATGTTTTGGAACCGGAATTTGAGAAAACGTACTACCAGCAATTAAGAAAATTTTTAATTTCAGAGTACCAAACCCAGTATATTCACCCAGATATGGATAATATTTTTGAAGCATTTAGGCTCACACCCTTTAACAAAGTGAAAGTGGTGATTTTAGGGCAGGATCCGTATCACGAACCTCATCAGGCTCAAGGACTCAGCTTTTCAGTAATGCCAGGTGTCAGGATTCCACCTTCACTTCAAAATATTTACAAAGAATTACAGTCCGACTTGGGCATCAAACCTGTTCAGCATGGCTCTCTGGTGAGTTGGGCTAAGCAAGGGGTCTTGTTACTCAATTCAGTTTTGACCGTCCGAAACGGCCAGGCATTCTCGCATAAGGGCAAAGGTTGGGAGCGGCTCACTGATGCAGCTATTAAAAAATTATCTGCCAGAGAAAAGCCGGTCGTCTTTATTTTATGGGGGCGGGCAGCCAGAGATAAGATTGCGTTGATTGATACCGACAAAAATATCGTGATTCAGTCGGCCCATCCAAGTCCACTTTCAGCAAATCGCGGATTTTTCGGCTCCAAACCATTTTCAAAGACCAATGAGGCACTAGTCGCTATGGGAGAAGAGCCAATTGACTGGCAATTACCAGAAAAAGTGAGTCAATCGTCTTAAATCAAAATCACTCATTAATTGGAGGATATAATCGTGGAATTATTTGAAAGTCTTAAACAGAAGATTAACGGGAAAAATATTAGCATTGTGTTTCCAGAGGGCAACGATGCCAGAATTCTTGGGGCAGTCAGTCGCCTTTCTAAGGAAAAAGTACTCAAACCAATTGTACTTGGCAATCCAGATGAAGTTCACAAATTAGCAGCAGATTCAGCAATTGATTTGGGCGATGTTGAAATTGTCGATTATCAGAATTTACCTCAAGCACAGATTGATGAAATGGCGGCTGCAATTGTTGATCGCCGAAAGGGTAAGACTGATGATGCCAAGGCACATGATTGGCTGAAGGATCCAAACTATTTTGGAACCACTTTAGTTTACATGAACAAAGTAGACGGAATGGTATCCGGTGCCATCCATGCAACCAGTGATACGGTTCGCCCAGCTTTACAAATTATCAAAACAAAGCCTGGTGTCAGCTTAATCAGTGGCTCGTTCCTATTACAAAAAGGAGATCAACGCTTCTTGTTCGCTGATTCAGGTATCAACATTAATCCGAATGCTGAACAACTTGCGGAAATTGCAGTTGTCAGCGCAGATTTTGCCAAAGCATTTGATATCGATCCTAAAGTTGCCATGTTAAGCTTCTCAACCAAGGGATCCGCTAAGGGCGAGATGGTTGAAAAGGTTCAGGAAGCTACTCAGATGGCCCAAGAAAAAGCGCCTAATGTCCCAATTGATGGTGAATTTCAATTTGATGCCGCATTTGTGCCATCGGTTGCTGCCAAAAAAGCACCAGATTCTAAGGTTGCTGGCCATGCCAACGTCTTCATCTTTCCAGACCTGAATTCTGGTAATATCAGTTATAAGATTGCGGAACGACTTGGCGGGTTTGAAGCGATGGGGCCTTTGCTTCAAGGCCTGAATAAGCCGGTTTCGGATCTATCTCGTGGCAGTAGCGAAGACGAGGTTTATAAAGTGGCGATTATTACCGCTGTTCAAGCCTTACAGTAAGGCGATTTCTTTTGATGAGGTGATTGGTTGAAAAATACAGTAACGGTCGATTCAGCTGAGCAGACGATGCAAATTGGTGAAAAGTTGGCGCAATTTCTCCAGCCTCAAGATTTAATTTTACTTGATGGTGATCTAGGAGCCGGTAAAACGACCTTTACCAAGGGATTGGCTAAGGGACTTGGGATTCAGCGTCCGATCAAGAGTCCGACATTTACAATCATTCGGGAGTATCAAGACGGTCGTATTCCGTTGTACCATATGGATGTCTATCGCCTAGAAGAAGGCGGTGGGGATGACCTGGGTCTTGAAGAATATTTTAATGGCGATGGTGTGAATGTCGTTGAATGGTCCAAGTTCGTGGCTGATGAATTGCCATCGAAATATTTACGGATCATTTTCCATCGGGATGATGCCCAGGGCGATAATGTTCGAACTCTTACGTTTGAAGCCCAGGGTGATCGGTTTAGCAAAATGATCAATGAGGTGTTAGGAGAATCCAATGAGTGATGAGGTGAATTTTAGGCTGGCTGAACCAGCAGATGCTCAAGCAATTTTGGAGCTGTTGGTTCGGCTGCAGCGGGAATCTGATACCTTTCTTGTGGACTCAGACCTAAGCGAGATCACCGCGGAGATGGAAGCCGATCAAATTCGATTAATCAACCAGTCGCACACGAATCTCATGGCAATTGCCTTAAATGGAACCCAACCGATTGGTATTGTCACGGTGGATGGAATTGACCAGAATAGTGGTGAACTAGGAGTCGCGGTCCTGAAACACTTTCAGGGTTACACGATCGGGACTAACCTAGTTGAGCTTGCGATTGAGTGGGCTGTCGATTACAGTACGCTGGCCCATTTGAAATTAACGGTATTTGCCAACAACGGACCTGCAGTTCATATTTATGAAAAGCTAGGATTTAAGCGGGCAAGTACTTTCTCTGAACATGATCAAGAAGTTTATAAAATGATTTTAAATATGCCAGAAAAATAAAGTGACCTCAGAATACATCTGAAATCACTTTTTTATTTGGACTAAATCGCTTTGACAAATTGTCGTAAAGCATTACTCCCAAACTGATGCTGTTCAGTTAACAAAATATTAGCGCAGGCAACACTATCATCTAACGCATTGTGATGATGGTGCAAGTCAATATTGAGATTGTCACACAATGTGTTTAGCTTATGGTTAACAAAATTTGGATAAAACTGTTTAGAAGTTCGCAGCGTATCCAACGTGAGATAGTGAGGCGGTTGTAATTCATAACGTTCCAGAGTGCGTTTCAAGACACTATTATCAAATGACGCGTTATGAGCAACCACCAACTTGTTCGCTTCAAATAATGGCGCAATATGTTCCCAAAGTTCAGGGAAAGTTGGCGACATTGCGACATCTGACTCGTGAATGCCATGAACGTTGATGTTTCGCCAACTAAAATCAGTTTCTGGATTGATCAAGGAATAAAATTCGTGAGCAATTTGATTGTTTCTGACAATGACCAGGGCCAAAGAACAGGCACTTGCCCGTTTAGCGTTTGCAGTTTCGAAGTCCATTGCGACAAAGTTCATCTTTTTCACCTCATTAATAGTAATATTGTACAAATATCTTCTCAAAAATACAAACAAACGGTCGCGAAAGTTCTTTGGCCAACATTGAAAACTTCAATCGTGGTAAAATTAATGTATACGTTTTGGAAACAGAGGAAAAACTGATGACTATTTATGAAAACTTAAAACAACAACATCCAGATATCAAAGTTTTATTAAACGAACCATTGTCCCACTTTACGCACACGCTCACTGGCGGTCCTGCTGATGCGTTGGCATTACCGACCTCAGTTGCTCAATGCCAAACCTTGCTTGCATATGCCAATGAGAATCAAATTCCAGTCACGGTTGTCGGCAATGCCAGCAACCTGATTGTTCGAGATGGCGGTATTAGGGGTTTGACGATGATCCTAACTGAAATTAATAAAATTACCAGTCATGAGAATATGATTGTTGCCGATGCCGGGGCTTCATTAATTAACGTCACCAAGGCGGCCCAACATCATTCTTTAACGGGCATTGAGTTTGCTGCCGGAATTCCGGGTAGTGTCGGCGGGGCAATTTTTATGAACGCCGGTGCTTATGGTGGCGATATTGATGATGTCGTGGTTGGAGCGGAAGTTTTAACTCCTGACAATCAAGTCCTTCACTTGACTCACAAGCAATTGGATTTTGGCTATAGACACTGCAGTGTTCAAGATAACAATCAAATTGTCCTGTCGGCGACATTCTCACTCCGAACCGGGATTGCCGAAAAAATTCAAAAGGAAATGGATCGCCTTAATCAATTACGGGCATCCAAGCAGCCGCTGGAACTACCGTCATGTGGGAGCGTCTTTAAACGACCAAAGGGCTACTTTGCTGGCAAGTTGATTCATGATTCAGGCTTGCAGGGATTCCAAATTGGTGGCGCCCAAGTTTCCACTAAGCACGCCGGCTTCATTGTGAACGTGGATCATGCGACCGCGACTGATTATTTAAATGTGATCAAGCATGTTCAAGCAACTGTATTTGAGAAGTTTGGGGTTCATTTGGAAACGGAAGTCCGAATTATTGGTGAACAACCCACAACGAAATAGGAGTTGGTAATTAGTGCATATTCTCGAAGCTGTTATCTTATTAATGGCCTTAGTGATTTTTTCCAATGTGGTTGATCATTTTGTTCCTGCCGTACCGGTTAGTCTGATTCAGGTTCTGATTGGTTTGGCGGTTGCAATATTTACGAAAATTTCTATTCCACTTGAAACGGATTGGTTCCTTCTACTATTCATTGCACCCCTTCTGTTCAATGATGGGCGGCGGTTTCCCAAACAAGAGCTGTGGAAGCTGCGAGGGCCCATTTTGGCTAATGCAATTGCATTGGTCTTTTTGACGACGATTGTTGGCGGCTTGTTATTCCATGTGTTAATTCCAACCATGCCTTTATCGGTCAGTTTCGCGCTTGCGGCCATTCTGTCACCAACCGACCCAGTTGCGGTTCAGTCCATTTCCAAGCGGGCAAAGTTACCTGAGGGCATTTTGCATATTGTCAGTGGTGAAAGCTTGATCAACGATGCCAGTGGGTTGATTGCGTTTAAATATGCCGTTGCAGCAACGGTTACTGGAGTCTTCTCCCTTAAGGCGGCTGCCATCGACTTTGTATACATAAGTATCATGGGGTTTGTCAGTGGAATTGTCATTATTGCAATTATTTTACTCATTGAAAACTGGCTGTACCGCCAAGGAATCAATGACGTCATTTTTAGCACTGTTCTGCAAGTGACGACGCCATTTGTCGTTTATTTATTAACCGAGGAATTTTTACATGCTTCCGGAGTGATTGCTGTGGTTGCGGCAGGGATCGTTTTTCACTTTTACGGGACTGCCCCGGATCGAAGTCAACCAGAGCTCAAGTTGGTTAGTGAACGAACTTGGGACATCATTATTTATACCTTAAATGGAATTGTGTTTTTGATTTTAGGGATTGAGCTGCCAATTGCGACAACCAATGTGATTCAAAATGATAAGATCAATACATTTGCCGCAGTGGGGATTTCGTTCGTTGCCTGGCTGATTTTATTGGTGATCAGAGTCGTGTGGATTTATGTTTATCAATTGGCAAGTACGATTCGATCCCGAAAAGTGAAGTCCGTGAAAACTAAAGAAATGCCAACTTTTAAGGCAGCTTTACTAGCAGGCCTTTCTGGTGTTCGGGGGGCTGTAACAATGGCCGGAGTTTTATCGATCCCAATGGTTGTTGCAAACGGGGATGGATTTCCAGCCCGTTCATTAGCTTTGTTTGTGGCAGCGGGGGTCATCATTATCAGTCTGGTAGTGGCAACAGTGATGTTGCCGTTGATTTCAGAAGATAAGGCGCCGCTATTAACCCGAGCAAACGCTGCTAATGATCCGGATGAGCTAACGGAATCCGATAGCGACCCTGACGAACATTATATTTCTGAGGATCAGGCGAGAGTTTATATCATGAAGTTAGCAGTTCAGCGAATTGAAGAAGAACGGCGTCCTAGTAATCAAAAGGAAGCTTATGACTTAATTTTGGATTATCAATTCCTGATTCGTAGATTAGAACTGAAATTACAGAACAAACAGGAAATGGACTCGATCATTTCCGACGAATTGGCACTTAGACGGGTTGCATTAAGAGGTGAACGAGCGGCAATTCAACGAATATACAAGGACAAAGAGATTTCTAAGGAGACCTTCCTGATTTCCAATGCCCGACTGCAGCGGCTTGAGAATCGGATGATTCATTCGATTGGTCGAAAAATCAAATTGGGCCATGGAACATCACAGCAGTTTATGAGACTGCGTAACAAGCTTTCGTTAATGTTGATTCAACGTCACAGTCATCACGACATTTCTGATGAATTAGCACTCGTTCAACGGGAGCAGGCCAAAGGTGCCATTAAAGAATTATCAAGTTATTTTGCCCGTGACGATATTGATAATAACAGGTTTGACGGCCAATCCGTTTACCATTTGATTATTCATTATCGTAATCAGATTGAATTGGCAAAGGAACATTCCAAAAAACAAATTAAAGATCATACAATGCAGTATCAGCATTTGCGAATTAAAGCATTGGCAGCCGAAAGAGAGGGTGTCCAAATCCTCCTGGAACAGGGGAATATTGATTGGGCCATGGCCGCTCGGCTGCGACAATACATTAATTATTCGGAAACCGTGTTGATAATGGATTATCAGAATGATGAGTAACAGTCCATGAAAAATGCTGCAAGATGATCAGGAACGATAATGATTTTGCCCATTCAAACCATGCTCTAGGATCTTCTAACCCATGGAATTAATGGACATCATCAAAACAAGCCTACTCGGTTTTCATCTCAATTGGGATGTGCCCGAGTAGGCTTGTTTTGACCAAATATTTATTTTTCTGATGGTGCTTGCTGATCTTTCATAAAGTGCGAACTTCCAATTAATTTCAGTGTGTAGAAGAAGACCAACTGAACAATTGTGAGTAAGCCAATAAAGACGATTGCCGGCCGACTCCACATATTCATTAGCGGTCGAATGAATAGCTCTGGTGTGAGGAATAAATAGATTGTGTGTATTCGCAAAAAGCGGCCAATGAAGATTCCAATCGACGTTAAAATTGTCAACAAAACAACGATGGCATGTTTGAACCATAAATGATTCAATTTTAATCGATAGCTAATTGCTTTGGAAACTCGATCCAGTCCCCAGATACCAATGACTGTCGAAAACAGGGTGGAGATCAAAAGCAGTGAAAACTTCAGCCACATGACATCATTTAATCTCAGCAATCCATTTGGACCATAGGGTGTTAATAACGATAAGTGAAATAGATCAGTTAATAAATAGGGCGTATTGGGGTAAAATAGTAACCATACCAGCACAATCACCCAGAATAGCAACCCGTTTTTGGGTGTTTTATTGTCAATATGAAAGCTTAGCTCAATTGGAATGAACGCTAAAAATGTATTGAGAACCAAAAAATTGAATGGAGGCTCTTTTAGATAAGTGTAGAGGATTGTGATCCAGCCGATGAAACATGCCCGGACAATCCATTTATTTAATTGACTCATCAGACAAACCTCCCCTCAACTAATATTAAACTATTTTTACAAACCAAATGCTATAAATAAATCGGATTCTGGTTATTTTTTATAATTTATTTAAAGATCCCCCGGAATTTGGTATGATTAGATGTTCACGCAATTAGAATGCTATAATGTTGCTGACAAAATTAATTAAGGAGCGCGCAATGGACTGGTCTGGAATTTTTACATTACATAATTTTATAAATTTGATTGATATCTGTGTCGTCTGGTTTTTGATATACAATTTAATTCTGATGGTTCGTGGGACCAAAGCAGTTCAGCTCCTTCGAGGAATTGTTTTCATTCTGCTGATTAAGATTGTGAGTGTTTGGATCGGTCTGGCGACAGTTTCGTGGATCATGGATCAGGTCATCAACTGGGGAGTCATTGCCATTGTGGTCATCTTCCAGCCTGAAATTCGTAGAGGTTTGGAACATTTGGGCCGCGGTTCCCTGTTTGTTCGTGGACGTCAAGAAAATGAAGCAGCTAAGAAAATGATTTCATCGTTGGATAAAGCCATTCAGTATATGTCCAAACGCCGAATTGGTGCCTTGATTACGATTCAAATGAATACTGGTCTCGAAGAGTATATCGAAACTGGAATTGATATTGATGCTGATGTAAGTGGTGAGTTATTGATCAACATTTTTATTCCGAATACGCCCTTACATGATGGCGCGGTGATTATTAAGAATAATCGGGTAGCCGTTGCTGCCGCCTATTTGCCTCTTTCTCAGAGTAATTTAATCCCCAAAGAACTTGGAACCAGACATCGAGCTGCGGTCGGAATTTCTGAACTGACTGATGCCATGACGGTGGTGATTTCTGAAGAGACCGGCGAGGTTTCAATCACTCAAAATAATGAGTTGCTCCGGGGGATGACTCAAGATGATTATCTAAAGTATTTCCGTGATCAACTGTTAACCGATGATTCACAACCGACTCATCGAACAGTCATTAACACCATTTCGACTTTCATCGAAAATCACTTTAAAGGGGGTCGGTAACCGTGAAAAAGTTTCTATTCAATAATTGGGCCTACCGACTTCTATCTTTATTTTTTGCTATCTTACTGTTTCTTTATGTTGGTGGAACTCAAATGGGCTCATCTACGCAAGACAGTGAAAGTAGCAACTCCACTCAGTTAACTTCTAATAAATCAAAAACGTTTTCGGTTCCATTATCGCTAACCGTGAATAGTAATAAATATTTTGTGACGGGTTATCCAGAAAAGGTCAAAATTCACTTGAGTGGGCCATCTGCTTTGGTTACAACAACGGCTAATACTCAAAACTTTAAAGTTTATGCAGACCTTTCAAAGCTCGGCGTGGGTAGTCATACGGTCCGGATTCAACAAGAAGGACTCAATAATGATTTGAGATATCGGTTTGAACCGGCTAAAATAAAGGTTAATATTCAACCGCGAAAGACCGTGAGTTATCCGCTCCAAGTTAAATATTCCAAGGGGAATGTGGCTTCTGGATATCAAGCTGGTAACGCCACGGCAGACGTGAAGACTGTCAAGATCACCGGGGCATCTGATCAGATCAACCGGATTCATTCGGTTGTTGCCCAATTGAACGTGCCACAGAACGCAAAATCATCAATCAACAGTCAAGCGATTATCGAGGCCTTGGACGCTGATCAGAATACGGTGAACGTTGTGATTACTCCAGCCACGGCTGATGTCACATTGCCAATCACGCCTGGCAACAGTAAAGAATTACCAGTTAAGTTGGAAGCCAAGGGCATTACTGACGACAATGAAAGCTTTACGTTGACATCTGCAACTAAACGGGTTCGGGTATTTGGAACCAAAGCTCAACTGAAAAAATTAAGCTCAGTTGAGGTTGAGGTGGATACAAGTGACGTTAAGAATACGAAGACCAAAAAGATTGAACTTGACAGTAAATTGAACGACGTCAAAGGGTTTGATCCAGATTATATTAATGTGAAGATTACTAGGAACAACTAGTTGTTATTTTATATTTGAAATGAGGAAAATTTATAATGAAGTATTTTGGTACTGATGGTGTCCGTGGAATCGCGAACAAAGAGCTTACCCCAGAACTTGCCTTTCGTTGTGGCCGAGCTGGCGGTTACGTATTAACGCATCATTCAGAGCGCAAACAACCACAGGTGCTGGTTGCCAGAGATACTCGGATTTCTGGGCAAATGTTGGAAGAGGCGTTAATTGCCGGCTTACTCTCAGTCGGAATTGAGGTCTTGAATCTCGGAATTGTTACCACTCCCGGGGTTGCTTATTTGGTCAGAAATCAGGAAGCCGATGCCGGGGTGATGATTACCGCATCGCACAATCCCGTCGAGTATAATGGCATCAAGTTTTTCGGTGCGGATGGCTACAAACTTTCAGATGAAATGGAAGAAGAGATTGAATCCATCCTCGAACGTTCTGAAGACATTTTGCCTCGGCCAGCAGCTCAAGGCCTTGGTGTCGCCGGTGATTATCTCGAAGGCAGCCAAAAATACATTCATTTTCTTGAGCAGACAATTTCCGAAGATTTATCAGGAATCAAGGTTTGCGTTGATGCTGCGAATGGCTCAACCAGCAAATTAGTCACGACACTTTATGCCGATTTGGGAATTGAATTTGAAACATTGGCAACTAACCCGGATGGTTTAAACATCAACGATCATGTGGGCTCCACTCATCCTGAGCAACTCCAGAAGTTTGTTCTTGATCAGGGCGTTCAAGCTGGAATTGCTTTTGATGGTGATGGCGACCGTTGTATTGCTGTTGACGAAAACGGCAAGTTGGTTGACGGGGATGCCATTATGTACATTTGTGGTAAATACATGGCAGAACGTGGTCGCCTGAAGAAGAATACCATTGTGACAACAGTGATGAGTAATATGGGTATGTATAAAGCCATGGAGCGTGCCGGGATGACCAGCGTGAAAACCCAAGTTGGTGACCGGTACGTTGTCGAAAAAATGAATGAAGACGGTTATAACCTTGGTGGCGAACAGTCTGGTCACATTGTCTTTCTTGATTTCAATACAACCGGGGATGGCATGTTGACAAGCCTCCAATTATTGTCCGTCATGAAAGCGACTGGCAAGAAATTATCCGAGTTGGCTGGTGAAGTTAAGAAATACCCACAAAAACTCATTAACGTTAAAACGAATCAAAAGAAGACAGGGATGGATAACCCCAAGATTCAAGAAGTTATCAAACAAGTTGAAGAAGAGATGCACGGTGATGGTCGCGTGTTAGTTCGACCAAGCGGAACCGAACCATTATTGCGAGTGATGACAGAAGCGCCAACTCAGGATTTAGTTGAAGACTATACCAAACGGATTGCTGACGTCGTCCAAAAAGAAATTGGAATTGAATAATTTGATGAAAAAGCCAGCTGAACTTTCAACTGGCTTTTTCATTTATAAGGATTTACTTAAAGAAATGCTCACCGGCTCTCTGTAAATTTTAATTTCCTATACCACTTCATCTATTTTATTGACTTTTTTGTCCAACTTGTGTAGATTATACGTGTTAACAAATTAATTTAAATGATATTTTTGTATATACCAATTTATAAATGCTGAGGAGAATACATTATGTGTGGAATTGTTGGAGTTACTGGAAACGACAATGCTGTTTCAATTTTATTGGAAGGCCTTGAAAAACTTGAGTATCGTGGTTATGATTCTGCCGGAATCTATGTCAATGATTTAAATGGCAATGATTACCTGGTTAAACGCAAGGGACGGATTTCTAATCTTGAGGCTGCTGTTACCCCTGAAGTTCATGGGTCAGTCGGAATTGGCCACACCCGTTGGGCGACTCATGGGGTTGTGAGCGTTGCAAATGCGCATCCACAATATTCTGAAGACCACCGTTTCTACTTGGTTCATAACGGGGTTATCGAAAACTACAAGGAATTGAAAGCAAAGTATCTAAGCAGTGTGACTTTTGAGTCTCAAACGGATACTGAAGTCGTTGTTCAGTTGATCGATCGCTTCGTTCAAACTGAGGGATTATCGACCAAACAAGCTTTCTTGAAGACGTTAAGCCTGCTTGAGGGTTCATCCTATGCATTCCTGTTAATGGATAGCACCGATCCTGAAACTTTGTACGTTGCTAAGAACAAGAGCCCATTACTGATTGGCTTGGGTGACGGCTGCAACGTTGTTTGCTCTGATGCGTTGGCCATGCTCAACGTGACCCATGATTTCTTGGAACTCCATGATGGCGAAGTTGTGACCATCAAGCCTGATTCAGTTGTGATTGAGGATGCTGAAGGCAATCACGTTGAACGGGATAGCTTCCACGTTTCAATGGACGCTCAGGAAACTGACAAAGGTACGTACCCATATTACATGTTAAAGGAAATTGACGAACAGCCAAACGTGATGCGTAATTTGGCTTCGCTTTATACTCAAGAATCTGGCCGACCAAATATTGATCAGGATCTAATCAATACGATGAAGCAGGCGGATCGGATTTATATTGTCGGTGCCGGTACAAGTTATCATGCCGGTTTGGTTGGGAAAAAATTGTTTGAAAAATTAACCCACGTGCCAACCGAAGTCCATGTTGCATCTGAATTTGCATATGACAACCCGCTTCTCTCGGACAACCCATTCTTTATTTTCCTATCACAAAGTGGTGAAACTGCCGATAGTCGTGAAGTCTTGGTTAACGTCAATGCTCACGACTATAAGAGCTTGACGATTACAAACGTTGAGAACTCAACCTTGTTCCGAGAAGCAACTTATACATTGTTGTTGCATGCCGGTCCAGAAATTTCCGTGGCTTCAACGAAAGCTTACACTGCCCAAATTGGTGTCGAAGCCATTTTAGCCAAGGCACTGGGCGAAGCAAAGCAACAAGTCATTGCCGAAGAATTTGATATTCGCCAGCAGCTTGGCTTGGTTGCTACAGGGATGCAGGCTATCATCGATGAAAAAGATATGATCGAAGACCTTGCCAAGAAGTACTTTGTTCCAACAAGCAAAGCATTTTATATCGGTCGTGGAATTGATCAGACTGTTTCATTGGAATCAGCCCTGAAGCTTAAGGAAATTTCATATGTACAGGCTGAAGGATTTGCTTCAGGAGAGTTAAAACACGGAACGATTGCTTTAATTGAAGAGGGGACGCCAGTTGTTGGGATCATTACCCAGAAACGAACTGCTAATCTGACTCGAAGTAATCTTCAAGAAACAATGTCTCGTGGGGCTCAAACCTTCACGATTGTCCGCAAAGGATTGGCTCAAGACGGGGACACAATTATTATCCCTGACGTTGATGAAATGATTACGCCATTACTGAGCGTTGTACCAGCTCAATTGATTGCCTATTATACAAGCCTTAACAAAGGTTTGGATGTTGATCGACCAAGAAACTTGGCCAAGAGTGTGACAGTGGAATAGTTTTAACTCATGCGTTTAAAAAAGTTTCGAAATCTGCAAAAGGTTTCGAAACTTTTTTGACGCTAAAGACGCTAACTTTCTTGCAGCTATAGTGTTTAACTTGATTTTAAAAATAATTTAGATTTTTTCAGGCTAATTTTTTGTGTTCAAGTTCAAGATAATATAGTATTATGTGTGTTGAAAAGTATTAAGAAAGTATTAAGAATTAAATGTTTAAATTTGTTGTGAACCACTTCATTTTTAACTGAATTTCTAATATGATAGTGGTGTGAGTTCTAACGAAGGGGTGGAATGATTGAATAAGGTAATTAAACATGGACTTGCTGCCATCGTTGTAGCTGGGATGGGGATCTTGTGCTCAATGTTTCCGGCCCAAAGTACATATGCTCAGTCTACAAACGCAAACAGCTTCATAAATGAATATAAAAGTGATGTGAAAAAAGCGTCAACAAAATACAATCTGTACGGTTCTGTGATGATGGCTCAGGCTGCACTGGAAAGTGCGTGGGGACAAAGCCAATTAACGACAGAAGCAAATAATTTCTTTGGGATTAAGGGTGCCTACAATGGCCAATCGGTTTCAATGCCAACGACCGAGTATAATAGTAATGGACAGATGGTTAATACCACTGCCAACTTTAAAAAGTATCCAAGTGCCTATGCTTCTTTTGCTGATAACGGTTCAACTCTGAGAAACGGGACTAGCTGGAATCCCCGCTACTATTCGGGCTCTTGGAAAGAGAATGCATCCAGTTATGTAGCGGCTGCAAATGCGTTGACCGGAAAATACGCAACGGCACCGAATTATGGGGCCTCGTTGATTAACTTGATTCAGACTTATAATTTGGATCAAGTATTCGGCGAAACAGCTTCATCATCCAGCAGTTCCAGTTCTGCAACTGCGACATCAAGTTCATCAGAAACCAGCAGTTCGGCCACTACGGCTCCAGTTGCTCAGAAAGCACCATTGGCCTCAGTTAAGTACTATCATTCATCTGGAGCTGACCAAGTGCCGCTCTCAAGTAAATATAAGAAATATTATGTGTATAATCATATCAAGGGCGCCAGTCACTCCGAAAAGAAGTACACCTGGCAGTCATTAGGCGTCAATAATCGGGTGAATGTTTACCTTGACATGCGTGGCGTCAAGCAGGGAACTTCCAGTTCATGGTATCGATTGAGATTCTATCAAAATACCAAAGCTAAGAAGTTTTGGGTTTACGCACCAGCATTGAGTTTTGCTCAGACGTATTATGGTTCAACATCTGGTCGATTAACCCCCAATGTTAAGTCCGCTGGTAAACTCTATAATCACGTGGTTGGGACACCCACACTTGCTAAATCCGTTACCAAACTCAAATCATTGAAGCCAAAAAAGGCAGGCTATTCAGTCGATAAAACTGCCCTTCAATCTTCCAGCAAGGGACCAATTCTCTGGTATCGAGTTTCTGATGGTAAAACTAAAGGCTGGATTAAGGGCAGCGATGTCACGTCGTATCCTGCCTCAGTTGCAATTGCCAACGCCAAGGCAACTAAAGTAGTGGCTAAGAGTGCATCTTCCAATCTGCTCTATGACCGGGCTGTTGATAATGGGAATATGCAAAAGCACTATAAAGTTGCCCAAACAAATCTGAAAATTGGCACGAAGGTGACGGTCGATAAAATTGGGTATAAGATTCAGGATCACTCAACTTGGTATCGCATCACAGCGCCGGGTTCCAACAACAAATATTGGGTTTCTGCTAAATGTTTATCATGATTCAAACCCTAAAGTAGCAAATATCAGAAAGTGATGTATAATAAAATTCTGGTATATGAATTTAGGGAGGTTTTCCAAATTTTTAAACGACTTAAAAAAGTGATTGGAAAAGCGATAATCCTGGGGGTCTCGATTATCGGTTTTTCTTTTGTTAACAATCAAGTAGTCAACGCAAGCGTTGAAACCGACTTTATCCAACAAATGAAGGCTCCGATTGTGAAGGTCAGTAAACAAAATCACTTGTATCCTTCAGTGATGATGGCCCAAGCAATTGTCGAAAGTGATTTTGGCCGTTCTGAGCTCTCAGTGCAGGCTAATAATTATTTTGGGATCAAAGGGACCTATGATGGTCAATCGGTCACGATGAGTACCGGAGAGTATAATTCCAAGGGGAAACATTATATGACCGCCGCTCAATTCAAAAAATATCCGAGTGTTTTGGCTTCAATCCGGGATAATGCATACGTTCTCCGCCACGGGACTTTGACGGATCCGGACTATTATTCGGGAACTTGGACTAACAATGCGCTTTCGTCTACAGATGCTGCCATGGCGCTTTCCTCAACATATGCGACGGATATGGCTTATGGGAATAAGTTGAATGCTGTGATTATCAAATATGATCTCAATAAACTTGACTCAAGTGCAAGTTCGAGTGACATCAACTCAAAAATAGAAGCATCGTTAAAAAAACAGTTGGGAAGTTCGAATAAAGCAGAGCAAGTTCAATCTGAGCAAGAGGCGGAGTCCCGGATTACGCAGAACAATCAGCCACTACCCAAAAATATTTTTGGGCAAAATAAGCGTTCAGATAATCTCAATGAAACTAATGAGGTCCAAATAAATAATATTCTTATGGAGAAAGTGACTCAACAATAGTTTTTAAAGGTTCGCAAAGATTACTTGCGGATCCTTTTTTTGAGTGACCTTTTTGGTATAATGTGATTTGTTTATATTGGAATCTCTTAAAGTAGGAGAGAATAATTTTGGAAGATTATAAAGTAAAAGTGCAAAATGTTACCAAAGAATATGATTTATTTAAAACTCAGTCAGAAAAGTTACGCTCATTCTTTTCGGTGTCTAAAAAAGCCGTTCCCCATTTCTGGTCATTAATGGGTATTTCTTTGACAATTCAACCGGGCGAAACCCTTGGCCTGATTGGCGTTAATGGTTCCGGTAAGTCGACTTTGTCAAACATTATTTCTGGTATTATTCCCCAAACCACTGGTTATGTAGACGTTCGTGGTGAAACATCGATTGTTGCGATTAGCGCCGGTTTACGAAATAATTTAACCGGCCGGGAAAATATCCGGCTAAAGTCCTTAATGCAGGGAATGACCAACGAACAAATTGACGAAATGATGCCAGATATCATCTCATTTGCGGATATTGGTGATTTCGTCGATCAACCTGTTAAGAGTTATTCAAGTGGAATGCGTTCCAGACTTGGGTTCGCAATTGCTGTTCATATTAAGCCAGACATTTTAATCATTGACGAAGCGTTGTCAGTTGGTGACGACACGTTCTATCAGAAATGTGTTGATAAGATTACTGAATTCAAAGAAGAGGGTAAGACGATCATTTTTGTCAGTCACTCTCTCAAACAAATTCGAATGTTATGTGACAAAGTTGCTTGGATTAACTATGGTGAGTTGAAGATGGTCGGTGAAACCAAAGAAGTCACTGACAAATATCGCGAGTTCACCCAGTGGTTTAAGAAGCTTAGCAAAAAGGAAAAGCATGCCTTTGAATCTAAACGAAAGAGCGTGCAAAAGAACTTCAGCATTGAAAATTATCAAAAGCAAATCACCGATCAAATGCAGGAAGAGGCCCCTCAGGATAAAAGTATCCCGTCAAAAGTTCACCATTTATTCTATGGATCAGTGATTAGCGAGAAGATGTCCATTTGGAACCAATTACTCACGTGGGGAGTTCTCCTTGTTATTGTGTTCTTCTGCTTGGTTAACATTTCTGGATACTCTGTTGGGCACGTTTTGAGTGACCCGTCTTTGATTTTGCATCCATCCCACGTTTTAAACTTACCTGGTATTAAATAACGTTGATTATGAATAATAGTGGTCTAAATTGATGATTTTGTCGATTTACGCCACTTACTTTGATTACAGTATTGACAGCGCTTCCAAAAGTGGGTATATTATGTGCGGGTACTAAATAAATACCTTCTAATCAATTCTCTTTCTCTCTTAAAAGCCGGCAGTCTTTGTACTGCCGGTTTTTTTATGTATAATAGTACGATAGTAGGAGGAGATTTTTTGAAAAGTAATGAAGTTTTAACGTTAATTGAAGAAATTACCCGCAATGACGGCTCAAAGTATATCGAAATTAGTAATATGGTGCAAAATGGGCGGGCGGAATTGGCAGCCGATAGAGGATTTATCAAACAGGTCCGAATCCTTCAGCTTAATATTCCACATTCTCCTCACGTTGCCAAATATGAACACTACGTAAATGAGAATTTTACAATGCCAGATGAGAATATGGATCATTTTGAAGAATGGAAGAAAACCCCTGAGATGCAAAAGGAAGTTGCCATTATTCTGAAAGAAAATCACATCGGATAATTAAAATATGTTTGCATAGTCTTGGCAAATATGATATAAATATATATGTCGCAATTACAAAAAACATTTTTGCTCCGTAGTTCAGTGGTAGAATAATTGACTGTTAATCAAGAGGTCGCTGGTTCGAACCCAGCCGGAGCAGTTAAGATCTTGGAGGAAACTTTTCCCCACAAAATCTTTTTTTATGCATTTTTTACTTGTAACAATCATGAGAATATGATAGATTAGTCTCATGGCATTTTAACTAAATATTTTTGCTCCGTAGTTCAGTGGTAGAATAATTGACTGTTAATCAAGAGGTCGCTGGTTCGAACCCAGCCGGAGCAGTAAGATGTTTTGTGAAAGTCTGACAGATGTCAGGCTTTTTATTTTTATATTAGCGTCTCGATATTCAGATGTTGTCATATCTATGCATCAATCTTTCCAGATAGTTGACAACTATGTTACGATAAATGTACCGTTTATCGAAAATAAAGTTTTGTTGCGTTTGATTAATCTTAAATATGAGGGGATATCAACATTGATTAAACAAAAAACAACACGCACTATTGGACACTTGATCGCAACGTTTATGGTTGGCATTGTGATGATGCTAGCTGCCAGCTTACAGGTAGACGCAAGTTCTGCTGTTAACACTTACATTTTGAACCATAAGCTCACGCCAGCCAATGTAACCAAACAAATCTGGTCTGGCTTTCCAAAAAATAAGTACACTTCGGGGAAGCCAACCGGGGTTGTCGTTCACGAAACTGGTAATCCTAATTCGACCATTTTTAGCGAGATTGCGTACATGAAACAAAATTATCAAAATGCATTTGTGCATTCATACGTTGACGCGTCAAGAGTGATCAATATTGCTGACACAAGTTATTTGGCATGGGGCTGTGCTTATCCTGGGAATGGGGAGTTCATTCAATTTGAACAAGTTGAAGTGCATAGTAAGGCCGCTTTCGCCAAAGAGGTTAATAATGCCGCAAATTATACAGCAGAATTGCTCCATCAATATAATCTGCCGTTGAATGATGCTGCTTATGATGGTCAGGGAACCGTTTGGTCACACAACGCGGTTTCGAAGTTTCTCGGGGGCACTGATCATACGGATCCAACCGGTTACTATGCCACCTCCGGGAAGCAATTTTTCGGTCAGGCCTATACGATGAGTGATTTCTACCAATTGGTTAAACACTATTATAATGCCGCTGACACGTCGAATTCGACATCGGCGGTCAGTCACACGACGATGTCATCCAAAGGCCGGCTGACGAGTTCTGACAAGGTTGCTCAGCCAGTTACCATTCGATATCATCATGGCCAGGGAACAGAATCCGCCAGACTCAATTCAAATTATCAAAAGTTCAGGCTATATAACCACGTCAAAGGCTCTGATTACTTTACGTTTTACTATAACTGGAATAACGTATTGGCTAAGTCTGGCCAGAGGGTCTATCTGGATGCCCGCGGGGTTAAGAGTCCAACCAAGACGACTTGGTACCGGGTTCGGTTTGCCAAAGCCGCTAACGCGCAAAAATACTGGATTTACGCCGGTGCGTTGAACTTCAATCCAATCGAATATTCGAATTCTAATCGGTCCATCACCATTAAACATGGGCGTTATGCCCTGAGAAATCACGTGTACGGTTCAGAGTATCTATCACTGGTGACTGGTTCAGCCAAATCAATTCTTAAGCGAACCTACAAAGCGAATAAAAAAGCCGTTAAAACCTATCCAACGGGTAAAACGACTTGGTATCGATTTAAATTAAAAGGTCACAACGTTTGGATATGTCAACAAGCTTTGTAAAAATGTGAATAATTCAAAAAAGCGAGGTAGGGACAACTAGATTGCCTGCCTCGCTTTTAAATTTCAATGATTGGTCTTTAAGCTCACGATCAAAGATTCTTTTCTGTCATGTAACATGAATCGGTTCAATCCCAAAAAGCACGTGTCAAACAGGTTCATTTATATGTTGAACCCAAGAGTTCATTGGTCTTACCCCGGTTAAATATTGATTTCCGAAGGGGTCGCAATAATTTGGCGATCACCACTGTCGTAAACGACGAGTGATTTGGGATAATTATTGTTATAAGGGAATGGGGAATCAAACGTGGCCACTAATTCGTTATCTTGGATGTAGTCGTATGACAGGTTACCATCATTATTGACCAAATCAAAGACAATTAAATTGGACAGTGGAAAAATCCCTTGTAAATCATTGTCAATCAAATACCAAACATGATCAATTGCCTCATCTGGTAAAGTGGAGACAATGCTATAACTTGCGAAACGTGAATGATCTTTATCAAACATAAAAACACCTTCAATACTCAAAATGTGATTGCTAATAACCTAGCAAAAAACAATCAGTGATGCAAGTAACTTGTTAAACCATAAATTCCTGATTATCCATTATCAGCCTGGTAATATGTTTTTCCGTCCGGGCATTTTCTGGCGGCAAAGTCATGTAATCGCCATAAATGTTGGTCAAAATCTCATCATAGTCTGCTGGTGCGACAATGGTTGTATCAGCAAATGGGAGGTCAATTAAATTAGTGAGCTGATCCTCAGTAAATAGTTCTTTGTCATAGGCATACTGAGAAGCCAGGTTCTTATAAACGGTTAAATTCGGCCGCTTATTAAATTGAGTCATTGTATCCTGACGTTGGCGTTTGTATTCCCAGGCCGTTTGCAGCTGTTCCGGTGAAAGTGGATTTTGAAACTTTCTAATCGGGTTATCAATAATATTATAACGCAATTTAAGATAGATTCGACTATCCAGCCTTCGTAGGTCAAGAATTTGTCGCCGCTGTCTTTCTTTTGAAGCGGGAATTTTGTCCAGCGGGAAAATATCCAGAAAGATTCCTTTGCGGGCGTTATTCACGTTGTTCCGTTCCTCAATAAAGGTATTACGATCTAAAAGTTTAGCATAGCTCAAGGCATAGTTGCTATCTGACCAAGGTGTCTGCAGGAAATAGTGCGTGTTCTTTAAAATATTTGGGGCAAGGTCAAGTAGCCGTTCGTAGTCCTCTCGGGGAATGCCAACGTCCATGTCATCATCCCATGGAATAAAGCCCTGATGGCGGATCGCACCAAGCAAGGTGCCGCCAAGGGCAATATAGTTGATATTAAGAGTACTTGTTAATTGGCGAAACTGTTTAAAGATGTTTAATTCAACTTCGTGGATTAAGTTAATTACACTGTCTGTCATAGCATCCTCTACTTCCATTTAATAGTTTAATTATAATCCATTTTAGAAAGATTCCCAAAACAAGGGCGATAAGGTTGCGCCTATTGACGTGAAAATATATAATTAGGGCGGTATAAACAATAATAATTATTTGGGAATGGTGAGGGATATGAGTAAAACAAATCAACAACTGTTGAAGGAAGCAATTGATGTTTATCTTTCTTCGTTAAAGTATTTAGATAATTTCGTTTCGGAACCAGCAACAAAGTATGGTTTATCGTTTGAGCAATATTTGATTTTACACACGATTGCTGAACGGGATCATGTATCGTTGATGGATATTGCCAGTGAAAGAAAAGTAACCAGAAGTGCAATTTCACGGCAAATCAAGGTTTTATTACAACACGATTATATTTTCCAGAAGCCTGCCGAAAGCGACCGGCGGAGATTATATCTGCATCTGACACCTGCAGGAGAAAAGGCCGAGAAGAAAGTCAACGATCTAATTACCAAACGTTTTGATAACTGGATCAGCCGTTATGGTGAGGATCGGGTTCGAGAAATTCTGGCATTTATTAAAGATTTTGCATCTCACGAAATGTCCAGATCAGAAAAATAATTGTTTAGTGTCGAAATAGGGGGATTCAGCTAGCCGTGCAAATTTAATTTTGTGCGGCTAGTTTTTTCTGTATTTTGTAAACAACACATGATCAGCCCTTAGACTAAAAAAAGCCAATGTTCCTTCACAACTTATTCACACAATAAGTTATAGGTTATTGTATACTATGGTTATAGCAACAGTAGTCGTTGTTAAATCTCACTTACAGAAAGGATGATTGCCATGTTTAGTTTAATCTGGACACTTATTATCGGCGGAATTATTGGTGCACTTGCGGGTGCAATTACCAGCCGGGACATGCCAATGGGCTGGATCGGAAACATCGTCGGTGGACTGATCGGTGCTTGGCTCGGTCAAGCACTCTTAGGAACATGGGGCCCACAATTGGCTGAAATCGCAATTTTCCCAGCAATTGTTGGTGCCGTTGTTTTAGTACTAGTTGTATCTCTGGTCACTCGTGGTTTAGCACGAAGCTAAATCGGGAGAATGGAGAGGAGGTAAGGCGGTGAGTCGTTTAACCAAATTACTGGTTTTAGTAATCAGTATCATCTCAATTGTTCAATCAGTTTGGCTGCTGGCATTGGTGGTACCAATCGATTACGTGTCAAAATTTGTGTTACCGTCAGTGCAGACGAACACGGATTGGCTGCTGATTGCTGCTTTAACAATCAGCGTAATTGTGGCTTTAATTGGGGTTGCAGCGATCATCACAGTTTTGTTTGCCCCGAAAAAGGCGGATCAACTCATTTTTAGGTCACCAAGTGGGCGGCTGAGCATTTCAAAAAAGGCGATTGAAAAATCGTTGGCCGAAGCCGTCTTGCAACACGCCGAAGTGGCAGATGTCCAAACAAATGTCAAACTTCACACTCGAAACCGGGTTGCCAGAGTTAAGGTGACCGCAGTAGATAAGGAAGGGCGCGACCTGGTGAAGCTAGGTGAGGACATTCAATCAATCGTGACCAATAAGATTGCGAATCTGATGGATGTGAAGGCTAAGAAAGTGAAAGTCAAGGTGAATCCATTCGATTCAATCCGGGATAAGAAGCGGGCGAACCACCCCCGAGTGGTATAAGGAGGCAGATTAAATGAAATCAATTATGTATGGCGGCCTCATCGGCTTAATCTGTGGCATTGTGTGGGTATTTGGCAGCTTTAGCGGCATGCTACTGGTTCTTGCCCTCACTTTGATTGGATCGTTGGTAGGCGCCATTATTTGGAAATTAGGCGGTATCAGAACTTTGATCGGCCAAATGATTAGCGACGAATAAAAAGGAGTTGATGTTGATGGATGCAACCGTACAAAAACCAGAATTAACCAGAAAATTAACGTTTGAAAATTCTGTGATCGAAAAAATTGCCGGACTGGTTTGTCGAAATGTTGACGGTATTTTATCGCTGGATGGTGGAATGATTAGTGAATTGGCAGATCGATTCTCAAAATCCACTGATCCGACGAAAGGCATTGATGCCGAAGTTGGTGAAAAACAGGTCGCGCTGGATATGGAAGCAACAATTGAATATGGGGCAGATGCCCGACAAATTTTTGACGAAGTTTGTACACGGACCCAACGGGCAATTAAAAACTATACTGGTTTAGACGTGGTTGAATTAAACCTAAATATCAATGATGTCCTGACCAAACAAGAATGGGACCAACAAAGCGACCGTAAGAAGGATAAAATTGCCAACGATGTAACTGATGACAGAGTGAAATAATAAACCTTAGGAGGATATGATAATGGCTGAACAACACAAAGACGCAGGTGTCGCAACTGTATTAACCTATGAAGACGATGTTTTGGCAAAGATTGCTGGTAACACTGTTCGTGACGTAGATGGGGTTCTATCCCTGGAAGGTAATTTGATTGACTCAGTTACCGACCGCTTTAGTGACGAAACTGACCCAGCAATGGGCGTTAAGGTAGATTTGGATAATGATGACAAAGAAGTTAAGTTATCGATGGATGCGGTATTGGAATATGGTAAGTGTATTCCAAGTGTCTTCAACAAGGTAACCAATAAATTGTCTCAAGCAATCAATGAAATGACGGATCTCAAACCAACTGAAATCAAGATTAACGTCAAAGAGCTCCAGACTCGGGAAGAATTTATGAATAAGAATCGCAAGAACGATAAAAAGAAGGACAAGGATAAATGAGCTGTTATGGCCAAATTAAAGAGCACCCTGATCGAAATCATGTTTAGATTTCAGTCAGGATGCTCTTTAATTTTGGTCCAGGCTACACGTATTTCAGTTATTAAGCCATTGCTTCGTCTTCATCAAGTTCCAGCCACAGGGCCAAGGCGGTTGGATTAAAGTCAGGCCAGCTCGAAATGTGTTCATAGCCACGTTTGAGTAAGGAACTGACTTTTCGTTTCTTCAAATCATCAAAAACGGTCAGGGCAAAAACGTTGTCCTCCAGGTCACTAATGACTGTTCCGAGTTTGTGGTTCCATTCAGCAACCAAGTCCTGATAAATTAGTAATTGCCGGGAATTTTTGATTGTGTAATCAACACCTTGTTGTCTTAAAGTAACTTTGTAATCATCATATTCCTGTAAAACAGCTTCCTTAGCGCGTTCCCATTGTTCCTTATTGTACCTTGGCAATTTATTAGCCATGAGTGACGCCTCCTTAAGTACAAAAATAATCGCCAAGCATAAAAAGTACTTGACCATTCGATCTTATGTTTAGTCATCTGACGTTCATTAAACACTAAATCGGATTATTTTGCAAAGGGGGTAGCTCAAATCTAGTCGACAACCGTTGCGCCAAGCACATTCTTAAAATGTCCTAAAGCCCACTTTTTTCCTTCAGGGGTCAGTCCAGCAACTCCGTTTTGATGAACAACGATGTCGTAATTGAGATTATAAGCATCAACCGCCGTGTGCAGCACGCAAATATCGGTACAAACCCCAACTAAATGCAGAGTATCAATATGGCGTTCCCGTAGCCGAATATCCAAGTCCGTTTCCGCAAAGGCACTATAGCGGGTTTTATCGTACATATAGACTTTATCTTCAGTTTGATTGGCAGTAAACCAGTCCTTCAAGCCGTTGTAAAATTCTCGTCCCCAAGTATTGCGGACATTGTGGGGCGGAAATAGTTTGGTTTCTGGATGATAAGGATCATTGGGCTTGTGAACGTCGGTTGGTAAAATTACCCAATCTCCGTTTTGAACGAATTGGTTGGCGAGCTTAATGATAGTCGGCTCAATATCTTGACCTGCTTTCCCGCAAGAGAGGGCACCTTTGTCAGCCACAAAATCGTTTGTGTAATCAATAATCAGTAAGGCAGTATGTGAACTCATCTGAATCCCTCCAAATATCGAAATAAAAGTATCTTTCACTTTAACTGACCTAAAGGTACACTGATTTGAGCAGGATTTCAATCATTTGTGATTAAAAAATTGAGTAACCCGTATGATATTAACTTTGACTCCGTAATTGTTAAGAATTTACCCTTGACTTTTTAAAAATCATCCGTATACTTATTAACTAATCACCAGAGAGCTGATAGTCGCTGGAAGTCAGCAAAAGTTTATGGCAGAGCACATAACTGGTTGCAGCCAATATCTGCATTTTGAGGCAATACATAGTGTGTTGCAGAATTTGGGTGGAACCGCGTTCTCACGAATGCCCCTGGTACCGTAACTGGTACTGGGGGTATTTTTTATTTGAAGGAGGAAACCAGATGGAGTCAAGTAAGTCAACAAATACATTGTCACGTTCATTGAAGAGTCGCCATATTCAGATGATTGCAATTGGGGGTGCGATTGGAACCGGATTGTTTCTTGGATCCGGATCAGCCATTCACACTTCCGGACCATCCATTATCTTGTCCTACCTAATCGTTGGAATTTTTTGCTTCCTGTTGATGCGTGCAATTGGAGAGCTACTTTTATCCGATACCAGTAAGCATTCGTTTCTGGACTTTGTCAAACTTTACCTTGGTGACCGCTGGGAATTTGTGACTGGTTGGACTTACTGGTTCTGCTGGATTAGTTTAGCCATGGCCGATTTGACTGCCACTGGCATTTATATCAAATATTGGTTTCCAGGGGTTCCTCAGTGGGTGCCGCCATTGGTAATTCTGCTATGTCTATTCTGCGCAAACATGGTTAACGTTGGCTTGTTTGGCGAGTTGGAATCTTGGTTCTCAATGATTAAAGTGGTTGCCATTATTCTTTTGGTTGTCGTTGGGGTGGGCCTAGCGTTGTTCCATGTCAAAACCAGCAGTTCAACTGCTTCATTTAGTAATTTGGTTTCTCATGGTGGCTTCTTTCCCACTGGGGCTCACGGTTTCCTAATGTCGTTTCAAATGGTGGTCTTTGCCTTTGTTGGCATTGAGATGGTAGGGCTGACAGCCGGTGAAACCGATAATCCGGAGCTGAACCTGCCAAAGGCAATTAATAGTTTGCCAATCCGAATCGGACTTTTCTATGTTGGGTCAATGATTGCGGTGATGAGTGTCTATCCCTGGAATAAAATCACCACAACCGCAAGTCCATTTGTTCAAGTATTCTCTGGAATTGGCATTATTGGAGCAGCCGGAATTTTGAATTTTGTGGTGCTGACGGCGGCAATTTCCGCTACCAATAGCTGCTTATTTAGTACCAGCCGGACGATGTATGCACTCAGTATGGGTGGAAATGCCTCCTCATTTCTCAATCGATTGGGGCGAAATGGGGTTCCCAACATCGCTTTGAACTTTTCCACGGCCTTTCTGCTGATTATCGTCGTTTTAAATTATTTTATTCCAGCAGGTGTCTTTAACTTGGTTTCCAGTGTGTCAACGATCAACTTTGTGGTTGTCTGGGTGGTCTTACTGATTGTCCACGTAAAGTACCGCAGAGCCAATCCTAAGGGGGTTAAAGCCTTCAAGATGCCTGGTTATCCAATTGCTGACTACATCAGTTTGGTATTTTTCATTTTCATTCTTGGATTTCTTTTGGTCAGTTCTTCGACAAGAGTTGCGATGATCATTTCAATCGTTTCGGTGGCCACAATGCTTTTGGTTTATCAACTGACTCAGAAAAAAAGCTGAATAATTAGAAATAAATTACTGCCCACTAAAATCGAAATTTGAGATTTTGGTGGGCATTTCTGATGCCATCATAACTGAATCGACTGGGCTTAGTTGAGCTGATTGAACGTTGCGACGTTCAATTTGAAAAAGTCACCTGGGTCCCTTACAATTTAGTTATGTAACCACCAATAAATATTAACGAGGAAAAAGCAATGATCGCAATTCATGAATTTGCCACCTACACTTGGGTGGAAGCAGTTGACCCCAGTGAGCGTGAGCTGAATGACATTATCAATAAATATCAGCTGCCAAAAAAGTTTAAAAATTACATACTTGATCGCCATGAACAACCCCGTTCTGCTTATGATGATCTGTCGGACTTCGGCGTCTTGGTCGTTCGAGCAATGGGATCAATTGCAGAAAGTCACGCAACCACAGTACCAATCTTTTTAGGGTTCAGTGACAAGGTGCTAATTTCTGTTTGCCATGACACGGATCAGGCAACGCTTGTCAAAAAGCAGTCGGCCCTTGGTTCTTCACAAATTAGTAATCATATTTTAGCAATTTTAATGGCGATTCTAACGCCGTATTTCGATAAACTGGACGACATTAGCCAGAGAGCCGAGAAGCTTGAGGGGGTTCATGGTCGCGGAATTAGTAATCAGAATTTGGACAATTTAGCAATGATGAAAACCAATTTGGTGTATTTGCGCTCGGCAACCGCTGGGAATTTGATTGCAATCCAGGAACTTCAAGGAACCTTCCATGAAAAATTGAAATTAACGGCTGCCTTATCTAAAAGTGCCGACCAGCAAATTTCTGATCTCTTGATTGAATATAAACAGTGTCAGACAATGTTTGATGTGGTTGGGGATGTCGTGAGTGAAACAGAATCTGCGTTTGGTAATATCTTGAATAACAAATTAAACCAAACCATGCAATTTCTGACGGTTTGGTCACTGATTCTAGCGATTCCGCCAATTGTTTCGGGCTTTTATGGGATGAACGTCAAGCTACCGTTTGCTGAAAATGATGCGGCGTGGTTTTACACACTGGTGATCACGCTATTACTGGTTGTTTGGATGTTTCTACATATTCGGTTTAATCGCCGACATTAACAAGTGAGATTAGGGTGGATCGTTTATCAAACAGAAAAAATTTCGATTACTCCATTACTGGTTGGTGGTACCAGCTGTTGGGTGCCTCGTCTATTTTAAGATTTAAGCACTGTCATGATAAAGCCTAAAATAAGAGTTCAGTTGCATGAATCAGGCTGCAGCTGAACTCTTATTTTGAAAACGTTGGGTTGTTTGAAAGTGGGTCACCGTTCGCGAAATGTTTCAATGCGCTGATGGCATTGTGAACATTTCCACGAACAAGGTCACTGTGATCAACGCCAATAATTGTGAATGGAATGAGCAGATCTCCCGGGAAATCTCGAATAATTTGTTTATCCATTAAAATGACATCATCTGTTAATTCGGTTGGATCGAAGAAATGATCTGAAATAACCTTGATTGATGTGTTAGCTGAATTGATATTGTTCCTCAAACGCTCGCAGAAATTTTGTAACAGGGCATCATCGACAATTGGGTTGCCGGTCAGGGAAGGCTGAATCTTTCCCTTCCGAATGTCGCCTACGACTCTGATATTCATATTTACACCGCCCCTCACCATTTATCAATCATTGATATGATAGCTGGTTTTGAAGGTGAATGGGGCCTCATCTTGGATATCTTTTAGTAAAATTAATGATATTAACAAAATTATAATATTTAGGGCTTACAAACAGACCAACAGGGAAAACAACAGGTAGCACGCGGAAGATACGTTAGCCCTTTTCCCAGAATTTTTTGGATTAACCTGAGATTCAAAAAAGAGATAAAATCCAAGGATAATTGCAATTAACAGTATCCTAATCAATGATAATTGTAGGGTCAGACATAGCATTAAAATCAAAATTAAGATGATCAAAAGTGATGAGAGGTTATTTTTCTTCATGAACCCATGGTATGAAAAAAAGATGTTTGAAAAAATAAGGGTTGTAATGTACATAAGTGAAATGAGCGAGAAGTAGTGATGGTCTGTGATGTTGAACAAAAAAGCGACCCCACTGCCATTAATGACCCCAAAGATGATCCACCGACCATGCGGTTCATTTACCAAGGGAGTCAGCAGCAAAATGTTTGCGAAAACAAAATCGACCAGGATGAGCGACGCATTCAAGGCGCCAGCGTTTAAGAAAAGGCGGATGCTCAAGATACCGACAAGGGCATCACAAGCAATTGTAAGTAATTGGTTTTTGGGCGAAGTGAGGACTTGATTCATTAGGATGGCAAACGGAATGCCGATGACCATCAGTTGGATTAGATCTTGGTTCACGAAGAATGATTTAATTGGCAAATGCGCAAACAGCATCCAGATAAAAAGTGAGATGGCCACTCTGATTGAAAACTGAATCATTGAATTTTTAGTTGAATTTGTCAAAGCGTCTTTCTCCCAATTGAAGTTGAATATTCATACAAATAATCGTAATGTTTTTTTGCCAAAGGGTCAACGGGTTTTGAAATAATTGGTTTCAAAATAAAATGATCTGTGATAACATGATAAAGTTATGAGTTCCCGATAGGATTCACGTAATGCGTGAAGAAGCCTTGTAACCTTAAAAATATATAGGGGGAAAATAAAATGCGCGAAAAACATTTATTTACTTCGGAATCAGTTTCAGAAGGTCATCCAGATAAGATTGCGGATCAAATTAGTGATGCAATTCTTGATGCCTTGTTAGCTCAAGATCCAGATGCCCGGGTTGCCTGTGAGACATCCGTGACAACTGGATTAGTTTTAGTTTTTGGTGAAATATCAACGACAGCATATGTTGATATCCAAAAAGTTGTTCGAAATACCATCAAGCGAATCGGTTATTGTGATGGTCGTTACGGTTTTGACGGTGATTCCTGTGCCGTGATTGTTGCCTTGGATGAACAGTCTCCTGACATTGCTCAGGGGGTTGATGATGCCTTAGAAGAACGTCATGGTGAGACGGATCCACTTGATAAGATTGGTGCTGGTGATCAGGGATTGATGTTTGGTTATGCGATTAACGAAACCCCTGAACTGATGCCATTGGCTATTTCATTAGCTCATAAGTTAATGAGAAAGCAGGCTGATCTTCGTAAGTCTGGCGAGGTTCCTTACTTAGGGCCTGATGCAAAAGCCGAAGTCACTGTGGAATACGATGATAACGACAAACCAATGCGAGTGGATACGGTTGTCTTGAGTACCCAGCACGATGATGGCGTCAGCTTGGATCAAGTTCGTTCTGACGTGATTGAAAAGATTATCAAGGCCGTTATTCCAGACAAGTACTTGGACGGGAATACCCGTTATCTGGTTAATCCAACTGGTCGCTTTGTGATCGGTGGTCCTCAAGGGGATGCCGGTTTGACTGGTCGGAAAATTATCGTTGACACTTATGGTGGTTATGCTCACCATGGTGGTGGTGCCTTTTCCGGTAAAGATGCGACTAAGGTTGATCGGTCAGCCAGTTATGCCGCTCGTTACATTGCCAAGAATATTGTGGCAGCCGGTTTAGCAGACCAACTTGAAATTCAGTTGGCTTATGCCATTGGAGTTGCTACGCCAGTTTCAATCGATATCAACACATTTGGTACCGGAAAGGTTTCAGAAGAGAAGCTAATTGAAGCAACTCGGAAACTATTTGACCTGCGACCTGCAGGAATCATTAAAATGTTGGATCTTAAACGACCAATTTATGAACAAACCGCCGCATATGGCCACTTTGGTAGGACAGATATTGACTTGCCTTGGGAGCATACGGATAAGGTTGATGCGTTAAAAGATTATTTCAAGTTATAAACAGCTAACCAGCAAAACGCCCTTGAAAATTCAAGGGTGCTTTTTTGGCTAAAAATCAATGTAAGGGGTTATTTCATGTCACAAACAGCTAAACAAAGTAACGTTATGCTTGTCACAATTGCACTTTTTGTTGCCACTTTCATGGCAGCCATCGAAGGAACAATTGTGTCAACTGCGATGCCAACAATCGTTGGGGATCTTCACGGCGTTGCACTGATGAATTGGGTCTTCTCGATCTTTTTGTTAACCAATGCGATTGCAACGCCAATCTACGGGAAGTTGGCTGATAGTATCGGCCGCAAGCCCATGTTTATCGGCGGCATTACAATCTTTATTTTTGGTTCCGTGATGTCTGGACTCTCTCACTCCATGCTGGTTTTGATTATTTGGCGGGCAGTTCAAGGAATAGGGGCTGGGTCAATTTTACCGATATCCAACACCATCATTGCTGATATTTATCCGTTGGAGAAGCGCGCTCAGGTTTTAGGCTTAAATAGTTCTGCTTGGGGAATCGCTTCTGTCATCGCCCCGTTACTTGGAGGTTTCATTGTTGATCAACTAAGCTGGCACTGGATCTTTTTCATTAATTTGCCAATTGGCCTGATTGTCATGATCTTGGTTCAACTTTATTTTCACGAAGAAAAACGCCAAACTAAAAGCAAAATGGATGTTGGCGGCACTTGTTGGTTAACAATCATGCTCTTGGCAATTATGTATGCGTTCCAGTTGGTGGGTCAAAGTCCAATTAATTGGAAAATCGTGGCCAGCTGTTTCTTAGAAACTGTTTGAGATCTCTAAAAGCGGCGTAGGAAAACTGAGACAAACG
>NZ_AZEI01000045.1 GCF_001436255.1 Lentilactobacillus rapi DSM 19907 = JCM 15042 | reverse complement strand
AGGTAAGTAACCAGGTTAGTCGCCAAACGCGGCCCTCAGGCATCCGGAAGCGCTGTGTCGACGTTCTAAGAGCGGCCGAATTATCGTATCCAGCAGTTTCATCTTCCTCAGTGATGATCGAAATTATTCGGCGTTACTGCGATCAAATCGAAAGCTTAAACTCCGAAATCAAGTTATTGGTTAAGGAATTGATTAAAACTGCTGGACAATCTAATCAGTTTTCGATCCTTTGTTCAATCCCTGGAGTTGGCCAATTATCTGCGGCCCTCTTGATGGGTGAGCTCGGTGATATTAATCAGTTTAAAACGTATAAGCAACTGAATGCTTATGCCGGGATTGATACCCGCCATTATCAATCTGGTAAAACTGAAAAAGCTGACATAATTACGCGTCATGGTAGACCAAGGGCTAGGTTGGTAATGTATCAAATTATCGTTGGTATGCTTTTAAACCAGCAACGGACACCATCGCACATTACAGATTATTACTACAAAATGAAACGACAACCATTTAACAAGAAGCACATGGTTGCCGTTACCGCATGTATGAATCAACTAACAAGGACAATTTGTAATTTGGTCCACACAAACCAAAAATACGA
>NZ_AZEI01000044.1 GCF_001436255.1 Lentilactobacillus rapi DSM 19907 = JCM 15042 | reverse complement strand
TTGGCCATGGGCCATTCTTTATTTAATTAGTGTTGCACTTAAAGTGTAAATTCAAGACTTAAAGCCGCAGGAAATGCCTGGACCCACCACTAACCCTTGGAACAATGGAATGACAATTATTCAAAATCCTTATAAGTATTTTATGATTGCCCAATATATGGATAAATCGTTATATAACGTGCCAATTTTCGTTGATTTAATTCCTTATCAAACCAATGTTGCTCAATATAACTATGAGATTCAACCCGTGGATACCGGTGGTAATCCGATTAGTGGCTATACCCCCACAGTTATTTCCGGTACGGCTGGCGATAAAGTAACGGTCCCAACCATTAAGGGTTACACGGTTAATGATGACAAAGTCGATAACAATCAGCAGGTAACCCTGCCTGATGGTAATAGTAGCCAAACGACGATTATCAAAGTGGCTTATGATGCCAATACCGTGTCTTACACTATTCACCCAGTTGATCAAAACGGGAATCCGTTAGGCCACGATGTTAGTGGTAACGATGCTGCCGGCAAATATGTGAATATTCCCGATGTTCCCGGGTATGTGGTTAATGATCCTAAGGTGGTTAACCAAAACCAGGTAATCATTCCTGATGGCGGTGGTACCATTGACGTGGTTTATAGCAAGCCATTTGCTGATGACACCACTTTGAATATTAACTACCTGGATAATGATAATAATCAGTTGCTTCAGCAAAAGGTGGTTCACGGAACTATTAATGACCCCTATAAAATTGATACAACTTATTATCCGGATACCCTGACCATTAACGGCCAATCCTATACCCTGGTTAAATCCAAGATGCCAACTAATTTAACCGGCACTTTAACGGCCAATACCACGCCAGTCATCTTTTACTATCAAAAGACGGTAACGCCACCCAACCCTAATCCAGGTCCGGGACCAGAACCAACGCCAATTATTCCAACACCCACACCAACGCCAATTATTCCAACACCCACACCAACACCGGTAATTCCAAGCAAGCCAACAACTACTAACCAGCCGGCGGTTCCTAATAACGTTGCCAAAAAAGGGGAAGCCGTTTACGCTTTGAAACACATCTATCTGTATCAAAGCAACAACTTTACCAAAGGCGGTCGCAAGTTTAGCTACGTTAAAAAGCCCCGGGTCAACCGGCCAATGTTTGTGGTGACGGATTACAAGTATAGCAAGAATCACGTGCTCCGATATAAAGTCCGTGACGTCAATCATCATAGTAAATCTGCTGGTATGACGGGTTACATTACCGCTAATACTAATTATGTCCGTCCAGTATACTATCACAGTAAGCATTCAACTTTGAC
>NZ_AZEI01000043.1:16978-30748 GCF_001436255.1 Lentilactobacillus rapi DSM 19907 = JCM 15042 | reverse complement strand
CGTTTGTCTCAGTTTTCCTACGCCGCTTTTAGAGATCTCAAACAGTTTCTAAGAAAAAACGGCCTCTTGAATCGAAAGGGTGAACAAAATGAATGATAGTCAAAAGACGGCTTTACAAGCAGATATTTATTTATTGCTATTTCTGGGCCTGTTGACGCTGACGGCCATTCTAATGACCGCGTCGGGGCACTTGCTGTTAAATACGATTTATATGGGTCTAACAGTTGCTTCCATTTTGATCACTTATTTTTGGGGGATTATTCCAGGATTAATTGAAAATGGCCTGTTCATTTTTGCCCAAGGTTTGGTCATGATTTACCTGAATATGACTCAAGGGCCCCATATTCCACTGACACTCACATTTTGGCTGATCGTGCCATTGGGGTTATCGTTTTTCGTCTATCAAATGACCGTTAAACAACAACAACTGCAACGACAAAATCAACAACTTAGATCCAGCTTGATTGAGCAGGGGGCGTTTGATGTTCAAACAAAGCTCAGAACAATGGTTGCGATGGTTCAAGATGCCCGGGTGTTTATCGAAACCAATCGCCGCTTTAAGCTGCCGGTAACTGTCGGCATTATTCGAATTCGTTACTATGACCAATTGAAATCGATGATGAGCGACCAGCAGATCTCAGTGTTGCTGGAACTAACGTCCGATGTGATGACAGCAACTACCCGGGAAAATGATATTACGTATTATCTAAATGAGCAGGTGCCCACTTGGGGAGTCCTATTGTTTGCTGATGAAGCTGGGGCGCAAATTGCCCTCAACAGAATAAGAGATGCCTTTAACCAGAAGTTAAAGGCATCAGCTGAGTTGGGGTCGTTAAATATTTCATTGATTAGTGGAGCCGCCCAGTGGGACGATTCGGAAATGCACGATCCGTATGATTTAATTGATTCAGCGATTAAGGAAACCGAATACGATGTTGGTGAGTCAAACTAGCGGGGATCATCTTTAAATCGGAATAATCGAGGCTTGCCGTAGTAGTAACCTTGGCGCAATGGCAATTCAAGATCGTTGAGCATTTGAGCTTCTTCGCTGGTCTCGGTTCCCTCAACGATCAATCGGGTCTGAGTCTCTTCTGCAATTGATTTCCAATTCGTGAGCTTTTGAGGGATTTCTTTTTCCCGGTGTTCTTGGCGGAAATTTTGCATTGCAAACTTCACCTCATCGGCAACTTTGAGAAGGCCTTCAATTCGTGAATAGGTATTTTCACCGGTATCAACGTCATCAAGGCTGAGCTGAATCCCGTATTGTTGAAGAAGCCTACCATGAGTTTCGAGTTGGTGAGTATCAATTTGGTCTTCACCAACTTCTTCGGTCACTTCGACTACTAGGATAACTGGTAGCATTTGCCGCTGGGCATCAATGAGCGCTTGGGTCATCGTTTCGTCGAGAAATTGGGTTCGATTGACATTAAACGAAAGTGTCCGCACTTTGAGGGATAGTTCAGCCGCGGTCTGCTTTAGAAGGGCAATTTGGATTTCGATAGGGATGGCCGAAAAGCTTTTTGGCAAACGCCAACTTCCATCGGCAGCTTGTTTGCGGATCAGCATTTCGTAACCAATAATCGAATTGGTATAAACGTTGACTTGTGGTTGAATAAAGTATCGATACATTGGTGAGGGCTCCTTAGACAGTTTGTGACAGAGTTTCGCAAACTAAATTTAATAGAGTGGAACAAAAATATCGGATGATTTTGATTAAGTAAAAATGTATCAAGTTTCGAAATACATGTACAAATTTATTATGGGGTATTTGTAAAACAAATGAAAGTATTTTGGAGGGGTTATTAATGAAAATCGTAATTATTGGATGTACGCATGCTGGCACAATGGCTGCCATTAGAATTTTAAAAGATCATCCAGAGGCAGAAGTGGTCATTTATGAGCGTCACCAGAATGTGTCGTTCTTGTCTTGTGGCATTTCGTTGTATCTCAGTGGTGAAGTTAAGCGGCTGGAAGACATGTTTTATTCTTCACCGGAAGATCTGAAAAATTTGGGGGCTATCGTTAAAACACAACATGAAGTTCTCAGAATCGATGCCAAAAAACACCAGCTTCAAGTCGCGGATATTGCGACTGGCAAGTTGAGTGAGGATAGTTACGACAAGCTGATCATGTCAACTGGTTCTTCAGTTGCGTTGCCGCCGATCTTTGGAATTGATGAGTCAAAAGTTCTGCTTTGCAAAGATTATCAGCAGGCCCAAGCCATTTACCAATCTGCCAAACAGAATCGACGAATTGCGGTCGTTGGTGCGGGATACGCTGGGACTGAACTGGCAGAAAGTTATGCCACAACTGAGCATGAAGTACAATTATTCCAAGGGCGAGATCAAATTCTGAATAACTATGTCGGCAAAGAGTTGTCCGATCAACTGGTCAAACTGCTGGTTGATCATGGGATTGACCTTCACCTCGATCATCGAGTAACGGCCTTTCGCTCAAATGAAAAAGGTGAGTTACAAATGGAGACTAATCAGGGGAATTATTCGGCTGATTTGGCCATCGTTGCAACCGGCTTTGTGCCCAATAGTGAGTTGCTGGCCGGTCAAGTGAAGGTGGAACGTCATGGGGCGTTTATCGTGAATGATTACTTGCAGACAAGTGATCCGGATATTTACGCGGCTGGGGATTGCGCAATGGTTCGTTTCAACCCAACCGGCGCACCGGCATACACACCGTTGGCCACTAATGCAATTCGTCAGGGAACCTTAATTGCGCTCAATATTTTTAACCAGCAATACCCTTACATGGGAACTCAGGCAACGTCTGCAATGAAGTTATTTGGCGAATGTGTCGCAACCACGGGATTGACACTGGAAAATGCGCAGCGTCATCATGTGCCTGCTGAACAGGTTGTCTATCAAGGGACTTGGCGGCCAACTTACATGCCATCCACTGACCCATTAACAATTGTGCTGGTTTATAATCCTGAAAATCGGCGGGTTTTAGGGGCTCAGTTATGTAGTAAGCATGATGTTTCCCAGTCAGCCAACGCAGTTTCAGTTCTCATTCAAAACAATAATACGATTGATGATATGGCATTTATTGATATGCTATTTCAGCCAAATTTTGATTTTCCGTTTAATTACCTCAACATGGTTGCTCAGCAAGCCGTTGACAAAGAATGGCAGAAAGGAAACGTGACCCCCAGGCATGCAACCCTGGGAAATCATCAGTAGAGCCCATGAAAATAGTTAAGTTTACGTGGTTAAAAGTTATTTTGATTGTTGGGATGTTCTTGGGAAGTATGCTTGGAGCCAGTGCCTGCAGCCGAAAAACTGCAACAGTGATGCCTAAAACAAGTCCTAAGGTGCTTATTCCGAAAACCCTGGGCGAAAAACAGGCCAATTCTGCCAACCAGCAACGCCTCCAGAAGTTTATTAAGCAGAAATTGTTGACGAAAAATGGATTGTACACCAGTACTGTCAATCAAGGAAGTCAAGCGAGCCTGGCAAGTGGGCACGATATGTTGAGTGAGTCGGTTGGAATGTGGCTTCAATATCTGAATGCTGACAAGCAACCGAGAGAGTTTCGGACATTTTATTCACAGGCAAAAAAAGTCTTTAATCAGGGGCCTCAATTTAGCTATCGTTATAATCCAACAACTCACAAACAATACCCGGTAAACGCCACTCTGGACGATCTCAGGATTATCAAGGCTTTAGTCGTTTATGATGCGATTAATCATACAAATCGATATCAGAAAGAAGCCGCGACCCGATTCAAGGCCCTTGCGAGTCACTGCATCGTCGGGGGTCAGCTGGTTGATTATTACGATGTTAACCAGGATCAAGCTGCTAAGAAGGGGTCGTTGGCGTATTTTGATTTACAAACGCTCCGTTATTTTGAAAATGCAACTGATAAGGGCAAAGATCGCTATCAAAAGCAGTTGAGAGTCGTTCAAAATGGTTATTTGGGAGATGTTTTTCCGCTATATCATGCCAGTTATAACTGGCAGACAAAGCAATATTCTGCTGATAACTTAAATACTTCAGAAGCCCTAGAGGTGTTACTTCACTTAGCAGAAGTGGGTAAATTAAAGTCAGCCAGCAAAAATTGGTTAGTCTTCCAAGTAAATAAGCGGGCGTTGAAAAACGGCTATCGAATTACAGGTGAAGTTGCTAATAACGGCCAATCCGTTGCCAATTATGCCTTAGCGGCAATGATTTTTGCGACTATTGGCGATCGGGTTCACTATCAAACGGCGATGCAGTTGGTTTGGAAAGAACAAATTAGAGACAAACAATCCCCAATTTTTGGTGCGCTCAGCAATCAGCAAGCCCAAATTGCCTACTCATTTAATAATTTGACGGCGCTGAATGCATCGTATCGAGAGTGAGAACATGGAAAAATGAATGATGAGATTGACATATTATTTTAACGCATTGTTAAGAAAATGGCTGTAATATATAAGTCATCTTGAGTGTTTGGATTAATGACGAAATGAAGGGGAGTGACAATCGTGACCATGACTGAGTGGTTGCTTGAAGGCCTGTTCTTAGGTATTTTTTGTGAGCTTGGCGTCATCATGAGTTACCATCTTATTTTATTAACGCCGGTTTTTCATAACTTAAGTCAATATCGAATGGACAAGATTACAAGCCGTTCAGCCATTAATTGGTTTACGGTTGGGTACTTCCTTCTGATTGGGTTCTTTTTTGAACTTTTACAGGTCAATTCGGGCAATCATGTTTTATCAACGAACTTCATCATCCTTATCGTCATTATGTTGATTGGAATCATTGATTATTGGCAGGATTTACTGGTGGTCGGCCTATTGACAGCCATTCGATTGTTGATGGTGGGCATCGGTGACAGCGGATTTCTGCAGTTGGGAATTGGGCTGGCGTTTGTTTTAGGCTTGATGTTAATTCGAGCAGTCCTGACTCAGAAGACAGTTTGGCTCGACTTTGGAATTCAATCGGTGGCAATCCTGATATTTTGGGTGACTTTTTTTGCGCTAGGCGTTGTCAATATTGTCACTGTCTTTCAGCTAGTCGTTCAATATATTTGCTTGTTGGGAACATTTTATCTGGCATTGAAATTAATCTATCAGGACAACGAGCTGATGGTGGTGCTCAGCCGAAATGCGAGTCATGATTATTTGACCGGGTTACTGAATCAACGAATGTATGAAGCCGATTTTCGTCAGCAGTTAGCCGTTGCCAAACAAAAAGCAACACCACTATCGTTAATTGCTTTTGATATTGACTATTTTAAGGATATTAATGACCATCATGGGCATGATGCCGGTAACCAGGTGTTGGTTGAAGTTGCGACAATTATTAAACAGATTTCTCGAAGCTATCAGTCAGGTTCACGCCTTTATCGAGTTGGTGGTGAAGAATTCAATTTGGTATTACCAAATCTTGATCAGAAGAGTGCTGAACGGGTAGCATTGAGATGCTGCCAAATGGTTTCGCATTCCGGAATCCAATATCACGGTGCCAAAATTCCGGTGACCCTGTCTGCAGGAATTTCTGATTTTACCAAAGGTGATACGCAGATCATTGATTTGTATCTCAGGGCCGATCGGAATTTGTATCTGTCGAAACAACGGGGCCGTAACCGGGTCACGGTAAATGGGACCACGATGGTTGCCGACCAATAGGCGATCAAATTGGGACAGCTCATTTGACTGGTTTGCTCAGTCAAAACAAATAGAGGCCAAGGGGAAATTCCCTTGAGCCTCCATTTATTTATATAAAATTCACATCAGTGTCCTGGCACATACCACCAAAATGGCAATCATGATTGCTGCCATGGCCAGTAATTTGAAACCATCATTTCTGGTATAGTATCCGTCTGGAAATTCTTCGCGTTTTTTGCGTAATATTTGTCGATTAATATGTTGATTCATTTAGTTGACCACCTTATTGACTTGATGACTTATGATTTTCACTGTTTCGAAAGACCAACCACTTGGACCAGAAATAATTGATTGCGATCACGATAATGTTTTCCACAATCTTGACCAAAATTTGATTTTGATGCATCAGCGTGATTCCAATCCAGAGCATCAAGAACTCCAAGAACAATGTTGCCAGGCGACCACTGAAAAACGAAACCATTTCCAATAAGTCACCCATTAATGATTTGGAAGGGGAGTGAAAGACGAATGCTTTATTGGTTAAGTAAGAAAAAAGAACACTTAAGATCCAGGCAATCGTCGCGTTAATAATATAGTTCCAACTGGTAAATTGGTGGAGGAACCAAAAGACGGCCACGTTGATAACAGTGGTTGCCACACCCCAAAAAGCGTAGGCAATCAGTTCCTCGTATTTATAATACAGTAATTTGAATTTCTCGATCATGTTAACGTTTCTCCGCGATCACAAATTTTGGTCGGTGCTTGGTCTCTAAGTAAATTTTGCCGATGTAGGTTCCAAGGATTCCCAGACTGAACAGTTGAACCCCACTGAGTAGAAGGATAATTGAGACCATTGATGCCCAACCATTGACTGAACCACCAAAGAACATTGCCCGAATTACAACAAAAATCAGGCCTAGGATTGAGAGAAAACTGATAAAGCCGCCGACAACTGTTGCAAGTTTTAAGGGAACATCTGAAAAGTCCACAATTGCTTCCATCGAATATTCAAAGAGTTGGAATAACGACCAGGATGTTTTGCCGGCTGCTCTGGGAACACCTTCGTATTCTAAGTATTTGGTTTTAAAGCCGACCCAAGAAAAGATCCCCTTGCTGAAACGATTGTACTCAGGCAATTCCAGAACGGCATCGACATATTTGCGACTCATAAGTCGATAGTCACGGACATTCTGCTTCATTTCAACCTTTGACATTTTGTTGATGATTTTGTAGAAGCTAGCGGAAAGAAATGCCCTGATGAAATTCTGCTTTCGACTGGTCTGCACGCAACCAACTACATCATAATCTTGCTTGGGATCTTCTAAGATGTCGACCATCTGCAGCAACAATTCAGGTGGATCTTGAAGGTCAACGTCCATGACAGCCACATAGTCACCGTGGGCGTTTTTGAGCCCTGCCGCAAATGCTGATTCCTTCCCGAAGTTGCGGGAGAATGAAATGTAATGAACTTCGTCTGGATGGGCGGCGTTTAATTTGCGCATGACATCAAGGGTGCCATCTGCTGACCCATCGTTGATGAACAGATAGTCGGGCTTGTACTGTTCGTCGCGGGTTGCGTTTAGCTTGGCAAACACCTTTTCGGTCGTATCATAAAAGAGTTCAACGGTTGGTTCTTCATTAAAACAAGGGACAATTAGACTGATCGTCTTCAAAATAAACCTCCAAAAATATGTCTAGTTTCATGCTAAAAGTGCTGGACTTATTTACAGCCAGCTTTGATTTCGTGTAAGATTGTTGGTAAGCTTAAATTTGCTTGGAGTCAATCCAGCTCCGAAAATGATGAGCAGTGAACGACTTATGTAAAGGTAATTTAAAACGTGATCCACTTTTTTCATCAATACTCAATATTACATCAACAGATTATAACATATGCAAAACTGATAAAAAATAAGCGAATGTTAAGATTTAAACGGATTTGCTATAATAAAAGCCGGATAAGGGGAGTTTAAAAATGAAACCAATCAAGGTTATGACCATCTTTGGGACACGTCCTGAAGCAATCAAAATGGCACCAATTATTTTATTAATGCAACAGCACCAAAACGAATTTCAGCCGATTACCGTTGTTTCAGCCCAACACAGGGAGATGCTGGATCAAGTCATGGCCGTTTTCCACATCAAACCCGATTATGATCTGAATATCATGAAGCAAAACCAAACATTGAGTGACATTACGACTCGGGTCATTACTGCCCTGGATGCAATCATCACCAAGGTTCAACCGGATATCATTTTAGTCCATGGCGATACCACAACGACTTTTGCTGCCAGCATTAGTGCCTTTTACCACAAGATCAAGATTGGTCATGTTGAAGCGGGATTGCGAACATGGAATAAATTGTCGCCATACCCAGAAGAGATGAACCGGCAGCTGACAGATGTTCTGGCAGACTTATATTTTGCACCCACTGAACTTAGTCGGCATAATTTGCTTAAGGAAAATCATCCCGATGATGAGATCTTTGTGACGGGGAATACCGCAATTGATGCTTTGAAGCAAACGGTGACCCCAGATTACAAGCATTCAGTTCTAGATGAACTTCAGTCAAAATCGAAAATGATCCTCTTAACGATGCATCGGCGAGAAAATCAGGGTGAACCCATGCTGCGGACGTTTAAAGCCATCAGAGAAGTCGTACAGACGCACCCAGGCGTTGAAGTTGTCTACCCGGTCCATTTAAGTCCAACCGTTCAAAAAGCCGCTCACGAAGCGTTTGATGGGGTTGACGCCGTTCATTTGATTGCACCACTTGATGTTTTGGACTTCCATAACATGGCTGCCCGTAGTTACTTCATTATGACTGATTCGGGGGGCGTGCAGGAAGAGGCGCCGTCGCTTGGCAAGCCAGTATTAGTGTTGCGGGATACGACGGAACGCCCAGAAGGAATCAAAGCCGGTACTTTGCGGCTCGTTGGAACAGATCCGGACGAAGTCAAAAAGCAAATGATCACGTTGTTGGATGACCCGAAGGAATACCAACGAATGGCAGAGGCCAAGAACCCCTATGGAGACGGTGAAGCGTCTGTAAGAATCTTAGCTGCTATCAAACAGGAATTAAAAACCAAACAGGAATTAAAATCGTAAAAGTGGGTTTGATATGAAATCAATGTATGAAAAAATTAAAAATTTCATCACAGTCCTCATCGGCAGATATTCATCCGGAAACGTTTCGGATTCAGCTGCCGTTTTGGCGTTTTATTCACTTTTATCGATTTTCCCAATCTTTTTTGTGGCCGGCAGTTTGTTAAACCTCTTTCATATTCACATCCAAGAGGTTTCGGTGTATTTAGAGCCGATCTTTCCAGAGCGGGTGTACGCCTTGCTAGAGCCAGTGATTGACTCCACCTTACAAAGTGGGGGTGCCAGTCAATTATCTGTTGGTCTGATTGTGACAATTTGGTCAGCGAGTCGAGCAATTGCAGCATTTCAACGAAGTATCAATAAAACTTACGACGTTGCTGAAAATCAAACGGCGATTGCCAATCGAATCATTTCGTTTATCTGGATGTTGGTGTTGATCTTGGCAGTCATGGTGATGATGCTGCTCTTTGCATTTAGCCAAATGATCTTTAACTGGCTGAATCCAATCATCCATACACCCGGTTGGATCATGCAATTAATTGCAACGGTAAAGTGGCCGATTACGATCGTAGTCGCTTGGTTTCTCTTGAGTCTGCTATTTTATTTCGTACCGACTGCCAAAGTGAAGTTTCGCTATGTTTGGGTAGGGGCGTTGGTGGCAACAATTGGCTTAATGTTATTGGCTCAGGGGTTTACTTATTATTTGAGATTCTTTGCCCGACGGATTGATACCTATAAAACGATTGGAACCTTCATTGTTTTAATGTTCTGGCTGGACTTTTCAGGGGTCATCATGTTGTTTGGCGGTGTTCTAAATGCCACAATTCAGCAAATCTTTCTTGGAGATATTCAGGAACAGCCGGATGCATTTGAACAGGTGATGAAACAAGCTCGGCGGATTGGACGGCGAGGTGGCAAAGGTAATCGACGGCACAAAAAAAGTGGCCGCACAAAAGGTTAGTTTTGCGCAGTCACTTACTGTTAAGCCAAGTAATTGTCGTTAGGCTTGAGCTTTTGCAATCAATTCTTTGGCAAAGGCATCCAGCTTGTTGATGTCGTCTTCGTCAGGCTCCAAGTTGATTTTGACATTCTCAGATCCCTTGGTGGCACCGGCTTGCTTGAAAGCTTCATCAAATTTATCAACTGAGGTGTTGTAGTATTCTTCGTAGAAGGTATCACCCGAACCGGCCACCCCATAGATTTTACCTTTTAAATCTAAGTCGGATAGGTCGTCGTAAAAGTCCATGCCTTCTTCTGGTAGGGCACCTTCATCATAGGTATAGGGACAGACAACACAAATATCAACATTTTCAAATACTGATGGATCCGTTTGTGAAATTTCAGTTTCTTTAACGTCAACGCCATTATTTTCAAAATATTCAGTCACAATGTCAGCGATGTCTTCGTTGTTTCCGGTAATTGTCGCATAAACTACATGAGCAGTAATCATAGCAGGTCATCCTTTGTTTTAATTTAACCTTAGTATATCAAATTGAAATGGCAAAGTGAATTTAACATCTAAAGGCAGGGATTCCGATGGTCGAAAAAATTACCAAAATTGAGGCTCAAAAACGTAAGGGCCGCTTTAATATATACATTGATGGTAAGTACGCGCTGCCAATGAGTGAGGAAGTTTTAATCAAATTTCGTGTGTTCAAAGGCATGGAAGTCGATAAAGATCTCATTGAGAAATTTAAGCACGCAGATGATCTGTCAAAATTACATAGCAAGGCGCTGAATTATCTGGCCCATAATCTACGGACGGAATACGAAGTCCGAACAAAGCTGGCCGAAATTTCCGAGGATCCGGATGCTATTGACCGCGTGATTGATCAGCTGATTGACCAACGGTTGGTGAACGATGCCAAGTATGCAGAAAGCTACGTGCGGACCGTTGTGAGAGAAGAAAAGAACGGTCCGGACTGGATTCGCCGGCACCTAAAGGAAAAACGGGTTGCCAGTGACGCGATTGAAGCGGCAATTGACCATGAATTTCCGGAAGATGAGGTGCTTCGAATCGGCGTTGAAGTGGCTAAAAAGCAACTAAAAGTTCATCACCAAGACGCTGCCAAAATGGCGATCAACAAAACGAAAAATTTATTAATCAGGCGGGGATTCCCGTATGGTGATCTTGATCAGATTATGGATCAGCTAGATACTGATACATTAACTGGTGATGATTCTGAATTAATCGATCGATTCGCGGAAAAGTATTGGCAGAAATACGCGAAATTGGGTGATTACGAACAAAGCCAGAAAACCAAACAAGCCCTGTTTCGAAAGGGGTTTACCATGGATGATATTACGATTGCTTTGGAGAAGTTGGCTCGAAGTTAATTTCATTCGGAAAATACCCCCTATTCTGATATAATCATAATTGGATTGGTAACAATCGATGCGAATAGCTTAATCAGAAAGTGGGTAGCACAAATGCCACGGATGCAAAGACTACCAAAAGAAGGGGACTTCATTGCGATTCAAAGCTATAAGCATGATGGAAGCTTGCATCGTATTTGGCGAGATACGATGGTATTAAAAACTGGTGAAAATTCATTGATTGGTTGTAATAATCATACCTTGGTTACTGAAGACGATGGGCGTCATTGGGTGACCAGGGAACCGGCATTGGTGTATTTTCACAAACATTATTGGTTCAATGTTGTGGCGATGATTCGCGATGATGGCATCGCGTATTATTGTAACTTGGCTTCTCCTTATGTTTTGGATAAGGAAGCACTCAAATATATTGACTACGATTTGGACGTGAAAGTTTTCCCAGACGGTAGACGCAAGTTGTTGGATGCGGATGAATATTTGGAGTTCAGTAAGCGCTGGAATTATGGTCCAGAAATTGATCATATTCTAAAGCGCAACGTCCGGATTTTAGTTGACTGGATCGATAATGAAAAAGGGCCTTTTTCAAAGGAGTTCGTTGCCATTTGGTACGAGCGCTATTTGGAACTGTCTCGTCAATATAAATGAAGATGACCTCAAGATGTAGATGATCACTGGTTGGCAATGGCTGACTGGTGGTCATTTTTGGTGGGGTAAACCAGATCCGTGCCGATTTTTGTAACCGAGGTCGACCGTTATTCGACTAAGTGGAGACCGGCCTTTGGATCATAGTCTATTGGTAAGGCCTGATATCTGGATTTCTACCGCTTGTCCAAGCACTCTATGGTACAATGGTTTCACACACAAAAATGAGTGAGGAGTCGATAATTTGCTTGAACGACTTAAAAATTCTTCCTTGATGTTTTGGTCAGCCGAAATTTTGATCGTCGTGGCCATCATTTGGGTTTGCACCAAAATCAGCTTTTTCTTCTCCCCGATTGGGGTTTTCTTCTCGACAATTTTTATTCCACTGTTATTGGCAGGCATTCTTTTTTATATGCTGAATCCAATTGTTAATTTGATTACCAAAGTAAGGCTGGGCAAGCATCGGATTTCTCGGACTTGGGCAACTACTTTAGTTTTTCTACTGTTGCTTGGCGTCATTGCTTTGATTGCGACAGTCTTTATTCCAAAAATCGTGGATCAGCTGGTCACATTGGCAAATCAGATTCCTGGGGCGGTGAATGACGGTCAGCACTTGCTTGAAAAAACTTTTAAGCAGATGAATTCTCAGACTTATCTCAAACAGATCGATTTTACCCAAATTACTGACAAATTTTCCAAGAATATCAGTGGTTATGTGAACACCATTTTTAATGGGTTGACGACGGGGATTGGTGGCATTATTTCCGCTGCTGCTAATGTAGTGATCATTGCCGTTACTGTGCCCGTTGTGCTGTTTTACATGTTAAAAGACGGCTATCGACTGGCACCGACGCTTAAAAAGCTGTTTCCAGAAAAGCATCAGGATCAAACAATGGCACTTTTATATGAGATGAGCCACACGATTTCCAAGTACATTTCGGGCCAAATGATTGAGTGTTTGTTTGTTGGGACCTTCACGGCAATCGGGTATCTGATCATTGGTACCCCATATGCCTTGTTATTAGGGGTAGTTGCCGGAATTTGCAATATTATTCCTTATTTGGGACCCTACATTGGAATTGCGCCAGCATTGATTGTCTCTTTCTCACATGGCGGTTTCTGGGGCGTTATTTACAACATCATCGTGGTTTTGATTGTCCAACAAATTGATGGTAACTTGGTTTATCCAAACGTTATCGGTAAGTCGTTGGAGATTCATCCACTCACAATTATTATTATTTTGTTAGCCGCTGGAAATATTGCCGGCTTAATGGGAATGATTTTGGCAATTCCCCTTTATGCCGTCGTTAAAGTGGTTGTCGTCCATCTGTGGAACATTTATCAGTTGGATTGACCCGTCAAAAGGATTAATAATATTTAATAAATATTGACGTTGACGTGGTTTATGCTACTATTTAAGATGTGTTTATTTTCAGTTTGACTAATATTAGAGTAATGATTAAGTAGGAGATTTTATGAAAAAAGTAATTACGTATGGAACGTTTGATTTGCTTCACAAGGGTCACGTTCGTTTATTAAAACGCGCTAAGGCACTTGGTGACCACCTCACCGTTTGTTTGTCATCAGATGAATTCAACGCTGAAAAAGGTAAGAAAGCATACACGTCATACGAAGATCGAAAATACATCCTGGAAGCAATCAAGTATGTTGATGAAGTGATTCCTGAAACCAACTGGGATCAAAAGATTCACGACGTTCAAGATCGTGACATTGACATTTTTGTTATGGGTGACGACTGGAAAGGGAAGTTTGACTTCCTAAAGGATTACTGTGAAGTTGTTTATTTGCCAAGAACAGAAGGCATCTCAACCACAAAGATCAAAGAAGACTTAGGCCTTACGGATACCAAAGACTGGCAAGCTTAATTTAAATGACTTATGACGAGGCTGTTAACAAAACGAAGTGTTTTGTACCAGCCCCATTTTATTATGAGGGTAATTAGGACAGCTGCTCCAGGCAGCAGCCTGCACGTAAGCACCTTTGGCAAAAATCCCAAAATCAGGGATTTCTGTCAAAGGAGACTTACGCTCCGGTTGCAAACTGCCTGGATCCGCTCACTTTA
>NZ_AZEI01000043.1:0-16942 GCF_001436255.1 Lentilactobacillus rapi DSM 19907 = JCM 15042 | reverse complement strand
ACCAAAAATCCAAACCCAGGATTTCTGGTTGTGGAGACTTATGCTCCGGTTATTAATCGCTTTGCTTCGCTCACTTACTTAGGACAGCTGCGTAAAGCAGAAGTCTGCACGTAAGCACCTCGGAGAAAAATTCCAAAACCGGGAATTTCCCTCCGAGGAGACTTACGCTCCGACTTCTAATCGCTTTACTCCGCTCACTTACTTTTAGGAGGATAAAATGCAACGAGCAATTTTTTTGGTCAGGTCAATTCAAGGTATCAGAAAGCCAACGTTTCGAAGCCGCTTGATGGCCTTGGCCAACAGTAATTACCAAATTGTTGTGCTACTTGCAATGACGAATTTTGATGAAATTTGGCAAGCCAAGCGCGAATTTAAATTGATCAAATTACCGGCTGAGACGCAGAACATCAGGTTGATTAATTTGGCTGATATTTATGCGGATCATGACGGAATTGCGTTAAGTGATGACGATTATTTGACGCCAGATCTTACCCAATTGAAGAGTTATGAGTCTCATGCCGGTAAATTGCCGGTGACCCGCTTCGTGGGGGCCGACGGTAATATTGTAGCTGAAACCTTATTTGGTGAGGATTCAACTAGACTACATACAATTTTATTTGATAAAAACAGCCGCATTATTCAGATTAATAATTACGATGATGCTGATAAACTCTTTGGAATTGAAAAATATACCAATAATTTATTAGATGAAAGCTTATTGTTGAATGCCAAGGGGCAATTGGTCTTTAGATTTACCAACTATTTGCAACCACAAAAAACGACGTATGATCTCACGGATTCATCAGTGATTCCGCTGCCAGCTGAGTTAACGGCGCTCCCAGGCCAAAAAGACGATGATATGTTGAAAAGCTACGAAGCCCAAGGGGCGTCAACAATTACCAAAGCTGTTTCGTATACGAATTATCGCCGTTACGATGATATCAATGCATTCTACCATCAAGTGCTGCTTAACATGGACCTTGAAAATGCACAGACATACGTCGACATTGATCACCTGGTTGAAGCTGCCAAATATTTGCCAGGTAAACGAATCTTTAACTATTAAGGGGACATAAAATTGCGAGCGATACTTTCCGGAGTTCATCAAAAAAAGGGACTTCAAGTTTTAGAATTTGAATTGCTGGATGTGACCGGCTCTTTGGAGCAGGCCTATATGTTATTTGTTGAAAAAAACAGTTTAGCCTCCATCATGAAGCCAATCACCAAGGTTCTCAATCATAATATTGTCCGCGTTAATATTGATGCTCAGGACTTTCATTTTGACATGGCCGACCAGACTGAATTTGAATGGCAGATCTTTATGGTCAACAATGGTGTCGATCATACCAATGTGATTCAAGTTGAAAGTGAATATTTGAGTGATCGTCACCAGTTGGAACTAACCAGTTACTATCAATTCAACAGCGATGCGCAAGGGATGGCACTGTTTAACATTCGGACTCACCAGTCTGATGAAGATTTCATGATTAACTCGGTTAACTTGACGGATACTGACCTGGAGTTGACGGGTTACAACAAGATTAATGGAATCAAGATTAAGAACCAACGGATTATTTTGAGAAACCAAACCAATAATGGCAAGTTGGAATATCCGGTTTCTAAGAGGATGTTCCAAGGGATGTTCACCGTCTCAATTCCGCTCACAGATATTCCTCAGAATTCAGTTGGCGAATTGTATATCAAATACGATCTTGAGGGCAACGAGATTACTCAAAGATTGATCATTTCGAAATCACTGAGTGGCCAGTCCACCATTGCCCAGTTACCTGGTAACCGGATGATCACCTTAGAGAAACGGTTTGATAACGGTATTTTAGTTAAAGAATTTCTTGGTGCGTCCTTGCTGCAAAAGATTGGCGCTGCCGGTGGCAAAGCTCATGGGGTCATCGATGTCATCCGAATGGTTCAAGATAAATTAAATCTTGCCAGAATGCGGTTCTTATTTAGATCAGGCCATTCGCCATACGAAAATACGACAATTATTTTTGAAAGTTTTGGCGGCCGGCAAGTGAGTGACAGTCCGTATGCGATCTATAAAGTGTTCAAGACACTTTATCCTGGAATAAATATGATCTGGTCGATTGACCGCTCACAGAAATCGTTCTGTAAACAAAACGGAATTGCTTACGTGGTTCGCCGGACTAACAAGTGGGTACGAATACTTGAAAAGTCTCAATTCTGGATCAGTAATGCCCGGTTCCCAACTTGGGTCAAGAAGCCAAACTATGTCACTTATATTCAAACTTGGCACGGGACGCCACTGAAGAAGTTGGGATTGGATATCGAAAATGTTTCGATGCCAGGCACAACAACTGCTAAATATCATAAGAACTTTGTTAGGGAAGCTAATCGTTGGGATGCCTTAGTATCACCTAACGATTACTCGACTCAAATTTTCCGGTCGGCCTTTGGTTTTAACAACCAAATTTTGAAGATTGGGTATCCTCGAAACGATGAATTAATTAATACAAATCCCGATGAGATTGCTGCAATTAAAGAACAACTTGGAATCCCGCTGGACAAAAAAGTTGTGATGTATGCGCCAACTTATCGAGACAATCAATTCGCTGAGAAGGGCAAGTATACATTTGAACTGCCATTTGATTTGGACGATTTCCGTAAATCATTTGGGGATGATACGGTCTTGATTTTGAGAATGCACTATTTGATTTCGAACGCTTTAGACATTTCGAATTATTCTGATTTTGTGTATGACTTCTCAAATTATCCAAACATCAGTGACTTGTATCTGGTATCAGACCTATTGATCACTGATTACTCTTCCGTGTTCTTTGACTACGCTTATTTGAAGCGACCAATCCTCTTCTATCCATACGATTATCATTTGTATAAGGAAGAACTTCGTGGATTCTATCTTAACTACGAAAAGGATTTACCCGGTAAGATTGCTGGAAACTCAAAAGAATTGTTAGCAGAAATTAATCATGCTTTGGCGCATCCAGATATGAGTGCCAACCAAAAATTCATGAACTTCTATAATCGTTTCTGTGCAATTAATGATGGTTTAAGTTCACTGAAAGTGGTTAATTATGTGATGCACCAAATCGAAAGCGTCTAGGCAGGTGTGTTGAGCAGACAAGACGGGCTTGAACGAAACGGATCAATTATTCCTGATGGGATAGTTGGTCCTTTTTGTTAAATGACCGGAATCAATCGTTTTGGCTGCTTTTCTACTAATAACGGAGACGATCTACGCGAATGATTATTGATCGGAGATTGACATATGGTCTAGCCTTTTTCGCATGGATTCTGGGAACAAATCGCTTTTCGTGACAATTTCAATCTCAAAAGCATCCAACTATTCAATGTTCGACACTTACGCTGGTAAAATCATAACCACAACTAGGAGCGCGGCCGAAAACGTGTTAAAATTAATGAGTTATTGACTCGTCTGAAAGGAAGTTAACATGAATACCCAACAATTAAAAAAGGAAGACAGCACCCGGCGCACTTTTGCGATCATTTCTCACCCCGATGCCGGAAAAACGACCATCACCGAACAATTGCTTTTGTTTGGTGGGGTTGTTCGAACTGCAGGTACCGTTAAGGGCCGAAAGACCGGTAACTTTGCCAAATCCGACTGGATGGAAATTGAGCAGAAGCGTGGAATTTCCGTTACCAGCTCTGTGATGCAGTTTGATTATGCAGGCAAACGGATTAACATTTTGGATACGCCAGGGCATGAGGATTTCTCCGAGGATACTTATCGGACTTTGATGGCCGTTGATTCCGCCGTCATGGTGATTGATTCAGCTAAAGGAATCGAGCCGCAAACTAAAAAGTTATTTCAAATTTGTAAGATGCGGGGGATCCCCATTTTCACATTTATGAACAAGCTTGACCGCGATGGCCGCGAACCTATGGACTTGATTGATGAATTGGAAAATGTTTTAGGCATTGACGCTTATCCAATGAATTGGCCGATCGGAATGGGGAAGACCCTCGATGGGATTTATGATCGTTATAATCATCAAGTTGAGCTATATAATCATGATCATGATAAGGACAGCACAATTGTCAAATTGGATGATCACAATAATCCGATCGATGATCCAGAACTGGCTGAAAATGATCAATTTCAAGATACTAAAGATAATATTGACTTACTGGATATGGCCGGTAATAAATTTGACGAAGCTAAAATTGCCACGGGAGATTTAACACCGGTATTCTTCGGTTCAGCCTTGGTAAACTTTGGAGTTAAGACGTTCTTTGACGCTTATTTGAAATATGCACCAGCTCCAAGTGCCCATAAGACCGAGGAAGGCGATGTGGTTGCCCCCGATGCTGATCGCTTCTCTGGATTTGTTTTCAAGATTCAGGCTAATATGAACCCTAGTCACCGGGATCGAATCGCTTTTGTCCGAGTTTGTTCCGGCGAATTCGAAAAGGGGATGGATGTGAACCTCTATCGGACCAAGAAGAAGTTGCGGTTGTCGAACGTGACTGAGTTTATGGCAAATACGCGTGAAAATGTTAAGACGGCAGTTGCCGGTGATATTATCGGTCTTTATGATACTGGAAACTTTCAAATTGGTGACACGATTTATACGGGTAAATCGCCGATCGAATTCGAAAAACTCCCACAATTTACACCGGAGCTGTTCGTGCGGGTTTCTGCAAAAAATGTCATGAAGCAAAAATCATTTCATAAAGGAATTGATCAACTCGTTCAAGAAGGGGCCGTTCAGATCTATACTTCTTACACGACCAATGATTACATTCTGGGAGCCGTTGGTCAGCTGCAATTTGAAGTGTTCCAGTTCAGAATGAAAAATGAGTATAACTCTGAAGTTAATATGGAATCCCTTGGTCATAAGATTGCCAGGTGGATTGATCCAGACCAACTTGATGAAAGAATGTCATCATCGCGGAATTTACTGGTGAAAGATCGGGCCGGCAATCCATTATTTTTGTTTGAGAATGAATTTGCCTTGCGATGGTTCAAAGATAAGTATCCAGATGTAAAATTAACTTCTAAACTATAATTTTCGGAAAGAAGAGATTCACACATGGCTGCAAAACATTTATCAGCTTGTACCACAATTTTGGTAGGTAAAAAGGCTTCGATCGACGGGTCGACAATGGTTGCTCGAAATGATGACACATTTTTGCCACTGACACCCCAACGGTTCTACGTTGAACCGGCCGTTTCTAATCGTGACGAAGTTTGGGTATCTAACCAAAATGGTTTCAAGGCCCCATTACCCAAAAATGGTTACCGGTATTCATTGACCCCCAATGCGGACGTTGCCAAAGAAGGCGTATACGCTGAAAGTGGATTCAACGAAAAAAACGTTGCAATGAGTGCGACCGAAAGTGTTTATGGTAACGAACGGGCTCTTGCCTATGATCCGTTGGTCAAAAATGGATTGGCGGAAGACTCTCTTCAGTCAATGGTTTTGCCATACATTGACTCAGCTCGAGATGGCGTTAAGTATCTTGGCAATTTGATTAAAAAGTATGGGTCACCAGAAGGCAACGGTGTGATTTTTAGTGATCACGACGAAGTTTGGTATATGGAAATTGTAACGGGACACCATTGGGTTGCTGAACGAATTCCAGACGATGCTTATGCAGTAGCAGCCAATCAAGTTGCCATTCAACAAGTCGACTTTAATGATTCGGACAATTTTATGTATTCAGACGGGATTCAAGAGTTTGTTGAAAAATACCATTTGAATAATCACAAAACAGGTTTTGATTTCCGGCGGATTTTTGGGACGGATAACGAAAAAGATCGGCACTATAACACGCCTCGGGTTTGGTATGGCCAACGCTATTTCAACCCTGAAATTGAGCAGGATCCAACTTCATCTGACTTACCTTTTATTTGTCATACAGATAAGAAGATCACGGTTGAGGATATTGAATTTGTCTTGGGGTCTCATTTCAATGAAACTAAGTATGATCCTTTAGCACCAGGCAACGAAGATACGAAGACACTGTTCCGACCAATTGCGATGAATCGGACGCAAAACTCCCATGTCTTGCAGATCCGTAATGACGTGACGGGCGGCTGTTCGGCAATTATGTGGCTCTGCTTTGGGGTGCCCGCATTTTCACCATACGTGCCATTCTTTGCTAATGCTAATGATACGGACGAAAGTTATGCCAACACACCATTGCACTGTGATGATGAAAGTGCATACTGGATGTATCGAAAGTTGTCAATGTTAGTTGAAACTCACTATTCAGAATTTGCTCAAGATGATGTTGATTTCTTGACGGATTCAAAAGAAAAGCTTCGTCGCCATGTTCAAGATACGATCGATGAAGCAAAGGGTTTGAAGGGAACTGAATTGACGAATTATTTGACCGAGCAGAATCATCAAGTTGTTAAGATGATGAGAATTGCAACGGAGCATTTCAATCATCAGCTGATTGAAAAGGGATTAAACCTTTCGAAATTAACCTTTGAGTATGATAAGAACCTGTAGTCTGAAAAAATAGCAGCCTACGTTCACCTTCAAGGAGTGGTTGCTTGCAATTTGGCGTTTGAAGGCATTATCATGCTAGAGGCCTAACAATTTAATACAATGAAATAAGGGCCCCCGACCAAAATCCCAAGTGTGGATTGATGGTCAGGGGCCCTTTGTGGTGGACAATTTTTAATTTTTTGAGACATTTGCTAAAGTATTTTCAATTACTTGGATCAAAACGGCTATTTGTTAGGCTCACAATTTCATTCATCAACAGTCACATAATTTCTGGGAATCACTGAATGATCGGCTAATTCATACCAAATTAAATCCTGATCGTCCACAATTGTTGCGACTATCGAGACTCTGCTGCCATCAAGTAATTCATTAGTTTGAGTGCCATAAGGTTGGTCAAACAACGCAACCGAACGCCCTGGGACAAAACTAATAGTTCCAAACAACCGAACCGGATTGCGGGATGTTTCGGTAATTGGTCCAACAACTTCTTGAACTGGTGGGTCACTTGGTTCAAGCTGATGGTTTTTAATCCATTCAAAGCCGCCAATATTTAACCAGCTGGTGTCGTTTGAAGTAATGACTCTGCCAAAGACTTTTAAAACCAGGTTCTTTGGCAACCCAGTTCGTAGGATGTGACCGTTGGGCTCATCAAACACATCGTGGTGGCGGGTTAACTTGACGTAATATTCAACTTGTTGAACCGTTTTCCAGTCGGCCCGCCGATAGGCAAAAATGACTTTTTGAATGTCAGTGTTGAAATGGCCCAAAGTATTGCCTGTACTGGTGATCAATCGATAATTAGCCACGTTTGGGGAATCAATTTGATACTTCTTCCCCAATTTGTCACTCAAAATATTGACAGATTGAAGAATGTTGCCGGTATCCGTATCCACAGAATAGATGAGGACTGGCTGACCTTGGCGCAACTCGTAATGAACGGTGATTTCTTGGTCATCATCTTCAAAATGACTTGTGAAGTCATCAATGGCAGTGATGAAATAGTCCGCAAACGTTGGAAACCGAAACTGTAAACGATCACCGCTAAAGCCAGTTAAAATGTCTGCGGGGCGGATTTCCTGTTGATTTTCATCCAAATAAAAAATGGAAATTTGTGATTGTTGTCGGTCTTCGTAGCTGAAGTCGGTTTTGGCCGGCGCTTGATCAACTGGTTGCGGTTCTTTAACCTGATGATCAGCAGGGGCCGGTTGCACTTCTTTATTTTGGCGGCTATCGGTGGACTGAATTGAGTCAGATCCGGGATCTACGTTAACCATTTCCCGTTTGTGTCGCCGGGAATGGTTGCGACGATTAATGCGATTTTGCCGCGCTTGGGGACGAATGGGGGGGAAACTATTCAATTTTCGTCTAAGCCAATCAATCAGCGTCATTTCGTATCTCCTAAAAGGTTCTATACAAAATTATATCATAATCTAAGGGACTGCGAAATCAAGCGCTTCATAATTGGTGAACAATTCTTTATGGCAAATTCTATGTACTAAAAAAGTGGTCCGAACAAGTTGTTCGAATCACTTTTTTGATCAATTATTGATCACTTTTAGTTGAACCACTTGATTTAGTGGCAGGTTTTGCTTCACTGTCAGTCTTGATGACGATGTTTCCTTTACGATCAACATCGGCAGTCAAGCGAGCAGCACCTTCATGGTCAAGATAGTAATCAGCGACTTTATCTTCAACCTGCTCTTGGATCACTCGACGAAGTGGTCGGGCACCCATTGCCGGATTGAATCCTAATTCAACCAACTTAGCCTTGGCTTTATCAGTCACGTTAATGAACAATCCTTGTTGGGCAAGCATGTTGTTAACATCATCGATCATCAGCGAAACAATCTTCTGGAGATTTTCCTTTGAAAGTGGGCTGAATTCAACAACGTCATCGAAACGGTTTAATAGTTCCGGTTTGAAGTAGTTGGTCAACTTGTCAATGATTGAGTGGGTCTTACCGGTAGCCGCAGCCCCAAAACCAACGTTGGCTTCGGAATCACCTTGGCCGGCGTTACTCGTCATGATAATGATGGTATCCTTAAATGAAACCGTCCGTCCTTGGCTATCAGTCAAACGACCATCGTCAAGAATTTGAAGGAACATATGAAGAACATCAGGATGGGCTTTTTCAACTTCATCCAGCAAAATGAGACTGTATGGGTGACGACGAACTTGTTCAGTTAACTGACCAGCTTCTTCGTACCCAACGTAGCCAGGAGGTGAACCAATCAACTTAGCCACTGAATGCGGCTCCATGTACTCAGACATGTCAAACCGGATCATGGAATCCTTTGAACCAAATAGTTCATAGGCGAGTTGCTTAGCTAATTCAGTTTTACCAACTCCGGTAGGGCCGACAAATAGGAATGAACCGATTGGCCGGCCGGTTCCATTGAAGCCAACCCGGTTACGACGGATAGCCCGGGCAACCTTTTCAACAGCTTCGTTTTGACCAATGACGTGCTTTTCAAGGTTAGGAGCTAAGTTGCGAAGTTGTTGCTGTTCCTTGGCTTGTAATTCACCAACTGGAATTTCAGTCTTCTCTTCGACAATCTTTTCCATGTCTTCTGCAGTTACTTGGGGGGTATCTGCGGAATCAACGCTGCCGTTTTCCTTGGTCTTTTCAAGCTTACTTACTTGATCACGATAGTAAGCGGCTTTTTCATAATCTTCACTCTTCAAAGCGGCTTGTTTCTGCTTCTCAGCATTTTGAATCTTTTCGTCAACCGTGTGAGGATCAACCGCATTAATGGTCAAATTCTTTCGAGAGCCGGCTTCATCGAGTAAATCGATGGCCTTATCAGGTAAGAACCGATCTTGAATGTAACGGTCGGACAACTTAACCGCTGCCTTAATCGCATCATCCGTGTACTTAACGTGGTGGTAATCTTCATAACGTTTCTGGATACCCTTCAAAATCTTGATCGATTCCTCTGGTGATGGTTCCTCAACTGTCACTGGTTGAAGTCGACGAGCCAAAGCTGAATCTTTTTCGATATCACGATATTCTTTTAACGTTGTGGCACCGATTAACTGGAATTCGCCACGGGCAAGCGCGGGCTTTAAGACGTTACCGGCGTCCATGCCACCCTCGGCATTTCCGGCACCAACAATTTCATGGATTTCATCAATGAATAGGATGATGTCTGGATTGTCCTGAACTTCCTTGATTAATTGCTGCATTCTCTGTTCAAATTGGCCCCGGATCCCGGTTCCTTGAACAAGTGAAACGACGTCAAGGCGAATAATCTGTTTGTTTTGCAGCTTCGAAGGAACATTGCCAGAAACGATTTCCTGGGCTAATCCTTCAACAACAGCTGTTTTACCAACCCCGGCTTCTCCAATGAGGACTGGGTTGTTCTTGGTTCGACGGTTTAAGATTTCGACGACTCGACGGATTTCATTATCACGGCCGATAACCGGGTCAACTTTCCCATCTCTGGCAAGTTGGGTTAAATTGATACCATATTGGCCGAGAAGTGAGTTGCCATTTTGTTGAGGACCTCTTGGACCGCCACCGTTATTTGGTCCCATTGGTTGGGTAGGCGGAATTTCTTGTTGGGAGTTTGGATTCACATTTCCGTTTTGCATTGCGCGGAAAATGTCGTCTAAGCCACCAAATCCAAATGGATCTTGAGCCATATTTTGAGCACCTCCTGTGTTACGTTGTTTGTTCGATAGGAGTTGATAGCAATTTTGGCAAAGATTAATTGTTTGCTTTTGACCATTCACACTCGTATAAAGATGAATGGTTGCTGGATTCTTATGGCAATTTTGGCATAGCATTAATTGCTTTCCTCCTTTAATATAGAAAATAAAAGGACAACGAAGGATGAAGTTACTGACCAACTTTGACCTTTGAAATTATTATACAACAACATATGATGTAATCAAGTAATTGGACTGAACAGATCATTTAAGGAGATGATTAACCATTGGCAGACGATGTAAATTATGAGGAACAACTGAAGAAGCTAGAATCCGGAGAGCTTGATAAGATTGAAGTGCACCCAGACCACTTCATGGATTTCCAAGTGGCCTACATGAATTTCGACAAGCGCAAGCGGGTGATTGGGACCGCAAATCAAGGTGGCGTGGTGACATATGTTTTTGAACGCGACGAAGATGACAAAAAAACGCAATAAATGCTGTAAGCGGTTGATGTTAAGCTTGTATTTTGGTTGATATATTGCTATTCTAAGATGAGTAAGGAATAATTTTAACTTTAAAATTATTTTTCGGAGTTTATAAAACTGATCAGAGGAGAATGATTTATAATGGAAAAACGTGAATATAACATTGTGGCAGAAACAGGAATTCATGCTCGCCCAGCTACTTTATTAGTCCAGACGGCAAGCAAATTTAACTCAGATATTACCCTTGAATATCAAGAAAAGTCCGTTAACTTGAAATCAATTATGGGTGTGATGTCATTGGGTGTCGGCCAAAGTGCATCAGTAACAATTACTGCTGACGGCGACGACGAAAAGCAGGCAATTGCTGCAATCAGTGAAACAATGAAGTCTGAAGGACTCACTGACTAATTCATGTTCATTGTGATGAATACTAGACTTATAAATAACTTAAAAAACAAGTTGCTAACAGCTATAAACGGTTGATTAGCAGCTTGTTTTTTTAGTTTGAGTGGTTTGCAATACTAGAACTAAACCAATATAATTATAACGATTGTTACACCACAATGCCACTAGTGGTGTTGATGAGTGGCGATTGCCTGCTACCTTCGAAATACTAAACTGCACCACAAGAAAGGGGAGTTAGTCGTGAACATTGGAATTTTTACTGATACCTATTTCCCACAAGTGAGTGGGGTTGCCACCTCGATTCGAACTCTTAAGAACGAGTTGGAACGGCAAGGAAACCAGGTATACATTTTTACGACGACTGATCCTCACGTTGATAAAGATACATATGAACGAAACATTTTCAGATTTTCCAGTATTCCATTCATTTCCTTTACAGATCGACGGATTGCAGTTCGGGGCCTTTTTCAAGCTTATGAAATTGCTAAAGAGCTGAATCTAGACATCGTCCACACCCAAACGGAATTTTCGATGGGGGTGATTGGAAAGTTTGTAGCCAAGAATTTAAATATTCCCTGTGTTCATACTTATCACACGATGTATGAAGATTATTTGCATTACGTTGCCAATGGTAAGCTGCTCAAACCTGTCCATGTTAAGGAAGGCACTTTGGCATTCTGTTATCACTTGTCCGGCGTAATTGCTCCAAGTGATCGCGTGCTTGATAAGTTAACGGACTATGGGGTTAAAAGTCAGATGCGGATCATCCCAACCGGAATCGATATTGGCATGTATGCCAAAGAACTTCATACCGATATTCGAACCAAGTATCATATTTCAAAGGATACGCCGTTGATGTTATCCATCAGCCGGTTGGCCTATGAAAAGAATTTAGCCCAAGTCATTGACTGGGTTCCAGATATTCTTACTAAGGTTCCCGACGCAAAATTGATGATTGTCGGCGATGGTCCCGCCAAACAAGATTTGATGGATCAGGCTGATAAGCTGGGGTTAGCTGATCACGTGATCTTTACTGGCGAAATCAGTAATGACCACGTGAACGCGTTTTATCGGGCGGCAGATGTCTTTGTTTCTGCCTCTGAATCAGAGTCTCAAGGACTGACCTATATTGAAGCGATGGCTGCCGGCTTGCCCGTTGTTGTGACGACAAGCGACTACACGGACGCACTATTAAACAACCCGACGTTGGGGCAAACCTATCAGGATGCTTCAGGATACGTGGATGCGGTCGTTAACTATCTCACTGAACCTGTCCAAAACAACACGGGGAAAGCCAAAGGAATTTTACAAAAAAAGCTTAAGGCGATTTCTGCTGAAACATTCGCCGATCGGGTTGTCGATTTTTATCATAACGTGACGGTTGAACAGGAGTTGCCAAAAGATCCAACGATTAATATCGAATAATTACTGTTTCTAAAGGAGTTTCTATGCTTAAGATCAACATGTTCTCGACGGCCGACAAGGTTAAGGGCCAAGGCGTGGGTAGTGCTTACGACGAATTAATTGCGATGCTGAAACAGTACTTTCCAAAGGATTTTCAGATTACAATTAATAGTTATGCCAGAGCGGATATCAGTCACTATCACACGATTAATCCCAGCTTTTACCTGTCCACCTTTTCCAAGAAGCGGGGCCGAAAAATTGGATACGTTCATTTCATTCCAGAGACTTTGGAAGGCAGTTTAAAAATTCCTCAACCGTTTAAGGGAGTCTTTTACAAATATGTGATTGCGTTTTACAAGCGGATGGATCATATTGTTGTTGTGAATCCATCGTTTATTCCCAAGTTGGAGAAGTATGGCATTCCAAGTGAGAGAATCACTTATATTCCAAACTTTGTCAGTCCAACTGAATTCTATCCTGCTGACAATCAACGTAAACGCGAATTGAGGGCAACTCATGGTTACAAGCAAGATCGGTTTACGGTGTTAGGCAGTGGTCAAATTCAAACTCGAAAAGGGGTTTTGGACTTTGTCGAACTTGCCAAACGTAATCCAAGTGTCCAATTTATCTGGACAGGTGGCTTTTCGTTTGGAAAGATCACTGAAGGGTACGCGGAACTTGAAAAAATTGTGAAGGACCCGCCCAGCAATTTAGCCTTTCCGGGGATCATCGATCGTCAAAAGATGGTTGATTATTATAACATGGCCGATTTGTTTATCTTACCGTCATACAATGAGCTATTTCCAATGTCTGTCTTAGAGGCTTTTGCGACCAATACACCAGTCATGTTGCGTGACCTGGATTTGTATAAGTCGATTATTGACGGTTATTATTTGCCCGCAAAAGATGTCAATGAGATGAATGAGCAACTAGTTGGGCTTATCACCGATGACACCAAGCTGAATGAATTGAAACAAGTAACGAAAACGGCCAGTGAGCGATACTCAGAATCTCACTTGGCAAAAGTTTGGTATGATTTTTACAGGCAACAAGCTGAGGAAGGGTAACAATGTCACGAAATAATAAAATCACCCTATTCGTAATGGTGATCATTGGTGCTGCCATTCTGGCTTACTCGATGAAGGACATCAAGTTAAGCGTGCTAATTCATGATTTTTTCACTCTTGATCCGTGGTGGTTGCTGGTGGCATTTCTATGTATTTGTGCATACTTATTGATTGAGGGGTTCGTCACCAAAGTATTGGTTTCGAACCGGGTCGAGAATTTTACCTTCAAAGACGCAATCAGGGTGCCATTAGTTGAACAATTATTTAACGGGATTACCCCATTTTCATCGGGTGGCCAACCTGGGCAGCTCATTGTGATGCTCCAAACAGGAATTGATGGTGGCCGTGCGAGTTCGGTTTTACTGATGAAATTCGTTGTTTATCAGGCAATGATTGTCGTCAATTTTTTTATTAGTTTAGTTATCGGGTTTCATTTTGTTGCCAGTAAGTTGCATTTTTTGGCATTATTCGTGCTATTTGGTTTTTTGATCCATTTTTTTGTAATCGTAGGTCTCTTAATGATTATGTATTGGCCAAGATTTACTAAAAAAGTGACCAAGATTCTTTTTCATCCAGTAAAATGGTTTGTAAAGGACGAAAAATATTATGCCATGCGCGTTACCCTCTATGAAAAAATTGACAACTTGTATGAAGAAAGCATTCGGATTGGCCGGCAACCCAAGCTGTTATTAAAGGTCGTCGTGCTCACTTTCTTCCAATTATCGTTCTATTACCTGATTCCATATTTCATTATGCTCTCACTTGGCTATTACAACGCCAATATCTTCATGGTTACCAGTCTCCATATTATGATTGTCATGATTATTTCACTCTTTCCGATTCCTGGCGGGTCGGGTGGCGCTGAGTTTAGCTTCGAATCATTGTTTCATAGTTTCATTTCAAGCAATAGCAAGTTGGTACTCGCCATGATTCTCTGGCGGCTATTGACTTACTACTTCGGAATGGCTGCTGGGGCCTTTGCTTTATTAATCAAACCAGATAAAGTTGATGATTCTGATAAACCAGCTTGAATGGCTGCTTACCAGATATTTTTGGAGGAACAAAGATGATATCTGATAAAAAATATCGTTTTTCGAATATTTTGAATACTCGGTTGGGATTCTTCTTCCTGATCGTCATACTTTTTTGCATTAAAACGTATATTGTTTACCTAACCAAATTCTCGCTTGGCGTCAAGGGTGGGATGCAGGAGTTCTTGCTGGCAGTGAATCCAATTCCAGCGGCCTTACTAACGTTTGGAATTGCATTATACTTTAGTGGCCGACTTTCGTACTGGCTCATGATGATTGTCGATTTCTTGGAGACCATTTGGATTTTTGCCAATATTGTCTACTACCGGGAATTTTCTGATTTTCTGTCACTCGGGATCATTAAAGGAAGTGGAAACGTTCAGAATAATCTGGGGAAGAGCCTTGCTGAAATCGTTCGGTTTAGTGACTTCTTTATTTTCTTGGACATTTTAATTCTAATCGGATTACTTGTTTTCCACGTGATCAAGACAGATGCTCAGCCATTCAAAAAGCGTTATGCCCTTTTGATTTCGTTTATTTCGCTATTATTAATGGGTGGTGAGTATGGACTGGCCAATTCTGATCGGACTGGTCTTTTAACTCGGACATTTGATAATAACTATATTGTTAAATACTTAGGCCTGAATGAATACGCAGCCTTTAATGCGTACCAGACTCAAAAGGAATCGGCTACCCGGTCGCATGCAAAAGCAAGTGACATGGATAGTATTTTGAAATACTTAAAGCACACCAGAGCCAAACCCAATCCAGAGTATTTCGGTAAGGAAAAGGGGAAGAATGTCTTTATCATTCATTTGGAAAGTTTCCAGCAATTTTTGATTAATTACAAAGTGGATGGTAAGGAAGTCACACCACACATCAACAAGTTTTTCCGTAACAAGAATACCGTCAGTTTTGATAATTTTTATCATCAAGTTGCCCAAGGGAAAACTTCAGATGCTGAAATGATGTTGGAAAATTCACTTTATGGCCTGCCACAAGGTTCCGCAATGGTGACCTACGGCGCGCAAAACACGTATCAGGCAGCTCCTGCGATCCTCGATCAACGGGGTTATACGACCGCTGCCTTTCATGGGGATGTGCCCAGCTTTTGGAACCGGGACAGTACATATAAGTCCTGGGGCTATCAATATTTCTTTAGTTCACAGTATTACAAGATCAAGCCTTCATACAGTGTTGGCTATGGCTTGAAAGATAAGATCTTCTTTAGAGATGCCGCTAACTATATTCAACAATTACCACAACCGTTCTATGCAAAGCTGATTACGCTTACCAATCATTATCCGTATGAGTTGGACAAGAAGAATACCGATTTTCCTGCGACGACAACGGGTGATAAGACGGTTGATCCATACGTTCAGACGGCCCATTACCTTGACCAGGCATTCGCAGAATTTTTGAATTATCTTCGTAAGACTGGATTGATGAAAAATAGTGTCATTGTTGTTTATGGTGACCACTATGGGATTTCCAATAATCATCGACCGGCGATTGCCCAGTTACTACACAAGAAGTCTATTACGAATTATGATCTTGCTCAGTTCCAGAAGGTACCTTTTATGATCCATGCCGACGGACTAAAGGGTAAAATTGATCATAGTTACGGTGGTGAAATTGATGTGCTGCCGACTTTGCTACATCTGCTGGGTGACAAGAACAACAATACGATTCAATTTGGTACCGATTTGTTATCTAAGCAGCATGATCAGCGGGTTGCCTTTAGAAACGGGGACTTTGTTACCCCTAAGTATACGAAGGTTGGCAGCACGGTGTACCTGACTAAAACGGGTCAGGCAATTACGCCAAACGCCAAGCAAAAGAAGGAAATTGCCAGTATCCAAAACCACGTTACAACCGAATTATCACTTTCAGATCGAGTCATTTATGGTGATTTGTTACGCTTCTACACACCAAAAGGATTCAAGAAAGTGAACCGTAAGGACTTTACCTATCAATATACTAAAGGAATTGATAATTTAAAGAAGGCCCAAGAAAAACATCCAACCAGTATAGAAGCAAAGAATGGTGGTAAGTCGACTATGAATTTATATAAGACGGATGCGCCAGAATTGAAATAAGGTGATGGCTCTGAAAGACCAATTTATATTGATCTTTTGGGGCTTTTCTTGTTTTTAAAACCCACTAGAAGCATTTTATAAAATTGTTTTGAATTTATGCTTGACTGGAGCCTGAATTTTCGGTATATCTATAGATGCTGTTTCGAAGGTATGTCATTTCAACTTAAAAGTGATTTAAAAAAGTTTGTTGACATATTGATAGCAGCGTGGTATATTTAAACAGTTGTCGCGAAGGACATTGAGCCTTTCAAAACAGCGTTGTAGACCTTTGAAAACTGAACAAAATTTTCGACAAACAAATGTGCAGGGCGTTCC
>NZ_AZEI01000042.1 GCF_001436255.1 Lentilactobacillus rapi DSM 19907 = JCM 15042 | reverse complement strand
AATCGTCCCCGTAAATGTCTCGGATGGAAAACGCCTTATGAAATATTCTTTAATGTAGTGTTGCACTTAATTTGACAATTCAAGGGGAAAAAATACAACATATCGTTTGGTATTGACGGCCGTACTATCCGCAATCGGGGTTGTCGGCGGCAGTATGTTTGAATTTACCATTGGCGTGGCGAAGGTGGCCCCAATGCAACACTTGATTAACTTGGTTTCCGGCGTGCTGGTTGGACCATGGTGGGCGTTAACCCAAGCATTTATCACGTCACTGATTCGCAATTTGCTTGGCACGGGGACGATCTTGGCCTTTCCCGGCAGTATGATTGGTGCATTTTGCGTTGGCTGGGTCTTCCAAAAGACACAAAAATTAATTTTTGCCGCCTTTGGAGAATTGATCGGTACCGGGATCATCGGCGCAATTGTGGCTTATCCAATTGCCAAGTGGCTAATGGGCGCGACCGGGGCGATTTTCTTATTCATCCCAAGCTTCTTTTTGAGTGCGTTGGTTGGCGTCGTCTTCGGCTACATTGTTCTGCAAAGCATCTGGAACAGAGTGATCGTGCCCCAAAAGAAGCGGTTGGGAATTGGTGATAAATAAGGATTGTGGTTTCAGATCAACTCACTTCAATGTAAGTTTCAGGCACATGGGGAAACGATTTCAAGATACCTATCTATGTAAAGGTCACTTCTGATTCGATGCTGGATTCATGAACTTGAACGTAAGCATTATTGCCAACTTCTCCGGAAATTCATGTTATAAATAAGTGTGGATAGTAAGGAGGGGTACTATGGCTGAGAGTCGGGGGAAGAACCTATCAATCATTATCGTACTGGGTTTATTTTCGTTTTTAACGGCATTATCGGGGTCCAGCACAAATTTGGCGATTCCAAAAATTGCAATTTCAATGGATATTTCCAGTAGTATGGCCACTTGGATTGTTCAAATTGGGTTAATTACCACGGCGATTTTATTGGTGATGTTTGGCCATATTGGTGACATTTTGTCGAAGGACGTGGTTTTTCTCGCCGGGGGGCTTGCCTTCTTGGTTGGTTCTGCCATCACTGGATTTGCACCAGATTTTGTTATTATTTTGTTTGGACGAGTGATACAGGCGATCGGCTCGGCGATGATTATGGCCAATTCGATGGGAATTGTAACCGAATATTTTCCGGATAAACGGCGGGCTGAGGCTTTGGCAATGATCTCGATGTTTATTTCGGTTGGGTCAATCTCTGGGCCAGGAATTGGTGGCTTCATCATTTCGGCGGCTAGTTGGCGGTGGATTTACTGGATTAATATTCCGCTTGGGATCTTGGTGCTTTGGCTGGGATTCAAGCTATTACCGGTACCGCGTGAATCCTGGGCGCATGTTCGTGAAGTGACCAAAGGGGCCAATTGGACGGGGCAAAACTTGTTCACATTGGGGATTATCATCTTCTTTTTAAGTGGCTCCTTTTTCCAGAGTGGCCGCTCAAAGCTCCTGATGGGCTTGGCATTCTTCGTCATTGGCGGGGCAATCACCATCTATTCATTTATTCAGGATGATAAATCCAATTTGCCGTGGATTGCACCAGAAGTGTTGCATAATCGCGGCTTCATGACCTCGATTTTCGCCTTGATGCTGGTCATGCTGGTCAACTCAGTTTCTAACATCTTGATGCCGTTTTACTTACAAAGCTATAATGGCATGAGCCCGTTTATGAGTGGTTTGGTCATTATGCTTCAGTCCGTGACAATGTTGGTCACAACACCATTTGCAGGAGTGTTAGCTGATCGGATCAACCGGGAACTCATGACGGTCGTTGGGTTATTAATCTTAATGATTTCTCAGGTGGGTTATGCCTTTTTCCCGCAAAATCTGGATATGTGGCGCATCATTCCACCGATCGTGTTGAACGGAATTGGGATGGCCATCTTCTTGTCGCCTAACAATGCGCTGACCATGGGGATGGTTGACAAGAAAATGTCAGGCATTGCCGGTTCGCTTAACTCATTTGCCCGGACGCTGGGAATGACTGTCGGCATTAGTTTCGCGTCATCAATGCTGTTCTTTCAGCTACCTGGGGTTACCCGAATTACCAGAGCAGTGGGCGATCGATTTATCCAAGCGTTTTATAACGTCTTCTGGATGGCAACCGCGATTTCGGCAATTGCGTTGGCGGTTGTTTTAGTAAGATATTTAGGATCACGGAAAAATGCGAATAAAGTTGTCGCTAAAGGGTCCGAATAGGGCTCTTTTTTAATCTATTTTGAAGGCATTTTTCGAGGACCGTATTGTGTCTTTGCCTGAGCTGAAATGTTAAAATTCTTATGTAAGCGGATTCACCTAAACAAAAAGTAGGTTACTTTCAGTTGATATCCAACTTCAAAGGAAGTCTTTTGCTATGGCCCACCAGACAACTACTAAACAACTCAATTTTCTCAGCGTTTTTCTCCTAGGGGTCGATGGCATCATCGGTTCCGGGATTTTTCTGATGCCCAGCCGGATCTACGCGAAGTTGGGGGATTTGAGCATGGTGTTGATGCCCCTGGCCGGAATTTCCGTATTGATGATTGCGTTGTGCTTCGCAAATTTGGCCAGTAAGATTCCCGGTGATGGCGGGGCTTGGCTATATACATATACAGCATTTGGCCGCTTTGCGGGATTTGAAATCGGTATCTACACCTGGTTGCTTGGAATCATTACGATGGCAACTGAAATTTCGGCGTTTGTAACCAGCCTGCGGAGTGTGTTTCCGAGCTTGAATGACCATCGAAACTATTTATTGGTTGCACTAGGCATCCTTGCGGTTCTGACCTGTCTCAATTTGATTGGAACAAATTTCATGGATTGGGTCGACAATATTTCAACGATTGCTAAAGTGGGCGTGCTGGTATTGTTTGTCGCAATGGGGTTATTTTTCATTCATCCTGCCAACTTCAGTAACGTTACCGGGAGCCTCGCGAATGAATCGCCGTTGTTTGGCCGATTCAACCAAGGTTTTGGCATGGTCTTTTACATGTTTACCGGTTTTTCATTTTTGCCAATTGCGGCTTCCAAAATGAAGAATCCCGAAAAAACGTTACCCAAAGCACTCATTAGTGTGTTGCTGACGTCTGCCACCCTCTATCTGATCGTCCAATTTGCGGCAATCGGGGTTTCTGGGCCCCGGTTGGCGGGTGAAAACGTGCCGGTGGCCGCTTCGTTTTTCCGAATTGCCGGGACGATCGGTTATGATCTGGCGTTGGCGGGGATGTTAATTTCAATTTTAGGGGTGGCGCTGTCGGTTTCATTTTCGACCCCCACGATTGCCAGCTCATTGGCTTCTGAACATCAACTATTGCCGCGGATGCTTGGCCATCAAAATAAACGCGGGGTACCAGTGGCATCATTACTGATTTCTTGTGCGGTTTGTGCACTGATGTTATTTGCTGGTAACTATCTATTTTTAGCATCCTGCATCGTTTTCACATCTTTCGTTCAATATGTCCCAACGATTGTGGCGACAATCAAGTTACGAAATCACAGTAAACTGCCTCAAGGATTCAAGCTGCCCGGTGGGTTAACCATTCCGGTGATTGCCTTAATGGTCACAGCGTACTTGATTTTAAGCTTTTCACTTGAACTGATCATCGCAGGCGTGATTGTTTTGGTTTTGAGTGGGATTTGGTATTTTTATGATGATCGGGATCGTCAGGCAAATGGGTTGGAACGAGATATTGCTGAAAAAGATCGACCATTCTGAGAAAATGGCTCAGATCCGTTTAATCACTCATTCAATAATGATCGGCTCATTGATTGATTTCAGTGGGCTATTTTTATTGAATTATTTATCGTAAAACTGTTGATTTTCTCATAATTTAATTGTATTTTAATCTTATGGTTTTTTACATAGCATCATATATCAATGAGGGAGAGATGATTCTACATATGACAACAAACATGATCGACATGATCGCGATTCTTTTTCCTGTGGGAATTTTAGCCGGCGTGGTGAGTACGACAGCGGGGATGGCTTCATTAGTTTCTTATCCTGCGCTGTTATCAGTTGGGATTCCGCCAGTGTTCGCGAATGTGACCAACACCGCCGCACTGGTGATGACTGGCTTTGGTTCGACAGTTTCATCGCAAAAAGAACTTGGGGATCATAAGAAGGATTTGATTAAGGTGCTGCCACTGACAATCCTTGGCAGTGTGATTGGCTCCGTATTACTGCTTGAACAACCTTCCGCTTCCTTTACCAAAGTGGTTCCGTTTTTCATTTTACTGGCAGGCATCTTGATGCTCACCAGCATTAAAAAGACAGCGGCAGGTCATCCAGCGGCTTCACTTGATTCATCGGTCCATTCACATCGCAGCCTCATGATTACAATGATTGTTGTTGCGGCCGTTTTGTTTGTCGGTGCCTACTGCGGTTACTTTGGCGCCGCTGGTGGGGTGATGATGTTGGCAATTTTGTCGGCCACGACTTCAATGCCGTATTCGTCATACAACGCTCTGAAGAATGTTTCACTAGGCGCATCCAACTTGGTCGCCACCCTGATCTTCGCATTCAAATCCCATATCTATTGGTGGCTGGTAATCCCACTTGGCCTGGGCCTCTTTGTTGGTGGTTATATTGGGCCGAAAATTGTTCGGGTCATTCCCGAAAAAGTTCTCAAAATTGTTGTCAGTATGTTGGCATTCGGGCTGGCAATTGATTTGTTTGTGAAGGCTTATTTTTAATCAAATCTCTAACCCCTTTTCAGACTTCTGGTGTATTCTAAAATTGGAATGTCAAAGGACAGTTCATCCAAGGCAGAGTCGGAAGCATAACATCTGTCGCAGAAATCTGATCAAACGAGATTTGTGCAGCGAGACGTTATCCTGCTTGGATCTGCCCGCTCACAAGGGGGCTTTTTAGATGATTTTATTTATTAATGCAAGTGCTGAGGCCAGTGGAGATACCGAAACATTGGCGAAAACGCTGATTGATGGTCAGAAGTACGAAACAATCAATTTGGCAGACTTAAAGATTGCTCAATATGGCCAGCAAAATGATCATGATGACTTTGCGAAAGTTTGCGATCAGGTCGCCGGTGTTGATACCTTGGTGTTTGGAACGCCAATTTATTGGTCTGATATGACCGGCTACATGAAGACCTTCATTGATCGGATGACCGAAGTCCGTTCGGAGGATAATCCGTTTGCCGGTAAGGATATGTATTTGGTGATTACCGGAACGGCGCCTGAAGATGCAATCGATCACATCAAACACGTGTGGGATCACGTTGCCCAGCGGTTTGACATGCAGTTTAAAGGGACCGTTGCCAATATGCAACAGGCCGAGACGATGAGTGTGGAATCATGATGGTTTTAGCCTAAAAGTTGTCCCGACTGTTAATTTACGGAAATAGCGCAATCATTCCAAAATTAGAATGACTGCGCTATTTGCTTAAGGGGGCATAGTTGCGAGAATCTGACTTTCAAGTTTCATGAACCGATAAAATAAAAAGGGGATGAAATCGCTTGTTGCTTGAGTTTTTAATTGTTTGCCCGCTGGTATTTCTTGCCGGGTTTGTGGATGCGATCGGTGGCGGTGGTGGGTTAATTTCACTACCGGCTTATTTGATGGCGGGAATTCCAGCTCACTTCGCTGTTGGGACGAATAAATTATCGTCAGCAATGGGCACCACCATCTCCACGCTTGAATTTGCCCGCAGTGGTTACATTCGCGTGAAGCTGGCCTTCTTTTCGGTCGTAGCAGCTGTCATCGGCTCATCCTTGGGGGCTCGATTGGCATTACATATTAGTGATCAGTATTTCCGCCTTATTTTATTGGTCATTCTGCCAGCAACTGCCCTTTACTTGTTGCTAAATCGGCACGCTTTAAATTCTAAATTAGCGGATTCTCAATTAACGGGAACTCAATTTCTGATCACCCTGGGAATTTCACTGGGGCTGGGTGCTTACGATGGCTTCTATGGACCGGGTACGGGGACCTTTTTACTGATCACATTAACCGGCCTTGCTCATCTACCAATTAATCTGGCTGCCGGCAACACTAAGGTAATCAATTTAACAACAAACATTACGGCGTTGGTGGTATTCCTATTAAGCGGTAAGGTCATCATGTTATTGGGCCTGACAGCAGGAATCTTTAGTATCATTGGTAACTTTCTTGGCGCCAGTTATTACAAACGCTTTGGCAGCAAGATTGCTCGACCAATTATTATTGTGGTGCTGATTATTTTCTTAGGTAAAACGATTTGGGATTTGGTTGGGTGATTTGAAGCTCGTGATTGAGCCGTCAGCCCATTTAAACCCGTAATTGAATTGAAAACGAGAGTGGGAAAGGCGATTTGATCCCAGAATTTAAGTGAAAAAAGTAATGCATTCTTGTTTTGAAGTGAATGCATTACTTTTTTGCTTAAATGGCGGGGATTAGCCGTTTGTCACAGTTATTATTGTCGATTTTCATTGATTGTTGACCGTTTCTTGGGGCGCAGGATCTTTAGTGATCAGCAATCCCAATAATATGACAGAGTTCAAGAGAATTCCCGTTAACATAATTGATTCAGCGAGTTGGCTCAGATAGAACGTGCCAACAATAACCCCACAAATGAAAATGATAATGTTAATTCCATAGTGACAAATTTTGAAGCCGATCTCTTTCTGGGGATTTTGGATGAAATCAGAAATCAAATTGCCAAAATTTTTGATGTTTCCAGTCATGATCCCATTATTGACTGAAGTTTTGCCAATATGGTTGAAGATTGTCAATTCATAACTTGCAAAGAAGCCGAGTGTTATGAGTAGTAAACTGGTGGCTGACGGTAAAGCTTCTTCAATCAGGAGGATTATTCCTGAAATTACAATGCTAATGACCGTAAAGAAGCGGAGTTGGTTCAAAGGGGATATTTCCAAAGATTTTTTTAAATATTTGCGAATAAGCTGGGCAAAAATTGCGCCAACTAAAAATCCAGCAAAAACTGGAATGTGAATGCTTGCCTTTTGGAATCCCTCTTTAACTAGGGCAATTCCAAAGATGACTAAATTTCCTGTTTGCGCACTGGCAAAGGTGCCATTAAATGTGTTGAACGTGTATGCATCTATCATTCCCATGAACAATGTCTGGCTCATTGTGAGGATGCTTGTCTGGATTGTTATTTTATTCATCATTCAACATCCCACCCTTAAGCTTAGTCGCCAATGATAATAGTGAGCGATCCGTATTTACGCCAGAAATGATCGAAATACTATAATCCTTTCCTGATTGACTAATCGGGATGGCAACCTGTGGAGTCCCAGCCATGCCTGCGATTGTTGTTAATTTCTGAGTTTGAGCGCGAAGCCTTTCAATTTTTTTAAAGTCCTCGTTTTTGTTTGGGGCAGTGCTGCTGGTAGTTGGTAATATCAAGATCGCTTGATTTGTCAGCAAGCCGTTTAATAGTTTGGCAAATTTAGTTTTAGTTTCAATTGCTTCCTTTAAGCCGATATCTGATTTGACCACTTTTGCAAAAGCAAAATGATCGGCAATATCAGGTCCAATATCTTGGGGATGTTTCGAAATCCATTTACCGTAATTTGACCATGCCTGAAATCCTTGAATTCTTTTAAACGCATTGTATAAAAGGTCAAGTGAAAAATTGACCGGTTGAAAACGGGTCTTTTGGATTCCTAATGACTTACCAATGCGCCCTAATTCTTGCTGGTACTCGGCGCCTAGGGACTGCGTTATTGAATTATCCAGATAATAAATTTTTTTCAAATCCAAACGAACGTTGCCTGAATAAAGGACTTGACCCACTTTTTTGAGGATTGAAGAACTTTTTGTCAGGACGCCAACTGTATCAAAACTCGTGGCCAATGGTGCAATTCCAGCGAGCATTGAGAGATCATGGGATGGCCGGAAACCGTAGATTCCACAATAACTGGCAGGTACGCGAACTGAACCCCCTGTGTCCGTTCCCAACGCAAAGTCGACTAATCCGGATGAGACTGCAGAGGCAGATCCGGAACTTGAACCGCCAGTGAAACAATCGGGATGTTTTGGATTAAGCGGGTCCCCGTAGTGATAGTTACTGCCCTTGATCGAGAACATGAACTCATCGCTAACTGTAATTCCGTCGAGAGTGGCGCCGTTGTTCAGAAGTTTGGTGATGGCAATCGCATTTGACTTAGCGGGTTGATGGGTAGCTGTCCAAGTGGGGTTACCCAATCCGGTGATGTGACCGGTGACTGCCATGACATCTTTGACCGAGAAGGCAAGGCCATTTAGGATCCCGGTGCTTTCTGGGGCAATCATAAGTTGAGAATCGATGTACGGTGAATTCATTGTGAGCATTTTTATCGCCTCTTAATTAAAAATTGGTCTTCTAATTGTTCATACATTTTTGCATAAATATCTGGGCGGAAATCCGTTTGACCTTTAAGCAATGGATTTCCTTTGTAAATATAACGAGATGCCAACGACAAATCGATGGTGGTAATGTTGACTTTGGTTTGATTAGCTTGATCATCTGTATATTTGCCACCAATGTAATAATGGGCTTCCAACGTATCTTGACCAGGCCCAACAACACTACTGCCTCCCCAAAAGTCATTGTAGAGATCTTTGCCACCAAGGTTGGCAGATGCGACAAAAATACAATCTCTGATGACACCTGCTTCAATATTGGTGTTGGCTAAATATTTACCCCGAATCTTAGCGGTAGCGGTGATGTTGATATACAATCGGCAGCCTTCAGCGGCATAGTAACGCATTAGTTCTGGGAATGCCCAAGTATCAAAGCAAATGGCACAGCCAACCGGTCCCCAGGGCGTTTGAATAATCAAAGGGGAATCTCCGCGAGCAGCCCAATGGGGTTCGAGACCGGGCAGATGCATTTTTCGATAGGTCCCAAGCAACCCCTCTGGCCCAAAGACAGCCATTGAGTTGTAAATCCTGCGGGTGGGAAAGTCCCGTTCCGGCATACCAACAAAAGCATAAATGCCATATTTACGGGTTACCTCGGCAATCCGATCTGTTGAAGGTCCGGGAACAATTTCAGCTTCCTGAAACTGCATTTTGTCTTTCAATTGTTTTTCAGGTTGGTCATCATAACCAGTGAGCGCCATTTCCGGCAATAGGACAAAATCTGCACCTCGTTTGGCACTACTTTCAATTAAGCCAACGATCCGATTTAAATTTTCTTCTTTTTTACCCCATAGGGCGTGAAATGTAATTACGGCAATGTTTGCAATATCTTTCATAGTCTATGCCTCTTTCTTTGTAGTCAAAGTTGCGTCTTTTGTGAATAGGAAGCCAATCGCACCAATTAGTAGTAAAACGGCGCCAAGATAGAAACCAACGGTCATACTACCGAATTGATCTGAGATCCAACCAGTGAAGTATGGTGCCAGAATTGAACCAGACATGCCAACAAAATTGAAAGCTGATAATGTTGTGGAAAGGCGGGTCTTGCCAGCTTGCTTGGTGACGAAAGATACCAGTATTGGGTCAATTGCCAATTTGCCGGTTAAACCGTAAACGATCAGTGCAATGATCAAAGTTGTTCGGCTTTGGGTGAAGCCAACGACCAATAAGGAAGTTACGGCCAGAGGAACTAATAGCCATACTAATGCTTTAGCGTGATTGAATTTGTCATAAATCTTTGCAAATACCAACGCCCCAGGAATGGATGCCCAAGGAACTAACGATGAAATAAAGCCGACGGAAGTGCCTTTGAACCCCCGTTCTACCTGAAGAAATTGTGGCAGCCAGGTTAAGACAACGAAGTATGCATAAATTGAGCAGAAGCATAGGAAGAAGGTTAAGATCAGGTTTCGGTTGGTAAAGATTTCGCGGATTTGATGATTGGATTGGCTGGCTGAATTACCCTTCAATATGGGTGAGCTTGAATCGTTTTCCGTGTGAACGTGTTCCTTTAGGGTAAGAAATAATAGACCAACAATCATCGTGGGGATTGCAATAATCAAAAATGGGGTGCTCCAGTGTTGGTGATGTTGTAATACTAAGTAACTGGAGAGTAGGTAACCGCCAGATGAACCAAAAGCCATTCCAGAATTAATAATGGCGGTTCCCAGTGTTAACTTGGATAGTGGAATTGCCTCACCTGAAAGGGCATATTGGGGACCGTAGTAACTTCCTTCACCAAGCCCGGCAGTGGCTCTGACGATTAAGAACATGCCAAATGAAGCAACAATTCCAGAAAATAATGTCATTAAACCGAATAGGAGAAAGCCAATGGTGATCATTGTTTTCCTACCAACCTTTTCTGCAAGTATCCCAAAGGGCATTTGAGATAGGGCATATGTTAGAAAGAAAATACTATTAATCAGTCCCAGCTGGGCATCATTAATATGAAAGGCGGCAGCGATTTGTGGCATTACCGGGTTTAAGATGGTCCGATCTGCGTATATTAGTACCCAGCCAACAAAACAGAGGGCAACAACTTTCCACCAATAACGTTCTGAGACAAGCGAGCTTTTGGTTGCGGGATTGTTCAGTGGGAGTTCCGGCTGAATAATTTTTTCTGATTTTTCCATAAATAAGCCTCCATTCATTAAAAAAACATTTCATCAACTAAGAAATAATGTTATATTATGTAACATATACTAAGCTAATTCTTAGAAATTAAAAGGACATAACGAGATAAAAAAAGATTGGTTTTTCTCCTAATGTGATAAAACGTAACATTTACTATGGAGGCGTTGTGGATGGTGTTACTAGAATCTCTACTCAGCGAGTTACCAGATGATTGTTTTCAATGGTTAAACAAGGGTAACAATGGAACAAATGATGTAACGGAAGTAATGGTGATGGCAACTCCAGACATTAATAACTGGATTGTCCCCGGAGAATTAGTGCTAACCAGCTTATTTGGATTAAGTGACGCTGAGCAGGAAAGCTTAGTGACTGGATTAAGGCGTAACCGATCAACTGGACTGATTGTAAAGAAAAATGACTATCTTGCCGATGTGCCGAAACAAGTGATTGAATACAGTAAAAAGAATGATTTGCCGCTATTAGAGTTAAGAAATATCACATACCGTGAGGTGATTAAGAAATTTGACCACTTAAAGTCTCTGGATTTGGCCAGCAGGGAAAAGTTTGTTGATCCACAGCTTGAAAAGGATATTCAAGAAACCTTTCGAGGGGAAAATAATCCTGAGGGGTTGTATCGACTGAGACAACGCTTAAAGTTATCAGTTTCGGGAAAAGTTCGAGTTATCATGACCCAGCAAAAGGATTTTCCTGGTGAAGAATTCAAACAATTAGTGAATGCCAGTGAAACATTTATTGTCAACTGCGCCATTGGCTTTATCGATCATAATTTAGTGATTTTGGCCAATGACCGTTCTGAATTACAAGAGTTTAAACATAACGTGTCAGAAAAGCTTCCAAAGTGTCAATTGTTAAGTAGTTCCTTAACTTCATTGAAGGAGCTACATGAAGTCTATCGGCAAATGATGAACATGAGAAAGTTGGTTAACACCGATCATTTGAAAGCCCCGTTTATTTCGATTGACAGTTTAGGTGTTGATAAGCTCTTTATTAGCCAAAGTTCAAGATTTTTAGAAAAAGTATTAGTTAACAGCCAGCTGAAATTATTACAAACCCAACAGCCGGTATTATTTGAATCACTCAGAGCATACTTCCTCACCAATCAGAATATTACCCAGGCGGCTAAGCGGCTTTTCATTCATCCCAAATCATTAGCCTATCGACTTCATAAAGTTGAACAGATTCTGGACGTTAATTTAAATGATGCCGATCAGTCGCTTTACCTCAATTTAACGACAAAGTTTTTAGCACTAAGGCGCGCTGGCTTTTATGTATAAACAGGCGAAGGATTGGCAGCTTTCGATATTTCGGGAGAAAAATACTTCTGGTCTGCAAATCTTGGTTTATTTGGGTAATGAACAAAAATGTTGTATGATAAAGCCACCTTGGCAGGGGCATTGAACCATTTGTGCTCAAAAAACAGGCAATCATTTACAAAGTGACTGTCTGTTTTTTTCGTCTAATTGTTTTACATTAGTTTTGTTAGTTGATATCATTTATAGGAACAAAATAACTTGGGGTGCCAATTTTGGCTGAGATGATACTCGTTGAACCTGATCTGGTTAGTACCAGCGAAGGGAAAAAGTTTGCTGCTATCTGTTACTTTTGATAGTAGCTAAATCTATGCAATTATTGATTTGATTTTTCTCTCAAAATTGGTTCCCCATGAACAATGGAGGACCATTTTTATGCGTAAATTTTCATTGAAAGATGTCATTACGTTGACATTAATTGCCCTGTTTTTTGGGGTGATTTACTGGATCCTGGGCCCAATTTATACGACCTTAACCGCTGCTCTGACCCCGTTTGGCTTGGCACCGGCCGCCAACGATATTCTCGAAGGCGTCTGGGTGATGGCCGGACCACTGGCTGGTTTATTATTTCGAGTGCCAGGATCGGCAACTTTGGTTGAAACGTTGGCTTCGATTGTCGAGATGTTTATCGGTGGTCAGTTTGGGGCGGCAGCCGTGATTGCCGGGTTGGTTCAAGGCGCAGGCGCTGAACTGGGCTACTTGGTCACGGGCTATAAAGTTTGGAATTGGTTGAGTTTGAGTCTCAGTGTCATTTTTGTGACCGTCGTGACCTTTATCCGGGAAATGATCTTTTACGGATACTCAAAATATTCACTGGGGTTGTTGGTGATGCTGTTTATCATTCGCCTTGTTTCCACGTTTATTTTTAGTGGGGTGATCAATATGATGATCGTCAAGATGCTGCAGCGAAGCCATGTCGTTAGTAATTAAAAGGAAATCATGAAAACTGAAACAATTCGATTAGCACTAGAGTGGATTCCAAATACCAACCATACCGGTTTTTATGCCGCAATTGATAACGGGTATTATGAAGATGAAGGCTTGAACTTATCAATCTTCATGCCGGATGACCACGCAGATGGCCGGGATTGGCTATTGCAGCGAAAAGCGGATTTTGCGATTACTGAGCAGATGTCGTTGTCTGATGTCTTTGTAAAGGATGAAAATGCGCCGTTGGTTGCCATTGCGGCATTGAATGACCACAATTTGTCAGGATTATTGACGAACCATAAGATTACGCGACCAAAGGACTTTACCGGCAACACCTATGCGACCTTTGGCTATCCGACTGAGCAGGCAATTATCAGAGATACGATTAATGCCGATGGCGGCGATTTTAATCAAGTCACAATTGTTCCCAACGATATGATTTTTGATCCAGTGAAAGATTTGGCAGAACAAAAATACGATGGCATCTTCGTTTACCATCACTGGGAAGGGTTGATGGCTCATTTGAGTGAGACCAACGAAGAGTATCATTTCTTCTATGTCAAAGATTATGTACCCGCTTTTGACTACTACACACCGGTCTTGGCAGCCAATACGCATTTTCTTGGAGAACACGGCGACCTTGCCAGAAAATTCCTGCGAGCCACTCGCAAAGGGTTTGCGTTTGCTGAACAATTTCCCGAAGAAGCGGCCCAGATTCTGATGCGATACGTGCCGGATCGGATGCTGCAGGAACCACTGGTAATCCAAAGCCAGCTGGAAATCAGCAAGCATTACCGGCCCACAAACAGTCTCTGGGGCGCCATTGACCAGGCTCGCTGGGAGAAATTCTATGCCTGGTTGAATCAACAGAAGATGGGCAACATGATTCCAAATAACATCGGCTTTACAAATAAATACTTGGAACTTTAGGTAATGAAACAAAAAGGCCAATCGTGCCGGCAACCCCAAGGGGTACTGGTACGATTGACCTTTTTTGGAAGGTGTCATTAATCTGAATAAACTTGGTTGAAGGCAGCTAAACCAGCCTTGGTGTCAACATTGACTCCAGCAGTGAGCAACGCCGCTGCCAGCAAGGCGATAAAGTTGACCATGTTGGTTTTTTCAACAACGTAACCCATTGTACCGATGCGCCAAATTTTGCCGTGAAGGCTACCGAACGAGCTTGAAATTTCAACGCCAAATTCTTTTAACAACATGGCTTTAAAGGCTTCACCATCGCCTAAACTAGCGGGAATTTCAACACAAGTGACCATTGGCATTTCGTGATCGCCTTCGTTAAAAATATGAAGACCCAGGGCAGTCAGGCCAGCATTGAGTGCTTGGTGAATACGAAGATGACGGGCGTAGCGATTCTCCAGGCCTTCCTCAAGGGCAAGTTGCAAGCCCATGTTTAAACCATAGACCGAAACGGTTGCTTCGGTGTGATGATTCAATCGGCGGGGGGACCAGTAGTCTTGAAGCTGGGTTAAGTCTAGATAATTACTAGTGATGAATGCCTCTTGGTCAGCATCTTCTGCACTACGGACGCCCCGTTCGACCCGTTTGCGCTGATTAATTGCTTCAGCGAAACGATCGTTAAACGTGATTGGGGTAATCCCAGCAGGCACCGAGAGGCATTTTTGGGCACCGCCGACAGCAGCATCGATTTGCCAATCATCGACTAACACAGGAGTTCCCATGTAAGAAGCGACACAATCGACAACCAGGAAGCCCCCGATTTGGCGGACGGCTTTGCCAATTCGATCAAGTGGTTGAAGCCGGCCAGTCGATGTTTCACCGTGAACCATTGCGACGACTTTGGGCTTCAAACGCTTAATTTCTGCAATAATCTGATCCTGATCGAGAACTTGGCCCCAGTCAGTTTCAATGGTGTGAACATTGCCACCGGCCCTTTGAGCTAATTCAACGGCTAGATCGCCAAACCGGCCGATGATGGGAATGAGGACATCGTCTCCAGGCTCAACAATGCTGCCAATGACGGCTTCCAGACCAGCCCGACTTGAACCATCGATTGGAAATGAAAACCGATTATTGGTTGAGAAGCTCTTTCGAATCAGTGCCATCGTCTGATCCATGATATCGGTAAAATCCGGGTCAAATTGGCCCCAAATCTGGTTGCTCATTGCTTGAGAAACCCGGGGATCAACGAGTGTGGGACCGGGGGTCATGATCAAGCGGCGGTTAATTTGTAAGTCTGCCATAGTGAATTCTCCTTGTGGTTTAGATTCTAAACAATGGATTGAAAGGGCTTATCAGCCATTCACTGAATGACCGCGATTGGAACCCATCACAACTAAAAAGTGACCTAGTTTAAGTCTAGGTTTGAATCTTCAAGAATTCATTAGTGGGATTGAACAAAAATAAAACTGTGGTTATCACTAACAGCCAAAGGTTAGTCGGCTTTGGTCAGCAACTCAACCGGACAATGATCGGACCCAAACACATCAGTTAAGATTTTTGAGTCCTTAATTTGATCGGCAAACCGCTCGCTTGCAATAAAGTAATCGATCCGCCAACCGGCATTCCGATCACGGGCGTGGAACCGGTAGCTCCACCAAGAATAAATATCGGCCATGTCTGGGTAAAAATGGCGAAACGTATCAATGAAGCCTTGGTCCAAGAAATGGCTGAAAGACTGGCGTTCCTCATCGGTGAAGCCGGCATTGTGGTGATTGGACTGCGGATTCTTTAAGTCAATTTCCTTGTGGGCAACGTTTAGATCACCACAAAGAATGACCGGTTTGTCTTGATTCAAGTGAGCCAGATAGCTTTGAAAGGCCGTGTCCCAGCCCATCCGGAAGTCTAATCGTTTGAGGCCGGCCCCGGAGTTGGGGACATAACTGTTTACAAGGTAAAAATCCGGATACTCCAAGGTGATTGCCCGGCCTTCGTGGTCAAATTCATCAGCTTGAATTCCATAGGAAACGTTCAGCGGCTCATGCTTGGTGAAAATGGCCGTCCCAGAATAGCCCTTTCGTTCGGCATAATCAAAGTATTGGTGGTAACCAGGCAGTTCTAACTTGAGTTGACCTGCCTGCATTTTGGTTTCTTGAATGCAGAAAAAGTCGGCGTCTAACTCGTTAAATGTTTTATCGAAATCTTTTTTGACAATCGCTCGTAATCCGTTGACGTTCCATGAAATGAATTTCATCTTTCTTGCCATCCTTTACTTGAGTTCTTACATCATTATCATACTATAACTTGAGAAAAACACTAACCGTTTGCGAAAGCACTTTAATCCCTGAAATTAAACAAAGAGTGCAAGCATTCCGAAATAGAATGAATTGCGCTCTTTAAATGATGACTATCAGTTATGAATTAATCTTCAACCTGTACGGTGTCGTTTAAGGACTTGGCTTGATAAAAGTCAGGGAAAATTCGGGCAGTGTGGATGCCCCAGTAATAAAAGCCTAACGAAAAGACAATAATGACCACGAAGTCATACGGATAATGAATCCAATCGATACCTTTGAACTGTTTACTACCGATGTAAGACATAACCGAAATAAAAATCAGATAAACGATCATCCACATACTGGAGTAAAAAGCCTTCCGGGTATCAACAAAACCTGCCCGGTATTCGTAGTAGAAGTAAAAGGGCAGTCCTAGCAAGATGACTAGGATAACTTCAACGGTCGTCGGCCACATTGCCCAATAAACAGCAAGTGAGGCAAGTACAAACGACAGTGGTGCCATCCAGTTCAAATTTTTCAGGCGAACGGGTCGTTTGAAATTAGGGGCCATCTTGCGAAAAGCGACAGCGGTAACGGGACCAGTTAAGTAGGCAATCAGCGTTGAGGTGGAAATGACGGTGGCAAGGGTTGACCATGATCTAAATACTGAGACCATCAGCATACTCAATATTAGATTAACAACCATGGCAACCCGCGGGATCCCATACTTTTTGTTGATTTTACCGATGAAGCTTGGAATGTGTTGGTTACTTTCCATTGCGTATAGCGCCCGCCCAGTTGATGCGGCGAACGAGACCCCGGTTCCAACCGGAGAAACGAAAGCATCCATATACAACAGAACGGATAGCCACCGAATTCCGAGCATAATCGCCAAATCCGCGAAGGGTGAATTGAAGTCGATACCACTCCAACCGTGTTTGGCAAGCATCGATGGTTCCAAAGCAGTGATGTAGGTGCTTTGAATTAAGATGTAAATAATCCCACTAATCAACAACGAAATAAAAATGCCGCGACCGATGTTACGGCGGGAATTCTTGATTTCACTTCCCATATTGATGACGGTTTGAAAGGCATTAAATGAAAAGATGATCCCGGCAGCGGATGTTGCAGCAAAGATCGGCGCAGTCCCATAAGGCATAAATTCATGCAGGGAATGCCCGTAGTTTTGGGGGAAGAATCCCGATACCGTCAGCATGATAATGGTTAGAGCCGGAACGCCGATTTTAAGAATTGAAATTAAGCTGGTGAAGCTGGTCAATAATTTAACTGACCAGAAATTTAACAGGGTAAATAAAATGATGAAGATGAATACCACCATTAGCCCAGCAGTGGTAATGGTGCCATTTTTCAAGAAAACGTGGGTCCAGTTTGCCCATGACCAAGGCCATGAACTCATATACTGAACGGCCGCGACTGCTTCAATCGGGATCAACGTAATTAGGGAAATCCAGTTCGCCCAAGAAGCAATAAAGCCCAAAAGTGGTCCGTGGGAATATTGAGCATACCGGCTCATGCCACCTGCTTCTGGGAACATTGCCCCAATTTCGACATAATCATATGCGACAGCGGCAATGACGATCCCACCAATGACCCAAGAGATGATTGCGGCCGGGCCGGCAATTTTGGTTGCCTCCCAAGAACCGAATAACCATCCTGAACCGATCAGTGATCCGAGTGTCAGCATTATTAGTTGAAAAAGTCCAATCTTTGTCGTGTTTTCTGAATCCATGAGTACCTCCTGTTTAGCGTTGACAACTAGTTTAACAAAGATAAAAAGGAATGCAAATGAAAATGGAACATGGCGTTACCGACAATCGTTGATATGATGGTATCCGGCAGCAAATTGAGTCAATTTGACGGTAACGCTTGCAAAAAAACGGAACCCGTTTATAATAATGAGTGAGTGGTCACTTATTAAATAAAAAGGGTGATGGATATGACGGAAGTGATTCAGGTTTCAGACCTTGAACAAGGTTATGGTAAGACAGTCGTTTTAAAAGATATCAATTTGACGGTGAACAGTGGCGAAATTTTAGCCTTGATTGGCCCAAGTGGTGCTGGCAAAACGACTCTGGTCAGTACGATTATGGGGATGCTCAAGCCGATGAAGGGGCAGGTGACTGTATTAGACATACCAATGCCTAACCGGCAATTGTTGGCCAAGATCGGTTTCATGGCCCAGACGGATGCGTTATACGAATCGTTAACGGCCAGCGAGAATTTGATGTTCTTTGGGTCCATGCAGGGGATTTCCCGCAAAGCCTTGAAAGAAAAGATTCCCTATGCGGCTAATATTGTAAATTTGGTTCCCGATCTAAAGAAATACGTGAAAGATTATTCTGGTGGCATGAAGCGGCGGTTGTCGCTCGCCATTGCTTTGGTTTCTGATCCAGAGATTTTAATTTTGGATGAGCCGACCGTTGGAATTGATCCGGAACTTCGCCAGCAAATTTGGAATGAACTCCATAAATTAGCTAATGCCGGGCGGACGATTCTTCTAACAACTCACGTTATGGAGGATGCCGAAGAAGCTGATGACGTCATGATGATCCGAAATGGCGCTGCAATTGCTCAAGGGACTCCAAAGCAGTTGATTACGGAATATGGTGTTAAGTCGATCGAAGAAGTATTTTTAGCGGCAGGGAGGCAGCAAGATGCGCATACTCACAATGATTAAACGAATTCTGACAGAAATGTTACGAGACAAACGAACTTTGGCGTTAATGTTCATCGCGCCGTTGTTCATTCTATCGCTATTATATTTTTTGTTTCAGTCTAATACGGACCAAACGGCGGCGTTGGGCGTTCGCAATGTGGACACCACCCTTGTGAAGGCGGTCAACAATAAGCACGTTAAGATCCACCAAATTAGTTCAGATAAAAGTGCCGAAACAATTATCCGGGATCACGATTATGCTGGGGTGTTGAGTCAAAATGGTGATCATCTGACACTGACTTTGCAAAATAGCGATCAAAGCAAAACCGCGATTCTAAAGCAAAGCCTCCAAAAAGGTCAAATTGAATTAAAATCTAAGGCAGCCCGAACCGTCATCAAGACACAAGCGAAGGCTCTGAAAAAAATGCAGGTTGCTTTAGCCGCTGTGACCCGTCAAATGGGTCGAGCGGGAAACGGCAGGCAAGTCGCACAACCGGCGGCGGGAAAGCAACTAAAGGCTGCTCCAAGTTACACGGTGACGACCCATTACTTGTATGGGAGTTCTAATTCAACGTATTTTAATACGCTCCTGCCGATCTTAATTGGGTTTGTGGTCTTCTTCTTTGTTTTCCTGATTTCTGGAATTGCGTTGCTGCGGGAGCGGACAACTGGAACATTGAACCGGCTGCTGGCGACCCCAATCAAGCGTGGTGAGGTAATTATGGGCTACCTATCAGGCTATGGGATCTTTGCCTTGATTCAAACCCTCTTGGTCGTCCTCTTTACGATCTATGTCTTTAACATTCAGATTCTTGGGAATATTTGGAATATCTTTTTGATTAACATTCTCTTAGCGGTCGTCGCCTTGACGCTGGGACTATTAATTTCGACATTTGCCTCGTCGGAGTTCCAGATGGTTCAGTTTATCCCGATTGTCGTGATTCCCCAAATTTTCTTCTCGGGCATTATTCCGGTTAACCAAATGGCCGATTGGCTGCAGCCAGTTGCCAAAATTATGCCGTTATACTACGGTGCCCAGTCGATGAGTGACGTCATTCAAAAAGGGGCAACAATTGGTGACATTGCCCCAAGCTTAGGAATTTTGTTAATATTTGTGGTCGTGTTCCTTGTGCTCAACATGTTATCTATGCGACACTATCGACAGGTCTAGGAGGTTGATTTAATGGCAAATAAGAACTTTACAACGCTGTTTTCAGAAAGTTTGGATCAGTCTGATTTATCGGCAAAACAACAAGCCGTCCTGCGGGCAAGTTTGGAACTTTTCTCGCAAAAGGGATTTGATCGCACCAGTACTAGAGATATTGCCGACCGGGCAGCGGTGTCTGAAGGAACGGTGTATAAACAATTTAAAACGAAGGATGGTATTCTAAAAGCAATCTTGGAACCGTTCATTCACCAAGTCTTACCCAAAGCGGTCACAGAATTTATCGTTGATATGTCGCAAAGTACGACCCCGACAATTGATGAATTTCTAGAAATCGCCGTGAAAAATCGAATGCAGTTTGCGTTGGATAATCGTCAGCAACTTCGAATCCTGCTGCAGGAAATTACGCGGGATGCCAACTTGGTCTCACTGATTAGTAAGGAGGCCGTCAACATTATTAATAGTCCGTTAGGTAACTTTATTCGGAAGTATCAAGAAGATGGGCAATTGGTCGATTGGCCACTTCAACGAATCATTCAGTATATTTTTGGCACGGTGCTGACGTATCTGTTACCGAAAGTGTTGGCTGGTGGTGAATTGGATATTGATAAAGCCAGCAAGGAAACAGTTGAATTTGTAATGGGCGGTTTGAAGCCGACTAAATGATTTGGTGCTGACTAAATAAAAGCCACTCATCCAAACGTTCAAGTTAGAGCGTTTAGATGAGTGGCTTATTTTCTGTGATTAACCCGGTTTGTGGCAATCTAGGATTATTTCAAAATGTGATCGATTTTGGTTAATTCCGCTGGTGTAAAGGCCAAATGGTCCAGTGCTTTCACATTATCAACCAATTGAGATGGTCGACTGGCGCCGACTAATACCGAGGCAATCTCTGGTTCCCGCAGGTTCCATGCCAATGCCATTTCGGCTAAGGACTGGCCACGATCTTTGGCAACTTGGTTCAATTGTTTAACGGTCGCCAATGTTTTTTCCACCTGATCTTCATGGAGGAAGGGACTGGTCGTCTTATGAGCGCGTGAGTCCGCTGGGATGCCGTTTAAATACCGATCACTTAATAGGCCTTGGGCAAGTGAGCTATAGCTGACCGCGGACTTATGTTCGGCTTTCAGAACGGGGAAGAGGTCAGTTTCAACTGTTCGGTCAAACATGTTGTATCTGGGTTGATGAATGACAAACGGTGTTTTTAACTCATTGAAAACTGTGGTAATCGCCTTGGTCTGGGCGCCATCATAGTTGGAAATACCAATGTATAGCGCTTTTCCTTGGTGGACTAATTCGTCAAGGGCCATGGCCGTTTCTTCGATTGGGGTCTTTGGATCCGGTCGGTGGGAATAGAAAATATCAAAGTAATCTAATCCCGTCCGTTTCAAGCTTTGATCAGCACTGGCCATAATGTATTTCCGGGATCCCCAATCTCCATAGGGGCCCGGCCACATGGTGTAGCCGGCCTTACTGGCGATGATCATTTCGTCACGATAGGGTTTCATATCACCAGCCATGATTTGACCGAAGTTTTCCTCGGCACTACCGGGAATTGGGCCATAATTATTAGCTAAGTCGAAGTAGGTGATTCCCAGGTCAAATGCCTGGTGAATGATCGCTTTTTGATTTTCAAACGAATCAACGCTACCGAAATTATGCCAAAGGCCCAGACCAATCGCTGACAGCTTTAAGCCGCTTCGGCCAACCCGGTTGTAAATCATTTTGTCATATCGTTGTTGAGAAGCTGAATACATTTTAGGTCTCCTTATCTAAATAAAAGATTGATTACCTTAAATATAGCACCTCAAGTATGCTTGAGGTAAAGGTGGTACAGATTTGAAACTAAAAAAGCCCAGCACCTGGCCGGACTTCCCGAAGTTATTAAGATTCATCGATCGTTGTGACATTGTACCCCTTGCCGTCAAGAATTCGTGAGGCATTGTAAGGGCCAATTCCCTTTCTAAAAGTGATATAGATTTTTTTATCTTTTGGAATCTCCTCAATCCGATCTCGAAGTTGAGATAACGGGATATTAGCCGTTGGAGTGATTGATCCAGCCGGTTCGGTTCCGGGTTCACGGATATCTAGGAAAAATGCGTTTTGCCGATCCTCGGCTGGAATCGCTGATGCCTTAACTATCTTGGATTTATTTGTCAGCTCGCGAATCGCAACGTAACCGGCAATATTTAAGACATCCCGAGTTGAAGAATAGGGTGGTGAATATGGAATTTCCAGAGCTGGTAGATCAAAGGCCGTTAAGTTGCCGGTAATTGCAACGGATAGTTCGGCGATTCGCTTGTCAATGCCATGCTTGCCAACTGCCTGGCCGCCAAGGAGCTTACCCGTTTTCTCTTCATAAATTAACTTGAAATTCACCCGATCGGCATTTGGGAAGAAGTAGGCCTGATCATACGGCGTGATAAAGACCGTTTTATAATTGGTGATTCCAAGCTTCTTTAGGGCGCTTTCAGTGTAGCCAACATAGCTGGCGGTCAAGTCAAAGAATTTCGCAACCCCTGCACCAATGAAGCCTTTGTACGTGACAGGGGCATCCGTCATGATGTCTGCCAGCAAGTGGCCTTGCCGATTGGCGGGACTGGATAAAACACTTGGAATCGGCAGGCCATTAATCAGACTGGTTGTTTCAATGACGTCGCCGATGGCATAAATATCTGGCAGGTTGGTTTGGAGGTGATCATCAACGATTACGTGATGGTCTGGTGACAAGTTAATTCCAGCCGCTTCGGCCAGCTGACTATTTGGCCTAACCCCGGTTCCCAAGAAGAGCATGGCGGTCTGGTGAAGGCTGCCGTCTTCAAAGACCAAAGTGTGGCCATTATTGCGGATCTCTTTGATTCCATTGTTTAAAATGACGTGGACGCCTTGTTTGATTAGCTCATCTTTGACAATTGACGCAATTTCTGGATCATAAGGGGATGCTACTTGGTCAGCCTGGTCGACGATGGTCACATCCATTTGCCGTCTGACAAATGCTTCGGCAACCTCAATGCCAATAGCGCCGGCGCCTAAAATTGTCACGGTCTTGGGTCGCTTGGCTGCTAAATACGTCATCAGCTTGTCCGCATCGGTAATGGCTCTCAGGACAAAGGCATTACCGGCGTTTTCGATTCCTTTGATTGGTGGCACAACCGGACTCGCTCCGGTTGCGATGACCAATTGATCATAATTTTCCTGATAAACGTCGCCGGTTTTCAAATTCTTCACCATGACACTTTTATCAGTTGGGTTGATTGCAGTCACTTCATTAAATAGGCGCACATCGATATTATTGCGCTGCTTAAGAACTTCTGGGGTTCGCTCAATTAATTTAGAACGATCTGAAACAACCCCGCCCAAATAGTAAGGTATGGCACAACTGGCAACCGAAATCGCTGCTCCCCGCTCGAAGATAATGATTTCGTCATCTTCATTAATTCGCCGGAGCCGCGTGGCAAACGACGGCCCGCCAGCAATTCCCCCAATAACTAACACTTTCATGGCTGTTCCTCCTTTGATCATAGCGCTTTCATTTTCTCGTTACGTTCATCATACAATATCTGGGGAGTAGGTCAATTGGTTTGGTGAAATAATTAGTGAGGGGTAAAACTGGAGAATGCTGAGATGGCTTTCGGAGATTCTTAAAAAGATCTAAAACTAGGATGTTCGCCATTTTCGTGTTGAAACGTGCCTCAAAAGGCTGACGCTCGATATATAAGAAGGCCTCACTAAAATCTAAAACCAGGATTTTCGCCATTCTCTAGTTGAAACGTGTCTCAAAAGGCTGACGCTCGATATATAAGGAGATCCCCACTAAAATCCGAGACCAGGATGTTGGCCGTTCTTGTGTTGAAACGTGCCTGAAAAGACTGATGGTTAATATATAAGGAAGCCTCCACTAAAATCCAAGATCAGGTTTTTTACCATTATTGTGTTGAAACGTGCCTCAAAAGGCTGACGCTTGTATATTAGAAGTATCAGTAAGGTAACAGCAAAATGTACTAAAC
>NZ_AZEI01000041.1 GCF_001436255.1 Lentilactobacillus rapi DSM 19907 = JCM 15042 | reverse complement strand
GACGCTTGTATATTAGAAGTATCAGTAAGGTAACAGCAAAATGTACTAAACTGATGATAAGCGCTGTGGATTAGTAAAGCTGACGTACAGATCCTAGCGGATACTGGTATATTAAGACTCTAACCACAGTCTTTTGTTGTACTGTTAATTAGTTTGATAACACGTGATTTAGCACGATGTTTAATTTAACGCAAGACTACAGGACAAGGGATTTGTGGAAAGCACAGCGCAATTTACATACGTAAGGAGCGGTTAATTTGATCTATGCAGGAATTGATGTAGCCAAGTATGAACATCACCTGTCAATTATTAATAGCGAAGGCAAAGTCTTACTAGTAGATAAACAGTTTTTGAACAATCGAGAAGGTTTCAAGACAATGCAGAGGATCTTGAAGAATGCCTTGGTAACAGACAATGGAATTGAAATTGGGCTGGAGAATACCGGTCATTATGGCTATAATCTCATTGCTTTCTTGCGAAAGCATCATTACCCTGTTTTTGCCTATAATCCTTTGTTAATCAAGAAATATATTCAGGGAAGTACTCTGCGTAAGACTAAAACTGATTCACAGGATGCCCTGAAAATCGCACAAAAATTAAGAGCAGATATCGATAAAACAAGCTTTGAAACTGACGATTCAATGATCGAATTAAAAAGTGATACAAGGTACTTGGAAGCGTTAAAGTACAAGCGGGCTAAAACAAAGTTGGCTTATATCAATGTCCTAGATCAAACCTTTCCTGAATTAACACCTGAATTAGGCGCTAGTTCAACTAAATACCGTACGTGGGTATTGACCTTACTAAAGAAGTATCCTTCAACAGAAAAACTAGCCCATGGTCAGATCGCGACTATTACAGCAATTATCAGTAAATATTCTGGTAAAAAGTACGGTGAGGCCAAGGCCATCAAGTTGCGAGAGTTAGCCAGAAATACAATCGGCCAATGTTCCGAAAGCCTTTCATTCCAACTACTGCAGCTAATTGACGCTCTTAGGTTTGAAAGTCAACAGATCAGCGAAGCTGAACAAAAAGTTGATACAATCATGGATAATATTAAGACACCGCTACTAACAGTTCCAGGCATTGGCAATACTTTGGCGGCTATTATCTTATCGGAAATCAGAAATATTGACTACTTTACTTCGCCTAATCAAATACTAGCCTTTGCCGGGGCGGAACCCTCTATTAGCCGCTCAGGAGAACAGCAGGGGGATTATGGTCACATGGTCAAGCACGGTTCACCAGAACTACGATGGGCCCTCTTCACAGCCGCTAGGCTATGTGCTCGGTTCTCACCAACCATGCGCCAGTATTATCACAAAAAAATTTCCGAGGGTAAACCGTATCTGGTAGCTTTAAGTCATGTGGTCAAAAAATTGGTACGAATTATTTTTCATATATTAAAATACAACGATTCGTGGTCAGAAAGCCGTTTAAAAGTAGATTAGTCAAACCTAAGTAGATAAACGAATAGTCTCAAAAAATATGTTTTTGAGGCTTATTTCGCATACTCAAAAACACTTAATCTAGATAAAAAAAGAATCCCAAGTTTTCTCTTGACGTAATATAGTTTGTCT
>NZ_AZEI01000040.1 GCF_001436255.1 Lentilactobacillus rapi DSM 19907 = JCM 15042 | reverse complement strand
AAACATAATAAAACCCCTTGAATTAGATTTCTCCAATTCAAGGGGTTCAGTTCAAATGAATGCATTACTTTTTTTTCACTTAAATTATGGGATCAAATCACCTTTCGTCCCAATCTCAACATACAAAAAATTATTGCTGTGCATACGATATCGACGAAAACTTGTTATACGACTTCACGAATAATAGTTTCACGGTTCCTCGAGGGCCCGAACGGTTCTTTTCAATGATGACTTCAACTTCACCAACATCGTTTTCGTCATCCTCGCCACTTGAACCACTGGACTGGTCGTCGTCATCCTCGTCCTCATCCCGGTAGTAATCGTCACGATACAGAAAGGCAACGATATCGGCATCCTGTTCAATCGAACCGGATTCACGGATATCTGACAACACTGGCCGTTTGTCTTGACGTTGTTCAACTCCCCGAGAAAGTTGTGACAATGCAATCACGGGGACGTGTAATTCCTTGGCCAGCTTTTTAAGTTGTCGAGAAATTCCGGAAACTTCTTGTTGCCGGTTTTCGGCGTTGCTGCCTTCAATCAACTGGAGATAATCGACAACCACTAAACCAAGGTTGCCAGACTCTTTGGCTAATCGACGGCATTTTGCCCGAATTTCAGACATTTTAATTCCGGCAGTATCATCGATAAAGATATTAGCTCGGGATAAACTCCCCATCGCGACCACTAAGTTTTGCCATTCGTCTTCAGTCAATTGGCCAGTTCGTAAATGGTTGGCATTAATACTCCCCTCGGCACACAGCATTCGGTTAACCAACGATTCCGCACTCATTTCCAGACTGAAAATGGCAACCGTTTTGTCGGTCTTGGTCCCAACATTTTGAGCCAAGTTAAGCGCAAAGGCCGTTTTCCCGACGGCAGGCCGAGCTGCTAAAATAATTAACTCATCTTCATGAAGACCAGTCGTAATTTTATCCAATTCAGGATAACCAGTGGAAACACCGGTAACCGTATCACCAGCTTGAGACAACCGGTCAATTTCGTTAAAGGCGCTGTTCAAAACATCTTTAATTGCTTTAAAACCAGACTGATTTCGATTTTCAGCAACGTTCATAATGTCACGTTCGGCATCATCCAACACCGTTGTGATATCGTCATCGGTGCTGTAACTATTGGTGACAATGTTGGTGGCCGTTTGGATCAAGCGCCGGAGCAGCGATTTATCCTTCACAATTTTGGCATAGTAAGTAATATTGGCCGCAGTTGGAACAGAGCCAGCCAAATCAGCGATATACTCCATCCCACCAACATCATCTAAATTATTCTGTTCTGTCAGTAAATTGGTTATCGTCACCACATCGACAGCCTGATCACGATCGTTCAATTCAACCATGTCTTTGAAAATAATCTGGTGAGCCCGTTTATAAAAATCATCGGGTTCCAAATATTCCATGGCTTCAATGAGCGCATCCGTGCTCAAGAAAATCGATCCTAAAACCGCCTTTTCGGCATCAATATTCTGTGGTGGCAACTCATTTACAAAATCATTGCTCATTTAAATTCCTCAAATTCATTCCTAGTAACTAAAATAATCGTATAGATATTCTATCTCATTTTAACATTTGTCGCAAAAGAGACTGGCCAAAACTTGAAGTTCTGGTTCCAGTCTCTAATGGTGATTTTGATTTTATGACCACTGATATTTTTGGTGATCTAAATACTGTATTTGGTGGCGCGTTACGTTCTGCATCACCCGTTGCCGGCCGCTCACTCAGGACAGCTCCTCAAAGCAGAAGCTTGCACCTAAGCCTCCGCCACCAAAAATCCAAGCCCGGGATTTCTGGTGGCGGAAACTTAGGCTCCAGCTTCTAAACGCTTTGCTGCGCTCACTTCCCTTAGGACAGCTCTTCAAAGCAGAGATCTGCATGTAAGCACCTCGAACAAAAATTCCCAAAACCGGAATTTCCGTTAGAGGGGACTTACACTCCGATCTCTAACCGCTTTGCTACGCTCACTTTTTTAGGACAGCTCCTCAAAGCAATAACCTGCACATAAGCACCTAAATCAAAAATTCCCAAAACCGGAATTTCTGATTTAGGCAACTTATGCTCCGGTTATTAACCGCTTTGATACGCGCACTTCCCTTAGGACAGCTCCTCCAGGCAGCAACCTGCACGTAAGCACCTTTGGCAAAAATCCCAGAATCGGGGATTTCTGCCAAAGGAGACTTACGCTCCGGTTGCTAACCGCCTGGATCCGCTCACTCTCTTTTTAGGACAGCTCCTCAAAGCAGAAGTCTGCACGTAAGCACCTCGGAGAAAAATTCCAAGACCGGGAATTTCTCTCCGAGGAGACTTACGCTCCGACTTCTAACCGCTTTGCTACGCTCACTTTTCTGAAACGTGAACTCTGATTCGTGCTTCAACTTCTGGCCGCAGCTTAACGTGAACGTTGGTATAGCCCGCTACTCTAATTGGATCGGCGAGTTCAATCTTTCGTTTGTCTAACTTGATACCAAATTGCTTATCCAATGCAGAAGCAATTTGCTTGCTTGGAATTGAACCGAACAGTCGCCCATCAGTTCCGGCTTTGGCTGATAATTCAACTACTGTTTTGTCGTCTTCCAATTGAGCCTTTACCTGCTTGGCCTCTTCAAGTTCTTCAGCTTCTCGCTTCTCTTCAGCTCGCAGTTTCCCTTTAAGTTGGCTCATGGCAGCCCGAGAAGCTCGTTTTGCTTTGCCATTTTTAATTAAAAAGTTTTGAGCATAGCCGTCAGGAACTTCTTTTACCTCGCCACGCTTACCCTTACCACGGACGTCTTCTAGAAAAATTACTTTCATAATCGATCACTCCTACTATCCTCAAAATTAAATACCTTTATTCATTATCATCGATATACTTGATGGATTCAAGCAATAATTGTTTAACATCGGCAATTGATTTGCCTTCAATTTGAGTGGCACCACTAGATAAGTGACCGCCGCCACCCATTCTTTCCATAATAATTTGAACGTTAATTGAACCTGTACTTCGCGCTGAAACCCCGACTTGGCCATCTGAGCGTTTGGTGATAATAAACGATGCATCAACCCCAGACATAGTCAAGAGCGAGTCACAGGCTTGGGCAGCCGTAACCGGATCGTAAACTCGGTCTTCTTCACCAACAATCATCGCCATATCTTTGTGGAAGAATTCCACCATCGAAATCAGATGGTTTCGCTGCAGATAATTATCAATATTTTCCTTCATTAACTGCTGCATTTCAGTTGAATCAGCTCCGGCAGACCGCAAGTAACTGGCCGCATCAAACGTCCGGGTACCGGTCCGCATTGAGAAGGACTGCGTATCAATGAAAATCCCGGTTAACATGGCCGTTGCTTCAATTCGGTTAATCGGTTCTTCTTCATGAGGCTGATATTCAAACATTTCAGTAATCAGCTCACAAGTCGATGACGCATACGGTTCAATATAGACCAGCATTGGGTTCTCTGGAAATTCTTCGCCCCGTCGATGGTGGTCGATAATGATGACCCGTTCTGCCATCTTTTGATAGAGCTCTTCAGAAATACTGATGGATGGCTTCGAATGATCGACCATGATCAGCAGACTGCTGTCGGTGGCCTTCTCCATTGCTTCTGAGGGTGTAATAATTGAATCGCTAATTTCTGGATACTTCTTAGCCGCTTCGAGCAACCGCTGAATATCAGAATGGACCTTCTCTTTATCAAGAACAATCCAGCATTTCTTATTGTTCATTTGAGCAATTCGCCGAATCCCCAAACAAGCCCCAAGTGCATCCATATCTGGCCGGGTATGTCCCTGAACAAAGACTTGGTCAGAGGCATTCATCAACTCATTTAAGGCTTGTGAAATCATTCGAGCCCGAACTCGAGTCCGCTTCTCCATTGGATTAGTTTTACCACCATAGAACCGGGCAGTGCCATCCAGTGACTTAACAACAACCTGGTCACCACCACGTCCTAATGCCAAATCAAGGTTACTTTGCGCTTGATCAGCCAAACTATTCAAATCATCCTCGCCATATGCAATTCCGATACTCAAGGTCAATGGGAAGTTTTGTTTTGAAGTGGTTTCGCGGACAACGTCCAGGATATTAAATTTATCGTTCTCAATTGCCGTCAACGACTTGGCATAGGCCAACAGGAAGAAATGGTCGTCATCAATTTGCTTCAAATACATCCCATACTTTTGTGACCAGGTTGCCAACTCGTTAGTGACATAGTTGCTCAAATTAGAAATTTCCTGGTCAGTCATTGATTGGGTGATTTCATCATAGTTATCCAAGAAAATTTGGCCAACTGAAATCTGTTCAGATTCGTAGCGTTCCTGAATGTTGGCATACTTAGTGATATCCATCAGATACATGGAATTGTATTCCTTCTGGATCAGCATGGTAAATTTGTGGTCACGCCACGTAACCGTGTGAAATTCGTTTGATTCCTCGTACTTCATGATCAACTGTTGCAAATCGTGATCAATGTCGTCGATTTTCTTACCCAGAACGTTGTCATCCTTAAAGTAGTTCATGAGATAAGGATTCGTCCATTCCACCAAGCCGTCACCGTTCGTTACCATGACACCAATCGGCATTTCCAGCAAGGCTTCTTGTTCACCGCGATGAATCCGGTATGATAAATCAGTAATGTACCTATTAGTGTCAGAACTGATTTCGTTCATCATCACAATCGTATAGATCAACCCAGCAACACTAATCACGACCAAAACGGCTGCTACGATAAGGTTGTACAGGGATGAAATAACAATCCCATAGATAACAAGCAGCGCAATAAAGAACATGATTCGTCGTAAGCGTCGATTATGAACAAACGGTGGCAATTCACCGTTGTTATTTGAAAACCAATTTTTCATTTTATGTCCTCTTACTCAATATGGTTAATGCTCTTATTCTAACATAAAAAGAAAGTGCGCGGAACGTAACGGGTTGGTGCGGTCATCTAAGGGATTCCTAATTAAAATCCTGGGTTTGGATTTTGGTTAGGAATTGCTTAGATGGTTAGCGCCAGTTACGTGTAGCGGTCCTATCAAAGTGCGCGGAACGTAACGGGTTGGTGCGGTTATCTAAGGAGTTCCTAATTAAAATCCTGGGCTTGGATTTTGGTTAGGAATTGCTTAGATAGTTAGCACCAGTTACGTGTAGCGGTCCTATGAAAGTACGTAACGGGTTGGTGCAACAATCATTACTTTTAACGTTGACTCAAAAAATCCAGGAACCCTGATGCATTCCTGGATCATTATTATTTGATTATCTAACGTGATTACTGCTCGGCACTTGGAACCAGTTTTCGTTGATGCAGGTAAGTAACCCCACCAAAGACAATGGTCCAAACAATTGCGCCAACTGCCCCGAATATGTCTTCTGGAATTAAGAAGAGGGTAAAGAACACAACCACGAAGAAGGCAATGGTCAATGGACTCATGATCTTGTAAGCAGGCATGAGGAAGCCATCAGGCAAGAAGTCACTGGAAGCTCGATACTTTCTGTGGGCAACCATGGCCAGGGTATAAACGATCAAATACATATCGCTGGAAACTCCAGTTACGATCGTAAATACTGAACTCAAAACACTCGTCAAGCTCATCAATGGCGTAACCAGAACCAGTGCTGCGGAGAAGATAATAGCGGCAGCGGGAACCCCATTACCAGAAATTTTAGCAAATGTTTTATGCATCCAACTATCTTCAGGGACTTCAGTTGCTAACTGATAGAAATGACGGCCGGCAGAGAAGATACAACTATTGAGCGCCGAGGCAGCTGATGTTAAGACCACGAAGTTGATTAACGCAGCTGCTGCAGGGAATCCAGCTAATTTGAACACTTGAACAAATGGACTGGCATCGGGAGTAATGGAAGTCCATGGGATGATCCCCATGATGACGATTAAAGCGCCAATGTAGAAAATCAGAATTCTTAATAAAGTTTCATTAACGGCTTTTTTGATAACCGAATGGGGTGATTTTGCTTCACCAATCGTGATACTAACGAATTCAATTCCTTGAAAGGCGAAGAAGACCATCGGGAATGCAGCAATAAAGCTGTAAATGCCATGAGGAAACAGGGTAAAGTGGTTGAAAACATTTGATAAGCTGGCATTTCCTAATGGGGTGATTGACCCACGAGCCATCATGAAAATTCCAGTGAAGATCATGGCCAAGATGGCCACAATCTTAATCATCGCGAACCAAAATTCAGCTTCACCAAACAAGCGGGCAGCGATTAGGTTAACCCCAGCCAGAATTCCTAGGAAGGCTAACTCAATCAACCAGGCTGGCAGATGCGGGAACCAATATTGGACATACGTCGCAGTGGCAGTCAATTCAGCCATACAAACAAATACGAGGCCAATCCAATAGGTCCAGCCGGTGAAATGACCAACTGTCGGTCCCAGGTATCGTGAAATGAATGAAACGAACGTATGCTGGGATGGATCGGAGTAAAACATCTCACCAATTCCTCTCATCATAAAGAAGAAAAACAGGCCTAAAACAACATACACCAACATAACTGAAGGCCCGGTCTTGCTAATGGTACTTCCGGATCCTAAGAACAACCCAGTTCCGATCGTGCCACCAATGGCAATCATCTGAACATGACGATTGCTAAGCGCTCGCATCGTTCCATCTTGGTTCTCGGTGATTTTTGATTTCATAAGCATCCTCCTAAAAATAAGAGCAACATAAGATTACGATTAAAATAATTCTAATGAATAAAAAGATAATATCACACTTTTTAGGATTCGTGTTAGGTTTAATTACATTTTGAGCTACTAAGTTATATTATTAGGCAATTTGGCAAAATTATTACAGATAATTAGGATACAATGTCATGAATTCTTACATTATTTATTAAATTAACCAGGATGATCATCATTGAATTTTAAGAATCAGGCGCCGGAAACCGATTTTTACAACCAAGCTGGGAAAAAAGATCGTGCATTCTGTTTTGAACTGAACCCCTTGAGTTAGATTTCTCCAACAAAGGGCTTCACTTCAGTTTTGGAATGCACGATCTTTTTCACTTAAGTTTTCAAATCAAGTTACTTTACCTCAATCTATCCTCCAGCCTTTTTAATTAAAGGCCTGAGCGATTTCAGTATAGTATGGTTTACTACCAACCATATATAAGCTTGCTGCCGAACCATCGTCGTTAGCACCATAATTAGTCATCCAATATGGCGTGTGGAGATTCCGAACGGCGAGTCGATACTTGTAAGCCCCTGATTTTTTAACCTGCTTTTGGTTAGTTCCATCAACCTTCTTATTGGTGTACAGATAAACTGTGGCACCTTTTTTCACCGCTTTGTTAATCTTGGCATAAGCTTGCGGTCGCATATCAAAGTTAGTTCGGTTCGTCCCAGTCATTATCGAAGATCCTCCGGAAGTTTTTTGCTGGTAGCGCCATTTATAAGTCTGATGATTGCTTGGGTAATACTCCAAATAACCATCAGAAGTAATCTTGACCGCATTACTTTGATAATCTGGGTTGTTGATCTGCTTTAACGCCGCCAAACCACCCGACAAAAGAATCCCATTACCAAACGGCATCGCATAAGCTGGCCGTTTAATTCGAACAATTCGCGAAGGTGTATACGCAATCTTAAAGCTTAGCCTACCTTGGCCGTTAATCAACCCATAGTAATGTGAACTCATTGTTTTTCTTTGTAAATAATAACTTAAGCCAGCTGGACCAGGATAAATATGCTTCTTGTCAACATAACCAAATTTACCGGCAACAATTGTTCCTTTTGGCATCGTCATGGTCCTTTTAACTTGTTTCCCATATGTTCCCTTAACCGTATAAGTAACCGTTGCTTTTGCCTTTTGGGTTAGCCGATAATAGTCATTTGTGAACGTTCCAGAATCTTTTGGATCAATAGAACGCGATTTCACCCGAAATGGGGATGATGGTAAATAATCAGCTGATGCCGTTTGAACTGAATTGGTCATCGTCACCCCAACTAATAGGCTCAAAAAGATGATTGATACAATTGAAATGATCTTTTTCATTTGACTTGCCCCTCCTAGATTGGATAGTACTGTCCAAAGTTTCTAAGTTTTATCCTCGATTATCCTTGTCATATCAACGCT
>NZ_AZEI01000039.1 GCF_001436255.1 Lentilactobacillus rapi DSM 19907 = JCM 15042 | reverse complement strand
TCAAGCGTTACACGTTTAGCTATCCAACTTCAACCACAAAGTCTGGTACGAAACGGTTTGCTGTTAAAGGTGGTTACATTACTGCTAATGCTAAATATGTGAAAGTCTACTATAAATAATTGATGGTTATATTTTAGGCCTAGGCCAAGCTTCATAACTATCGTTGTATTCAAATAGGCGACCCGCTATCGATAATTTCGATGACGGGTCGCCTATTTTTATATTGAGTTTTTCTCCAGTACATAGAAAACGTGCTCCAACGACCCTGACGCTAACTTCTAAGTTATTCTTGATTCAAATCCAAAAGCGGGATTTCTTTCTGAGGTGTTTTCTCCACTACATAGAATAAATGTGCTCCAACAAGCAGGAATCTGCTCGTAGGCACCTTCAGAAAAAATTCCAAGCCCGGGAATTTCTTCTCAAGGAGACCTACGATCCAATTCCTAACCGCTTGTTTCCGCACTCTGGCTTTTGAACAGATATCCAAATCCCCTGATCGTCGTCAGCATCTCCGGTTCCTTGGGGTTTTCCTCAATTTTCTTTCTTAAGTTACTAATATGGGTATCGATAATCCTCAGGGTCGCACCGGTGGTATTTCCCCAGACCGCCGAGGCTATTTGCGTTCTGCTTAATACCGTATTGGCGTTACTAATGAAGAACAATAACAATTTATATTCAATTGGGCTCAAATTGAGGTTCCTATTACCATTAACGACCTGAAATTTATCCAAATCAATTTTTAACGGTCCCACTAGTAAGTGGTTATCGGTTCCCCCTTGGCGACTCATTTGCAGGCGATTGCGATTTTGGTAGACCCACAAGTGCTGAACGATTCGGGCGGTCACTTCTTTCATTGACGCTTTGTATAGGTAATCGTCAAAATGATAGTCAACAAAATACGAGCAAACGGTCCGCTCAGGATGCGGCTTAGTCGTTAATAATAGGATTGGACCGGCAATTTGGCTTCTCAAAATCTGCATTTCGGATGGATTTTGCGGCAGAATGACGCTGTTTAAATCCCAGATAACCCCAGAAACCTGCTGTAATAGGTGATCCAATGGTTCAAATGAAACCCGGGTATTAATGTTGAAGGCGGTCAGTGACTTTTCAAGTTTGTTGGCGAGCTGTAAATCTTGACTGATTAATAGAATTTCCAGTGGCATCTGGTCTTCCTCCATTTTATTGAAATAGTTTACATCTTAAGTTATGCCATACTTTTGTCAGGAATCGGGGACTTTTACGTTACTTTTACATAAACGAAACTCGATATTTACATGACGTTGGTATATTAACAATGTACTTAAATGAGTACTAAAAAAATGGGATTCATATATTAGGAGGAAACATTATCATGAAAAAACGATCCTTTTTTTCAACAATCGTTGCGGTTGCAGCGGTGGGGGTTTTACTTGCTGGATGTGGTTCAAGCAGTTCAAAGTCTAAGAAGTCCTCTTCAGCAGACTCAAACGTTAAAATTACCGCAGTTGGTTCTACTGCACTTCAGCCATTAGTTGAACAGGCTGCCAGCGATTATCAAAAGGACAATAGCAAAGTTAACATTTCTGTGCAAGGTGGCGGTTCTGGTACTGGTCTTAGTCAAGTTCAAGCCGGCGCTGTTCAAATTGGTAACTCAGATATCTTTGCTCAACAACAAGATGGGATTAAAGCCAACAAGTTAGTTGATCACCAAGTTGCCGTTGTTGGAATGACACCAGTTGTTAACAAAGATGTCAGTGTCAGCAATTTGACCATGGCGCAATTAAAAGGCATCTTTACCGGGAAGTACACGAACTGGAAACAAGTTGGTGGTAAAGACGAAAAGATCACCGTTGTAAACCGGGCTCAAGGTTCAGGTACTCGAGCAACCTTTGAATCAGCCGTTCTTGAAGGCGCCAAGGCTGTTAAGGCTCAGGAACAAGATTCAAACGGAACTGTTCAAAAGATTGTGTCAAGCACCCCAGGTACCATCAGCTACTTAGCCTTCTCATATGTCAATAATAAGATCAAAGCATTATCAGTTAATAATGTAAAACCAACTGATGCCAACGTTACAACGAACAAATGGAAGATCTGGTCATACGAGCACATGTACACTAAGGGTCAACCAAACGCTGCAACTAAGAAGTTCCTTAACTACATGGATTCAAGCAAAGTTCAAGACAGCTTAGTACAAAAGCTTGGTTACATCAGTATTCATGATATGAAAGTAACGAAGAACGCAAGCAACGCTGTATCACAAAAGTAGAGTGCGACTAGCACCAGTTGCATCAGAGCACGTTTCCACTACCAAACAGAATCAAAAAATCATTATGTAACCCAACGAAGGCCAAAGGCAAATCAAATGCCCTCGGCCTTCATCAGGTTAAAGCATCATTAATTTCAGTACGGCTGTGCAAAGCAGAAACTTCCATATAAGCACCTCCAACACAAATCCCCAAAAACCAGGGATTTGTGTCGAAGGAGACTTTTCTTCCAGTTTCTAACCGCTTTGCTTCGCTCACTCGAACTAGGACAGCTCCTCCAAGCAGAAGTCTGCACGTAAGCACCTCAGAGAAAAATTCCCAAGCCCGGAATTTCCCTCTGAGGAGACTTACGCTCCGACTTCTAACCGCTTGGATCCGCTCACTAAAATATAGGAGGTTTAGCATGGATGAGATTAAGAAAGACCTGCAAAATCCATCGAAAGCAACTCACCAAGATTATTTTGGCCGAACAATCACTTACATCTGTATCGCTTTTGTGGGGTTGTTGGTAATTTCGATTTTATATTTCATCACGACCAGAGGTATCGCAACCTTTACGACAAATCATGTGAGTTTGTGGAAGTTTCTATCGGGAACCAACTGGAACCCGGGATTACTTGATAAGCATGGCAACCCACAAATCGGTGCCCTGCCAATGATCGTGACGTCGTTTAGTGTCACAATCCTAGCGGCGGTGGTTGCCACCCCGTTTGCGTTAGGGGTTGCGTTATTCATGACGGAAATTGCACCAGAAAAGGGAACCAAGATTCTCCAACCGGTTATCGAATTGTTGGTCGGAATTCCTTCTGTTGTTTATGGATTTATCGGCTTGTCGGTGATCGTACCACTCATTCGTCACACGTTTGGGGGAACTGGGTTTGGAATCCTTGCCGGAACGTTGGTCCTCTTTGTCATGGTACTGCCAACAATCACGTCACTTTCCGTTGACAGTATCAAAGCCGTTCCAATGTTTTACCGCTCGGCTTCATTAGCATTGGGGGCCACGCGTTGGCAAACCATTTACAAAGTGGTTCTCAGAGCAGCTACCCCAGGAATTCTGACCGCGGTTATTTTCGGGATGTCACGGGCCTTTGGTGAAGCCTTGGCCGTTCAAATGGTTATTGGTAACGCCGTCTTAATGCCTCATGGCTTGCTGACCCCTTCCTCCACGTTAACGAGTCAATTAACAACTGGAATCGGTAATACCACCATGGGGACATTACCTAACAATGCCTTATGGTCACTAGCTTTAATTTTGCTATTAATGTCATTAGTCTTTAACATTCTGGTTCGCTTTATCGGGAAGAAGGGTAGTTTGAAAAAATGAATTCTAAAACAAGTAATAACATTGCGACCGGCGTCATTTACGTCCTGGTTGCCGCCGTTATTGGCATCTTAGTATTCCTACTCGGCTACATTCTGTGGACTGGGATTCCCCACATTTCATGGCACTTCCTGACTTCGGCTGCCCAATCATTTAGAGCTGGCGGTGGGGTTCGCGATCAGTTGTTTAACTCCATGTATTTGCTGGTATTGACACTGATTATTTCGTTTCCAATTGCGCTGGGTTCTGGTATCTATTTATCAGAATACGCGCCCAATAATTGGTTTACCGGCTTGATTCGGACTGCCGTCGAAGTTTTAAGTTCCTTGCCTTCCGTTGTCGTTGGTTTGTTTGGCTACTTGTTGTTCGTTATTCAGTTCAACATGGGTTGCTCCATTTTAGCCGGGGCGATTGCGTTGACCTTTTTCAACCTACCATTGCTCACTCGAAGTATTGAAGAATCCCTGCAGGACGTTTCTCAACTCCAGCGGGAAGCCGGGCTATCGCTTGGATTATCCCGTTGGAAAACGATCACTGGCATTGTCCTACCAGCTGCCGTTCCTGGGATTTTAACTGGAATTATTTTAAGCGCTGGGCGGGTGTTTGGTGAAGCCGCTGCCTTGATTTACACGGCTGGTCAAAGTGCGCCGACCGTTAATTACGGCGATTGGAATCCAGTCGATCCCGCAAGTTTCTTGAATCCACTGCGTCCAGCCGAAACCTTGGCCGTTCATATTTGGAAACTGAATACTGAAGGCGTCACCCCGGATGCCGCCGCAATTTCAAGTGGGGCATCAGCCGTTTTAATCGTCGTTATTCTATTATTCAACTTGTTAGCCAGAATGCTTGGTAATTGGATGTATAAAAAAATGACCGCAACCAGGTAGGAGATTAATATGCAAAACTATTCATTTGATGATACCCACATTATTGATATGCCTTTGGAAAAGGTGCTGACAACCGATAATCTCCAAGTCTTTTATGGGGATAATCATGCCATGCACGATGCGACGTTGGAATTTCCCCGTTATCGGATTACCGCGTTGATCGGGGCTTCCGGATCAGGTAAGTCGACTTATCTGCGCTGCTTGAACCGGATGAACGACCGGATTGCCACCGTTAAGGGTAAAATTATGTATCGAGATACGGATATTAATAGTCAGAATATCAACGTTTATGAGGTGCGTAAACACATCAGTATGGTGTTTCAACGGCCTAATCCATTTGCCAAGTCAATTCGGGAAAATATTACCTTTGCTTTAAAGCGAAACGGAATCAAGGATAAAAATGAACTGAATAAACGGGTTGAAGAAAGTTTGAAGGCGGCTGCCCTATGGGATGAAGTCAAAGACGAGCTTGATAAAAGTGCTTTGGCCTTGTCTGGTGGGCAGGCTCAACGTTTATGTATTGCCCGCTGTGTTGCGATGAAACCGGACATCCTATTGTTGGACGAGCCGGCCAGCGCGCTTGACCCAATTTCGACCGCTAAGATTGAAGAAACCCTGCAACAGTTGCGGAAAAATTATTCGATCATCATTGTGACCCACAACATGCAGCAAGCATCAAGAATTGCTGACTACACGGCATTTTTCCACATGGGTCACGTTCTTGAATTTGATGAAACTGAAAAACTATTTACCAATCCACAAATTAAAGCCACTGAGGATTACATATCCGGTAACTTTGGCTAGTAAAGGAGCAGTGGGCAATGACCAAAATCATTACAAGTAAAGATGTTCATCTATACTATGGCAAAAAAGAAGCCCTCCACGGCATTAACCTGGATTTCGAAGAACACCAAATCACTGCATTAATTGGTCCGTCGGGGTGTGGTAAGTCCACTTACTTGCGTTGCTTGAATCGAATGAATGATTTAATCAAAGGGGTCACCATTACCGGAAGCATTAAGCTGGAAGATGAAGATATTTATGCCCCCCAAACTGATGTGGTTAATTTGAGAAAGCGGGTTGGCATGGTGTTCCAGCAACCCAATCCATTCCCGTTTAGCGTCTATGAAAACGTCGCCTATGGTTTGCGGTTAGCGGGTGAAAAAGACAAACACGTTCTTGATGAGCGGGTGGAAACCAGCCTGAAGCAAGCCGCCATTTGGGATGAAGTTAAGGACCATCTCTATGAAAATGCCTTAGCGTTCTCTGGTGGGCAGCAGCAACGGATCTGTGTCGCCCGGGTGTTAGCCGTCCAGCCGGAAGTGGTGTTACTAGACGAGCCGACCAGTGCGTTGGATCCCATTTCCAGTGCCAAGATTGAGGACACGTTAATGAATATCCGCCATGAGTATACGGTCATCATCGTGACCCATAATATGCAACAGGCATCGCGAATTTCGGATAAGACGGCCTTCTTACTAAATGGTGACCTGGTTGAATTTTCAAAAACTGAGAAAATGTTTATTCATCCAGATGATGAGAAGACCAGTGACTATTTGAATGGGAAGTTTGGATAATGTAGGACAGCTCCGTAAAGCAGAAGTCTGCATGTAAGCACCACTGAGAAAAATTCCAAAACCGGGAATTTCCCTCAGCGGCGACTTACACTCCGACTTCTAACCGCTTTACTCCGCTCACTTATTTTTAGGAGGACACCACAATGCGAGAATTGTTTGATGATGAATTAAAAAAGCTCCACGGCCGGTTTGTTGAAATGGGGCTCAATATTAGTGAACAGATTTATAGTTCAACTAAGGCCTTTATGGAACATGACAAAAAGTTGGCGCAAGAAGTCATTGATGCCGATAATGAAACTAACGGCGAAGAAATGCGACTGGAGAAGCAGGCCCTGAGTTTGATTGCCCTTCAACAGCCGGTTGCCACTGATTTTCGAGTGATTATCAGTATTTTGAAGGCCAGTTCTGATTTGGAACGGATTGGTGATCATGCCGTTAGCATTGCCCGGGAGACCATTCGAGTGAAGGGCAATCCGCGAATTCCAAAAGTTGAAAAGGAAATCGCCAAGATGACCGATCAGGTTCGCGATATGTTGGAAAAGGCCTTGGATGCCTACACTAAGAGTGATGCCGATGCCGCCAAGAAATTGACCAATGAGGATGTGGCCGTTGATGAGCAGTACTTGTTAATCAGGGATGCCATCACCAAGGCAGTCGAAGAAAATACCGAAACCGCCCTTGCCAGCTCCAGTTACTTCATGGTGATTCGATTGCTTGAACGAATTGGTGATCACATTGTCAACTTGGCAGAATGGATTGTATACAGCGCCGCCGGCCAAATTGTTGAGTTGAATCCCGGCAAGGCTAATCCTGAATTAGTTAACAAACTCTATTCAGAAGAAATTGTGAAAGAAAAGGATAAAGGACCAAAGGATAAGAAAAATCAATAGTTCTTCGATAGGCCTGGTTACCAATTCAATGATTGACGATTTTCAAGATTAACAACAAAAAGATGGATTCAAAAGCAGCTCCTAGGTTTCAACGAGAAACTGCTTTTGAATCCATCTTTGATGATAACTGGTGTTATTTAGCAATAATGACCCGCCCATCATGTTTGGCCGCCAAAATTTGATGACCTTTAATCACGCCATCAAGGGTAAATGGCAGTTGTTCAGCGATTTTAATTGAGAGCCGTCCCTGAACCATCAATTCAACCAGGGCTTTTAAGGCTTCCAGATCACTGATTTGTTGGGTTGGGTGAATGTGGTTGAAGTGAACATCTTTGTCGGTATCTGGTTCACCATCTGCGACACTGGCGATAATGCCACCGTTTTTGACAATCTCGGCGTCATTTTCACTGCCGGTACCATTCAAGGCGGCATCAATCACAACATCAGCCGTGTTTGCCAGCACTTCAGCCGGGTCTTGCTGATCATAGGCAACGTAGTCAGTGATTCCTAATGACTTAACATATTCTTCATTGCGGCTGGCACCTACGCCGATGACTTTAGCGCCAATGCTTAGGGCGACTTGAGCGGCAATCGAGCCGACACCCCCGGAAGCGCCCTTAACTACAACCGTCTGGCCCGGCTGGACGTTGCCGAATAGGTGAACACCCTTATAGGCTGCCAGCCCAGGAGTGACAATCCCAGCTGCCTGCGCAAATGAGACGCTAGCTGGAATCACAACTGTATTGGTATCATCACCAATGGCGTATTCAGCGTAAGAATGATGGCCGTGAGCAACAACCCGGTCACCGACCTTAATGTTTTTGACATCACCGCCAACTTGTTCGGCAATTCCAGCAACGTCTCTGCCTGGAATAATGCGATGATCAGTGGGCTTAAACTCACCGGCCCGCTGCAAAGCTTCAAAGTTATTTAAGTTAAATGCTTGGGTCTTAATCAAAATCTGGTTACCGGTAACTTCCGGTACTGGGACCTGATATTTCTTGAAAACTTCAGGGCCACCGTTTTCTTCATAACCGAATGCTATCATGATGATCGCTCCTTTTCTTTTAAAGACTATCCTAAATTTAGTGTAAATCATCTCAAGGCAAAAGCAATGAATTAGGTGGCAAATTGATGAGCTGAAATGTACTCTGATTTAGCTGTAGTCAAATCAGGCACCTCATTTATCACACAAATAGATTGAAAAACGTGGCCAATGAAGAATTGAATCAATTGATACACCTCCTAACTGACGCTAGGTAGGTGATGTTAAAAGGATATCATGAGTAATTTTGGCATTGCCACAACAATTTATGAATTGGTATTATTGGCTTTGTTCCTCGCTACAATAGAAATAGAACCAGTCTTTGCAATTCCAAAAATGAAATACTTATCCTAAAATAGATTCGATGAGAGGGATGACAAAATGGCCGAAACTAACGCTTACTTAAAATATCGTTTGAAGAATTTACCCAAACCAACAGTCGTGCAGAAGGTTTACGTGGGCACTAAATATGTATACGCCTTACAGTTGTATCATCAAAATAGGGATGCAGTGATCTCCCGCGTCCGAAAAAATCGGGTGAAAAATGGGTATGATCTCAATTTTCGCCACGCAAAGAAGATGTATCTTAAGAATTTTGGCCATGGTCAGACCTTGGAATACTTCAAGCATAACGGGATCGATTACTGGTGGGTGGTGACTAAACCAAATGTAGTCGATTATCCAGATATAAAATGGGGAACCCAACTCGCCCGCATTCGCTTTAAACCAAATCGAGAACGGCGAACCCGGTATCGCGGCAATGTTGCCGTCACTCGTCTGGTAATGTTAAACCACGCCACCCCGACTGGCGAGTTGTATGGTCAGTTGAAACGGGTGGAAGTGGCGTTGTCACCAGATAAGCAGACGTTGTTAATCGCAGCGATTGATGTGGAAAATAAAGCTCATTTCAGTTTGTATGATAACCGGAAGTTGAATGATGCGTTGGATGGAGTCGATGATCATAATGGCTATGTGGACCTCAGCCAAGCAGGTGATCTATTTTCAACTCAGGTTGCCAACCCATATTTTGAAATTCCAAAGTTCGCGAACCAACTAACATCGCCATCAATTCAAGGGTTCGACTTGGACAATAGGTTTGCGATTTACGTTTCCAGTGGTCAAGCAGCTGTCAGCGAAAACCATCCTAGCGTTGACACACCGGGAATTAGCCGATTCCAATGGAGAAGTCAAACTGCTCAACAAGTTTTGCTACACCATTCTAATTGGATCGGCAGAAATATTGAGACCGAGGGGATCCAGGTGGCATCTCGGGTGTATGTCGGGATTGCGTATCATGACGCCGAGCCGTATGCAACTAAGACGTTAGAGAATCGGGTGTATTGGTTTTCTAATATTTAATGATGCGATAATCGCCACTGCCGTTATTAGCGTTTGAATGAACCGTATTGATTATTACCGCCAGTTATCAATAAAATGCAAACTGAAATGTTTTTAATTAATCTCACCATGTGCGCTCAGTTTTTTCGCTCTGTTTTTGAATATAAATAGATCAAGAAACCACCCCAACATATCATTAAAAAGAGAAGCAGATTCGCAAAGATGTTTGGATGACTCATTGTATTCGTTAGGATATCAGGAACTTGGAAGCAAGGATAGGTAATTAAGGGAAATACGAGGCCTTTAAAAATAGGCTTTTTTAGTTGTCTGTGACGCTTTAAGACAATTCCCAACGCTCCAACGATAACCAGCCCAATGATCGTGTTTGCCCAAAATGGACTGACGACAGGAATAAAAATGCTGATTCCTACTAGAATGTAGCCAACTGTAAAGACACCTCTATCAACCTTTGTTAAGAATGTTCGTTGTTTGATAGTCACAATTACATCATCTTCCTTTAACCAATTGATGCTTTTATCATTCTTCTATAATATTAAAAGTACAAGCTTAGAATCACAGACATGCCTAATTTGAGGTTGTCTTTGGTACTCAGCATGTAAAAGGCACCCGTAAAATGTAGGAAAACGGCAGGTTAGAACTGTTGGTTTTCC
>NZ_AZEI01000038.1 GCF_001436255.1 Lentilactobacillus rapi DSM 19907 = JCM 15042 | reverse complement strand
TACTTACCTGAGAAATGATTTGGCTTTTAGACAAGCCAAATAAGAGGTCCGGATGAGGATACAAACGAATGATCGCTAAATTGACCGGCCGAGTGAAGCTGTCCAGGACATCGTTCAGTTCTCGAAAGGTGGTTTCCAATACCGCATGCAAATTATTAATTGTCCGGCGACGACTTTCAAAAAATTGATGATACTGCCGAGATAATTGTCGCAAGCTAAAGAATGGTTCACCCAATACTCTTCGGGTATGCAGGCTCGTGTACTGGGTTTCAGCTAATAATGCCAGATGAAAGGCATCATGGGCATCGGTCTTGTTAGGACGAGACTGCCTCATTTTGATCTTGGCCTCAAAGGCGTTGAGCTCATAAAAAATATAGTTTTCAGCTCGGCAAAAACGAGCCAGAGAATCTGAATAAGTTCCTGTCGACTCAAAGACCAGCACGGGTTTATCAGCCGTTTGACTGATAAAATGCTTTAACTGATTAAAGCCGCCACGATTATGCTTAAAAGAGATTGAACCAACCTGATGGCCACCTTTAACGGATACACAAACACTACTTCCTTCAGCCACATCTATTCCAATAAACTGCACTAATACCACCTCCAAAATAATTTGAGGTATTGTTTAGTCGAGTCTCTGCCTAGTATCCTTACATGCGATCTTAAAGACCAACTTCCTATAATCAGGTTTACGAGAGTGCTAAACACGGCCAGTATGTCCCACGAGCTCTTAGCCCAAAGGCGGTTGCGACCTATACCTCGATTTCATTATAAAAAACTGAGAG
>NZ_AZEI01000002.1 GCF_001436255.1 Lentilactobacillus rapi DSM 19907 = JCM 15042 | reverse complement strand
ACATAATAAAACCCCTTGAATTAGATTTCTCCAATTCAAGGGGTTCAGTTCATTTTGGAATGCATTACTTTTTTGGCTTAAATGACGGGGATCTGCCGTTTGTCGCAGCAGCTTCTATCTAAGTGGCTAGGGTCATCTAAACGAATGATTATGTACTATATGTCCCGGCCTGGTTCTGTTTGATATTCATTTAGCGCCAATTTCCCGGAGTAGCTTTCTCCCGACACACCCAGAAATGTTCGACATCAATATTCATTCCAGCGCTAAGACCATCGAAGCTGACTCAATCTAATTAAGCAAAAAATAGAGCTTCAAGCAATCATCAATTGCCCCAGCCCTATTCAATCAATAAACCTCTTTAATTAAAAACTAATCCTCAGAAGCATCCATTGCTTCCAAAATCATGTTTAACTGCATACACTCTTGATTCAAGTGCTTCATTTCATTACCAAATTGTGGTCGAATCACAACTGTATCGCTGGTACCGGTTGCCTGTGAATGCACAGACTGTGCTTCTTGATCTTTTAACTCACTTAGCTTGTTTGATGCTTGTTGGTACTCTTTAAGAATTTCTAACTTATTACTCATAGCTATAAACCCCTTTGAATGTAAAATTAAATTGTAATTCCATCGAATTTAAACTTCTCACAAGGAAATGTTAGGTATTTCTTAATCATTTCCTGCTAACGATTGGATATACTACCAGATAATTTCGCCTAAAGCAACACTTTACTAAAAATGATTTTAGCGCTAAATGTTAATCTAATTTTATCGATAACTTTTATTTATATTCGTTTTCAATTTCTTGTTTTGTAGGAATTGACGGGAGCGCTCCCAAGCGTTGAACCGTAATTGATGAGGCTTTTTGGGCATAAGTTAGGGCATCTTCAATATTAGAAAGATCCTTATTTATTTGTGAACTTAATGCGCCGATAAAAGTATCTCCGGCAGCCGTCGTATCTCGCGCATGAACTTTGAACGCCGGTACGAAACCATCGTCAGCCGGTGTATGATAATAAGCTCCTCGATCTCCAACGGTAATAATTAAGTTTTTAATCCCCATTTTAGTAAACTTATCGGCATTGGCAGCCATCGAAGCAGTATCAGTAACTTCAATCCCAGTCAGTGAAGCACTTTCGGTTTCATTTGGAACAATCAAATCCGTCACTTCCGCCAAACCAGCAATCAATTGTGAAGCCGGTGCAGGGTTCAAAATCGTGGTTACCCCATGCTTCTTGGCTAATTTAAAGGCCGCCAGCGTCACTTCCTGTGGGGTTTCAAATTCTGAGATGAGTATATCTGCACCATCAATCAACGATTCGCTGTCAGCGATAATTGCCGGCTTCATTGCTTGGTTTGCCCCACCGTATACCATAATACTGTTTTGACCATGTTCATCGAGCAAAATAACCGCAGAACCGGTGCCATCTGCCTCGTCAACGTTAATGTGATCAACATTAATACCGTCACGCTTTAACGCATCAATCATAAATTGACCGTTGCTGTCCCGGCCAACCTGGCCAATAAAGCTGGTAGTTGCACCAGATCTTGCTGCTGCAACTGCTTGATTGGCACCCTTACCACCGGCAGAGTTCGTTTTACTTTTTGCACTGATTGTCTCGCCCGGTTTCGGCATCTGGGCAATATGCAGGGTGGTATCAACGTTTAAACTACCAAGAACAACAACTTTATTCGTCATGTTACGCTCCTCTTATTCTTTAAAGTGTTTAGATTAAGCAAGTAAAACCTTTCACCAATGATTCTATCAGAGATGAAAGGGTTTAACAAGCTTTTTATTCGAATGATCCGTTAGTTAATCTTCTTCACACTTTCACGTTCAACCAGCTTAACTGGCAACGTGACGCTTTGAATTGGCTCATCGCGATTTTCGATCCGCTCAATAATCATTTCGGCGGAATGTTGCCCCATCTCAAAGGCTGCCTGGTGGACCGTCGTCAATTTAGGACTGATGTATTCGGTTAGATCAATATCATCGTAGCCGACCACTGAAATGTCAGCTGGCACGTTTAAACCAGCTTCATGGATCCCGCGGTAAAGACCAATCGCAATTTCATCATTAATGGCAAAAATAGCGGTTGGCTTCATCTCAATGACTTGTTGGGTTACTTGATAACCACCCATTTTTGTGAGATCGGTCTTAACAATATGATCATTGGAAATTGGCTGCCCTGCTTTTTTGTATGTCTCCAAAAAGCCAGCCAATCGATGTTCCATATTCAGGGTTGGGTTAGAGTCTGCAACAACGACCACATTTTGATGGCCTTTTGCCAACAGATATTCGGCCAATAATGAGCCGCCCTGGTAATTGTTGGCGTTAATTTGGTCACCTTCCACAACCGGGGCTTGATCAACCAACAGGTATGGCACTTCATTTTGACTCAAGATTTTATCAATATAGTTGAGGTCGGACACTGCAGAAGCGATTATCATGCCGTCTGCGGTCCGTCTGATCGATTCAAGTAGATAGTGGCTTTCAAGGGTTTCGCTGTTGTTAGAGCCAAAAATAAGCGGTACATAGTCATGCTCCATGGCAGTGGCTTCAATCCCCCTCAAGAAACGGCTGAAAAAAGGATTATTGATATTAGGGAGAAGCACCCCAATGGTTCGGCCACTTTTTTTGATTAAGCTTTGAGCATTAAAATCCGGCACATAGCCCATATCCCGTCGAAGTCGATGCACCTTCTCAACAGTTTTGTCGCTAAATCGATCCTGTTTACCATTCAAAATTTGGGACACAGTGGTAACCGAAACCCCTGCCTTGTGAGCAAGATCAGTAATTGTTACTTTTTTAGTCATGACAATTCTCCATTCATAGCTTACAAATGTGGGGTGCTTGAATCAAAACACCCGTTTTGTCCCAGCACCCCAGCAAACTATTTGATTTATTCCTTAACAATCTTGTCAATTTGAGCTAACTCATCATTAGTGAAATCAAGATTCTTAAGTGCTTTAAGATTATCTTCAAGATGGTTTACTTTTGAAGCGCCAGTCACAACACTGGCAACCGTCTTATTATGCAGCAGCCAAGCAAGCGACATCTGAGCCAGATTCTGATCACGATTCTTAGCCAAATCATTCAGCTCATTAAGTTTCTTGACCAGTTCATCCTTGCCATGCTTGATGACAAATTCGTTACTCCAATGGATCTTAACGTCATCATCCATCCCATTGAGGTATTTGTCGGTCAACAATCCTTCAGCCAATGGACCATAAGCAACCAATGCCTTGTTTTCACTGGCAAGCGTATCGATGAGACCATCATCTTCGACACCCCGATTTAGCATATTATACGAAGCTTGGTTGACGACAAACGGTGTGTGAAGTTCATTGAAGTACTTGGTAATTTCTTTGGTCTGTTCAGCATTATAATTAGAAATCCCGATATAAAGGGCCTTGCCGGAACGCACGATGCTGTCTAAGGCGTTGGCAGTCTCTTCCAAGCTGGTGTTGGGGTCAAATCGATGACTATAGTAAATATCAACGTAATCAAGCCCCATCCGCTTCAGGCTTCCGTCCAAGGCATTAATCAAAGTCTTTCGGGAAGAGAAGTTCCCGTAAGGCCCTGGCCACATATTGAAACCAGCTTTGGTGGTAATCACTAATTCATCACGATAGGGTTTCAAGTTTGCCCGATAAACTTCGCCAAACATGCGCTCGGCAGCTCCTGCACTAGGTCCGTAGTTAAATGCATTATCAAAACAAAAAATACCGGAGTCAAAGGCTTTCAACATGACTTTCTCACTGTCGCCATAGTTGGCATCATCGCCAAAACTGTGCCACAATCCAAATGATAATGCTGGTAATTGAAGACCAGAATTGCCCGCCCTTCGTACTACTGCGTTTTCATAACGATCGTCATTTGCCTTATACATAAATCAAATCACCTTCACAATAAATTTTTTATCTGCCAAAGAGCTTGCCAACTGATTTTTGATTATGAATCAGTGAAATTGCTTCACCAAATAAATCACCAACTGAAACAACTTCCAATTTTTCAAATTGGTCTTCTTTAGCAATACTAATTGAATCGGTCACAATGACCTTTTCAATTTGAGAATCTTGAAGCCGCTTTTGGGCATCTCCAGAAAATACCGCATGGGTGGCAATCGCATAAACGTCAGTTGCCCCAGCTTTCTTCAGCGTTTCTGCCGCAATTGTCAGCTTAAATGCGGTATCAATCATATCATCCACGATAATTGCCCGTTTCCCACGAACATTTCCAATCACGGATTCCGGAACAGTTGTGGCATCTTCTGGCGATCGATTGTCAATGATCGCAATGGGTGCCTTCAGCAGTTCAGCAAACTTTCTTGCCCGAGAAACCCCGGTATGATCAGGGGAAACAACGACTAAATCTGAATCATAATGCTTTTCGGTAAAATAATGGGCCAACAGTGTGTCGGCCTTTAAATGATCGACGGGAATATTGAAGAACCCTTGAATCTGGTCGGCATGCAGGTCAAGGGTCACAACCCGGTCAACGCCGTCCATTTCAAGAAATGATGCAACTAGCTTTGCGGTAATTGGTTCCCTGGAACGAGCCTTTCGGTCAGCTCTTGAATAACCGTAGTATGGGATCACAACATTAATTGAGGCCGCACTTGCTCGTCGCAAAGCATCGACCATAATCAGTAATTCCATCAAGTTAGAATTGACAGGGTCTGAAACCGACTGGATGACGTAAACTTCGTCACCCCGAATGCTTTCATCAACACTGATTTTAATTTCATCGTCACTGAATTTTTCAACGGTAGCTTTACCTAATGGCACGCCAACCTTTTTACTAATGGCTTCTGCCAAATGACGATTTGAATTGAGAGAAAACAACTTTAATTTAGGATGCGATTTCAACTCGGTCATGATGTCCTCCAAATATTCTTGTTTAACTAAATATTACCATAATCCCAGGGTTAAATTGTACAATTTTGTGCGGGAATCACATAAAATCTTTTGGCGAGGTACTCCCCATGCCAATCATTGGGTCAATTTCGTTGTTATTGATTACTGAAATGGTTAAACGATCAGGCTCAGCAGGTGCATCCGCTTTGGCTTGTTCTTGTTCACCATCCAGCGGCTTGTTAAGTTCATCAGTTACCACCGGATGATTCGTTGGCCGCCCAACTGCATCCACCAATCGCTTCACTAAACTGGTCCGCCGGTTGACCGAAACGCTTCTGACACATTGCTCAAAGGCGTCTTGTTCGCCAAGCATAATCAAGAAATCGCTTGCCCGCGTGACGGCTGTGTAGAGTAAATTCCGTTGCAGCATTCGCGAATACTGGTGAACAATCGGCAAAATCACCATTTTGAATTCACTACCCTGAGCCTTATGAATCGACGTACAATAAGCCAAAGTGAATTGACTCCACTCACTTTTTTCATAAGTGACTTCAGTCTCGTCAAAATCAATTGTAATCTTTGTGGGTGACTTTTGGTCCTTGACGGTTTCCATCGAGACAATAATCCCAATATCACCGTTGAACACGTTTTGCTCAGGATTATTCACCAGCTGGAGCACTTTGTCACCAATCCGATAGGCATGCTCGCGAATCCTCACGACTTTTTTAGTAGGCTTATCCTGCCAGACTTCCTGCACAATGTCATTCAAATGGTCAATTCCGGCATTGCCACGATACATCGGTGCCAATACTTGAACATCCATCAAGCCAAACTGCTTTTGCTTGGCCCGCTGAGTCACTTGTTCAATAACTGAGGGAATCTGATTATCCCGACACGGAATGAACGACCGATCGGACTGATTTTCCGCAAAATTCGGTGACAATTTGCCGCTATGAATATCGTGGGCCAATTGAATAATCGACGACCCCTTTTCCTGGCGATAAATCGTATCCAGTTGCATGGCTGGAATTTGTTTGGATACCAACAAATCGTGAAAGACTTGCCCTGGCCCGACTGACGGTAATTGATCCTGATCGCCAACCAGCACGACCTGCATGTGATTTGGAACTGCCCGGACCAACGAGCGAAACAGATAAGTATCAACCATTGACATTTCATCAATGATCAGTAGGTTTCCCTCAATATCCTTGGTGGGATCAGCGTCATTTGATTCCCGGCCGTTTAAGCCTAATAGGCGATGAATGGTACTGGCTGGCAGCCCCGTTGACTCCGACATATGTTTGGCAGCTCGACCAGTCGGTGCAGCTAAGACAACTGGGAAATTGCTGTCCTTATAAGAATTGACATCCAGGGAAAGTTCATGGAGCCGGGCATAGGTGTTGACAATTCCGTTAATGATCGTTGTTTTCCCTGTTCCGGGACCCCCAGTTAAAATGAAGACCGGTGATTGAATTGCCTGCACAATGGCGGCAACCTGGGAGTCATCGTAAGTGATATCGAATTGCTTCTCGACAATTTTAAGCTGCTTCTTGATTGCAGCATCATCAAACTCACTGTCATCCTTATTCTTGATAATTCGGTTGATGTGTTCGGCAATTTGAACTTCAGCCGTATACAAACGCGTTAAATAAATTCGATCGTCTTGGCCGACAATCTTGTTTTCCTTTGCTAATTCGACCATTGATTCAGCTAATTTTTTGCCAGGAATCTTCTGGTTGGAATTGCCTTCCAGCACACTAGTTGCCATGGCAACTAACGGCGCAGTCGTGGTATACGTATCGCCATTTCGTAAGCACAATTCGTCGATGGCATACATCAAGCCAGCTCGGATCCGTTCGTTGGCATCCGGAACCATGCCTAATTTTAGGGCAATCGAATCCGCCTTCCGGAAACTGATGCCATCAATATCTTCAACCAATTGATAGGGATTTTCAGAAATAATTTTCAGCGCATCTTCGTGATACTTTTGGTAAATTGCTGAAGCTATCGAACTGGAAAAGCCATAACTGTTTAAACCAATGATGACCTTCTCCAGATTATCATCCACGGTCAAATTATCGATAATCGCGTGCTTGAGCTTCTGACTGATCGGTACAACATCCAAGACCCGTCCGTCAGCGTTGATCTTTTCAATCGCATCCTCACCCAACGCATCAACTACCCGCTCAGCCGTTTTGCGGCCAACCCCAGGAAATTGATCGCCGGATAAGTACTTGATGACCCCATCCTTAGTTGTCGCGATCAGACTTGTATAGTTGGTTGCTTGAAACTGTTTACCATAACGCGGATGGTCAATGAGTTTGCCGGTAAAATGATAGCTGTTTTCTTCTACCAAATCACCAAAATTGCCGGTGACAACAATCTCGTCTTCCGGCCAATTAATGTTGGTATCAGTGATTTCAACGAGGACAACCTTGTAAAAGCTGTCATTACTGGAAAAGAAGATGGCCTTGAGCCGACCATCTACATATTTTGCCTCGTCGTGATGATTATCTGAATCAAATAAATCTACCGAGCGGTCCACGCCATCCCTCCTCACATAACATCATGACTCCTTAGAATCATGATCCTTCGATTTGTTCATTTGAACAACTTTTTCGATATCTTTAAGCTTTTGCTGACCACGGTTGAAGTAGTCCGGATCACTTTGTTTGGCGGTCTTGAAATACTTGTCGAAGTCCTCACCGTTAACCATGGCCACCAAGCCCCGATTGAAGTTGGCCTTACCGTTCTGCGGTTCGGCTTTGAGTACATTGTCGTAAAATTCCCCGGCCTGGGCAAAATTCCCCAAGGCCAACAAATTATCACCAATCATTTCATTGATAGACGGATCGTCACGTTTACCACTCTGGGCAGATAACGCAAAAACCATTGCCCGCTTGTTGTCGCCTTTTGCCATGTAACTTTGCGCTAACATGGCATAGGCTTCAGCCTGGAGCTTCGTATCGTTAATTTCCTGAAAAATCTTGATTGCTTTATCGTATTCCTGGGCAGCGTAATAGACATTGCCCAACCCAAACTTGAGGGTATCAATCACATCGTCGCCGCTATCCTTAAATAATCCAAGCGCCTTCATCAATAGCTCTTCAGCTTGTTCATAGTCTTTGCCTTCAACCAACAATGTTGCCAATTCGTAATAATGGCGGTAATTCTTGGGTTCATTGTCAATCTTTTGGACGAGGTCATGAACCAACTTGTGGGCTTTCTTCTCTTCCTGCTCACGTTTTTTTGTATAGTTACGTTGATTTTCACGATTTTTTTCTTGTAATTTTTTTACTTTATCTGAACTATTTTCTGCCATGTTTATCACCTAGACTAGATCGGTTTCATCTAATTTTCTGTTCAAATAACTGGTGTCATTCCAATCAATCAATTGAAAGGTTTTGCCAGAATCTTGGCTCTCCAAGATGGTGGTGCTGGTATTCGCCAAGCCACCCCGTTTCCTCAGGTCGGCCAGAGGCACTCCAAGCAATGCGTTCATTTCGGCATTCAGGGCAGCCCCGTGGCTCACAATCAACACGTTGCCCTCAGGATTGTTCTGCACAATATTAACAATGGCGGGGGTCATCCGGTCAATGACTTCTTGATAACTTTCGCCGCCGATTTCTTTTGGATCATACAGATCCGGATGGTTGCGAAAGTCCTCGAAATCTTCCGGATATAGCCGCTTAACGTCTTCAAATTTCATTCCTTCCATCTTGCCAAGATGAAATTCTTCCAACCGGGACAATAGCGAAATCGGTGGGTGCTTTTTCAACCGCCGATTAATGGTCGTTGCTGTCACCCGAGCACGTTTAATTGGGCTGGCATAAATGTGATTAAAAACAATTTTCGATAGATGCTTTCCAAGCAAATTCATTTCTTCATAGCTTTGGGGAAGTAATGGCGAGTCACCGCCTGCACCTTGATAACGACTTTGAAGGTTCCATTCAGTTTTTCCATGACGAACAAAGTACAACTTAGTCAAATTCCATTCCTCCAAAACTCATTTTACTTCTTACATTATGACAGGAAAAGGCTGTAAATTCAAAACGTTAAAGCAAAAAATCTGAAGATATCCTGAAAAACAGTTAATCAATTAACGACGAAATAAATGTCCAAAAGTCTTGACATTTTTCTGAATGAGACGTTGGGCGTACCCGTCAATGAATCATTTATCAGCGAGGAACGAAGAACATGCTGACAGTTCAAAAAGTGACTTCTTCGACAACCTGGAAACTGCCTTAACAGTTGGCAGCACTTTTGCTGGGCTCGCAGTTCTCCTCTTGTTTGTTGCGGCAATTGTCCAATTTAGCTGGCGGAGAAAAATTGAAAACTGAATTCATTGGATGAAAAAAAGCGGATTAGTCATATTGGGAATCCAAATTAAAGCAGCTGGAACATATATTAATTTTTCATCGATGATCATTCACTTGGATCGCCTCAGCCACTGGGATAAAAGCTGCGCCAAACGGCTGATCCCGGCCATTTAACGAAAAGAACCAACTATTCCAAAATCAGGAATAATTGGTTCTTTTCGTTAAATTCTGGGATCAAAACGCCGATTGTCGCAGTCTGCTTGTTTTTAAAAAGCTTAAATAAAATATAAAAATCTAGCTTAAAAATCAGTTCCACTAGACGTATTGTAACTCCTTGGCCTGCTTGTAAGCCGCATCAATAATGGCCGATCCCAAGCACTCATCGCCATCATAGAAGACAACCGCTTGGCCCGGTGTGATTGCGCGGACTGGGGCATCGAAATCTACCCGGACTGACTGACCATCTTTACTGATATGAACGGTCACACCAGTATCTTTTTGGCGATAACGGAACTTGGCAGTGCAATGGAAATCCTGACCACGATCCAAGTTATTGACCCAGTGAATATCTGAAGCCTCAAGATAGTCTGCATATAGCAAAGGATTATGGTACCCCTTGCCAACGTATAAGATGTTTTGTTTTAAGTCCTTGCCGACAACAAACCAAGGTTGGTTATCAACCCCGTCGCCGCCAATTCCTAAACCACGGCGCTGGCCAATCGTGTAATACATTAAGCCATCGTGCTGGCCTTTCACTTCGCCATCGACGGTCATCATCTTACCAGGCGTGGCTGGCAGGTAATGGCCTAAGAAGTTCTTGAAGTTTTTCTCGCCAATGAAACAAATCCCAACAGAGTCTTTCTTGTCAGCAGTTGCCAACCCAGCTTCTCGGGCAATCTTTCGAACATCCGGCTTAACCATGTTACCAATTGGAAACATCACCCGGTCAAGCTGATCTGCAGAAAGTTGGCTCAAGAAGTAGGTCTGATCTTTGTTACCATCACTTGCCCGCAACAAATGATTATGACCATCTTCATCACGAGTTAATTGGGCATAGTGCCCGGTTGCAATGTAATCGGCACCCAATTCCAAAGCGTAATCCAAAAATGCTTTGAACTTGATTTCCTTATTACAAATGACATCGGGATCGGGAGTTCTGCCCTTTTTATACTCATCCAAAAAGTACGTGAACACACGGTCCCAATACTCCTTTTCAAAGTTAACAGAATAGTATGGGATGCCGATCGTATTAGCGACTTTAGCAACATCTTTATAGTCTTCAGTTGCAGTACATACGCCGTTTTCATCAGTGTCATCCCAATTCTTCATGAAAACGCCAATCACATCGTATCCCTGTTGTTTGAGCAAATAGGCGACAACTGAAGAGTCGACGCCACCGCTCATCCCAACAACAACCCGAGTTTGACTGTTGTCTTGCATAAAACCACCATCATTTCAATTAGATTCTGGAGAATCCACGAGTTGAAGGTCGTAATTTCCAGTAAACTTTATACTAACTCATTCTCGAAATGATTGCCACAATTAATGAATAGAAATTAATTGGTCAGAAATTTGGTGATCAGTTCTTGGACAGCCTGATTATCTTCTGGCTTGCCAATTGTCACCCGCAGCCAGCCGTCTCGCAACCCGTCCCTTAACAGATAGCCATTTGAAAGCAGGTATTCATGAAGTTCCTTGGAATCACCATTCTTAACCTGAAAGAAAATAAAATTAGCAGCAGAATCATAGAAGGGAAGCCCTGCTTTCATCAAAAAGTGTTCCCATTTCTTTCGCTCCGCAATGACTGTTTCAACGACTTGATCCACAAAATCGGTGTCTTTAAATGACGCAGTCGCCGCAATTTCTGCAAAGGTACTCAAGTTATATGGCAACCGAGCAGCCTGCAGATAATCGATCAACGGTGACCCACACACGGCAAAGCCAACCCGAAAGTTTGCCAACCCATAGGCTTTGGAGAATGTCCGCAGCACCACCAAATTGGCATATTGCTTGGTTAGTTGAATGACTGACGCGTGTTTATCACCCGTAAAATCAATGTACGCTTCATCCACAATGACCGTTACCTCAGCTGGAAGATCGGCTAAAAAGCTTTGGATTGCTTGGGGCGAAATGAAGGTTCCAGTTGGATTATTAGGGTTACAGATCCAGACCATTCGTGTCTTTTCATCAACCTCGCGTTTCATAGCTGAAAGATTAATTCGACCGGATTCATCAAGGTCAACCGTTCGAATTTTTGCTCCCTCAATCTGAGCATGCAGTTGATATTCAGAAAAAGTTGGGGCCGGATCCAGCACCTCATCACCCGGCTGTAAAATGACCCGACTGAGTAACTCAATAATTTCATCCAACCCATTTCCGAAGATCAGGTTATCGGGACTGATATTAAATCTGGTAGCAATGCTTGACCGCAACTCTTCGGCGTTACTATCCGGATATAAATTCGAATCGGCATAATGCCATTTGTCCAATGCTTTGGCAACATCAGGAGACGTTCCAAATGCATTTTCGTTCGCCGATAAACGCACCAGCTTATCGAGCCCACGTTGCTTTTTTAGTTCCGCTAACGTCATCTCCGGAACGTACGGGTTTAAGTGTTTGACTGTTTCTTTAACCATAGGGAGCCTCCAATTTTAGTAAATATTGATTGGTTGTACCGTAACAGATTGTGGCGGCAGTGGCAATGTTTGGGTGAGATGAAAAATGCAACATAGCCGAATCGTGCTCCGCAAAGCAGAAGTCTGCTTATGTTCCGACTTCTAAGCGCTTTGCTGCGCACACTACCATTTTTGAATCTCCGCCCGATCCTTCGTCAAACTTTTCTTGCCTTCCCTGCTTGCCAGTTCCTTTTTAATCTGGTCTGGCGTAATTCCTCTTTGGGCCATCAAAACTTCCACGTGGTATGCCAAATCGGCAACCTCCAAGATAAAATCCGGGTCCGAGTCATTTTTTGCGGCGACAATCACCTCAGTCGACTCTTCGCCGACTTTTTTCAAAATTTTATCCAGTCCTTTATTAAACAGGTACTCCGTATATGAACCCGGCTTCGGGTTGTTTTTTCGATCTAAAATTAATTCATATAGTTCATCTAAGTTCTGCATGGCTATTCCTCCTGGTTCTTATCAACAACTGTTCTATAAAAACAACTCGTGTGCCCCGTGTGGCATGCAGGCCCCGCTGGGATTACCCGCATTAGCAACGTGTCTTCATCACAATCAATTTGGATGGCCACGATTTGCTGGGTATTGCCACTGGTTTCGCCCTTATGCCACAGCTCTTTTCGACTTCGGGACCAAAACCACGTTTGCATCGTTTTTAAGCTTAATTGATAACTTTCTTCATTAACATAGGCCATCATCAATACTTGATCCGTCTTGTCATCAACGACAATGGTTGGCACCAAGCCGTCTGAGTATTTTTCAAAATCTGGTTTTAACGTACGATCACCCCATTTTGGCTTAACTGGCTTTTGACGTCTGCAATGGTTAACTCGCCAAAATGAAAAACTGAAGCAGCAAGCGCGCCATCGACGTTGGCTGCCAAAAATACGTCGGTGAAATCTTGGATATTTCCGGCACCACCGGAAGCGATGATTGGGACATTAACTGCCTTGGTTAGTTCCTGATAGAGCTTAATATCAAAGCCACTCTTAGTCCCGTCTTTGTCCATGCTGGTCACAAGCAACTCACCAGCACCCCGGGCAACCCCTTGCTTAGCCCACTTAATTGCATCCAAATCAGTTTTCTTTCTGCCACCGTTAACATAAACATTATATTGGTTAGCTTCGGGATTCCATTTGGCATCAATCGCTAAAACTACGCACTGGCTGCCAAACTTCTTCGCGCCTTGGGTAATTAATTCCGGATTGTTAACCGCGGCGGAATTAACCGCTGTTTTATCCGCCCCGGCCTTCAACAAATTTTGCATATCGGCAACACTGTGAATGCCACCGCCAACTGTCAAAGGCATAAACACTTGGCTGGCAACGGCTTCAATCGTTTCAACAATGGCTTTGCGCCCTTCATTGGTCGCGGTAATGTCCAGAAAGACCAATTCATCGGCGCCCTGTTTTTGATAGGCAGCCGCAATTTGAGTCGGATCGCCGACGTCCTTGAGGTTCACAAAATTGACCCCTTTCATCACCCGACCATGATCGACGTCCAAACAGGGAATAATCCGTTTAGCGAGCATTGGCATCCACCTCCGCTAAAGTTTTTAAAGGTAGGTCACCAGTCGCCATTGCCTTGCCGACAATTGCGGCTTTAATATTGGCAGCCGCCAATTGGTTTAAGTCAAAAACATTGCGGATGCCCCCAGAGGCAATAATTGTCGCCGTGGGAAACTTGGCTTGCAACTCACCTAATTGATTAACGTTGGGCCCACCCATCGTGCCGTCACGAGAAATATCAGTCACCACGAAGCTGTTGACCCCGAATGCAACCATTGAAGCCATGAGTTCGGCCATTTTAACCGTGCTTTGTTCCAACCAACCGGAAACGGCTACCAGCCCATCCTTGCCATCGATGCCAACCACAATTTGGTCGGCTCCAAATTGGGCAATTGCCTCTTGAACCAGTTCAGGATCATTCAGCGCCGCCGAACCTAAGATGACTCTGGAAACACCAGATGTCAGATAGTCATTAATTTGTGCAAGCGAGCGGATTCCGCCGCCCACCTCAACGGCAAGCTTGGTTTGTTCACAAATTTCTTTGATGATTGATCGGTTAACTGGCTGGCCCGACTTTGCACCATCGAGATCGACCAAATGAAGATTGGTTAACCCAGCCTTCTCGATTGCCAGTGCTTGATCGAGTGGCGAGCGATTAATGACGGTCGTTTTGCTAAAATCGCCCTGGTAGAGCCGAACGCTCTGTTGACTCTTTAAATCAATTGCGGGAATAATCTTCATTTTGAATCATCTCCTTAAATTTTGTTAACCCGGCCAATCCCACTTGACCGCTTTTTTCAGGGTGAAATTGAATTCCAATGACGTTATCTTGACGCACGATGCTTGGAATTTGGACTCCATAATCAACTGTGGCGACTATTTTGGCCTTATCAGTCGCGACATAATATGAGTGAACGAAGTAAGTAAATTGATCATCAAAGACCGTCGCCAGCGGATCGGCTTGAACAGCTCGGTTTTTATCCCACCCCATGTGAGGCACTTTGACGCCCAAATTTTCAGGAATTGGGACCACTTCTCCGGGAATAATTCCCAGTCCGTTGGTTTCGCCGAATTCCAAGCTTTTGTCAAATAACAACTGCATCCCCAAACAAATTCCCAAAATCGGAATGCCCCGCTCGGCAGCCGCTTGAATGATCGGAACCAATTTTCTCTCATTTAAAGAATCCATTGCTTTTTGAAAGGCCCCAACGCCAGGTAGGATCAGGCCATCTGCAGCTAAGATCTTTTTAGGATCAGCAGTCAACTCATTTTCAAGGTTCAAATAGTCCAACGCCTTTTTGACATTTCGAGTATTACCCGTATCGTAATCAATCACCACGATCATTAGATGACCCCCTTGGTAGATGGAATCCCCTTAATTTCAGGATTTAGTGTCACGGCGGCTCTTAGTGCCCGGCCAAGGGCTTTAAACAGCGTTTCAATTTTGTGATGGGTATTTCTGCCGTAGAGAACTTCGGCGTGCAGGTTAAGCTCAGCATTGAAAGCAAAAGCTTGGAAGAAGTCCTCGGTCACTTCGGTGTCGTAACCGCCTAAATGGTCATTGGCAAATTCTGCGTTAAATACCAGGTAAGACCGCCCGGATAGATCGATCACAACCCGACTCAATGTTTCGTCCAATGGAATCAGCGCCGAACCAAACCGTTCAATACCGGCCTTATCTCCAAGGGCTTTTTTTAACGCCATCCCCAACGCAATCCCGACATCTTCGGTGGTGTGATGAGGATCAACGTCCAAGTCACCCTTAGCTTTCACAACCAGACCGAATCGGCCATGACGGGCAAACGCATCCAGCATGTGGTTAAAGAACCCAATTCCCGTATCAATGTCGATGGTTGAATAATCATCAAGATTCAGGCTGAGTTCGATCTGAGTTTCTTTGGTATCTCTGGAAATTGTGGCTTCTCTCATCGCAATCACTCCTTGATTAAATTTGATTTGGCATAATCGGCATCCGCTTGTTGTAAATTCGTAATTAATTCCCTAATTTGTGGTTTGAACTGACGCAAGGCCAACCGGTTCACAACCAACTTGGTATTGACCGGCTGAAGTTTGGCGTAAACGTGCAAATTGTTCTCACGCAACGTATTGCCAGTCTCAACAATATCCACGATCGCATCTGCTAACCCAATCAACGGTGAGAGTTCAACTGACCCCTCGATTTTGATGATTTCAACATCCTCGCCGATCCCTTGAAAATAGCGCTTGGTAATGTTGGGATATTTAGTGGCAATGATTTTGCGGCGGGGCTGTTGAGGATTAAATGAACTGGTTGAGGCCAAAACAAATCGACATTTACCAACGCTTAAATCCAACATTGCGTACTGTGAATTTTGCTGCTCATCTAAAATATCGCTGCCGACAATTCCAATCTGGACTGAACCGTTATTCAAATAGGTCAATACATCTGGGCCTTTAACCAAAATGATTTCATAGCGGGGATCCTCATCAAAAATTAGGCCCCGCTTCTTATTCTTTAAGCCCTCGCAATTGATCCCACTGGCTTCCAACAACGGAATGACCTGCTCTTCTGTTCGCCCTTTGGTAAGGGCAATTTTTAATGGTGTCATCTTTTCACCTGCTTTTTGTTAAATCAATTAATTGACTGCCAGTACTGGTGGCAAGGCGTTGAGCCGCCGCCAAGTTGTCTGCCAGACACAACGTGGCATTTTTTAACTCACGTAATTTTGCCTCTGCCAACTGCCACTGATCTTGATTAAAATAAATCAGCGTCACTGGTTTTTCGCTCTGAACAACGGTTCGTTCAACCAGCGAATCGACGTCAAATGCGACTCCCACGGCTGACACATGGACCTTCTGAAAGTTGGTCAGCAAGTCATCATAGCGGCCGCCACTAAACAAATAGTCGGCCGACTTATCGGTAAAGCCGCGAAAGGCCATTCCAGTGTAATAAGTTTGCGGAGACGGAATGCTCAGGTCGAGGGTTACTTTGTAATCTGGAAACTGCTGGTTAATGAAAGCCTTGGTTGCGGTCAAATCGTCAATAATCTGTTGGAGTTCGGCAATCTCCGGCATGGTTTTAACCAATCGCATGGCTTTGTCAAAATCGCCAAAGAGCCAGGGCCACTCGGCTAAGAATTTTGAATAAGCCGTATTGGCAAGTGGCGAGCATAAGCTGTTGTATTTGTTCAAGTCTTTGGCATACAAAGCCGCTTTTAAGCTATCCTTGGTCGGTTGAGGTAAATCCAATGTTTGGATGACGACATCAACGAACTTGGCGTGACTGAGTTCAATGGTCAAATCTTGAATGCCCATCTCCTGACAGCCAGCCAAGGCGACAACTAAACACTCCCAGTCTGCCTTAATCCCTTTGTAGCCGACAATTTCAATTCCGGCCTGCGTTAATTGATTGTAACTGCCGGATAACCGTTTTTTAACCCGGAAAACATCGCCGCCGTAATACCATTTAACCGGCAAATCCACGCCGGTTGTACTCATTACCCGGGCAACCGGCAAAGTCAGGTCAGGCCGAAGTACTAACGGTTCGCCCTGTTCATCCAATAACTGGTAAGGTCGATAGTTATTAGCATTCAATGGCTTAAAAACATCTGAATATTCCAGAACCGGGGTCGTCAGCTTACGAAAGCCCCGTTGGCGGAATCCTTTAAACAATCGTTTTTCAATGGCCTCTTTGGTTTCGGCTTGCGTGCCTAATTCGTCACGGGTCCCATTTGGTAAATTTTTATTTGTCATGCTGTCACTTCCTGTGAATGTTTGCCTGCTTTTGTCTGAGTCGATAACTAGTAAATTGAAAGTCTTGAAGGGTGGCCGCTTCTTAATGAAAAAACCGCGATCGATCACATCTTCGAAGCTTTAGAAAGTCTTCGAGGACGAGATTAATCGCGGTTCCACCTCAATTCGCACCTACCTCACGATAGAATGCCTTACGTTGCCAACAACTCGTCATTTTCATAACAGCTGTGGCAACCCTGATAACGCTAAACATGCGAATCGGCCTACTTGGTTCAACCGGTTAAGTTCATAGATGTGTGTTCACCAGCAGAATGATCCCTTCACAGCAACGGGATTCTCTTGTCATTCTTCACTGGCTACTTGTTCTAATCAAAACTTTATTTTATTAAGATTTACTAATTATTAGCTAATAATACCACGCTTTTTATCGAAGTCAAGCCAGATCTTGATAGCCATCAACCAGTGAAGCCATGCAATTATAGCCCTGACCTACAGCATCAATACTGTGAGCATCGCTACCATATACAAATGGAATCTTTAATAATTTAGCCATTTTAATGATTTCCAGAGTTGGATACTGTTCATTGCAATAAGTCTTGTATAGGCCAGCAGCATTTAAATCAAGTTGGCGGCCTTGTGCCTTGACTGCAAGGAGAATGCCGTTAATCAACCGTTCATTTTGAACCGAAAAAGAATGGTCCAAATCAAAATAATCCTGAAACTTCTTGATTAACGTCATATGGGCAATCCGCCGAGGGGCAAATTGACCCAAATCAGCGTTCACCGAAGCTAAGACTTGCTTAAAATAGCTGACATACAGCGCTTGGGAATCGGCTGCCTGACTTAACAACCCCTCTTGAAAATCAGCGACGGTATCATCAACACACCAATAGTGATTATTTTTGCCCTTCAAAAAGTGGACCGATAATAGATTCTCATCCGTTTGGGGACCATATTCATTCAGAAAATCTTTGGTCCATTCGGTGAATTCTGGCAAGTAGTCCACTTCAAAACCAATGTGAATCTGAATTTGATCCGCATATTTTTGCCGCATCCGATTCATTTTGGCAAAATAGGCATCCAAATCGCTGGCCGCCATTGATGCCTCCGTCAAGCCAGTTGTTTGCCCTTCATAATGGGCAGAAAAGTCTGGGGGCAAGGGCGCATGTTCGGTAATGCTGTATTCTTGAAAGCCAAGCTTGATGGCTTTTTGGATCATCAATTCAACATCATCGCCACTTCCATGGGGGCAAAATTCGGTATGTGAATGTCCTTCGCGCTTCAGCATTTTTAAGCCTCGTTCCTTATTTATTCAACCTTTTGAATCCAGCCGGCTGGCGCCTCGACATCCCCAAACTGAATGCCAGTCAGCTCGTTATACAACTTCTGGGTCACCGGGCCAACTTCAGTCTCACTGTAAAAGACATGTAGATTGTCTTGATATTCGATGCCGCCAATTGGGGCAATGACAGCAGCGGTTCCCATCGCCCCGGCTTCAGTAAACCGATCGAGGTCATTAATATAAACATCGCCTTGAACGGGTTTCAGGCCCAATCGATGTTCCGCCAACCAGAGCAGCGAATATTTGGTAATACTTGGCAAAATCGAATCGGACTTCGGTGTCACAAATTCGCCATCCTTGGTAATTCCAAAGAAATTGGCCGAACCAGCCTCTTCAATCTTGGTATGGGTTGCCGGATCCAAATAAATGACATCTGAATAACCGGCTTTATGAGCCTCGTCACCTGGTAACAAGCTCCCACCGTAGTTACCGCCGACCTTACTTTGGCCAGTTCCATGAGGAGCCGCCCGATCGTAATAGGAAGTGGTGAAGTTAGTGGGTTTTAAGCCACCTTTATAGTAAGCCCCCACTGGCATCGCAAAAATGGTAAAAATATACTCAGAAGCCGGATGAACTCCAATCGTGCCGCCAACCCCAATAAGCAGTGGCCGCAAATATAAAGTTGCCCCAGTGCCGTACGGTGGCACGTAATCGGCGTTAGCTTTAACCACTTGTTTAACAGCATCCACAAATTGATCCTCTGGGAATGCCGGCATCAACAAGCGTTGACTACTCTTGGTCATTCGTTTGGCATTTTGATCCGGACGAAACAGCTGAATACTGCCATCCTTAGTTCGATAAGCCTTCAAGCCCTCGAAATCCGCCTGGCCATAATGAAGGGAAATCGACCCCTCACTAATATGTAACGTCCCATCTTCACTGAGTTCGCCATCATCCCATTTACCGTCTTTGTAATGAGCAATAAATCGATAAGGCAGGTCCATATATTCGAAGCCAAGATTGTTCCAATCAATTTCTGATGCGGGTTTTGCTTTTGCCATGAGTGTTCCTCCTCAAAAATTCTTCCGTATTAAGTTGGTCTAACCAATTTTTCACATTCTAATTGTTTTAACAGACACTGTCAACTGAAATTATTTTTGTGTATTTATCCACAAGTGTCTTCAATTGTCAATGATTTTGTAAACGGTTACAATGAAGCTGTATTTAGGCTTGGTTTGTTTCTCAATGATTGAAAGGATGGATTCATCATGGCACGTTTTGATAACAAAGTTGCTATCGTCACCGGTGGTGCTTCAGGAATTGGATTAGAAACTGCTAAATTATTTTTGAACGAAGGCGCTAAAGTGGTTATCGGCGATTTTTCAGACAAGGGGCAAGAGATTGTTAACGAGTTGAATACAAACGACAATGCCTTGTTTGTTAAAACCAACGTTACCAACGAGGATCAAGTTAAGAACCTGATCAATAAGGCCGTTGAAAAGTTTGGCCATATCGATATCATGTTTGCCAACGCTGGAATCGCTAACGATGGCGACATCACAGCCCTACCGTTGGCAAAGTGGCAGCGAACCATTGACATCAACTTGACCGGCGTCTTCTTGTCAGACAAATATGCACTCGAGCAAATGTTGAAACAAGGAACTGGTGGCAATATCGTTAATTCCAGCTCAATTCACAGTATGGTCGCCTTACCAAACGTTACGGCGTACGGAGCTGCGAAGGGTGGCGTTAAGATCTTAACGCAAACTTTGGCGGCCACTTACGCTAAGGAAGGCATCCGGGTCAATGCCATTGCTCCAGGGTATATTGATACCCCATTGCTGGATAAGGTCAATCCCGGCGCCAAGGAACGGTTGGAAAAGCTTCATCCACTTGGCCGATTGGGTAAACCGGAAGAAATTGCCAAGGCGGTCGCTTTCTTAGCTAGTGATGACGCATCGTTTATCATCGGCTCAACGTTGGTAGCAGATGGTGGCTATACGTCAGTTTAAAGTAAGCCAATCTCCCTACCGTCACTTGGTTAGAAATCGATATTTCTGTTGTTTTTCAATATCAACTTAATAAACGTGAAAACGGCAATGCATTCAAGTTCAAATGCACTGCCGTTTTCATTTAAATCTGGGACCAAAAAAGCTTTCATCCCAGTTCTGCTCACTTTGATTATTTTAAACAAAGCAACCTTTTTTATTCAACCTATTTTAGTCGAGATCGACCTTTTCAACCCAGCCATACTTATCTTCAACGTCACCTGCTTGAATGCCAAACAAGGTATCGTAAAGCTTCTGAGTAACAGGGCCTGGTTCTGTTTCACTGTAGAAGACGTGCTTCTTACCATTGTTGGTTAATGAACCAACTGGTGAAATAACAGCAGCAGTTCCCATAGCACCGGCTTCAGTGAACTCGTCAAGATCATTAACGTCAATGTGCGTTTCAGTTGGATCCAAGCCTAAGTCTTTGGCGATGGTTAAAACTGATTTCTTCGTGATCGAAGGCAGAATTGAATCTGATTTTGGCGTGTAGAATTTGCCGTCTTTACCAATTGCGTAGAAGTTGGCACCGCCAAATTCATCAATATACTTGTGCTCACGTGGGTCCAAATATAATTCACCAGCGAAACCAGCATCTTTGGCTTCCTTACCTGGTAACAAACTACCAGCATAGTTACCAGCAGTCTTGGCTTGACCAGTTCCAGCATAAGCGGCCCGGTCGTACTGGCTGACCATATATGGCATTGGATGTAATCCTTTGATATAGGCACCAACTGGGGTGGCATAGATATGGAATGTATAGGTGCTTGATGGCGCAACCCCAACAACTGGCTCAGTTCCAATCATAAATGGACGAATGTAAAGTGAACCGCCAGATCCATAAGGTGGCACGAATTCTTGGTTTGCTTTAACGACTTCTTTAACGGCCGCAACGTATTTGTCTTCAGGATAAGTCTGCATCACTAATCGCTTGGCAGAATTATTTAATCGCTTGGCATTCATGTCAGGGCGGAATAAGTTAATACTGCCATCTTTGGTCCGATAAGCCTTCATTCCTTCAAAGACTTCTTGGCCGTAATGCAATTCTTCGGCACCTTCTGACAAGGTCAAGGTTGACTTGGTGGTCAAGCCACCATTTTGCCATTTGCCATCTTTAAATTCTTCATTGTAACTGTAAGGTAAATCTCTGTATTCAAATCCTAAATTTTTCCAATCAAGGTCTTTAACATCTTGTTTTGCCATGTATCAGGATCCTCCTTAAAATATTATTAAGTAGGTGATAAACGAGTTGCTAAGTATGGTTTCTCCGTATCAAATATGTAAGAAATCAGGTTCTGAATTGCGCTTTACTGAAGGTAATTCATGTGATCGTCACTTATGCGTTTATCATCATTTCTTAATTAATATCTAATTTATCGCTTTTAAAAAGGTGTGTCAATACAGAATTTGATTTCAATGATGAGAATAGCCTAAAAACACCGTCAATTTCCTTTTTCTACTCAAAAGAGGAAACTAACGGTGAATTGTAAGATCTTATTTTTTGTAAATAGCTTTCAAAGCCGCCAAATCGTCGGCTGATAAGGTTGTTTTTCCCTGATCAATGGGGAACATAATCGAGCTGCGTTTCATGCTATGATCCAATCCTAACACATGACCGATTTCGTGCATGGCAACAGAAAGTTGAAGGCTGGATTGCGGATACTCAATATTGAGACCGGCCTTTCCTCGATTCAAATCATCGTTGTGCTCACCCAGCAACGGATAAATCTTCGGTCCGCCAAGTCCTAATTCCACCGAACTGCTTTGGACCGAAACCCGTTTTCGGTAAACGTAAAAAGTCATGATATTGGCTTGGGTACTATTTTTGTCTGAAAATGGTGTGATTCGCACAATTCCCGTCTGGTTATATTTGTGAACCGCCTCTAAAAAGACGGCCCTGGCTTTGGCAGGAACCCCGGCTGCAAACCGGTACTCGTAATGATTAGAAAGCTGCCGTTCTTGAACAATGCTCTCAATCGGAGTTTCATCAGCTTTAGAAGTCGTTGACTGAGTGGATTGGGTCAAAGTGGCTGTCTTTTGAATCCGACTGATCAACATCGCCGGCATATCCACGGCATTGTTAATTTGTCGGCCAATTGTTTTCATTGATCCAGGTTGAATAAACACATTAACCGTCAACCCAACAATAATGACCGCCACTAGCCTATTTAGCCATTTCATTGCTGATCACCCCCAACTCTGATTTCTGCTTTGCAGGACTGTGAGTGATCAAATGCCGCGACTGCCATTCAGAAATGATTGGCGTCTTTTTAACGATCGTTTGGGAAATGGTTGACTCATGATATTGATCTTGCAGCCAAGACATCGGAAATAGGATTAAAATATTTAACAGAAAAAAAGTAACGAGATATCTGGTGAGCAGCCCCATCACCGAGCCAAGCAATTCGTCACCAAGATGGAGTCCGGGCAGACGCGTCGCCCCATTTAAATGCTTTCCAAGACTGGTATACACTGTCTGGGTGATCGAAAATAACAAGACAAAAGCGATTATATCACTCACATATAGCCATTGAATATCAGGCTTAAGCTGGAGTTGTTTGAGCAACTTAATCATCAAATTTCCGAATGGCTGAAAATAATACATCGCGACGATGAAGGCGAGTATCAATGACCCTGCCTGCACAGATTGTTTGATTAGGCCAATTCTATAACCACGAATCAGTCCACTAATCAGTATTAAAATCACAATTATATCTAAAATCATTTCGAATCCCTTCAGAATTGTTGAAACAGTCCGCAAAAATAGTTATTCCAGTTTACCACGTCTGTTCATCACAAAGCATCCGGACGGACGCAGCTTAAGGATTTTTTATAATAAACCGCCTTGAGATAAGCGGTTAGCCTGCTGATTCTTGAAATACAAACAGAGGCTGGGATGTTAATTTCAAATCGATCACCATTAATTTGGATTGCCATTAATATGTGCACAAAAGCTGCGACAAACGGCTGATCTCAGAATTTAAGCCAAAAAAGAAGCTGAGACATGAGTCGGCAAATTGTTTATAAATGCAGCCTGGCTTTTCCCACTTATATTGATAAAACTTGCGACAAACGGCTGATCCCAGAATTTAAGCAAAAAAGTAATGCATTCCAAAAACCAGAATGCATTACTTTTTTCACTTAAATTCTGGGATCAAATCGCCTTTCGTCCCAATCTCTCCAAAATCACAACTAATCAGCTCGTTTAATCACGTCACGATCAATCAAGTTATTAATAATGAAATTATATTGCTCAACACTGTCCGCAGTTGCATCGTCCTTAAAGATATTCACTTTCTTAAGGCCGTTGCCAGTGGTGATGGACATTCTGAAGCCATCCAAGTCTTTAGAAACCATCATTTTAAACTTGTAGCCGGCGTTATATGGAGAATTTGGATCTAATGAGCGATCTAGCGAGAAATTGCCGGCTTTGGTTTCAATAAAGCCTAAATCTTTAAGGGTATACCGCTTAATCCCCTCGCTAATCTGGTAAGTTTGTTGATCACCGTTTGCTTGCGCAGTCTTTGAAAATGCCATTATAGCTTCACCCCCTTAACTCGATTAGAAATTTTAGTAATTGCATCGACTAATTTATCTAGATCTTCAGTGGTGGTGTAGCGGCCAAAACTAATTCGAATTGACTCGCTAATTCGAGGGCTATCCTTGCCATACATCGCAACCAGCACATGGGATGGCTCGATACTGCCAGCTGTGCAGGCCGACCCGCCAGACACAGCAATTCCAGCAAGATCCAAGTTGGTTTGCATCACGTAGGTTGAAATCCCTTTAAGCCAAATATTAAAGACATGGTTCAAATTATGTTCATCAATGTCCCCATTGACTTCAAATTCAACCCCATTTTCAGTTAATTTAGCCGCAATATATTGCTTGAATTTGAAATACTTTGCTTGTCGGTGAGCCTTTTCAGCTTCGGTAATTGTCTCAACCGCTTTACCAAACCCAGCAATGGCGGGAACGTTTTCAGTTCCTGCTCGCCGTTTCTCCTCTTGATCGCCACCCTTCACAAAGCTTGGGAAGTTAATCCCATTGCGCTTGTAAAGAAAACCAATCATTTTGGGCCCGTTGATTTTATGAGCTGACGTTGACAACATATCAATGTGGTCACGGTTAACGTCAATATTCAGTAAGCCATAAGCCTGAACGGCATCTGTATGGAACCAAGCTTGGTGATCCTTCAAGATTTCCCCAATCTCATGAATGGGCATGACCGAACCGACTTCATTATTGCCCATCATGATGGAAACGAGAATCGTCTGGTCATCCAATGCGGCCTTAAAGTCGTCTAAAGAGATGTTTCCGTGCTCATCGACGGGTAAATAGGTAATCTTGAAGCCCATCTTTTCGAGGGCCTCACAGGTCTTTAAAACAGCCTCGTGTTCAATTGCGGTTGTGATGATATGCTTGCCAAGTGACTGACGGGCAATCGCCGTTTGCATAATCGCCGTGTTGTCGCTTTCTGAACCGCCACTGGTAAAAATAATGTCATCAGCATCCGCATTGATGCTCTTAGCGATGATCTCTCGGGCATGTTCCATAACTGCCCGTGCTTGACGTCCCAAGCCATACAACGTTGAGGCGTTCCCATAAACATTTTTATACTTATCCATCAGCTCCGCATATACTTCTTCGGAAACCGGTGTGGTTGCGGCATTGTCCAAATAAATCTCGTCCAAAGCTTTCACTCCTTTAATAACTCGTTCTTGAAGAAATCAATTAACATTTGCCCAGACTTTTTGCCGGCACTCACAATAAATTGGTCGAAATTAACATTGGCGTTCTCATCACCAACATCAGACATCGCCCGAATGACGACATAAGGCACCTTGTTTTCGTAGGCTACCTGGCCGACTGCGGCGCCTTCCATTTCGGAACAGAGGGCATCCGGAAAGTTTTGCTTGATTGTGGCAATTACTTTTGGATCGGCCACAAATTGATCGCCCGAAACAACGAGGCCGCGATGGGCAACCACACCACTTTCTTTAGCGGCCTTCAAGATCTTATCTTCAAGCTGTTGATCAGCCGGGAAACGGGCCGGAAAATTAGGCAGTTGACCCATTTTGTAGCCGGCAGCCGTCACATCTACATCGTGATAAGCCGTTTCAGATGAAACCACGACGTCCCCAATTGAAAGGCCATCACCAATTCCACCTGCTGAACCTGAGTTGATCAAACTGTCAACGTTAAAATGATTAATCAGGATGGCAGCGGTAATTCCTGCTTGGACTTTACCAATTCCAGATTTAACGATGACCATTTTTTGATGATGAATTTGGCCGATGAAAAAGTCAGCATGACCATAATGTTCAGTTGTTCCGTTGTCGAGGGCATCCTTTAAGATTGCCAATTCCTCGTCCATTGCACATATAATTCCGTAAGCCATATGAATTCTCCTTAATTAATGAAAAACAAGACTAAATAGACGATCAGGATTAAGAACAGCAGCACTGAAATTGTCCAATTTAATCGTCGATTGATCTTTCTCCATCTGAATGTTTTAAAGTCATCGGCAGCTTCAGTTGATGTTGCAGCCTCTGGGGCACGATCGTCTGGCGCCTCTTGATTATGCTCGCGGGCGTATTGGCGCTCGACCTGCACTCGGCGCTTGTCACGTTGCTTGAAGTCGTCATCTTGTTGCTGCCGTAATTTTCTGTATTGTTCTCGAGTGAGTGGTTCTGACTCTTTTTTATGATCGTCAATTGCCAATTAAGTGGTCACCTACTTTTGCATGAGCTGCCAGTGCTGGATTGCCATGATCGTTTTTGCGTCTTCAATTTCACCATTGGCAACCATTTCAACAGCTTCTGGAAGGGGCTTCTTGATAATCTCCAGGAATTCACCCTTGTCACGAGGCAGTTCGTCTTCAACTGGTTGGAGATCTTCGGCTAAATACAGTTGCATATATTCGTCACAAAAGCCAACCGATGAATAGAAACCGGCCAGTCGTTTAACTGTTCGAGGCACGTAGCGAATCTCTTCGTTGAGTTCACGAATCACCGCATGATGAAAATTAGTGTCGCGGCTATCCACTTTGCCCGCCGGAATTTCAATGGTGGTCTTGCCGATTGGGGCCCGCCACTGCTTTTCGAGAATCATTTGATTGTCGTGGGTCAATGCTAAAACACCGACTGCTCCCGAATGATGAACCACTTCGCGAAAGGCTTGCTCACCATTTGGCAGACGAACAGTTTGTTTTTCAACATTAATAATTGCCCCATCATAGATTTTTTCTGATCCAATGACGTGTTCTACAAAATTCAAAAAATCACCTTATTTTGTTTAATGATCTTATTCTACAAAGATTTGCCAGCTAATGCAATTGTGGCACTCAGTCAACCACGTGAGCCTTAGCAGCCTGGGGCCCCTTTTGACCTTCAACTACGACATAGGTCACTCTGGCGCCCACCTGAATGGTCCCATACTGATCTTCTGGAAAAGCATTTTTAAAGAAGAACAGGTCGTCGCCATCATCTTGGGTAATGAAGCCAAACGCATTCCTTGGACTGTAAGTTTTAATTTTTCCTTTTAACAAAATGGTTCCTCCTCGTGAAACGTTAATCGCACTTGAAAAGCGCTAACTTCTATTTTCTTGTTCAATTGTAGAAACTGCTTCGGTGAGCATTTAACCGACGCATCAAACCATTTATCTTATCGCCTGCTGACACACAACCTCGGGATAAAAGCTCAAACTCAGAATCCCGCCACACAGTACTTAGATTCCGATTACTATTCACCGAAAAAAATAAAGCTAGCACAAAATTAATTGTCACTAGCTTCATTTTACTGTTTAACGATTAAATATAAAATAGAATTTCAAAAAGTTCTGCTGAATTCTAAACTATCTTAATCTTTCTTGTCTGTAAAACCTTCAGTAGCGGTTTCAGGGAATTCACTACGGACAATTTCCGCACATGATTGACAGAATGTTGGGTAGTCGCTATCAGCACCAACATCGGTTTTCGTCAACCGACAACGTTCACAAACTTGACCATCGGCCTTTTCAACTAACAATGCCAGGCCGTCACTGTCAAACTTCGTGCTGTTACCTGGCGCGTCAGTGAAGTCGGTAACTTCCAACTGAGAAACCATCAGGACAGTTGCCAAATCGGTGTGGAGGCTTTCAAACAAATCAGCAACCTCTGACGTGGCATAAATCGTCAATTTGGCTTCTGAGGATTTACCAATCTGCTTGGCGTCCCGAGCTTCTTCAAGCACCTTCAAGACATCGTTTCGGTAAGTCATGAACTTGTTCCAGTTTGCCAAGATTGTTGCATCATTGTCAAAGTGTTGTGGTTCTGGAATGTCCGTCAGCTGAACGAATTCTTCGGGTTCCTTCAAGAATGGCCAGATTTCCTCGGTCGTATGAGGTAACACTGGGGTCATTAACTTAGTTAAGGTCACAGCTGCGTCATACATTACTGTTTGCATTGAACGACGCTTGTGGCCATCCTTGCGATCAATATACACAATATCCTTGGCAACATCCAGATAGAATGCCGACAAATCAGTTGAGATGAAACTAATTAATTTCTTGTTCAAATCCAAGAAGTCGTACTTTTCGTAACAATCACGAGCTTCTCCCAAGAACTTGTTCAATAGAATCATCATGTATTGATCTTGAGTTTCCAATTGATCAAATGGCACAGCATCCTTCTTTGGATCAAAGTCGGAAACGTTGGCAAGTAAGTAACGCATCGTGTTGCGGATCTTCTTATACGAATCTGAAACCTTCACGAAGTTTTCAGTACTTACGCGAACATCAGCGGAAGTATCAACTGATGTAACCCAGAGACGGACAATTTCTGCTCCCATCTTCTTAATCACGTCAATTGGCGCAATTGTGTTTCCAAGTGATTTACTCATTTTGTGGCCTTGACCATCAAGGGTGAATCCTTGTGATAAGACTTGTTTATACGGTGCTTTGTTCGAAACAGCAACACTGGTAATCAGGCTTGAATTGAACCAGCCACGATATTGGTCGGAGCCTTCCAAGTACATATCAGCAGGATAAGTTAAATCGTCTCTTTCCTCAAGAACCCCCTGATGAGATGAACCTGAATCAAACCACACATCCATAATGTCGTTTTCTTTGGTAAACTTGCCATTTGGTGAATGCTCGCTCTTAAAGCCGGCTGGTAATAAGTCTTTGGCATCCTTTTCGAACCAAATGTCTGAACCGTGCTTCTCGAACAAATCTGCAACGTGGTTGATGGTTTCTTCAGTGATAATCGCTTCACCGTCTTCACCATAGAAGATTGGTAGCGGCACACCCCAAACCCGTTGTCTGGAGATAACCCAGTCGCCCCGGTTCTTGATCATGTTGGCGAGGCGAACTTTCCCCCAATCAGGGAAGAATTGAACGTCGTCAAGCGATTTCAAAATATCGTCTTTGATCTTATCAACTGAGGCGAACCACTGAGGCGTTGCCCGGAAGATGATCGGCTTCTTGGTTCGCCAGTCAAATGGGTAGCTATGCTTCAACGGCATGTATCGGAGTAACAAATTAGCCTCTTTTAATTTATCCAAGGCAATCTTGTTGGCGTCATCATAGAAGACCCCAGCAAAGTCTTTACCGGATTCTTCAGTCAAATACCCTTTATCATCAACTGGCGCAAAAATATCAAGCCCATATTTGCGGCCAATGTTAAAGTCATCTTCACCATATCCAGGAGCGGTATGGACTAATCCAGTACCTTCTTCCAAATCAACGAAGTCGCCTAACATCGTCAATAATTTTCGACTATGATCAAATGGGTGTTCTGCAAGAACGCCCTCAAGCTCTTGGCCTTTAACCGTTTTGAGAGTCTTAACATTCTTCCAGCCAACCAATTCAGAAACCTTGTTGACCAATTCACTGGCAATCACAAAGTGACGGTCATCACCCTCTGGTTGAACAACTGAATAGTCAAATCCAGCATCAACGGTAATTCCTTCAGAAGCTGGAATCGTCCATGGCGTCGTTGTCCAGACAACCATGAATGTTGTGTCATTATTTAAGACGCCTTTTCCATCAACAACTTTTTCGCCATAAAAGGCAGTTGGGGAAGTAATATCGTGATATTCAACTTCGGCTTCGGCAAGAGCAGATTCTGACGACCATGACCAGTAAACGGGCTTCTTACCCTTGTAAATCAACCCACGTTTTGCAAATGCGCCAAACACCCGAATTTCTTGAGCTTCGAATTCAGGTTTCAAAGTCAAATAAGGATTATCCCAATCACCGGCAACTCCCAGTCGTTTGAATTCTGCCTTTTGACGTTCAACTTGCTTCAAGGCATACTCACGACAGAGCTTTCGGAAATCGTTAGTGGACATTTTCTTACGATCATAACCAGCTTGGGTTAATTTTTGTTCAATTGGTAATCCATGAGTGTCCCAACCGGGAACGTAAGGTGCCCGATAACCACTCATTGACTTGTATCGAACGATAATATCCTTTGAAATTTTATTCATCGCGTGACCCATATGGATATCACCATTGGCATATGGAGGGCCATCGTGGAGGACAAAGGTTGGTTTGCCCTCATTTAATTTTTGTCTTTGTTGATAAACATGATTTTCGTCCCATGCTTTTTGTCGGTCGACTTCTTTAACAGGAAGATTGCCGCGCATTTTGAACTTTGTTTTGCCTAGGTTTAATGTATCTTTTACCCGCATTGTTTGACTTCCCTTCTTAAATTGTTTGTTTTCAGGATAATGATGGGACCGGTGGTTTTTCTTGAATTGGGTCATGGAAACATGCTCAGCCGCTAGCTGCCTGGGAACTTCTCATTAAAATCCAAACCCAGGATTTTAACCTTTGGCTGCCTAGTGGAAACGGGCTTCTCCAAGCACAAGCTTCCACATAAGCACCGCCAACATAAATCCCAAAACCAGGATTCTATTCTCGGCCACTTAGTGGAAACGTGCTCAGAGCAACTGCCGCTAACTACCTGGGAACTTCTCATTAAAATCCAAACCCAGGATTTCAATCTTTGGCTGCCTAGTGGAAACGTGCTTCTCCAAGCACAAGTTTCCACATAAGCACCGCCAACATAAATCCCAAAACCAGGATTCTATTCTCGGCCACCTAGTGGAAACGTGCTCAGAGCAACTGACGCTAACTACCTGGGAACTTCTCATTAAAATCCAAACCCAGGATTTCAATGAGAAGTTCCCAGGTAAACGCGTCAACCCGTTGCTTTTCGCACTCTAACAAAAAGAGCCCTCGCCGCTAGGGACGAAGACTCTTCGTGGTACCACCCAAATTTAGAATTTTGCAATTCTCTCTAAAAGCAATCGATTTATGTACTAGAGCTGATCTATTCATTGATTGTTGACTGCTAAACTTTCACCATCTTTAGCTCGCTTACGTGTCAACCAATAAACTTTCTGGTCTCTAATCGATTCAAAATATTTACTTTGCGTCGTTGGGGTAATACACAACCGTTTTGCTTGGATCCTCGGTCGTTGTTGCATCTACCACCGTGTCCGCATCATTATCCTGTTTGGTTTCTGATTTTAACCCTGAATTTGTGTGGTTGTCAAGGCTGCCAACAACTTTTTCGATGTCCTCATAAGTCGTCGTTGGGGTTTCTTCAACCAGATGATCCCAATCTGATCCCTTGATCACTTCAAGCTGACTTTCCAACATCACTTGGAGCCGTTGGCGGAAAACTCTGGTATTCTTCCGTAAGTCATCAGTCTCGATAGCCAACTTCTTAGCTCGCTTGGAAGCTTCTTCCAGAATATTATTAGCCTTTTCGTCAGCGGCATTCAAAATGTCGTCAGCTTTCTTTTGGGCTTCCCGGTTGGTAATTTCGGCTTCCTTCTTAGAGTTGGTCTTAACCTTATCAGCAGCCTCTTGGGCAACCAAAATTGATTGGTTTAAAGAATCTTTCAAATCATTGAAATAGGATAATTTGTCCTTGGACTCGTCAAGTTTCGATGAGAGATCCTTATTCTCTTGAAGGACAATTTGGTAATCTTTAATGATTTGGTCTAAGAAATCATTAACCTCATCAATATTGTAACCTCTTAATTTGGTCGAAAATTCTTTGTTGTGAATGTCTTGTGGACTTAATACCATGGTGAATCAACCCCTCCTATTTATTTCGATTGTATACATCAATAACAATTCGAATTTTATCCTTTTTGGTCATTCCTAAAATATCCTTGATCACAATCCGGCCAAATCCGCGGACCGATACAATGTCCTTAATTGACAGTTCCAAGTCCGGCCGATCAGAAGTTACCCAGTTAATTCGAACTTGCCCGCCATCAACCAACTCTTTGGCATGATGCCGGGAAATATGAAAGCCGTCACTGACGAGGGTATCAACCCGCCGTGAAGAAACGGTGGTCGTAACTTCTTCACTTTCATCAGTTGGATGAATGATTTGTTCAGGATCAATTTCCTTAAGTTTGACCTTAATCTTGCCAATCTTATCAACCTGAGCATGAACATAGTCAGCCATTTCGGATTCACACATAAATTGCCAGTTAAGGCCATCTGTGATGATATCACCAATCACATCCCGATCAATTCCAGCTCCCATGATGGAGCCAAGAATTTGACCGTGTGACAACGTGGCAAACTTGCTTGGATAGTCGATTTGAAATGCGGTGATATTAAAATCACCATCGGTCGGGGTAAAATACTCTGGAAACGCAATCGCCCGCTTCATTTCAGCTTCTGCAAAGCCGCCAAACGTCTTAAATGTAATCCCATCGTATCGATTAACAATCGTTTCAAGAATATAAAGCTGCCTTGGATTTAAAAAATTAGTCAGGATCGGCCGATATTCATTTTCAACTCTTCCGCTCAAGCTATCGATTGACTCAAGAAATGGAAGCTCGTCTGGTCGGTAGTGTTGTGAAACGTTAGAATCCACCACGGTAATACCCCTCTTCATACTAGTAAAAGAAACCAATCAGTAAATTACCTACGTATGTCACCCCATACTGAACAAACGTGAGTACCGCCAATGCAACCAGCGGTGCCAGGCTAATCATCCCAATCGTTGCAAAATTGAATAGCCGTTCAAACGGTTCAACAATTCGCGCTAAAAATCTTCCAATTGCGGTTCCATACGAGTTCGGAAACCAACTCATCAAAGCATAAACAACAATTGCCAGCATGTAAGCACTGATCAGCTTGTTGATTATCTCAACTGCGTAAAAAACAAAAGTTGCCAATCGATCGCTCCTTATTCTTTTAAAGTGAAATCCTTACTTAGTTACTTGGAACTTTTTTGGTGAACACAAGAAAATATCTTTGTCCAACCGGTTGATGGAACCATGAATTGCAAACAAAACCCCATTCAAAAAGTCGACCATTCTGGCAGAAGAATTCACATCCAGTTTGTTTAACTTAATGATAACTGCGCTATCTTCCAAAAGCTTTTGAGCAATTGTATCCACATCTGTGTAGTTAATTGGCTCAAAAACAATTATTTTACTAGGATCAATGTTTTGTCTATTCATGAGAACCACGTTATCTGTTGACTTTTCGTTATCAGTATTTGGCTGATCTGCATCCGTGTCCATCCCGAAAAAATTAGCTAAATTAAATTTTTGTGGCATGTTGTTTCCTTTCGTATTCACCAATTCGATAAATACCGGTCACACAGAACTATTTGTCACGACGACGGTGTTTAAAGAACGGTGGAATATCGTCTTGAGAATCATCAGATTGATCTTGTTGAGTGGCATCATCAGAACTTACATCAGGTTGAAATGGGTCAAAATCCTTCTTTTCAACATCACTGAACTCATCATCTTCATTAACCGAAGGACGGGCAGCAGCTGGTTGTTTCCTAATATCCCAATTGCCCAATGGATCATTTTGAGATGTCGATTTGGATTTGTTGCTATCTGCGTTTGATTTATTACGATCAATTGCGTGAGGACGAGCAACGTTGTTGGTTTGTGGTCGAGCAGTTCGAGTTCTTCTTGAAGCTAATCGGCCCTCGTCAGCCCGCTTCTTGTCGATTCCAGTTGCAATTACTGTAACCCGAACTTCATCACCCAAGGATTCGTCAATTGAAGTCCCGAAGATGATGTTGACATCACTGGTAGCTGCCTGTGAAACAATGTCTGAAGCGTCTTGGGCTTCAAACAATGACAAATCTGGACCACCGGTAATGTTAAGTAAGACCTGTTCTGCACCATCAATTGAAACTTCCAACAACGGTGAAGAAATTGCCTTTTTGGTTGCTTCTGCCGTCCGGTTTTCGCCGTTGGCAGTACCAACTCCCATCAAAGCTGAACCTTGATCTTGCATAGTGGTCTTAACATCGGCAAAATCCAAGTTGACATAACCTGGGCTGGTAATGAGGTCTGAGATACCTTGAACACCTTGGCGAAGCACGTTATCTGCTTCCTTGAAGGCATCCATCATTGGCGTCTTTTTATCAACCATTTCAAGCAACTGATTATTAGAGATGACAATTAACGTATCAACATTTTCCTTGAGTTGAGCTACCCCCTGATCTGCGTATTTAACTCGGCGAGGGCCTTCAAAGCTAAACGGTTTGGTTACAACGCCAACCGTCAACGCGCCTTGGTCTTTGGCGATCTTAGCAACAATTGGAGCAGCACCGTTACCAGTACCACCACCCATTCCGGCAGTTACGAAGACCATGTCTGCGCCTTCAAGGGCTTCAGTAATGGCTTCTTCACTTTCTTCGGCGGCTTTAGCCCCAACGTCAGGGTTGGAACCTGCACCAAGTCCGCGGGTCAATTTCGGGCCAAGTTGGATTCTGGTTTCTGCTTTAGAAGTTGCTAAAGCTTGAACATCGGTGTTGGCAACAATGAACTCAACACCCTTAACATCTGCATTAATCATCGTGTTCACGGCATTGCTTCCGCCGCCGCCGACTCCGATAACTTTAATATTTGCACCGTGACTATCGGTGGAATCTAATGAGTACTCCATAATTATTTTTACCTCCGTAAAGTGCCTTATTAATCAAAGAAATCGCTAAAGAAATTCTTGATTCCTTCGCCACGTTTTTTCTTCTGTGTTTGTCGTTTGGGCTTTGCTGATTTCTCAGACACAGGGACTTGGACATCTTGAGAACTGGATAGCTTTGGAACCTTGGTTAACGTGGCACCAACGGCTGACCTAACAATCATATCGACGTCAGGTAAATCAGCAAAATATGACACCAGTGATAATGCGGCGGTAAACGATGGATGTCGCAATCCCATTTGATCAGGAATATAGACCCTGACGTTCGTATTGAACTGGTCAGCGGCTAATTCGGCAATTCCTGGAAGAGCAGCCACACCACCTGTCAGAACAATGCCCCCTGGTAAATCCAATGCCTGAATCTGATTGAGATGGTCCTTAATTCTATCAAAGATCTGACTTAACCGTGCTTCAATGATCTCAGCCAGATATCGTTCGTCAATGTAGGTTGGCTCAGATTGGCCAACAACTTCGACTGGAAATTCATTATCGGCAGACGCTTGTAATGAATCCGCATAACCGTAGTCTCGTTTAATCTTTTCAGCACTATTCATCGATGTGTTGAGAACAATTGAAATGTCTTTGGTAATATAGGCACCACCCTCAGGATCGGTTGTGGCGTACTTCAGTTGGTGATCGTGGATGACAGAAGCAGTTGTCTGGCCGCCACCGAGATCGACAATAATTGTCCCAAAGTCCTGTTCACCATCATTCAACAACTCGTGGCTCTCGGCCAAGGGTGTTAATACAGTGGACATAATATTTAAGCCGGCCTTTTCAACCGCTTTTTGCAAATTGTGCATAATTCCTTTAGATCCACTGATCAGCTTCCCGCGCATTTCGAGCCGGACGCCAACCATTCCCCGTGGATCTTTAATGCCATCGAATCCATCGACAATGAATTCTTCTGGTTGGATGTCAATAATTTCCCGTTCCGTAGGTAGACTGGTACCCAAGGCAGAAGCCGCCACATTTCTCACGTCTTCTTCAGTAATCTCTCGTGATTGATCATCAAGGGTGATTAACCCATTACATGGTTCGATCTTGAGCATGTTGGCTGGAACACTGACAATAACGTCTTTAATTTCAATACTTGCTTTTTCTTGAGCTTGATTTACAGCACTTCTGATTGCTTCAGCAGCCTGATCAATATCAACGATCACACCACGGCTCAATCCGTTAGAAGGCTGATTCCCCACACCAATAACGTTCAATTGCCCTTTGACTTTTTCTGCAACAATTACCTTTATTGAGGTAGTTCCTATATCAAGTCCCACATATAAACCCGAATTATCCATATATGTAAGGAACCTCCACATCTAGAATATTTTCTGAACATAACATAAGTTTAACACAATCATAACCATGGAAAAAGATTAATTGACCCTAATAACCCTGCGCCACATTTGTATTCACAGCCGATTGTTTTTTTGTAATTGGATATGAATACGCACCAACTTCCATATTGATAATACTCTTAACCTTGAGCTTTGAATTAATGCTTGGATAATAGTCCATTTTGTCACCAAAACTACTAATGGAAGCATACACTTTGTTACCATCCGTCATTTGCAAAAAGATCCGGTCCGGATTGCTTTTCGTTGGTGAATAACTGATCGTGTTAATCACGGCCCTAACTGGTGGATTAATCCGCCGATACTGCTTGATGGTTCGCTTAAGTTTCTTAGGATCATGAAACTTCTTCAGTACCGGGAACCCATCGCGCGGATTCAACACTTTGGTCTTGATGATGACACCACTTTGAAGGATTGGTTCATACCCTCTGTGATCATAAAGATACCCGATTGTGGGATACTCTTCAACCTTAATTTTAACTTGATTGAAATTAACGAGTTTGACCTTCACGGATTGCATCCTTTGACTGCGCTGCTTCAAGCGTTTAGCCAACTTCTTCTGCTTTCCCCAAACAGAAAATAATGAGGTGCCCTTCTTGACTGGCGAATAATGCTTAATCTGCTTCACACTGATAATCTCATTGCCAGAAATATCAACGGACTTTACTTTGCTGTATGGCGATATCAGGAATGCCATACACCCAATGATGATGATCGTTAATATAATTAACGGCCACATCTTTTTCAAATTTCGAATCTGGTAGTGGTGAAAAAGCCCCTTTTCAGATTCTGGAATGTCATTTCTCTGGCCCACCGATATCTACCCCCAGCAACTTATTAACGACTAATGGATCTTGCGAGATTTAAAATCTTGTCAGCCGAATCAACGACTCCCAATTTCTTTGAATTAACTGACATTTTCTCACGTTCCGCTGAATCATGCATCAATTGATCAACAGATTTAACTAAACTTTGACCATTTAATTCATCCTGCTTAATCATCAATGCGGCCCCGCGATTAACCAGGCTCATGGTATTCTTTGTTTGGTGATCGGCAGTCACATATGGGCTGGGAATCAAGACAGCTGGGATCCCCAGGGCCGTGATTTCAGCAATGCTGGTTGCCCCTGAACGCCCCACAATTAAGGACACCCGGGGCAACACCTTGGGCATATTATCTATGTAAGGCAGAATTTTGATATTATCGCTGATTCGGACTTTGTCGAGCTGCTCGATAACAGAATCATAGCGTTTCTGGCCAGTGACAAACACAACTTGATAGCTGCGCTTGTTAAAGTCACTGACGGCTTCGATTACTGCATTGTTAATTGCCGGAGCACCCTGGCTGCCACCAAAAATGAGGACGGTTGGCACGTCGTCTTGCATGCCAATTTCAGACCATTTAAAATCACTGTGCATATTAGCAACTTGTTGAGCGCGAGGATTGCCGGCAAAGACCACTTTCTCTTTTGGAAATTGATCAGCTGCTTCATGGAACCCGATCGCAATTTTATCAACGTAACGGCTTAAAAACTTGTTGGTGAGGCCAACAGCACTATTTTGCTCATGAATGATCGTTGGAATATGGGCTTTGGCAGCTGCATAAACCACTGCCCCGGAAACGTAGCCGCCAGTGCCGATCACCACATCAGGTTTAAAATCTTTAATGATTTTTTTAGAGGTATGAACACTTTTTAGAAAAAGAGCGACTGTTTTAAAATTCTCAAGCGAAAGGGATCGCTTAAATCCTTGAATCTCCAATTCGACAAACTTAATGCCCTGTTTAGGCACAATCGAACTTTCGAGGCCCCGTCTGGAACCAACATAAAGGACTTCTGAATCAGGCTCCTGTTTCATTAGGTCCTCGATGATCGCAAGGGCTGGATAAATATGGCCGCCAGTTCCGCCACCAGAAATGATTAATCGCATTAATGTTCCTCCTGCTTGTGCGTCAACTTCTCAACATCTTTGATAAATTGATCGCCTCGTTGTTCAAAGGTCTTGAACTGATCCCAACTGGCATTGGCTGGCGATAGCAAAACAATATCGCCCTCATCACTGTCCGCATAGGCTGCTGGAACGGCTTCGTCAAGGTTATCTACCTTTTGAATATGTTCAACTCCAGCTTTTTGAAGTGAATCTTCCAGTAAATCAGCAGTCTCACCAAATAAAACAGCGGCTTTGACATGTTCTTTAAATTGAGGGATTAACTTATCAAAGGTATAGCCTCGATCCAACCCACCGGCGAGTAAGACAACTGGCTTATCAAAGCCTTCAAGGGCCATTTGGGTTGCCTCAATATCAGTTGCCTTGGAATCGTTGTAAAAGCGGCGACCATTCGCTTCAAGAACAAATTGGCAGCGATGGCGAACCCCAGTAAATGTTTCCAAAACATTGGTAATTGCCAAATTTGATTTACCCAACACTTTGGCGGTGGCAATAGCAGCCAGCGCATTTTCAACATTTTGTTTGCCGGGAACTTTGATGTCGTCAGCATTCATAATGAATTCGTCGTTGTAATACAGCTTACCGTTCTTTTCGTATGCCCCATGATCAATTTCGCTGGTTCGGGCAAACGGAACCACCTTGGCTTGACTGCGATGGCTTAATTGGCGCCACTCGTCAGAATCAAAATTTACCACGAAGAAATCTTCCGGGGTCTGATTCATCGTGATCCGCATCTTGGCATTCACGTAATTTTCCCGGGTCTTATGGTAATCCAAGTGATTAGAAAAAATATTGGTCAAAACGGCAACGTGGGGGTGGAGATTTTTAATTCCCAGCAACATAAAGCTGGACAATTCCATCACAATTGTGTCATCGGCAGTTGCCTTTTTAGCGGTCTCAGTCGCGGAAATGCCAATATTCCCAGCAGCGTAGGCTTGGCCTTTTTGCCGTTCTTCATTCAAAATCTTGGTAATCATCGTCACCGTCGTCGTTTTACCATTACTTCCGGTAACCCCCACAATTTCGGCATCGGTAATCTGGGCGGCCAACTCAACTTCAGTGATGATTGGTAAATGGTGATTAACGGCCGAGTTTACAACCGGGTTGTCATAAGGGATTCCCGGATTCTTAACCATCAGATCAAAGCCACGATCCAAAATATCTGCGGGCTGTTCACCAGTGAGCGTTTCAATCCCACGGTCATTGAGCTCTTTAACTTCGGGCAACTCGCTGGCTGGCTTAGAGTCGCTCAGCGTCACTGTTGCCCCGAGTTCCTGCATGGTTTCTGCTGCGTGAGTGCCACTTTTACCGGCACCCAATACTAATACTTTTTTATTTTTATAATCATCAATAGATTTCATCGTCAATTCCCTCATTCAAAGTTATTTCAGTATAGTCAAAGAGGCTGGATACAAAACAGCCGTTTTGCTCCAACCTTTAAACAATCGTTATGATACTTGCAGCTGCTGCAATCAAGGCAATCGACCAAAACACAATGTCGATCTTCCACTCATTCCAGCCGAGCATTTCAAAATGATGATGAATCGGTGTCATCTTGAAAACCCGTTTGCCGGTGAGCTTGAAAGAGGCCACTTGAATCATAACGCTGGCTGTCTCACCTACATAAATGATTCCGATAATGAGCAATGAGAATTCATGGTGAACCAAGATCGACACGCAGGCAAGTGCAGCCCCAAGTGCCAAGGAACCCATATCCCCCATGAAAATCTTTGCCGGTTTGTGATTAAAGATAAAGAAGCCTAACAGGCCACCGACAATGGTGAAACAGAAGACAGCGACTTGCATTTGGTGCTGGTACAATGCAATGATGCCATAAGCCCCAAACGAAATGATGCCGAGACCAGCAACTAACCCATCCAAGCCGTCGGTCAGGTTGACAGCATTTGAAAAGCCAACCAACCAAAAAACAATGAACAGAATGTACCAGTATGACACACTTAAATCGTGGGCAAACGGAATTTTGAAAGCCATTGGAAAACCTTCATGAAGATAAACCAACGAAAAGACAATCGCGGCCACGATTTGACCCAAAAATTTCTGCCAAGCTTTCAAGCCTTCATTCTGACGCTTGAACAACTTAATGCTGTCGTCCCACATACCAATTAATCCATAGGCAATCAAAACAAACAGTAAGATTAACAGAGTCGGATTTAAAATGTGTTGGATCCAGCCAAATATCAAATCAGTTAAAACGGTCGCAATGATAAACAGGATACCGCCCATGGTGGGAGTTCCCGACTTCTTCTCATGCCAAGTCGGACCTTCTTCTCGAATCATCTGACCCTCATGCTTGCTTCTAAAGTACTTGATTAGGCTTGGCATAAACAAAGCCGTAATTATAAATCCACTTAATAAAGGTATCGCCCAATTAATCATTATCCCGTTAACCCATCCTTAACCTATTCAAAATTTACTTTTAGTGTTTCTTTTCCATTAATCGATTGAGAGAAATTAATACTTTGGCTGTTGGCGTAGCCCGTTCCAGTTGACTGCAATTTCATCCCAGTCATTTCACAGAGCTTCTGAACGTCAGCCTTACTCCAACCAATAATTCTCGGCATCTTCCAACCGCCGTTAGTCAAAATGAAGACGCGGCTTTGTTCATTAATCTTTTCACCAGCCACTGGCGATTGCTTGGTCACCGTGCTGCCACTTCCAATTGTCACAACATCGAACCCTTTTTCATTCAAAGCTCGTTTAGCTTGCACCGTTGTGTTGTATAGAACGGAAGGCATTGTCTTTTTAACCGCAGATTGCTTGGTGTTCGAGTTTTGCAAAGCTCTGGTAATCACTGGTTTGAAAATTTCTGCCAATAATTGGGTGGCAGTTTTGGTTCCAGTGAGTTGTGGTTGCTTCATCGTGATAAACATCACGTACCGTGGATTATTTGCCGGTACCATTCCAGCAACAGAGTACAGGTAGCTATCATCACCGGAAGCATAGCCCCCATATCCGTTACTGACTTGAGCAGTCCCGGTTTTAGCGGCAATTCGATAACCCTTGATTTTATAGTCTTGGCCAATTCCGTAACTCTTATAAACCACATCCTGCATGTGTTTGCGAACCTTTTTGGCTGTTGCGGCACTGATTGGGTGCCCAACGACTTTTTTGCCATACTTTTTGATCGTCTTACCATTGCTGGGATTCGTGATTTTTGAAATAAAGTACGGCTTCACCATTGTACCATTATTTGAAACAGCAGTTAATGCCTGCATCATCTGCATGGTCGTGACTTCGATCCCTTGACCAAACGACGTATCAGCCTGTTCAATTGGGTAATTAAATTGAATCCGCCCACTTAATTCGCCCGGCAATCCAGAATTAGTTGACTTCAAGAAACCAAATCGTTGAATATACTTCTTCCAAGTCTTCGGCCCCATTTGCTGTTCAAGGTGGGCCATGGCAACGTTACTTGAAAGGGCAAACCCCTTGTTGAATGTAATGTAGCCCCAACCAGCCGGATCCCAATCAGGAACAATCTTGCCGTCAATCGAATAACGACCAGATTCGTATGTTTCATTTCCGTTGAAGTGCCCAGAGTTAATCGCAGCTGAGAGGGTAAACACCTTCATCGTTGAACCAGGTTCATACGTATCAGCAGTGAGTGTATTGGTCCAAGCCTTGTTAATCCCCTTGAGAGTCGAGGCATTAAACGTTGGCCGTTGAGAAGCAGCAACAATCTTGCCAGTCTTAGCGTCCATCAATACAGCATTCATTCCCGCTGGATGAACTTGGGAGGCCACTGAATTCATTTCACTTTCAAGCAGCGTTTGAATTCGGGAATCAATGGTCGTGTAAATATTATCGCCATTTTGGACCCGTTTTTCTTTCTGCTTTCTACCTGGCAGTTTATAACCATAGACATCGTATTGAGCATCCTTATACCCATTCTTGCCGGCCAGTACTTTGTTAAAAGCCTTCTCAATTCCCATTTGGCCAACGAGATTTGTGCCACCAGTCTTTTTGTTGTTTTGAGAAGTTGCGACCCCAATCAGATTAGACGAAAAGACCCCGTTTGGATAGAGTCGGGCTTGTTGCTGGACAAAATCGATTCCCGGAAGATGTTCTGCTTCGATCTTCTTCTTGGTAATCAAGGAAATATTGGTTCCAGCGCTACCGAACTCAACCTGAAACGGTTGTTTATTTTTTGGAGACAGAATTTTCAAGGCTTTCTTTTCGGAAATTGGTAAATATTTGGCCAAAATCCTGGCAGTCTTGTCCTTATTCACCACATAAAGTGGCTTGTCATTTAAACCGCGCTGGCTTTTATCCAAGACGGCATAGAGCGAATATGTACTTGTATCTTCTGCAATTGGGTTCCCATCAGCATCATAAATAGTCCCACGCCTAGCTTTAAGGGTCTGGGTCTGGGTATAGAGTTTTTGGGCCTGGTCGTTAAGATTAACATTCTTAACATTTTTGCCAACTGCAATAACGAGAAGCCGCGTTGATAAGAAGACGAACACGCCCACAAAAAAAAGAAGGAGAAACTTTCCCACTATCCTTCGATTCCAAGCGTCGCCCTTTTTACCTGCGGAATGGTTAGATGAACCTTTCATTTGGTAACATTCCTTATATTAGCGTTTTTAAGTGACATATTACCCTGCTTGGCAACCTTTTCTAACCGGCTGCTGCTTTGAAGCTCTCCAATTTGTTGATTCAAATTCGTATTATCGTTACGCACATTGACAATTTGGGTGTCAACATGCTGGAGCTGATGTTGCGCATTCGACAGGGCAATTTTTGACGATACAACTAATAACATTAACACAGTTAAGATGACACTGCCACTCACAATCAGTAGCTTTTCAAAAGGGGAAATCTGGAGCTTAGTGGCGACATGAACCTGTTTGGTGGCAACTTCATCGGGTGTCTGTTCCGGCGACGAAACGTAAGTCTTTGGTTCTTCAGCAATATTACGAGCTAAATTATTTTGTGCCATAATTATGTATTCTTCCTTTAGTTTATTTTTTGATTCGCTCAATTATCCTTAATTTTGCACTGTGAGAACGGTGATTCTCTTCTAGCTCAGACTCACTCGGGGTAATTGGCTTTCGCGTAATACTTTTATATTTTGGCTTAATACCTTCTGGAATAATCGGTAAGTTTGGTGGTAATTCAGGCAACGACGTCTTCTCCCGAAACATGGTCTTAACCAGCCGGTCCTCTAATGATTGGAAGGTAATCACACTAATTCGGCCGCCAACAGCCAGCAGGTCAATTGCCTGTTCCAACGAATCTTCCAACGCAGACAGTTCATCGTTCACCGCGATCCGAATCGCTTGAAAGACTTTCTTGGCTGGATGGCCGCCGTGGCGACGAGCTGCAGCCGGGATTGCCTCCTTGATCACTTCGACCAACTCGTCCGTCGTATCAATCGGCTGGCTCTCTCGCCGTTTCTCAATCAGTCTGGCAATTTGTTTTGAAAACCGTTCTTCGCCGTAGCGATAAAATATCCGAACTAATTTTTCATATGGCCATTCGTTCACGACTTTCCACGCATCCACTGGATTGTTTTGATCCATCCGCATGTCCAAGCGGGCATTGAACCGGTAACTAAAGCCGCGGCCAGCTTCATCAAATTGCGGTGAAGAAACCCCCAGGTCGTACACAATGCCATCAATTTCTGTGACTCCGAGTTCTTGGAGGGCAGCAGTCAAATGCCTGAAATTATCATGAACTAATGTTAATTTGTTGGCAGCAATAAATTTCTTAAGGTGCTTTTCATTGTAGGCAATCGCTTCTTCGTCCTGATCAAAAGCGTAAAGATGCCCAGTTGTTAGTTGTTCTAATATTTTGGTGGAATGGCCCCCACCACCCAGTGTTGCATCAACATATGTACCGGCCGGATTAATGTTCAAACCCGCGACCGCTTCATTAAGTAAAACGGTTACATGCTCAAATTTTGGCATCAGACCACCCCCTCATTCGCTATTAGTTTATGATGCTTGTTAAAAATCAATCATATTTTCCGCAATTTCATTAAAGTTCTTTTCAGCATCGTCACTGAAATCGTTCCAGCGGTCATCACTCCAAATTTCAAAGCGATTTGAAACGCCGACGACCACACATTTTTTCTCAATTTGGGCGTATTTCCTCAATACATTAGGAATATTGATTCGCCCCTGTTTATCAAATTCGCACTCAACTGCCGCCGAGAAGAAAAACCTGGTAAAGTATCGGGCATCCTTCTTGTTAACTGGCAGATTGTCGATTTTATCCTGAATCTTTTCCCATTCAGCCATTGGATAACCAAATAGGCATCCGTCCATCCCTCGGGTCACAACAAATTTATCACCGAGATCTTGACGAAATTTTGCGGGGATAATAATTCGTCCTTTGGCGTCAATATTATGTTGATATTCGCCCATGAACATAGAATTATCCCCCTTTTTTCAGCTTGCAATCACATTCTACCACAATTCCCCACTATCAACCACAAGCCCTCCATTTTTGTAAAAATAATGTTATATAGTGATTTAATGCTTTCAATTAAGGGCTCAATCCCTTGACCCATCAAGGATTATGACAGATGGGGGCTTTTCCCCATTTTTAGTCAAAAAAAGAACAACCGCTCCGAAAAGCCATTGTTCATCCCGATAAAAATGATTTTAAAAATTAAATTAAAATTTTCCGATGATAATATAGAATCCCACCACAATCCAACACAAAAATAACAGCAAATCACTAAATCGCCAGAAAAAGACAAAGAATTTTTTGTAAGTTAGCGTCTCATCAGTAAAAATCTTCCATAACAGTATCATTAAGCACAGGCTGAGCCAGACGATGACCACTTCTGGAATATAGGACTCCGCAAGGCTGTTTCGACTGATCTGATGAATGAAAACTAATAATACAGGCGGCCAAAGATCCAGTGGGGCAATTCTGATGTGGGATTTAAAGGGCGCACTTTTCTTCAGCGCCCGAATAAAACCGGCAATCAAAATTAAGATGACAAATTGAAGCAGAAACGTGATGATAGCAGTCATCCACGGATACAAGTGCATGGTACAACCCTCCTGACTTTGACAAAACGTATTGCATTGAATCATAATGATAGTTAAACTGTTTATGGAATACATTGAGAAAGTGGTGCAAATATTGGCGCGTAAAAAGAGAACTCGATTTCAAAAAATTACATTAGTTTTTGTTTGGATTATGATTATTGCAACGATTGGTTCATTGGTTATTTCGGCAATCATGACATTTGTATAAAATGGCACTGGTTGAAAATCGCTGAACCATTAGCGATTTGAACTTTTCTAGAGGCCACTCCTGAATTTGGCGTGTGTAGAAATGCCGATTTCGGGATTTTGGCTTTTCAGGGTCCGTTTTAACAGTCGAATAAGGCCGCAGGCTGGAGACAATTAAATTTGTCCCAGCTTTTTTTCTGTCTCAAGCTAAGACTGTTTCTCTTTATAAACCTGCCGCGGCCGTGACCCATCCTGTGGACCGATATAGCCCTTGTTTTGCAAATCATCGATTAACCTTGCAGCCCGGTTGTATCCAATTCTAAAGTGACGTTGCAATAATGACGTGCTGGCCTTTTGCTGATCAACCACAAAATCCAAAGCATCTTGGAATAATTCATCTTCCGAATCGGCCTGATCTTCTTGCTTAATCTCCTCATCGCTAACCATCATCGATTCATCATAATCTGCTGATTGTTGGTCAGTAATGAACTTAACCACTTTGGCAACATCTTGATCAGGGATAAACGCTCCCTGAACTCGAATGGGCGTATTTGAGTCAATTGGTAAGAATAGCATATCGCCACGTCCCAAAAGCTTCTCAGCCCCGTTCGTGTCGATAATTGTCCGTGAATCGATCCCGCTGGATACCGCAAACGCAATTCTTGACGGCACATTCGCTTTGATCAAGCCGGTAATTACATCAACGGATGGTCGTTGAGTTGCTAAAATCATATGGATACCAGCGGCTCGGCCCATTTGAGCCAAACGAATAATTGCCGCTTCAACATCGTTTGAAACGGTCATCATCAAGTCGGCTAATTCATCCACAATTACCACGATATAAGGCATTGGTTGAATTTTGGTGTCATTCTCTTGATTGTTTTTGGCGACAAAATCGTTATAGGTGCTGATTTTTCGTTGCCCGAATTTTGCGAACAACTCGTAACGATTTTCCATTTCAGAAACAACTTTTTGAAGCGCCCTGGCCGCTTTCTTGGGTTCAGAAACCACCGGACTCAGCAAATGAGGAATGCCGTTATAAACGCCCAATTCAACTTTTTTGGGATCAATCAGCATCAATTTTACCTGACTGGGCTTGGCATTGAGCAAAATGCTTGTGATAATCCCGTTAATCGCAACGGATTTCCCACTTCCGGTTGAACCGGCAATCAGTAAATGCGGCATCTTGGTTAAATCAGCCGTGATCACATTCCCATTAACGTCCTTACCAAGTGGTACCTGCAGCAAATGACCGTGGTTATCTGGCTGATGTTCGACCACGTCCCGAAAGGAAACTGTGGCAATTTTCTTATTTGGCACTTCAATTCCAATGAGTGATTTACCAGGAATCGGGGCTTCAATTCGAATATCTTTGGCCGCCAGAGCCAACGCTATATCATCCGACAAATTCACAATTCGGCTTACTTTAACCCCGATGTCTGGGTGCAATTCATATTTGGTGACAGACGGGCCTAAGCTAACATGCTTAATTTCTGCTTTCACACCGAAACTGTCCAACGTCTTTTGGAGCACCTTGGCATTATGATCAATTGACTTAAGCTCACTTGATTGATCGCCTTGGGGAATTTCTGTCAGCAGCTCTTTTGTTGGCAACTTATACGAATCATCCTCTTGAACATCGACCAAGTCAGTTTCAGACTTTGGTTCAACCTCATTCTTTTCAGTCGCTTTGGCGGATTGGCTTTCCGGATCGGGCGTCGTTTGTTTTGAAACCGGCATCCCAGAAATGGTAATGGCAGAAGTCGAGAATTTTTTGGACTCAGCCTGATCAGGTTCAGTTGGGCCCTTTTCGGCATCCGTCGGCTTAACATCCATTTGTTCAGCGGAAGTGGGGTGTTGTTTAGCCGGTTTGGCCCGCATTGCCTTTGCTTTACCTGCCACTGTCGAAACAGCGTTTTTACAGAAGAGCAGCCCCTTATGGAGACCAACAAATAATTTACCAAACGAAATGTCAAATAAAACAAAGATACCAGAAAGGGCAATCAAACTTGCAATGATGCCAGTTCCAATTTTGCCCAAAAGAATATGGCAAACATCAAAAATGCAAGTGGCAATGATGCCACCGCCAATATTGGAAGTGGTATTAGCAGAAGCCATGTCATCGGTTAATTTGCCCCAGTTGGCAGCGATGAAATTAACTGGCTGGGCCGTTTGGATATATTCAACCAAAGTCAGCCACAGCAAGATTCCAATGACCAGCAGCGTCGTCCCGATCCAATATCGAGGCTTAATCTTTGGTAACTTCGAAAAGCCGGCCAACCAAAAGCCGGCCACAATCATCCCGATGAGCCCCACCGGATACAAGCTGCCAATCAAGATCCGGACCAAATTAATGACCAAAACACCAACAATTCCCGCATGAAACAGGCCCAACAATGCCAGAATTGCCATTACCGCCCCACAGAGATTGCTTGAATACTTAGCTAAAAAGCCCTGCTGTTTGGTACTGGTCTTTCGCGGTTTGCGAGTTGTTTTCCGACGCGTTCGTTTTGTCGCCATACGTGGCATTCCTCCTTTCTTCAAGAATGACTGGTGCTTGCTTTTATTTTAACTTGTCATGTTCATACTTGTGAGTCCGTTCAAGGTGATTAAACCCTTGCTGCCGCAACACTTCATAAATGACGATAGCACAAGTGTTTGAGAGATTAAGTGCCCGAATATGGTCATCATCTTGAGGGATGCGAATCGCCTTTTCAGGATTCTGACGCATGAATGGTTCCGGTAGGCCCGTGGTTTCTTTGCCAAACAACAGGTAATAATCTTGACTGGAATCGGAATAATCAGGATCGGTATAATCCTGGTTTGCAAATTTAGAAACCAAAAACAGGTTTTTAGGATCCTTAACGGTCGCCAAAAATGCCGGTAAATTCTCGTGATAGTTGATTTGAACTTTGTTCCAGTAATCCAATCCAGCTCGTTTCAGGTGCTTGTCATCAATGCTAAACCCGAGTGGTTCAATTAAATCTAAAACGGTGTCCGTCCCTGCACAGGTTCGGGCAATATTACCGGTGTTGGCCGGCATTAATGGTTCAAATAATACAATGTGATTTGTCATGTTGTCCTCCGAAATTAATTAAATTGCTGAGTTAAAATTGAAACATCAACCGTCACTGACTTCATATTTTCGACTAATCGGGTTGCATCCGCATTCTGATTTTTTCCCCAATGAAGTGGGGTCATGATCATCAGTGAGCGCTGCAAGCCGGCTGGAATCTGAAAGGAATAGCGCAACTGGTGGACGGTGGCGTCAGGATAATGCTCGAAAAAGAGATCGTAAACTTTCTGATTTGAATATGAACTGTTGGGCTGATCGGCACCAAATAGCAATTCCCGCAATTCATGAAGGTAGTGACTGTTGGGGATAATCTTAATCAGTTGCCCACCCGGCTTAATTACCCGATTAAACTCATCGTACGCAGAGGGTGAAAATAAGTCGATCACCGTGCTGAAAGCATCATCATTAAACGGCAAATGAGCCAAATCAGCAACGCAAAAGAATGCATCCGCCCCATGTTGGGTCGCTAAGTTAATCCCATCTTTTGAGATGTCAAAACCAACTGCCACATCCTGAGCCTGCCGTAACTTCACCAGCTTAGCCAATGGCGTTCCTTCCCCGCAGCCAACATCTAAAATGGTTTCAGGAGAGCTGTCCAGTCGCTCATAAATCGCTTTGATAATTGGGTCAAACAACCCTGCTTGAAGGATCCGATTGCGGGCAGTCAACATCTCAGAATCATATTCATTATTGGAATGATGCGTGAGAAAATACAGGGTGCCCTTTTTAGAAATATCAAAGCCATGACCATTTGGACATTTCAAACTCGTGCCTTCAACCTGCTGGAATGGTTGGTCACAAATTGGGCAGCGAAAGATGTTGATATTTTGAGTGACAAATTGTGTTCCGAATTCGATTTTTTTCACGCGAAGACCCTCTCCTAAACCAGTTAATTATATCACAGGCAGCAAACTAAGAGCCCCCACCTCACGATTCAACAAAATGACGGTGGAAGCTCAATTTCTAATTTGTAATTAAAATCGATTTAACGTAATAAAACTTTTCATATCACCAGGCAGCGATGATGTACAACTAATTTGGCGATCATTGAATGGATCGTAAAATTCCAAGTGGTAACAGTGCAATGCTTGGCGAGCCATTAAATGATCAGCTGGGTTGTATAGCCAGTCGCCAATCAATGGGTGGCCCAGCGCACTTAAGTGAACCCGAATCTGATGGGTTCTACCCGTGTGCAACTGAAGCCGGACCAAAGTTTGCTTGGGCATTCGATCCACGACCCATCCCTCAGTAATCGACATCTTACCGGAGTCGATAACTTGTCGTTTGACAAATGAGGCTTCATCACGACCAATTGGCAGGTAAACCTCAAAATGGTCGGCAGAAATTCTGCCAGCTGCAATTGCCAAATAAGCTTTCTGAATGGTTCGATCCTTCAACTGCTTATCTAAAACCGAATGGGCAAAATGATGCTTGGCAAAAATTACCAAGCCACTGGTATCTTTATCCAAGCGGGTCACAATGTGAATTTTTTGGTTGGCGTAGCCTTTTCGTTGGTAATAACCCTTCACGCGGTTCACCAACGTGTCTTGCACATACCCATGCGATGGGACTGAAGCAACCCCGGCCGGCTTATCAACCACGAGAAAGTTAGGGTCTTCATGAACAATCTTGATCGGCACCTGCGAGGCGTTGACGTGATCGTTTTCAGGCTCTGGCGGCAAAACAACCGTCACCACATCGTTCTTAGCCAACATTCGGTTCACCAGCGATGCTTGGCCGTTAACCAAAGTTTGGCCGCCATGATACTTGATCTTCTTGAGTAAGGTTCGCGTAATCCCATACCCCATGATGAACGTCCGAACTTTAATTGGGCTATCCCCTTGATATTGCCAAGTAAACTCAGTCATCGGCTTTTGCCCGGCCAATGAAGGAGTTGCTGACCCGCCGCCAAAATTGGGTGTGCCGATACTGAGCAAACGCAATTCGCCGCTTGGAAATTCGGTATTCGATTGAGGCAATCGGTTCAGTGGAAATCACCTGATGATCACATGTCAAAATTGTTTGGCCCGAAGACTTCAAAACAACCTTAATCCACTCATCGGGCGCAATGATCAGCGGTGATCCCAATGTTCGAAAGACCCGGTTATTGATCGAAGAAATTTCGGCCACCTGAATGGCGTTGAGGAGTGGGTTAATAATCGCTCCGCCGACTGATTTGTTATAAGCAGTTGAACCGCTGGGCGTTGAAACACACAGGCCATCCCCCCGAAAACTTTCGAACAATTGATTTTTAATATAGAGATCGGCCACCATGGTCCCGTTAATCTGCTTAAGCGTCGATTCATTCAAGGCCAAGCCGACATCGGCAAGCCCGCCAGTCACGTAATTCACGCGAATATCAAGCAGCGGATAGGTCACACTTTGACCGTTATCATGCTCCAAACTATCAACCAATTCGCTGACTTCATAATCCCGCCAGTCGGTATAAAAACCTAGATGTCCAGTATGAATACCGACCATTCGAATCCGGTCGCTAATGTCTTGATAATGGTGAAATGCGGACAATAAAGTCCCGTCGCCGCCAACGGAAATCACCATTTCGGGGTTCAGGCCGTCCACACTCAGTGACTGAGACTGGTCAATTTCTTGTTTTAAGGAGGTTGCCACGTTGTTCGACGACTCTCCGAGATTACTGTAAATCGCTATTTTCATCTGAAGACTTCCTCAACTTGCCGCCTGATGACTTATTATTGGTTTCTTGAAGCTCATCTCGAATTTCAGACATCTCTTCATCCAATTTAAACGCAGCCTCTGCGGAGCGCTTTAAACGAACTTTCAAGTCATCTGGAAATTCGCCTTGGTATTTGTAATTCAATGAATGCTCGACAGTTGCCCAGAAGTTCATCGCCAAAGTTCTGACTTGAATTTCAGCTAAAATCACCTTTTCTCCTGACAACATCTGAACCGGGTATTCAAAAATGATGTGGTAAGAACGATAACCACTCGGCTTTTTATTGTGGACATAGTCACGTTCTTCTAGAATATTAATGTCGGTCCGTTTTCTCAACAAATCAACAACTTGATAAATATCTTCAACAAACTGGCACATAATCCGCAAGCCAGCGATATCTTCCATATCCTCTTCCAAACGATTCTCGGAAATATGACGTCTGACCATTTTTTCTTTAATACTATCAACGGGTTTAACCCGCCCGGTCACAAACTCAATTGGACTGCGCCCATCAATTTTTAAGAACTGCGCTCTAATCCCACGCAATTTTACTTTTAATTCATCTACAGCTTGTTTGTAAGGTATCAAAAAATTATCCCAATTTTCAACCAAGCTAACACTTCCATTCTATCATGCTCGAGTGAGCACCTTATCCAGTTAAAAATCAAACCGAAGTTAATTTTACCATACTCCACCCCCTTTCCAAAGATTCTAACGTGTCTTTGTGAGCAAATATGTTGTTTTTACTTGAAAATTTGGTATTCTTAGTTAAGTAAATAATTAGTATATTACTTAAAATTGTCGGTTAAAAACTGGAGGGCAATATTGTGTTAGAGATATATTTATTTATTGATCCGCTAAATCGACATTGTTATGACGCCGAAAAAGTAATCAACAAAATTTCGCAACAGCTTAAATCAAATGTCTCGGTTAGATTCTTATCGATGTTAAACCTCAAGATTCTAAACGACCTGACACCCAAACATGATGCTAACGTGCTTGATCACGATCTGCCTTTTAAAATGATTTTGGATACCAAAGCTGCTTCATTTCAAGGCAAACGTTACGGTCGGGAATTTTTAATGGATCTCCAACATGAAATCCTTGATAATTCAGCCGACTATTGTGACGATTTGGTTTTGGAATTAGCGGAAAAAAATGGCTTGGATTGTGATATGTTTCGCGAAGACCGCCGCTCAAGCTTAGCTGAGAAGATGTTCCGATCCGATCAGCGAGTGGCCAACGAAATGTCCGTCAAGACACCATCAAGCACGGTGCTGTTTAACTCGGCTGTTGATAGCAATGGTCTCTTAATTAAAGATTATGACTATAATTCATTGTATAATTTCTGTTCTCGCAGTATCAGCTCCGCAAAGCACTTCGAAGAACTTGCAAAACCAACGCACTCGGATGCAACGGTCGTGCAGTTTGTGAGCTTAAGATAACGATGCAGCGACCAATAAGTTGCCGCAATTACATAAAGGCCTACCATCAGTCATCCTCATTTTGAGTGACTGACGGTAGGCCTTTATTATGATGTGTTGAGTTAGGTAATCGCTGTTTCGGTTTCGTCTAAACAGCGCCAATGACACGTCAACTTACTTCATTGTCAACTTTTCAAACTCATTCAGTCGCTGCTCAAAAATTTCAAACGCATGTTCAAGGTAATCCGGCTTCGTCATGTCCACGCCTGCCTTCTTCATCACGTTGGTTGGGATATCCGAACTCCCCGACTTTAGGAAGTTTAAGTATTTTTCAACGTTGTCTTTGGTGCCATGAACGATCCCATCGGCCAATGTTGAAGAGGCTGCGAATCCCGTCGCATACTGATAGACATAAAAGTTGTAATAGAAGTGTGGAATCCGTGACCATTCCAAACCGATTTCATCGTCAGAAATAACCGCATCCCCATAATATTTATGATTCAAGTCCCGATAATAGTTATCCATAAAATCAGCCGTTAGTGGTTGGCCTTTGGCATCCTGCTCGTGAATATATTGTTCAAACTCCGCAAATTGAGTCTGCCGAAAGACCGTTCCCTTGAAACCATCAAGATAATAGTTCAGAACAATCTTCTTCATTTCTGGGTCGTCCTTAAATTGATCCAGCAAATAATCCGTCAAAATATTTTCATTGGTCGTTGAGGCAATCTCAGCCACAAAAATCGAATAGTCACCATACTGGTAGGGTTGATTGTGAGCGGAATAGTAACTGTGCATACTATGGCCGGTTTCATGAATCAACGTATACAAATTATCCAGGTTATCCTTCCAATTCAATAAAATGAACGGGTTGGTATCATATGTGCCAGAGGAATAGCCACCAGATCGCTTGAACTGATTTTCAACCACATCAATCCAGCGGTGATCAAATTCTTCCTTCACATGGCTCACATAATCCGGTCCCATCACCTGCAATGCATCCAAAGCAATCTCTTTGGAGCGGTCAAACGTGTACTTGGGCGACTTCTTGTCCACCAATGAGGTATACAAATCATACATATGCAAGTTATCTAAATCCAGAATCCGTTTGCGTAACGCCACGTAGCGATGCAGCAAGTCCAAATGGTTATTCACCACGTCAATCAGATTTTGATAAACGTTGGTTGGCACTTCATTGGCAGCCAGCGCAGCTTCGAGGGCACTGTTGTATTTTCGTACTTGGGCCTTGAAATTATGGTTCTTAACGTTTGTGGTCAAAGTTGCGGCCAGTGTGTGCTGAAATTGACCATAAACTTCGTATAATTTCTTAAAGGCTTGCTTGCGAACAGCCTGACTGGTTGATTCCAAGAGAATGCCATAAACGCCTTGGGATAACTGAACCTGATTGCCATTATCATCCGTCACAACTGGGAATGGCAAATCAGTATTGTCGAGAATGCCAAACGTTTTTTCACCAGCTGAGAAAATATCGCTGGCACCGGCGAGGACTTTCTCCACGTCGTTGCTCAAAATGTGACCACGCTTTTCAAAGGTCTGGTCAAATAAACGCTTATAATCGCTTAATTTTGGTTCCTGATCATAATACTGTTTCATTGTGCTTTCAGATAACGTCAATAATTCAGGATCGAACCATGAAACCGCTGCGCCAAATTTAGCAACCATTGATTCGACCCGTGAAAACATCGCTTGATATTTGGTTTCACTGGTATCTTGATCATTTTTCAGCTGGGCATATACATATACTTTTTCCAACTTTCGGTTCAAATCCAGATAAAGGCCAGTCGCCTTCAACAGGGCATCGGCACCATTTTCAAGGCTTCCAGCAAGTTGCGCAATCACTGGTAATTGGTCTTGAACAGCTGAAAAGTCTTTTTCAAAATCAGCATCCGTTTTGTAAACAGTGGTTAAGTCCCAAGTTAATTTCTCAGGGACATCTTTTCTGAGAGGTAATTTTTGCGTATTAGCCATGTGATCCTCCTTTAAACATTCGATTGTTTCAAGGTTATCACATTAAATGGCCGCTCGTCATGATAAAGCGTCGTTTTTGGTCATACCCAGAGAACCATTCGGGCTGACGGATAATTTTAATCCCATCAATCGTGTGCCGGACATACCCTTGTGTTCGCAGCGCAATAATGAAATTAGTGAATTCAATTTGAAAAAAGCGGACGTAATTATCCACTTGGGCCATTTGACGGCCAAATAATTTTACTGACTGGACAAATAGGTCGTTCAACTGATCATTGGAGGCGTCAGATTGCCCCGATTCAAACAATTGTAAGACCAGCCACACTTTCCAACAGAGAATCGTTCGTTTGAAAAGTGGCACGCCCATCCCCTGCTTGCTGTGGCAAATCATCGGGCAGCCGACAAATATTCGTCCGCTTGCATAACAGCGCGTTACCATATCTCGATAGGTAGCGTTTTTGAGCACAATACTCTGCTGAATGCGTTTTAGTTGATTTAACAGGGAGGTCCGATTCTTATTCAGTGAAATCGCGGTTGTTGCCGGTTGTTTGTAACCCTTCACGAATTTCAAAATCGCGGCCAGCGTCGAAAAATTCCGGGCCTGACTCACAATTTTACCTGCCAATTCCCGCAACTGAAAATATAACCAAAACTGATTATTGGCAACGGAATAAAATATGATGTAAAAGCCTAATTGCGGGTGGAATCTCGCAAACTTGGCAACCGCCTCTGAACGTAAAATTCCAGTTCGCCGGCGATCGCCAAGAATCCAAATCACATCATAGCCGAGGGAGCGGTAATTCCGTGTCCGCCGGGCGATTTCTGAAAACGAAATTGGACTGCATTGATACTCTAGCACTAACTGATCGTCCGGCAAAAAAACATCTGCGCGCTGTTCAATCGACATCATGGTTGCTTCGATTTCAACCGGATGCCCCATCGCTTCGACCTGCTGTTTAAACATCAATTTCCCTTTCAAATGCGTCTGACTTTCATTTTCACTAAAGCCAATGCAGTCTACTTTGGATTTATGGCTAAAGTGGGGAATTCGATATTGTCCATGCTTATAAATCACTGGTTGCCGGCAACACGGGCAGATAAAATCATCCTGATCGTGATTTCCAACCGAAGTGGCTGACACCAATTGATTATGACTCATTGCTACTATCATTTCATCACCTTCTATAGTTTAAATACGGAAAGCAAGTCGCAGATCTCGAAAAAGTTTACGAAATCGCGAAGATTTTAGCGAATTGGTGTCTATTACTACCATTTGAGTCAAACTTGGTTATAATTATGAGTAAATTAATCTGGTTGGGAGACTAATGATGCTTAAAAATTTACTCGCATACATCAAAGAAGAGGGCGTCGCCGAGCAACTTTATCATAGTTTAGTTGGCGTCGAAGTTGAGGAACACCGAATTGACAGCAAAGGAAAGCTAAGTCAACTGCCCTACCCCGATAATCTGGGGTCCAGAAAATACCATCCCTACCTGCAGTCCGACTTCTCGGAATCAATGAACGAACTGATTACCGATCCAAATCCCAATATCGGCGGTGTTCTCAACCAACTTGACACGTTACAAACCGTTCTTTATCGATCAATCGCCGATCAGGAATATATTTGGCCGTTAAGTATGCCACCTGCCTTGACCAGTGAGGATACCGATTTTATCAAAGCTCACTTTGGCCGCCCAGCCTATCAAAAATATCGTGACTATCTCACCGAAAAATATGGCGTTTCCCACAAAATTATCACAGGCGTTCACGTTAACTTTAGTATTCCAGAACCCGTTGTTAATCGGCTCTACACTCATTATGAAGACCAATTTAAAAGTCTAGTTGAATTTAAAAATGCGTTGTATTTACAATTAGCTCAAAACATTGTGCTTCATCGCTGGTTAATTACATACCTGTTTGGGGCCAGCCCAATTACCGAAAAAGGCTATCTGAACGATGTCGTGCCAACGTTGGTGGATCACCCCGTCCGGAGCATTCGAAACAGCATTTACGGCTATGTGAATAATCCGGAAGATCACGTCGACACAACCATGTATTCCAGCCTCAACCATTACATTGATACCATCACCAAAGCCGTTGATGATGGCCGTCTATACTCGCCGATGGAATTTTACGGACCAGTCCGTTTTCGGGGTCAAGGCAACTTAAAGGATTATCGGACAAAAGGTGTTTCCTACCTTGAACTACGGATTCTTGACAATACTCCCTTCACGCCCAACGGTATCAGCCGCCATGCAATGTATTTTCTCAAATTTTTCTTGATGTACATGTTAGTGACGCCAGTTGATCCAACTAATCTAAAGCAGGATCTTGCCCAGTCATTTGATGATAATAATCAAGTTGCCTTGGAAATGCCTGACCAACCAACTTTTAAAATGGATGAAGGCATCAAAATATTTGATGAGTTGCTCGCTATGGCTAAATCTTTGCACGCCCACTCTGAACAATTACAGGCATTGGATGATTTCAGTGAAGTGATTACCCACCCGGAACTTACGGCCTCAGCAATGCTCCTGCCCCATATTAAGGACCATAGTTTAATGGCATTTGGGGTGAACGTCGCGAAGAAATGGAAAGCTTCGCGGCTGAACAATCCCACGCTGTTACCTGCCATGGCCAATCTAACCGTGGCCACTCAACGTTTAATCTTTCATGCCATTCGCCTGGGGATCAGATACTACATGGTCCGAGATGAAGATGGCGAAGAACTATTAATGTTGACATACGATAACGTCACCCAAGTGGTTTATTCAAACAAAATTGGTGACCAAGATCCGGTGAAGTATTTATACGACTTATTCCCGGAAATTGAAAAAATGGCATTTGAAGCAAAGTAATCGATAAGATTGGGATGAAGGGCGATTTGATCCCAGAAAGTGGCCGAAGCCGTGACATTAATTTTCAATTGATGATCATTCACTTAGATCGCCCTAGCCACTTGGATAAAAGCTGCGCCAAACGGCTGATCCCGGCAATTTAACAAAAAAGACCAACTATTCCAAAAAATCAGGAATAGTTGGTTTTTTTCGTTAAATTCTGGGATCAAAACGCCTATTCCTATAGAAAGTCAAACTTACTATTT
>NZ_AZEI01000037.1 GCF_001436255.1 Lentilactobacillus rapi DSM 19907 = JCM 15042 | reverse complement strand
CGAAAACCTACATTTCTTTCTGCCGAAAACCTACATTTTTAAACTGCCCTTGACATGTTTCAAATAATAGTAATTTAAATGAAAATGTTTCTGCTAAGACTAATGCCAGCTTAAAGCGATATAAGACAGGTATTCCTCGTAAACTACCTGCTGGTGTACCATTGCCAACTAGTCCTAAGTTAGCGCCAGTAATGCGCGGTTTGTATATTGGCAATACTGGAAATATCACTCCTGCAAGAGCTAATAAGGTTGCTCCCAAGATGATTAACTGGTTAAAGGCTGGTGGTTCTAAGTCATCAGGATCATTACACGATTCTCGTGGTTATCTCATTCCTGGTAAAGGACAAAAAGTTTATCGAGTAAGTGATCCAGGAAATTATCAATATACGTATTACTCAACACTAGCTAATGGGCATCGCATGATTGGACAAACTAATTATCGCTCTTATAATATGGAAGTTATTCCCGGAATTCATAAGATTGCTGACGGTTTTACCAATCCATCACATGGTAAGAACTGGGTATTATACTATGTAAGTGACTATAAAAAAATTCAGACTTACTATACTCCAGATATTAAAGGTTTTAAACCTTATGATGCAATTGATTTACAAGTAGCTAGTCATATGCCAAGATTTTTCTGGGCTAATCCAGATTCTGGTGCTGGTACTGAACAAGTTAATTGGAAGCAAAAGATTGTCGTTATTAGTATTAAAGCTGGTGAAACATCTGCAATTGATTAGTATCTTTCTTCTAAAGAGGCTTTCGGGTCTTTTTTATTTTTTATTACAGTAAATCAACCTAATATTTCTAATTAGCTTAATGTTAGTTGTTCTCACCTTAATTCGATTACGCTAATTCTGACAAATCGGGTTAAGTAGCATCATCATTTGCCTTATCTCGATAAACATAGTAATGAACCTTCATTTGATACCAGGTCCCTGATTGCTTATCATAGTGTGGCTGCTTATAAGAATTTTGGAAGGTTGCGCCGATTGACGATAACGGGTTGAATGGCTTGCAGCCAAATAGATGCAGGCGTAGATGGGTTCTTAATACTAGATAAAATCTTTTTTAAGTAATACACCTGTATGCATTGATATATAATACACATAGGTGTATTATTGCTTTTATAGAGAGGAGGGCACGAGCGTGTCACAAGTAAAAGTTTCTGAGGTGTTAAAGCTGTTAAAGGACAACGGTTTTCACGAGTTGACCAGTCGTCAATCTGGCGATCATCATCGGTTTGTAGATAATTCCGGACACCGTGTAACTGTTCCTTTTGCAAGTAAGAAAGCAGTGATAGCGCCAGGAACTTACAACTCTATACTTAAACAAACAGGGCTTAAATAAGCCCCGTTTGTGATATGCTCACACTAAAGATGAAGAATCCAGACTATGTTGTTTATCCAGCAATCTTTGATAATACTAACAATGATGGTTTTTATACCGTCACTTTTCCAGACATTCCCGACACGGTTTCCCAAGGAAAAACCTTAACCGATGCAATGGAACAGGCACCCGACGCAATTGCAGTGGCATTACCAGATTATCCTATCTACCCCAAACCGTCAGATATAAAAAAAGTCCAAGCTGAAAATCCAGACTTGGTTGTGAGTTTGGTGGGCGTTAATATGAAGGAAAAACTAAAGCAAATGCGGAAACGTACCATCCATAAAAACGTCACGATTCCAGTTGCACTCGCTGACGAAGCTGATAAGCAAGGAATTAATTTCAGTGAGACGTTAACCAAAGCGTTGGAAGATAAGATTAAGGCGTAAAACCAAATAATAAAAAAAGGCAACTCATCTTTTTTTCTAAAAAGAGGGTTGCTTTTTCATGTGTTAATTTAGTGGTTTAGCGACCGTTACGCCAGCATAATAACCGTCGTCATATGAAAGGACGCCACCTGTTTGCCGATTACTTTCATAATAGATGCCAATTTGATAGCCATTCAAGGCTGATCGCTTTTGCTGGTTATATCCCTGCGCATCAAAGGCTGCTTTAATTGCCGCTAGTTTTTGATTGGCAGAAGTGACCTTTCCGCGGGGATTATAAAAGGCGTAGTTAGCGTTTTTTACCATAAGCACATCCGAAAATTGTTTCTGAAAATCAGTTAATGTTGATCCATAAGCCGTTAATTTTGATAATTTTAATGAAAGTCGAGCATTAGGAAATAAATGCAAAACCTTCCTGCTTAAGTTTTGCGAAGGTGACTGATCAATGTAACGCTGATAGTCCTTGTTACTTAGAAAATAGTTAATATCAAGGCCATTCCAAACCTTGTAATTGGGATTGTATCCTGGCTTTAAATAACCTCGCCAAACATATCCATAAAGATTAGGGGTCCCATGGGGAGTCATTCCTGCTACGTAGTAATAAATAGCAGATTTATTGTTCTTCCGTAAAGTAACCGTCTTGGCACGTGTCCAAAAAGAGTTAGGGTAGTTTTTGAGATTGTGCAGTCGTTTGGTGTGTTTAGCATTCCAAAGATAGATATTTTGCTTCGGATTTTTTGCGTGGAATGGCGTACTGCTAGTATAATATTTTGTTTTCACGACTTGGTAATCACTGCTGGCCTGCGCATTGAGATAGTTGGTAATTGTAAAAAATAAGGATGCTGTAAACACTAATATAACGATTCTGCCCCATTTCATAAGAACACTTCCTCGTATTATTTATTTTTATTATACTATGTGAATAAGAATTGCGTTACAAAATTAAGAAGAAGCTCTCGCCACGTTGACGAGGGCTTTTAGGATTTAAAACTATTTTCTTCAAATTTCTATTTCATATCGATGTAATAGCAGTATAATCAAATTATTAATTTGATTGAGGGTTAGCAAACGAATGTGGAGGGATATGTATATGAAAAGATGGAAGGCATTACTAGGAACGATCGCTCTATCTTTAGGGTTATTGTTTGCGGTCAGCGGTTCCAACCAGGCAAGCGCTGCAAGTTGGCACAAAGGAACTCCAAAGGCGCTGAGAGGAAAATGGCGTGACCCAAATGAACACTCCAGTAGAATAATATTCAATCAGAAAACGATTGCATTTTATTCAAAAGAGGAATTTTCAGGAAAGTTTGGAATCCCTGCTTGGCACGTTAAATATAAAATTGTTGGTCACTATAAATACAAGCTGCATTATTATATTCCGCATGATAATCATTGGGAAAATGCCACTTGGCGGCGAGTAAATAACAGAATAACGAACGGGCATGGTTGGCTGTATAAATATTAAGATTGCAAAAGGGATGAAAAGTGGTTGGGACATCCTAATTAACATGTGTTATATAACGGGAATCTTTCAAGATTGGTGGGAGTAATTAGGGTATACCCCAAAGTCAAAATAAATATTTATCTATCGTAATTGTCCCGTCTAATTTGGCCTTAACCAAACTAACGAGACAAGCCCTTAAAGTGAATCAGGCTCCGTCAAAGTTCGCACGAATTTTGACGGAGCCTGATTTTTCAGCTATGGACAGAAGGGCTGATGCTATACAACTGGTTCACGATTCATTCTGGAATTGCGATGGTAAATCCAGGAGCTTCATCATCGATCAGACGATGAGGGTTATTGTAATAATAAATGCCAATTTGATATTGGCTCAATGCATTCCGTTTTGTTTGACTGTAACTTTTATCTAAACCATCTTTGATTAACTTAAATCTAGTGTTATCGGAGATATCTGGCTTGTAAAATCGTTTATTAAAATACCTTTGGACCGTTGGAAATTCGAGAATATTTTTGTATCCATCAACTGTCGGGCTACTCCAAGCCCAGGGACTGGCCCCGTTAGCAGCTTTGGTAAGTTTTATGGATAACTGAGTATTAGGGAACAACTTCAAAACTTTTCGGGTCAGTTTTTGGGATGGTGATTTTTTAACGTAACTCAGATATTCAGAGTCGGTATTGAAATAACGATAATTGATATTATTGAGTTGTTTGTAGTTTGGATTAACACCAGGGGTTAGATAACCATGCCAAACGATCCCTCGTATTTTACTGCCTTCATTACCATTCGGGGTAATTCCTTGAATATAGTAATAAACTGATTTTTTTGAATTGTGGGACAAGATCACGCTTTTGCCATAATATCGCCAACTGTAATTTTTATAATTACGTAAGTTAGCTTTAGCTTTCGTATGTGTCCCGTTCCAAAGATAAGCATTCTTAGAATTATTAGCTAAGTGATATGCTACGTCGGCATTATTACCAGTCATTCTTTTGACAACTGTATACCCTGAGTTAGCACTAGTGCTAATCATTGTTGTAGCAAATCCAATGATCAGGCTTGGCATTAATAATATCAAAACTTTTATTCGCTTTGGTACGTTGATTATCTTCTTATTCATTTCAAATCTCCCTTCAATAACCATATTATCTAATAATCGTGAGTTGTTTGCAAAGTTATTCACCTCTGTGGATCAGGTAAAAAATAGCGATAGGATCAAAATCCAGCCTTTTAGTTTTTCATTTAACTCGTGAGAAAAACTTGGATAGGTACTAATTAACAGGCCTAATCCCGTATGATGTTGGTCAGGAAAGTGGTTTTATTCAGCCGGTACCTCATAAGTTGCCAAGAAGCCTTTCCATCAACCTTCCAATTAAACCAGTTTAACGATTGCCGTCTTTACGAATATACTGGAGATGTTTTTCTAAGCCATCATTTCCTGGAGGTAATCAAATGCTTCGCCAACCTTTAAAGCCTGAACAGCCGCAAATGAATCAAACGCCAATCCTTGCCTGGATGCTGTCATTTGTCGGCGGATTCGTTGATACCTATACGTTTATCACCCGTGGTGCCATGTTCGCCTCGGCGCAAACTGGAAACATTATCTTTCTGGCTGCCAACGTGGCTAACGGCAACTGGCACCAGGGCTTCTTGAAGCTGGTTACAATTCTTGCATTCTGGTTCGGAACGATTATTGCCGCTGTTTGGACAAAATTCATGGATCATACGCACTATTGGCGATTAACGGCACTCTTGCCCGAACTGATTATGTTAATCGTGCTGGGATTTCTACCGCCAACTATTTCTAACTATTATCTGTTACCGCCACTGGCAATCTGCATGGCGCTGCAAAATTCACTCTATGACGTCGTTGCTGGGCACGGGTACGCCAACGTCATGGCAACTGCTAATTTGAAACACGCCACTCTTTCTGAAGTCACGGCCTTTTTATATCATAATGTGAAAAGTCTGCGGCTCTCAATCCTTTATACCAAGGCGTTCTTTGCCTTTATTGCCGGTGCGGTTGTCTGTGCCTTGCTTATCCGAGTGATGGCAATTATGGCCATTTGGGTTTGTGCGGCAATGCTGGCCATCGCGATCGTCGTGCATGCTTGGTTAATTAAGCAAAAGGAGAGGCGATTCACTTGGTAGGGGCGCCATTTCTTCGTGGAGTTTGAATAAATGCGATAAAACAAAGTAATTTGTATGAGCAGATTTGAACGACATTCTTCAACAAAATGGAGAGCATTATTCTGTCTTGTATCGGGGAAATAGATGATCGTCAATCTAATCACAATTCCATCATAAAATCAAAAGAATCTCTGCGAATGGATGTTAGTTCATACATTAACAGAGATTTCTTTTTTGCTGGGTACCTTTTAACGATTAAGATTTTGAGGCTTATTAAGCGTGTTGTATTCGCTATTTGATAATTTGTAATCTACGGTTCCCAAAACGGGCAGACCTTTTAATCTGCTATAGTGAGAATTAGAGTAAGTATACATGTGTAATGTTACCTTGGGCTTTGCCTGTTTCATAACATAGTAGTAGCTGACTTTGGCATCCCTTGTTATTTTTCCATGCGTGTTGGAAGTCTTTGCACCAGCCTTACCGAGGAGATCTGAGAATGATTTAAGACTTTGTTGATTTTTGATGGTCGTGACGTGGTTGTGGTGAGAATCATAGACAATTACCTTGTCTACAGAATGAGCGCTTTTCGAACAACCGGATAGAAATAAGACCAGTAAAGGAATTAGTAAAATAACACCGTTTTTTCTCATTCTTAACGACCTCCAAGAAATTAGCTTCAAAATTAGTTTATGTTTAACGCTGATATTTGGCATGTTTCAAGTGTTTTTTTGTAAAAAATACAGTCACATTATTTACCTGCTTTTTACCAAAAAGAGTTCCCACGACACACAACCTGTCATGGGAACTCTTATATTTTATATCAATTGAACATTTCCTAAATTCGCGCCAGCCAACTAATCCTGATCCTTTACTTCAGAATCATCCGCAATCAAACCGCGATTCTTCTTGGATTCATAATAGAAGATTGGGATACCGATGCCGACCAAAATGAACGATGTCAACACACCGGGTAGGTCCGACATGATTTCACTGACGATCACGAATAGCGAACCGCCGATGGCTAAGATTGGAGTGATGGGGTAGAGCGGCGTTGAGAAGACCCGCTTTTGGTTCGGGTTCCGTTTTCTCAACAGGAACACGCCCACAAAGGCCATGACGTAGAAACAGTAGACGGTGAAGATACACAATTCGGACAACCGATCGGCGTTTGAGAAGATAATCATGATGGTCACGATGATCAATTCAGCGATCGTTGAGAAGATTGGCGTATGTGACTTTGGATGCAAGTATGAGAGTGTCTTTGAAAATGGCAGCTGGCCCCGTTTAGCCATTGCGTACATAATCCGAGGGAAGGTCATAATTTTACCGTTCATACAGCCAACAATCGAAATGATAATCCCAATACTGAGGATTTTGCCACCAATGTCACCGAAGGCTTTATTGGCAATGTATGGAATTGCGCTGGTACCCAATTTGTGAATCTGTTCGGCGGGCACGGAGCGATAGACCCCATAGGAGACCAACAGGTAGATGACCATGACGGCTAAAATTCCAAACATAATCGCTTGAGGCAATAACTTGCGAGGGTTCTTAATTTCGCCTCCCAGATTGGCGATCAGAATCCAGCCGTCAAACGCGAACAGGGTAGCCAAGATTGCAACACCAAAGTTGCCGGCAGTCTGATGAACAGTCACTAAGCTTTGGCCAAAGGCACTTTGATTACCAAAAAAGAGGCCAAAGATGATCAAAGCAGCAACAGGAACCAACTTGCAGACGGTCGTTACAATAGCAAAAGTTGCCCCATATCGGTTTGAAAATAAATTTAGAATACCGACTGCAACGATGGTTCCAATCGCGAGATAGACGTTATATTTACTTGGGAAGCCAAAAAAATCTGATAATAAAATAGCGAGATAAGCGCCTAGTGAGGCGATCATAGCTGGCCCATAAAAAATAATTTGCATCCAACCGGATAAAAAGCCCCACATTTTACCATAAATTCGTTCCATATAAACATAGAGGCCACCGGTTTCGGGCATTTGCGACGCAATTTCAGCAATCGTCAACCCAGCGGTGATCGTTAACAGGCCCCCGGCAAACCAGGCAAGTAGGGCCATTGTGGTCGAGCCGGCATCATCGAGGACAGCTGACTGACGGACGAAAACGCCGGCACCGATTATCGTTCCAATAACTAACGCTAGTGCCGACCAGAGGCCGAGATCTCGGTCAAGCGACACTTCTTTTTGTTGTTTCATGTTTCCAGTTCTCCTTCTTCTCTTTCAAAATAGGGTGGTGAGTAACGCGGGGGCTCGGCCAGCAAAATTTACTGGTCGTCACACGCGATACTTCTCAAACCGCTTTATTTCCGTTTCGTTCAATTCGGCGGTGATCATCGTGCCGTCACTCTTGTAATCTGTGTTCAAAATATTGCTGTTATCATTTAAATAGGAAACAACGTCTCCCTTATCAAACGGGATCAACAATTCCACGGTCTCGTAATTCTTGAAGACCTTTTCCTTGATCATGGTGACCAGTTCCTGAAGTGAAGCATCGTCGATCGCTGACATGACGAGGTTATCGCCTTCGCGGGCAGGGTAATTGACGTCCATCTTGTCGGCTTTATTTAACGCAACGATCATGGGGATACCAGACACGCCAATTTCATTCAAAGTATCTTCGGTCGTCTTCATCATCAGTTCCCGGTGGGGGTCAGAATTGTCGACCACTTGAATTAACAAATCCGCGTTAGCTGCTTCAGACAACGTTGATTTGAATGCTTGAACCAATTGATGGGGCAGCTGGCTGACAAACCCGACGGTGTCACTTAATAGGAAGGTCTTTTGATCAGGCAAGGTTAATCGTCGGATTGAAGTGTCCAACGTGGCGAATAACATGTTCTTCACTAACACCTGTTTGTCTTCGTCCTCGCCGAGTAATTTGATCAAGCCGTTCATAACGGTTGATTTACCGGCGTTGGTGTAACCAACCAAGGCGACGGTTGGGATGTCACTGCGATCACGTTGCTTTCGCTTGGTTTGATCGGCTTTTGAGGCTTCCTTGAGTTCTTGGTTCACGTGCGTAATGCGTTTCTCAAGGGTCCGTCGGTTTAATTCGTATTGTGATTCACCGGCACCACGGTTAGTTGCGCCACCGGCACCGCTGGCTGTCCCAGTTTGCTGGTCAAGTCGTTGACTGGCGCTGGTGTGCAAACGGGGCAATTGGTATTTTAATTTAGCCAGTTCCACTTGAAGTTTGGCTTCTCGGGATTGCGCCCGGTTGGCAAAAATTTCGAGGATGAGGCCGGTCCGGTCGATGATCCGGGCGTTGGTGGCCTTTTCGATGTTCCGAATTTGGCTGGGGGACAATTCATCGTTGACCACGATGGTGTCCACGCCGTCGTCAATCACAACTTGTTTGAGTTCTTCAATTTTACCCTTGCCAAAGTAGGTTGCGGGGTCTGGCCGATCGAGCTTCTGAACCAAGGTTTCAGCGACCGTCATTTTGTTAGCTTCAACCAAGTTATTCAGCTCGGTCATGGAATAATCGAAACTGTTGGAATTGCGGTTGAGCCCAATGGTTACAACGGGAGTAGGTGTATCAGTTAAATCCATTAAAGTGCCTCCTAAAGAAAAGTGAGCGGAGTAAAGCGATTAGAAACTGGAATATAAGTTTCCTCCAGCAGAAATCCCCGGTTTTGGGGGATTTTTGTTGGAGGTGCTTATATGGAAGTTTCTGCTTTACGCAGCTGTCCTAAGAAAAGTGAGCGGATCCAAGCTTCTACGGAGAGAACCCGTCCTAATAATCACGTGTTCAAGTATAACACACAAGTGTAAAAAAATAATAAACAAAAGCGTCCAATCTGCTGATCTGGGTGACGTCAACTCAAGTCCAAGTGATGGACAGAAAAAAAGAATTTAATTAGAAATCAATCCGGGTATTCGAGTGATGATGCATGTTTGTGATGAATAATCGTGAAATAAATGAATAAAATATTAAAAGTAGCTATTGATTTTAATTAAATTTTAATCTAAAATCAATTTATTGACGGGTTACAAACTATAGTACATATTGAAGGGACGAATCAGAACATGAAATTAAGTTCATTGATTAAGGTTGGCGGAGTTGGCTTACTCGCTGCAGTTGTTTTAGCAGGGTGTGGCAACAGCTCCTCTCAATCTGGCACTAAGAAACAAACGGCTAATTGGATGGTCGCAGCCAATATCAACACAATGGATGCTTCCAAGATGACCGATTTGATTTCCAGTCAAAATTTGAACGGAACTAATGAAGGACTTTTGCGAATGGCTAAGAATAACACAGTTGTTCCTGGTGTCGCAAAGAATTACACGGTATCAAAAGATGGCAAGACGTGGACCTTTAACTTGCGTCATTCAAAATGGAATGACGGCAAGCCAGTCACTGCTAAAGATTTTGTTTATTCATGGCAACGGACAGTGAATCCAAAGACCGCATCACAATATTCATATATCTTTGCTAATTTGGAAAATGCCAACAAGATTATTGCCGGCAAGATGTCGCCATCAAAGCTAGGTGTTAAAGCTGATGGTGATTACAAACTGGTTGTCAGCTTGATCAAACCACAAAGCTACTTTAAATACATGGTTTCTCAAAGCTACTACTTCCCTGAAGAAATTTCGATGGTCAAGAAGTATGGCTCTTCATACGGAACCGACGCGAAGAAGCTTGGCTACAACGGCCCATTTGTGTTGAAGGGCTGGAACGGAACCAACGACACTTGGAAGCTGGTTAAGAATCCGAAGTATTGGGATGCCAAGAAGATTAAGTTGAACACGTTGAACATGCAGGCGGTTAAGGATCCTGCCACCGCATTGAATGGTTATCAAAGCGGCAAGCTTGATTTCACGACCTTGAGTGGAACCCAAGTTAAACAGTACAAGAAGGATAAGAACTATCATCTTTATAAGCAAGCTTCAATTTACTACCTTGAAATGAACGAGAAGAAGTACCCAATGTTCAAGAACAAGAACTTGCGGAAGGCCTTCTCGCTGGCAATCGACAAGAATCAATTAGCTAACAAGGTGTTGGCAGATGGCTCACAGGCACCAAAGGGATTTGTTGCTGACGACATGTCCGAACATAACGGCAAAGACTTTGCTGATCAATCTTATGTTAAGAGTGCCGTTGAGTATAACTTGCCTGAAGCAAAGAAGTATTGGGCTAAAGGCTTGAAGGAAACTGGCAAGAAATCAGTTAACCTGACATTATTATCAGATGATACCGATGTTGCCAAACGGACAACTGAGTTTGTTCAAAGTGAATTAACCAAATTACCAGGTGTTAAGATTACCAATCAAAATGTGCCTTACAAGACCAGATTGTCACGGTCTGCAAGCGGCCAATTTGATCTGGTTATCACGGCATGGAACGCAGATTACCCAGACCCAAGCAACTTCTTGGATATCTTGACCTCCAAGAACTCATACAACAATGGTAAATGGGGCAACGCGAAGTACGATGCATTGGTTAAGAAGTCGGAAGGCGCAGATGCAGCCAATGAAAATGCCCGTTGGAATGATATGGTTCAGGCAGAAAAGATTCTGATGAATGACCAAGGAATCGTGCCATTGTATCAACCAGCTATTTCAACGCTGATGAAGCCAAAAATCCATGGCGTCCAATTCTTCCCAACGGCACCACAGTGGGATTGGAGCAAGATAAGTGTGGGAAAATAAGTGAGCGGAGCCAAGCGGGAATAACCGAAGCATAAGTGTCTTGATCTGAAAATCCCGATTCTGGATTTGCAGATCAAGTGCTTATGTGCAGGTTATTGCTTGGCGGAGCGGTCCTAATCTATGTAACATCGGAGCATAAGTGGCCCCCAACAGAAATCCCTGAACTTTGGGGATTTCTGTTGGGGGTCCTTATGTGCAAGCTCCTGCCTAGTGGAGCAGTCCTGATGGATGTAAAACCGAAGCATAAGTGTCTTGATCTGAAAATCCCGATTCTGGATTTTCAGATCAAGTGCTTATGTGCAAGCTTCTGCTTAGTGGAGCAGTCCTAATCTATATATCAGAGAAATCCCCGAATTTTGAATATTTCTGTTGCAGGTCCTTATGTGCAGGTTATTGCTTGGCGGAGTGGTTCTAATCTATGTAGCCAGAGAAATCGACTCCAAAAAACTAAAAACCACAATCAAACAAAAAGCAGTACACCTCAAAAAAAGTGCGCTGCTTTTTTACTACCAAGAAACGCCAATTCTTCTGTCCTAAGGTTTTTCGACCTACTTCGACAAGTCGAAAACCTTTTATACATCCATTTATACACTTGCCAAATCCACGCCAACCTCTTATTATCTTAGTTCAATATGTGAACCAATTCCGTACAAATAGAGTTTGGTTTCATATTAAATTCATTTATGATCAAATATGTAAATTTTATAGCCAATTTTTGTAATTAAATTGCTAATGAACAAAAGTAAGTTAATTCCCGTGAATACGGCAATTAAGCAATCAAACGATAATGATTATTTGACCTTTTGACGATTAAAATCCAAAAAAAGTTAATCTGCTCATTGCTTTTAATCAAATTTTAATTTAGAATAAGGGCATCACAAAGGTTAGTAATTATTTTGAGGAAGGAAGTATTGCGAAATGAAATTAAATTCATTAGCAAAACTTGGCGGGGTCGCTTTATTATCTGCAGTTGTTCTCGCTGGGTGTGGTAGTAAATCATCACAATCAGGTTCCAAGAAACAAACTTTAACTTGGACGACACCGTCTAACATTGCGACGATGGATACATCGACGATGACCGATTTGTATTCTGCTCAAACGGCCAACGCTACGAACCAAGGATTGTTACAAATGGCTCCAGGCAACAAGGTTAAACCAGGTGTTGCTAAGAGTTACACTGTTTCTAAAGATGGTAAGACGTGGACATTTAATTTGCGTAAGTCTAATTGGAGTAATGGTGATCCTGTTACTGCAAAAGATTTTGTTTTTGCCTGGCAACGTACGGTTAAACCAAAGACGGCTTCACAATATGCGTACATATTTGCCAACATTAAGAATGCCGCAAAGATTAATGCCGGCAAGATGGCTCTTTCTAAGATGGGAGTCAAGGCCGAAGGTAACTACAAGCTGGTTGTTTCTTTGAACAAGCCACAAAGTTACTTCAAATTTATGGTCGCTCAACCAGAATTCTTCCCACAAAATTCTAAAGTTGTTAACAAGTATGGTTCCAAGTATGCTACTAACGCTAAACGTAATGTATACAATGGTCCATTCCTGTTGAAGGGTTGGAATGGTACGAACGATACCTGGAAACTGGTTAAGAACAGCAAGTATTGGGATGCCAAAGCTGTTAAGATGCAAACCATTAACTTCCAAGCTGTTAAGGATCCATCAACTTCATTGAATGGTTACCAAAGCGGCAAGTTTGATTACACAACTTTAAATGGTACTCAAGTAAAGCAGTATAAGAATGATAAAGATTACAAGGTTAACAAGGAAGCTTCAACCTTCTATCTTGAATTGAACGAGAAGAAGGATCCAATCTTCAAGAACAAGAATATCCGTAAAGCAATTTCATACGCAATTGACCGAAGCCAATTTGTTAACAAAGTCTTAGCTGATGGTTCACAAGCTCCTAAGGGTTATGTTCCAGACGCAATGTCAGAACGTAATGGTAAGGACTTTGCTGATCAAGCTTACGTTAAGAGCGGTGTTTCATACAACTTAGCTCAAGCTAAGAAGTACTGGGCAAAGGGATTGCAAGAAACTGGTAAGAAGTCAGTATCTCTTAACTTACTCTCAGATGATACCGATGGTGCTAAGAAGAGTACCGAGTTCATCCAGAGTCAATTAACCAAGTTGCCTGGCTTCAAGGTTACAAACCAGAACTTGCCATTCAAGACTCGTTTGTCACGTTCACAAAATGGTCAATTCGATATGGTTATCTCCGCATGGATTGCTGATTACCCAGACCCAAGTAACTTCTTGGACCTCTTCACATCAACTAACTCATATAACAATGGTAAATGGAAGAACGCTCAATATGATGCTTTGATCAAGAAGTCAGAAAACCAGGATGCCAACAATGAAGCTGCTCGTTGGAACGATATGGTTCAAGCTGAAAAGATCTTGATGAATGACCAAGGGGTTGTTCCATTGTATCAACAAGCATTGTCAACATTGCAGAAGTCTAAAGTTAAGGGTGTTCAATTCTACCCAACTTCTCCACAATATGGTTGGCAGAACGCTTACATCAAGTAATAACGTTTCAATTTAATTTTACAGTTCAAAGTATTTGAGGCTGGTTATTGAATTCCAGTCTCTTTTACATTATTATGGACTTTATGAGAAAACAGTAACAACCTAATTAGAATGTGAGGAACTCATATGGTAAAGTACTTGGGAAAACGTATATTTTATATTGTTTTAACCTTGTTTATCGTCAGTACAATCACCTTTTTTCTGATGAAGTTCATGCCAGGGACGCCCTTGACTAACCAAGCCAAGCTGACGCCGGGTCAGATTCACCAGATTTATAAGCAGTACGGCTTGGATAAGCCCGTATGGCAGCAGTACTTGGTTTACTTAGCTGGTGTGGTTCACGGTAACTTCGGGATTTCATTTCAGTTCAGTAACCAAGCCGTTTCCTACCTGATTGGTAGTCGGATGGGGCCATCATTAATTATTGGTGGTCAAGGAATGGTCTTAGGGGTATTGGTTGGATTGGTTGTCGGTTCACTGGGTGCTGTGAAAGCCAACACCTGGATCGATACCACTGCAACAATTGTCTCAATCCTGTTCGTTTCAATCCCATCATTTGTTTTGGCGGTATTGTTACAGTACTATCTTGGCTTAAAGCTGAGATGGTTCCCAATTGCTGACTGGGGCGGCTTCATGTACACGGTGTTGCCAACGTTAGCACTGGCTGCGTCGCCATTAGCCGAGACCGCCCGATTCATGCGGACGGAAATGGTCGATGTGTTGAGTTCAGATTACATTGAACTCGCTAAGGCTAAGGGGCTTGGCAAGGTTGGTATCATTTATCACCATGCTCTCCGGAATAGTTTGATCCCAATTATTACGATTATTGGTCCATTGACTGTTAACATCATGACTGGTTCAATGGTTGTTGAAAATATCTTCTCAGTTCCAGGAATTGGTGAACAATTTGTTAAGTCAGTTCTGACTAACGATTACCCAACCATCATGGGATTGACGATTGTCTACTGTGCAATGCTTTGTGTTGTGCTGTTGATCACTGATATTTTATATGGATTAATTGATCCACGAATCAGACTTAGTGGTAACAATAACTAGGAGGGAGAATAATAATGGCAGATAATGCAAAACCAATCTCAGCCGGCGACTTCAAACCAGTTTCGGCTGCTGACCGTGGTAAATTAGACAGCGAAAAAATTTCAGCGCCATCGTTAACCTTCTTACAAGATTCGTGGCGACGGTTACGTAAAAATAGAGCAGCGATGATTTGTTTAGTCATTTTGATTATATTGTTCATCTTGGCTTTTGGGTCAGGCTTCTTTGAAACTCACAATCCCAATGCAACCAATCCAAACTTGGCGAACTTGCCACCCAAGATTCCGGGCATTGATATTAATGGGTTTAATGGAACAATTGAACAATCAGGTACCCGGGTAAATGCTTATGTTCAGGCACATGCCGGCAACGCCTACTATATCTTAGGAACCGACTACCTTGGCCGTGACTTGTTCTCACGGATCCTTTACGGAACTCGGATTTCCCTTGAAATTGCGTTGATTGCCAGTTTCTTTGACTTGGCATTCGGTGTTGTTTACGGAATCGTTTCAGGCTGGATGGGCGGTCGAGTTGATACCATCATGCAACGAATCATTGAAATCATGTTGTCAATTCCTAACTTGGTTGTCATGGTTCTCTTGATTTTGGTATTGAAGCCCGGAATGTCTGCAATCATCTATTCAATTGCGATTACCAGTTGGATTAACATGGCCCGACTGGTTCGAGCGCAAACGCTGGAGCTTAAGAACCAAGAATTCATACTAGCGGCCCGAGCGCTTGGGGAAAGTTCCTGGAAGATTTCCTTCAAGCATTTGCTGCCCAACTTGAGTAGTGTCATCATCATTAACTTGATGTTCACGATTCCAACAGCGATCTTCTTCGAGGCCTTCCTGTCATATATCGGAATTGGTATCAGTGCGCCACAGGCATCACTTGGTACTTTGATTAATGATGGGCAGAAGAACTTCCAATTCTTACCATATCAAATGTGGTATCCAGCAATCGTGCTGTCAGTCTTAATGATTGCATTTAATATCTTGGGTGATGGATTACGTGATTCATTTGACCCCAAGGGTAGAGAGTAGGTGCTTTGAGATGGAAAACGAAAACAATGTGTTAGAGGTCAGAAATCTCAAGATCAACTTCAATACCTATGCGGGTACTGTTAAAGCGATTCGAGACGTTAGCTTCGACCTTCGTAAGGGTGAAACCTTAGCGATCGTTGGGGAATCTGGTTCTGGTAAGACCGTTACCACGCGAAGCATTATGGGATTGAATTCTCCTAATGCGGTGATTGATAGTGGAACGATTATGTTCAAGAATCAAGATTTATTAAAGAAAAACAGAAAAGAAATGGATGCCATTCGTGGTAACGACATTGCTGAAATTTTTCAGGATCCAATGACTTCTTTGGACCCAACCATGAAGATTGGTAAGCAAATTGCTGAACCGTTGATCATCCACAAGGGTATGAAACGCGAAAAAGCTTATGCCCAAGCTTTGGAAATGATGAAGCTGGTTGGAATTGAAAATGCCGAACAGCGGATTAACAACTATCCTCACCAATTTTCAGGTGGGATGCGCCAACGGATCGTGATCGCGATTGCCTTGGTTAACTATCCTGAAATATTGATCGCCGATGAACCAACCACTGCGCTGGATGTAACCATTCAGGCTCAGATTTTGGATTTAATGAAAGAATTGCAGGCTAAAACCAATACCTCAATTATTTTCATTACCCATGATTTGGGAGTTGTTGCTGGGATGGCCGATCGGGTGGCTGTTATGTATGCCGGCAAAATTGTCGAATATGGTACTGTGGATGAAATTTTCTACAATCCAAAGCACCCTTACACTTGGGGCTTATTGAATTCAATGCCGACGATGGACACAACTGGGACTGAATTACCTTCAATTCCAGGAACGCCACCAGATTTACTGGATCCACCCAAGGGTGACGCTTTTGCTGCCCGAAACAAGTACGCATTGGAGATTGATACCAAGCAGGAACCACCATTCTTCAAGGTGTCAGACACCCATTATGCCGCTACTTGGTTATTAGATCCAAGAGCGCCAAAGATGACGCCTCCTGAACAAATTATTGAACGACAGAAGCATTATGCTAAATTGACTCATAAAGCAATTGATGAGCATAAAGACAAACATGTCGAAGAACAGGAGGAGCAGCTGTGATTGACTATTCCGAAGAAAACAAAGTATTACAAGTTGAACATTTGAAACAATATTTCAACATGGGAAAGCCCAATGAAGTTCGCGCCGTTGACGACATTTCGTTTGATGTTTATCGGGGTGAGACGTTTGGCCTGGTTGGTGAATCCGGTTCTGGTAAAACCACGGTTGGCCGGGCGATCATTCACTTGTATGAGCCGACGTCTGGTAAGATCATTTTTGATGGTCAAGATGTTTCTAAGCTAAAGACTAAGCAGCAAAAACAACACTTCCGCCGGGAAATGCAGATGATTTTCCAAGATCCATACGCGTCATTGAATCCGCGGATGAAGGTTAAGGATATCGTGGCTGAAGGCATCGACATCAACCATTTAGCTAAGGATGATGCCGATCGGACTAACCAAGTCGAAGAGTTATTGGAGACCGTTGGTTTGAACAAGGATCACTCCAGTCGTTATCCCCACGAATTTTCTGGTGGTCAGCGACAACGGATCGGAATTGCCAGAGCGCTTGCGGTTCAGCCACAATTTATCATTGCTGATGAACCGATTTCCGCTTTGGATGTGTCGATTCAGGCCCAAGTGGTTAACTTGTTGAAGAAGCTGCAACGGGATCGAAATTTGACCTATTTGTTTATTGCCCATGACCTTTCAATGGTGAAGTACATCAGTGATCGAATTGGTGTGATGCATTATGGCCGGATGCTTGAAATCGCCAGCTCCGACGAGATCTACGCACACCCACTGCACGATTACACGGCAAGTTTGTTGTCAGCTGTGCCAGTTCCTGATCCAGAGTACGAGCGGGCAAGAGTCCAGATTCCATACGATGCAAGTAAGGAATTTGACGGTAAGCCACGTAAATTGGTTGAAATTGCGCCCCATCACTGGATTAGAGCCAGCGAAGACGAATTGCCAATGTATCAGAAACGGTTGCAAGAGAAGAGCCGAACGAAGAAAATAGAGAATTAATTTAACCTGAGTAGGGAATCAAAATAGCGCAGTCATTCTGGATTTGAATGATTGCGCTATTTGTGTGCCGTAATGGCAGAGGCCGACCAGTTTGTGATTCAATTCAATCTGACTATTAATTGCCGACAACTGCCCAGTCGCCAGTCGTTGCGTTCATCTCTTCTAATTGGCCATTGGCATTGACTCGGAAGCTGGCAACTCGGGGACTTGAATTTGGATCAACGTCACGGTTTTTGAAAGCTGGCGCGTTATGGTTCTCTAAAACGTCCACATAAAGCAACCCATTTCGCATTTGGGGCATGTAAGTGAAGTCGGTTGAATTGACGTTGATATTTGGATAGAGCGACTTGACTTGAGGCCAAATCATATTGACCACCTGTTGATCAGTCAAATGATTAGCGGTAGACCCGGATGCTTGTTGGGTCGTTGAACCGTTGGTGGTTGTGGTTGAGCCGGATTGTGAACTAGCAGTCACTGAAGAGCTATTCGTCGTTGGCGTGCTGGATGATTTTGATAAAGTCAGTGGTGTTGAAGTGATGCCAGTCACCTTGATTTGATTATTGTTGACGAGGGTAATTCGATAAACGACCGGCGCATTTGTATTCGTGTATGATTTCAAGACATAGGTTCCTTGGCCGGCAGTTTGATATGAAACGTTATCGTTGTTGGTGCTGGTATTGGAGTTGTACAACCGATGATTCGAATCATATTCATTCACAAAGCTGCTGGTTGACGTGTTGGTGATGTTCAGGAAACGTTTGATATATGGCAGATTTTGATTACTGTTGTTTGGATTATTAGTATAATTGGTTGCCCAAGTCCCTTGAAGGGCTTGTGGCGCACCTGTTTGCCAATCGGTTGATTGACTTGCATCAGCGAGGACAAAGCTTGCGTCAACGTTATGATAACTCGAGCGAATTGTATAGGCGAGATGCCCACCATTGATCCAATTGAAGTTTAAATGATACTTTTTGTTGTTGCGACCAACCATTGCTAAGCGGAAAACGTATTTCTGGTTGGTAGATTTGAGCGATTTCACTTGGCTGTCGTCGATGGTGCCAGCCTGTTTGGAAGTTAATTTCCAATGCCATTGACCGCCATCTTGATAAAATTGTGAATACAATTGATTATCGTTGGCGGCTTGGGTGTCTTCGGGCACTTTTGCAGTGGCGGGGGAGAGTAAGTTGGTCAACTTTTGTGATGACTGATTGCTACTGTGGGTGTTGGTATTGTTTAAGTCAGCTCGATTGCTGTTGCAGCCGGCAAGCAGCATCACGGTCGCAAATGAGATGCTGAGCATTAATAGAAGTTTTTTCATATCTGAATCCTCCTGATGCCTCCATTATACCAGAGCAACGCTGAGAGATTACGCTAATGCCTTAATATATCCTTTAGAAAATGTTGAGGTTTTTATCATATTTTCTTCAAATTTTGGTGGCTATAATGAACTGATGATGTTTGAATGACAAATTAATGATGAAGGCGATTATGACGAACATAAAAAGATCTTATTGGAAGTATTCACTATTGAGCTTGCTTTCCTTCACCGGACTAATCGGGATCGAACTGTTCATGTTCCAAAACGTGACATTCATCGATCGAATTGCATTTGCCCTGATCCTGATGGCGATTCCCGGCCTTTGGTATGATTTTATCTTTCGGTTTTCGGATTCGAGAGATTGGCTGGTTAAAGATACCGATCTCTGCTTATTAGTGACGTTTTTAATTGGTGTTGCATATACTGGGATAACGATTTTTATCCACTTTATGTAAGGTTAAGCATCAAATCGATGATGACAAATAAAATGAGCCTGAGCATGATCACCGTGCCCAGGCTCATTTTGATATTTAGATGGAATTTGTTAATTCCAAATTAAATAGATGTTCTGTAAGGCTGATATTTGTTATAAACTAAGAGTATTGAATCATTGTTTAAAAATTAATGATCATATCAAATGAAAGTGAATGAAGAAAAATGGTGTTAAAACTCGTGAACTGCTCGGCACAGTTATAATTGCTGCCGGTGTGTCGAGCAAGTAGGCAGATATAGCTGTGCCCTTTTATTAGTGAACTAGGAATTAGTGGAGGCACAGTTAATATGAATACAACTAAACTTAGAAAGATTTGGACCCACGAACAAGAAATTGGGATGAAAGGTTGGAACTTTTCCCATCTGGACGGCCGTTGGCTCAACGAAAAATTACCATGGGATTATCGAACACTTGTCCTAAAGTATTTACGCGATCCTGATATGCTCCTAGACATGGGAACGGGTGGCGGTGAGTTATTATCATCGTTTCACCACCCAGATAGTCTGACAGCAGTCACTGAGGCATGGCAACCCAACATTGAAATGCTTCAACAAACGCTTCAGCCACGGGGAGTTAAGGTATATCCGGTTACTAATGCTGATGAACTTCCGGTTGAAGATGGCTCTGTCGATATCATAACTAATAGCCACGATGCTTTTAATCCTGTGACAGTTTTCAATAAGTTAAAGCCAAAGGGAATCTTTATTACTCAACAAGTTGGGGCGACCAATAACTTTTCACTGTCTCGATTCTTGCTTCCTGATTATCAACCAGCATTTCCCGAGAATACCTTGTTGAATATGGTGAATGGTTTTCAAAAAGCAGGATTTAATATTTTGCTGGAACGGCAGGCATTTTCAGAAATGAAGTTCTTAGATGTTGGCGCAATTGTTTATTATGCGTCGATTATTCCTTGGGAATTTCCTGATTTTAATGTTGATCGTTGTTTTTCAAAATTGTTAGATTTGCAGCGAATGATTAATTGCCAGGGAAGCGTTTCGACCCATGAGGACCGATTCGTCATGATTGCTCAAAGACCGTAACGGGTATTAAATGCCAAGTAATCTTTGAACCTTTGGAATTTGGTGAGGAAAAACTGATTGGATGGCAAGGAGTAGCATTTGCTAAATAATGATTACAAACAATTGAGAACTAAGCTTAAGGCACGCCCAAAAGCAATAGATTGCTTAACAGATTGGTTACTGGTCGTGGTTAATACTGCTAAGGCGATGATCTATTCAACCAAGCCCAATCATATTTCTGACTTAAACCAATTTCTGACTGCAAAAACGACGGTAGAAATTCAACAATTATTTGATCGCATTCAAGGATTATACGGTCAGAAAGGATTCAAACAGAGATCCAATCCAAATTATATCTATCTATACTCACTGATTACTCAATTTCCTGATGAGGAGATAATTGAGCCAAACAAGGTACAGATAAAGTATTATATTGGAATTGATGAATTTCTTGTTTATGATCTGTAAAGGAAATTGATGCTCTCAACGTGGATAGGAGTCACAGATGGAAAATAAATATCATTTAACCCAAAAGCAAAATCGTTTCTTGGCAAAGAAAAATTTGGTTAATATGGTCTATTCAAATTCGAAGTTTGAAGGTGTCAATACCACCCTCCCACAGACACAAACGATCATCGATGGGATGAGCGTAGCCGGGGTTTCGATTGATGACATTCAAGTTATTATCAATTTGAAAAAAGGCTTGGAGTTCGTTATTAACAACGATCAACCTTATACTTTTGAGATCAGTCAGACAATCAACCGGATTGTGGCCGCAGAAGATGCATTGGAACCTGGGGAAATCAGAACTGGAAATGTCCAAATTGGTGGCGTGGAATATGTGCCGCCGGTTCCGAGCCCAGATAAGGTCACTGCAATGGTTTCTAAAATGATGAATGGCAACTTTACGGATACCGAAAAAGCCTTAAAAATGATGTATCAAATGATGCGCGATCAGGTATTTTGGGACGGCAATAAACGAACCGCTGTTTTATCAGCAAACTATCTATTGATCAATGCCGGGGCAGGGATTGTCAATATTAATGAAAAGCAGCTTCCGAAGTTCAATACTTTGCTTGCTCAGTATTATGAATCCGGCGATATGACGGAGATCATGCAATGGACATATGATAACTGTATATATGGAATCGATTTTCCGGCTAAGCGTTAATTAAGCGACATCGCAAATTTGGAGCAGGTTGGAGCAAAAGACAATTTGACCCCAAAATTTAAGCCAAAAAAACAATGCATTCTGATTTTGGAATGCATTGCTTTTCTAGCTTAAATGGCCGGAAACAGCCGTTTATCGATATGAGGGTGATGGTTCGAAGATTACAACTCATCACTCACATTGTTATAATATTCAATCGAGAATTTTCCATCATCATAGTCTAACTTTGTGACGCTCCCGTTCTTCGTGGAAACGTTAACGGGGATGTCACTCCACTTGCTGACGACATTGCGAATTAACGTCCCGTGAGTTGCCATCAGAATCTTATCTCCATCATTAGCTTTGGCGATGACGTTGTCAATTCCGGGCTGTAGCCTTGCCCAAAAGGTCGAGCTACTTTCGGCGTCACCATAAGTATCGGCCTTCGAGAACATGTCTTCAGCTTTATCGATCCCATATTCACCGATCAAACCATGGAATGAGTTGACGCCGATTGGGCCGCCAATCGTATGCCACGTCTTGACATCGTCCTCTCCTTCATAATAGCCGAAATTGAGTTCGCGGAATGCAGCATCGGGAACGACTGATTTCACGGAGCCGGAATTGGCTTTCAAAATGAGATTACCAGTCTTGATGGCCCTTGATGTGTCACTGGAATAAGCGGCAGAAAAGGGGATACCGCTTAATCGCTTACCAGCGTCGACTGCATCGGCAACCCCTTTATCAGTTAACGGGGAGTCGGACCAACCCTGGATGCGATGGTACTTGTTCAAGTAAGTTTGACCGTGGCGAACAAAATAAAGTGAGATTGTCATGTAAATCCTCCTAAAAAATAAGTGAGCGAAGTAAAGCGGTAGAAGTCGGTGCGTAAGTCTCCTCGGAGAGAAATTCCGGGTTTGGGAATTTTTCTCCGAGGTGCTTACGTGCAGACTTCTGCTTTACGCAGCTGTCCTAAGAAAAGTGAGCGGATCCAGGCGGTTTAGCAACCGGAGCGTAAGTCGCCGCAAGCAGAAATTCCTGGTTTTGGAATTTTTGCTTGTGGTGCTTACGTGCAGGTTGCTGCCTGGAGGAGCTGTCCTAAGAAAAGCAAGCAGATCCAGTTGCGCCTGAAAACCCACCCTAAGTATACAATTCTTAAAAACATCTCAATTATACCATGCACAAATACTAAATTTAAAGGTATACCAATCAAAAATGTAAAACAATCCCACTGCTTCCAAAACAATTTTCAGCCACTTCTTTGAATTGAGAGCGGTTTTATGCTAAACTATTAAGTCAAGTTGTAGGGGGTAAATAATGGCTGATAATATCAAAGCACAAGAGCAGCACCATCTAGATGGCGTGATCAAAAAGATCAAGATTGCCGAAACAAGTCTTGAAAAGAAGATCAAAGCAACCAAAAAAGATGTGAAAGACATCAACGCCAATTTCAATAATGATGTCCGCTTAAAAACTGAAACTTATAGCGGCATGATGGAAACCGCCATGTCAATTCGCCAGCAGCAGCAAATGCTTTCTGAACGGGAGAATCGTCAGGAGCATGCTGCCCGGGAACTGGGGACACTGACTAAGCTCGAAGTGAACCCTTATTTCGCACGGATTGATTTTCGTGAAGGCGATGAAAAACGCGATGAAACCATTTATATCGGGATGGCATCCTTTACTGACAAGCCCGATCATTATCTGGTCTACGACTGGCGGGCCCCCATCTCCAGCATTTACTATAATGGTGGGATTGGTGACGTAACCTACATGACCCCTGATGGTGAACAGACGGTGGACGTCAAACTCAAACGTCAATTCCAAATTGAAAACGCCAAGATCAAGACTGTGTTTGATACCGAAGAAGTTGTTGGGGATCAAATGCTGTTGGACGCGTTGAGTAACCGTTCCGATACGAAGATGAAGAGTATCGTCACGACAATTCAAAAGGAACAGAACCAGATTATTCGAGATACTGATTCGGAACTGTTGTTTGTCCAAGGGGCTGCCGGTTCAGGGAAAACGGCTGCCGTCTTACAACGGGTTGCTTTCTTACTCTACCAATATCGGGGCAACTTGCATTCTGGCCAAATCATTCTGTTCTCGCCTAACCAATTATTCAATGATTATATTAACCAAGTGTTACCAGAGCTTGGTGAACAAAACATGGTCCAAATGACCTTCTATCAGTACAGTTCGCACCGATTGCCAAGTGTTCAGGTTGAAACGTTGGCCCAACGGTTTGATGAACAGTTTGAGCCCCATGCCCAAAAGATCAACGATATTAAAGGCAGCCTAGACTATTTCAAAGCCGTTAGTGCCTACGCCAATCATTTGAATACTGAAGACATGCGGTTTAGAAACTTGATGTTCAACGGGACTGTCCTGATTCCAAAAGAAAAAGTTGAAGAGATTTACTATAGCTTCAATGAAAATTACAATCTCCGTAATCGGCTGGACGCTACTAAAGAACAACTGTTAAAGATTTTGAATCGTAAAATCCACGTGGAAATGCGGAAAAAGTGGGTTGAAGATGCCGTTCAAAACCTGTCACCGGAAGATATTCAACAGATGCACAAAGAAGGCGAAGAGGAAATCTTGAACTCGGATAAAGAATTCAAGTTCCTCGCTCGTCAGATCGTTGTGAAGTCGTTCCGAAAGGTTCAGCGCCAAATTGTGCGAAATCATTTCTTAAGCATCAACAACCAATTCGTGCACATGTTGCGGAATATTCCCAAGATTGTCAAACTGGCTGACTTTGACATTAGTCAGGAAGATTGGCAAGCTGACATCAAGGCGACGGTTGGCCGGCTCAAGGAAGGCCGATTGTCACTGGCTGACGCCTCCGCGTACATTTACCTGTATGATCTGATGACCGGCAAACGCGGCGACCGGGACATTCGTTATCTGTTTATTGATGAAGTCCAGGATTACTCCGCCTTCCAGCTGGCCTTTCTCAAGTTTAGTTTCCCACGGGCGAAGTTCACGCTGCTTGGTGATTTGAACCAAGCCATCTTTACCCATGAAAATAGTCGCAAGCTTTTGGGTGAACTTGGGAGCATGTTCCCTGAAGATAAGACCCGGGTGGTTCAATTGACTAAGTCGTACCGGTCAACTGCCCAGATCACCAACTTCACCAAGCATTTGCTGACAAATGGTGAGGACATCATTCCCTTTACCCGAGAAGGCGACTTGCCACACGTTTACGTTGAAGATGGCTTTGATGCTGCCGTTGAAGTGGTTAAGAAGCAGTCAGAGGTTGATTTGGCTGAACATGAAACGACCGCGATTATTGGTAAGACATTGAAAGAATGCCAACAACTCACCGATAAACTGGCAGAATTGGGGGTCAAAGCGACCTTGATTCGGACTGAAAATCAGCGGTTGGTTAAAGGCGTTATCGTGGTGCCTTCTTACCTTGCTAAGGGACTGGAATTTGATAGCGTCATTATGTGGGATGCGTCAAAGGAATGTTATGGCGAAGAGCGTGACCGGCAGTTGGTTTATACCATCTGCACGCGGGCAATGCATCGATTGACAATTGTTGCCAACCAAAATCTATCGCCGCTATTTGAGACGGTTCCAAAAGCCGAATATCAATTGAACTAATGCAGTGAAGTCGATCTTGAACGTTGGAGATCGACTTTTTATGTAAAATTAGGTTGTTTTGGGATCCTTGATGGTATAATTATTTGAATACAAAAGTTTTGGAGATAAATTGAACTCATGGATGATTTAATCAACTACTATTCGTTTACCAAGGCAGAATGGAAGCACTTCTATAACCAAAGTGAAGCCAACTTATCGTTAACACCAAGCGAATTGAAGCATATCAAGGCCTTTAATGATCAGATCTCGATTGAAGATGTGTCTGATATATATAAGCCGCTGGTGCACATGATCCGATTACAGAAGAATAATTTTGATGAGTGGCAGACAACCAAGGCACGTTTCCTCCGAAAACAAGTTCGAACGGTACCCTTTATCATCGGCATTTCCGGAAGTGTGGCAGTTGGTAAATCAACGACTGCGCGGGTGCTTGAGGAATTGCTGACTAATTACTTCACTGGTGAGCATATTCAGCTGATTACCACCGATGGATTCTTGTACTCCAATGCTGAGTTAAAGCAACGGGGGATATACAACAAGAAGGGCTTCCCCGAAAGTTACGATATGCGCAAATTGATTGCGTTTCTAAACGAGGTTAAATCAGGCGTGGCCGTTACCAAATCACCGGTCTATTCCCATCAGAGCTACGATATTATCCCCAACCGGTATGATATTGTCGACCGGCCGGATGTCTTGATCGTTGAAGGAATCAACACGCTGCAGTTACCAAGCAACGAACAGATTTATATTAGCGACTTCACCGATTTCTCGATTTATATGGATGCGGATGTCGAACTAATTGAGAAGTGGTATTTAGAGCGGTTTGGCCGCCTTATGGACACCGCCTTTCAGGATCCCGACAACTATTATTATGATTACGCAATGGGCGATCGAGACGATGCGTTTGCGATGGCGCGCAATGTGTGGGATACTGTTGACTTACCGAACCTGAAGGCAAATATTCTGCCAACTCGGTCCCGAGCTGATATGATTATGCATAAGACGGATCATCATTTAATTGATCGTTTATACTTGCGAAAGTATTGAATGTTTGGATTTTGAAAATAATGTTGACCAACCATAGTTAAATCGTTTATTATTTAAGTAGAAACTTTGAAAGGGTGTATGATTTGGCAAACGTTGACTTATCAAGCTTTGATAAGATTTTAGTGCTGGATTTTGGTAGTCAGTACAACCAACTGATTACAAGACGGATTCGCGATTTAGGCGTATATTCCGAACTGAAATCCCATGCATTGTCCGCAAATGAGATCAAAGCCATGAACCCCAAGGGAATTATTTTCTCTGGCGGTCCAAATAGTGTTTATGAAGATGGCGCGCTTAAGGTTGACCCAGACATCTTTAAGTTAGGAATTCCAATCTTGGGAATCTGTTATGGGATGCAAATCATGGCCTATACTTTGGATGGTGAAGTTGAGAAGGCGGATGACTCGGAATACGGGCACGCTGACATTCAAATCACCTCAGATGACGCTGTACTGTTCAAAGGAACCCCCCGCGAACAACCAGTTTGGATGAGTCATGGTGATTTGGTTAACAAGGTCCCAACCGGATTTACGACAGTTGCCACCAGCCAGAACTGTCCAATTTCTGCAATGCAGGATGTCGATCGTAATTTCTACGGGATCCAGTTCCATGCTGAAGTACGCAATACCAAGTATGGAAATGATATCTTGAAGAACTTTGCGTTCAACGTTTGCCACGCGGAAGCCAACTGGTCAATGGACGACTTTATTGACCTCCAGATTGAACATATTCGAAAAGAAGTCGGCAATAAGAAGGTTCTCCTCGGCCTTTCCGGCGGCGTCGATTCGAGTGTTGTTGGCGTTCTACTACACAAAGCAATTGGCAAGCAATTGACCAGTATTTTTGTGGATCATGGTTTATTACGTAAGAATGAAGCCGACGAAGTGATGGACAGCTTAGTTGGCAAGTTTGGGCTGAACATTATTAAGGTGGATGCCCAAGATCGGTTCTTATCCAAGCTGAAAGGCGTTTCCGATCCTGAAAAGAAACGGAAAATTATTGGTAACGAGTTCATTCAAGTCTTTAACGATGAAGCCAAAAAGCTCGATGGGATTGACTTCTTAGCCCAAGGCACGTTATATACTGACGTGGTTGAAAGTGGAACCGATACTGCCCAGACAATCAAGTCTCATCATAATGTTGGTGGGCTGCCAAAAGACATGAAGTTTAAGCTGATTGAGCCTTTGAATACTTTATTCAAGGATGAGGCCCGTGAAATTGGTGAAAAATTGGGGATGCCAGATAATCTTGTTTGGCGGCAACCATTCCCAGGCCCTGGTTTGGGAATTCGAGTCCTCGGTGAAGTAACCCCTGAAAAGTTGCGGATTGTCCGTGACAGCGACTGGGTGCTTCGTGACGAAATTGCCAAGGCCGGCTTAGACCGCGACATTTGGCAATACTTCACGGTTCTGCCAGGCTTTAGAAGTGTTGGTGTGATGGGTGATGGTCGAACTTACGACTATACCATTGCTATTCGAGGTGTCAATTCCGTTGATGGGATGACTGCTGACTTTGCCCGGATTCCATGGGATGTTTTACAAAATGTCTCGACTAGAATCGTAAACGAGGTAGATGGAATTAACCGCGTCGTGTATGACATTACGAGCAAGCCACCGGCAACGATTGAGTGGGAGTAACTTGGACGAAATATCTGTTCCAATCAATTCCACTCAGTTCTTATGATTCGTGATGATAAAGAGCTTCAGTTAGATTTATAAACGAATCGAAATGAATATATAAAACCACTTCGGGGGTTCATCCGGGGGCACAAAATGTATTTATTTTAGTTTTGTACCTCCGGATTTTTTAGTGGAATTAGGTTTAAACATAGTATATACTTTAAATGTAAAGATTGGCTAGTCCTCTGTTGCTATCGGCTATTAATGAATCAGTTGCAGAGGTACTATGACAAATGAAAAGGAAAGTAGGTTTGACCAATATGATAACAAAAAAAATTGATAAATGGGGTAATTCCCAAGGGATTAGGATTCCTAAAGATATGCTCAGCAAAATTGGGATTAATAATCCAGTTGGTCAGTCTGTTCAGGTGAGCATTGAAAATGATCGGATTGTAATTCAAAAACCAGATAATCGTTCAGCATTGCAGAAACGGTTTGAAAATTTTGACGTTGAAGAATATTTTAAGAAATCTGGTTCACGTGAAGTTGACTGGGGTGAGCCAGTTGGTCGAGAAGTCTTTTAATGATTGCGTTTCCCTAAGCTTGTCCGAAATTTGGATTGGACAAAATCAAAGTACAGAGGTGCAGTATGGTAAGAGATAAAAACCAGAAACTATTTGAAGCGAAAGAAGGTAAACGGGAATGGTATGATCAGGGAAGTGTTATCTGGTGCGATTTTGACCCAGCTAAAGGACATGAACAACAAAAAAGAAGACCAGCTATTGTTGTTTCTAATCGGGCATTCTACTTGCTTACTCGAATGATAAAGGTAGTTGCTATTTCATCTTCTGAATCTCAAAAGGACTTTCCGATTAATGTAACGTTACCAATCGAAATGCAAGTGAAGGGTTACGTCTTAACGGATCAAGAAAGGTCTATTGACCCAATTAACCGGAATATTAGTTTTATCGAACGCTGCCCTGACGGAACGCTTAAAGAAGTCTTGAAATTTGTGTTAATGACTTATGAATAAAAAAGTCAGCAACCTAGGTTACTGACCATATATATATTAAATACCCTGTACACTTTTACTTGACAGCTAAAGTATACAGGGCTTTTTTTATGTTTTAATCGGATCATGCGCTTTGTAATAAATTCGAGGAAGAATTTCAAAATTTTTTGATTGATTTATGACCGGTGACGGCTTCCATACCTTCGCGAGTGACAATGATTTGCCGGCCAATTAATCTCACTGTGCCTTGAGGGAAACGATTTGGATTGCTCCTTAACACTTGTCGTACATAATCAGGAGCTTTCCCCCATAATTTGGCAGCTTCCTGTGAACTCATAATATCCGAATCATTCAAATTAATTTTTACCATGATAAACCCTCACCAATGCGATTAAGCCTCATTATTAAGGCAACAATTGAAATCAGTAAAGCGATTATTTCCAATGATTTACATCTCCCTATAATTTATAATATACCCAAACAATCAGTTCCAGATACCCGCTTGCCTGAAATCATTTTTCTGGTTGTTATAGAATGTCGAAACAAGAGCGGTAATCGAGCTTCCTAACGAATTGATTATGATTAGTAAGCTGATTTCATTGTCCCACATTTTATCCTCTTTGTATTCTATATATACAGAAAACGGCCCAAAACTCTCGTAAAAGATAGAAATTGGGGTTTAGCGGGTACAAAATGGCTACAAGCCAAAGAAAATATTGTGGCCCGAGTATTGAGCCGTCTATGCAACGATTGAGTGGGAGTAATGACTGGATAATGTATCGATTCTAAAAACCGATGAAACGGCATTTTATGGTATGTTAGTGATTCTAAAATAATTGAATAATCGTGTTTCCATCAAACCCTACCAAAGGGATTAGCTCTGGTAGGGCTTTTTACGTATCAAAAGGGCGCTTCTAGTTTTCAGAAAGGATTAAAGACATCCCTCATGGCTTCTGTGCAGCCTTTGACCACGGCTTTTACAGCAGTTAAATAATAGTTTAGAAACCAGTGAAAGCAAAAAAATGCTTACACATGTATATAAAAGTGATGTTCTCATTTGAAGAATGGTGTTATATTAAATGCGTAATCAAATTCAAAAAAATAATAATGTAATTTACATAGGTATCCGGGGATATTATTTTTTTGATTCATTTGAAGTTCGACATTATATTTGCACCAGCAATTTGCGATAAAGAGGGGAATCGCTATGAGCTTGCATGAAAAGATTAACTGCCAACTTGTAAGTTGGTCATTAAAATTTGTGACACTGAGATTTTTATTTGCCAAGATTCGCGCGCCTGTAAGCAATCAATATTCTAAACGGGGTAATGATTAACCTATTTTTTGGATGTATCAACAAAGATACGTCGCGTACAGAAATGTACGATAAGGAGATCATGGATATGAATATTTATTGCAGACTAAAACGGGGTGTTTGCCTTGCGGTGGTTGGCATAGTCGCATTAATGGCTCTGATGTTTTTGTCTGGGCCGATTCGTGCGTCGGCGGATACAAGTGACACTGTGGGATCTGTTCCGGTGTCGGTTCAAACGGATGCTGTGGGGACGGCAACCAATGACAACTCAACGTCAAGTGCTACGGACAACACATCATCATCTGATCAGTCAGCAACCGCTAGTAGTCAAACAGATTCAGTTAACTCAACTCAGGTACCAGCAGAAACTGGGACTGATGTGAATACCGGTGACACAGCTGAATCAACGTCTTCAAGTGGGAATGATCAGGCAGACTCAAATCAAGATGTTGTCAATCCAACAACTACCAAGGATCTATCGATTAAACCTGATCAATCAACGAGTAGCACCACCAATAAGGATCAAACACAAGCAACCACCGTTAGCTCAACTTCTGATAACCAGAAGGATGCTAACGTGGAGGTTTCAAAAGCCACTTCTAAGCTGACTGCTAAAGCCGAGGTTGATAAGCAAAGCCTGCGAGCAACCGCAGCTGTTCAAGCTGCCGATCCAATTACGGTGACAACTGAGCAACAATTAGCTGATGCAATTAGTAGAGCTCCCAAAGATGGGGCGGCTCAAACAATCGTCCTTGGTGGCTCCTTTGCAACCCAGCAGATTCATATTGTTCAGGGCCAGAATATCACCTTTATCAACAATGTTGGCCAGAAGGTTACCCTGGAGCTCAACGGGGCCATTGTTGTGGATGAAGGGGCAACGGTCAACTTCCATGGTGACCAGGCTCAGGGTATCACCATTGCGCCTGGCGACAATTATCAGAATGGTAGTGAAACGAATGTTCCGCTTCAGATTTCAGGGACGGCTGAGATGACCGGAACTGACATTTCTGGTTTTAGCTTTAAACCTTGGAAGATGTATAACGTTGCGACTGTCACCGTTAATGGCGCCAACGCCAGTTTAACGATGGATAACAATGCTAGGATTATCAACAATTCTGTAGCAACTGATCAAGGTTCTAATATTGATGATTCAGCTGGTATCTCTGTTAATAACGGGGCCACGTTGACCATGAATGAAGGCAGCTTCGTAACCGGAAATACTATTTCCTGGGGATCAACGAATGCTGCTGGCGGTATCGGCGTTCATGATGGTTCACATCTGATTTTGAATGGTGGTACTGTTAGCAATAACCAAGGCCCTCAAGCTGGCGGAATTATTGTTGGTGACCGAAATGATGCAGATACCGATCCCCAACACAAGCTTTCCACTGCTATTATGAATTCCGGAAAAATTGATAGCAATATTTCCTGGAATGAAGCCGGTGGTGTTTACATTAATGGTAATGGTTCATTTGTCATGAATGGCGGAGCGATTACCAATAATTCTACTGGTTATGTTGGGTGGTATCCAAATGGTGCTGCCGCTGGTGGCGGGATCGCGGTTTCAACTGGCTATACTGAGCAGGACTATCAAGATCCAACTGTTTACGACCAAAATAACGCCGCTGAACTGATCATCAATGATGGACTGATTGATGGTAACAAAGCCGCTGGACCTGGCGGTGGGATTTATGTCAACTCAAATGCCGTTACGATCAAGAAAGCTAAAATTACCAATAATAGCGCAGCCATGTATGGTGGTGGGATTTATGTCAGCATTGCCCACTTTACCTTAAGACTTGGTAATAGTCTTATTACCAATAATTCGGCCACAGACGGTAGTAGCATCTCATGGACTGATGGCACACTTTTGAATCCTGGTATTGGCGGTGGCGTTTGGTTCTGCCCAACCGGAAATGCCATGATTTACGTGACCGATGGAACAGCTATTTACGGTAATAGTGCTATTAACAAGGGAAATGATTTTGCCAGCGAAGTTAAAGCTGGGTATGGTTCTGTGACCCTCGCCAACGAAATGCTTGGTGGCGGTGCTGTCGCTTGGTATCACGATCGAGACGGGCAACAGGAAGCAACCCCAGTGACAATCACCAATCAAACTGGTGCGTTTGACTTGAAGAGTGTTTCCTCAACCCAAGCCCAGGCACTGGCAGTAGCTTTGGCAACCGTTATTATTACTGGTAATTCCGCCCCTCGTGGTGGTGGCATTGGCTCTAATGGGACAGTCATTTTCGGGGAACCAGGAACCAAGGTCATCAAAGTTAATAAAGTCTGGGATCTTAGCAGTAATCCCGGTGCCAAATTGCCAGACAAGGTAACCATTAATTTGACGCATGATGTGACCAATGCTGATGGAACCACTTCAACAATTGTTGTCCGCTCAATTGATTTGACCAAAGACAATAATTGGACTGGTGAATTTACTGATTTGCCAACTGATATTGACTATAACGTTGTTGAGGTTCCAGTTGCCGGGTTTGACTCGACAGTGAGTCAACAACTACACAAAATTAGTGATGGCGTTTATGGGATTACCTTCACCAATACGCTCAAACCGACAACGCCAACAACCAACATTATCAAGGTCACTAAAGTTTGGGCTGGCGGGACCACTCAAGAACCCGCTTCAGTGACAATTACCTTAACTTATACTGACGAACATGGTCAAACGATTACTAAGTCAATTACTTTGTCTAAGGATACTAATTGGCAAGGTGAGTTTACTGATTTGCCAGCCAACGTTGCGTATACACTTAAGGAAAGTGCGGTTGCAGGATTTACTTCAGCTCAATCTAGTTTAACCAAAATTAGTGACGGCGTTTACGGGATTGTCTTTACGAACACACCGACAACACCAGATACACCGGTAACTCCGGACACACCAGTAACACCAGATACACCAGTAACACCAGATACACCTGTAACACCAAATACACCAGTAACGCCGAATACGCCAAATGAGCCTAACACGCCAACAACGCCGACGACTCATCAGCCAAGCGTTCCGGGTAAGCCGACAACTCCTAAGCAGCCGAAATCAACTACACCGGGAGTGCCAAGCAAGCCAAGTCAACCAAATCAGCCGACGGTACCAAATAAGCCAAGCAGTCCAGTTAATTCGACAATTAATACCGGAAAGACCGTGACGCTGGCCGCAACACCGAAGAAGAATTCAGCAACTCCTGAAAAGTTACCACAAACCGGGGATCAAAATTCTTCATTAGTTACGCTGATCGGTTTGATGCTTCTGCTCATTTCGCTGACCGGGATGTTAGTGTTTAGGAAACGTCGAGATAATTAGCGCTTTGACCGATTAATTATATTTAAAGTGAATTTGCTAATGATCGTCAGATAATAAAAGATATCAAAGTTGGAAGATATTTTGTCACTTCCAGCTTTGGTATTTTTTTGTACCCATATTTAAGATGTTTTCTGAAATCCCATTGAAACTATTTTGATTACACCATTCATTTGCGACAGTGCCAAGCAGGTTAAAAGGCTGATTTCTTTTGCGGTAAGGACCCATCGGCAACATTCCACTGCAAGTACTCAGCATTGATGGTAAAATGTAATTCATCTATCAATTACTGAGGTATAAAAATGAAGTCAATTAAGCGGTACTGGAGTCAACTGAATATTAAAGCGACCGAGCTCATTGGGGTTGCTGTTGGGGCGTTTATCTATTCGATGACCTACAATTATTTATTATTACCCTCTCATCTTGGTGAAGGTGGGGCAATGGGCGTTACGGCGCTCCTGTATTATGCCTTTCAGATTCCGTCATACCTGTCTAACTTGCTGATCAATACCGTGTTGATTGCCCTGGGATATCGATTATTCGAAAAGAAGACTACTTACCTAACCATTTGGGCGATTGCCTGGATGACCGTCTTTCTAAAATTGCCGGTTCTTTATTCCTATCACACTCATGAATTGATTGTGCCAACACTTCTCGCAGGGGCATTGACTGGAATCTCAATCGGGTTAATTTTTCGGTATAACGGAACGATTGCAGGGGATACAATCATTGGCAAGCTATTGAATTATTTCTTCGGCATGTCCGTGGGCACTGGCAGCTTACTGTTTGATCTTGTAATCGTGATCCCATTCATTATGATCATTGGGTTTACCAACACAATTTTGACAATCATTTACCTTTACGTTTATTCCGTGTTTACCAACCAATTCATGGCGAACGTCGGGGCTAGAAAAGCCGTCCTGATTGTCTCACCGAGGTACCGGGAGATCGCAACTACCATTTCCAAACAATTGGGCCAAGAGATTACCATCTTCAATGGCACCGGCTTTTACAGCAGTGCCGACCAGCACATGCTCTACATGATTGCCAGCCCAAGGCGCGTAACCAAGATTGTACCGATTATTGAGCAGGAAGACAAGAATGCACTGATTGTCGTTGAAAATATTAGGAGTACGCGAGGATTGAATATGCGCCGGATTCTTTAGGCAATAAGGGATCAGGCAAAAGCACAATAAAAAGCATCGTTAACGTTAAGCGGGGCTTGAACCGTTTGGCGTTGACGATGCTTTTTTAAGCTGAGCGCACTGCAGCATTGTTGATCTTTTTACGATTGGTGATGTTTTCCCAATGTTTGATCTTCAAAGCGCCTCATCATTCGGAAAAATTCCATTGCATCATACATGACTCAATAGATTTCGAACGAGTTTCGAAAGAGTTTGGAAAGGATAAAACGGGAATAGAACAAGATTAAGGGCAGCTTCGAAATGATGCACTTTCTTTTGTCGAACGAGTTTCGAAAGAGTTGACAATTGATGATGATGTGACTTCCATAAGTATGGAAGCTGATGCGAATACAGAACTTGTTTCTTTAAAAATTAATTTGGCCATTCTCATATTGATAAAACTTGCGCCAAACGGCTAATTCCTGGCCATTTAACAAAGAGGACCAACTATTCCAAAAATCAGGAATAATTGGTCCTCTTCGTTGAATCCTGGGATCAAAACGTCGATTGTCTCAATCTATGGATATGACGATCATTTATCGGAACGACTTAAGCTTGCGAATGCTGAAAAATCGAATAAACAATATACCCGATCGTTAAGATCACCAGCGGCAAAAAGAAAATGGCTGAAAATGACAGCACAACCAATAGAATGGTCGCGATGATGCCAACAACCAACTTGAGTAAGAACCAACTTGTTTTAAAGATGAGCGTGCCAAATAAAATGAGCAGTAGTAATAACAGAATCATTTGTGATGTCCCTTCGAATGGTTATTGTTGGTCTAATGATTTAACAACGCGACTCCACCAGCAAGGTAGGTTGCAAACAGTAGCCAGGCCAGATAAGGGCTAAGCAGCCAAGTGGCAATTTTCATGGATGACAGGAGGCGATACATTAAACTGGCAACCATGATGTCCATGGCGACAATGATGATCAGACCAATTACAAACAGACTACCGTTAAAGAAAACGATTGTCCAGACAAAGTTTAACAATAATTGGCCTAAAAAGAAACTCAGGTTAACTAAATTCTTTCGGCGATCAGACCAGAGTAGATAGCCTACAATGCCGATGAACAAATAGAGAACTGGCCAAACAATGCCAAAGACCGCCCCTGAAGGTGATAGTGGTGGCAGGGACAACGCATTGTACAGCCCTTTAATATCACCGGAGAGCTGGGCTGATAACAAGCCCATTGCTTCAACCAAGATAATCCACGTTGCGAGTGACAGCCAATTAATTTTAGCGTTATTTGTCATGCGGTGTCCTCCTTTAAATTCATGGGTTAAGTATAATTGCCCGTTAATTATTACGTGATTCTCATAATTATAGGATAGCTTACCCTGCTTGAAGTAACCAATTTGAAATCTGCGAGGTTAAAAAAATCCCCGCTCAAGCCTGGAAACTGACGAACCGGGAATTCGCAATCTTTGGTCAACCCCAGAAATTACAATAAAGAAATTAATCGTTTATTAAATTCCCTGATTTCCTACCAATTTTGGCATATTATTTAAACTTCCGACCCGCAGATTGTATAATGAAGACAGAATAGTTTGGATACGAAAGGTTGCCTTTTTGGAAGGGGAGTTCTTTATGTACAAGAATATTTTGGTGCCATTGGATGGTAGTGTGAACTCGCAAAAAGCGCTGGATGTTGCCGTTGAATATTCAAAGGTGTTTCACGCGGATATCATTGCTTTATCAGTTGTTCACCATATTAAATATGATTCTGATGCGCTTTCGTCTGATATTTATAAAGGGTTATCAACCAATGCGCATAAAATTGTCGAAAGCTGCCGGGATCGGGCATGGAACCAAGGCGTGACGATCAAAGGGGTCGTTGAAGATGGCAACCCCAAACAGAGGATCGTTGAATTTGCCAAAGAAAATGATATTGACTTGATCATCATGGGTAAGACCGGAATGAACGCGTTTGACCGGGTGATTTTGGGGTCAACCACTAATCATGTGGTGAGAGAATCCGGTACCCAGGTGTTGGTCGTTAATGCATAGTTAAATAAGGTAAAGCCATTAACGTTCACTTTCTAGTGGGCGTTTTTACGTGTGATTATCGTCTGTTTTGGAGGTGGAATCATGAAACGAATTGATTTAGGAATTTTAATTGCTGTGAGTTTTGTAGCCGCACTGATCGGGACTTACATATTATTTGGTTATTTTGTCAAACAAGAAACCGTTGCGGCCGGGATCATGCTGGCCTATCAAAATATTTTGTGGTTGGTAGCGGGGTTGAGCATGGTTGCTTTTGCGGCGTCACTGTTAACGGCCAAGTTTCCAACGTTGACAGTAGTCGCTGGCTTAATTGGGTTGATCACTTTAGTTGGCTATTTTGCCAGCTTAAACAACGGTAATTGGATCAATCATTTTCTGTTTCTGTGTACCGGTATTTTATTTACAGGAATAATTTTTAAATGGCTCTTCCGACGGTTAAGTTAAGAGTCGTATAATATAGTTAATTAAATTTTTAGGAGGCAACTCATGGCAGAACTTACTCACTTCTACGAAAAGTTTCAACCGGATCATTACGATATCTACTTGGATATCAACCGGGAAAAGAAGCAATTTTCAGGTCGATCAACCATTACTGGTCATGCAAAGCAACAATCAATTTCGATTCACCAGAAATTCTTAAAGATCCAAGCTGTCCAGGCAGATGGCGAAGATGTGCCGTTTAAGATTGATGATCAAAACGAAGCCATTCAGATTGAGCTTTCAAAAACCGGCGATACAACGATCACCATCGACTTTAGCGCCAAATTAACCGACACCATGATGGGCATTTACCCATCCTATTATGAAGTCGATGGCGTAAAGAAGCAGATTATCGGCACCCAGTTTGAAACAACGGCTGCCCGCCAAGCCTTTCCATGTGTTGACGAGCCGGAAGCCAAAGCAACCTTTAACTTGGCGATCAAGTACGATGAACACGATGGCGAGACCATTATCAGCAACATGCCCGAAGTTAAGACTGAAAATGGCGTTCACTATTTTGACACAACGATGCGGATGTCGACTTACCTCATTGCCTTTGGCTTTGGTGAACTGCAGAGTAAGCAAACCACGACTAAGAGTGGGGTTAAGGTTGGCGTCTTCGCAACCAAGGCGCACAAGGCCGACGAATTGGACTTTGCTTTGGACATTGCCAAACGCTCAATTGAATTCTATGAAGATTTCTATCAGACGCCGTATCCATTACCACATTCATGGCAGCTGGCCCTGCCTGATTTCTCTGCCGGCGCCATGGAAAACTGGGGCTTAGTCACTTATCGGGAAGCCTATTTACTGCTTGATCCGAAGAATACCTCATTTGAAATGAAACAATTAGTTGCCACAGTCATCGCCCACGAATTGGCCCATCAATGGTTCGGTGATTTGGTAACCATGAAGTGGTGGGATGACCTCTGGTTGAACGAAAGCTTTGCCAATATGATGGAATACGTTGCCATTGATGCCATTGAGCCCGATTGGCATATTTGGGAAGTCTTCCAGACATCAGATGTTCCGGCCGCATTGCAGCGGGATGCGACTGACGGCGTTCAGCCGGTTCATGTTCAAGTGGAGAATCCGGCTGAAATTGATTCGATCTTTGACGCCGCTATTGTTTACGCTAAAGGGGCGCGGATGTTAGTGATGGCCCGCGCTTTAGTTGGCGACGATGCGTTACGTAAAGGCTTGAAGAATTATTTTGCCGCTCATAAATTCCATAACGCCACTGGTGCTGATTTGTGGTCAGCATTAGGGGATGCTTCTGGGATGGATGTTGGTGCCATTATGAATTCCTGGTTGGAGCAGCCTGGTTATCCAGTTGTAACCGCTAAGGTCGTTGACGGCAAGCTGACGTTAACCCAACAACAGTTCTTTATTGGCGAAAGCAAAGACGCAGACCGCAAGTGGCAGATTCCATTGAACAGCAATTACGATCAAGTTCCTGATATTATGGCCGACAAAACCGTGACTGTCGGTGATTATGACCAGTTAAGAGAACAAAACGGCAAGCCATTCTTCTTGAATGCGGGAAATAACTCACACTTCATTATCCAATATGATGAAACCCTCATGAAGGATATTTTGGCCCACGTTGACCAGTTGGACGCCATTGCTCAATTGCAGATATTGCAAGACTTGCGGTTGTTAGCTGACGGTCGTCAGAATTCTTATGCCAATATTGTGCCATTATTGCCACAATTTGCTGGCAGTCATTCAAACATTGTGAATGCCGCTTTGTACCGAGTTGCTGGCAATTTAAAGAAATTTGTTGCTCCCAAGTCGACTGAAAAGCACCAATTACAGGCGTTCTTCAATCAGCTGAGTGCGGGGCAGCTTGATCGCTTGGGCTGGAACCCTAAACCCGGCGAATCAAACGATGATCAATTAACCCGGCCATATGTTTTGAGTGCCGCTCTTTACGCGGAAAATGCTGATGCAATGGCTTCCGCCCACAGCCTGTTTAAGACTAACCAAAGCGATTTGGCTGCCTTACCAGCTGGCATTCGGGTATTTATATTGATCAATGAAGTTAAGAACTTTGGTAACAAGGATTTGTTTGACCAACTTCTGGATGATTATCGCAAAACCGCGGACGCCAGTTACAAGCAAGACATTTGCGCAGCGTTAACCAGTACAACTGATTCGGCATTGATTGCTGAATTAATCACGAAATTCAAAGACGCTGACACCATTAAGCCGCAGGACTTACGAGCTTGGTTCCGTGGCGTGCTCGCTAATGAAGATGGTGAGCAGGCCGCTTGGGACTGGATTCGCGCCAATTGGCAATGGCTGGAAGACACAGTTGGTGGTGATATGGAATTTGGAACTTACATTACGGTCATTTCAAGCGTCTTCCATACATCACAACGTTTAGCAGAGTTTAAAGCTTTCTTTGAGCCCAAGATTCCAACTCCAGGGTTAACTCGGGAAATCAAAATGGACATTAGCGTCATTGAGAGTCGGGTTGCGCTTGTGAATGATGAAAAAGATGCCGTTAATCAAGCTGTGAACCAGGCTGTAAAATGATTCATTAATTTTTAATCAAAAAGGGATGAAGATCTTCGCTGAATACCGAGATTTTCAGCCCCTTTTTTAACTAAGAATCAGCTTTAGTGATCAAAGTGATGCCTTAAAAGTTAAATAAATTGTTGTTACAAAAACATAACATTTTTGCAAAGAAAGTGCTCTTAGACTGTTCTCATAGTCCTGACAAATGTAATATTTTTTTGTAAGTAACCACCCCATATTGTATCTGTCAACAATTTATCGTATGTTGGTTGAGTGTTCAATCGACTACCTATTGGATATGCGCTCGGAAATGATCATCAAGTCGAATCATTTTCTGCATATCGAAAATAACTTTTACGTATGAGGTGCTTTATATGATTACTGGAAAATCAAAGATACAACTATTTTTATTGCCAATTTTAACGATTTTGCTGTCGTTTTCGTTGTTTGGAGCTCTGAAAGCTTCCGCAAGTACGACAATTATTCCTGATATTTCTGAATGGCAGGGGAAATTGACGAACTCGCAAGTGGCTAAACTGAAAGACCAAGTTTCATTCATCATCAACCGCCGCCAGTATGGGGCAAATTACCAGGACAAATATGCAACCAGCAACACCAATTTGTATACCCAAAACGGGATTCCATTTGGTGAGTATGATTACGCAACGTTCACCAGTGCGGCCAGTGCTAAAAATGAAGCCAAAGTTTTCTATCAAAATTCTAACAAGAACGCGAAATTCTATGTCTTGGATTACGAAGAAAATGACGTTACTTCGGGTTCGACGAATGCTGCGGTCACAGCCTGGTATAATGAAATGCGTTCCCTGACCAGCAAGAAGTTGGTTTTCTATTCCTATCAGTCATTTGCCACAGCCCATGCTAATACTGCCCGGAAAAATTTTGATGCTCAGTGGATTGCGAACTATTCGTCTAAGCCGACCATTCAGACCGACCTCTGGCAATATACGAATAAAAAGTATGTGCCAGCCCTTAAGGAGTCAGTTGATGCCAGCACGATTCTTAATTCCAGTAAGCCAATCACTTGGTGGATCGGCGGCCAACAATCTGAATCAGCTGCGCAACCAACGTACTTTACGGATGTCGTTCCAAGTGTCACAACCACTCAGAAGATTTACCTTTATGACTCAACCAGTTTTAAGAAAGCCAATCGGGTTGTGACAGTTAATGCTGGTACCAAGGTATCTGTAAGTGCGATCCATCAACGATCCACCGGCTCATACTATTTTGAAACTGCAGATGGTCGTTACTTTACTGCTAACAAAAACTATGTTCAATAATCCAAAATTCCATTTAGTGGAGGTCAACAATGAAAGTTTATAAAATAGGTGGCGTGCTCTTACTCAGCTTACTGTTGGTAGGCTGCAGTAATAGTAGCTCAAGCAAACAATCATCGAATAATGAATCAAAAACGGATATGCAAAATTCGAGTGCGAAATCAAGCAGCAGCTCCGTTTCTCAATCCAGTAGTTCCAGTCAAACTTCAAATGCTGCATCTGCTTCCGGTCAATCAGGGACCAGTCAGCAAGCATATGATTTTTCTTCATTAACCCAAGACCTCTCGGAAAAATTATCGAATACGTTGTTGCCACAGAATGCGGGCGTTGACACCGGTTCTAAGAATGTGCATATTAGGTATTCTGGCAATTCAGCTAATAATACCGTTTATTACAGTTTGGGCGAGGATGCCCTGGCCGTAAATGATGCCAGCATCAAAGGCGAGACCCCATACGCTGTTTTAAGCAAGCGAACCTATGCTTCTAACAGCGAAGCTCAAAGCCACATCGATTATACGAGCGCATCAGAAATTAAGGGCTTGCCAAAGGTCGACTTGGGCCATTCAATTATCGGTCATACGCAAGGTGGAGCCGGTCAGCAGTACATTTCCTGGAATGAAGGAAATTGGTCGATTAGCGTGCACGGAAGTCCAGTGAACAATACCACTCCTAAGAAGTTGGCGATTAACAGTGTTTCAATGTTTGAAAATTATGCTTTACCGGCCCCAAAGAGTCAGGGAGTTGTCAAATTCAACGTTGGGGATTCTTCTCAATTAATTAATTGGCAGTCGGGCAATGTGGTTTATCGCTTGAAAACAACCGATCCAGCCACGGCAATTAAGATGGCCGCTAGCATGAAATAATCATAAAAGTTAACCATAATCTGTTATATCTGGGCTGCTGCTCAAATCCTCATTAGGGGGTTGAACGGCAGCCTTTTTTGTGCTGAAACGCTTGTGTAACTAAGCCGGCTGACTTAGACTATTGAGGTAGCTAAAAAACATGAGGTGGTTTAATGACAATTCAATTTGAGAACGCGCAACCAACGGATTTACCCACGATTGTTGCAATTTATAACGAAACGATTCCCAGCCGCCTGGCAACTGCTGACTTGGAGCCAGTATCGGTTGCTTCCAAACAGGCTTGGTTTGATGACTTTAACCCCGATAGCCGCCCAATCTGGGTCATCAAAGAAAATAATCAAATTGCGGGCTGGGTTGGACTGGAATCCTTTTACGGCAGGCCGGCATACCACCGAACGGCAGAAATCAGCATCTATATTGATGAAAAGTACCGGCACCATGGGATTGGCCAACAAGCAATTGATTATGTCGCTGGTCAACTGACTCGTTTAGGTTTGGATGCGTTGGTCGCCTTTGTCTTCACTCATAACGCACCGAGCCAAAAATTGTTTAAGAAAAATGGCTTTGAAATCTGGGGACACCTGCCAGATGTTGCGATCATGGACGGTCAACGCCGAAGTTTGGATATTCTGGGGAAGCATTTTTAAATCATTAAATCGGTTATCGGTTAAAAGTCGAAAGGCGCGTTCATGACAATCAATGAGCGCTTTTTTATTGCCCAAAATAGTTATTGATCGGCAGAAAAGCTTGCATTAAATAAGTGACAGATGTAAACTTGAATTGTTGAAAGGTGACAGATGTAAATTTAAAGGATAACGCAGAGGAGATCCCAAAATGAAAGACGCAAAGAATGAAACCATCACAGACTCAGAATGGGAAGTTATGAGAGCAATTTGGACAATGGGGCAAACTACAAGCCGGGAACTGATTGACGCGATGAATCAACTGCAAGGCTGGTCGGATTCGACGACTAAGACCTTATTGCACCGGCTGATTAATAAAGGTGCCGTTGCTCAGAGCGGAACGAGTCGACCGTTCGTTTTTAAACCAATTGTGGGCGAGAAAGAGTCCATGGCCGCAGCAGCGACAGATCTGTTTGATCATATGTGTGCAATGCGGGCTGGCTCCACAATTGCCGGCGTTATCAAAACCAGGGAGCTCTCCCAGGCAGATATCGCTGAACTGCAAGCTATTTTAACGGAAAAAGCAAAAACAGCCCCTGAACAGGTGCAATGCAACTGTTTGCCGGGCCATCATATGTGCGAGGAGGTTGAGGAACATGGCCAATAAGGAAAATAATATGGACCAGATGAAGATGGATGATATGAAAAATGATCACCAAAAGATGAGTGACATGCAAAATCATATGCAATCGATGAACCATGACGATATGAAGATGGCTCACGAGATGAGTTCAACGGGTCATCAGATGAAAATGGATCATGGGAGCATGAACATGAGCGGCATGGATCATGGCCATATGGATATGTCGAATGATATGGATATGGCTGGCGGTGATGTGATGATGCACGGCGGCTCCATGATGCACATGGGGAACTTGAAGGTTAAGTTCTGGGTTTCAGTCGTCTTGGCAATTCCAGTTTTATTGTTGGCACCCATCATGGGCTTGAATATTTCAATTATTAATTTGAATGCCCCGCTGGCTGTTGGCATTGTGATTGTGTTGTTTGATTCAGCACTCTATTTCTATGGTGGGATGCCATTCTTGAAGGGCGCAGTTGCCGAAATCAAGGATAAGTCACCTGAAATGATGACGCTGGTTACCCTTGGAATCTCAGTTTCGTACTTTTATAGTTTATATGCATTTGTGGCAAACAACTTCTTGAATCCCGCTAATCACGTGATGGATTTTTCATTTGAGTTGGCGACCCTAATCTTAATCATGTTGTTGGGGCACTGGATTGAAATGAATGCCCTGATGGGAGCCGGTGACGCCTTACAAAAGATGGCGGCCTTATTGCCTAAAACAGCTCATCTGGTCACTGAAACCGGTGAGACTAAAGACGTTGCCGTGGCCGATTTGCAAGTTGGCCAGTCATTTCAAGTTCGTTCAGGGGAAAGCATCCCTGCCGATGGGGTTATCACTGATGGACAATCAACGGTGAACGAATCCCTAGTGACTGGTGAATCAGCTGCCGTTACTAAGACTGTTGGCGACAAAGTCATTGGCGGAGCCACTAATAATAACGGCACTTTGACGGTTAAAATCAGTGGTACCGGGGATTCCGGGTACCTCTCTCAAGTCATGAAGATGGTTCAAAATGCTCAACAGTCCAAATCAAAAGCTGAAGATAAGGCTGATCTAGTGGCTAAATATTTGTTCTATGCCGCTTTTGGCGTTGGGATCATTGCTTTCTTTGCTTGGTTACCACAAGGTTTGGCAACTGCAATGACAATTATGGTGACGGTTTTCGTGATTGCCTGCCCCCACGCTTTAGGGTTAGCAATTCCGCTGGTCGTTTCGCGTTCGACTTCAATTGGTGCTCAAAACGGGCTGCTGGTTCGCAATCGTCAAGCCATTGAAGCCAGCCAGCATGTCAGCCACGTGCTTCTGGATAAGACGGGAACGCTGACTGAGGGTCAATTTACCGTGAATGCCTTGGTTCCAAGTAAGGATGTTGACGAGCAGACGTTGTTAACGCGCTTGGCAGCTCTTGAAAGCAATTCAACGCATCCGCTTGCCCAGGCAATTATCGCCGCAGCTCAAGCAAAAGGGATTAAAGTTGAAGCAGCTCAATCGTCTCAAAATATTCCCGGCGTGGGTATTGCTGGTGAAATCAACGGTCATCAATATATGATTGTTAACGGCAACTATCTGACGAAGCAGGGCATCCAATTTGATCAAGCGGTTGCTGATAAGTGGGCCGCCAAAGGCAACTCAGTCAGTTTCCTTCTTCAAGATAAGCAAGTCCAAGGAATGGTTGCTGAAGGCGATACCATTAAGGCTGGTGCCAAAGAGTTAATCAGTGGTTTGCAAAAGCGGGGAATTACTCCGGTGATGTTGACCGGTGATAATCAAAAAGCAGCTGAACACGTGGCCGGTTTATTAGGATTAAAAGAATTTCACGCGGGTCTGTTACCAAATGATAAGCAAAAGATTGTGGCTGAGTATCAAGCAAAGGGCAATCATGTCATCATGGTTGGTGATGGAGTAAACGATGCCCCTAGTCTGGCAGCGGCAAATATTGGTGTCGCAATTGGTGCCGGAACGGATGTCGCAATTGATTCTGCGGACGTGATCTTGGTTAAATCAGAACCTAGTGACATTCTCCATTTCTTGGATTTGGCCAAAATTACCAATCGCAAGATGGTCCAAAACTTGTGGTGGGGAGCCGGCTATAACATTATTGCAATCCCCCTTGCTGCCGGTGTCTTATCGTTTATCGGCATTATCCTAGATCCAGCGGTTGGAGCGGCGGTGATGGCGATGTCAACGGTCATTGTGGCGATTAATGCAATGGGCTTGACGGGTGAGAAGATAAAAAACGAGTGAGCGGATCCAAACGGTTAGGGATCGGAGTGTAAGTCTCCTCGGACAGAAATTCCGGTTTGGGAATTTTTGTCCGAGGTGCTTACATGCAGATCCCTGTTTGGAGGAGCTGTCCTAAAACGAGTGAGCGGAGCAAAGCGGTTAGAAACTGGAGCCTAAGTCTCCTTCTGCAGAAATCCCCGATTTTGGGATTTTTGCAGAAGGTGCTTAGGTGGAAGTTTCTGCTTTGCGCAGCTGTCCTAAACCGAGTGAGCGAAGTAAAGCGGTTAACAATCGGAGTGTAAGTCTCCACCAACGGAAATCCTGGTTTTGGGATTTTTGTTGGTGGTGCTTACACGCAGATTGTTGCTTTACGCAGCTGTCCTAAAATGAGTGAGCGGATCCAAGCGGTTAGAAACTGGAATATAAGTCTCCTCGAACAGAAATCCCCGGTTTTTGGGAATTTTTGTTGGAGGTGCTTATATGGAAGTTTCTGCTTGGAGGAGCTGTCCTAAACCAAGTGAGCGGAGTAAAGCGGTTAGAAGTCGGAGCGTAAGTCTCCACCGAGGGAAATTCCCGGTTCTGGAATTTTTCTCGGTGGTGCTTACATGCAGACTTCTGCTTGGAGGAGCTGTCCTAGTAAAAGTAAATCAAAACAATTAACAGTAAAACCAATGGTCAACGCCATTTCTCCGTCTAACACAGCAGGGCCAACTTAATCACCAAACAATATCAGAGAAAAAGTGGTAGCCCACCTCCCGATTCAACAACTGAAGTCGGGAGGTGAGCCACCACTTTTTTTACAGTTTATTCTTTTCCAGCTAACTTTTCATGCAACCGAATATCGTATTGCCGCGTTAACGGCATCATCAATGCCACTATGCCGCAGATCGCCGAACCGATGCCGGCAATAATAAACAGCCGTTCAATTCCAATGATATCGGCAAGTGGGCCGGCAAAGATGAGCCCAATCGGCCCAGCCAAGTTGAGCAACGAGTTGAGGACCCCCAAGACCCGACCGAGTTCTTTAGGCGGATAGCTTTGCTGAATCATTGCCATGAGAAGCGTCGTGAAGAATGGCGTGGCAATGCCTTCGACGATGTTTAAGACCGCAAACCAAACAAAACCGGTTTGGTTACCTGGCAGAATGCCGCTAATTCCGGTGGGGATGCCAACCAGAAAGAAAGCGATAATGACGGGTTTCATCCGGTTCTTCCATTTACCAAAAATCCCGATGATGGCCCCACCGATGAACATGCCGCTTGAGTAAATAGCTTCAATCAGGCCGGCTTGGCTGACCGTTCCCTGAAAGTATTTCATTGTCATGAGTGGGTACATGCTGGCAGCCGGCATATAGGTCAAGGTGAAGACAGCCCCAATTAGGGTAATAGACCAAAGCCCCTTATTGCTGGTCAGCTGCTTGATGCCAAGCTTGGTATTGTGCAGAACGTGCATCGGCTGATCGATTTTTTCGTTATTTGGAATCTGAACAAAGGTTAAAATGCAAATCCCGATGATGGCACCTAAGACATCCAATAAGATGAGGTACTCGATTGGAATCAGGGCGAACAAGAAGGCCCCCAATGCCGGCGCAATAATCATGTTGGCGGACTGAACCATTCCGAGCTGGCCGTTCATTCTGGTTAATTCCTTGTCTGGCACCATTGTCGGCATTACGGATTGAATCGTTGGCATCTGGAAGGTTTGGGCGCATGACCGCATGAGTAGCGAAATAAAAATCAGCCACAGTGGAAAAACGTGAAAGACCGTTCCAGATACTGAAAGAATAATAGCAAAACAGGCTGCAAATACATCCGGAAAGATCAATAAACCCTTCTTATTCCAGCGATCGACCATCGGGCCTACAAAGGGACTGAGAATGACCATCGGCAGCATCCCTAAAATGGTGGCAATACTCAATACCGTGGCCGAGCCGGTCTTTTTGGTTAAATACCAAATGATTGCGTATTGGACGATCATACTGGTAATTCCGGTTAGAAATTGACTGATCAGAAATAGATAAATATTTCGACGCCAGTGTTCTTGAGAGACTTTCATGTCTGTTACCCCGTCTTCGTGAAAATTGTACAAGTCAATTCTAACGTATTCAAAGCAAAAAGTGTTAATAATTAGCTGTATTTACCTGACTTTCCTCTCGGGATATGATACGCTTTTGCAGTAGTGATGATGCATAATAAAGGAGAAAATAAATAATGACCTTACCTCAACTAGATTTGGCACACGCAAATGGCCCTAAAGCAACCATTAAAACCAACCATGGCGATATTGTGATTCAGTTATTCCCTGAGCAAGCCCCTAAAACGGTAGAAAATTTTGTTGCCTTAGCTGAAAAGGGTTACTACGATGGGGTTACTTTCCATCGCGTAATTCCAGACTTTATGATTCAAGGTGGCGATCCAACGGGAACGGGTGCCGGTGGTGAAAGCAGTTTTGGCGGCAACTTCGCTGATGAATTTTCACCAGAGTTGTTTAATATCAACGGCGCTTTGTCGATGGCTAATGCCGGTCCGGATACCAATGGCAGCCAATTCTTTATTGTGACCAACGAGCATGTCGATGATGGCATGGTTCAGCAAATGAAGACGGCTGGTTACCCAGAAGAAATTATCGAAGCCTATCAAAATGGTGGCACCCCTTGGCTTGATTTCAGGCATACGGTGTTTGGCCAAGTGATTGACGGCATGGATGTCGTCAAGGAAATCAGTCAGGTTGACCGAAACGGCTCCGATAAGCCTAAAGAAGCGGTTACGATGGAAACAGTGACAATTGCCAAATAATCGTCTAAACGATGCCCAACTCATCAACTAAAGATGCGGGGAGAAAGTCCCGCTGATAAACAAACTGAGATGAATTTTCCAATATTTTTGGAAAGTTCGTCTCAGTTTGTTTTATGATCAATTGATAATCAGATAATTGCCATTTTAGGGATTAAAATAGTTGAATTTGTTCAATGCTGGATTGTCCGTAATTGCATGTTTGCGTTGAAAAATTGGGGATATGCCAAATAACAGGCGATGGTGCTGCCGATGCTGGTGGCAGCCATGAGCATGAATGTGACCATAATTTGGTACATGATTGCCTTGGTGGGATCTACACCGGCAAAGATCAGGCCGGACATCATACCAGGAAGACTGACGATTCCAACGGTTTTGGCTGAGTCAATTGTAGGACTCATCCCTGTACGAATCGCTTCTCTGACAACATTAATGGCGGTTTGGTAACGGTTGGCTCCTAGGGCAAGCCTTTCCAATAGTTCTTGGCGTTTATCGTGGAATTGACCGTTTAGACTGCGGTAAGCCAAGCCGATGGCGACCATGGCGTTGCTGGCAATCATGCCGGAAATCGGCACAATCTGGCTGGGAACAAAGGCAATCGCTTTCGCCAAGAGTAACAACCCAATCGTGACACCTGTTGCGACGGTAATTGCAAGTAGGCTAATCACAAAAGCGTGTGGGATACCGCGAGCACGACCACGAGCATTCCAAGCGGCATTAAAGACGATAATTGCCACCATCAGCAACGTTAGCCAAATTCGATTTACTGAAATGATATATGTCAAAACATACCCGACGATAGTCAATTGAATGACTGCGCGGATAACACCGACAACGAGATCCTTTTGAAGACCAATTTTTTCTTTTAGACTGATCAAAAACGCGAGCGCTACTAAGGCCAATGCGAAAATGAGGGCGCTTGGATTGACAATGAGCTGATTCATGCTGTTACCTCCATTCTGCCACCAACGATGTTGATCAACCGATCGGCTGCTGCTAATTCTGATTCGTCGTGAGTGACGGTAATGATTGTGATGCCTTGCTTGTTGAAGTTGGCCATAACGTGGTGGACAGTGTCTTTTGTCACGGCATCTAGACCTGTTGTAATTTCATCTAATAATAATACTTTTGGTGTAAAGATCAGATTACGGATTAAAGCAACGCGCTGTTTTTCACCACCGGAGAGCTCCGTAATATGCTTTTTGAGCATATCAGCTGGTAAATTTACTTCTGCTAGAGCAGCCACCATCCGATCGTGGTTGACTTTTTTTTGACGAATTTGGAACGGAAAAGCCAGGTTGTCTGCGACCGTGTTGCCAAATAGACTGGGTTGCTGATAACAGTATGAGACCAACCGGCGGTAGACCGTTTTTTCATAGTCCTGTTGTGGTTTGCCGGCAAATATAATTTGACCTTCTGTGGGTGTAAGTAAAGTGGCCAATAATAAGAGTAGGGTGCTTTTACCCGATCCAGAAGGTCCAGTGATGGTCACAAACTCCCCTGGGGCCACCGTGAAAGAAATATGCGACAATAATGTTTGGTGTGATACCGTTAGGCCGACGTCTTGGATGTCAAAAATCGTTTCTGCCATTTCGGATATGCCTCTTTTCTCTGTTGATACTATCGATTGTATGAGATAACGCCTACAAAGTCACTGATAATGATTCTTAATTTATAATCATAATAAATTAGGCTGTCAGAGTTAAGGTTACCAAAACGGTTTAAGACTAATTGACAAATAGTTTATAAATTTAATTGCGTTTACCATTTGTATATTAGCGAGACTTGCAATCGACGGCCGACTTTGGTCATATAAGCAAAAAAACAATCCATTTTAGAATGCATTGCTTTTTTAAATTAAACTCTGGGATCGCGGTTTTCATCCCAAACTTTTCAATTGATGGGCGGTTTACTCAAACCGACTTAATGGATAATCATCCCAATCTGGATGCGGTTGATGGTTCACCTGGGCACTCCAGATATCGGTGTAGTATTGAAGCTTTCGCCGAATATGGCGTTGATTTTCTTTGAGGAGGACGAGTTGATCGGCCACCCGATTGCAATGAGTTTGGAGCAGATCAATCACTTCATCCAAATCATGATCCTGATCCTCATATTTAAAGAGTGTTTGGAGTTCTTTGAGCGTCATTCCGGTATCTTTGAAGCAGCAAATTGCGGCCAACCGATCCAAATTTGCTTGGTCGTACAGGCGATTTTTGCCATTTCTGGCAACGTGGGGAAGCAGCCCAATTTCTTCGTAGTAACGCAGTGTTGAGATGGGCAAATCGTATTTCTTTGAAACTTCTGCGATGGTGTAAGTGTTCATTAAGAGCCTCCGAAATATTTAACTTTACCTCAAGTATACTTGAGGTGCTAGAGTAAAGTAAATGAGGAATTTAAACGATGCCTTATTTCAACTATTAGGAGGAATCAATCATATGAAATACCGACATTTAGGTAAGCAAGGGTTGCGGGTAAGCGAATTGGCACTGGGGAGCTGGATGACTGATGTCAGCGAACCAGATAAGCAGGATTTAGCTGCCCAAAGTATTAAGTTGGCATATGAACATGGGATTAATTTCTTTGACTGTGCCGATGCATACAGTGGCGGGGCCGCCGAACGATTTCTCGGCAAAACGCTTAAACAATTCCCTCGCAAAGAACTCGTCTTATCCAGTAAAGTCTTTTTCCCAACCGGTGAAGGAATCAATGACCGCGGGTTATCCAGAAAGCACATTATGGAATCAATTGATACATCGCTGAAAAATATGCAGACGGATTATTTAGATCTCTACTTCTGTCACCGATTTGATCCTGAAACACCATTGGCAGAAACATTACAGGCATTAAGCGACCTGGTGGATCAAGGTAAAATTCTGTATTATGGCGTCAGCGAATGGCGGCCAGTCCAAATTTTGGAAGCTCAGTTGATCATTCAAGAGCGCGGACTCCACCCAATGTCCGTGGTTCAGCCGCAATATAATATGTTTGATCGCTATATTGAGCATGAATTGTTGGATGTTTGTGGCCAATTAGGCCTTGGCGTTGTGCCATTCTCACCATTGTCTCAAGGATTGTTGACTGGTAAGTATCGTAAGGGTCATCAAATTCCAGCTGGTTCACGGGCAACCTACCAGGATCAGATCAAAGCACTCTTAACCGAAGATAATTTGGATAAGGTTGAAGCTTTAATCAAGATGGCCGGTGAGCTCAATACGGATTTGGCAACATTTGCATTAGCCTGGACGTTAAGAGATCCAAGGATTTCCAGCTTAATCACCGGCGCCAGCAAGCCAAGTCAGCTTGAGAACAACTTGAAAGCAATTGATTTAGATATTCCAGCTGAATATTATCCAAGAATTGATCGATTATTTGGATTCAAAAAGTTTTCCCGAAAAATTGGTTAAGCAGCCTGTAAACATTAACTTTTAATGGCTGGACAACAAAAGCGTTCCATAAATCCAATCTGGATTTTATGGGACGCCTTTTTGAGGATAGTAAACTGAATTACTTCAAGGACGCAATTAACTTCTTAACTGCTTGGGCTTGGAACTCAGCAGTCGCTTGCTTAACTAGCTTTGCGCGGTCGGCAGCAGACATCCTTGGGTTCTTTTGCATGGCCGCCATCACTTGTTTGGTGACGAAGGCTTTTCCAGCAGTTTTCAATTGAGCTTGATAAGCTTTATCAGCCATCTTCTTTTGAAGGGCTTTAGCTTGGGTGGTCGAAAGCACGAGCCAATCCTTGTTGATATACAGGATGTTGTGCTGTTTGACTAACTTATTGCCTTCATCGGCAATCCCAAACCATAATTTGGCAGCTTTATTTTTGTATTCCCAGCGAGTGGTTTTAGTCACCATCTTGGATTCGCCGTTAATGCGAACCACTTTGTTGGTGGTGTCATCCTTTGCTCTGGTGTGGGACTTTTTCTTAGCATCCGCCGATTTTTGGTAGATATAAACCTGTTTCTTATCAGCAGTGCCAATTGGTTGATACAAAACCATTTGCATTTGCTTTGACTTGCCAACCGAATAAATTGGTTGAGCCGTTTGTTCGGTGACTTGTTTCATTCCGTAATGATCATGGTCGTTTTTGATGATGTAAAAGGTTGACAGAACCGCCCCGATAATTGCGATGGCGGTCAAGATATTGCTCCAAGTCTTGTTTTCAATATAAATGAAGAAGACAAAGCCCAAAACAACACTAATTACTAAGGTTGCTAATATCATTAATCTTCGCCTCCTGCTTTAGTATAGTCAGATGAGTGACCACGGTTTTTCAAGAAGAACGCGGTGATAAATGCAAGCAGACAGAAGATCAATGAGATCAGGAATGCTGCATGGTAACCACTTAATGTCGCGTTAATGGCATGGGTCTGGTAATTCAATGGGTTAGTGGTCAGCATGTGCTTTGAAGGCATATTGTTCTTCGTTACGTTGGTCAAGATACTGATCAACACGGCGGTTCCAACTGAACTAGCGACTTGGCGTTGCGTGTTGTTAACAGCAGTTCCGTGACTCAATAGATCAAGTGGTAATGAGTTCATTCCAACTGTGGTAGCCGGCATCATTGACATTGAAATACCGAACATCCGAACGGCGTAGAAGAACACGATGTAGATAGTTGGCGTGCTCTTTGTAATGTAAATAAATGGAATTGAGCCAAGGGTTAGAAAGAACATTCCGATGATCGAAAGGCGTTTGGCACCAAAGCGGTCCACGGCCCGACCGGTAATTGGGCTCATGATCCCCATCATAATGGCCCCAGCAAGGAGGGTTAGTCCGGATTCAAACGCAGACATGCCTTTAACAATTTGCAGGTACAATGGGATAACCATTTCAACTCCGACCATCGCCATCATCGTAACAGAACTTAAGATTGCAGAAATGGTGAACGGGAATGAACGATAAACTCGGAATTCCAAGAAGGGTTTCTTCATGGTTAATTGACGCCAAATGAAACCAATGATAAAGATAACCCCGATCACGAGGGTACTGATAACTGTTGCGCTGCCCCAGCCGTCCTCACCAACTGATGAGAATCCGTAGAGTAAGCTACCAAAGCCGACAGTTGACATGATAATTGAAAGTAGGTCTGTGCCAACTTTCCGAGTTGGCAAGACACTTTTAACAAAGAAGAAACTGGCTAAAATAACTAACAGCATCAATGGAATAATCATGCCGAAAAGATCTCGCCAAGTCCAGTTGTCAATGACCCATCCGGAAAGGGTTGGGCCAATGGCAGGAGCCAAGCCGATGACAATTCCGGCAAGCCCCATGGCAGTTCCCCGTTTGTCAGGCGGAAAGATTGACAGCATGATGGTCTGGAGTAATGGCATGGTAACGCCCACGCCCAATGCTTGAATCAATCGACCAGTCAGGAGCATTCCAAAGCTTGGGGCGGTGTAACAAACAACGGTTCCAATGAAGAACGTTGTCATCGCACTAATATAGAGCATTTTAGAATTAAATCTTGTGCTTAACCAAGCACTAATTGGGATCATAATCCCGTTAACCATCATGAAACCAGTGGTCAGCCACTGAACAGTTGATGTCGAAACATCAAATGCTTTCATAATAGTAGGGAAAGCCGTCGAAAGAATGGTCTGGTTCAAAACGGTACAGAATGTACCAACTAAGATGACCACGATCATTATTCCGCGATTATATGGCTTGCCGTTTTCGTCTACTGAATTTGCCACGATTGATTACCTTCTTCACTTCAAATTAGATTTCTTCAAAAAACGATTCCTGACTAATATAAGATTATTCACAACAATTGTCAACTATCTTGACAACGATATTTAAGAATATATACTTAATGTTAATTAATAGATGGTAGATTGTAGAGAATCTAATAATACAAATGCCCATCTAAAGCCAATGAAACCAATTACACGGTCTCGATGATCAGAAACGAGGAATTTAAGTGGATAAGGAATTCAAACAAAAATTAGCCGAAATTGTTAAAGATAACGCCTGGTACATGGGCTTAGGGGATGTTTCCCGGGCAACTGGGATTTCTCAAACCAAGCTACGTTACTGGGAGCGCAAGGGCTACATTGAAAGTAAACAGGGTAAAAATCAGAATCGTAAATTTAGTTATAGCATGCTAATCAAGGCCTACCAGATCAAGTTGTTCTTGGATCAAGGCTACACATTAGCGGTGGCTGCTGAAAAAGCTGAAGCAAAAAACAACGTCTTGAAGTTAGTCCGCAAGATTATTTTTGACCGGTTTGAAGATGTCGCAACTTATGATGGCCATCAGGCAATCAATCTCGGCCCCTTTGATGAGAATAAGGATAAATTGCTATACGCGGTTATTTATGATGACGGCACTCAATTTAAGCTGGTCGATTCGCCAGATAAAGAAGCATAAACTGCTTGAATTATTTAAGGATTAGGTTGTATAGTTAAAGGAAATATTTGAACGTGATAAGGAGGTTACGATATGGCTGAAACAACCTTTACAAAGGCTCAACTAGCGCAATTTGACGGCAAAGATGGTAACAAGGCTTATGTTGCAATTGACGGGATTGTGTATGATCTGACCAATGTCGATCAGTGGGCGAACGGCCGGCACCACGGCAAGCTGGCCGGTCAAGATTTGAGTGCTGTGATTGATCACACACCTCATAAACGGACTGTTCTCGATAAGTTAACTGCTGTTGGCAAATACATCGGTTAACCCAGTTCTAATGACTGCTTGAAAAGTCTGCTATGATCGGCAGGCTTTTATTGTGGCGGGATCAGCACGCTGCTGAGTGGCTGGTTGCCTGTTGGGGATTGACCGTGACATGAACGATTCAGAACGAAAAATTTGAAATTAATTTTCAATTTGGGGTTGCTTTTATGACCCCTATAAGCGTTACACTGGACTTATTATCATAATTCGTGGAGGTTTATTTGATGTTAGAGAAAACGGTTTACAGGGAATTATTGAGTCATGCGTTTGACATTCCGGTTTCAGTTACTTATTGGAATGGTAAGACTGAAACATACGGTGACGGCGATCCCAAAGCAAAAATTGAAATTAAAAAAGAAATTCCAATTAAAGAAATGACGTCAAAGCCAACTTTAGTCCTCGCCGAAGCATATATGAACGGCGACATTGAAATCGATGGCAGCATTCAGGAATTGGTTGCCTCAGCTTTCCGTCAGTCGGGGAGCTTTTTAACCAACAATCCATTTTTAAAACATTTACCAAAGATTTCCCATTCTGAAAAGGAAAGTGAAAAAGATATTCAAAGCCACTATGATATTGGCAATGATTTTTATCAGATGTGGTTGGATAAATCAATGACTTATTCATGTGCTTACTTTGAGCATGATGACGATACGTTGGAGCAGGCCCAGATTAATAAGGACCGCCATATTTTGCATAAGCTCAATCCAGTTGCCGGCAAGCGATTGTTAGACATTGGGAGTGGTTGGGGAACCTTGTTGTTCATGGCCGCTGAAGACTTTGGCCTTCATGCAACTGGGATTACCCTCAGTCAGGAGCAATATGATTTCACTAAGGAACAAATTGCCAAGCGCCATTTGGAAGGTAAAGTTGATGTCTTGTTGGAAGACTACCGCGAAGTCAACGAAAAATTTGATTATGTGACCTCGGTTGGCATGTTTGAACACGTTGGTAAGGAGAACCTTGGGCTGTACTTCAAGAAGGTCAAGGATTTCTTGGAACCAGATGGCCGGGCATTAATTCACGGGATTACCGGACAACACGTTGGTGCCGGGGTTGATCCATTCTTGAATAAGTACATTTTCCACGGTGGCTATATTCCCAACATGGCTGAGAATTTGACCCACGTAATGGATGCCGGCCTTCAGTTAACGGACTTGGAACCTCTTCGTCGTCATTATCAAAAGACTCTTGAAATTTGGTATGCCAATTACATGAAGGTTCTTGATAAAGTACAAGCCAAGTATGGTGTGCCATTCTCAAGAATGTGGTCACTATACCTGCAAGCCAGCGCGGCTTCATTTGAAGCAGGTAACATTGACGTTATGCAGTACTTGCTGACGAATGCACCGAGTGGAACTGGGTTGCCAATGACTCGTCAATATGTTTATCAAAAGGAACAGGATTAAATTAATATTTCAATAAAAAGGCGACTATATGTAAAATGTAGCCGTCTTTTTATTAACTAAATTTTAGTTACGGTAAATAATACTTTACTTTTAGAAAATATAGTTGTACGCTGTTCTTGTGAGGTGAGGTGGTGCAATGAGTAAAAAGAAGTTTGATGATGATCAGATTATGAACAAAGTATATGAATTCAGGGTTCTCAGTCACATGTCTCAAAAGGACTTGGCAGATGCGGTTGGTGTCAGTAAGCAAACAATTTTGGTCATGGAAAAGGGTCATTATTCACCGTCACTCAAGTTGGCATTTCGGATCGCCCATTATTTTAAGGTCCCGATTACTGATATTTTTACTTATGTAGAAGGAGATGGTTCCGATGGACGTTAAATCACTTTCAGATATTCCAGCCTGGATTTTTTATCCAATTAAATTATGGGCGGAAAAGGACAGCGACAACTTTAATATTTTGGTTGGCACCGGAATGATTCTCCTCGTATTATCTTTCGTCATGGTATGGATATTAGTAAGACGGCTAGGTGAATCGGATGAGCGAACTTCCAAGACATACTTGAAAGCAATGTCGTGGGCATTGGTTGTGATTCTGGTTTGTGAGATTGTGTTTCCGTCAACGTATTTGGTTAATCAATTTAAGCTGTATAAATACGCGTTTGCGATGATCGCCGCGGCCGTTTATATGTATGCAAAGTATCGAAAAGAAATGAGGTAATCATATGAAAAGCAAAACATTTACTGCGATGGGCCAAACTGGTTTGGATAAAAAAGTGAACCGTTTCTTGGCCAACCTTGATAACAAGGTCGTCAGTGTTAAGTTTGCCGTTGGGTTTGGTTATGTGGGTGCCATGATATTGTATGAATAGATGATGGTGCCCTCTGACAATTAATATCAAATAAAAAATAATGAATTGAAAAAGTGCCCGAAAGCTGATGAATTTGCTTTCGGGCACTTTGAATATGAGATGCTATCTTAATTTTCGAATCGAACTGAAACCCAGACGCTGCCAATAATCATACAGGTTCCAATAACAAAAGACCAGGTCAACGGTTCTCCAAGTACGAGCCAGCCTAACAAGGTGCCGACAATTGGTTGAAGCAAAAAGAACAGACCTGAAGTTGCGGCATTGACCAATCGAAGGCCTGTATTCCACATGACAAAGGCCAAGGCGGTGGAGATGCAGCCAAGATATAACAGGCAAAGAACAACTTTTGGATCAAAAAAATTAATTTGGCGAATAATCTGAAAATTATGCATAACAAAAGGCGTTAAGCATAGAATTGCAACCGTCGTTGACATAATCGTGATTTGAAGTGGCTGATAGTGACCAGATACCAATTTGATTAAGACCGACATCAGGGCCCACGTCAAGGCAGCAATGATAAGTGAAATGACGCCTAATAAGATGTGACTGCCGGTCAAATGAATACCAACAATGACAATCACGCCCAGGGTTGCCATTGCGACAGAGATCACGCTCACTTTGGTTAACCGCTCCTTAAGCAGCCACCAAGCAAAGATAATCATAAATGTGGGGGTCGCAGATGTGATGACGGCGCCGGTTTGAGCGTTTGAGAGCCACGTGCCGGTTTCTTGGGTCACAATTGAGATGGTATTACCAATAATCCCAATTAAAATGATTAAGCCAATATCATGCCGGTTAAATGACCATTTTGTGTGAGTGGCCACTGAAAAGCCCACTAATACAACCAAGGCAATCAGATATCGAAGCCAGACCAATTGAATTGGGGGAATGGTACCCACGATGATTTTTACGACGACAAACATGCCACCCCAAATGCTGGCCGAGAGACTGAGTAAAATTGAACCAATAACTTTTTTAGATTTCATAATAGATGTTCCTCCGCTTAGATTGTTAGTTTTTGAAATCATCAGCGGATACTAGCCGCTGATTAGCGGTTAGTTGGAACATCACATTCGTTTAAAGGTGAGTAAATCATTGTGTCACTTCCAATCTGTTCGTATTTAACCAATTTATGATACCAGAAATGACGATAGGTCTCAAAATTATCAGGATGACAACCAATGAACGGTTTCAAGAAAATCAGTCGCTCGTTTAAAATAACTTTTGCAGCGTAAGAGGCCGGGACATATATTAGTTTCCAATCGATGATCATTCACTTAGATCGCCGTAGCCACTTGGATAAACGCTGCGCCAAACGCTGATCCCAGCCATTTAACAAAAAGAACCAACTATTCCAAAAATCAGGAATAATTGGTCCTTCTCGTTAAATTCTGGGATTAAAACGCCGATTGTCGCAGTCTAAACTTCAAATGACAGCACTTATTCTGTATGGCCGCGTTCCTTGACATACTGCGCAAACGGTTCGTTACCGCTTGGCTCGCCAGATTCTTTTGCTTCATACCAAGCAATTCGATCGTTGACCACTTGCAAATGTTGAAGAATTCGCTGATTTTTGCGAACAAATTCGTCACGGGTTCGCTCCAATAAGGACACGCGATTAGGAATCGTGTCATCGCCTAAGTCCTGCCAAGCAACGTATTCTTGAATATCTTGCAGGCTCATTCCAGCGGCCTTTAAATGAACCAAACACTTGACCCAGTCAACGTCGGCATCGGTGAAGATTCGCCGGCTGCCTTCGCTGCTGTGGGCCTTGATGATTCGTTGGCGTTCATAAGCATGAATTGTCGGGATTGGCAGATCAACAATCCGTGAAAATTCACTAAGGGTATATCTATGTTCTGAATCGGTTTCTGCCATCGTGCTATCTCCAATCCTTTTAAAGTAAGTTATCTATAGCTATACTTTAAGTTGAATGAAAGCGTTTGTAAAGCAAAATATTAACGGCCGCTTTATTCCTTGTGGCCCATCCGTTTTAAATAATCGGCAAAAGGTTCCTGGCCATCGGTTTTGCCGGTTTCTTTTTGTTTGTACCAGTTGATTTTGTCATTCAAAATTTCCAAATGGTGTTGGACTTCGCGGTATTTCTTCATGAAATCAGCTTGCGTATTTTCCAACAGTGCCAACCGATTAGGGATGGTTTCGTCGCCCATAGCTCGCCAAGTGACGTATTGCTTGAGATCGCTGATGCTCATGCCGGTTCCTTTCAAATGCAGGAGGAACTTGACCCATTTGATATCCGTTTCAGTGAAATAACGCCGGCCACTGTCGTTTCGCCGAGCCTTCAAGAGACCCTGGCTCTCATAGTAACGAATTGTTGGCGCGGTGAGATCAACGAGATCGGCAAATTCGCCAATTGTATAACTTGATTCAGTTTTGAGTGCTGGCATTTGAATTCCTCAATTCTTTTTAAAATTAGTTGTTGACTTAAAGTCCACTTTAAGTTGTAGAGTGACGTTTGTAAAGAGAAACTTGAAATTAATTTGAGGAGATGGCTATATGAGTGTTGAAAGTAAAGTTGTCATTATTACAGGAGCATCCTCTGGAATTGGGGAAGCATCCGCGAAGTTGCTCGCCAAAAATGGGGCCAAATTAGTGTTAGGCGCCCGTCGAACGGAACGGTTAAAGGAGATTGCTGATCAAATTATTAAGGCTGGCTGCCAGGCCACCTATCGATCAACTGATGTGACCAAGCCGGCAGAAGTTAAAGCACTGGTTCAGTTGGCAAAGGGTCAATTTGGCCGAGTGGACGTCATTTTTAACAATGCTGGAATCATGCCTAGTTCGCCAATCAGCGCGCTCCATGTCGATGAGTGGAATGCAATGATCGATATTAACTTAAAAGGAGTTCTAAATGGGGTAGCCGCAGTGATGCCCGATTTCACCAGCCAAAAGCACGGTCAAATTATCACGACTTCCTCAGTGGCCGGGATTAAGAGCTTTCCTGGCGCCGGCGTTTATGGTGCGACCAAGTTTGCCGTTCGTAATTTGATGGAAGTGATTCGAATGGAAAGTGCCCAAGAAGGGACCAACATTCGGACCGCGACGTTGTATCCGGCCGCTATCAATACGGAGTTACTCCACACAATCACTGATGAAAAGACGCGGGCGGGGATGGATAGCCTGTACAACTCGGTTGGCATTAGTCCGCAAGCAGTTGCCCGAGTGGTGAACTTTGCGATTGATCAGCCCGAAGACGTTAACGTGAATGAGTTTACGATTTACCCAACTAAACAAGCATAAAAGGAGAAATGAATCATGGCAAAGAATGAAAATGTTAAGAATGGCGTTATTTTCCCAGCAGGGCCGAAGAACGATGCCTACGCAAAGTATTTTGTCGGTCAGAGTTATTTACAGGGATTGGTGAATGATCCTGATGTCAATGTGGGCGTGGGGAACGTCACTTTTGAACCTGGCTGCCGGAATAACTGGCACATTCACCACAATGGCTTTCAGATTCTGTTAGTTACTGGTGGTGAAGGCTGGTATCAAGAGGAAGGAAAGCCAGCCCAGCACCTCGTTCCAGGAGATGTTGTCGTCACCCATGACGGTATTAAACACTGGCACGGCGCCACCAAGGATAGCTGGTTCTCCCTCATTGCAATTACTGCGGGAACGCCGGAATGGTTAGAGCCGGTTTCAGATGAACAATATGACAAATTGGAGGTCAAATAACAATGGCAAAAAAACAAACGGCTGGTCGCGATAATTTGGGTGATTTTGCCCCCAAATTTGCGGAATTAAATGACGATGTTTTATTTGGCGAGGTTTGGTCCCGAGAATCTAAGTTATCCGCTCGTGACCGGAGCATGATCACCTGTGCCAGCTTGATGTCACAGGGCTTGTTCCCACAGTTGGAAGCTCATATGAAGATGGCCAAACAAAATGGGGTGACCAAAGATGAGATGGTTGAATTAATCACTCACTTGGCATTCTATGCCGGGTGGCCAAAGGCTTGGTCGGCTTTTGGAATTGCCAAGAAAATCTTTACAGATTAGTCAGTTTTTAAGTTAGAACCGGTATTACTTTAGAATCATTATTGAAAACTTCTCCGAAATATTTTACACTGGATGCAGGACGTAAATGATAATCATTGGAGGAGATTCATATGAATTTTATCGGTAAAGAAATTGATGATTTCAAAGTAAATGCTTTTCAGAATGGTGAAGTCAAACCAGTTGCCAAACAGGACTTATTAGGTCATTGGTCGATTGTATTCTTTTATCCCGCAGATTTTTCATTTGTTTGTCCAACTGAGTTAGGCGATTTAGCTGATAATTACGCGGCGTTTAAAAAAGCTGGCGCAGAGATTTATTCTGTTTCTGAAGATACGGAATTTGTACACCAAGCTTGGCATGAACAAAGTGAAGAGGTTGGTAAAGTCCAGTACCCAATGTTGGCAGATCCAGCTGGTAAGTTAGCCCGGTTCTTTGACGTCCTTGATGAGGATGCCGGCCAAGCCTACCGAGGGGTCTTCATCATTGATCCCCAAGGTACCATCCGGTCATACACCATTAACGATATGGGCATCGGTCGCAACGCTCAAGAAGTGCTCCGGACTTTAGAAGCCGCTCAATTTGTCGCTGAACATGGTGATCGGGTTTGCCCAGCAAATTGGAAGCCGGGTGAAAAGACGTTGCAGCCGGGAACTAAGTTAGTGGGTAAAATTTAATTTAAACGTGTTAAATTTGCTACAAAATAATACCAACTAAATGTGACTGATCCCGGCCATTTAAGCCAAAAAAAGTAACGCATTCTGGTTGAACTGAACCCCTTGAATTGGAGAAATCTAATTCAAGGGGTTTTATTATGTTTT
>NZ_AZEI01000036.1 GCF_001436255.1 Lentilactobacillus rapi DSM 19907 = JCM 15042 | reverse complement strand
ATGGTCGTTTTAGCGTTTTTAGCACTATTACTTAAGAGATTTTAGACAGCTTCTAAAAGCTTCCGGCCAAGATTTAAAGAGCGATGCCTGGACCAGTCTTGGCACTTTTCTTTCCATTGGTGGTGCGTATTTAGGGGCGCATTGGCTTGATGGGGTTGCCACAATTGTCGTTGGTTTCTTGATTTTGCATGCGTCAATCTTAATTTTTAAGACCACCATTATGCGGCTCACGGAAGGATTTGACCCGGCGTCAATCGAAAAGTACAGCAAAACCATTAGAGAAGTTCCCGGTGTAATCGCCGTTCAAGGAATTGAACCTCGGTGGCTTGGGGATCAAGTTGTCATGAAGATCGGCGTTTACTTGGATGACGACACAAACTTAAAGACGGCGTTTATGATCGGCGAAAAAGTCGAACATGCCCTGATGGAGCAATATGATATTTTGGACGCCGATGTGATGGCCTATCCAGTGAGTTTGCGAGATAATCCAGCTAACGTGGATTAGAAATGAGCAAGGTTTCATCAATAGTTTAATTTAAATATAAACGAGCAAGCACCTATCCAGAGCTTTCAACTGCTGGATGAGCGCTTGCTCGTTTCTTGGTTTACGTTTCTATCGGACGAACGCCGGTCGATGTGGATCAAATTGCCAGCCAGGAATCAAATACTGCATAGCTGCCGCGTCATCCCTGGCCCCAAGATGATGATCCTCATACAACTGATTCGCTTTTCGGACAGCCTCAAGGTTGATTTCCACTCCCAACCCCTCATTAGTCGCTGGAACCGTTAATTGACCATCTTTAATTTGATATGGGTTCTTTGTTAGATACTGCCCGTCTTGCCAAATCCAGTGGGTGTCAATTGCGTAGATATCACCAGGAGCCGCAGCAGCGGCATTGGCAGCCATCGCCAATGAGATATCAAAGTGATTATTGGAATGAATCCCCCAATGGAGCCCAAATTCGTCACATAGTTGGGCCACTCGGACTGATCCGGCCATCGTCCAAAAATGGGGATCAGCCAACGGAATCGAAATACTGTTCAACGTAATGGCATGACGCATTTGTCGCCAATCCGTATCAACCATGTTCGTTGCAGTCGGCAAAAAAGTGGCCTTTTGAAATTCAGCTAAAATTTCTCGACCAGAAAAACCGGCTTCGGCCCCACAAGGATCCTCGATGTAGGTCAAAATTCCCTTCAACTCTTTGGCGTAGGTCAACGCCTCTTTCAAAGACCAGCCGCCATTGGGATCAAGATCTAATTTAGCCTCGGGAAAGGCTTCATGCAGAGCTTTGATTGTTTCAACTTCTTTTGCGCCCTCAAACACGCCCCCCTTTAGCTTAAAGGTCTTAAACCCATACCGATCATAGGCAGCCTGGGCTTGGCGAACAATTGCCTGGGGCGTCATCGCTGGTTCACGCCGAATCTTGCCCCAGTCATCACTTTGATCGTCATGCAGATATGGTAAATCTGTCTTGGTTCGATCACCGACGTAAAATAAATAACCGAGCACAGCCACTTTTTCGCGAACCTGGCCGTCCCCCAGCAATGCAGCAACGGGAACGTGCAGATATTTTCCAAGCAAGTCCAAGAAAGCCGTCTCTACCGCCGTAACCGCGTGAATCATGATCCGTTGATCAAACGTCTGATTGCCGCGGCCACCAGCGTCCAGCTCACTAAATTTCTTTCGCATCATTTGCAGCACTTGCTTATACTCACCGAGGCTTTTACCGATCACTAATGATTTCGATTCGATTAATACCTGGGTAATCTTTTCACCACCGGGAACTTCGCCAACGCCCAGCACGCCTCTATCAGTCGTTAAAATCACAATGTTTCTGGTAAAAAACGGTCCGTGAGCACCACTCAAGTTCAGTAACATACTGTCATAACCAGCAACTGGATACACGTCCATCTTCCGAATAATTGGAACCGTCATTAATTTCACTCCTTTGATCAATACAATCACTCACATTAATAAGTTCAGTTTACCCGTTCGACCAGAAAATGTAACCGGTTAATTGAACGCCAATTAAAAAATCCCGCCAAGGCCATGATCGCCAAGACGGGATTTGTGTTTAATTGAATCGGTTCATTTAAATGAGTCAGTCTACTTCTTCTTACTCTTCTTTGCTCTTCTAATCGCCTTTCGAACGGCTCGCTGACGATTACGTTCTTCACGTTGTTTTTGTTCACGCTCACGACGAATCTTCCATGGGTTTTGAATAACCAGCGTTTGCCCAACTTGGAAGGCGTTGGTGATCACCCAGTAGAGTGATAAGGCGGATGGCAAGCTAACGGCCATAATTAAAATGAAGAACGGCATTCCGACCGTCATCATCGTGGTCATTGAATTTGATTCCGGTTGACCCTTCATCGCTAACCAGGATGAAATGAACGTAAAGACCGCCGCCAGGATTGGCAAAATGAAGTATGGATCTGGATGACCAAGTTGCAGCCACAAGAACGTCCCACTTCTCAAAATATGCGTTCGCCAGATTGCTTGATACAAAGCAAACAGGATTGGCATCTGCACGATCAGTGGCAAACAACCAGCAATTGGGTTGATCCCGGCTTCGGCATAAAGTTTCTTCTGTTCAGCCTGAAGCTTTTGCATCGTTTCAGCATCACGGGAAGAATATTTCTTCTGCAAAGCTTTCAGTTGTGGCTGAACTTCCTGAGTCTTTCGCATACTTCTGGTTTGGTAAACCATCAGTGGCAAGATGACAATTCGGACCAGAATGGTAAAGATAATAATTCCCATTCCATAATTATCACTAAAGAACTTGGACAACCAGATAATTGCCCGTGAGAAGTTTAGAACAACCCAACCATCCCAAATACCAGTACTGTGATTGGTGATTGGTGCATTGCTACAGGCGGAAAGGACAACTGTCAAACTCACGAGTGACAGTAATACCAGTAATTTCTTTATTCTCTTTTTCAACGTTTTTCCCCACTATCATAGTTGGAATCGATCAGCTTTGCTAACTTAAGTACGTGAATCAAGCCGGCTTTAACGTCTTTCATTGACATTTGATCCGTTGATGGGCGGGCTATCACGATGAAGTCAACATCTTGTCGCAAATCGGGCTTCAATTCAAGCAATGACTGCCGAATCCGCCTCTTCACCCAGTTCCTATGTACGGCATTACCAATCTTTTTACCTACAGAAATTCCGACGCGAAAATGTGGCTGATTAGGCTTGTCTAATGTATAGACAACAAATTGACGATTTGCAACCGAGTTATGAGTCTCAAATACCTTTTGAAACTCCGACTCTTTTTTTACTCGATATGATTTTCGCATGATCCATCTCCACAAATTTGATAAAAAAATATGAAAAAGACCACTGAATGGTCAGTGGTCTATACAGACAATGATTTTCTACCCTTTTGACGGCGACGTGCTAACACTTTACGACCATTGCTGCTGCTCATGCGTTTACGGAAACCATGAACGCGAGCGCGATGACGCTTCTTTGGTTGATATGTTCTTTTCATTTTGAAATCCTCCTTTACTTCGAAGTCGCGTTTAAGCATTTAATGACAGATGTTCAAATGCATTTCCCAAATATATTAACATAGATTGCCAATTAATGGAATAGGCTTTTGACTGTTCAGAAAAAAATAAAAAAATTTAAAATTTGTTTCATGAACAATTAGTGTGGATAACTCCGGAAAGTTGGCTGACTTTTTTGGCCACTATGAACAGGGTTATCCACAGAGGAACAGATTGTTTGTAAAGTTATCCACAGGGTGTGGATTTCTTTTTGTTTTTTGTTAGAAAAGCCGATGATATTAGTTTTAGTTATCCACAGTTACCTGTGATTAACCCATATTTTCACCGTCGTTTTCCACTTATCCACAAGTGGGTTATACCTTTTTACACTCCCTGTGAAACATTTATGCACAGGCCCTTTTTGCCTGTGGAAAACTTTTATCGGGAATGCTAGAATTAATTTGCTTTTCAAAAACGACTCAAAAATCAGAGGGGGAAATTTAAAGTGCTCGATAAGGATTCTTTATGGCAAAAATTAAGCGATCAATTTCGTAGCAATACGACTGATCTGACTTACGACACCTGGATCAAGCCGGTTACACCCGTTAGCTTTGACGGTGCCACACTTACTTTAGCTCTACCTTCTGAATTACACTTGGACTACTGGAAACAACAACTGGCTCCCAACTTGATTGAATATGCCTACATCATCACCAAGGGAAACATTGAACCTAAATTTGTTCTCGAATCCGATATCCAAAAGGAAGAACCAAAACCTGAAGCACCATCAACCAGCTCAGATGGCCTACCTAAGGGCGATATGGGCTTCAGTAAAGAAACTCATCTTAACCCAAACTATACTTTTGATAATTTTATTATCGGCAAAGGAAATCAAATGGCCCACGCTGCGGCACTCATTGTCTCAGAGGAACCTGGGAAACTTTACAACCCATTGTTTTTCTACGGTGGTGTCGGCCTTGGCAAAACCCATTTGATGCAAGCGATTGGGAATAAACGCCTGGAAGATCATCCAGAAACTAACGTTAAATATGTGACCAGTGAAGCCTTTACAAACGACTTCATCAACGCCATCCAAACAAACCGCACCGAAGAATTCCGTCGCGAATATCGAGATGTCGACATTTTAATGGTTGATGATATCCAATTCTTCGCTCAAAAGGAAGGAACGCAAGAAGAATTCTTCCATACTTTTAATGCGCTCTACAATAACAATAAACAAATCGTTTTGACATCCGATCGGGTTCCCCAAGAAATTCCAAAGCTGCAGGAACGCTTGGTATCGCGCTTTGCCTGGGGGCTGCCAGTTGACATTACGCCACCTGATTTAGAAACACGAATTGCGATCTTGAAAAATAAAGCCAAATTGGACAACCTCTCGATTCCAAACGATACTTTAGCCTACATTGCCGGCCAAATTGATTCCAACGTCCGGGAACTAGAAGGCGCTCTATCAAGGGTTCAAGCCTACTCAAAGCTCAAGAACGAGCCGGTTACAACCGATCTGGTTTATGAAGCATTACGCGGCCTCAAGTTAACCAAAGCGAACCGGGAGCTCTCAATTGTCGACATCCAAAACAAGGTTGCCAATTATTTTCATGTGTCCATTAATGACTTAAAAGGAAAAAAGCGCATGAAATCAATCGTGATGCCGCGCCAGATTGCGATGTACCTGTCACGAGAAATGACCAGCAATTCTTTGCCTAAAATTGGGAAAGAATTTGGCGGCAAAGATCACACCACGGTCATTCACGCTTGCGATAAAATTGCCGAAATCGTTAAAATTGATGCAGATTTACGAAAAGAAATTGCGGATATAAAAAGTGCCCTCAACTAAAATGGTATAATTGCCTGTGGATAATTAATAGTAAAAAGTAAAAGTTGTGCACAGTTTTATCCACAGCTTTCTTAGCGATAACTAAAGACTTCAGAAAAGTTATCCACATTTCCACAGTGCCTACTGTTACTTCTTTTTCTTTTATTAATTAAATATATATTCTTCACCACTTTCCGGGAGGTTGATTCAAAGTATGAAATTCACAATTGGTCGAACAGCATTTACAAAAGCATTAAATACGGTAGCCAGAGCAATCTCTACCAAAACAACAATTCCCATCTTAACGGGACTCAAATTAGTTGCCAGTCAATCTGCCATTGTTTTAACAGGTAGTGACGCTGACATCTCTATTGAAACAACCATTAAAGCAGATAATCCAGATAACATGCTAGCGGTAGAATCAGCTGGTGCCATTGTGTTACCTGCTAGATTCTTTACTGAAATTGTTAAAAAATTACCACAAGATACGATTACAATCGAAGTCGGCGACAATTTCCAAACCATGATTACTTCTGGTCAGTCTTCATTTACCATTAATGGTTTGGATGCCAATAACTATCCTCACTTACCAGAAATTCAAACCAACACATCGATTCCCCTGGCCTCAGATCTATTTAAACAAATTATCAGCCAGACAGTTGTTGCGGTTTCCAATCAGGAAAGTCGCCCAATTTTGACCGGGGTTCATTTTGTAATTTCTGAAAACCACGTTATGGCAGTTGCAACCGACAGCCATCGATTAAGCCAACGGAAAGTGACCCTTGAAAATGCCATTGAAGGTTCCTATGATTTTGTCATCCCTGGAAAAAGTTTGACTGAATTATCCAGGATGATCGACGACGATCAAGAGGAAGTTTCATTGTCTGTCAATGAAAACCAGGCTTTATTTGTCATCGGCGACACCCTGTTTTATTCGCGGCTACTAGAAGGCAACTATCCTGATACCACCAGATTAATTCCCGATTCTCACGACACCAGAATTTCATTTGAGGCGCCGGAACTATTAGCAGCCATCGAACGGGCATCACTTTTGTCACACGAATCAAGAAATAATGTGGTCAAGATTACCGTGGATCCCGATCAAAAATCGGTCACAATTTATGGCAACTCCCCGGATGTTGGTAACGTTGAAGAAGATTTGGAGCCAAAGAGTGTTGATGGCAATCAACTGGAAATTTCATTCAACCCAGATTATATGAAGGATGCCCTCCGTTCATTCAGCCAATCAACCATTAATGTTGATTTCACCTCGGCCCTGCGACCATTTACGTTAACGCCAACTGAGGATAGTGATAGTTTTATTCAATTAATTACGCCAATCAGAACCTTCTAGAAGTCAGACCACCAATAAAATAAAATTATGATTTTAACTAAGACCTACTTCATCACGACGGTAGGTCTTTTTAGTTTCTACAGACGGACTTTGTGAAAACTGGGAAACGTCATTTAGTTATCAGTCTGTTTTCCGAGCAAAAAAGGACCCCGGATTTATTTAATTGCTCATATACGTAGTTTCTAGCAACTTTCACTATTTTTTGATAAAAATATCCAAAAACTCAAAAAGTTCTGAGAATGCCCAAGAATCGTTGTTAGCATGTACTTTTGATGAAATTAGAGGTATAATACTATATGTAAAAGGTGGGTGAAATTGTGAAAAAAGAGATACTCATTGATGGACCATATATCACGCTCGGCCAGTTACTTAAAGAAGAAGCAGTTATTAGTAGCGGTGGTCAAGCGAAATGGTTCCTAAAAGAAAATTCGGTTAATGTCAATGATGAGCCTGATGATCGTCGTGGCAGAAAATTATACGATGGTGATCACGTTGAGGTTCCTGACGTTGGCTTATTTTTTATTCATTCAAAGCAGGGTTCTGAATGAAATTAACGAAAATTGAGCTCCATCATTTTCGTAATTATGTCAATCAAAGTCTTAATTTTTCGGATGGGATTAACGTGTTTCTTGGCGAAAATGCTCAAGGGAAAACGAACCTGCTTGAAGCAATTTACGTTTTAGCGTTAACCAGAAGCCATCGAACGAATAACGAAAAAGAACTCATTAATTGGGACAGTCAAACTGCTCAGATTAAGGGGATTCTTCAGAAAAGACTGGGATCGGTACCGATTGAACTTGATTTGGGACCTAAAGGTAAGCGGGCAAAGGTGAATCATTTAGAGCAGGCGAAGCTTTCCAGCTATGTTGGTCAACTCAATGTGATTTTATTTGCCCCAGAGGATCTTTCAATCGTGAAGGGTGCTCCCCAAGTTCGACGAAAATTCATGGACATGGAATTTGGCCAGATGAGTAATCGCTATTTATACAATTCCGCTCAATATAAGAAGATATTAAAGCAACGAAATCGTTACTTAAGAGATCTCCATCACAAGGTTCAATCTGATCGGGTTTACTTGGATGTCTTATCCGATCAGCTTTCGGCCTATGGTGCTGAGATCATTTTTCAAAGACTGCAGCTGGTTAAGAAGCTGGAAAAGTTTGCAAAGGTTGTCCATTCAGAGATTTCACAAGGTAAAGAAGACCTGGCTTTTGCCTACAAAACAGCCGTTGACAGTGATCAGCTGTCTTCAGTCGAAACGATTTATCGCAACTTATTGAAGCAATTCGCACAAATTAAAGAAAAAGAAATCATGCGTTCAACCACCTTGATCGGTCCTCACCGGGATGACCTGAATTTTGTCATTAATGATAAAGAGGTCCAATCGTTTGGTTCTCAGGGCCAACGGCGGACAACCGCGCTTTCAGTTAAGTTGGCTGAAATTGATTTAATGAAAGAACAAACCGATGAATATCCGATTTTACTATTAGATGACGTTTTATCCGAGCTGGATGATTTTCGCCAAACTCACTTACTGACTGCCATTCAAGACAAAGTACAAACGTTTTTGACAACGACCAGCCTCAGCGGTGTTCAGCAGGAATTATTAACCAACCCTAAAATATTTCGAATTGATGACGGTAATGTTTGCTTGGAAAAGTAGTGAAGGAGACACAATATGGCTGATGAAAAAGAAACTAAAAAAGAATTAGCTCACGAATATGACGCGAGCCAGATTCAAGTTTTGGAAGGGCTTGAAGCGGTTAGAAAACGTCCCGGAATGTACATCGGAACAACGAGCTCACAAGGCCTTCACCATTTAGTATGGGAAATTGTCGATAACGGAATTGATGAAGCCTTGGCAGGATTTGCCAGCAAAATTACCGTTACCGTCGAAAAGGATAACAGCATTACCGTGACCGATGACGGCCGGGGAATTCCAGTTGATATCCAAAAGAAGACCGGCAAGCCCGCTTTGGAAACGGTCTTCACGATCTTACATGCCGGTGGAAAATTTGGCGGCGGCGGTTATAAAGTTTCTGGTGGTCTGCATGGAGTGGGTGCATCAGTTGTGAACGCACTGTCCTCTGAGCTTGATGTTGAAGTAACTCGCGACGGTAAAGTTTATTACATGGACTTCACCCGTGGTCACGTTAAGACCAAGATGAAGGTCATCAAAGAAGTTTCTGATGACTTGCATGGAACCCGAGTTCATTTCTTGCCGGATCCAGATATTTTCCGTGAAACGACGACTTATGACATCAAGGTGTTAACTGCTCGATTACGTGAATTAGCATTCTTGAATAAAGGCTTGCGAATTGTGATTCGTGATCAACGACCTGAAAAGCCAACCGAAAAAGACTTTATGTATGAGGGTGGCATCAAGCATTACGTTGAATATTTGGACAAAAGTAAAGAAACGTTGCTTGACGAACCAATCTACGTTGAAGGCGTCCTAAACGGGATCACCGTTGAAGTAGCCATTCAATATACCAATGATTACCACAATACATTGATGACATTTACCAATAACATTCATACCTACGAAGGCGGAACTCATGAAGAGGGCTTCAAGCGTGCTTTGACCCGAGTGATCAATGACTACGCCCGCAAGAATAAGCTCCTCAAAGATAACGAAGCCAACCTTTCAGGTGAAGATGTACGTGAGGGAACGACTGCGGTTGTCAGCATCAAGCATCCAGACCCTCAATTTGAGGGCCAAACCAAGACCAAGCTGGGAAATTCGGATGCTAGAACCGTTACTGACCGGATCTTTAGTGACCACTTCTCTAAATTCCTGATGGAAAATCCAAAAATGGCGCGCAAGATTGTTGACCGCGGTTTGTTAGCATCAAAAGCCCGATCCGCAGCTAAACGGGCCCGTGAAGTCACTCGAAAGAAGAGTGGCTTGGAAATCAGTAACTTACCCGGTAAGTTAGCCGATAACACCAGTAAGGACCCCCGAATTTCTGAATTGTTTATTGTCGAGGGGGATTCTGCCGGTGGTTCAGCTAAGCAGGGGCGGTCCCGATTAACCCAAGCTATTTTGCCAATTCGAGGGAAAATTCTGAACGTTGAAAAAGCCAGCATGGACCGAATTTTGGCGAATGAAGAAATTCGGTCACTGTTTACGGCAATGGGAACTGGCTTTGGGGAAGACTTTGATTTATCAAAAGTTAACTACCATAAGTTAATTATCATGACTGATGCCGATGTCGATGGTGCGCATATTCAAACGTTACTGTTGACACTCATCTATCGATACATGAGGCCGCTGATCGATGCAGGCTACGTTTACGTCGCTCAGCCACCACTGTATCAAGTTCGTCAAGGAAAAATGTCAAGATATATTGATTCTGACGAAGACTTAAACCAATTCTTGGGAACATTGCAACCATCACCAAAGCCTGTTATTCAACGATACAAAGGTTTAGGTGAAATGGATGCGGAACAACTCTGGGACACAACAATGAACCCAGAGAACCGGCACTTGTTGCGTGTGGAATCTTCGGATGCGGCAGAAGCAGACAGAGTATTCTCAATGTTAATGGGTGACAAAGTGGAACCAAGACGTGAGTTTATTGAAGATAATGCAACATTTGTGGAGAATTTGGATGTGTAGAATAGTGAGCGGAGTAAAGCGATTAGAAGTCGGAGTGTAAGTCTCCGCTGAGGGAAATTCCCGGTTCTGGAATTTTTCTCGGTGGTGCTTACATGCAGACTTCTGCTTTACGGAGCGGTCCTAATCTATATAGCCAGAGGAATTTGGGATAGTGCTTGTTAACGTACCTTACCGTCGTATAGCAGCAAACAAACACTCATTCACATAAATAGTTGTTCCTCAGAAATAAAAATTAATGTTTCACATGAAACATCGGCTTCTTCCCTTGATATGAATGGAGGTAAATAGTTTGGCCAACGAAAATGACAACAATGGAGACTTTCCAGGTCGAATAACCAATGTTGACCTATCCAAGAAAATGCGGACATCTTTTCTTGATTACGCAATGAGTGTAATTGTTGCGCGTGCTTTACCTGATGTTCGAGACGGCCTCAAACCTGTTCATCGCCGTATTTTATACGATATGCATGAATTAGGGGTTACGCCTGATAAACCTTACAAGAAATCTGCCAGAATCGTTGGGGATGTCTTAGGTAAGTACCATCCCCACGGTGATACCGCAGTTTATGAATCAATGGTCCGAATGGCTCAACCATTCAGTTATCGCTACATGTTAGTTGATGGTCACGGTAACTTTGGTTCTGTCGATGGCGATGGTGCGGCTGCCATGCGTTATACCGAAGCCCGCTTGAGCAAAATTGCAATGGAAATGCTTCGTGATATTAACAAAGATACCATTGATTTCCAACCTAACTATGACGGTACCGAACGGGAACCCAGTGTTTTACCATCTCGTTTTCCCAACTTATTAGTTAACGGCGCTTCAGGAATTGCTGTTGGGATGGCAACTAACATTCCACCGCATAACTTGTCGGAAGTCATCAGTGCAATCCACGTGCTAATGAACAATCCAGAAGCAACGACCGCTGATTTAATGGAAGTTTTGCCTGGGCCTGACTTCCCAACTGGTGGAGTGGTTATGGGTAAATCCGGAATTCGGAAAGCTTATGAAACTGGTAAAGGGTCAATTATTGTTCGGGCTAAAGTTGAAATTGAAGGTAAGCCAGATGGCAAACAGCGGATCATTGCGACTGAATTACCTTACATGGTCAACAAAGCTAAATTAATTGAGCGAATTGCTGAGCTTGCCCGGGATAAACGAATTGAAGGTATCACTGATATTAACGATGAATCCGACCGTGAAGGAATGCGGGTTGTGATCGATATTCGGCGGGATGCCAGTGCCGAAGTTATTTTGAATAATTTATATAAATTAACGTTAATGCAGACATCGTTTAGCTTTAACATGTTAGCAATCGTTAAGGGAACGCCAAAGATCCTCAGCTTGAAAGAAATTCTAAATTATTATTTGGAACATCAAGTTGAAGTGATCAAACGCCGGACACAGTATGAATTAAAGAAGGCTCAAGCCCGAGCTCACATCCTCGAAGGATTGCGAATTGCTTTGGATCACATTGATGAAATCATCAAGATTATCCGAGGTTCGCAAACTGGGGATGTTGCTAAGAACCAATTGATCGAAGGATTTGGATTGGATGACAAACAAGCCCAAGCCATTCTGGATATGCGATTGGTTAGATTAACCGGTTTGGAACGCGACAAGATTGAAAAAGAATATGCCCAGTTAATGAAAGACATCGAAGACTACAAGGCAATTCTTGCGAGTCGTGACCGGGTTAACCAAATCATTTACGAAGAATTGCTTGAAATTCAACATAAATTCGGTGATCCCCGTCGAACTGAACTCTTGGTTGGTGAAGTCCTTAGCCTTGAAGACGAAGATTTGATCGAAGAAGAAGACGTGATTATTTCCTTAACCCACAATGGCTACATCAAACGCCTTCCAACCACTGAATTCAAAGCTCAAAACCGTGGTGGCCGGGGTGTTCAAGGAATGGGCGTTCATAACGACGACTTTGTGGAACATTTGGTTTCAACGTCTACTCATGATGTGCTCTTATTCTTTACCGATGCGGGAAAAGTTTATCGGATGAAGGGTTATGAAATTCCTGAATACGGTCGTTCGGCTAAAGGAATTCCAATCATTAACCTGCTAAACATTAATAACGACGAAAAGATCGAAGCCGTCATTAATATTTCTGATAAGAATAAGGATATCGAAAAAGACTTGTTCTTCGTCACATTACACGGAACGGTTAAACGGACTCCGGTAGAAGAATTTGCCAACATTCGGAGTAACGGGTTAAAGGCCATCCATCTGAAAGACGATGACCAAGTGATTAATGTGTTGATTGTTGAACAAGATCAAAACATTATTATTGGAACGCATAAGGGTTACGCTGTGAGTTTCAAAGCCGCCGATGTTCGATCAATGGGTCGTTCAGCAACCGGTGTTCGCGGAATCAGACTTCGGGAAAATGATTATGTCGTTGGTGCTGATACATTGAAGCCAAACAGCGAAGTCTTTATCATTTCCGAAAATGGTTATGGTAAACGAACGGCTGCTGCGGAATATCCAATTAAAGGCCGTGGTGGTAAAGGAATTAAGACCGCCAATATTACCGAGAAAAACGGACCATTGGCTGGCCTAACAACAGTTACCGGGGCCGAAGATATCATGCTAATCACCGATAAAGGGGTCATGATTCGTTTCGATGTTGATGACGTTTCTCAGACTGGCCGGGCAACGCTTGGTGTTCATTTAATCAGAATGGACGATGATGCCAAGGTTGCAACGATGGCAAAAGTTGAGAAGCAAGAAGATGAGGACGATAATTCAGATGGCCATTCACAAACACCAGATGATGGATCTGATCAGCAGTCAGATACAGATGAACCTCAAGATAATGAATAAATTTTTTTGAAAGAATGGGGCAGACAGTCGATCTGATCCCAGAATTTAAGTGAAAAAGGCAATGCATTCTGGTTTTAGAGAGAATGCATTGCCTTTTCTTTGTTTAACGGGTGTTTTGGAATTAGCCAGCATTTCAGTCAGTGCAATAGGGATTGCTAACTGCGGTCATTACTTTATTTCGAGGGTACGGAGTGGTGAGAATTATTCATGATGGCGACTTATATTCCGATTCCTAACCGCTTGTTTTCGCACTCTGATTTGAAATGTGCTTCAACAAGCAGGAATCTGCATGTAAGCACCTAACGGAAAAATTCCAAGCACAGGAATTTCCCCGTCAGGCGACTTACACTCCGATTCCTAACCGCTTGTTTTCGCACTCTGATTAAAATGTGCTTCAACAAGCAGGAATCTGCATGTAAGCACCTTTGAAAAAAATTCCCAAACCCGGAATTTCCTTCAAAGGCGACTTATATTCCGATTCCTAATCGCTTGTTTTCGCACTCTAAAATAAAAATGCAATCCTTTGACTTACTAAATGTAAGTGTTACACTGTCCATGATGAGATTAGTAGACTAATTTTATGGAGGCCTTAGATATGGTTGTTGTTAATGGATACAAGCAAAATGAAAACGAAAAAAAGTTAGACATTTTAAATTTACCTTCGCTTGAAGACCAAGCAAAGCAAATCATTCCTACCGGTGGATTTGGTTACATAGTCGGCGGGTCCGAAGATGAATGGACGTTGCGGGCAAACCGAAAAGCATTTACCCACAAACAAATTGTCCCCAAGGCATTAAGCAACATTGAAAACCCAGAGTTGGCAACCAGTGCATTTGGCCTTTCATTGAAGACGCCACTTATGATGCCACCAATCGCTGCTCAGGGATTGGCTCACGCACAAGGTGAAAAAGATACGGCTAAAGGGCTTGCTGCCGTTGGTGGGTTAATGGCCCAAAGTACCTATTCGTCAACTTCGATTGCTGAGACTGCCGCTGCTGGCGGTGGGGCTCCTCAATTTTTCCAACTTTATATGAGTAAAGATTGGACATTTAATGAGTCTCTGCTTGATGAAGCTAAAAAAGCTGGCGTTAAAGGCATTATCCTAACTGTTGACGCAACGGTTGATGGTTATCGTGAAGCTGATATTATTAACAACTTCCAGTTCCCAATTCCAATGGCCAACTTGACCAAGTTCAGCGAAGGCGATGGTAAGGGCAAGGGAATTGCTGAAATTTATGCTGCCGCTGCTCAAAAGATTGGACCAAAAGATGTTGAGCGGATCGCTAACTATACTGATTTACCAGTTATTGTAAAGGGAATTGAATCCCCTGAAGATGCCGAGTATGCAATTGGAGCTGGAGCTGCTGGTGTCTATGTCTCTAATCATGGTGGCCGTCAATTAAACGGTGGGCCTGCTTCATTCGATGTCTTAGAAACTGTTTGAGATCTCTAAAAGCGGCGTAGGAAAACTGAGACAAACGCT
>NZ_AZEI01000035.1 GCF_001436255.1 Lentilactobacillus rapi DSM 19907 = JCM 15042 | reverse complement strand
CCGAAAACCTACATTTCTTTCTGCCGAAAACCTACATTTTTAAACTGCCCTTGACAAAGGCTTTCTCAAAATCATTGAACATATCACCAGCAATCAAATAATAGTCTACGTGATTCTCATTTAAATAGGCAGCCTGCTGTTCAACAATTTGGTCAATGTCAACTTTATTGATATCGAAATGATTATCACTGGATGCAGCTATTTTTATCATGTTCTTCTCCCATAATTAAAAGTGCTATCCCAGACAGGATAACACTTTTTTGTAGCTCATTATTAACTAACGCCTTCCATGAGTCGTTTAACCGGCTTAACCAGGAACGCCAGGATGACCCCAGCAACAATTGCGCAAATCCCAATAATCAAGAAATAATTGATTTCATTATCAGGCGTATAGTACTTCACAATTTGCGAGTTAATTGCTTGTCCAGCAGCGTCTGCTAAGAACCACATACTCATCATTTGAGATTCGAAGGCTTTTGGTGCAAGCTTAGTGGTGACAGAAAGGCCAATTGGCGAAATTAACAACTCCGCAACTTCAACAATTGCCCAACTACCAACTAGCCACAACGGACTTACGCGAGCAGAAGTTCCGAATAAGGAAACCGGCAAGATCATGAAAATATATGACAATCCGGCAATCACCATTCCTAAAGAGAATTTAGAAGGCGAACTAGGTTGCTTTCTCCCTAATTTAATCCACAACCACGCAAAGAATGGCGTATAGAGCATGATAAACGCAGGGTTTAATGACTGGTAGAAACCAGCTCGAATTTGGAAACCAAAGAAGTTGTTATTGGTTTGATTCTGCGCAAACAAAGCTAAAACAACTGATCCCTGCTCCTCAATGGCCCAAAAAATTGTGGCGGCAATAAACAATGGTATGTATGCCACAACTCGGGAACGTTCATTACTCGAAATCTTCTTACTGGAAATAATCACGACAAAGTAAATAATTGGGGTGGCAATTGCAATTAAGCTAAGCAATGTAATAAATGTGCTGAGAGACAGGGTTCCCATTACTTGCATCAATAACAGTACTAATCCGAAAACGACCACGCCAACGCCAATCCGAAATGATAACTTCTTAACGTCTTCAGGTTCAAGCGGGTCTGAAGGATAAAGGCTCGTGCTTGGCAAGTGTTTCTTGCCACCTCGGATGTATTGCAACAATCCGAAAAACATTCCAATGGCGGCCAAAGAAAAGCCTAAATGGAAATTATATTTCATTCCCAGCCACGTAACTAAAATAGGTGAAATAAACGATCCTAAGTTAATTCCAAACACAAAGATAGTAAATCCAGAGTCTCGGCGGTTATCATACTCGGTATATAACCCACCAACCATCTCAGAAATATTGGGTTTTAATAGCCCAGTTCCCAATGTGATTAAAACGATCGAGGCAAATAACGCGATTCGTCCTAATGGCATTGAGAGCGCGATGTGGCCAAACATAATCAGGACACCACCATAGAAGACGGTTCTCCGACTTCCTAAAATACGGTCACTAATGAAGCCACCCGCAACAGAAGTCAAGTAAACCAACGATCCATAGATGGACATGATTGATGCAGCAAGTGGTTGCGAAAAGCCCAAACCACCTTTGCTAATGCTGAAATACATGTAAAATAACAGGATTGCCCGCATTCCGTAGTAACTAAAACGCTCCCACATTTCAGTATAGAATAACGTCGATAATCCTCTTGGTTGACCAAAGAATGAGCTGTCAGCTCGTCTTTCCTGGTCAGTTTGTTCATGTTGTTGCATGTGATACCCTCCAAAAAATAAATCTAATCCACCTTAACATGTGTTAACCGGATTAGATCATTTATTAATAATTGTTCTTTAAAGCTTATCAAGGATCAAACCATAACAATCATTATATTCCAGAATGGAAGGTAATTCAATGACGACGAAACATCGACTAGTATTTTCCGACAAAAATCAGATCAAACCGTTCATTGATTTATTCTTATCAATGGAATTAGTTTAGTCAATAAGAAATAAATTGTTTCGGTGTTCATCAGTGTGTCTTGTGCGTGGGTGAACAGGACCGAGTATTGCAAATTATCCACATATTTAATTGCTTTGTTTTGCTCATTATGCGCCTTTGTGAGCCATTTATGAGCTTTCTCGAATTGTGCAGATACATCGTCTTTTTTATATGTAGATAATGAGATTGTATCAATTGTTTGGTTAAGAATCTGCTTAGCTTTCCCCGAATACGTCAGCATGAGCATTGAGATTTGATTTAGTTCATTTTCATCCATTAAACTGCCTTTGCAGACTTAAATTGATTGAGAATGAACTTGACGAGCTTTTCGCCGTTAGCCCAACCATATACTTCATCAGGAATTGTTAAAAGGTTGGCTTTACCGTCAAGCAATTCAAGCTCCTTTTCGTGATAAGTGGCCTGTGGTGCTACCAAGACCAAATCAACACCGTCATTTAAATGTTGCTCCGCATTTTCAAAGTTACTTGGTATTAAATTAATATCTGCTTGATAGTTCTCAATAAATAATTTAGCTGACTTAACTAAAAAATTACTAGAAATTCCATCTTCGCAAACGAGTAAAATATTTTTCATTATAAAAATCCCCTTTTCTTTGATTACCTATACAGAATAACAGATATATTGGTATACCACAAGGGGTTTTTTGAATTTATTAATGTACAGCTTCTTTTATATAGGGCAGTTCAGACATTTATATGTTCTATACCAATTACGATATTTTTACATGTACCAATTATAAGTGATGCTATGAGTCGCTAGTATGGGGCGGCTTCGCTTTTCCTGGATGTTAATTCCGGTATTTTTAATTGATTCACAATTAAAAATTAGTACTTTTTTCAACACACACTTTCTTTGGCTCTACAATATCAAAAAAAGCAACCTGTAGATAAGACACAAGCAAAAAAACACTCCTAATCCTTTCTTATTAAAAGGACTAAGAGTGTCTTTTTCTGTCATAAAAAACTGACTATAATCATTGATGCCGACTGCAGGAGTTGAACCTGTGACCCTCGGTTTACGATACCGATGCTCTACCAGCTGAGCTAAGTCGGCATGATTTTGTACACAAAAGTGCTAACAATCGCGTTAGCACTTTTTGACAAAGCTCCGGCAGGCGGGCTCGAACCGTCGACAACCTGATTAACAGTCAGGTGCTCTACC
>NZ_AZEI01000034.1:9089-23155 GCF_001436255.1 Lentilactobacillus rapi DSM 19907 = JCM 15042 | reverse complement strand
TTTTTTGCAAAAGTATACCAAAACTCAATTTAGATCTCAAACAGTTTCTAAGTAAAAAGCCGTTTCAAAAATAAAAGCCAATCATCTAGACATTCTGATTTGAATGTTCGGATGATTGGCTTTTTGTTGCGTAAACGGAACTTGCTAACGAAAGTATCCTGAGCTCTTAGCTTGCGGATCATGACCGCAGATAGACTCGTTCTTATTTTTGAATACCAATGAATACTTCAATCAGCCAAAAAACGCCGAGTCCAATGGCCAGTAAGCCGACTATTAAGGAATAGATGAAGTTATAAAACGGTGTGATCAGAAAGATAATGCCTAAGCCGTTAGAGAATAGACCACAAATCGTGAGGACAATTTCCAGGGTTAACCAAAGTCGCGGACCTTTGAATCGCATTTTCTTTGTCCGCATTAAAAAGAGTGCAATTATGCCAACCAGCGTTGTCATAATTAAGATGTAGAGCGAAGAATCATTCCAAATACTCATGTTGGTCCTCCTAATGAATGATTAGGCATTAGAGAAATGGAATGAACTGATTATTTCAATAAAGCCTTAATAACTGCTTCGCCGACATCGGTTGCTGAATCTGCATTTTGACCAGTGATCAGCCGATTATCAACGACCACGTGGGATTTGAAGGCTTCTCCTTTTTCGAAAGTGGCCCCGGATTTCTTCAGTTCATCCTCTGGTAAAAATTTAACATCGTTGGTTAAGCCGTTTAAGGCTTCTTCATCGTTGGTAAAACTCGTTAACTTCCTGCCGTTTACAAAACGTTTGCCATCAGTTGTCCTGATTGCCAGCAATGCTGAAACGCCGATACAATTGGCAGCGATGATTCCGGCGTTGTTATAAATAGCGGATGCAATGCTTGCCAACTCTTTATTTTCTGGAAAATCGGTCATTGCCCCGTGACCACCAACAAAATAAATGACTTGATAGTCGGCTGGTTGAATATCAGCTGGCTTTAGAGATTTTGCCAGATGAGTATTCCTGAATTCATCATCTAAATAATATTGCCAGTCGATCTGGTCCATCATGTCTGGTGCTAAGCTAAGGGGGTCGATGGGAACATAGCCGCCCTTTGGACTCATGTAATCGACGTCGATGCCATTTTCCTGCATCACCTTATTGAAATGAGCGGTTTCTCGAAGCCAAATGCCGGTGGCTTTATACAGTTTATCGAACTTTGCATTATTGGTTACAACGATCAGTGCCTTTGTCATGAATTACTTTACCTCACTTTTTAACTCGCTCGTCGAACTTCCCCTTCGTCTATATTACTACATTCTGATTGGGAATGATTGAAAATGGGGTGTTGTAATCTGAAAGGAAAATATGTTAACCTGAAACTTAACTGTTTAGATAACAGTTTTTACATAATGCAGAATAGTTAACCGTTTTGCTTTGCACACTGGATTTAGGACTGCTGCGCAAAACAGAAACTTCCTCATAAGCACCCCAGCCAGAAATTCAAAACCAGAATTTATGTCTGGGGAGCTTTATGATCCAGTTTCTAACCGTTTTGCTCCGCACACTGATTTTAGGACTGCTGCGCAAAACAATAATCTGCACATAAGCACCAAAATCATAAATCCAAGACCGGGATTTTTGCTTTTGGCAACTTATGTTCCGATTATTAACCGTTTTGCTCCGCACACTCAATTATAGGAGGCACAAATGTCAGACATTATTTTAGACGTTCAACATCTTAACAAGAGCTTTGGTTCCAAACATGTCTTGAAAGATGTTTCATTTTCCGTCGAACGCGGCCACATCGTCGGGTTAGTTGGTCCTAACGGGGCTGGTAAATCAACCATCATGAAGGCCGTGCTGGGATTATTTAATTATGCCAGCGGCCAGATCACGATTGATGGTGACGCAGTTTCACCCACTAGTCATCAAGCGATGGACAAGGTTGGTGCCTTGATCGAATACCCTGGGATTTATCCATTTTTGACTGGGATGCAGCACTTGAAGCTATTCTCAAAGGAAACGACCAGTCAGGATCAGATTGATGAGATTGTTGATAGGATGAAAATGACGACCTATATCGATCGGAAAGCCAAAACCTATTCATTAGGGATGAAGCAAAAACTCGGAATTGCCTTGGCATTAGTAAATCGACCAAAATTTGTGATCTTAGACGAGCCGATGAACGGTTTGGATCCCCAAGCAAATAAAGACTTGCGGACAATTATTTTAGACCTCGCCAAACAAGGGACCACATTTTTGATTTCCAGCCATATCTTAAGTGAGCTGGAAAAGTTAATTGATGACCTGGTTGTGATTGATAAAGGTCAAATTGTTTATAAGGAAAGCATGGCTACCCTTGAAAGTGGCGGCAAACGACTCTTGGTTGTGAAGACTTCTGACGATGACAAGGCAACGACTATCCTAACCCAGAATGGGTATCAACTTGACCAAACTGCCGGTGTCAGCATCATTGAAACTGATGACACTAAGATGGCTGACGTCATTAAATTGTTGTCTGATAACGGCATCGACATTGAGGACGTTCAACATGTGCATAGTGACTTGGAAACCTCATTGTTGGAATTGCTGAAGAACGACAAAGTAAAGGAGTCATAGAATGATAACCTTAGTTAAACAAGAAACCTATAAGTTACTTCATAAGAAAAGTACCCCAGCAGTTTCGATTGCGCTGTTGATCATCATGACGGTCTTTGGCGTCTTGAGCAAACTCTATCCGAAGTATTGGTCAGCCAAGGGAATGTTTACAACGATGTATACCGGTGGCAGCTGGGTTGTCTTGTTCCTGATTGCCGCATGCAGTTCAATTATCGCAATGGAATTTCAGTATGGCACGATCAAGGAACTGCTTTACCGAAAGTATTATCGGGGTGAAATTCTGGTTAGTAAGTGGATCACCATGTTGATCTACTCAATTTATTTCTATGCTTTAGTGTTTGTCTATTCCTTGATCTTGAAAGTCGTTTTATATAATGGCAAATTCAACTTAACTGATACTTATGCAAATAACCAAAGTATCATTGAAACCCAGTTTATGAACCTCATTGGCCAATTCCTGTCAGTATGGTTAGTGTTGAGCCTGGTATTATTGCTGGCAAACATTTTCAAGAGCACCGCTGCGGCAATTTCAATCGGCATCATTGGCTACTTTGCCCTGAGTGTGGTATCTGGATTAATGTTTGTGTTAATGCAGAAATGGGACTGGCTTAAGTGGAACCCGTTGAATATGATGAATTTACCGGCTCAGCTGACTTCAGACACTTATCATAAGATGACGTTATTATCGACGCCGGAAATGATATGTGGCAGCTTGGCTTATACGGCAATTTTTATGGCGATCAGTTATGTGGTCTTTAAACGGAGAAGCGTGTAAGGGGCTCAGATCGTCCACGGAACCGTGATGAGCGATAGCCTGCTTAGGCCATTTAAGTAAAAAAGCAATGCATTCTAATCAGGATGCATTGTTTTTTTACTTAAATTCTGGGATCAAATCGCCGTTCGTCACAATCTCGTCCTCTAACCATTCTCTAGCTGACTAGTGCGCCAACAGCTATGTTATGATAAAGCTGTTTCATTTCAAAAAGAGGGGGGCTTCAAATATGCTTGGAAAGCCACTATTAAAACAATCAATTAATAAATTTTTTCATAACTGGGGCGCCTACGTTACTTTAGTTATTGTCATGAATGTGATCTTAGCTGGTCTGATTGTCCCGATGCTGGAGTACTTTACAAGTCTTATCTTACGAAGTAATCAAATTCCGTACATATCTTATACCAACGTTGGCTGGCTGTTGACTGCCAAGCCACTCGCAGTTGCTGAACTGATTCTTCTGCTGGGGATTCTTTTTGCGCTGGTCTTTTGGCAGTTCGCATTTTTACTCTATGGCATCGATAACATCGCTTATGGCCAGAATCAAAGCCTCTGGAAAATTGTCGGGAATGCAATTAACGACATGCGGCGACTGCGATTTACCAGCTTCTTATTTTTCTTGGGCTATTTTATTTTGATCATGCCATTTTCTTATACTTATCTCAATTCACCACTGCTGGCTAAAGCGGCGATTCCGACATTTATTTTGGATGATTTGGAGCAAAATAAGTACCTGGCAGTTCTTCTGGCTGTTCTGGCAATTGCCGTTTTCTACATCAGTATTCGGTTAATTCAAGTCTTGCCACTGATGATTTTGGCTAATCAGACCGGATTCTCCGCTGCCAAAAAAAGTTGGGGAATGACCCGCGGCAAATCGTGGCAGTACTTTTGGCGACTAATGGTTCTTGGGGCAATTAGCCTGGTGTCAACGGCCTTATTGTCATTTGCGCTCTATGGGTTCCAAAAATACTTGGATGGCCAGTCTGGCAGTATCGCCTTTGCCGGTGCAGTGATGAATATGGGTGTGCTCATGATTTGGCAGCGCCTGATTGCCTCATTTAGCCTAGTGGTCTTTATGCTGATGCTGACGTCAGTGGCGGGGGAACGAAACTTAAGCCGAGCTCCTCAGACTATTGCTAAGCTGTCACCCCGCCGGAAAATGAGGCGGCGGTTGGCGGCCCTGACGTTGATCTTGCTATTTTTGGGTGGCCTTGTTACTTATAATGGCCTGTACTTAAAGGGCAGCCTGTTAACGCGGCCGCTCACCATTTCCCATCGCGGGGTCGATGATGGCAACGGTGTCCAGAATACCATTCCGGCACTGAACAAAACCAGTAAAGAAAAACCGGATTATGTTGAGATGGACATTCATGAAACTAAAGATCATCAGTTTGTGGTCATGCATGATGAAAATTTGCAAAAACTGGCCGGCGTGGATGCAGCGCCTTATGAATTAACATTGGCTCAACTGAAACGGCTGATTGTTCATGAAAATGGGCACACGGCTCACATTGCCAGCTTTGACGATTATTTAGCCGCAGCTGAGCGGGATCACCAAAAGCTGTTGGTTGAAATCAAAACGACCAGTCATGACAGTCCGAATATGCTCAGCCTGTTTATCAAAAAGTATCAGCGACGCCTATTACGCGACCATGATCACATTCATTCGTTGGATTACAACGTGATCAGTGGGTTGAAGCAACGCGCTCCCAAATTATTTGTCAGTTACATTCTCCCGTACAACTTCTCATTTCCGGAAACTCGGGCCAATGCTTACACAATGGAGGAAACGACGTTGAACGACCAGTTTGTTCAGCAGGCCCACGACCATCGTCAGCAGGTCTACGCTTGGACTGTTGACGATCCAGACGATATGACCAAGCTGCTATTCATGAATGTGGACGGGATCATTACGGATGATTTAAATGAGCTTAAAGGGGTCATTCAGACGAACTTTAACCATCCAAGTTATGCCAAGCGGTTACTGATTTATTCCGATGAATTACAAATTGAAGATACCAGTAACTAACGAATATTTATTAAAATTGGGGGATGAACCATGACATTCTACACCTATAACTACCTGCATCAGTCCCAAGGAAATTGGCAATACGCTCGAATGATTATTCTAAGCGTGCTGGCACTGATCTTCATCGTTTTTTTAATTCATTACCTGCGAAATCGGTTGGATGTTAAATATAAAGATCTCAGTATTATCGTTGGCACACTCTTATTGCTGATTTTGGCTATGCAGTACGACGATTTCAGTGCTGTCCAATCTGCCAGCAAGCAAACCGGGCAAATTACCACAGTGGTCAAGGAATCCGCGAAACGATTGGGGGTCGCCCCTCAGAAAGTCAGTATCAACTCAACCAGCCAGAATGCCAACTTGATGATTAAGACACCGAAAGGCATTTTTCGGATTGATTATAATTCTGATGGAACCCAATTTGTTTTGGAAAAAGTTGAGTTGCATGATCAACATGATATTAAAGTGGAGGGGAAAGCCTGATGTTTACATATTCTGACGTGTTATTGAAGTTGGTAGTTGGTTTCTTATTTATCACGATCTTAATTAACCTGACTGGGAAAGGTAATTTGGCGCCCACTTCGGCGATGGATCAGCTGCAAAACTATGTCCTTGGTGGCATTATCGGGGGCGTGATTTATAATCCGGCAATCACAATGGCTCAATTTTTGGTGATTTTACTACTCTGGGCACTGCTGATCATGGTGACCAGGTATTTGAAAACCCACCTTCACTGGTTTGGTAAGTTGATTGAGGGTGAGCCGATCACGATTGTCCGCAATGGTGAGATGTTGGTGGAGAATTGTTTGAAGGCCAATTTGTCAGCTAAAGATGTTGATTTTAAGCTGCGAACTGCCGGTGTCTATGACATCAGCCAGGTGAAACGGGCCATCGTGGAGCAAAATGGCTCGCTGACAGTCTTGAACCGAGGAGAAGGCAGTATTCGTTATCCGGTGATTGTCGATGGTCAGGTGGATCCAGACGTGCTGGAGCTGATGGATAAAGATGAAGGCTGGCTGATTGAAGAATTAAAGAAACAGGGAATTGACCAGATTAAAGATGTCTTTTGGGCAACTTATCGAGATAATTCACTAACAGTTGCTAAATTTAATGACAACTAGTTTTGCAAATAATTCCCAAATAACGGTGTTGATTGTTCGAAAAAATTATCATCATTTTTTAATGAAATATGTTGGAAATGACGAATGGATCCTATTTGTCAAGGTAAACTCCCGAAATACTCTCAAAATAATCTGAGGTAATTATGGGCTAATTCCTTGTTTCCGTTGGAATATCTTAATTATTTTTGAACAAACCATCTTTATCCGGTGATCAATTGGATCCTCATTGACTTCTTATAAATATGATTTATGATTAAAACTAATTCTTATTGAGTAATCGTGATACATATCACGTGCTTATCAATCATACAAAATTAAATGCTGCGGAGGGATCCCTTTTTATGGAATTAAATGATATTAATCCAAATGTTTTAAATGTTAAGCCATCTGCCATGAGAAAATTTGATCATGACATTAGTGTTGATCCAGATATTATTAAGTTAACTTTGGGTGAACCTAATTTTGATGTTCCGGAGCATATCAAAAAAGCCGCGATTGAAGCAATTAATACAAATTGTTCACACTATCCCTATTACTGGGGATTCCAAGATTTGCGAGAAGCAGCTTCCAAGTATTACAAAGCCAAGTTTGGCTACAATTATTCCGCGGATGAAATTGTGGTTTCTGTCGGGGCGACAGAAGCCTTGGCCTCAACTGTTAAGACGTTGTTTAAGCCTGGGGATGCGGTAATTGTTCCAACGCCTGCGTATCCACTCTACGATGCGCTGATGACCTTAAACCAGTTGAAAACGATTTTTATTGATACCAGTAAATCCGGGTTTGTGTTAACGCCGGAACAAATTCAAAAGGCGGTCGATGATTATCCTGATTTGAATATCAAGGGATTGATCTTAACTGATCCGAATAATCCAACCGGGGTCGCTTATACGGAAGAACAAATTGCAGCCTTGGCGCCAGCTTTGAAGAAGAATCAAATTTGGGTGATTAGTGATGAGATTTATGGTGAATTGACTTATGGGCAAAAGCATTACACAATTTCGAAACTATTACCCGATCAAACGATTATTACGAATGGTTTGTCCAAGTCACACGCGATGACTGGTTGGCGGTTAGGCTTAGTGTTTGGACCACATCCGGTCATTGATGAAATCGCTAAAGTCCATCAATTTACGGTGACTGCTGCAGCTTCGTTGGTCCAATATGCTGCTACTGAAGCCTTAACCAATGGGCAAAATGATGCGGCTGTGATGCGTAAGGAATATTTGAAGCGTCGTGATTTCGTTGTTAAAAATATGGACGAAGCAGGGTTTGACGTGGTTCACCCAGGCGGGGCATTCTACGTCTTCGCTAAGATTCCAGCTAGCTTGCAAATGGATAGTTGGCAATTTGTTAAGACATTAGCTAAGGATTACCATATTGGCCTGATGCCTGGCGATCCATTTGGCGATAACGAATATATCCGGATTAGTTATGCCGCTAGCGATGAAGCATTGGCAGCAGCTATGAAGGCTGTTAAACAGATGGTTAAAGATAAGAGCAGTGTGGCGGATCGATAATTAGTCCGTCGCATCAGATAAATAGTATTTAATAAGGCTGAACGCATATTTCGAAGTTTGCGTTCAGCCTTATTTGAATTTTTCAGATAGCTATTTTGAATGGTTCATGCTACCCTTTAACCATATTTAAACGAAAAGGGTGATTCGCTATCCAAAGTGGGGCGAAACTAAAACAACAAATTATTACAATTAGTCAGCAAATTGGCATTGATAAAATTGGGTTTACCACAGCGGCTGACTTTGAATCATTGCGAGATAGCTTGATTGCGCAAAAAGCCGCCGGGCATACCAGTGGCTTTGAGCATCAAAATCTCGATGAACGGCTTAATCCCAAGCTGATCTTTGACCAACCAAAGTCAATTATTGCGATTGCCTTGGCTTATCCAAGCAGGATCAAGCAGCGGCCTAGCCGAACCAAGTTAAAACGAGGACAGTTTGCCAGAGCTTCTTGGGGGAATGACTATCACCAAATTTTGCGAGCAAAGTTAAACTGTTTGATTGAGCAAATGAAGGCTGTGGCTGGCAGTGAAGCCCGCTTTAAACCGATGGTTGATACGGGTGAATTGATCGATGTCGCCGTTGCCAATCGGGCTGGTTTGGGATTTATTGGTAAAAATGGGCTATTGATTACTGAGGAGTATGGCTCTTACGTTTATTTAGGTGAGATTATTACGAATTTGGGTCTTCCCGCCGACACACCGATTCCATGTCAGTGCGGTAGTTGTACCAGGTGTATTGATGCCTGCCCAGTCAAGGCGTTGCTTGGCGATGGCCGGATGAATGCTCAGCACTGCTTGTCATATCAGACCCAGACCAAAGGATTAATGAAGGCGGAGTTTCGCCCTAAAATTCGGAATGTGATTTATGGCTGTGATATTTGCCAACAGGTTTGTCCCTTTAATCAAGGCAAGAATTTTCATCTTCATGATGAAATGGAACCCGATCCGGAAAAGGTTCGACCAGAGCTGTTGCCAATGTTAACAATGAGTAATCGGGAATTTAAGGATCAATTTGGGGAAATGTCCGGTTTGTGGCGAGGCAAAAAGCCACTTCAGCGAAATGCCATTATTGCCCTAGCTAATTTGCACGATCAATCGGCAATCCCCCAATTATTGGCAGTGATGAAAGCTGATCCACGACCAATGATCCGGGCAACGGCGGCCTATGCGATTGGTGAAATTATGACAACAACCAATAACGATATTCTGGCTGCTTTACAAGAGCAACTTGAACACGAGGTTGCTACCGGCCAGCCCGATGAGTTTCTGGCAGAGTTTCGTGCTGCCATTAAACAGGCTAAGCAACTTAAATGATGAATCTAAATACTTAAATATTAAAATGATGATCCCACCCAATTAGGGCGAGATTTTTTAGTTGAGCAGAGTTGAAAATAGTATTTTAGAAGTAATGACTTTATAATAATTTTTAAAATTAGTTATAGTAATTATTAGATATCGTTTGGAGGAAATTATTATGAAGCAGAAGGAAGCAAAGCCCTCGAAGCCCTGGTACAAAAAATGGTGGGTTTGGTTAGTAATTGTGATTGGTATTGGTGTCGGAGGGAGTATGGTTGGCGGATCAGAGGAATCGACCAGCCAAGATACTGGTAAAACTGAGCAAACTGTTGATACCAAAGAAACAGCTGAAGCTGAAGCAAATTCCAAATCTGAGATGAAAGAGCGGTATTTAGTCAACGAGGTAGCCAATTACAAAGGGTATAAGTTTAAGGTGAATAAGGTTACATACTATGCGGGCAATGAATTTGATACGCCTAAAGATGGCAACCAATTTGTAATTGTTAATGTTACTATTCGTAATGACACAAATGAACGGCAATCATATAATCCAATTGATTTTAGCTTGAACGCTGATGGCAATTCAACCAATTCTTTCGAGATCATTACCGATGGCGAATATGCCCGGAATATGCTTGAATCCGGTGAACTGGATCCCGGCGCTTCGGTTTCCGGCAACTTAGTCAGCCAAGCGAAAAAAGGTGCTAAATTAACCTTGGAATATAGTCCATCATTCTGGAATGATAATCTTGTTAAGGTCGCATTGACTGAAACCGCCTAAGTTATATTACAATCTTAGAAGTAAACACGCTGGTACAATAAAAAGCATCTAGTTCGAAGTAGCCCTGATGAGGGGGTGCTTAGACTAGATGCTTTTTTCGGAGTTTATTCCTAGTTATTTGATACATTATGAAAAAAATTTCTTCCAGACAGAATATTTGCCACGGTTACTGCTTTAGGCGCGCTTCTGTTCCTTGATAGTCAATGCAATTACAAAGGCCACAACCGCAACAATCAACGTGAATAGTAACCCAACATGAAAACCGTTGGTAAAGGCAACTTGAGTGCCGCCGTTTGAAAGATGCTGACCAAATGCCAATAAGCTGGTCGCAATCGCGGTTGCCATTGCTCCGATGATTTGTTGGAAGGTATTCATAATGGTGCTACCATCACCAGAAGTGGCCTGATTTAAGGCGCTTAAGCCAAATGTTTGTGATGGTGACATGGCAAGTGGTGCCCCAACCATAATGACGATGTGGCCAAGGATGACGTACCACATTGGGGAGGTAGCTCGAGCAAGTAACAAGATGACAATTCCGATGATTGTCACGCCGTAACCCAAAGTGATTAGCAACTTTGGACTAACTTGATCTGAGAAGCGACCAGCGATTGCAGAAACAACCGCGTTCACAATTCCACCTGGCAGCATCACAATTCCAGTGAGTGCGACTGGAATTGCCAATCCATTTTGCCAGAACATTGGCAGCAGGTACATCGATGAAAGAATGATAGCGAAATCTAACATGACTAAGAGGGAGCCAACGGTGAATTGCTTGTCAGCGAATACTCTGAAATTAAGGATTGGCGTCTTAGACATGATTTGGCGGCGAATATACCAGGCTAATAAAAGGACGGCAACAACTAGGGTGCCAATCACTTCAAGCGATGCCCAACCGGCTTCACTGGCCAAGCTGACACTGGTTACCAAGCCACCAAAGCCAAGTGCTGACAGGATGATTGAGAAAGTATCAACTTTTGGTTTTGAAACATTGCCAACGTTAGGCAAATACTTGAAAGCTAAGTAGAAACCAACAAGCAGGAATGGAATGAACAGCCAAAAGATCCAGTGCCAGGTTAATAATCCGAGGATCATGCCGGCTAAGGTAGGACCAATGGCTGGGGCAAACATGATAACGAGCCCAATCATGCCCATTGCGGAACCTAACTTATAAGGTGGGAAGATCAGGGTCGCAACGGTGAACATCAAGGGGAGGATCAATCCGGTGGCGATTCCCTGAATCATCCGGCCAACGAGTAAGATGGCAAAATTAGGTGCCATTGCCGAAATGATGGCGCCAATGATAAAGTCGCCCAAGGCAAATAAAATAAGTTGCCGAGTTGAAAACCAGCGTGAAAGCAGGGATGACATCGGGAGGACAATCCCAATCACCAGCATGTAGCCAGTTACCAACCATTGGATAGTTCCAATGCTGACGTGAAGCTCAGCCATCAGACTTGGTAAGGCGATATTGAGGGAGGTTTCAGAAAGCATCCCGACAAACCCGCCGATTAGCATACCAATCATGGCTAAAAATGGTTTGGCTACCGGTTTAGCGGCAGTTTGTTTCTTTTCTTTTGTTAAGACTTGATCTGCGTTTAATGATTTTTCCATGTGATAAAAATTCTCCTGTTCTAAATAAATGGACTGGACACAATTGATTACACTACCATAAATAAATTTTTCTCGTAAGCATTAATTTTATGAATACGTTTTCCGAAATGAAAACAGCTAGCTCATTTCATGGAGGATGAAACCGATCCTTGAAAGCGAGTTGACTGAATTAAATGTGGGTAATTCGTTCATTTTGCTGTTAAATCAATTATAATTAGAGTAAGTGTAGCAACTAATTTGATGGGTGCCGCACAACTAATTTTAGATTAAATTAATCGGACAAGGAGCATACAGTATGAAACACAAAAAGCTTTTGTTCACCGGTTTGGGCTTGATGACCCTTACTATCTATTTCTTAAAATCAATCGGTTGGTTCGAGGACGACTCGCACTTGTATGATGAGTATGAGGCGAAGTAATTTGATGGAGTGAAGGACAGCTCCTCCAGGCAGAAACCTGCACATAAGCACCTCTAAGAAAAACTCCAAGATCGGGAATTTCTCTTAGAGGAGACTTACGCTCCGGTTGCTAACCGCCTGGATCCGCTCACTTTAAATTGGAGGAGATCACATGACAAAAAATAAAGCAATTATGATTGGTGCCGGGTTGGCCAATATGGCTGCGGCCGTATATTTAATTCAAGAAGGTCATTGGAAGGGTGATCAGATCACCTTCTATTCGATTGATGACCATGGCTCGAATGATGGCTCGCCAGCCAACGAAGCTGCTGGGGAATACTGGAATAAAAATCATCCGTTGGAAAATACCAAAGGCTACATTGCTCGTGGTGGCCGGATGCTGAATTATCGAACCTACGTTGATTTGATGGATCTCTTAAGCCGGGTCCCATCGGCTACTGAACCAAACATGACCGCGGCAGAAGATACCCGCGATTTCGATGCCAAACACCGGACGTTTGATAAGGCCCGGTTAATGGAAGGCGGCAAGGGAATCATCAATGGCGGCAAGCTCGGTCTTAATAATAAGGATCGGATGAAGTTGACCGAACTGATTTTGATGCCGGACTCTAAGGAAGAAAAACTCGATAACGTTTCAATTGCTGATTATTTCAAAGATGATCCACACATGTTTACGACCAACTTCTGGTACATGTGGGAGACGACCTTTGCCTTTAGAACCCAGAGTTCAGCGCAAGAGTTACGCCGTTACATGCACCAAATGATTTATGAATTTACTCAGATTGAACATTTGGTCGGCGTTAACCGAACCCGTTACAACCAGTACGAGAGCATTATGCTGCCATTGATTAATTATTTGAAGAAGCAGGGTGTCAATATTGTCTTGAATCGACGGGTAACTGATTTTGACTTTAAGGATACGCCGATGCAAGATGAGATCACCGTGACTGGTTTGACAATGGAAAATACCGAGTCTGGTGAAACTGAGCACGTCGATGTCGATGACGACACAGCAGTGATCTTTACTAATGGCTCAATTACCGATTCGGCTACGATTGGCGACTTTAATACACCAACTGGTGAGAATATGGACTACGGCGCCGCTGCTGGTCTGTGGAAGAAGGCAACGGAACGATTCTATAATCTTGGTAATCCTGACAAATTCTTTGCCGACAGAAATGCTAGTGAGTGGTCCAGCTTTACCTTGACGACCAGCAACCATATCCTACTCAATGAAATCACGAGAATTACAACGCAGGTACCTGGCAATGCTTTGAATTCCTTCTTGTCAACAACCCCGATTACGCCGCTTGGGGACAAGGACGTCAACATGTCGATCGTGGTCCATCATCAACCGCATTTCACAACTCAGAAGCCAAACGAGTCCGTTATTTGGGGCTATTTCCTGTACCCACGACGGAAGGGTGAGTTCGTTGATAAGCCATATATTGAAATGACTGGTAAAGAAATGGCCGAAGAATTAATTGGTCAATTATCAAAAGTTGACCCAGGTCCGGGCAATATCATGGATAAGAAACAAGAAATTATGGATAGTATCATTAACAATATTCCAGTTTATATGCCGTATGCATCGGCATTGTTCAATAACAGAGCCAAGGCAGATCGGCCAAAAGTCATTCCGGAACATTCAACTAATTTGGCGTTCACTGGTGAATTTGTTGAACAGCCATACCAGATGGTCTTCACAGAACAAAGTGCCGTCCGTTCGGGAGAAATTGCGGCTTACCACTTTGCAGGGGTGCCAATGGCTAAATTAGTGAAAAATAAGCGCTACGATAAGGATCCAAAGACTTTGGCAAAGGCGACGAAGAAGATGTTTATGTAAGTAGTGTGCGGAGAGAAACGCTTAGCTGCGGTAATATAAGGGCATCAGCCCGAAAATCCTGGACTTGGGATTTTTGGGCTGAT
>NZ_AZEI01000034.1:0-8994 GCF_001436255.1 Lentilactobacillus rapi DSM 19907 = JCM 15042 | reverse complement strand
GGTGTCGCCCTTATATTGATAGCAGCTGCTTCTCGGAGCACGATTCCGCTATGTAGCTGAGTATAGCCAAAAATCCTGAACTTGGGATTTTTGGGGTGTCGCCCTTATATTGATAGCAGCTGCTTCTCGGAGCACGATTCCGCTATGTAGATAGCCATAATCCTGGGCTTGAGAATTGCCCATGGCCATAGCTCCGAAGTTAACATGAAGCTTTAAGATCAATTCATTAACAGGTTGCAGTGCGTTTCGGCGGGATGTAACCTGTTATTTATCTGAGGGATCATCTGATTTCTTGTTGTTTATTATAAAAATCTGGGTAGATTATTGATTACTAAATTGACCGATTCACGGTAAAATACCTATGGAAGCGATCACAATATTTTAGGAATCTAAGCCATTTTTTAAGGAGATATTATATTTAATGAATAAGCCAATTTATTTACTTCGGGTTGCACTACAGGCAGTTTTAATTTTTGGAATCTATTTCCTGTATTGCTCAAACCCTGACGGGACGTTTACGATCCGAATCGGGTTCTTTTTACCCTGGTTGATTCTGTCATTTATTTGCCAATTTTATTTGATGAAGTTTGTCGGGTTATATCCAATATCTGAAGAAGCCGCCGAGAAGAAAGGCGAGCATCTTGGAGAGATTAATTTCTTCCTAGCTGTTTTCTTGCTGATTATTTATGATTTGTTAGGACCATTAGTGACCGTCGGGTTTTACTATTGGGACAAGCGACTGAAGGAAGGTCAGGGCGAAAATTGATTAGTTTTCGATGAGCCTGAATCATTAATTTTGCGGATTATTGGAAATTTTCTCTCGAATGATATATTATAATTGTTACAACGTTCGTATCCGTCACCGTCCGACGAGATATGGAGAACTTCGTTGTATATATAGAGCGAAATGGCTGGAATTGGTTTGCAGAAATGCGACTACTTCCAGCCATTTTGTTTGTCCTTTTGTTAGCGAATGCCATTATACCGCCCGTTTGCATGCTAGGAAGAATGCCAACCCTATCTGTGATGGCCGGTATTTTTGAAATCGATTCTGATATAATCGTTAGCTCATTATGATAATCAGCTGGCTTAGCTAAGAGCTGAGTGGAATATTATATATTTGATTGATTTTTATAAATTTAATCCAGATAGTTCATTAGAAAACAGATTTCCTTAACTTTGTAGTCTGGACCAATGTTGAATTGATCTCAATGCTGGTGAGAGGTGAATTGGCGTTAACACCGTTTTACTCAATGAGCGATTTCACTGTAGGGGCGGGGCGATTAATTAGAGTTAGAGCCAGCTTCTTGAATTCATATCAATAAATCGACTATAGTGTAGATAGAAAATTGATTTAGGAGGTATTGTAATAATGAAATTTGCAGTTACTGGTTCAACTGGTCACTTCGGTCAATATGCGATGCGTTTTTTGCAGCAAACAATTTCCAAAAATGATAGTATCGTGGCGCTGGCTCGGAATACGGATAAGGCTAAGCAGCTTTATCCAACGGGAGTTGAGGTAAAACCCGGGGATTACGAAAATGAATCCCAATTGGCGGATTCGTTGGCTGACGTCGATCGGCTCCTATTCATCTCGTCGATACCAGGGGCGAAGACGCCGCGGATTGACCAACATCGAAATGTGGTGAATGCTGCTAAAGAGGCGGGTGTCAAATTTATCGCCTATCTCAGTTTTCCGAAAGCTGATAGTTCGACGGTTCCATTAGCTGCCGACCATCAGGCGACTGAAAAGCTCATTAAGGATGCCGGGATTGCCCATGCCTTTTTGCGAAATAACTGGTACGTGGAAAATGAAGGCACATTCCTTCATGAAGCTCAGACCGGTGCGCCATTCGTATACGCGGCCGGTGATGGTAAAGTTGGTTGGGCACCCGAAAAATTATATGCCCAAGCAGCTGTTAAAGTATTAACAACCGATCAGCCAAAGGAAGTTTACGAATTTGCAGGGCAAATGCACACTTATGCCGATTTAGCGGCGGCAATGAAGAAAGCTACCGGCAATGATTTTGAGGTAGCCAGCGTTTCAGATGATGAATATATGGCTAATTTGCGCAAGTACGTGCCGGATCAGGTGGATGCGGCGCTGTCAATGATGCAGAAACTCATTCGTAGCGGTGCGCTGGAAGAGTCAACCAACGATTTAAGTGATGTGTTGGGGGAGCCCTTGCCATCACTTGATGAGGCGGTTGCAGACTATCTGAAAGAAAATCGTTAACGACAAATCATTAACTGACAATGAAAAATAAAAATAGCATCTGCTAGGGCTGCTAAGCGGTCTAGTGGATGCTATTTTTGTCTGGAGTTGAAATAAAAAAATAAGCGACGAATCAAATAATGGCTGTTATATCGGCTTTCATTTATAAGAATTGAGATCCATGCTGGGTTTCCGGTGTATTTGGCTTCAAACTAATGTACTTCTTTCGATATTGGGAAGGTGACATGCCATAGTTCTTTTTAAAGGCCATTGAGAAGTAATAGACGTTTTGATAACCAACCCGGGTCGCAATTTTACTAATCTGGTCAGAGGTTAATAGTAGATACTTGGTTGCCTCTTCCAATCGATACTTCGTGAGTAACATGTTCGGCGTAATTCCAAATGTTTTCTTCATATAGATAGAAACGGAATTGGGATGAATATGAAATTGCTTGCCAAGTTCTTCGTAAGTAATTTTTTCATCATAATGATCTTCAATATAACGCTGGATTTTATTAGCAATCATCACGGTTGGTGATTCTTGGGGTGTCTGAACTTGAACTTGTTGAAGCAAATCGATAAATAACTGTTGGGCCTTCCAGAACTCAATTGAATTTTGAGTCGTATCTGAGTGATTTTCATTTGATCTTCTACTATTAGTAAAGATCTTTTGAATCATCGAAAAGACCGTTTCTGGATTGGGGATTGGTTGTTGCTTCTGTAAAAACAACGTTACCATTGAAGTATAGTAGTGAATTGCGGGAACGGGAATGAGTGATTGAACCTGCTTTGGCTCATTAGATTGAACATAATTCCCGGCAGTTGCAAAATGAATCCAATAATATTCCGTCGTTTCATCCATTGGTTTCCAAGAATAGTGGTGGTGTTGTGGCTGCAGAATAAACATTTCACCCGCGTTGACAGTGTATTCCTGATCATCTTCTGCAATATATAAAGTTCCCCTTTGCATGAACATCATGACAAAGAATTGGAAGTTTCTTCGATTGGGATGACGTTCGCCGGGGTTAAATACGACGTGCCCACTTTGAATATAAGTTGGGGTCGGAAGACATGATATAGAAAGAAATTGTTTAGTCATAATAGACTCCTCCGCTCATTGAGCAAGCGATTAGTTATTCACTTGAACACATTAATATAAAAAATCATTTGATTATCATAAAAATAATGCAATTGACCCAAAATGTCAACGCTTTATTCTTTAAATCTTTTTATAAAAAAGCGAATTATCCGTGATTTTATAAGGAAAAAGCGCTATATATCAACAAAAGACGTGAAAAAGCCAATTATGTTTTTTTTATAAAAAGAAGTTAAGTTAATGCATTCTAACTCGCTGTTCAGTGTTGTATTCTATTAATCGTAAGCGGTTGCAATATCATATAAATTCACTGCTGAGGTTTTTAATTCAATTTTTTCCAGAAAGGACGTATTAAAATGAAACCGGTGTCATATTACGATGTCAAATATTTACCAAATTCAACTTTGAAAGAAAAGTTTGAACGAAATGTTAATTGGATGTTATCCCTCACCCCAGACCAGCTGTTATACAATTATCGAATCAATGCAGGCTTGGACACAAAGGGTGCGACACCATTAACTGTTTGGGAATCACCTGACTGGTTCTTTAGAGGTCATTTTACAGGTCATTATCTTTCAGGAGCTTCCAGAAGCTTTGTTGAATTAAATAACATGGAAGATACCAAAGAAGCCAACGAACTTAAAGATCGGGTCAACAAGATTGTTGATGGCTTAAAAGAATGCCAAGAAAAATTCGATACATTTGAAGAGTTCCCCGGTTACTTAGCTGCTGAACCATCAAAGCGGTTTGATGATGTTGAAAAGCTTCGATTCAATGGTAATCATTATGTACCATATTATGCCGTTCAGAAATTAATGGATGGATTGATGGATGCTTATGAATTTACTGGCAACCAAACCGCCCTTGACCTCACTATGAACATGACTCATTACTTTGAAAAGCGGATGGAACGTCTTACGCCAGAACAAATCAACGCAATGATCGATACTCGTTGGTATCAAGGCAAAGGCCACTATGTTTATCATCAAGAATTTGGTGCGATGCATCGAACATTACTTCGCCTATACGAAATCACTGATAAGAAGCAAAAGGATATCTTTGATTTAGCACAAAAGTTTGATCGTAAGTGGTTCCGTGACATGTTGATCAACAATGATGACGAATTAGGTTACTACTCATGTCATGCAAATACCGAATTAGTTTGTGCCGAAGGAATGCTGGAATATTATCACGTTACTGGCGACGAGAATTACAAAAAAGGCGTTGTCAATTACATGAATTGGATGCACGATGGCCACGAACTACCAACTAAAGGCATTTCAGGTCGTTCAGCATATCCAGCTCCCGCCGATTATGGCTCAGAATTGTATGACTACCCAGAAATGTTCTTCAAGCACTTATCCAAGTTAAACGGTGAAAGTTGCTGCAGTCATGACTTAAACTTCTTGAGTTCAGAATTATTCGCTGATACCAAAGATGCAACGTTATTAGACGATTACGAGATTCGTTTCATCAATGCGATCATGGCTCAGCAGAATAATGACAGCGCTATCGCTGAGTATTTGTACAACTTGAGTGTTGCGCCTAACTCAACCAAGGAATACAGCCACACTGGCTTCTGGTGCTGTACTGGTAGTGGTACTGAACGTCACTCAACCTTAGTTGACGGAATTTACTACACAGACAATCATGATATCTACGTTGGTCAATACTTCGACTCAATTCTTGATTTGAAGGACCAAGGCGTTACCGTTACTCAGGATTCACACTATCCAGAACAACACTTTGCCCACATTACGGTTGAAGCTGCCAAGTCACAAGAATTCACCGTTTACTTACGAGTTCCAAAGTGGAGCCGGAATACCACAATTTCAGTTGATGGTGAAAACGTTGATGCAGAACCAAAGAATGGTTTCGTTGCAATCAAGCGTACTTGGGGCAAGAAAGCCGAAATTACTGTTAACTTTGATTTCGAACTTCGTTATCAAACCCTTGCTGATAGATTTAACCGAGTTGCAATTTACTACGGCCCAATCTTATTAGCAGCTCAAACAAAAGACTTACCAGCCTCAACCAAGCCTGCTAAGGAATACTTGAAGGATCTTGTCAAGGTTGAAGGCAAGAACCAATTCCGGCTTGCCGGAACCAACATTATCTTTAAGTCACTTCCAGCAATTCCAGGCAGCACACCATATAACGTTTATGTAAAAGTTCCTGACGAAAATGTTGCAACTGTGATTGATACTCAAAACGATAGCGACAAGCCAGTTTACGAAGAACGCGAATGGACATTAGCAGTTGACCCAGAAAAGAAGAACTATTTGAAGATTACCTATGACCGCTTAGACGGTGATATCTATAGTTTCCAAATTGAAGACGATCAAAAGGTTCTCTTTACTCAAACCATGAAGAGCGAAGAATGGCCTGAAGATTCATACTACATTTACCCATTGCCATTAGATGCTACTAAGGGTAAAAACAAACTCAATATTAAGATCAAGCCACTCGATTACGAAGGTTTGAACTTCGATATTGCAAACATTAACAAGATTGAATCAATGGTTGCAACAAAATAATCAATCAAGACGCCAGGAGGGTTTTATAAATGAAGTCGGATTTTCTGACAGTAACACAAAGTAAACGAGGAGCAATTACCAACTTTAAGCTCAATGACGACAAATCAAATATGAACTGGGTGATTGACCCGGATTATCTCGAGTCCCTCGGATATGATGACTTAGACAAACTCTTTGGTGAATTCAATATTACTGTAAATGGTCAAAAACATCGAAGCATTGACCAGATACCTGAAGTTACCGGTGATGATACACATAGTACCGTGACCTTCAAAGTAGCCGGGTTAACGCTGAAACAGAATTTTGAACTTGAAAAGGACGCATTTAAATGGCACTTTTCAATTCAAAATGGGACTCAAGAAGATGCCACTATTGAAAACTTGGGCCTTTGGATTAGCTTAGCTTACGTCATGTTTAGAGATAAAAATGTTAAACGTAATGCGAACCAATCAGTTGCTGTTTTCCCACAGATTTCTAAGAATTACACCAAATTAGCTGCTGTCCGCCGTGACAATACCAACCCGAATCTGGGAGTCTACCAAACCAAAGGAAAAGTGCTCTCAGTTGGAACATTCAACGACTACACTAATCGGTTCTTCGAAAATGTTTCGCCTTCACTAGACGGCATGTTGTTCCACGAAATTGTCTTGGCGGGTGGTTATGATGATGATCGTCGGCCACACCACGACTGGATTTATCCGCAAGATAGCTTGATTCTTAAAGCTGGTGACACCAAGGATTGGGAGTTCTACCTCAAGCCATTTACCAGCCATCAGGACTTCTACGACATTGCAACCAGGGACTTTGGTCATCCTCGGTTCTCGTTTGAACCAATGATTTCTCAAGGCTCCGATCAGATCTTTACTGTCAAATTGGCAAAGAATCAGAAGCTTCAAAAGATTTCGGTTCGTTACAAATCCGGCCATCAAACAATTGACCAGGATATGACCAGCGATTTGAAAGACGGTCGCTTGGTCTATCAACCTGAAGGCTTGGGAGAACATCAAGTAATCCTCTCCTTCGATGATGGCACGGTTGATATGGGTGTCTTCAACGTGATGAGTTCAATCAATGAACTACTGCGCAATCGAGCAAATTACGTTTCTGAACACTCATATGCAGGCAAAGACGGCAAGGTTCCATACAGCTTTGGCCCTGTTTCCAATCAAGGTGAGTCGCTTGGTAAGATGACCTTCATCCTTCAGGAATGCCTCTTGGATGACAAAGTAAAAGACGCCGATAAACAAATTGCTCAGGTTGAAGAAAGTGCTGTAAAGTACGTCCGCGAAAAGTGGTTCGTCAATGGTGACTTCCGAAAGCCCGCTAAGCTCTACGGTGACTTTTACCGCTTGATGGATCTTGAATACATTGCCCATATGTTCTATCTGTTGTCAAAATGTCCAGCAGCTTCATTAAAATTGAACAAGCCAAACGATTACTTATCATGGGCTGCTCAAGTGTTCGATGTTCGGGTCAACCCCGATTTGAATGAAGATGAGCGGGCTAAGACTGAGGCACAGATGCTTGGAACCTATGGATTATATATTGAAGATTTACTAGCAGATTTAAAGAAAAATGGTTTGGATAAAGAATACTCAGAAATTTCGAAGTCATGGAAAGCCGTCACAGACCGGCTGGCAAAAACCAGCAGTACATTAGATGCTGCAATGACTGAACATTTCTTTGATAATGCCGGATTTGGCCCGGCTGCCAGTGCGTTAGCCCTTACCGGTAACGTTGAAGCAGCTAAGACCTATGGCGAGTTGCTGAAAGCTAATATTGGCTTTAGTAACGACTTCCGGTCACAAAGTCCAGATCGTTGGTGGGAAGCATTATCCTACATGATTCACGCACTTTGGGGCGGCTTAACCGCCGCATCCGCTCAAATTACAGGTGAAGAACTTTCTGATCCTGAGCTTGTTGAAGCAGCTTATCGGGCAACCGGCGCAATCCTTTACATGTATGATTCAAACGCAACGGCAACCGATCGGATGCTTAGACCAGGCGAGGCGGCCTCGACTTACAGCATCGCAGGCCCCAATTTGAACAGACCCGACCTTTCGCGAAATCGATTTGGACAATCAATCTTTGCTTCAGACGGTGGCATTTTTGCCAGACTGTTCCCTGATGGTTATACGGGAGAGGATGACTGGGACATGGGTGAAGAACTCGTTGCCTTCTTAAATGGTTTTGGTCAAAAGACTTACATTTATCAAGACAAGAATAAAGGACTGACAGCGATCAATGGTCGAATTAAACAGCTAGACGATAATCGCTATGAGGTTCAAAGCTTTGCACCATATATCAGTGAATACATTAATTTGGATAAGAAAGATGTATTCAAGAGTAATCAAGACAATGTCATATTCAATGCTTCTACAGGAACATTTGAATAGGCTGATGATTCACTTAGGGAGGTGATGACAGGTTCCACCTTGTTCTGCAATTATAAACTTTTACGATAGGAGATATTCATTATGGACAATACTGCCAAAACAGCAAATACTGGCAAAGACAAAGCGAATGTCAAACTATCAGTCTGGGAGAAAACAGCTTACTCCTTTACTGATATGGCCGGTAATTTACTATATGTTACAATTTCTAGTTACATTCTTTACTTCTACACCGACGTTTTCGGAATTTCGGTTGCCGGTGCTGGTTTGATTTTGTTAGTTGCTCGTTTCTTCGATGCCGTTAGTGCACCAGTTTGGGGATCAATTGTTGACCACACGCATACGAAATGGGGGCAAAGTCGACCATACTTCTTATGGCTCGCAATCCCATTTGCCGTTGCAACTTTCTTAGCATTTACTGCTCCAAACCTGCATGGGACTGCTAAGCTATGGTATGCCGGATTTACTTACATCTTGGCTGCTGGAGTTGTTTATACTGGTATTCAAACACCAATTACTGCTATTCTTCCTAGTTTAACTACTAACGGTCAGGAACGTATCAATGCCAACACATTCCGTATGTGTGGTGGTGCTATTGGATCATTCATTACCAGTACTTTCGCTTTACCATTAGTTGCATTCTTTGGTAAAGGTAATGATAAAGTTGGTTTTATGTGGACAATGTTTGCATTTGGTATCTTAGAAACTGTTTGAGATCTAAATTGAGTTTTGGTATACTTTTGCAAAAAAGGA
>NZ_AZEI01000033.1 GCF_001436255.1 Lentilactobacillus rapi DSM 19907 = JCM 15042 | reverse complement strand
TTTGAGAGTAGACCTCTCAAAACTAAACAAAACTTTCGACAATGTGCAGGATTCCGTTTTTCCTTAGAAAGGAGGTGATCCAGCCGCAGGTTCTCCTACGGCTACCTTGTTACGACTTCACCCTAATCATCTGTCCCACCTTAGACGGTTGGTTCCCGAAGGTTACCTCACCGGCTTTGGGTGTTACAAACTCTCATGGTGTGACGGGCGGTGTGTACAAGGCCCGGGAACGTATTCACCGTGGCATGCTGATCCACGATTACTAGCGATTCCAACTTCATGTAGGCGAGTTGCAGCCTACAATCCGAACTGAGAACGGCTTTAAGAGATTAGCTTGACCTCGCGGTTTCGCGACTCGTTGTACCGTCCATTGTAGCACGTGTGTAGCCCAGGTCATAAGGGGCATGATGATTTGACGTCATCCCCACCTTCCTCCGGTTTGTCACCGGCAGTCTTGCTAGAGTGCCCAACTAAATGCTGGCAACTAACAATAAGGGTTGCGCTCGTTGCGGGACTTAACCCAACATCTCACGACACGAGCTGACGACAACCATGCACCACCTGTCATTCTGTCCCCGAAGGGAACGCCTAATCTCTTAGGTTGGCAGAAGATGTCAAGACCTGGTAAGGTTCTTCGCGTAGCATCGAATTAAACCACATGCTCCACCGCTTGTGCGGGCCCCCGTCAATTCCTTTGAGTTTCAACCTTGCGGTCGTACTCCCCAGGCGGAGTGCTTAATGCGTTAGCTGCAGCACTGAAGGGCGGAAACCCTCCAACACTTAGCACTCATCGTTTACGGCATGGACTACCAGGGTATCTAATCCTGTTCGCTACCCATGCTTTCGAGCCTCAGCGTCAGTTACAGACCAGACAGCCGCCTTCGCCACTGGTGTTCTTCCATATATCTACGCATTTCACCGCTACACATGGAGTTCCACTGTCCTCTTCTGCACTCAAGTCTCCCGGTTTCCGATGCACTTCTCCGGTTAAGCCGAAGGCTTTCACATCAGACCTAAAAAACCGCCTGCGCTCGCTTTACGCCCAATAAATCCGGACAACGCTTGCCACCTACGTATTACCGCGGCTGCTGGCACGTAGTTAGCCGTGGCTTTCTGGTTGGATACCGTCAAGATGTGAACAGTTACTCTCACACCTGTTCTTCTCCAACAACAGAGTTTTACGAGCCGAAACCCTTCATCACTCACGCGGCGTTGCTCCATCAGACTTTCGTCCATTGTGGAAGATTCCCTACTGCTGCCTCCCGTAGGAGTTTGGGCCGTGTCTCAGTCCCAATGTGGCCGATTACCCTCTCAGGTCGGCTACGTATCATTGCCTTGGTGAGCCGTTACCTCACCAACAAGCTAATACGCCGCGGGTCCATCCTAAAGTGACAGCCGAAGCCATCTTTCAAACTCAAACCATGTGGTTTGAGTTGTTATACGGTATTAGCACCTGTTTCCAAGTGTTATCCCCTACTTCAAGGGCAGGTTACCCACGTGTTACTCACCAGTTCGCCACTCGTCTCAATGTTAAATCATTTAAATGCAAGCACCTAAAATCTTTAACCAAGACGCGTTCGACTTGCATGTATTAGGCACGCCGCCAGCGTTCGTCCTGAGCCAGGATCAAACTCTCATCTTAAAAT
>NZ_AZEI01000032.1 GCF_001436255.1 Lentilactobacillus rapi DSM 19907 = JCM 15042 | reverse complement strand
AGCCGACCCCCAGTGAAAGCCAGAAACGGGCTTTCACTGGGGGTCGGCTTATATGAATGAGTCAAACCGCTACTTTTTGCGCTCTATGCACTTATCCGGCTATGTCTCATTCCATACCCGAAGTAAAGAATAAGGCCAAACACGAACCAAATTCCTGATGCAATCCAGGTTTCTGCTTGCAATTGTGACAGCATCACCATACATAACAAGCCAGAAACTATCGGCAATACTGGATACCAGGGAACCTGATATCCGTGGTGATTTTGAATTTCTTTATTATTTCTCAATGGGATAATCCCAAATGACACGAAGAGAAAGGCAATCAACGTGCCAATATTAACCAAGTTGGTCAATTGATCCAAGGGAACAAAGCCACCCATAAAAGCAATCACAATCGTAATCGTTATCAGGCTGTTTCTTGGACTGCCCTTTTTATCCAACTTACCAAGGAATTTTGGCAGCAACCCATCTCGACCAATCGAATAAATTAATCTTGAAGAACTGTAAGTCATTGTGACCATCATCGTAAACATTCCGGCCAACGCTCCTAGCGAAATGATACCAGCAACCCAATTCAGCTTCACAAATTGCAAGGCAAAGGCAACCGGATCCGCAACGTCCAGCTTGGTGTACGAAACCATTCCCGTTAAGACGATCGAAACGCCAACGTACAAAATGGTGGCAACAATCAACGTCCCAATAATTCCAATCGGCATGTTTCGTTTGGGATTCTTAACTTCGGCAGCTGAACTCGAAACCGCGTCAAAGCCCAAATAGGCAAAGAATACCGCAGCAGCGCCGCCCAAGACACCGCCGTGGCTGCCACCCATCCAACCGTAGGGTAAGAATGGATGCCAATTAGTTGGTTTTACATAAAAGGCGCCCACTAGAATAAATAGCAAAATAATCCCAATTTTGACAACAACAATTAAGTTGTTTAATCGAACTGACGAGCGCATCCCATGATTTAACATCCAGGAAATCAAAATAACAATAATAATTGCAATCACATTACCATAGGTTCCCTGACTCGGTACAAACGGACCGGAAATGGCCTTTGGAAAACCAATATGAAAACCGGCTAAGAACGATTGAAAGTAAGCGCCCCACGCACTAGAAACCGCCGCAACAGCCAGAACGTACTCCAAAATCAATGCCCAGCCCAATACCCAGCCGATGATCTCGCCGAACACCAGGTTTCCATATGAATAGGCACTTCCAGCAACTGGTAACGCCGAGGCAAATTCGGCGTAACACATGGCTGAAGTTGAACACACAATGGCCGCCACAATGAATGAAAGAATAATTCCCGGGCCAGCTTTGGTGGCAGCAACGGTTCCTGGCAGAATAAAGATACCAGTACCAATCACCGCCCCAATCCCTAGGGCAATCAGATCAAAAGTTGACATCGTTTTAATAAATTTTTTGTCAGTTTCAAGGTAACGATCCAATTTCTCCCGTTTAAAAATTCGTGAACCTAATGACATAATCTGTAACCTCCAGATGGAAAATTAACTCCTGATTAGAATTATTAGTCTATTTTAACTTTTCCTCATCATAAAAGTCAATTGGCTCACAGCCTTGGAAACGATTACAGACAAGCAAAGTCGTTATCTGCAAATTTCTAAGAAAAATATTGTATCCTTGTTATGTAGAGTATGCGAAAGGAGTATGACCTGATGCCTAAAAATCGACTTGAAGCGTTTACCGATGCAATCATTCCAATTATCATGACTGTCTTGGTTCTGGAACTTGGCGAACCAAAGCGTTATTCTTGGAATGGACTGTGGAATATGCACGAAGAATTACTCGCCTACGCAATTTCATTCTTTCTGCTGGCAATTGTTTGGGGCAACCACCATCATATGTTCCAAGTGGTCGAGAAAATTGACGGTCTGGTAATTTGGGCGAACACCAGCTTGATGTTCTTCTTATCATTCGTGCCATTTGCCACCGCAATTGTGAATGATGACCCCCACAGTCTGTTTGGTTCTCAGTTGTACACACTATTATTTATCTTCATCAATTTGGCATGGAACTTCTTGCGAGTCAGCCTGTTGAGGGCAAACCGCAACAGCCAGCTGTTGATTGATACCTTAAAGCATGAGCCTAAGAGCTTGATCACCTTAGCCGCGTTCGTGGCCGTTTTCTGCCTGACATACTTCTGGCATGAATTTGGGATGATCGGCACGTTCTTGGTGATGATGCTTTGGATTATGCCTTATCAAAGTATTGAAAAGGCCATGCGTCGTTTATGATGTGAAGGAGTAAAAGGCATTCACAAATGATATTTAATTGTGCGTTATTCTCCTGTCTTAAAATTCCGATTTTTTTAACAAAGAAGGGCAGCCATTCCTGAATCTGCGGAATGGTTGCCCTTCTTATATAAACTCTGAGATCAAATCAACTGTTTTGATCCTTCTTATGCATTGTCATTGCTGGTAACTTTCAAAATAGGATCGAAATATGCTAATTTTGGATAATCCACATTGCCACTGTCCGTAATTGCCAAATCCGGGATAGCGGTAATCGGCAGGAACGACAGGTAGAATAATGGGTCGGGTAAAGTGCTGCCAAGTTGTTCGGCAGCGTGTTTTAATTCAATTTCTTTTTGCGCGAGTTGAGTTGGGGTTAAATCAGCTGTAATCCCTGCGATTGGTAATTCCAGCAAAGCAACCACCTTGCCATCAACCACAACAACTTGACCGCCGCCACACTCAATCAGTGTATTGATAGCTAACGCCATATCACTGGTATTCACACCGGCAACCACCAAATTATTATCATCTGGAGAAGCGGAAGTCGCAATCGCGCCCCGTTTAAACGACCAGCCGGAAATGAAACCGTGCGACTGGTTACCATTAACGCCGTATCGTTCAATGACTGAGACGGCAGCGATATCCTTTTCAGGATCCGGAATCACAACACCATTTTTAATCGTTAATTCAATATCTTGAGCCTTACGCACAAATGGCCCAACGCTGTGAATGGTTCGAACCAATGCCGTTCCAGCAGATTGGTCAACTCGATAGTCAAAATCTGTTGGCTGCATTGGGGCGTGCTTCAGTTGACCTTGGATTTGAGCAGATCGTTTGGGTGGATTGAAGCTCATCGCTTCGGTTTGGTTTTCAGAAACCAACTGCCCCTTGCTGACGACTGTTTCAACGGTAAATGAACCAGGTTGGTCGATCAGAAGAATATCGGCATCCTTTCCTGGGGCGATTGAGCCGACCCGATCATCAATATGGTAAGCTTCGGCGCCGTTAACGGTTGCCATCTGAATGGCAGTCATTGGAGAAACGCCTGCTTTAATCGCTAATCGAACCATATGATCAAGGTGGCCATGATTTAAAATGTCCCTGGCGTTGACATCATCGGTACAGAAACTGGTATGACGCGCAACTCCGGCCGCTCCTTCTGTAATGGCACGAATATTTTCTTTTAAAAATTTAGTGACTGAAGATTCCCGAATCACCACATGGATGCCTTTACGGGCTTTTTCTAAAAATTCTTCATGAGAATAGCTTTCGTGATCAACATGAACGCCACTCATCAAAAATTGGTTTAACGCCTTGCCAGTCGCCATGGGAGAACAGCCAAAGATTGGTTTGTGATACTTTTGGGCCGTCAAGATTGCTTTGAGGGCATCAGGATCCTTCATTTCAACTGCTTCACGAACCGTTTCCCAAACACCATAGCAGTTTTCATTCGGTTGAATTGCTTCATGGTCCTTGGCAGACACGTCATAACTGATCGTTGACTTGGGGATTGTGTACGGTGTTTTGTATGGCAGCCCCCAGAATACCTTTAACGGGCTCTGATCGATTTCGGCAAAAATCTCGTCCAGGCCTTTGATGCCAATGGTTGAAATATATTCATCCAATCCAGAAACAATACTGGTCGTTCCGTGAGGCACTACTGCCTGGGCAAATCTGGTCATGCTCATCTTGCTGCATTCAACGTGGATGTGACCATCAATCATGCCCGGAACCAGGTATTTGCCAGTGGCATCAATATGCTTGGTATTTGGGCCAATGTAATCGTTGATATCCTCATCGACCGCAACAATTTTACCGTTATAAATGGCAACGTCAGCTGGATAATATTCGGCGGTGTCAACGTTCACCAACGTTCCGTGCTCAATGACTGTATCAGCGGGAATCTTGGCAGCACCAGCATCAATATATTGTTCAAGTTCTTCAATCGTCGTCATGAATTTTCTCCAGTCATTTAAGGGTTATTAACTTATGATTTAGGTACGATATTTAATACATAAAGCAACAGAATAAATATGAAGAACAGGATCCACATAATGTAATTAACTTCTTTACGACGGCCGGCAACGGTCATCAAGATTGGATATGTGAGGAAACCAAAGGCAATTCCGTAAGAAATATTATAAGTCAGTGGCATGCCAACAACGGTCAAAAATACAGGCATGGCAACTTCAAATTTGTCCCAGTGAATTTCTTTTAGCGCTGAAACCATCAAGACACCAACAATGATCAATGCTGGCGCGGTTACTTGGTCGGTCACAACCGTCAACAGTGGTGAGAATAACATACTAAATGCAAACAAGATTCCAACTGTTAATGAAGTTAACCCGGTCCGGCCACCAACAGCAATTCCGGCTGATGATTCAACGTAAGCAGCAGTTGGGGTTGTTCCCATGACGGAACCAGCCAACATTGAAATCGAATCTGACATCAATGCCCGACCAATTCGGGGCATCTTGTTATTTTTCATGATTCCAGCTTGTTGTGCCAAACCAATTAACGTACCAGCTGTATCAAAGAAGGCAACTAATAGGAAGATCAGCACAACTGCCCACATTTGCGGATCCACAATGGATGATAAATGCGTAACGCCGACGCCAAAGGTTGGTGCCATGCTTGGAGCCAGAGAAATAATATGGGTTGGCATTGCAATCAAACCAGTTACTAGGCCAAGAACGGTAGTGGCAACCAAACCAATAAAGATTGCCCCAGGCACTTTTCGAGCCATCAAGATCGCAATTACAAAGATACCAAAAATTGTTAACCAGGTTGTGGGAACCGTTAAGGAACCAATGGCAACCAAAGAAGTTTTGCTGGCAACGATGATCCCGCCACCCTGCAAGCCAACAAAGGCAATAAATATCCCAATTCCTGCGGCCATGGCGAGCTTGAGATCCTTAGGAATTGCATCAATGACAATTTCCCGGACTTTTAAGAAAGATAAGATTGTAAACAATACCGACGCAACGAAAACCCCAGCCATTGCTTTTGGCCACGGGATTCCCATCCCTAATACAACTGAAAATGTAAAGAACGCATTGTCACCCAATCCAGGGGCAATTGCAATTGGGTAATTAGCTAAGAATGCCATTAATAAACAGCCAAGAATAGAAGTTACCGCGGTAACGGTAAAAACGGCTCCTTTATTCATTCCAGCAGCACCCAGAACACTTGGATTCACGAACAAAATGTACGCCATCGAAACAAATGTTGTTAATCCGGCTAATAACTCCCGCCTAACGGTCGTATTCTGTTCAGTGAGATGAAAGGTGCGGTCCAGTAGGCCTGTGTTCACCATTGTACTGTCACTCGTCTTTTGCATAATTGCTAAAATCCCTTTCCAATAAATAATTTATGCTTCGTATTATTCCACATTTCCGTTCAAATTACAATAGCATCATTCGGATTTTATTGTATTGACGATTCTATATAATATGTTAAACTATGGATTGTAGCTAAAACACGAACATTTTTGGAGGAATACACAATGTCTACTGAAATCACCCCAGAATTTACTAAGAATCTACCAAAAGCCGAACTACACTTACATATTGAAGGAACCCTTGAGCCCGATTTAAAATTAAAATTAGCCAAGCGTAACCATATCGATATTGGCCAATCAACAATCGAAGAAGTTCAAAAAACATATCAATATGATGACTTGGCTTCATTTCTAGCTGTTTATTATCCAGCGATGAATGTCCTCCAACATGAACAGGATTTTTATGACTTAGCGTTTGCCTACCTTAAAAGAGCGGCCGCAAACAACGTCCGCCATGTAGAAATTTTCTTTGACCCCCAAGCTCATACCAGCCGGGGCATTGCATTTGAAACAGTGATTCATGGCCTTCACCGAGCAGTTGTTGACGCACGGGCATTGAACGTTGATGCGTCACTCATCATGTGCTTCCTCCGCGACTTCTCAAAAGAATCCGCTCGAAAGACTTTATTAGAAGCAATGAATTACAAGGATATGATCGTCGGTATCGGCCTTGATTCTGATGAGCACAACAATCCACCATTGAAGTTTGCTCGTCAATTTGAGGACGCAGCCGCTGCGGGCCTTCACTTGACCACCCACTGTGACATCGATCAAAAGGATTCGATTGAACATATTCGCCAAGCCCTCGAAATTATGGGCGTTGAACGGCTGGATCATGGTACCAACATTGTCGAAGACCCTGATTTGGTTGATTTCGTTGCCAAAAAGAAAATCGGGATGACCTCTTGTCCCCTTTCCAATAGTTTTGTTTCTCCTGAGATGAAAGGCAAGGAAGTTCTGGAGTTACTTTCAAAGAACGTGAAAGTTTCCATCCATTCAGATGATCCTGCGTACTTTGGTGGCTACATCAGTGATAATTACTATGCGATAGCTGATAAATTCAACCTCACCAAGGATCAAATTGTCACGCTTGCCCGCAATTCCTTTGAAACTTCTTGGATTAGCGATGAGAAAAAAGCTCTATACCTTCAACAATTAAATGATTATGTTGCCTCACATTAATCACTAGCCTATATCAAAAAAAGATTCAGACAAAGTTGGCGTAAAGCTGAACTTTGTCTGAATCTTTTTGTTTAGTTATGATGTTTTTTGGGTCGTTAGATTTTTTAAATCAACATTTCCGTCCAAAATACCGCTATCACCAGATAACTTAAATCGATTATTAACATAATCAAGCTTCATATTATCATCTAAATATCGCTTGGAATATCCCTTATAGTACCAGTCACCGACATTCGTGGTCAGCTTTGCCTGATAGTCAGATACTTGAGCATCTTGATCAACGGCAATCACATCAAAGCTAACGTCTAGTGAGCAGATACCCACTTTGGAAAAGGGGCCAACCCCATCGTCAAAGCTTAATAAAAACTTGCTGGTTGCTGGAAACACCGACATTAAATGGGTTAATGCATCATCTGTAATGGTTAATTTCATTTTATCAGCTCCTCAGTTATTAAGGTTACGCTTTTTCCAATCAAAGTCAATTAGATTGTGCACAACTTATCTGTTGGTTTTCACTTTTCCGTTTCACGGGTATAATGTGTGCGAGGTGATTAAATGACAAACTCAGATAACATGAACGCAATCGTCATCAATGAATACGGTGATGAATCAAAATTAACTGAACAGTCCATTCCAGTGCCTGATATCCACCCTGATCAAGTATTGGTGAAAGTTGTCAGCATTGGGGTCAATCCAATTGATTGGAAAACTCGCAGTGGTTTGCGCCAAGAACGCTATCCATTCAAGTTTCCGATCGTCTTAGGGCAAGAAATGGCCGGCATCGTTTCACAAGTTGGCAGCCAAGTCTCGGGATTTAAACCTGGGGATGCGGTTGTTGGTTATGGCACGCCAAGTAATCGGGGCACTTACGCAGAATTTTATGCCGTTGACGCCGATAAGCTCGCCCATAAACCAATCACGGTGTCTTTCCAAACTGCGGCTGGACTGTCCTTAGCTGGAACAACTGCTTGGGAAGCCCTGTTTGACGCCGGTCAACTCAAACGCGGCCAGACAGTCCTCATTTTGGCAGGTTCTGGTGGCGTAGGTGGGATGGCGATTCAATTGGCTAAGAATGCCGGTGCCCACGTGCTAACGACCACCAGCAGCCCAAATGTCAGTTTTGTGACTCAATTAGGCGCCGACAAGGTCATTGATTACACTCAAGCCAATTTTGCAGATCATGTCAAAAATGTTGATTTGGTGTTTGATACGCTCGGCGGTCAAAACCAGCTTGACGCATTTAAAGTCGTCAAACCAGGTGGCAGAATCATCTCGATTGTGGAGACTTTGCCCGAAACAACTGAATTAGGGAAACAACACGAGGTCTATTTTGAGAAGATCAATGCTGCCCCAAGACATGAAGTCATTTCCCAGCTAAGCGCCCAACTGGGAGCTGGTAAATTGAAGATTAAGATTGCCAAACAATTACCGTTTACCGTTGAGAATGTCCAAGCAATGCATCGACAGAGTGAGACCGGCCATGTGGTTGGTAAATTGATATTGAACGTTTAATTGTATTGAAAAAAGGATTAGCTGAAATTCAGCTAATCCTTTTCTGCGGCACTTATATTAATATAAATGGACTTCTTGGACTCCACAATCCGCTGAAGTCAGACACCACAAATCCGTGCTTAAAATGTGTCCCGCTCAAAATACCACCTTAGTCGCTTGCGCGAACAGCATAAATGCTGCGTGGTCTCTCGACTCATCGCATGTGAACAGTATGCCACATTTTCAGTGTCATTTCAATCATTTCTTAGATTTAGTCGTCTTTGCCTTCGTCGGTTTAGTCCCTTGGGGCTTATTTTCAGCCTCATGAGCAGCTTCTTCCGCCTTCTTAGCCTTATTTTCTTGAACAGCGGCCAGTTTCTCGGCGACCCACTCATTCATTGTCTTCGAATAATCCGCCAAGTGGCCAATAAAGTCATCAGCGCTAGAAACTTCATCGATTCGCAATCCCGACTGATTAACAAAAGGCGAACTAATAACCAAATAAACGTTAACCGGTAATTTGTCTTGATCGGATATCATCTTTGAAATGCGAGTTGGTTCTTGGAGTGGCAGATTAATGAGATTGGTTTCCAGCCGGATAACCGCATCTGCATCATCAATTGTCAATTCACCATACCCAAGCTTTCCAAGGTTAAGCTGCTCTTCAACAAAATCATACACTGGCTGCATGGCCTTTGCAGGATCTTTGGCAACCGTTGCCAACTTTGAACTAACCGTTTTGCCTTCAATCTTCTCATTAGTCATATCTTCAATGAAACTTGCAACATCTTTTTCCAACTATTTTCACCTACTTTTTGAAATTCTTGAGTTTCTCAGCTTGCTTTTCTCGATGGCCCTTCTGAAGAACCACCCGCATTTTATAAGCAATCATAAACCAATAAATATTGATGAAAATGCCAAAAGCACCTAGTGCAGCCATCAATAATCTAATCACAATGTTAGCCATGCTGCCATTCATCATGGTAACAACCATCCCAACCAGGCCAACGGTGTAAATTGCCACTACTGCTGCCAGCAGATAATAGCTGATCCGAACTTTCAACACAGCTAGAATAATCGTTGCGGCATAAAATGTAATCGCGATGTAAGTCACTTGAAGTGCTTCTGATATTGGAACTGATTGATGCAACTTCATAATCGGCAGGACCATCAGCCAATTCACGACTAGAAACAGCCCTAGTGAAACAATCGCCCACCAAACCACTTTTTTCTCTTCTGCTTTCATTTGATCCCCTATTCTTTCGATAACTAAAAGAAAAAGGATACAATTATGATTAATTTTATCCTTTTACTTAACAATATTAGTTTAACTTATTTGGTAACGTTAGGAAAGCAAAGTTGAGAAAACTTTAACAGATTGCATTTGAGCGGATTAATCCAGTAACATGTTTACAATATCCTGCTTTGGAATACCCGTGAAGTACTGATCGGTATCAATCCCACTGAAGGCATCTTCAATATCCTGACGTTCATATCGCACGCCTTTGAGCTTATCAGCCACTTCGCCTGCATCCTGAGGGCCAAAGAAATCACCATAGAACTTAATGTTGGTAATTTTACCATCATCTACCTGCAATCGGGCATCGATGGTTCCGTTCGTAAAGTGCTGGCGTTTTTTAACGGTAAATTCAGGTGAATTACCATATACCCAATTCCAATTATTATAATAATCATCAAAAATCTTATCGATACCGTCTTGATCTTTGTCGGTCAACTGGTATTCCTTATCCTTGATCTGAGCGAGGTCATCCACATGGAACAACTCTTTTAACAAGCGATCACGGAACTCTGGGGTCGTTAAGTTTTGATACTTTGCGGCCAGATAGGGCTTCAAGTTGGTTACTCTGGACCGCACTGATTTAATTCCTTTAGACTTGATCTTATCCTCTGGGACATCCAATGCTTTTGGAATCACAGAAAGGTCAACGTCAAGCATCAATGTCCCGTGAGAGAATGTTTTGCCGTTCTTGGTATACATGGCATTCCCGGAGAACTTCTTGCCATCGACTAAGATATCGTTTCGACCACTGACTTCAGCAGTGGTTGCCCCCATGTCATGCAACGCGTCAACGATTGGTTGAACGAATGATTTAAAGTCACCAAATTCTTCACTGTCACTATCAACCACAAAGCTAAAGCACAGATTCCCGAGGTCTTGGTAGACCGCGCCCCCGCCAGAAAGCCGACGGGTCACGATAATGCCATGTTCATCAACATATTTTTTATTAATTTCTTCAAGAGTGTTCTGATTACGACCAACAATGATACATGGACCTTCAATGTAAAATAGCAGCAACGGCTCATCAAATTCAATTTCATTCATTAGATACTGTTCAGTGGCAAGGTTGCGCCGAATATCGTTTGACTTCATGACGTAATAATACATATTCAAAAACCCTCTTTTCATTTTATGACTCATAAGAATGGTAGCACCAACCGTAAGCGATTACAATCACATGCAAGCCCTTTACTATTTTAAGCTACCTTCTTCAAGCAGAAGTCTGCATGTAAGCACCACTGCGAAAAATTCCAGAACCGGGAATTTCCCACGGCGGCGACTTACACTCCGACTTCTAACTGATTTACTTAGCTCACTTCTCTTAGGACAGCTGCGCAAAGCAGAAACTTACACCTAGCACCTTTTTCAAAAATCCCAAATCCGGGGATTTCTGAAAAAGGAGACTTAGACTCCAGTTTCTAACCGCTTTACTCCGCTCACTTCTCTTAGGACAGCTCCTCCAGGCAGCAACCTACACGTAAGCACCACAATCAAAAATTCCCAAAACCGGAATTTCTGCTTGCGGAGACTTACGCTCCGGTTGCTAACCGCCTGGATCCGCACACTTGTTTTAGGACAGCTCCTCTAGGCAGAAATTTCCACATAAGCACCTCAATCGTAAATCCTCAGAACCAGGATTTACGATTGAGGAAACTTATGTTCCAATTTCTAAGCGCCTAGCTCCGCTCACTTTTTTGCTTACAATTCCACCTGAGAATGTTATAGTTTAGATGGAAGCAAATCGATTATGGGGTGATGAACATGCAAGAACAAAATTATCAGAACGTCTTAGTACCAGTTGATGGTTCAGCTGTTACTGAAAATGTGCTTCAGCGTGCAATTGAAGTAGCCAAAGTTAACAACGCTCATTTAGATATCCTGAACATCTTGGAAGTTAACCAATTTAACCAGACTTATGGGAGTGCCGTAAGCGGCGACGTCGTTTTCAAGTTAACTGAAAATACAGAAAACAAACTCAAAGAATTGAAAAAACAGGCTGAGGACGCCGGCGTTAAAGACGTGGATATCCATATTCGATTTGGAAATCCAAAGCCAATTATTGCCCGCGAATTTCCCACTGATCATAACACTGATGTGATCGTGATGGGATCAACCGGGTTAAGTGCCGTTGAACGATTAATTATCGGTTCAGTCACCAGCTATGTCACTCGAACATCAAAGTGTGACGTCTTGATTGTACGATCAAAGAATCAAAAGAAACAAGCCAGCAAATAAATGAGTATCAGAACTGGGACAGCTATTGATTTCTAACCAGTACCCTTTTGCTTGGATCATTGCTGATATTTGGATTGGGCTGTACCAAACAACTGATCCCAGCCATATATATAGAAAGAACCAACTATTCCAACAAATCCGGAATAATTGGTTCTTTTCATTAAATTCTAGGATCAAAACGCCGCTTGCCCCAGCCTTTTTGTTTAGAAGAGGAAAACCATGAGTCATAAAAAATATTGGACCTTTAAGCAAACCGTTCCCCCAGTTATGAACGGTCAAGCTCTCAAAACATTATTAAGTGATTATTGGCAATTGCCCAAACATCTTGTTTATAGCATCCGCCACGCTGAACGGGTGCTGGTTAATGGCGAGTATTTACCCGTCAATTTCCCGGTTAATGCTGGCGATCAAATTCAGCTCACTTTTACACCAGCCGATTTTGCCAATCCATTTCCTCACGTTCAACCAGATTCAGCTGCCAGCGTTGAAATTGTCTATGAAGACGCCAACTTGCTTGTCGTCAATAAACACCGGGGAGATAAAACGCATCCCAATCAGCCTGGGGAAATTGGCGCGACAATCAATCATTTAGCAGCTTACCTGCAGACCAAAGAAACCGTGCCCTACATAATTCACCGATTGGACCAGCAAACCAGTGGAGCCATTCTCTTTGCAAAAAATCCCGTGGTGGTGCCTATCTTGGTCGCGAACATCCGCGAAAAGACGATTAAGCGGACGTATTTGGCATGGGTGGAAGGAACCGGGCTTCCATCCAAAGGAACTATTAATCTCCCGATCGGCCGTGATCCCGACGATCAACGAAAGCGAAAAGTTGGTGGTCCAGGTAGTGCTCGGGCGATCACCCACTATCACCTCATCAAACAATTGGGCGATTACTCAATGGTCCAAATTCAGCTAGAAACCGGGCGCACTCACCAGATTCGCGTCCATTTTGAGGCGCTTGGTCACCCCTTGGTCGGAGATCCGCTGTATAATGCAAATGATGGCAGTACTGGCTTGATGTTACACTCGTGGCAAGTTGAACTACCACTTCCATTTACGAAAGAACTTAAAACAATCGTTGCACCCATCCCACAAGATTTCATTGATTTTGAAACTCATTTGGCTTAATTGAGTCGCGCTAACAACGCAGAAAGGAGTCGCAAATGGCAAATGCTGATTTATCAAACTATTCCGCAACTGATTTGTCAAAGATGATCCGAGCTGGGCAACTCGATCGACTGGATTTGGTCAATCAACTAATCAACACTATTAGTGCAGATAATGATCGTTTAAATGCGGTTACCAGTATCTGGCCGGATCGAGCCCGAAAGATGGCAACCCAGTTCCATGATACTGGCCAAAAGTTCGCGGGGATTCCGATCCTGTTGAAAGGTCTCGGCCAATATTTCAAAGATGAACCGGATACGGGGAGTTCTGAACTATTGAGGGACCACAAGGCAACCCTGACAAACAATTTTGTCAAATCGTTAATTAACGCCGGCTTAATCCCAGTTGGGGCCACCAACGCGCCCGAATTTGGCTTTAAGAATGTTACTGACTCCAAGCTTTATGGGAATGCCCACAATCCTTGGAATACTGATTTTCAACCCGGGGGCTCTTCTGGTGGCTCGGCTGCAGCCGTTGGGGCAAACTGGCTGCCAATCGCTGCTGGCAATGATGGTGGCGGTTCTATTCGAATTCCATCTTCATTTTCTGGAACCATTGGCTTGAAGCCAACCCGAGGGAGAGTGCCCACTGGTCCGATTGAATGGCGAGGCTGGCAGGGTGCTTCGATCAATTTTGCAATTACGAGAACGATCACCGATACCGCTAATTTATTAGACGCGTTAACAACGGTTCAAATGGCTGCCCCTTTTCAAGTCCCTAAACCAGCTCAACCATTTGCTGAGTCAATCAACCAATTACCGAAAAATTTACACATTGCCTACTCCACTCAATCACCGGTTGGAACACCGGTCTCCGATGAAGCAGAGCAAGCCGTTTTAAATGCTGTTAAATTCCTCCGAGCCGCTGGTTTCAGTGTGGAAAGTGCTGACGCTCCGATCGACGGCATTGAGTTAATGAAGAGCTATTATGTGATGAATGCGGGCGAAACGGCCACCCTATTCGATAACATGCACTTGTCGGACGAAACAATTAAACAGAATGTTGAACCATTGACTTGGGCATTGGCTGTCACTGGCCGTTCAATCACGGCTGTTCAATATAGTCAAGCATTGAGCTTCTGGGATAATGTTGCCAGTGATCTGGACGAATTCCAACAGGCGTTTGATTTATACCTGACACCGACAACAGCCCACCAAGCCCCTCGAATTGATCAGCAACTGGTTTCTGACGAAAATATGGCCAAAATGAAAGCAATTGAAAGCTACAGTCCTGCAGAGCAGCTTCAGATCATTTGGGATCAATGGCTACCCGCACTGACCTTATCGCCATTCACTCAATTAGCCAACATTTCCGGTGAACCAGCAATTAGTTTGCCAACCTATGTCGGGAAAAACGGCTTGCCGTTAGGAATTCAGTTCATGGCCCGAAAAGGTCGAGAAGACTTGCTCCTTCAAGTTGGGAAACTATTTGAGGACCAACAACAATTCAAGCTGAAGCATTAGTAAAAAGCGTGATTTCTTTAAATATACAGCTATCAAAGTGAGGAGATACCCCGATTTCCTAATGGTGATCTTCATTGGATCGCCACTGATGCTCAGATAAAGGGCGCAACAAACGGCTGATCCCGGTCATTTAACGAGAAAAACCAGTTATCCCAATATCAGGAATAACTGGTTTTTCTCGTTAAATTATAGGATCAAAGCGTCTATTGTTCCGGCCTATTTGATTGTGGGACCAGTTCGCCTTTAGTCCCACTCTGTCCATGTAAGGCCTAATAACGTGCCCTAATCATCAGTTTCATGCTCACTTTTATATTTTTTCCAAGCTGCCAAACCCGTATCAGTTAATCCATCAACCGTTTTGCCGTCACTTTTAATTAAGCCAGCATCAATAAGTGGTTGTGGATGGCCACCAATTGCGTTGTCACAATAATCAACGAAATGATTAATGAGTGTCCCTGACCCAACTCGGCCAGTTTGAATCGCATCTAAAATATCAAAATCCGTTTGTGTAATTTCCATCGTCTTAATCAAACCTCCCTTGTATCGTTATTATAGTAGATTTAGTCGTAATCGACATTAAAAAAGCCCAAACTAAAGAATCGAGGAACTCAATTTAATGAATTCCTCGATTCTTTAGTTTTAGTGATTTAATTTTGAATTAAATTACTTCTTGAGGCCTTCCCACTTCCAGTTAACAACTTCTGGAAGATCAGTACCTTCTTGACGAATGTAAGCATTGTGCTTATCAATCGTATCATTCATGCGTTGGATGAAGTAACTACCCTTAACTGAGTAAGCTGGAATATCTTGAACAGCTTCCTTAGCAAGATCGAAACGATCCAATTGGTTCAAGACACGCATGTCAAATGGTGTTGTGATATCACCATTCTCACGATAGCCATGAACATGAAGATTGTGGTTGTGACGATCGAAGAAGATATCTTTGATCAATCCTTCGAAGCCATGGAATGCGAAGATAACTGGCTTGTCAGTAGTGAACAAGTTGTCAAATTCTTCATCACTCAAGCCACGAGGGTCAACCTTAGGTGAACGAAGCTTCAATAGGTCAACAACGTTGATATAACGAATCTTCATTTCTGGGAATTCCTTGTTCAAGATTGAGATAGCAGCCAATGCTTCCAAGTTAGGTTCTGAACCTGCGGCAGCAAAGACAACATCTGGTTCTTGACCTTGGTCAGTTGATGCCCAATCGATGTAGCCAAGACCATTCTTAACGAGGTTTTGAGCTTCATCCATTGTGTACCATTGACGACGTGGGTGCTTTGAAGTAACGATTAAGTTGATCTTTTCGTAAGTTCTGAATGCAGAATCACCAACAGCTAACAATTCGTTTGCATCAGCTGGGAGATACTCACGGATGAATTCAGGCTTCTTCTCAGCTAAGTGAGTTAACATACCTGGATCTTGGTGGGTATAACCATTGTGATCTTGCTGGAATACTGTTGAAGTATCAACAAAGTTCAATGAAGGATATTGCTTTCTCCAGTATTGTTCTGAAGCTTTACGTAACCACTTGAAGTGTTGAGTCAACATTGAGTCGACTACTCGACCGAATGATTCGTAAGTAGCAAAGAATCCGTGACGACCAGTCAATACATAACCTTCAAGCCAACCTTCTGCTTGGTGTTCTGAAAGTTGTGAATCAATAACTCGGCCGTGGTTTGAAAGATCTTCATCGAATGGTTCGTGAATATCTTCCATCCATTGACGCTTAGAATCATCAAGCAAGCTGTAAAGACGGTTTGACTTAGTTTCATCAGGACCGAATCCACGGAAGCTAGTTGGGTTAAGTTCAGCAACCTTTTCCAACCAGTTTGACCACTCAATCATATCTTGCTTCTGAGTAACACCACGATCGAATTTAACTTCGAAGTCGCGAACATCAGGGAGCTTCAATGGTTCTGGCTTGATACCACCGTTAGTGATTGGGTTAACTGACATCCGCTTGTCACCCTTAGGAGCAACAGCACGGATTTCTGGTTTAACAGTACCATTTTCATCGAATAATTCTTCTGGCTTGTATGACTTCAACCAGTTGATAAGCAAGTCTTTATGTTCCATTGAACCTGCAGCAACAGGAATTGGAACTTGGTGAGCACGGAATGAACCTTCGATAGGATTACCATCGAGATCCTTCTTAGGACCAGTCCAGCCTTTAGGTGAACGGAAGATAATCATTGGCCAGTTAGGTAACTTAACGTTATCAGGAGTTTCGTTTTCACGAGCATTCTTTTGAATTGACTTGATTTCTTCAATAACGTGATCAAGGGTCTTAGCAAAGTCTGCTTCAACCTTAGCATGATCTGTATCAGCAGTAGCTTCAACGAAGTATGGATCCCAGCCCATTCCTTTAAAGTAACTTGTTAAGTCTTCGTCACTCATTCGTGAAAGGATAGTAGGGTTAGAAATCTTGAAGCCGTTCATGTTGATAATAGGAAGAACAGCACCATCAGTGATTGGGTTGATGAACTTGTCAGAGAACCATGATGCAGCCAATGGGCCAGTTTCTGATTCACCATCACCAATTTCAACAGCAGCGATTACATCTGGGTTGTCTAAGATAGCACCGGTACCATGTGAAAGTGAGTAACCAAGTTCGCCACCTTCGTGGATTGAACCTGGAGTTTCTGGTGCGGCATGAGAAGCAACTCCACCTGGGAATGAGAATTGCTTGAACAATTTAGCCATACCTTTTTCGTCTTGGCTGATGTTTGGATAGATATCTGAATAACTACCATCAAGGTATGAGTTAGAAACCATAACTTGTCCACCATGACCTGATCCTTCAATGTAGAACATGTTCAAATCGTATTTGTTAATAACACGGTTTAATTCTGCATAGATCAAGTTTTGGGATACGATAGTTCCCCAGTGTCCAATAGGCTTAACTTTAACGTCCTTGGATTCAAGGGGCTTCTTAAGTAATGGATTGTCGCGCAAGAACAATTGACCTACTGAAAGGTAATTAGCGGCACGCCAGTACTTATCAACAAGTTCCAAATATTCTTTGGAATCGTAATCTACTGTCATTAATTAACACTCCTTCTTCGATTTAACAACAAAGCTTCTGTATAGAATGTTCGAAAAATTGACAGACTTACATCTGGTCAATTCACATCCCTAATACTAAACGATATTTGTGAAAAGTCAACCTTTTTGCAAATTGATACGGTCCAATATTTTGGATCTTGAACCCCTATACATTAAAGCCATTATGAACGATTTGAAAATATTAGTCTACTCCTATTTTGAAATTGTAATATATTTTTTCCGGTCAGGTTTGAAAACTAAGTTGAATTCCAAAATCGGCGTGGAAATTTCGTCATCATGAAAAAACCGATATGTGATTTGGAACTTGTTAGCGCGCATCAATGAGTTGCTTCCTTGTTGCGGCGTTATGCTCCGCGAAACAGGTGCTCACACCTAAAGAATCCAATGATAAAGTCCAGTTGATTCGTGTAATTGGTCTCCGCTATATAGTTGAATTGTGCTCCGCGAAGCAGGCCGTAAACATAAAGGATCCATTAATAAAATTCATTGCTAAATGTCCCAGTTGCTCAATGTAATCGGTCTCCGATATGTAGACGAATTGTGCTCCGCGAAACAGGTGCTAAAAATATAAGGTCTCCCCACCAATAATCCCAAAATCAGGATTATTGGTGGGGAGACCTTATATTGCCGCACCTAAGCGTTTCGCTCCGCACACTAACTATTTTCATCCAAGCTCACAAACGTATTATAATTCAAGTACTTGTAATGAATTCGCATATTTGAAACCTCAAATGGCGTTCCATCATCCAAGAAGAAAATGCCTTCCATAACGCCCACCGGTTCTATCGGTTTTAAGGCCAATAGCTTTTGGTCCTCTTCACTTGACGGATCTGCCGTAATTGTCATAAATGACTTTGTAACCGACTTGCCAGTTGTATCCTCAAAATAATTGAAGATTGAACCTTCCACTCTTTCGCTGTTCAACTCTGGCGCTACCCTAATCGGGATATAGCCCATTTCAATCATGAACGGCTTATTATCAAACGAACGTAATCGCTTGATTTGATAGACAAACTCGCCCGGATCCAAAAATAATTCTGTCTGCAATTCCTCACTGGCTGGAATGACCTTAAAATCCAGCAGTTTAATTTGGGGAACTTTGCCATTGCTCTTAAAGCTGTCCGTAACCCCCAAATTTGATCCTTCATATTGAAAGATTGTCTGATTCTTCTGATACAGTGGGTTAATAAACGTGCCGGATCCCCGCTTCTTAAAGATAATGCCTTGATTTGCTAAAACATTTAAGGCCCGCTTAATCGAGCTTCTGCTGACACCATAAGATTCACTCAGGCTGCGCTCATCAGGCAATCGTTTGGATTCGAATTCGTTGGCCTGAATCCTGTCCTTTAAGTCTTTCATGATGGTGCGATACACTAAATCAGTCATTGCTGCTCCTTATAAATCGTCCAATTGATCTGTTATCTTAAGAGTATAACAGATATTTTCAATCCGTTCAGACAGAATTCGATATTCTGATGTGATAAACTATTCGTGAGGTGGGTCTAAAATGGCAAAAAAGAAAAATAAAAAAGTTCACAAAACATTAGTCGAACAAATTCTGGATAAGCATCAAATTCCGTTTGTGCAGATGGAATTTCCAACTCACAAAGAGGGCGATGTTGAACAGATCAGCGTGGACCACGTCGATCAAAATGAACACCAAATTTTTAAAACCCTCGTGTTGGAAGGTAAGAAAACTGGGCCAGTTGTTGGGGTGGTACCCGTTGACGAACATCTTGACGAAAAGAAGCTCGCCAAAGTTTCCGGCAATAAGAAAGTCAACATGGTCCCGCTCAAGGATCTACTCAAGACAACCGGTTATCAGCATGGTGCCAACACGCCAATTGGTATTTGGGAGAAGTTTCACTATCCCATTTACATTGACCAAGAAGCCAAAGAAATGGGTGAAATCATTGTTTCATCCGGTCAAATTGGTCGTTCTGTCAAAGTCGATGCTCAGCAACTGGTCGATTTAGTTGGCGGCAAGTTTGCTGACATAAAGGAATAGCTCATGATCAATGCAATTTTAATCAATATTTGTTTGGTACTCGGATTATTGATCGGAGTGCCATTTCTTTTTATCTATCTGCTTTCGGCAATTAATCGTAACACCAAGCAACAGATTGCCAACCATTTTGGGACTCCTGGCCAGATTGGCTTTGGCTTTCTTGGCGTCATCATTCATGAAGCCAGCCACCTGCTGATGGCACTGGTTTTTGGTCATCACATCGATCAATTCCGGTTAATTCGCATTCCTACCAGTGATAATCCTGCATTGGGGTACGTTCACCATACGTGGAACCAGCGCAACTTTTACCAAAATATGGGCAACCTGTTTATTGGGGTTGCCCCCATATTTGGATGTTGCTTGGCAACTTTAGGGCTTGCAAGATACACAATTCCAGAAGTTTACCAATCGCTCATTGTCACGGCCCAGCAGTCATTCAATCAACTAAACTTTACCGTACCAGAATTCAGCTGGGTCTCAATGCTAGTTTTTCTGGTCATCGCAGCTAACATTTGTATTGGCGGCTTTGACCTGAGCCCAGCCGATTATGAAAACGCCAGCCAGGGGCTTTTGCAGGCAGTCGTTTCCCTAGTTAGCCTGACAATTATTATTTCAGTCACCCCATTAGCAGCGGGTTTTTCTGCGCTGCTAAGCCATTTCACGATGATTGTACTGGTTATTTCACTGTTTAATCTGTTAATTTCAAGCCTCATGAATTTCATTTTCCGGATCATTTAGTTCCGTTCCATTCATCGACAAACTCATTGACAAAGGCTTGCATGACTTGTTGACGATGTTCCGCAATTTGTTTGGCGGTCGGCGTGTTCATTTGGTCTTTGAGTTTGAATAATTTCTCGTAAAAATGATTAATGACCGTCCCCTGCTTGCGATACTCAGCTTTATCCATGCCTTTTCGCGGCATTATTCGTGGGTTGTACATCGTCTCGCCAAAATGACCGCCAAAGTAGAACGTGCGGGCAATCCCAATTGCCCCAATGGCGTCCAAACGATCGGCATCTTGTACAATTTGGCCTTCCAGTGATAATTGATGATGTGTTTTCAAATTAGCACTGTAGGACATGTTATCGATAATTTCAAACACTTTTTCAATAAATGGGTCATCATAACCAACATTCTTGAGCTGGGCAACAATCGCCTGACGTTTAGCCTCAGGGTTAGTAGTCACTTTGTCATCACTCACATCATGTAAATAGGCAGCAATCACCACCAACGATTCATCGGCATCCTCACCCTTTAAAATGAGCTTGGCCAAACTCACCACCCGCTCAATATGCGTATAGTCGTGACCGGTGGTTTCATAACCAAGCTGTTGTTGAACGAATTCTCTGATTTGTCTTAGTCCGGATATCATGTGCTCGCTCCCTTGTTAGCTGTTATCGTTATTTCATTATAATCTATTTTTTAAAAAGTTGATTTCCCGTCATCTGGAAGAATGGACCACTCCAAGATTGTCTGTGGCGTCCTGAGATCACCCGAAATTTCGCAATATTGCAGAAGTGGGTTTGTGGGAACGCGTTTATTTCTCCCTTATCTAGAATAAACACGTTCCCATAAGCCTGATCCCTACTACATAAACAACGTCCCCAACAATGAACAAAGACCGTTCATTATTGGGGACGTTATTTATGCTCCGGGATCAAACCGGCTTAGTCACGCTCTACATCTTTTCCATCATAATCATCAATCATAATCTGCTTGAGATCAGCAATCAATGGTTCCTTTGGATTAGCTGTGGTGCATTGATCTTCGTATGCGAGTGTTGCAAGGCGGTCCAATGATGCTTCGAACTTGGCCTTGTCAACGCCTTGAGCCTTTAAGCTCAGAGTGACACCAACTGAATGAGCCAATTCGATAAATTTCTGAACTAATCCTTCGATCAATTCTTCATCATTTTTCCCTTGAATGCCAATGTATCGGGCAATATCGGCATAGTCTTTGTTAGCCCGGAAATACTCGTACTTAGGCCATACGGCAATCTTTTCTGGCAACTTGGCATTGAAGCGGATAACGTGCGGTACCGTGATTGCAATTGCAATTCCGTGGGTAATGCCAAATTCACCACCAAGCTTGTGAGCAACTGAATGAGTGATTCCCAGGAAGGCATTTCCAAAGGCCATCCCTGCTAAAGTAGCTGCATTGTGCATTTCTTCACGGGCATGCGTGTCACCATTATAGGACTTAGTTAAATTCTCAAATACCAGCTTGATTGCTTGCAATGACAATGGTCGTGTGTAATCAGAAGCCATTGTTGAAACATATGATTCAATTCCATGGCAAAGTGTGTCAAGACCTGATGCAGCAACCGTTCCCTTTGGTACAGTTTCCACAAATTGTGAGTCAACGATGGCAACATCTGGTGTCAACGCATAATCGGCCAATGGGTACTTAACGTGAGTCTTTGAATCGGTGATAACCGCGAATGGGGTAACTTCCGAACCAGTCCCTGAGGTGGTTGGAATAGCAATCATTTGCGCCTTACGAGGCTTCTGGAAACGATAGGCCCGTTTTCTGATATCAATAAACTTCTGCTTGGCACCGAAGAAACTTGTCTTAGGGTCTTCGTAGAACAACCACATATTCTTAGCGGCATCAAGTGGTGACCCACCACCTAAAGCAATGATGGTATCAGGTTGGAATGCCCGCATTTGACGAACCCCTTTTTCGACTGTATCGGTGGTTGGGTCCGTTTCAACATCTGAGAACAATGAATATTCGATTTCATTTGGTCGTCGCTTCAATTCATCTAAGACCGTATCAACGTAGCCATGTTCAACCATTCCTGGGGTGGTTACGATGAACACTTTGTTGATACCTGGCATGTCGTCGAGGTATCTGATAGAAGTCTTTTCGAAGTAAACCCGTGGTAACTTAATCCATTGCATATTATTTCGTCTCTTTGCGATAGTTTTGATGTTCAATAAGTCGTAATCGGTCACATTGTGAGAAATTGAGTTTGCGCCCCATGAGCCAGTTCCCAATGTCAATGATGGCGTCATTTCGTTGTACAAGTTACCAACCCCACCAAGGCCACCTGGTGTGTTAACAAGGACTCGGGCCGCTTTCATCTTGATACCAAACTTGAGGGCAACATCGTCATCCAATGTTTGAATCCCAGCAGTATGGCCAAGGCCACCAAAGTTGAGCAGCTTTTCACAAATATCAAATGCATCTTGCTGCGTTTTTGCCCGGTACACACTAATCACTGGACTTAATTTTTCAGCTGAAAGTGGGTGCTTTGGGCCAACGCCAGTAATTTCTGCAGCCAATACCTTCGTGTTAGCTGGCACTTTAATCCCTGCCAGCTTTGCGATCCCTTTGGCTGATTTACCAGCGATTGGACCACGAACACTGCCACGCTTTGGATCAAACATGGCGTCAGATAATTTTTGGTGCTCATTCTTTGGAACAAAGTAAACACCGTTCTTAACGAGTTGGGCCTTCACTTCATCGTAGATCTCAGTATCAATAACGGCACTGTTTTCAGTCGCACAGATCATCCCGTTATCAAAGGTCTTTGAAAGAACCAAATCGTTGACTGCCCGTAGAATATTAGCCGTTTTTTCAATATAAACCGGGCCATTACCAGGACCAACACCAAGGGCTGGTTTACCAGTAGAATAAGCGGCCTTCACCATGCCGGGACCACCAGTAGCTAACGTGCTGGCAACTCCTGGGTTATTAATTAACTTATCAGTTGCTTCAATACTTGGTTCAGTGATCCATTGGATACAGCCCTCAGGAGCGCCGGCGGCAATTGCGGCATCGCGAACAACTTTGGCTGCTGCAATTGATGATTTCAATGCTTGGGGATGGAAACTAAAGATAATTGGGTTTCGGGTTTTCATCGAGATAATTGATTTAAACAATGCAGTTGAAGTTGGGTTGGTTACAGGCGTGATTCCTGCAAGGACACCAAGAGGTTCAGCAACGGTAATTAATTGGCGCTCCTTATCATCCTTGATAACGCCAACGGTCTTGTGGTTACGGATGCTGTGCCAGATTTCTTCGGTGGCATACATATTCTTAATTGCTTTGTCTTCAGCAACCCCACGGCCGGTTTCGTCATAAGCCATCTGAGCTAATTCCATGTGCTTATCTTGACCAGCCATCACCATTTCGTGAGTGATGTGATCAACTTTCTCTTGATCAAATGAGTCCATGATTTTAAGTGCTTTTTGCGCCTTTGAAACTAAACCGTTAATCATTGTATCAACGTCAGTCTTGCCTTCAGTTTTTGGTGCTTTCTTTTCTGCTACTTTGTTTTCAATCATTGCTTGCCTCCAATGAAAATATGTTTGTTATCAATTTCACAATTACAATACTATCACGATTTTTTGAATTGTAAATAGTTTTGTTCAAAAAATCACAAAAGTTTTCAGTAAGCGTTCAAACCCTATGGTAACAGGGAAAGTAAAAGGAGGAGTCCTTAATTCAGGCCCCTCCTTAATGAAAACGATTACACAAATTAACATGTGAACGCTTTCACTACTTTTCGATTTTAGTTAATGGTTTTTCAATAATTTCCAACAGTTTTTCTGATTGAACCCGATCAATGATGACATTTACAGCAACTTGCATTAATTTATCGTTCAAATTTTTTTCTTCAATCGCCCGGCCGTTATTTCTGCCATCGATGTTCTTAAATGAGAACATCAGCCGCTTAACGAAGCTATCGTAGGCTTGTTGCGGATAAATATTGGCGGTTACTTGATCAATCCCGTGACGAATGGTTGCCAGTGAAAAGGCCGGCTTCAATAAGCTAATTAAAATTACGTCCGCAATCTGCATGGTTTGATACTTTTTCTTAACGGGTGCCATGATCGCCTTGTGCTTGACGTAATTATTAATCATTGCTGGGGTCACCTGATCAATTCCAATCGGTCCCAGTGTGTCATTCACCAGAGCAGTCACCTGATCCATGTACAGCGAGAAATTAGGCAATTCTGACCATAATGGCAACTCCACCTTCTTTAGTTTCTGTTCCCATTGTTCATATTGTTCTGCGTCGTAGCTCATGAAATCACTCCCTTGGTTTTATTATACCATATTATCTAGTTTTAAAGACTAGCTGGAAGCAAATAAAAAACAAGCTTCACTAAATGGTAACCTGCTAAGCTTGCTTAACCAAAACTGGCCTGAACTGCGCCGCCAACATTAGGATCTCTTTTTCCGAGCTCTTCGCTTTTCCCGTTGCGTTAGGAAGGTTGAAATGACCCCTTGTAAGAACATATACAGTGGGTAGGCTGTCGCAATCAGCGGAACCGCGTACAGCCAAATATCCTTATCAAAGAATGAAACCAGGGAGAATATGTTGTTGAAGAAGACAATGATGGCTAAAAATGCGGCCAGAACGAGTACGTCCATCCCCACTTTAAGCCGATTCAATGGACGGGAAACCATCACCAACGCCAACCAGCAAATGGCCCCCGTCAAAAGAACGCAGAGTGTTGACGTGAATTCATACTGCAGGCCAAAGAATGACCCAACAATTTCAATCACCAAAATATAGCCAACAATACAAATTGCGGCTGGCGTCGAAATAATCAGCACTTGTTTCATAAATTGATTTGTAATTCTGGAAAAATTAGGCTCCAGCGCCAAGAAGAAGGATGGAATACCAACCATGAGCGACGTAATCGGGGTCAGCTGAATCGGTTCAAACGGATAGCCCATCGTCATAAACAGGAAAATAAACGAGAGTGCAACAGAATACATTGTCTTGATGAGATACATTGAGGCAACCCGTTCAATGTTATTAATGACCCGTCGGCCTTCCTTCAACACATCGATCATTGCGTCAAAATTAGAATTGATCAACACGAAGTCAGCGATACTCTTCGTACTTTCGCTCCCGGAAGCCATTGCAATCCCACAATCAGCTTGGCGAAGTGCCAGCAGGTCGTTAACACCGTCACCAGTCATCGCAACCGTATGTTTTTGGGCTTGCAGGGCACTAATTAACCGTTTCTTCTGGTCAGGCGTTACCCGGCCGAACACCGTATTTTCTTGAGCGATTTTACCAAAATCAGCCTCGTCGTTAACAGTCGACATGTCAATTGCGTGTTCAGCATTGCGAATATCCGCGGTTTGGGCAATTGTTGACACGGTTGTCGGATCGTCCCCAGAAATCACTTTGATCTCCACGTCTTGATTCCGAAAGTACTGAAACGTGTTGGCCGCATTGGGCCGGATGACATCAGATATCAGTACCAATCCCATTAGTTGAGGATCAGCTAATGGCTTGTCAGCTGCCAATTCGTCGACTTGAGCAACTGCCAGTACTCGATAGCCCTCTTTGGCATAGCCGGTCACTTTTGCTTTTAAGCTGTTTGATAAGTCTTTGAAAATAAACTGTGGGGCTCCAAATACATAGTGATGACCATCTTCAAAGCCCACCCCACTCCATTTTCGTTCTGAAGAAAAGGGCACGATCTCTTCGGCCTGCCATCCAGGATCAGTTAACGCATTGGTAATCGCCCGGGCCGTTTCGTTATTATCGCCGGTACTGTATGTGATCCCGGCAATCATTTGTTTCAGCTGGTCAGCAGTAACTTCCGCCGTCGGGATGGCGTCAACGAATTTCAAATCTCCACTGGTGATGGTTCCCGTCTTGTCTAAACAAATCACGTCAACTCGCGCCAAGGTTTCAATTGCCGGCAAGTCTCGCACCAGCGTCTTCTTTCTTGCCAAATGCATCGCAGAAACTGCTAGAGTCATTGACGTTAACAGCACCAACCCCTCCGGAATCATGCCAATCATCGCGGCAACTGAGCCGAGGATCGCTCGGTTAACGCCAGTGCCACCATATAATTTAGCCACAAAGAGAATAATTCCAAGTGGAATGATGACATAAGTTAACACTTTGATGATCCGGTTAATTGTGTTTAAGAGAATGCTTGAAGTGTCTTCACCCTTTTTGGCTTCATTAGAAATGTGATTAACAAATGTATCGGCGCCAACTTTGGTGACTAGCATTTTGCCAGATCCGCCAACCAAAAAAGTTCCTGAGGTCAGTCGATCACCCGGCTGTTTGACAATCGTTTCGGATTCACCGGTAATGGGAGATTCGTCAATCTCCATTCCGCGGCTGGCCAGCACTTTGCCATCGACAGGGATTTGGTCGCCACGGCCAAGGGAGATGACGTCTCCAAGGACAATGTCTTCTGGTAGAATCGGAACTGGTTTTGAATTTCGAATCACATTGATTTTGCCCTCAGCGAGCAGCACCATCTTATCAACTTGGCGCTTAGAACGGATTTCTTGGATAATCCCGATTGCGGTGTTAAAGATCGCAATACCGAGAAATAACAAATTTTTGTAGCTGCCGGTATAAAATACCAGGGTACCTAAAATAACGTTGATCAGGTTAAATAGTGTCAAAATATTGTCGCGAAAAATCTCTTTGACGCTTCGAGTAAGCGATTGTTCGGCTGTATTCTTATGATTAGCTTGGATTTGCTGCTTGACTTGCGCGTCGCTAAGCCCATGTTCGGAACTCACCTCGGCTAAATTAATCTCGGCCATCTGATCAACACCTCACTTTATTTTAATTGTACAAAATAACTGTGTAAAAACACATTTTTTTGTATGGTTTGAAGGAATTTTAAGGTTATTCGGCATTTAAAGTAGCCTATTTACCATTAAAGAATCAAACGGGCCCCAATAACCCAGTGATCCAAAAAGCTCCACCATCAAAATCCAAAGATCTTGATGGTGGAGCCTTTACATAATTACATCTATTTGTAACTATCTAACAATTTTTTTATTCAAAATTTCTGACAACTTCTTTAAAGCTTCATCACGTGACTTGATGACGTCCATGTTCCAAATAATGGAGTCAATGTCGCCGCCTGCGAAGTCAAATTTTTCAAAGTAAATATAAGGATCTTCATCGCTCTTTTGGAAGACTTTATCGATTCGGTCGGCAAATCCCTTTGTCCAATCGTCGTCATCCATCTTTGCGAAATCTTTTTTAGTGACATAGCCTTTTTGTTCAATAAGGTCGACCGCTTTTTTGACATCGTCATCCGAATACTCAAACTTCTTGTCGGTTTCACGTTCTGCTTCATCGGCTTTTTTCTCTGCTGCACTTTCTTTGACCTTTTCAGCCATAACCTACATCCCCTTATTTTGTATCTATTACTAGCCTAGCACTGTTTCACGGGAATATTAAGAAAAAAGTTCCAGAGAATTTTCAATAATCCTCAAACCACTTAAAAATTCTCTTGTTCGGGCGTATAATTAGAGTTAATCTGTAAGCTACAAGATGTGTATTACTATTATTATTTGAAATGAGGAAATGAATTTTGGGAGATAGCCAGATACTGACTAACCTATTGATTGTAATTGTCACCTTCTTCTTTGCGGCATTCTTCGTGGCCAGTGAATTTGCGCTGGTTCAAACAAGAGCAAGTGCATTGGAGGAACGCAAAAAAGATCTGATTCAAAGTAAAGGCAAAAAAGCCAAGGGAATCAAAAAACTAGACAGAGAAATCCACATGGTTACCAATCTCAATGAATACTTGTCAACGACACAGGTTGGGGTTAGTTTAGCCGGGATCATTTTAGGTTATTTGGGTGAGTCATTTGTCGTCACAATTTTAGTCGACGTCATGGAGATCCACAACTCACCGATTGATCCAACCACTGCTCATGCGGTCGGGGCGGTCCTTGGAATTATTATTTTAACTTATTTGGAAGTTGTTTTAACTGAAATTGTTCCTAAGAACATCAGTATTGATATGCCCCTTAAAGTGTTGAGTTTTATTTCAACGCCCCTTCACTATTTCCATGTCATCTTTTACCCATTCGTTTGGTTGCTCAACATTTCGGCCAACGGAATCGTGAAGATGTTGGGCTTGCAGGTTGCCAACGAAAATGACGAATCCTTCTCACAGGCAGAAATCCTTAATTTATCTCGGAACGCCGTTAAAAGTGGTCAATTGGAACAAAATGACTACCTATATATGCAACGGGCATTCCAATTAAACGATAAGGTTGCCAGAGACATCATGATCGACCGAACTCAACTGGTTGTCATTGATATTACAACAACCGTCAAGCAAGCCGTTCAAGTTTACCTACAAAAGAAATTCAGCCGAATTCCAGTTGTTGCTGATAATAACAAAGATAAGATTTTAGGTTATGTTTATGTCTATGATTTAATTCGCCAATCCCAAGTGGATTCAACAATTAAAGTTGACCGGTTACTTCGAGATATTTCGACGACTCCTGAGATGACACCTATTACGGATGTTTTGCATCAAATGATCGATAAACGGACGCCAATCGTCGTTGTTGTCGATGAATACGGTGGCACGTCTGGAATTATCACTGACAAAGATATCTACGAAGAACTATTTGGAACTGTCAGGGATGAAATCGATCCTTCATTTACTGAGTACATTTTCAAACAGCCTAACGGAACCTATCAAGTCAATGGTAAGTTGACAACCCATGATTTTGAACGCTACTTTGACGCTGATTTCCCTGAGTTTACGACTTCGGACGCTGTTACCCTTGCCGGATACTTCCTTGATAATTATCCTGATATCAAGGCAGGCGATATCATCTCATTTGAGAACTTTGACTTTAAAATTATTGATTATGAAAATTCGTTTATCAACTGGTTTGAAGTTACCAAGCATCAACCAGCAAAAACAAACGATGAGGATGAATCCAAATAGTCCAATCTGATAAGGCTGTACCAAGACATAGACTTCTGGTCAGCCTTTTTACATATTATTTCTGCTTGGGTGAGGGGGCACCTTCGGCAGCAACCTGCATGTAAGCACCACCGAGAAAAATTCCGGAATCGGGAATTTCTCTCGGCGGAAACTTACACTCCGACTTCTAACCGCTTTACTTCACTCACTTATTTTAGGACAGCTCCGTAAAGCAGAAACTTCCACCTAAGCACCTTCTGCAAAAATCCCAAAACCAGGGATTTCCGCAGAAGGAGACTTAGGCTCCAGTTTCTAACCGCTTTACTTCACTCACTTATTTTTTAGGAGGGTTTCACTTGAAAAAAGTTTGGCAAAAAACACCCGCATGGATCACCTATTCGGTGCTATTTGTCGCACTGATTTGTGTTCTTGTTGGGTGCTTATTCATGACTGGCCGCTCAATGATTTGGGAACTGGACGGGTTAGCACAACACTATCCCATTTTGGTTCAGTTCAGGCATATGATTGCCTCGTTCCTGAATAACCCTGGTGGTGGCTTTACTCACTGGGCTTGGAACATCAGCCTAGGATCCGATCAATTAACCAATTTTTCCTACTATGTGGTTGGTGACCTATTCAACTACTTGATCATCCTATTCCCCAAGAGCCAGATCGAAACCGGTTTTGCCTTTCTCGTATTCTTACGCATGTATGCATCTGGCTTAGCCTTTCTGCTTTACGCGTCAACGTATAAATTCAAAAAGTTCAGTAAGGTCGTCGGGGCCATAGCTTACACTTTTAACGGTTATGCCCTGGCAACCGGCCTTCATCATCCCTTCTTTATTCTGCCGCTAATTTTCTTCCCGTTACTCTGCTACGGCATCGATCGGGTCTTAACTAACAAATCATGGCTGCCACTGATTTTTGCTGTCTTCCTTGTTTTCTTAGGTAACTTTTACTTCGCCTGGATTTTAGGAATTGGTGCCATCTTCTACACCCTTATCAAGGGCGCCAGCCTGTGGAAGCATCCTGACTTTCATTTCTTCAAATCCCTTGGCAAGCTCATTGTCTCAGTTGTCCTCGGGCTTGGAATGTCAGCAATTGTCTTCATCCCGACAATTATTCTCGCTACTGGTTCAACTCGAATCACGGACAATTTTGCTAATGGCTTAAAAGTCTTTCCACCGGAATATTACTTAAATATCATCGATTCAATCTTACCAACTGGGCGGGCGATGAACTTCTGGCTGGTCATCGGCATCTCGTCAGTTTCATTTCTCGGCCTCGTCTACATGCTCCGTCACTTCAAAACCTATCTCTGGAATAACATTGGCTTAGTCATCGTTTGCATTGGGATTCTCATTCCCGCATTCGGGGCGGTCATGAACGCTTTGTCGACACCATCGAACCGGTGGGTCTTACTAGGAAATATTATTTTCGGGATCGCAACAGTCATTTTCATGGATAACTTGGATCACTTCACCAGAAGAGATGTCGGCTGGTTCACAGGTGCAGGTGCCTTATTGATTGTTTTGGTTTGGGCATCAAATGGTTTCTTAATGAACCTTCAGCGGCACGACTTTGTAACCTACGGATTTTTATTAGCAACCGTTATTGTCGTTCTGTGTGCCTTCTTCTTCAACTGGAGCAGTTCGACCAAGAAATTGGTCATCCTAAGTGTTTTCATGCTCAATATCGGTAGTAACATTATCGGGATCTATAGTCCTAACGCCAGTAATTTAGCGATTCAGCAAATGAACCGTGACTTGCCCACCAGATTTGAACAAGATTATTTTAATGGCGCCAACAACTACCTGAAAGACCAACCAGGTTTCTTCCGAACATCTAAAGCACCCCGATACCATTACAATGAGCATCTACAGAACTTAGCTAACTACACCAATACAAACACCGACCTTTCGATGAACACCGGGGTCAATGACGAGTCTGTTTATCTAACGCTTCAAAATGGTTACCTTGGCAAATTCTCTCAAGCCGTTGGCAACAGTCAATTCTCAATGAACACGCCCATTGCCCAAGGCGATTATCGAACCGCCTTCAACGATCTGCTGGGTGTCAAATACATTTTTGCTAAAGCAAATACCAAAAAAGCACCGACGCTCCCCTATGGCTACAAGCCTGTCCGCGATAAAAACGGAAAAATCAAGACGTTTGAGGCTAAGCCAAGAGTGAACGCCGTGCCAGCGATTGAGAATATGGATGGAACAGCCATCTATAAAACTAATAATGCGCTACCGCTGGTCTACTCACAAACTAAAACGGTCTCACCAAGCCAATTCAACCGGTTAAACGCAGTTGATCGGGAGCGGGTGATGACTCAAGGTGCAGTGGTTAACAAGGATCAATACAACACCAATCCACTCACGTACAAATCTCCAAGTCATCATCTAAAATATAAAGTGCAGGTCGATGAAACCAAGGTGATTGATTCTGGCCGGCAATTAACTAAGTATCGATTAGGAATTTTAGGCGATCAAGATGCCGATAAAGTCATTGACCAGCCCCACGCACAAGTGAGCTTATCAGCCAACCTTCAAAAAACGAAGGCACTATTGGAAACCAACAAAATGATTCTTGAAAACAATGAATATGAAAACAAGAACGGCTTGAAAAAGATGACTTCCGATGTGACCGGCAAGCCTTTCGATTATTCCCTGACAATCAATAAACCCAAGCAAACTAAGAATGCAGAACTGTTTCTCGTTCTCGATGGCATTAAACAAACTGATGGAACCGTTGCGGACCACAACAAATGGTACGAAAATGAATTTCTATTACAAAACAAGCTCTATTCAAGGCTTGCCAAAGTTAACGCTGCCCGTCACGACTTGTTAAAGCCAACGTTTGGCGGGTACCTATTCGATGCCCGAGCGAAAGGGTTCCATAACGGCTATGCTCAATATGACAAAGATAACCTTTCCAACTATCGTCAAATTCACAGCATGGTCTTGAACTTGGGCTATTCCAAGAGTGCCCGAAAGACGATCAAGTTGAACTTTAATCAGATTAAAAACATCAAGTTCAAGTCAGTTAAGCTGATCGCAATGCCATATAACCAGTCATACGACAAGCAGATGGCCCACCTCAAACAAACGGGATTAAAACATCTGAATGTCCATCAAAATAATGTCACTGGAACCGCGAATAATCGCCAAGCCACGACTTTAGTCACCTCCATCCCTTACTCAAGTGGTTGGAAACTGACCATTGACGGCAATCAAGCCAAAACCTTCGTTGTTAATAAGGGATTTGTGGGTGCAAAACTCCCAGCTGGCGTTCACCGCATTCATTTCCACTACACGACTCCTGGCTTAAAACTCGGTACCTGGCTGTCAATTGGCAGTTCGCTCATTGTCCTATTGCTAATCATCGGTGCCGGCTTTATGAAGCTGTTCCCCCAAGAAAGGGAACCCGCAAAACACGCATCTAGTCATTTAAAAGGTCATCGAAAAGATTGAACTTGCCAACTTGTTCAACAATCGGTACAGTTATTGTGAGGCATATGAATTTTAGGATAGCTGTTCTAAGCAACCAGCCTGAATCGTCCCCGAATTTTCAAAGTCAGGATTTTGGGAGAGTAACCCCTTTCAGCTTTAATCGCTTGGATCCGCTCACATATATTGAGGAGGGACATCTTGAGTCCAATCAAAATTTTATTTATTTCAATTGAGGGAAATACCCGTTCATTTGTTAAGAAACTGGCTGATTATGCGGCGGGAATGCACGATCAGGACAGTCAAAATCCCGTCGTTCAGTTAAAAGAAATTTCTGAACAAACGGATTTTGCCGATGAATCCGACCCATATTTTGCTTTTGTCCCAACCTACTTGGATGGTGGCAATGGCATCGACAACGGCGTTAAGGAGCTCATGACCAATGCCCTGGGGGAATACATCGGTTACGCAAAAAATGCGTCGTTGTGTCACGGAATTGTCGGCAGCGGCAATAAAAATTTCAACGAACAATATTGTCTCACCGCCAAACGATACGCATCTGAATTCAACGTCCCGTTCCTCGCAGATTACGAATTACGTGGAACTGGGCGGGATGTTGAACGGATTTACGACTTGCTCAAGCAAAGTTAATATTTATAAAAATGAGACTGAGATCTATGTTAATTTCCAATCGGTAATTCTTAGCGTAGAGCCCCCGACACTTGGATAAAAGCTGCACCAAACGGCTAATTCCGGCCATTTAACGAAAATAACCAATTATTCCGACACTAGGAATAATTGGTTATTTTCGTTAAATTCTGGGATCAAAACGCCGATTGTTCCAGTCTCATTTCGTCAATTCCCGACTTCGATTAACAACCATCAGAATCACCATAAAGATAATAATCAACCCCGCCGCCAGCATGAACAAACCTCGGTAAGAAGCAAAGTCAAGAATCAAGCCACCAAACAATGGCCCGACTGCCCGACCACAAGACATGAACAAATTATACATGCCTTGGAATTTTCCCCGCTGCTGAGGGGTCGACAGGCTATCAATCCAGGCTGGGATTCCCGGGAATCCAATCATTTCGCCCAACGTGGTAATCACCATCACTAAAATGAATGCCGGATAAGTCTTGGCAAATATTAAACAGATAAATGAGGCAGCGAACACCATTGAACCAACGTATGTCTGGGTACTCAATTTAATCCGGGTACTAACCCGATTGACAAATGGCTGACCAAAAACGATCATCAAGCCGTTTAATGTCCATAGCAAACTATAATTTTCAAATGGAATGTGCAGATTCGTCATATGAACTGGCACAACACTTTCCCACAATGCGTATGCTAAGTAGACTGCCAGGACAACCCCACAAATGGCCAGCACCATTTTATTCACATTGATCTCTGGCGGTGCCCCGCGGGTGATTGCCTTATCAGGAATTCTCCGATCAACTTCAACGTTGAAATCAATCAAGGTAATGATCAATAGTGCCGCGTAAAATAACGACGTCACCATAAACACAACCGTCACGCCGTGCTTCAGCAGGAACCCGACCATCAATGTTCCAATCACAATCCCGACATTTTGCCCGATATACAGAATATTAAAAATCGCTCGGGTTGACCGACTTTTGATACTTGCGGCGTAGGAGTTCAACAAGGTCATGCACGAACCATCCCCGAAGCCCACAAATAACAGCAAGATCGAAAACATCGGCCAGTCATGGAAGAAGATCAAGGCAACAATTGCTGAAGTTGAAATTAACACGCTGATGATCGTCGATAGATATGGGGACCACCGGTCGAATAAATACCCACCTAAATAATTTCCAAGCATCATAAAGCCCGACATTGCCAACAACGTAAACCCAGCCAAAGTGAGTGACTTATGTAAGTAGTTATGCATGTAAACAGTGACAAGCGGCCACATGAATGAGGCGCCAGCGTTTAGGATAAGGGAATAAATAATGACGGAATTAAATCGTATTTCGCTCCTTTTCTTAAACAATTAATCAGTCCCTTCAACAGTATTCAATAATCGTATCAACATCCCTAACTATTCTCGCATATTATGAGGGAAAAGAACAACTATTATGAGTCAATTAGCTTGTATGAGCGACTGCTTCAAATATCCTGTATTGGAATTTTTGCCCCACTCGCTTATACAGTCGATTCTGCATACGAAAAAGACCGGCCATTTAAGCCCAAAAAAATAATGCATTCAAAAACTCGAATGCATTACTTTTTTCGCTTAAATTCTGAGATCAAATCGCCATTCGTCCCAATTTCCTCAAATAGCTAATGAGTGATTTATTTTTCCAATCCGAACTTGTAATAATGAACTGGTGAGTTGCCATATTGAACTTTGACAGCCTTGTTGGATTTATTAACAATAATGAAATGGGTGTTGTCAGTAAATCTCAAGTAGAACTTTTCATAGTTCTTGTGGCCGCGTTGCCGGTAGGTAATTCCCCAAAATGACTTGCTATAAGTTGTCACTTTGTAATTTGCATAGTTGATTAATTTCTTTTGGAATTGACCATTCTTGTACAAGCCTTGGTTTAATCCACCTGCTTGACTGAACTTGGTAACGACAGTGTAGCCATTGTTGTTACCTGACTTCCAAGTACCAGTTGGTTCACCAATTGTAATCTTGTTGCTTGAGGAACTTTTACTGGTGCTGGCAGTTGAAGAAGTCGTGGCTGCTGATTTGGCAGCTTTAACAATCATAATTCGATAGAAATATGAGGTTGAAGACTTACGGGCATATACATAAAGTTTCTGATTTGCTTTGACACTTGTATGCAGAGGTGCGCTAAACTTTCCAGTTTGGCTATTCGCTGTGGTGGTTGTTAACACCTTTTTGCTGGGAGTCCTCACGATAATTGAAACGCCCTTGGTAGCCGTTCCGCTAACACTCTTTGAAGTCGTATAGACGTTGTTGACCTTTAGTGAAGGAGAGCTGCTCGCTGAAGCTTGAGTGCCAAACCCCACTAAAACTGAAAATACAACCGCAAAGAAGGCAATAATTTTAAATTTTTTCATCTTGTTTACTCCTAATCTTTAATTTGCAAACTTCATTATAACGGGTTCAAAAAAATTGTGCTGGAATGTCAATCCCATTTATATATTTCTTAATAAACCATTGCTACAGAGCCATTCAAAAATTGAAAAGCCACATTATGAAAATAATATTCATTTACATCGTCAATACGCTTTTGTTGTGCAGATTTGTGTTATATAATGTTAGCGAACTGGTATAGACATATCAGATTACTTAGTTAACTTAATGATAGGAGTGAACATTTTGCCAACTGAAAGACGTTCTTTGATTGTACTCTTCGGAGCAACTGGTGACCTTGCCACTCGTAAACTTTATCCAGCGATGTTAAAGCTTTACGAAAAAGGAAACATTCGTGAACATTTTGCCGTGATTGGAACTTCCCGTCACAAGATAGATGATGAAAAATACCGAGAAATCGTTGAAAAATCGGTAGCTAAAGAAACAAGTAACAAAAAGATGGTCAGTGATTTTGCCAGTCATTTCTACTTTGTCACCCATGATGTGACTAACGTTAGTCATTACGCAAACTTAAAAGATAAATCAGCAGAATTGGACAAGAAATATGCTTTAGGTGGAAACCGAGTCTTTTATATCTCAATGGCCCCGAACTTTTTTGGAACCGTTGCCAAGAACCTCAAGACTCAGCACCTACTCTCAGAAAATGGCGGTTTCAACCGACTCGTGATTGAAAAGCCATTTGGTCGTGATTTTGAATCAGCTAAACAGTTGAACGACGAATTGAGTGCTGCATTTGAAGAAAATCAAATTTTCCGAATCGACCATTATCTTGGTAAAGAAATGATCCAAAATATTGAAGCCATTCGCTTTGGCAACACTATTTTCGAAGCCCTTTGGAACAACCGATACATCGACAACATTCAAGTTACCTTGGCTGAAAACCTTGGTGTTGAAGAGCGGGCCGGTTATTACGATAACTCAGGTGCGCTACGTGATATGGTTCAAAACCACATTATGCAGATTGTCAGTTTGCTCGCGATGGAGCAACCGGTTGCATTTAAAGATACCGATATTCGGCAAGAAAAAGTGAAGGCTTTGCGAAGTCTCCGGGTATACAACGTTGCTGAAGCATCAACCAACTTTGTCCGTGGCCAATATGGTGGTGTTGGTAACTCTAAGGAATATCGTCAAGAAGACGGGGTTCCAAAGGATTCTAATACCGAAACTTTTGTTGCCGGCAAGTTATTATTTGATAACTATCGTTGGTCAGGAACACCGTTCTATATCAGAACTGGTAAGAAATTGGCCGACAAGTTTACTCGTGTGGACGTTGTCTTCAAGAAGCCGCTCGTGGACATCTTCTCATTCCCACAAAGTGGCAGTACCCCATTAAACGCCAACGTTTTAACGATCTTCATCGAACCAAATCAAGGCTTCTCATTGATGGTTAATGCGAAAAACAGTGAACAAGGATTCCATACTGAACCCGTTAACCTGCAATTCCTTGAAGATTCCAAGCGAACCAAAGAAACGCCACAACCTTACGAACGTTTGATCCATGATGTGTTGAAGGGTGATGGTACCAACTTTGCCAGCTGGCCTGAAGTTGCCAGTGCATGGAAGTTCGTTGACCAAATTCGTCGGGTATGGGATATTCAACAACCAATGTTCCCTAATTACATTCCAGGATCAATGGGACCAGTTTCTGCAGATGAACTGTTGGCAAGAGATCACCGAGAATGGGTTTACAAATTGAATAAGTAATTATGAAAAACATTTTCAAAATTTGTATGAGTGTTTTCACAATCTTTGCAATTACTTGAACAAATTCCTACTCTAGCGTGCTTTTTTATTCACTTTATAATTGTGAGATGGTACACTAACTGTGTAGTAATTCTTAAAAAGAAAAGGATGGTTTTTAAATGTCTGATCAAAAAGCAAATATCGGCGTTGTCGGAATGGCCGTTATGGGCAAGAACTTAGCCCTTAATATCGAAAGTCGCGGTTATACCGTTGGAATTTTCAACCGTACCGGCGCTAAGACCGAAGAAGTTATGAAGGATCATGGAGACAAGAAACTTGTTCCTAGTTATACGATTGAGGATTTTGTTAAGTCACTTGAAACCCCTCGTCGAATTGTCATGATGGTTAAAGCTGGGAAACCAACTGATGCTGTGATTGACGAATTACTTCCATTACTTGATAAGGGCGATGTCCTTATTGATGGTGGTAACACTAACTTCCACGATACGATGGCTCGTAACGCCCGCCTTGATAAATCAGGAATCAACTTTATCGGCATGGGTGTTTCCGGTGGTGAACTTGGTGCCTTACAAGGTCCTTCACTAATGCCAGGTGGCCAAAAAGAAGCCTACGATTTGGTTGAACCAATTTTGAAGCAAATCGCTGCTAAGGCCCCTGCTGACGGCGAACCATGTGTTACTTACATCGGCCCTAACGGTGCTGGTCACTATGTCAAGATGGTCCACAATGGTATTGAATATGGTGATGAAGAGTTAATCGATGAAAGTTACAACATTTTGAGAAACCTTGCTGGTTACAATGTTGACGAATTAGCTGACATTTACAAAGACTGGAACAAGGGCGAACTTGACAGTTACTTAATCGAAATCACCGCTGACATCTTGACTCACAAAGATGACTTGGGTGACGACAAGAGCAAGCCAATCGTTGATATGATCCTTGACCGTGGTGCCAACAAAGGTACTGGTAAGTGGAGTTCACAAGATGCCCTTGAAATCGGTATCGATCAATCAGTGATTACTGAAGCCGTTTACGCACGATTCATTTCAATGTTCAAGAAGGATCGGGTTGCTGCTTCTAAAGTACTTCCAAAGCCTAAAGCTGACGTTGATTTTGATAAGAAAGAAATCGTTGAAAAGGTTCGTGAAGCCCTCTACTTTGGTAAAGTAATGAGTTATGCTCAAGGCTTTGACCAATTAAAGGCTGCTTCAGACCAATACAAGTGGGATATCAAGTTAGGCGAAATGGCAAAGATTTGGAGAGCCGGTTGTATCATCCGAGCTCGTTTCTTGCAAAACATCACCGATGCTTACGACAAGAACCCAGACCTTCAAAACTTGTTGCTTGACCCTTACTTCACAGATATCTGCAAGAAGTATCAAGAATCAGCTCGTGACGTGGTTGCCTTGGCTACAAAGGCCGGCGTACCAGTTCCATCATTGGCTGCTGCCGTTTCTTACTACGATTCATATCGTTCAGAAGTTGTTCCTGCAAACTTGTTGCAAGCACAACGTGACTACTTCGGTGCTCACACATATGAACGTGTCGACCGCCCAGGAAACTTCCATTATACTTGGTATGAAGAACAATAGTGAGCGACGAAACCCGGTTTGACCCCGGAGCATAAGCTAAAAAAGTCATTGATGAACGTTTTTGAAGTGAACCCCAATAGTTGGAGATAATATTTAATAATTTTCAGGCACATAA
>NZ_AZEI01000031.1 GCF_001436255.1 Lentilactobacillus rapi DSM 19907 = JCM 15042 | reverse complement strand
GTACATAAATTTCAAGAATTGAGGTGTGGTGATATGTGATGGATTGGCAGGCAATTAGACATGAATACGAAACAACAGATTTGACGCTTAAAGAGATTGCTGGGAAGTTTGGTTGCAAGCCATCCACTCTCCGGTCTCATAAAAGTCGTGAAAAATGGCAACGCAACACTGAAATAAAAAGTGCAACGCAACATGCAACACGAAAGAAAAACGTTGCAACGCGTCCCAAAAGTGTTGCAAGCAAAAAAGCAGTTGAAAAAGTTGAACAGGCCGACTTGACTGATAAGCAGAAACTCTTTGCTCTCAATTATTTACAGAATCATAATGCCACTCAATCATACATTAATGCGTATCACGTTGACTACAAGACTGCAAATGTAGAAGGGCCAAAGAACCTTGTAAAGCCTAGTATTAGGAAGCTGCTTAATGAGCTTAAAAATCAGCAAATACAGGACTTGTATCTAACTGCCAATGACATCATTATTCAGTATGCCAAACAGGCTTTTGCAGACATTGGTCTTTACCTCAACTTCGGTAATAAGGATGAAGTTGATCCAGATACTGGTGAGCAATACAAACGATCGTATGTTTACTTCAAAGATAAGGATTCGGTTGATACTTCACTAATTAGCGAAGTCCACATTGGTCAGAATGGGGCGGTCTTGAAACTTTATGACAAGCAGAAGGCCATGGAAAAACTCCTGGAGTATCTGCCTGAGCCAACAAATGACAACCAATCTAAGGACAGCTTTTTGGAAGCTATCAAACAAGCCGCTAAGCAGATGCAAAAAGAGGATGATAAGTCATGAGAGTTCCACAGTTTCAATACTCACCATTCTCTATCAAACAATTGCAAGTTCTAGCTTGGTGGTTAGACCCCAAAGTTTATGACGCTGGATTAAGCCTCGATGAAGTTGAACAGCAACACCCTGAGTGGCTTAATCGGGAGGACAAAGAAGCCATCATTTGTGATGGTTCCATTCGTGCTGGCAAGACACTGATTATGTCGATGAGTTATGTTCTTTGGTCGATGACGAATTATGACCAGGAGCAGTTTGGAATTGCTGGTAAGACGATTGGCTCCTTGAGACGTAACGTAATCACACCTTTAAAGCGAATGTTGGAAGGACGTGGCTACAAGGTCCACGATAAGCGGGCTGATAATCTACTCGAAATAAGTTATGGATCAAGGATAAATTACTTCTACTTGTTTGGTGGCAAAGATGAAAGCAGTCAAGACCTCGTGCAAGGAGTAACGGCAGCCGGGTTCTTCTTTGATGAAGTTGCCTTAATGCCTGAATCATTTGTTAATCAAGCAACTGGTCGTGTGTCTGTTGATGGCGGTAAGCTATGGTTTAACTGCAACCCAGATGGGCCGTATCACTGGTTCAAATTGGAATGGCTGGATCAATTAGAGAAACATCGTGCGCTTCACATCCATTTCATAATGGATGACAATCCGTCATTATCTAAGGCAGTTAAGGATCGTTACTATCGGAGTTATTCCGGCGTGTTTTATCAACGCTTTATCTTGGGATTATGGGTTTTAGCGAATGGCATTATCTATGATAACTTTGATAAGAATACGATGGTGGTTAATGATCCGCCTAAGCAATATAGTAAATATTACGTTTCATGTGATTATGGCACGTTAAACCCCACAGTTTTCCTTTTGTGGGGCTTTTCTTTGGGGACTTGGTATTTAGTTAAAGAATACTACTACGACGGTCGTGCTAACGGTCAGGAACGGCAGAAATCGGATGATCAGTATGCTCATGACATGGTGGACTTTCTAAATGGTTTAAAACCTACGATTATCGTTGACCCATCCGCAGCTTCGTTCATTACCAAGCTTAGACAAATCGGTTATCACGTTGTTAAGGCGAATAATGACGTGCTTGATGGCATTCGTGTCATGCAGTCAGCCATGAATACAGGAAAGATTAAGTTCACACCTAATCTACCGAATGTATTCAAGGAGTTTGCCAGTTATATTTGGGATGATAAAGCGGCTGAGCGTGGCGAAGATAAGCCAGTTAAGCAGCATGATCACTCGATGGATGCTGGTCGGTACTTTTGCATGTACATGTTCCGTCCAAGAGCAACGATTGCCAGCTGGAAATTATAGGAGGTGCGGAATGGAGCCGATATGGATAAGGACAAATTCAAAAGGTCAAGTCAACATACTTTCCTTGGCTAACGCGACTTCTGACTTTCTACTTAATCAGTATGTTAAAAGAAACGTCTTAAATTATGAAGCTTTCCATAAGCTCGAGAATGAATTGATGCAACGGATTCAGCAAAGGAGGTGGTAACAATCGCATTACCAATTGAAGCAAGAGAATTAGATAACACATTCTTAGATAAAGTCCAGGTTACACATAATGGTATGTTTATTTTTCCAAGTGATGAGGAGATTAGTGGTGGCGATCTATTGGCGGTAATTGACTACCATCGCCTGCACATTCGTCCCAAATATCTTCGTGACCGGCGTTATTTTGAGGGGCAACATGATATCCTCAATCGTCCGCCCAAGGCTGCTTATAAGCCAGATAATCGGTTAATCATCAACTTCCCAAAGAAAGCAGTCACGTCATTTAATGGCTTCTTTATTGGCACACCAGTCAAGATTGACTCTCCAGATGATACGACGGATAAGACAATTACGAATTGGGAAAACATTAATAATTTCGAAGACATCTGTTCAGAAGTCTCCAAAGACAGTTCGGTCTATGGCCGGGCTTATTTTTATGTCTACCAAGATGAAAATGGTCAGCCATGTGTTATCAATTGTGACCCACTTAATACCTTCATTATTCACGATGACACGATGGCTCATCGACCTAAGTATGGCGTGCAGTATGTCTATGATAATCAAGGGATTATGCACGTTTCACTGATTGATGCCAAAGTTAACCGCACGTTGCTGATGAATGGTTCCAGTGCGAATTACTTTGATCAAGCAGCAGCTGTCGCCAATCCCTATCCAATCGAGCCGATCATCGAAGTTGCCGAAAATGATGAGCGCATGGGAATGTGTGAAGACATCTTTTCGCTATTTGACGCACTTGATAAAGCAATGTCAGAGAAAGCTAACGACGTTGATTATTTTGCCGATGCTTACTTGAAGATTATCAATGCGACGGTTAGTAAAGAAGCTCGCAAAGAAATGCGTGATAACCGAATCATTAACGCCATCGGTGATGATGCGAGTTCGGTTGACGTTGACTTCTTAGCAAAGCCAGATGCCGATGAAACGCAAGAACATTTGGTTGATCGCCTCGTAGATTATATCTATCAGATTGCCAATGTTACCAACATGAATGACGAGGCGTTTGCTGGTAATCCCAGCGGTGTCACTTTGAAACTCAAGTATCAGCCGATGAAAGACATGGCCGACACCAAGGCATTGAAGTTCAAAAAGGCTTTGCGAGATGTCTTCCAATGTGTATTCAGTGTTGTTGAGAAGACAGACGCCGATGCCTGGCAGCAGTTAGAGTTCAAGTTCACACAATCGGTGCCACAGAATCTATTAGAAGAAGCTCAAGCCGTCAGTTACTTGTATGGCAAGATCAGCAAGAAGACCTTGTACAGTCAGTTGCCATTTATTGATGATCCTGATGAAGAAATTAAGCAGATGCGAGCCGAACAGCAAGCTGATCAACAGCGGACGGGCAATTTAGTTCAACAGTACCTGACTGACCAGCAAAAGAATGGCGGTGATACGAATGCTAACAGCAAACCAGCAACGTCACCGGATAGCTCAGTTGATCAATCAGGACAACCAAACCGATCGACAAACGGATAAATACTATGACGAGGCTATGAGTTATATCAGGGAACATCTCATGGCATTTTATCAACAATACGCCGATGAAAATGGATTGAGCATACAACAAACTCAACAGCAGGTCTCGACATGGGATTTACAGGAGTGGCAGAGTGCGATCAACGAAATGCAAGTTGACAGCTCCTGGCCGCAAGAAGCTACTGACAGAATGAAAGTCTATGGCACAATTGCGGGACTTGATCGAGGCCACATGCTCACTGCTATCCTGGCGCTCGGCTTGATTCGATTAACTGTCAGGAACCGCAAGGCGACCAGCAAACGGATCGATGAAGATGCTACTCAAGAAATGACGCGCATGAAGAATGCGTTTAACTTAGATGAAATCCAAAGAAATCGATTAGTTCAAAAGGCTCAGGATTTGAAGAAGACGACCACTTATTATCCACATCAAACACCACGTAGTGTCATTACCAAACCGGAAACAACTCAGATATGGAGCAAGAAGATTTGGATTGATACCGACACCATGACAAATGACGTAGAGAATTTGGTCTACAAGCACTTGCAGAATGGAATGAACTTACAGGACTTACGTAATCTGTTAATGGGCCACGTGAATCCCAACCAGTTTAAACCTAATGCCAGCGTGGCTGACCGAGTGAAGCAGGCCCAATACCAAACCATGCGCATCGTCCGCAGCGAGTCATCACGAATGATCAATGGTATCAACATGGCAACGTATAAGATGCACGGCATCACACAAGTGGAAGTTGTTGGTGAACCGGGTATCTGTCAATACTGCCAAGGTATTGTCGACGCTAATCCATATAAGATTGACGACGCACCGCAGCCACCATTTCATCCGAATTGTCGGTGTGAGTTGGTACCTTACTTAGACGAACAGAAGAGCTTAGCATATTGATTCACAAAATAGCTGATAATTGCAAATTTGTAAGCTGAATGGTTTTCGACTTTGCAAATATTGGCAATATTTTAAAACTTTAATCAAATGACATCCGCAAGGGTGTCTTTTTTTGTACCCAAAAATGACCAGGCGTGGATGTCTTTAAAAGCTACGGACTAAAAGTGCAAGCATTGATCCACTTAAAAAGCTATGGGAAGGAGTTTTTACTATGAAATATTTTGATTTACCGATGAACTTGCAATTCTTCGCTGAAGACACTGGTAATGGCGGTGGTGGCGCAACCGGAGGTACATCTACTCCACCAGCTGCAAGCCAAACTCAGAC
>NZ_AZEI01000030.1 GCF_001436255.1 Lentilactobacillus rapi DSM 19907 = JCM 15042 | reverse complement strand
CTTTTTTGCAAAAGTATACCAAAACTCAATTTAGATCTCAAACAGTTTCTAAGAACCTGTATTAGGGTGGTTTCTCAACATCGGAACCATACATTCAAATTTCCCAATACTCGGCGCCACTCACTTCAAAAACTATAAGCAACATCTTACACTTTATGAAGATATTTTCAAGTTCGCGAAACCAATCATGGTCGCCTAACCTCAATCACCGGTAAATTGGCAATGGCTTTCACAAAATCCCGGTCATGGTCAATGACTAACATTGGCGGCTGATATTTCAGAATTAAATTTTCCACCTGTTGCTGGGTGATCACGTCCAGATAATTCAATGGCTCATCCCACACATAAAGATTCGCAGGTTCGCAGAGAGACCTGGCCAGTGATACCTTGCGTTTCTGGCCCATGCTCAGATCTTCAAGCCTGGTGGCGAACGCCGAGCGCTCAAAGCCCAATTTTCGCAGCATGTTCAATAAGTTTGGCAACTCAATCGCATCGCTTGCCGAATAAGCTTCAATCGAACCGTGTAAAGCTTCAAAATTCTGCGTCAAATACGAGATTTTGAGCTTCGCGGATCGGGCCACCGTTCCGTTGGTAATCAAATGACGCTCCCCTAGAATTGCTTTAATAAGCGTTGTCTTGCCATTGCCATTTGGCCCCAGCAAGACTTGCCGTTGTCCAGGCTTTAACTCAAAAGTAATCGGTTGGTTTAACGTCATGCCGTTTCTGCCAACCTGCAAATCAGTCACTTGCAGTAAGTGTTGCTGATGCGGCGGTTGAAAATTCATTGTTAATTGCGGCATTTCGTCAATATTTTTCAATAAGCTTTTCTTCTCATCAATCGCCGTTTCAGTTCGGTTGAGAGTGTTCTTTGAGCGCTTCATGATTTTTGCGGCTTTGTGACCTAAAAAGCCTTTATCCATCATGACCCGGCCTTGATGCTTATATGCCAGCTGTGACTTTTTGGCTTCCGCGTTGCCCGCCCATTGCTTAATTTGGTTGGCAGTTGCGTCCAAGCGTTTGATTTCGGTTTGTAGATGCTGCTTTTCGGCTTTCTCAGAGGCGTTGGTTTTATCAAACTCCCGCCGCCACGTTTCATAATTTCCAGTAAATAACTGGATTTTCTCACGGTCAATTGAGAGCACGTGGTCAATCATTTGATCGATAAAATGACGATCGTGGCTGACGACAATGAAGCCTTGCTTGCCTTTAAGGTAGTCAGCCACAACGTCTCTTGCTGCGACGTCCAAATGATTCGTCGGCTCGTCAATCAACTTGAAAGTCCCCGACTCACTGAACATCACGGCTAGCAATGCCTTGGTTTGTTCTCCTGGACTGAGGGTGGCAAATGGTCGATCCAAAACATCGTCGGCCAACTGGAGCTTATCCATTTCAACTTGAATCCGCCAGAGTTCGCTTGGATCCAACTTGGCAATTTTAAGCAAGACCGTCGCGGTCGCCTGGCTTGGATCAGCAACCGGCTGGGGAAAGTAGGTGAACGCCACGTTGGTATTGATTTCACCATGGTAATCTAACTGGCCCAACAAGATCCGCAGAAAAGTGGTCTTCCCACGGCCGTTGCGACCAATCAACCCCAGCTTCCAACTGTCATCGATATTCAAACTAAATTGATCAAAAATATTCTGAGGCATGCCATCATACCTAAATGACAGGTCATGAATTTTAATTGTTCCCATTTGGGATCACCTCGTTTATTGAGATGCCCATCCCAGTGGCTCTGAGTGCAAAACAAAAAGTCTGCTAAACGGAAACATTCCGCCGGCAGGCCATCTGAGTTGATATTTTTGTGAGAGCACCACTTTAAATAAATGTCAGGTATTAACCTGCCACTAAAAGTGACGTCGGATTTAGATCACACAAAATTACTAATTCGCACAGAATAACCCCTGCTGATGAGCAGTGATAGTATCAAATTCTGTATTAACGATTAGTAATCTTCAATGCGATCCACATCCCTTGGTTTGTAATCTAGTTGATATACCTAGTGCACATTTCTATTGTTTCACAAATTGACCATTTAGTCCACCCCCGCTTTCAAACAGAAACGGCAAATGTGGTCATGAAGCCGCTTAAATTGGCAAGTGTTTGCTGGAATGTCTGTCCAAATGCGTTACAATAAAGTTGTGAAGAAAGCGCAAACAGTTTGCGTTACCGAGTTATGAATAACCACCCTAATTCCGCGAAATGCTTGCGATCTTAACAATTAATCACACAGGGGAGCGATCTTATGGATGAAAACTTGAAAATCACGTTAATTGGGTTTTTGACCCTCGTCATTGGCACGATTTTGGCTTCAATTGTGGCAAGCTTTGGATTCACAGATATCATACCTGGATTGTTATCATTCCTCATCGCAGCTATTATTGTGACCGCCGGCTTTGAATTAGGTGGCCGGCGTCACGGTGGCAGAAGAGCCTAACAAGCTCAAGTCAATCTCAGGAAATCAAAATGAGCTTGCCGTGAAAAACAGTTTGATTTCAGGACTTAAACAACTCGCGCCACCATCTCCGAGTGTGGAGATGGTGACGCGAGTTGTTTAGGTTCTGGGATTATTTTTATTAACTTTACCAATTAATAGCGGCAGGCTACGATGCAGTTAAAGCTCATTTACCAACTGATTTTTTTGGTTTATTTTAGCCAGTAGAGTGAGGAGCATTAAGGAATCCAGCGGGACTACTCAATTCTCACCAATCACCTTCAACCCTTCTTTAGCTGCCAGCTTGGACAACGAATGCCCCGCCACAAATGCCCGCACCCATTGCGGATCATACCTGCTATAATTTCTCAAAGCCCACCCAATCGCCTTTTGAACGAAAAAGTTCTCGGTATCAACATCAAATTCAATTGCCTTGGTCAACAACCTGGTATCCAAAGTTTCTTTCTCCAACAGCTGGAGCAGGATCGCGACCCGGCGCATCCAAAAGTTTTCGTGCTGATAAAATAAGTTAAATACCCGCTCCTTTTCCTCGGGGTGCAGCACCACGTACTTGCCAAGCACTTTCCGCCAAGCATCGACACTATCCCACCAAGACTTCACTTGAATGTACTTGGTCAAATGCGCAATGCCATCAAAGTCCAGTCGTTTTACATTTGCGTACGCAGTATCGATGGCCACGTACTGGTACTCTCTCGCATCTCGCTGATAAAGGTCCGCAATTACTGTAAAGACTTCAGCAAGTGGCAGTTGCCGAGAGGATCGGATAAAGGGTTTGGATTCCACCTTTCGTTCTGGCGTTTTTAATCCCAAAAACGGGAACTGATTGCGCATGTAACGTTCCATATGTGGTTGATTTTCTTTGTTACCAGTAAGTTTGAACATTTGTACTCCCCATTCGAATAAGCTATACTCATTTTACCAGTTCAAATGGAGGTTACGTCAATGTTTATTAATCAAATTAACGAAAAGATTGCCCTCAAGTTGCCCAGCAAAAATGACGCTCAAGATCTGCTTGCCTTAATCGATGAAGACCGTCAGGAGCTCAGCAAATGGTTACCGTGGGCGAAAACAACCCTCGCTGTCAGTGATGAGGCCAACTTTCTCCAATATGGCATCGAGAAAATGGCCCAGGTAGATTTCTGGTTCGCTATCATCCTCGTCAACGGTGAACCCGCCGGCATGATCGACCTCCACGACTTTCAGCACGACCACTTTCGCTGCCAAATTGGTTATTGGCTTGCCAGCCGCTTTCAAGGGCAGGGGGTCATGCATCTCAGCGTTTCTGCGATAGCAGCCATCGCCTTTAATGAATTACATCTAAATCGCTTGGAAATTCTTGCCGACTCTCGAAACAAAAAAAGCCGCAACGTCGCTGAACGCTGTGACTTTGATCAAGATGCTATTTTGAAGCAGTATGCCTTTTATAATGGGCAATTCAGGGACATGGTCCTCTATTCAAAGTTGAACTCCTGATTATTTTCCAAATACGATCGCAAACAGCAAAATCACCGCTGCAAGGAGAATCGTTTGGCCATGAAAGTACTGAACCAAGTAACCATTTAATAATGCACCAACGAAGAACGAGCCGATGATGGTTGAAATGTCACCGGCTTTTTTGAGTGCCTGGCGGTCATTTTGGGCAAAGAAATCCAGCACGCTTTCCGCTAGTGTTCGGACGTTTCCGGTCATCATGAGCGACGTAAACGGCCCATTCTTCAGCGTTCGAAACTCTTGAAGCTGAGAGGCGGCAGCCAGTGCCAGCATCCCGGTCGTTACAAGTTCGGACACCCGATCGGCAATAATGCTGACGACGATAAATAGCAAAATTTCAAACGCCAACGTGATCACCCGCCGTCTGACAATCCGTTCAACCGGATAGTGATACTGAACGGTTCTGATGATTGCAACGCCGACCATGAACATGAGCAGTGACACGATTGCCTGTAAGATATCCCCGTATTCTCCACGGCCGATTCGCAGCCCGGTCAGAATTAAATTACCCGTTTGCAATCCAGCAAAGACGCCACCGTCCTCAAGATAAGTATAGGAATCAAGTGCCCCAGCGGCCATCGCTAATAAGGCACCACTTAATAATCGTTCGTATGCCCCAATTTGTTGTTCTTCTTCCATCGTCATCCCCCCGTGAGCGTGACAAAACGCTTAACAACCGGAGATCCCCATTCTGCCACTTGGGTTGTGGTGATGTTCCGGTTGTTGGTTTATGTAGCTATCAACACCCAAACATCATAGACGATAAAAGACACGATTACCACCAAAAAGGCTTTCTAACTCAACACCCGATTAATTTCATTCATGATCAATGCCTGATTCACGAAGCCCGTGTTCGGAATCTTGAATCGGTTAATGGTTGTTGACCCCAATCGTAATGGTCGTTGTTCCACACCGATACCTTGCTCATCCAAATGAATCACATTGTAGGCCGTCGCATCCGTCACAAAGTGTTCGTGAGCGTTGGAGCAGTTAATGTGATAAGCGGTTGAATCCGCCACGACATTTAGGATATCCCCAATTTGGTAAGTATTCGCAAAATGAACGTGGCCGGAAAAAACGGCTTGAACATTGCTGCCATGAATCACGTTCATCAAGTCATCCCCATTCTGCAGAATGCTATAGGCCATGTTTTTTAATGGCGCTCCCGGCAACGGATGGTGCATAAAAATCAATGCCGGTTTAGCGGATCTTGCCAACTTATCCTGGAGCCAATCCAGTTGCGCCTGGTCAATGTAGCCCTGTTCTAAATCCCCGCATTTAGTATCAAGAAAATAGAAATCCCATTCGGCGCCAACAATCTTATAGTAATAGCGACTCCGATACGGCCGCTTTAAATAACCATCGTAAAATGGCCGGGTTCGGTCATGATTCCCCAAAATCACTTTAATTGGGGCCATTAGTCGTTCCTGTTGCTGAGCCAAAATGTGCCTTAAATGATGATAATCGGCTGCTTTGCCTTCATGAATCAGGTCGCCGGTGATCACAATCAAGTCGGGATCCACGTTAGTCGTATAAATGTCGTCAAAAACGTCCTGCAACTTATCAGCCGGATCAATCTGCTGATGATTGGCAGGCTGGCCGCCTTCCGGGGTTAAATGCGTATCGGTAATTTGAACAATTTTATAGACCATTGTTAATCACTCCAATTCATATTGTGAATTCTGATTGGCTTCAATCCGTTCGTGACTCTGGGCATCAAATAATAAGAGTTCCTTGCGGGATAATTTAGCGTAAACCGTCTGGCCAACCCCGGAATCCCAGCTGGTCACGACCGCCTTGATTTCCAAACGATCAAACACTTTAAGGGTCAGCTGCTTATACCGACCATAGTCAACAACGGACTCAACTTCAGCGGGAAAATCAGCTCCTGTTGGATCTTCCGACAGGCTCACGTTTTCAGGCCGAATCCCGACTAAGTAATCGGTATCCTCTTGCAAATCAGTCGTCTGATAAGGAGCCAGGTTGGCCACAACGGCGCCGCTTTCATCTAACAATTGGTGATTAAAGTAGGTCACCTTGAACACATTAATCTGGGGTGTGCCCACAAACTGAGCCACGAATAAATTGGCCGGATTGTGGTACAAATTTTCTGGTGTATCAATCATCTGAATCTTGCCATCGTTAATGACGGCGATCCGATCCCCCAGCGCCATTGCTTCCTGCTGGTCATGGGTGACGTAAATAATGGTTTGCCCATTTTGCTCGTGGAGTTTCTGAATTTCGTCACGAGCCTTTTCTCGCAGCTGGACATCAATGTTTGACAACGGTTCATCTAATAGAAAGATCCGGCTCTTTTTCGCCATCCCTCTCCCCAAAGCGACCCGTTGTTTTTGACCACCAGACAATTGGCTTGGGTAGCGATCCTTATAATTTGTTAAATTCAGTGAAGCCAGAATTGAAGTGAGTCGTTGCTCGCGAATTTGCTTGGGAACCTTGTGAACGCGCAAGGCATATTCCAAATTTTGATACACCGTCATATTCGGGTAGAGCGCGTAATCCTGAAACACCATGGCGATGCTGCGCTGGATGCTGGTCATTTGAGTGGCATCTTGACCGGCAATCAACACCTTGCCGCCCGTGGGCGCTTCCAGGCCAGCGATAATCCGCAACGTGGTTGATTTACCACAGCCTGACGGTCCCAGCAATACCAGAAATTCCCCGGGTACCACTGAGAGATCCATTTTATCAATCACATTGGTTTTCTTATTGTAACTTTTGGACATGTCATCTAACTCAATTGGGAAGCCAGTATTTTCCATCAAATCATCCTCACTTTAGTCCTGAACTACTGATACTATTCAAAATGTATTTCTGGAAGACCATATAGATCAACAGTGGCGGCACGATCATGATGACGGCCAGAGCCATCGCCAATGGGAAGTTAGTCCCACCTTCGCTTGAAATATAGTTTTGCAAAGCCAGCGGTAGGGTGAAACTGCTTTTATCTTTCAATACCAGCGTTGGCCAAACGTACTCGTTCCAACTATTGATGAAAAAGATTGCCCCAACACTGATGATGCTTGGTTTTAGCAATGGAATAATGATGTTCATAAAAATTCGCCGGTTGGGAATTCCGTCAACTTTGGCAGATTCAGTGAGACTGCTGGGGATCTTTTCCATCGCTTTAATAAACAACATAATCCCAGTCGCATCACACATTTGGGGCAGCGCCACCCCGATCACATTATTAAGTAAGTTCATTTTCGCAATTACCAAATAGTTTGGAATCATCACCGTTGTGAACGGCACAAAAATGGTGGCCACAAAGATAAAGTAGATCAGTTGCTTACCTTTGAAATGAAAGTTCTGGAATGCGTAAGCCGCCAACAATCCGGTCCCAACTTTTCCAAGGGTCACAATCATTGCCATCAAGAAGGTGTTGGAAACCATCCGCAGCAAGTTAATCTGCTTGTTCAGCGTCAAATAATTGCCTAACGTTGGATTGGAGGGAATCAGCTGCAAAATTGAATGGTAGGATTCCTGCAGTGTCTTAAACGAGTTGGAAATCATGAACACCACTGGCAGCATAATCGCCAAAATAATGAGGATCAGTAGAATGTGCCAACCCCAGTTCCGTTTTTCAGTCAGCATCTTGTTTCCTCCCCTCAACGAATTTGATTTCAATGAATAATAGAATCAAGAAGATCACAAACGTCACGGTTGCCAATGCGGACGCGTTGCCGGTTTTGTAGAGGACAAAGGCATTGAGGTACGTGTGATACAGCAAGTTAGACGACCCATAGTAGGGGCCACCTTGCGTGATGACGTTGATTGGCGTAAAGACATACTGCAACCCTTGAACGATTGTCAAAATGAAGACGTAGATCGCCACGCCCTTATTCAGTGGCAGCACAATGTTCCAAATGACCCGCCACTTGGGAATGCCATCCAAAGTGGCGGCATCAAGAATGTTGCGCGGGACGGCTCCCAAACCGGTGAGCAGTAAAATGAAATTATAACCAAACACTTTCCAATTGGTAATCAAACAAATCACGACAATTGCCATGGCACCGGAATTGGTCCATTGAGGCACTTTCATGCCAAAATCCCTGAGGAAGAGTGCCAGTGGGCCGGAAACGGGGTTCAAAATCCATGAGAACAACATTGCGCCAACCACTAACGAAAACAAGCTGGGAATGAAGAACAGGATTTTGTATGGTCCCTTCATTTTGCCAATGAAGAAATTGACGATCAGCGAAATGAAATATGGAATGATAAAGTTTAAAATCACCAGTAGGACAATGTAGACGAGCGTATTTAAAATCACTTTCTGGTTCGTTGGGTCGGTGAAGACATTGACGTAATTTGCCAAGCCGACAAACTGCTTAGTTGGGGCAATCAGGTTCCAATTAAAGAAGCTTAGATAAAATGTGTAGCCAATTGGAACGATCATGAACACCAGTAATAACAGTGCCGATGGTAGTAGGTATAGAAATGGCAAAAGCCGTCCTCGCGGCTTGCGGGAAACCCGCGGGCCAGAACGACTGTTAACAGCCTTTTCAATTTGTGAATTATTGTTGAGCATTAATCTTCTCCTGTGCGGCCTTGAGTGTCTGGGCAACATTGCTGCCGGTTAAAATCTTGTCCCGGGCATCAATCATGTCCTGTTCGGCATCTAACCCATTCTTAGGGAATGATGTCCAAGGAACGGCGTTGGTCAATTCTTGGGTAGCTGGTTTAATCATTGGATTAGCAGCCAAGTACTTCTTAAATTGAGCTGAATCCAAGGCAGTCTTGGTTGGTGGCAAGTAACCAGTTCCCTTGTCCCAAGTTAACAGTGAATCATTTTTATAGAGCCACTTTTCAAAGGTCCAAGCAGCTTTTTGTTTGGCACTGTCCTGAGAAGTGAGGGCTAACATTGACCCACCAACCGGAACGGTCAGCTTATTGCCCTTAAAGGTTGGCGCAATCTGTGAGGAAGCCTTGAAGCTGACACTTTGTTTAATGTGTGAGGCTTGAGCAACGGTTGTGAACGCCATGGCCACTTTGCCATTGGTGAAATCGTCCATCCCTTGTGCCCAAGGCGTATGAATCGCGGTTTTATCCTTTAAAACCATATCTTGGTATAGCTGATAAGCTTTGACACCTTGAGCACTGGCAAACGCTGCTTTACCGGCAGAATTTTTAATTTGCGCACCATTGCTTAACATCATTGCTTGTTGAGCCCAGGTATCAGCGGGTTCTTGAATGTAGACACCATAGTTGCCGCTCTTTTGCTTGATGGTCTTGGCAGCTGCTTGAACGCCTTCCCAAGTACTCAAGCTGCTCTTTTTAATCCCATATTTGGCAAGCATACTGTCATTGGTAAATAGAATTGGCGTACTCAATGAGTATGGCAACCCAACTAACTTACCTTTGGCATTTTTAGCGAAGGATAACGACTGGGTCGAAAAGTTGTTCGTAATGGCGCTCTTACTCTTATCAAATTTTTGAGCTGCGTCAGTTGGCGTCATGTACTTGAAGTTGTCAGAGAAGTAGTTCGTGAATGCCCAACCAACCTGAACGATATCCGGCACTTTTCCAGATGCCTGAGCGGATTGTAAATTCTGCATCAATCCTTGATACATATTTGGATTGTATTTAGCAGTTACTTTGATGTGCTTGTGGGTCTTGTTAAACTCTTTGACGAGCTTATTAACAGATGCCCCACCCTGTGTTTCAGCGTTAACATGCCAATATGTAATGTGGGTGGTTTTGGTTGCTGCAGACTTGGAACACCCAGCAAACAATAACGCAACCCCGACAATTGACAAAAGACCGATTACTCGTTTTAAACCGTGACTAATAGTCATCATGAAACCCTCCTATTTACGATGTACTTATAGGTTAACAAGGTGATGTAAATTGAAGGCAAAAATTATGTTTCAAAAGTGTAAAAACTCATGACAATTTGGTGGGTGTTGGATACCCCAGTTGGTTATGAATTCTCTATCACATTATTCAGACACAAATTCATCTAAAAAATCCAAAGAAAAACGAGCAACCATTCGCATTGGAATAGTTGCCCGTTTTCTCTGGACTTGTCTAGCTTAAGTTGGTTCGACACTCATAATCTTTTGATAATCATCAAGAACTTCATTCAGCAATCTCAGACCAGTAGCTCCTGTAATTGGATCAGGCATCCCAATTGCCCCTATGATCCGAGTCGACTACCGGGCCATAAACTTAGCAAAATTCACCATCAGCTTATAAATCCCCGTAAAAATACCGATCAACATATTACCGATCGAGCTTAAAAGTGACTGGTGATGTGTCTTTTTTGCCGGTTTCGACTGCCGGTTTGGCTTAATTGTCGTGGCAGCAATCATCGGCACTTTTGCCACCCCACGACTATTAGAAAGCCCCACCTCCGCATAGCCAATGGGGTCGCCTTTGGTCACTTGCCCAGTCTTTTGGGTCAAGCGATACTTAACTGATTGGGGCTTTTGGTTGGCATTTTGTCGCCAAATGGCGGTTTGTGATTCCTGTGGCGTTGCCGTCAGCGATTGATTGCCAACCTTAAATTGATGGGCTTTGACAGTTACATTCACCTTTTGATATTTTTTATCAATCTGTTGAATCAACCGATCCATCGACGTGAATACCGAATTACTATCGATAATGGTGGCAATCAAATGACGGCCATTGTGCCAAAAAGTAACCGTGAGACAGAGGCCGGCATTAATTGTATAGCCGGTCTTCAACCCATCAACGTGATTCGCTTTTCGGTAATAGACTTTGTTCTTCAACAAGCTGTTGGAGTTAACTAACCATTGTTTGCCAACCTTCATCGTTGACTGGCTACTCCATTTAGTAATTGTCGGGAATTCGGCGAGCACTTTAGCCGCCACTTGAGAAATGGCGGAGGCGCTGACCATGTTTTGCGCCTTGCTGGTCGTATGAGGTACTTGGTAATGATATTTTTTCAAATCGGTGTTATCAAGACCGGAGCTGCTGACAAAGGTTGCTTCGATTCCCCATTTTTGGGCCTGCTGGTTCATCATGTAAATAAATTGGGTGTTATTACCGCCACCCACTAATTTTCCAAGGGCAATCGCGGCAGAATTTGAAGAGGCGATCAGGGCCGCTTTGTATAAATCCTTAACGGTAAATTCGCCAGAGCGCTTAATTCTAAATCCCCCTAAAGTGGGATCCTTACTCATTTTGATTAATTCTTCGTCAACGGGTACTTTTTGGTCCCATTTGATCTTATGCGTATCAATTGCCTTCTTGGTCAAATAGAGGGTCATCAATTTTGACAAGCTGGCGATCGGTCGCTTGGCATCCGCGTTTTTCTGATACAGCACTTGGCCGGTCTTAGCATCCATGACATAAGCTTCTTTGGCCTGAAATGCCGGTAACTTTTTGGCGTGAGCTGACGGAGCCGCAATCGCTGAAAAAGCAATGATGACAGCCATTACTGCGACTAAGCCTTGTACAAATGGGTTTTGTTTAACTTTCGAGGTGGCTTTCCGCAAACCAGGTACCTCCTAAATTTCTAAATTACAGATGGCACTATACTAACTTAAATTTTAGGATTTGGAAAATTAAATTGAAAATCTTTAAATAAAATTTACCCAGAAGCCTCAAAAGTGGTCCTGAAGATCGCCAGCATTTTCTGGCAAGCCAATCATGCACCTGTTCCGCCACTTTTTAAGGCTGTAAATGTCGACTCATTTCATCAATATGCTGTCGAACTACCTGCTCTTTTCGCCTCATCCCCATTGTTGCGGAGTGAATAATGCTATTGCCCCGACTCACTTTGGTGTATAACGGCGCTGCATAATAGACGAACCGATGGGAGGCGGCGATATAATCCGCCGTAAACAGGAGGTCTTCAGCCAGCTCTAAGGTTTCATCGAACCGAATCTGATGGTCACGAATTACCGAAAGCCTAAATCCCTTATTCCAAGTATATCCACCAATTTCGGCGCCGCGATAATTGATTGAATCAAAGGCTTCTTGCTTTGTAACGGATTGGAATTTGGTATCGGCAGATAACCTGCCACCGCCACGCCATCCCCAGGCATAACCAACTGCGGCCATATCGACGGCCTCATCTGCCAATCCGGCAACAATGACTTCAAGATAATTTGAAGCCAGTAGATCATCGTCGTCAACAAACACAATAATTTCCCCGTTGGCATGATCAATCGCATAATTACGCGCCTTCGAGACCCCTTCATGCTCATCATAATAGTGAGGATGAATCCGCTCATCCTGCTTGGCAAGCTCAGAGATAGTGGTCGCAGTGTCGTCGGTGGACGCGTCGTCAACTAAAATAATCTCAAAATTCTGATAGGTCTGATTAAAAATACTCTGCATCGTTTTCTTCAAGTAAGATCCCAAATTATAAGCTGGGATCGAAATGGTCACTAACGGAGAATTTGTCATGGTAACCGCCTCCACTTATTTTTGGTCAGTGTAAGCGGTTGGGAAAGAATGTGCAAGGATTTGAGCGTCATCGCATATGGCGCTACATGGCAAATATCCGAAGCACCCAGTCGCCTCAATCGGAGAGCTTGATTTTTCACTGCGGGTCTTATGGATAGTCGATTGCCTATTAGAGCACCATTCAGCAATGTTGCAACGGTGTTACGCCTTTTTCATTCTAGCCATAGTTGCTCCAACCCCCTTTTAACATTATAATTAACCTAAGATTATCAGAAGGGAAGTTCTGGATTATGATAAGGGGAAAAATTATCAAGGGCTTGGTTCTTTCTAGTTTAAGTTTAGGCTTATTTGTAGGGGTAGGCTCTGTTTCTAATAACAGCAATTTTAATGATAATGTTTTTGCTAAATCGTCAGCAAAAGTCATTCAAACCAAAAAAAGTAAAACTACTAGCTATCACGCAGTCAAGGGTGCTTTGTATTCGTCCGCTAAGTTAAATAAAGTCGTCCATTATGCTAAGAATTATACGCACACGACCTTTTATTCAAACCGATATGCTCGAATTAAGACCAGTGGCGGAAAAGTTGAAGTGGTTAACTATGTTAAGAATAGCTCCGGAAGTGTCAAGGGCTGGATTAACCATCACAACTTGAAGAAAGTAAATAAGACGACCACGGGGACTAAACCAAGTAAAACTCACGGGCTGTATGGTACTGATATTCGTTATACTGGCAAGATTCACTATCGAGCATATGACAAACGAGCAATGTTAGGAGTTTATTATGCCAAGATGACCAATGGTCATACTGTCTTTACTGACAACAAACAGCACGACTTACAAAAACATAGTTTGGAACAAATGCCCGGCACGGTGACGGTTGAACAAGCTGAAAATTTGACTAATAGCAGTAACCATTGGAAACTATATTATACTTCAGTTACTGAAAAGGGTGGCCCAGGTATGATAGTAATTCCTAGTATTAAGGGATATAAGGATTTAACCGCTGAACCAGGATATATTCAAGGTTCTTTCCCACTAATTTTTGGTGATAAAAGTGGTCCAACAATGTCTGCTAAGGCGGTTAGTTTCAAGAAGAAGATTATGATTGTTTCTAAACCGGCTTTGAAAGAATTAGCAACTCAACCTGATTTTAATAGAGATTAATTCTTAACAATATATTACGAGAGATTTCTGCGGAAATCTCTTTTTTTGTCCTTAGCACGTTTTTCATTTTCTAATTATTATCTAGCCGTTTAGTTTTCTTGACTTAATTTAATATAGCATTTCGTCAATTTATTATGGCTGATTTAAATAGAAATGGAAGTCAAAGCTTAATTAAATAAAGGTGATATCTTTCTCATCTATGCTAAATTAAAAACAGTGGCGTAAATCATCTTTTCCTTAACAAAAATAAGGGCTCTTTTCATTCTTCTATTAAAAATACAGGCTTAGCTACTTCACGTTCTCAACTAAATAAAGACAGCAAAACCACCTAATTGTTATCTAGGTGGTTTATTTCTGACTCTGATTAACAACTAGCAATTGACTGTTAGTTAGCTAATTTTGAAACAGCAACCATATTACTTAATTATCTTGATGAAAAGTAAAGATTACTCAGCCCCTTAATATCATCTAGGGGCTTATTTTTAACTACGCTTGATTAAAAACAGTGGCAAAACGGTCTTCTCAGCTTCATTTTAAACAAGCAATTAATATGATTACCCGCTAATTAACAAACAGCGGGTCTGTTTACGCGTCATTATTTTCTTTATCACGATAAACATAGTAATGAACCTTAATTTGATACCAGGAACCTGATTGTCTATCATATCGTGATTGCCGATAAGAACTCTGAAAAGTTAAGCCAGTTGACGCTAACGGGTCAAATGAATCACGGTCAATTAAGTGTAAGCGTTCATCAGGTTCATTCAAGTTTTGAGACTTGAAGAAGTGTTTAACTTTATAGTAACGGGGGTCATAATTATCAACGGTTGCAGTGCCCCACACTTTTATACGTGTTTCAATAAAACAAAGCCCCAACGATGAACAAAGAACGTTCATCACTGGGGCTCATCTTATTCTCCGGGATCAACCCGGGCTTAGTAGAAAACGTGCCTCAAGGAACTGGCGCTTAACAATATAAAGGCTCGCCCCCAATTATCCTGATTTTGGATAATTGGGGGCGAGCCCTTATATTACCGCGCCAAAAGCGTTCCTTTCAGCACTCTATTCGTGTTCTGCGTGGCTCTTAGATTTGGCATTGTTTTGACCATAGTAAGCGTTCTTACCATGCTTACGATAGTAATGCTTGTCCAACAGATATTGTGGCACATGGGTTTCGTCACGAGTTAATTGTAATGTGTGATAGCTAATTTCAGCTGAAACTTCAAGTACCTTAGCGTTATAAACCGCTTTGTCGGCAGTTGGGCCCCAGGCAAATGGACCATGTTGACTAACTAACACTGCTGGAACGGCATCTGGGTCAATTCCGCGACGTTCAAATTCGTCAACGATCACTTTACCAGTATTCAACTCATAAGCTTCTTCGATTTGCTTTTTCGTCAAAGCTGGGGCACATGGAACGTCACCGTAGAATGTGTCGGCATGAGTCGTGCTAGTAGCTGGAATATCCATCTTGGCTGCGGCAAATGAAACAGCCCAAGGTGAATGAGTATGAACAATGCCACCAATGGTTGGGAAATGATTATAGAGATAAGTATGAGTTGGGGTATCGCTTGAAGGATTCAAGTCGCCTTCAACAACCTTACCATCCAAATCAACAACCACCATGTCTGAAGGCTTCATGTCTTCGTAAGGAACCCCTGATGGCTTGATAACGAATAAACCTTTGTCACGGTCAATTGCTGAAACATTTCCCCAAGTAAAGGTTACCAAATCCAACTTAGGAAGTTTCATGTTTGCTTCATATACTTCTTGTTTAAGATCTTCTAGCATTTTGTTTATCACCTTTCGTGTTTTGCTTTGGGATGTGAAACATAAGACATTACGTTTGAAATTGGGGTTGTTCTCGGTTATATGGAGTAGGACAGCTCCGCAAAGCAATAGCCTGCACATAAGCACCACAACCAAAAATCCAAACCCAGGATTTCTGGTTGCGGAGACTTATGTTCCGGTTATTAACCGCTTTGCTCCGCTCACTACTTCATTTTCATCGACTTAACCGCTTGCTCCTCAACTGGGAGGGCTGCCTTATAGTTGTCGATGAACTTATCGTAGCCTTGGACACTGGCTGGTTCTGGGTACAACGTTGCTTTGGTTGAATCTTTGAAGACCCGGTTCTCCAGGTAGTCTTCCAATGCTTCGCCGTCTTTATGGTTAACACAGTAGAGTGCCAAGACTGCCATTCCCCAAGGGCCACCCTCGCCGGCATTTTCCATTACGGAAATTGGGGTGTTCAGGGCATCAGCGAGAACTTGTTGGGCAACAACTGGCGTCTTGAAAATACCACCTTGGGCAACCAATACACTGGTCTTGATATGTTCTTCCCGAAGCAAGATATCCATCCCAATCTTTAATGGGGCAAAGGCGGAATAAATTTGCTCTTTAATAAAGTTGGCAAGCGTCAATTTGCTGTCTGGCTTACGGACAAACAATGGTCGGCCTTCTGGCATCCGGGTGATGTTTTCACCTGAAAGATAAGCAAAGTTAACCAAACCACCGGCATCTTGATCACCCTTAACTGATTCTGCGAACAATGTTCCGTACAAATCATCGGGCTTGAGTTGCAATCCAAGTGCTTTGGCAAATTCACCAAACAAGCCTACCCAGGCGTTGATATCGGATGAACTGTTATTGGTGTGAACCATGGCAACTGGTGCACCATCTGGGGTTGTCACCATATCAATATCACGATGAACAGCCTTCATTGGCCGGTCCAAGACAACCATTGAGAATGCAGAAGTTCCGGCTGAAATATTTCCAGTCCGTTTCTTAACACTGTTGGTTGAAACCATTCCAGTACCAGCATCCCCTTCAGGAGGCGCGATCAATGAACCGCCTTGAAGTTCACCACTTTGGTCGAGCAATTTGGCACCGGCATCCGTCAGTTCACCGGCTTTTTGACCAGCTGACATTACCTTAGGAAGAATATCTTCAATTTCCCAAGGATACTTCTGAACTTCTGGAAGGGCACTGAACTTGCTGAGCATGTCCTTGTTAAAATCAACGGTTTTTTCGTCAATTGGGAACATTCCGGAGGCATCGCCGACACCAATAACCTTTTGTCCGGACAGTTTCCAAGTCACATAACCTGCTAAGGTTGTCATAAAGTCAACATTCTTAACGTGACCTTCGTTGTTCAGGATTGCTTGGTAGAGATGGGCAATACTCCAACGTTCTGGGATATTGAAGTCAAACAAGTTGGTCAATGCTTCCGCAGCCTGGCCGGTAATGTTATTCCGCCAAGTTCTGAATGGCACTAACAACTCGTCATTCTTATCAAATGCCATATAACCGTGCATCATGGCACTGACACCGATTGAACCGATCTTCTGAAGATCGCAACCATACTTGTCATGAACTTCTAATGCCAAAGTTGCATAACTGGTTTGGATACCATCCCAAATCTTGTCTATTGGATAAGTCCAAATGCCGTTATCCAATTCGTTTTCCCAAAGGTAATCGCCAGAAGCAATTGTTTGGAAATCATCTGTCACCAGGACGGCCTTGATTCTTGTAGAACCTAATTCGAGACCCAGCGAAATGTTTCCGCTTACAATTTCGTCTCGCACACGACTTTCATCCATTATATAATCCTCCAGAGTAACTCCATTAATATTTTCATTTACTCTCTAATTGTAAAATATTCGTACGTATAAATCAATTGTTTTCGAAATTTGTAGAATAAATTGGCCACAATTAAACCAAATCAGTCAGGGCATCCTCATCCAAAATCTTCACGGTAGACCCTGATGATTCAATGATTTCGTCAGTCGTCAGCTGTTTAAAAATTCGACTGATTGTTTCTGGCGTGGTTCCCAAATAAGTTGCAATATCCTTTTTCTTGAGTGGTAATTTGAATATTTTATCTCCCAGAGCGGCACTGGTTTCCAACAAATATTTGGCCAGCTTGCCAGTGGTATCCGTTGTTGAGGCCAAGGTCTTTTCTTCTTGGAGTTCACTAATCTGCTTGCTCATAATCGCCAGCAACTTAACGGCTAACTGGGAACTGGTTTTTAACAAGTCCTGAAACGCCCCTTGATCGATTTGGCAAATATTTGAATCCACCAGCGCCGTGGCTGTGACATTTCTTTGATTCCCGTTGAATAACGCGGATTCTCCATCAAAGTCCCCTGGCTGCATTACTTTCAACAACTGTTCTTTGCCGTTGGCCGCAACTTGGGAGATCTTAATTTGACCAGCTTCCAAAATTAGAAAGTGACCAACCGAATCGCCTGCCATATAAATGATTGTTCCCTTGGCATATTTGTGCTGAACGATCAACTTGGCAACTTCCACTTTTTGCGCTTGTGGCAGTGATCGAAACAACGGGACTAAATTGACACATTCAAGTGCGTGCTGTAAATCCATTTTTATAACTCCTTTAACTGGTCGAGCCACTCTTTGGTGGGTTTATCCGGGGCGGTGCTGGTGTCAAACGGCATTGGCTCAAAAACCTCGGCCACTTTTTGCCAATTGATTAAATGGTCAGTGGTTAGATTGGCCACCAGTGAATCAATCTGGGCTGGCGTCATTAACTTCATGATCTGAGGATTACCCGTTGCCAGCAACGTATTCGCCGCGAGCTGGCGGGCAACGATCCCGGTTAAGTCGTCTGCAGTCGGTGCTCCTAAAAGGCCAACTCGGTTTTTTAATGGGACAGCCGGAATTTCTTTGTTCAAGAACTGCACAAAGGGCTCCCAGTTCAATAAGACCCGCTGATAGAATTGGTATGGCACCCGCACGTTGATGTTTTGGAAGGTCTCAGCCACAATCCGGTTGAGTTGCCAAGGGCTGGTTGTCCCCGCTACGTCTAACAGTTCCATCAAAAACCGTTGCATGGTTTCTTTATCACTATCATGATACTTTTTCTTCAGCGTCAACCCATACCTAACCAGTACAAATTCTTTAAACTGATCGGGTTGGATGACGCGGCCAGCTGGATGATGCATCCGCCGCCGGATTTGTTTGATTTGTTTTAATTTACTTGATTTGGCAAATCTGCCTTGCTTAACCATTATGGGTCGCTCCTTATTTTTCCTAGTACCCATTATCATAGAAGTTGCCGATTAAAGCAAAGTATCGACCCAAATTAACCCTCATCCCAATTTTAAGGCTGCTCTGACAATTATTTGAGACGACTTTCCCATTTTACCGGCTTTTACACAGTCTTTACATGGTATTTGTGGGTTTTCTTGATTTTATAATTTAATCCATTTGTAACATACCCGCGCAACTTTAATGTTATCAAACTAATCCATTGTCACATGTTTGTCTTATTTACTTGGGCTGTTGACGATGGATTTTGATCTGATATCATAAACGGCGTGATTGACTCAGGTTCATCTACCTTGACGATCAATTACCTTCCAAGGTACCGTTTTACATCAATCCATGTGTTCCGGAACACACTTTCTTATTCATCTAGTAACCGTGGAAGAACTTTTCAAGTACTCAGCTCCAATTCTCGTAACAGAAAATTCAAAGGTGGTTATGATTATCAAAAAGAGTTTACTTACATTATCAGTGATTACCGGCTTTCTCGGCTTAAGCGGCGTGGTCGCAAATGCCGATACCTATACCGTTAAATCAGGCGACACAGTGGCTAATATTGCTGATAAATTCAACGATACTGTTAATGGAATCACAAAACGCAATAATTTGTCAGACGCTGACCTAATCTTAGTTGGTCAAAAATTGGAAGTTGGCAACAATGCCAAAACTTCTTCCAAAACCAATATGAAGACTTCAACCGCAATCCACAACGAACACAAGGATACAGCAGTTGCAGATACTTCAGCAAGTTCTGATGACCCATCAAGCAATTCAAGCTCCTCAACAGACGCAACCGCTAGTGCAACGATCACCCCGGCTGCATTCCAATCACAGGGTGTCGTTTACCAAAATGGTAAAAAGTGGACCTATTATACCGGTGCTGCATTCGCTGATGGGACCACAAACCATGGTGGCTACGATGCAGACGGCTACTTAATTGTAGCAGCTCCTTCAGATGTTCCATTTGGCACCCACGTTCAAACACCACTTGGTGAAGGCGTTGTCCATGATCGCGGAACAGCGATTGTGGGTAATCATTATGACTTGGTAATGCCATAAGAGTGCGACAAGACCCGGGTGACCCCGGAGCATAAACAAAAACTACCCAATGATGAACGCCTTTTGTTCATCATTGGGTAGTTTTTGTTTATGCAGGAGGGGTCAGGGTCGTCAGAGCCCGTTTCCACTATATAAGGTAGAACAACCACAACCGGTATTAAAGCAAATCACATCATCTAACAACCTCCTAGTCCTCATACACAAAACGCGCTCACCAAAACTAACGCTTAATGAATAAGAGCAACTGACTTAAAATCCCCAAACCAGGATTTTAAGTATGGATGCTCTTATTCAATCGCGTCAAACCGTTTTGTTTCGCGCTCTAATCCCATTTTCCAGCATATCCATATACGCCTTCACCCGATCAATCACCTCACCCATATCTTCCATCTTGGTGATTTCCGGGTGTTTTTCAAAATACGCCTGCGCCATTTGAGAAATCGACCCAATAAACATTTTCAGATAGTCACGAACATCTTCTTGGTTCAATTCCGGTCGAATATCCAATTGACTGACAGTCGAAGTCAGTATCGTGTCCATCAAGTCCGTTTCCAGCTTATGGAACATCCCAAACACTTTGTCTCGCATCGGCTTTGGGACGAAGGAATCGTTTGAATACACCCGCATTAACAATTCAAATTCAAATGGAAACTTGTGCGACAATTCCGTTTTATATTTGGTCGCCCGAATAATCATACTGACCAAATCCTGTGAATCAGTCCAGACAGAGAAATCAACGACCGCCATAATGGTATCTATCGCCTGCTTAACCGCTGCATAATATAGATGTTGCTTATTATCAAAATATCTAAACACGGATCCTTTCGACACATCGGCCACTTCAGCGATCTTATCCGTGCTGGCGCGATAACCCTGCTTGCCAAACTCCTGCACGGCCGCTGTTAAAATTGCCTGCTCTTTTTGAGGATCACGTGGTAATCGTTTTGCCATGAGTTGCCCTTCTTTTTTACTTGATTAAGACTCAGACACTTAACCAAATTGTATTTCATTAAATCAGTTGAAAGCTATCGAGATCAATTATCAATGCCGTTAATCTGCATCAGTCACTGCGCAAGGTCTCGATGACGATAACCGACAAAGCCGATTACCATCAACACTAACGCAATGGTTAACAGCCACCACACCGGTTCTGCGTTAATTTCATGGATTGGCACTTTATCGAACCAATAAAACGGCGAAATTTTCATCGCCCAATTTGGTAAATCCATCAAGCGGCCAAAGTAAGAAATGACAAACGAACCGCCTAACAGAATCCAAACAATTGACCGTAATTTTGGCATGATGCCGATGAAGCAGACCAGGGTACTCATAAATAGAATCAATACCGGCAGCATTGCCACGAACATTCTATTATAATACCTGATTGATAGCGAATGCGCCAAGGTTGAATTGCCCACCACCATTGTCGTCATCAGGGTGGCGTACAAAATCACTACTGCCAGGATCACCCCATACAGCACATATGTTGTTAATAGATAGTAACGACTATGCGGGGTGGTATTAACGAGTTGCAGGTAGCCGCGCCGTTCCTCGGTGTACAAGTGATTAATGACCATTGCCCCGCCAATAACTGCCAGGACCGTGAAAATAATTCCAAGGATGCCGACAAACGACAAGACTTGATTTTTCTCCAATGCTTGAACACCGTTACTGCCAAGCACTTCTTTAATGACTGGCGAATCGTTCACCAATTTGCCAATGCTGTTAAATACCGATCCGTAACTGGCACCCAGAACCGCCATACCAATGATCCAAAACAAACTAATCGACCGCTGGTTCCAGAATAGTAAGGTTGCCGGGCCCTGTAGAAACCGACTCTGCCGCTTGCCGCCACGGACTTGAATGATGCCGGCATCGATATCCCGGTTAACGTTCAGCGCCACCGCAATTCCAAATGCCACGATCCCCAAAATTAAGAACAATGCAACTGGGAGCCAATTATTCTTGATATAAATATCAGTTTTTTCAATCCAGCCAAATGGGGACCACCAAGTGTTGTCAGGATTAGAAACATCCGTCATCATGCGGACCAGATAAGTTAGGCCAAAAAACACATAATTATAAATTGAAACATTGTGACTGTCGGCAACTAGCTGGGAAAAGATCAACGAAATCATGCCGAAGGTCCAGCCAACCGCCGCCAACGAAACCGCAAACAGCCAGTTACCGTTACTATCGCTACCCGGCATATTGGCAAAGGTCATCCCAATCCCAGTGATGACCGCAAAGATGCCATCAGCGATTAATAGTTCTAAAGCTGCGGCGCTCAATGGTGCCAAGCGACCAACTGGATGCCCACCAAGGACCATTTCGGTCAGGCCGGATTCCTCCTGAGCTCGGCTCCCGCCAACTGCCAATGAATAGTTAAAAATCACCATGAAGATCGCCCAAAAGACGGCCATCTCAGTGGCAAAGATAATGGCCGTACTGATCGAAGCGTGCGTTAACGGTCCAAATAGTGCCTTCATTGCAGGTGATCGCAACGTTTGGGCAATGGTATTCAATTGCTGCTGATTACCGTATATGCCTTCGAACTTGGCGGCAACTGCAACGAATAACCCCGCTAACACCAGCAACCAGACCGTCAATTTGATCCAATCACGTTTGAAGTTTGCTTTCAATAATGCAAAAGTCTGTGTGTACTGTGCCATTTTACTCACCTACTTTTTGATCATTATCAGAATGGTAATAGCGTAAGAACAGATCTTCCAAAGTTGGTGGGGTTGTCTTGAGCTGTAAAATTTTGTTGGCAGAAAGAGCCGCCATCACGTTTCCGATTTGATCAGAATCAACGCTAAATTCAGCGGTTGTTTTCTGATCGTTTTTAAAGTCCAGTTGGTACACCCCTGGCATGTTTTGCAACTTAACCAGCGGCTCTGATGTGGTTACCGCCACTGAGTTTCGGGTCAAGTGCTGCATAGATTCAAGCGAGCCGGTCTCAATGACCTTTCCTTCTCGAATAATGGCAATGGTGTCACACATTTTTTCAACTTCCGACAGAATGTGGCTGGACAATAGCACGCTCTTGCCGGATTCTTTGAGCTGCTTAACTTTCTGTTGGAAAATCAATTCATTAAGTGGATCCAGCCCAGAAGTTGGTTCATCAAATACATACAATGACACGTCAGTTGAAAAGGCCGCAATTAAGGCGACCTTTTGCCGGTTGCCTTTCGAATAAGTTCGATTCTTCTTACTGGTATCAAGCTTAAACTCTTTGATCAAGTCATCAGTCCGTCCGGTGTGGGTTTGTCCGGACATGTGAAGCAACAGATCAATTGTTTGGCCACCAGTCAAGTTCGGCCAGAGATAGACATCCCCAGGAACATAGGCTAAATCCTTATGAATTGTGACTGATTCTTTCCAGGCATCTTTACCAAAGACTTTGGCTGAGCCGCCAGAGGACTTGATTAATCCTAAAATCACCCGAATCGTGGTCGACTTCCCAGCCCCATTTGGCCCGATAAATCCTAAAACTTCTCCAGGATGAAGCGTTAAATTCACGTCCTTGAGCGCCTCAAACTTCCCAAACGACTTTTTTAACCCCTTAACATCCAATACTAATGTGTGATTCATCATTCCTCACGCCCCTTTTTAAGCGGATAAGCGAACCACATTTCTGACTCGCTTTCAAAAATCACCCTCAGTATATCATTAATGACTGGATAGTCAATAACCAGGCAGTCATTTTTAATTTCGACTTTTTTGAACACCGCTATCCCTTGCGATACCGGCTTTCGGAGACAAAAAGATACTGGAACATATATTAATTTTCAATCGATGATCATTCACTTAGATCGTCGCAGCCACTTAGATAAAAGCTGCGCCAAACGGCTGATCCCTGCCATTTAAGCAAAAAAAGTAATGCATTCCAAAACCAGAATGCATTACTTTTTTCACTTAAATTCTGGGATCAAAACGCCGATTGCCGCAGTCTCCATCATTTCTACGAAAGCGGCTTCCCCGTGTCATCCCACTGATCAACAGAATCACCAATATCGGCACTTGGTCGATGCCACTTGAAGTCGTCGTACCATAGGCCACGTTTGCCTTCGTCCAATTGATTAATGGTTTCAACGTCTTCATCACTCAATTCGAAGTCAAAGATGTGACTATTTTCGATAATGCGCTTTTCGTGAACCGATTTAATCACCGTAATGATCTCTCGTTGCCACTCCCAACGCAAAATGATCTGGGCTGCACTGCGATGATATTTATCAGCGAGCTTCTCAATCACTGGGTTGGTTAATGACTTGCCACCACCTAATGGTGACCAAGCCGTCATCGTGATCTTGTGGCTGGTGTCAAACTTGAGAATATCCCTTTCTTGATTAGTTGGATTAAATTCCATCTGGTTGATCGCCGGAATCACGTCGGCAGATTCCATCAGCTTGCTCATCCGGTCATTATCAAAGTTAGAGACGCCAATTGCTCTCACTTTGCCTTCCTTGAGCAACCTTTCCATGGCTTGATAACTTTCAAGGTAGTAGGCGTCAACTGGCCAGTGCATCAGATAAAGATCCACGTAATCCAATCCCAAGTCCTTTAATTGACCTTCAAAGGCCTTGGAAACCTTATCGTAGTTCCCTTGGTCACCATTAAACAGCTTAGTGGTCACAAAGACATCTTCACGCTTTAAGCCAGCCTGTTTGAGTCCCAGCTTAATGCCGGCACCAGTTCCCTGCTCGTTGCCATATTGTTTGGCGGTATCAATTGCCCGATACCCATTGCGGATCGCTGCAGCAACCGAATCACGGGCTGCATGGTTATCGCTCTTCCAAACACCAAGACCGAATCGGGGCATCTCAATCCCATTATTCAGCGTCATTGTTGAATTTAAACCGTCCAAAAATAACATCTCCGTTTCTATTAATTGTGTCCACTTCAAGGATAGCAAAAGAGAGGCCGAAAGCAAAACAAAACCATTTGCCCAGCCTCTCCATTATTCTATTATTTACAAACTCACTGTAAATTTCTGCTTAACCTTATACGTCATCAGCCATGATGCGACCAAGAAGACCGTCACCACAATATATGGATAGTGGTAATTCATGTCCAGCAATGCCCCAGACATGATTGGCCCAATAATATTCCCCACACTGGTGAGTGACATATTGACTCCGTTGATTAGTCCTTGCGCCGTCGCACTCGCCTTGGTCAACAACGTCGTAATCGCCGGGCGGATCAGATCATAGGCAGTAAAGACGATCAATGTGGCGATGATCACTTCTAATTTGGAGTGGGCCAACATGATCCAGATGGTACCCGCAAACGATAGGAAGAAACAGTAGCGAATCAGCCGCTTTTCAGTTAGCCAAACCACCAGTCGATCAAATAACAGCGCCTGGAAAGTCAGTGAAGTCAATCCGTTCAGGGTCAATACCAAGGCAATGTTTTCCATTGTGAACTTGTAGACTTCATTGACATACAGACTATAGATACTTTCAAAGCCGACCAGGCCAAACGATGAAATCAGGATCAAAATGAACAATAAGCCCATCGGTCCAGAAAACAATTTCTTAGTCTGCTCCCACGACGCCTTACTGCGCTTGCGTTCAGTCAGCACAGGCGGCACGTCGTTTCTACTGGCAATTTTTTGGATTTCCTTTTCACTTGGCAGCATGAAGAGTAACGACAACATACTTAAAAAGCCCAAGATAGCTGCAAACCAGAATGGCGTTTTATAGTCAAATTTGGCTAAAATCCCGCCAATCCCGGGTCCTAGAATCAAGCCACCACTAAACGCGGCGGACAGTAGCCCAATGACGCGAGCCCGCTGCCGGGGTGTCGTCAAATCTGCCGCCAAGGCATTGGTGGTTGGGACCACCATTGCTGCTGACAGGCCACCGATTGTCCGTGAAATATCGAACATCCAAAGCCAGTTGGTGAGCGCAAACAACACTTCCGAGACCATATAGAGTAGCAGTCCATAGACCAGAATTGGCTTTCGACCAATCTTATCCGAGATTTGACCGACAATTGGCGAAGCAATCAACTGAGCCAACGCAAATAGTGAATTCATGATTCCCATGTCAGTCGCAGACAGATGTAATTCGTTTTTAATGAATGGCATGACTGGGAAAATCAGGCTCATCCCAATACAAACTAAGAAGTTCCCAAAAATAAGCACAATAATGGCATTTCTAACCTTTTTTGACAAGTTGATTGCCCCCTTTCGCAATAATACATAAAAGATAGTATAACGCTATAAGTCCTGGCGTGTCCATCATAATCCACCGCAACTTTGAGGCGGTGACTGGTAAGATTCCACACTCATCTGGTACACTATGACTGACAAATATCTAACAGGAGGTTAAGTATCGTGACAGAATCCAATCATTTACCCCAAAAAATCAAAACGGTCTGGCGCATCTCGGCCTTCATTAACGTCACAATTCTTGCGGCAATCGCAATTGGTGGCTTCATCGTCTACAAGTTCACTAACTGGAATTGGCTGCCATATGGTATTTTCGCCTTCGCAGCCCTTGCAATCATCGACCTGATCGTCGAACTCACTTTGGTGCCTTACCGCTACTCATTTTGGCTGTACACCCTCACCGATGATGCCGTCGAATTACGGTCTGGATTCATTTTCAGAAAATTAGTGTCGATCCCCATCGCCCGGGTTCAAGACGTCACTTTGGCTGCCGGTCCAATTTTACAGTCGCAAAAGCTCCAGGAAGTACGGATTACCACCGCCTCAACCTCTCACAAAATCGATGGGTTGGAACCTGAAGTTGGCGACCAACTCCGCAACCAAATCATGAAAATGGCGGTGGAGGTGAACGACCATGACGTCTGAAACCAAGCACCACCTGAACCCGCTGTCCATGTTCTATTTTTTGTTTCATCATGTTTGGGACTGGATCATCTACGTTATCTTAACGGTCGGCCCACTGACTGGTTTACTTAAACACTTCCATATTAATCCGGTTCTGGGGTTTGGCGCCCTACTGGTCCTGATCATCATGCTGATCGTTGTTCGCTACCTTTGTTTCACGTTTGAAATTGCGGCGGACATGCTGACAATTAATTCCGGAATTTTTATCAAAAAGCACACTCACATCCCCTACGGCCGAATTCAAACCATCCAACGCAGTCAGTGGTTTTTCTTAAAACCATTCAAGTTGGAAAAGCTCCAAATTGAGACGGCTGGCCATGACGATAAGACCCCCGAGGCTGTTCTGCCATTGGTGCCTGAATCGGTGCGAACGGAAATTGAGGCCAGGCGCGTCCCCAATCAAAAATCAAAGATTGACTCAACCGACACTGAAAGTCTGAAAGCAGTTGAACCAGAGACCACTTACCTCATTAATCCCCATGAGCTTAACGTCTTCGCCCTCACCTCATTGGGAATTCTGCCCCTGATCGGGGTTTTGTTTGCCCTCTATGGCAAAATTCAAGAAGCCATTCCGCAACGAGTGATTGATTCAGTCACCAGTGAAATTGTTCATCAATCACTTATTATCATCGTGGTGGTTGGCATCTTAATCATTTTGATCAGTATCGCCGGTTCGTATTTATCGATTGTCCAGCGTTATTACAAATTTACGTTAACAGCTCAGACCAATCAATTGAAAACTTATCAGGGCTTATTTCAACGAAATTCCGTTACCATCCCCACCGACCGGATCCAGGCCCTGCGCATCAAACAAAACGTGATCCGTCAGTGGTGTAAGATCTCAACCGTTCAAGCATTGGCCGCGTCTTCTGCCGGCGATGATGAAAAGAGCAATGATTTGATGATCTTGCCGGTTGTAAACTCCCAAACAGTTTTCAAAACCCTCCAGCCCTTTATTGACTGGACGCCCACGCAAGCCGTCCCGCTGAATCGCCTAAAGAAAACGCCTTATTGGTACTTCATTCGAAATGCCATGCTGTTTGCCGCCATCCCAATTGTAATCTGCTTATATTTTTTCACAGTTTGGGGACTGTTAAGCCTGGCGTTATTGCCAATTGCCATTTTTCTCGGCTGGTATTCTGCCAGCAACACCGGTTGGGCAGTCAAGGATGACCAATTAATCATGCAGGTTGGTCACTCATTTACCCGTTCACAATACGTCATCCCCAAGAAGAATATTCAGTCTTTTAGCCTGCATCAATCAATTTGGATGAGTGCAAGAAAGCTTGCCCACCTTGAAGTTAACGTCCGTCATGGCAATCATAACCAGAACATCGAAATTCGCTACCTGCCAAAAGAAGCCGCTCAAGAAATTTTTGACTGGTTGAAAAATTAGCAATTAGCTTTCATAATTATTTTCATAATTTTCAATTCCGCGGTATAATTTTGGTAACAGGTTTAAGGAGGCTATTATTTTATGAGAGAGTTAACAATTGGTGGCACCAAGGTTCCTGCAATTGGCTTAGGTACCTGGCATATGGGGGATCATCCTTCTACCCGGTCACAAGAAATCAAAGCGCTTCAGGCCGGCGTTGAGGCTGGTGCGAAAGTCATTGATACCGCTGAAATGTACGGGAACGGCCGCAGTGAAAGCCTCATTGGCGAAGCTATTCGTGATTTGAACCGGGATAACTTATTCATTATTGATAAGGTGCTCCCTTCTAACGCTTCCAGAAATCGACTGGAGCATAGTTTGGACACCAGCCTAAAATTAGTGGGAACAGATTATTTTGATCTCTACCTTTATCACTGGCGTGGCGCGGTACCGTTGAGCGAAACTGTTGAAACGTTGCAAGCGATGCAGAAAAAGGGCAAGATCAAACATTGGGGTGTTTCCAATTTTGACCTGCCCGATATGGAAGAATTATTAGATCTCCCCGGTGGTAATGAAGTTGCCGCAAACGAGGACTTGTACAATATCGGCAGCCGTGGGGTTGAGTATAGCCTACTGCCATGGCAACGGGACCAAGGTATCCCATTTATCGCCTACACACCAGTTGGTGCCGGTGATGAGCGTGGTCGTTTAACCACGAATAAGGTGGTCAAAGAAATCGCCGCCGCTCATCAAGCAACTCCATGGCAAATCATTTTGGCCTGGGCAATCCGAGACGGCAATACGTTGGCCATCCCTCAGTCTGGTGATCCAAAACATGCTGTCGACAACGTGAAGGCCGCAAGCCTGACGTTATCAGACGATGAATTGGCCAAAATCGACACAGAGTTCCCAAAGCCGACTTCTAAAGAACCTTTGGATATCCGGTAATTTTAAATCAACTTGTACAGCTTTATTTTGATAACTTAAAAGACGGCACGCTTCTCAATCCAATTTTAGGATTGAGCGCGTGCCGTCTTTTTTGATGACTAAAAGTTTGAGAAACGATGCACCTTTTACCACAATCAGCATGATTATTGATCGCTTTAACTGAACTTGATGGTGAATCAATCGTCTAAGGGCTTCTCCCCCACTTCCGTATAGTAGGTGACGCCGCCAACGTCATAATGAGCATAATAAATTCTTGCAACAAACGACTGCTTGCCGTCATCCCAAATTGTTTGGGTCCTAATATCATCCTTATCAGCAACTGTTAACCGATACTGAAATTTGCCAGTCTTATTCACTCGTTTGTCATTTAAGCCGTTCACATGATGGCGATAATACAGGTAGCGGACGTTTTTCTTGGCGATTGTTTTCGTAATCTTTGCAGACCCCATTGGCTTATTCCCAAAGCCTTCCGGACCAACTCCTGCTTGATACTGGTACAAATCAACGTAGCCATCAGAGCTAATCATTAATCGATTGCTTAAAAACGTATCCGGATATTCTTTGGGCGAGGTTCCCAGATAGAAGTTGCCATCACTGTATGGGGCCATGTATGGAGGCTTCTTCACTTTTTCAAAGCGGGCGTTGCTGTAGTTAATATCTCCAGTTAGATCCTGCCATGCCTCTAAATAGTAACCTGGCATCACAGCGGCCTTTTTCACATGATAGCTTAGAAACTGTTTGAGATCTCTAAAAGCGGCGTAGGAAAACTGAGACAAACGCT
>NZ_AZEI01000001.1 GCF_001436255.1 Lentilactobacillus rapi DSM 19907 = JCM 15042 | reverse complement strand
CGGAACGCCCTGCACATTTGTTTGTCGAAAATTTTGTTCAGTTTTCAAAGGTCTACCAAGTTGTCGTAAGCGCTTGTTTATCGCTTTTGACAACTATTTAATATTATCAGATTTTCAATCTTAAATCAAGTAATTTTTTCATACTTTTTAAAAATTGATAACCGATCAATATTTGACAACGGATAATAGTTTACCAAGATATGAAGAGGCGGTCAAGCACTTTTTTACTTAAATAACTCATTAGCCTCACTCAACCACTGATCTCTGAGTCTAGCGATGCTTGAAAAGCCGAACTGCAAACGGTAATTGGTCCAGTAATGAATATGTTGTGGTCTATTGAGACTTGGACGTTGTAACACATCAAGTCGCGCATTCTGGCTTCGGGTTGATAGAGAAACCTTACCCGAATACTCGTCAATATCAATCACTAACGCCTCAACCATCTGTCCCACCTTGAATAATCTGTTGATATTGTCGACATATCCTGCTTTACACTCAGAGATATGGATTAGCCCTTGCTTCTTATCACCAATGTCAACAAATACGCCATATGGCTGAACACCAGTGACCACTCCCGTTATTTTCATTCCTATTTTTAATTGCATAACTACCACCTACTTAGATTATCCTGAATAATATTGTACCCCGGAAATATCAATGTCACAATAAAAGTTGTTTTTTAGTAAAGGTGGATAACAACATTGGCTCATTCTACCGTTATCTGATAGAATCGTAAATAATAAATTTAAAAGGAATGATTTTGTGAGTACATTAATCGACTTTGTTCTCCATATTGATGACCACTTGGTGAATATCGTCAATACATTTGGTAATTCAGCTTACCTAATACTGTTCGCAATCATCTTTGTTGAAACCGGCGCGGTCATTCTGCCATTTCTTCCTGGTGATTCACTCTTATTTGCAGCTGCAGCACTTGCCGCCAATGCCAATTACAATTTAAATATCGGAATTTTCATTATTCTCTTCTTAATTGCATCAATTGGAGGAGATTCACTGAACTTCTTCTTCGGAAGCAAATTTGGCGAGTTAATTCCGCACAACAAGATTTTGGGCAGATTCATTAAAGAAAAAGATTTGGCCAAAGCCCGCGAGTTCTTCGAAAAATATGGGGCCATGGCGATCTTTTTGGGACGATTCATGCCCATCATTAGGACCCTAATCCCGTTTGTATCGGCTACCAGTGATTTCCCTTATCAACGATTCGCAAAATATAATATCTCCGCTTGTATCTTGTGGGTTGCTATCTGTTGCGGTGCCGGTTACTTCTTTGGCAACATTCCCGTTGTTCAAGACAATTTCTCGATGGTGATCATTGGTATCGTGATCATTTCCCTCATTCCAGCAGTCATTGGGTTTGTCAAAACAAAATTTGCACCAACAAAAGAATGAACAATTTACAAGTCACCGGACAATTGATATAATATTCTTTGTTCTGGTGAGTTGGCAGAGTGGTAATGCACCGGACTCGAAATCCGGCGAACCGGCTAATACCGGCGCGCAGGTTCAAATCCTGTACTCACCTTAAAAATAAGTCAAGACAGAAACGTTGTAATCATTGCAATTACTTCGTTTCTGTCTTTTTTACTATTCATTCATCATCCGAGAAGAATTACGCTGCAGTTCCAATTTACAGAATGGCAGGACTAACCAGGCCCATTGAATCAAAAATCCAGTACCTCTTAAGGACACATCATACTGATCCCCACCTCCAGTACTAGCAAACAAATTAGATAAATCGTAAAAATCCTCTCCATCAGCAGTTGGCCAACGAAGAGGATCATTAATATCAGTAAGTTAATAGTGTAAAGAAATCATAATCCTTAACTTTTTCTCTGCCCTTTAAATCGGACAATTCAATCAAGAATGCTGTTCCAACAACAATTCCGCCTAATCGTTCAACTAAACGGATGGTTGCATCGATCGTGCCACCAGTAGCCAACAAGTCATCAGTAACCAAGACCCGCTGTCCGGGTTTGATGGCATTTGTTCTAAGATACAAGGATGCTTTCCCATATTCCAAGCCATAGCTAGCCTCGATGGTTTCACCTGGAAGCTTATTCTTCTTACGAGCTGGTGAAAAACCGACCCCAAGCTTATAGGCAACCGGGCAACCTACGATAAAGCCCCGTGCTTCGGGTCCCACAATCATCTCAACGTTGCGTTCCTTGGCAAATTGGACAATTTGGTCCGTCGCAGCGCGATAAGCCTCTCCATCTTCAAGAAGTGGCGAGATATCTCGAAATAAGATACCAGGTTCTGGAAAGTCTGGATATGATGCAATGTACTTTGAAAAATCGATCGACATAGTATTTCTTCCTTTCATCAGCTGTCCAAACAATCCTTAATAAACTTAACCAATTTGTGCGTGTCAGACACTAGCAGTTGCTTTTCGGTCTTCAACTGTTCTTCCCTGAGACGGTAACTTGGGGCAGATTTGAGATCATGAGCCGCGTAATGCGGGTTAAGATTGATAACTCTGTCATTTATTGTGATGAAGTCCAGCTCTAAAAAGACCTGAACCATAAATACGATTGTTCGAGCAGCAATGTGCAGATGCTCCGACAAATGCTTCAATTGAGTCGCAATATTAATATTCGGATTCTCTCTTATGAACTTAAATAGTTTAGCATAAGAATTCCGATCTGGCATCCCTATTTTTGAAACTAATTGCTTTTTATACAAATAAAGAACGGTCGTCGTTGGTCGGCAACTTTCGATAACTTTAGTGAGATCTTCAATCACGTCTGGGCAATCCACAATAAATAGCTGGCTGTCCTCCGTATCGCTCCGATTGCCATTGATCAACTGGTCATACATCACAGCTTTGGCATCACCATTGAAATAGCCCTTCAGCTGAGCCAAGTTTCTCTCGTGAAAGAAAACATAGGTCCCGCTCTTCGCAAACATTTGCTCATGAAGAACCCGAGTTCGTTCGTCAATCACTGGCGCAGCTGCTTGGTTGAGATCATCCACCATCAATTGCAAGGTCGTTCGATTATTCCAAGTGTTTTCACCGATCTGACCTGCTACGCGCAAACTATTGGAGCCAGCTTGAATCTGGGGAGCCAACGCCCCTTTGCCAAATGCAATGGCAGTCAACTGGCTATTCCCCTGATCAAGCGTAAACTTCAGGTGATCGGAGGCTTTCCCCATCGTTTTGACATTTTGAACCTGGTCATATTGAACGTCAAAGATCGGTTTAGGATTATCTTGACCAAATGGGGCCAAGACCTTTAGCTTATCAACAAACTCTGGGGTAATCCGATTTACTCCAATTTTAGCGGCAATCTCAAGCTTTGGCTTAACTGACAAGTCCAACTGTTGTTCAGCAGCTGCTTTTTCAAGCTGGTCACGCAAAGACTGAATGTTTTGCTTATTAACGGTTAAGCCAACTGCAGAGTGGTGGCCACCAAAGGCAACAAGTTGGTCACGAATCGGATTAATTGCTGCAAAAAGATCAAAATTATCGATACTCCGGCCAGAACCTTTGGCGTCATCTGATTCATCTTGGGTTGTCAGCACAAGGGTTGGCCGTTGATACTTTTCAACCAACCGACTGGCAACAATGCCCAGAACACCTTGATGCCAATTATCACCAACGACTACCAATGTTGATTTGTTAGCCACGCCATCGGCTTCGACTTGGTCCACTGCCTGCTTGTAAAATTGATCCACCAATGATTTTCGAAGATCATTTTGATGATTGGCAAATTTAGCCAGTTCAGCTGCCCGGTCCTCGTCAAAAGTGGCCAGCAGTTCAACCCCGACAGTTGCATCCTTCATTCTGCCCAAAGAGTTAAGGCGAGGAGCGATGGCAAATCCAATGTCCTGCTCATCAAAACGATCAAGTTGGATCCCTGCCTCTTTGATCAAAGCCAATAATCCTGGACGTTGACTGTTCTTAATGGCTTGAATTCCAAATTTGACAATCGCGCGATTTTCATCAGTTAACGACACAATATCAGCCACTGTCCCAATCGAGGCAATATCAATCAAATCGGTTGGCAGCTCATCCAAAAGGGCAGAGGCAATTTTCAGCGCTACGCCGGCCCCACACAAATCACCAAAGGGGTAGGCTTTTCCATCCGCATCCTTTATTCGCGGATGAATAATTGCGTAAGCATCTGGCAATACCTCCGGCAACGAATGATGATCCGACACGACCACGTCACAGTGCAATTCATTAGCGGCCGCAATCGCATCATTGCCAGCCACCCCATTATCAACAGTGATAATTAAGCTGGTTCCCTTGGCAATGATCTGTCGATAAGCTTCAACGTTTGGCCCATAGCCTTCTGAAAAACGGTTGGGAATATAATAATCAACGGTTGCGCCCAAATCAGTTAACACTTCATACATAATCGTGGTACTGGTAATTCCATCGGCATCGTAATCACCGTAGACGGTAATCTGTTCTCCGTTCTCAACGGCCTGCTGAATTCTGGCAACCCCTTTTTTCATATCATGCATCAAATAAGGATCGTGAAAACTGGCAGTCGATGGTTTCAAAAAATTGGTTGCCTGATCCGGGGAATCAATCCCACGCTGTAATAGTAATTTGGCAATTGTCTCATCAACATTTGCTTCCTTTGCTAGTTTCCCAACAGCTTGGGGATCGTCTATCTGATTCATTTGCCAATTATACTTCGATTCAATCATTCAAACACGCTACCTTACTTTTGTGACAATTTGTCTGACAACTTCGCAATTTCATCTTCTAAGTTTGTAATTTGCTGATCTTTGGCCCCAAGTTCCTGTTTACCATAGGAATTCTTTAGCCGCGTTTCTAAGGCTTTCAAGTTCGCTTGCAGCGCTTTGATTTGATCTGTCAGCTCGTCTTGTTTTTGCTGGCTCTGGCTCTCCAATTCTCGATAAGCTCGATTCTTACGGACATTCAAAATCGAAGACAACAAGAAGATAATTAACGCGCCCACTAAAACTGAAATTAAAATCAATAACACTAACGGTACCCGAACGGATGCAAAACCAAAGTTCACATCAACCGATTCAAAATTAATTAACGCAAAAAGAGCAATTATGATAATTAAAATGATGCTCACAATTGTTGTGATTTGTTTTTTCATTGCAACTCCCCCATTCACATTGTTAATCTTTGATAAACGGAATATCCACCACATCAAAATCTTTGACAACTTTGGTATTTGGGAAGATCGTTTGGGCTTGTTTCTCTAGTTCATGGGCCATCTTTCCAGTATAACGGGCTGAGATGTGATTCAATAATAGCATCTTAGCATTCGCCTGCTTAGCAATTTGGGCGGCCTGGGTATTGGTGGAATGATAATAGCTTTTGGCAAGCTTATTCTCACCCTTGCCAAAAGTACTTTCATGAACTAATGCATTGGCGTTTTGAGCTAACTTTTCAGCATTGGCCGTTTTCCTGGTGTCACCGATAATGGTCACAATCCGCCCAGGTTGTGCGCGCCCAATCATGTCCTTGCCGTCAATCGTGCGGCCGTCGTCAAGGGTCACAACTTCACCTTTTTTGAGCCGACCATACACGGGCCCCGACGGAATTCCCAATGCTGATAGCTTATCCACCATCAATTCACCCGGATGATCATGTTCAACTACGCGATATCCAAAGCTGGTAATTCGATGTTCCAGGGGTGCTGCGTACACGGAGAACTTGTTATCTTCAAAAATAAGGCCATCGGTATCTTTAGGCAATTCATGGAAAGTAATATGATACGCCAAGCGACTTTCTGAAATTCGCAGGCTCACATTCACGTACTCCTTAATTCCCTTGGGTCCATAGATGTCCAAGGGTCCGTTACCCCCCTGAAATGATCGGCTACTTAAAAAGCCTGGCAAGCCAAAAATATGGTCACCATGTAAATGAGTGATAAAAATTTTGTCGACCTTTCGTGGCCGGATGGTCGATCGAAGGATTTGATGCTGGGTACCTTCACCGACATCAAACAGCCACACTGAGTTAATTTCGTCCAACAATCTCAGTGCTAAGCTTGAAACATTTCGAAACTTACCTGGAGATCCTGCTCCAGTACCTAAAAATTCAATCTGCATTATTTATCGTTTCCTTAATTTTTAAAATCGATTGGTTGAAGTGAGCGGCAAGTCAGGTCGTGAATCCCGAAAAACAACCTTTTCAAGCAGAAATCGGAATTTCTCTCAATGGCAACCTGCACGCCAATTGTGACCTGCTCAAGTCCGCTCACTCTTTAAAATCACTTTTCAATTGTATCATAAATCGGGTAAAATACTAATCAGGAAGGCAGGAAGAAACCGTGAATCTAGATGAATTCTACTGTGCCAGCAGCACACTCAACCCCAAGCTGATTCTTTTAATCGCCAAGGGACAACATTACGAACCAATCAAACAACTAACAATTGACAAGAATTCCTTATTACTTGACACAAATGACCCATCTCACCTAGGATTTGCTACAATAACATTAGATCAATTTATCACGAGAACGAGCCATTTGGATTCAAAAATGGATTTAAGAACGTTAGATACCCATCAATTGGTATTTGGGTTTAGAATTGTCAACAAATCAATTGTTTTCTATTAGAGGTATTAAATATGAAAAAACAGCGATTTATCCTAATTTTATCTGCAGTCTTAGCCGTTGGTCTTGCTGGCTGCGGCAGTCAGAACCATAAAAACCAATCAAATCAAAAGGCTGCATTGAGTGCCAATATGCAAAATAGCAGTTCAACTGCTTCTTCAACCAAAAAAGCCCATGCAACCAAAAATCTCAGCGATTATCAGTACAAGGTGCCTAAAAAAGTCGCTGATAGCAAAAATTACGTTAAAGACGGTAACCTAACCAGTCCCAGCCAGTTTTCCTACGATCGTTTCGGAACTGAGCAAACGTTGACCAAGATTGCCACGAATGCGGCTGTGCTCTCGGCAGGCAACGTGAGTTATAAAGTCAATAAAGTGAGAGTCTTGAAGAATACGGCCAAAACCTCAGAAGCTAAAACGGCTGCTGAACAAGTATTAAATATCAGCAGTATTCCTGACACTTACTACACCTTTGTGCTCAATTACACGGTTACCAATAAACACAAGACAACGATTGCCCTAAATGGGGTTCAATCCGTCAAAACAGACACCGGTCAAACCATGACAACTGCTGATCAATTGTCAGATTCTTCGGCTGGTAACAAAATTCCAGCCAATGAGTCTGCAACCTTCGTCATGAACGGCTACCTGTATGACTATCAATCAAAGCCGGCCAAGAAACTGTTTATTAATTTTGGCTCACTATTTGATACGCATGGTAAAAAGATTTCAGATAGTCCAAATCGCAAGCTCGTTGTCAAACTGGATTAATTTAATAACTTTGGATTTAAATAAAGTGACTGACGGCAGCTGCTCATTTCCACCATACCAAACAAAAACGAGGTTGGAACGCAACATCATTGCTCCTCACCCGTTAGAATTTTCGTCCCTAACATTAATAAAGCGCGTTTCCTATAATCGTTTCCAAAATATAAGCCAATCCTTCAAACATTCAAAGCCTGAATGTCTGGATGATTGGCTTATTCTGAAACTAGCGGGATCATTTCCCGCTCTGTTATTTAATACTCAAATGTTGACTCATCTGCTTAGCAACCAGTCTCGTATAGTGGACATTTCCACGCGGATTTGGATGGACATTATCACTCCAGAACCAGTCATTGCGGTTATAACTATACTTATGCCAGTTGATCACGTAGAAATTGGCATACTTCTTGGAAGCTCCTTGGATCGTCCGGTTCACTTCTGTTTCCCAATTTCTGGTTGGCACGTGACAATTGACCCAGAAGATCTTGTGACCCTTACCAATCGCCTTCACGACGCTGTCAATTTGGGCTGGTGTCATTGGCGAATTGGTCCCCAAGTTTACCAACACATTCGGTGCTAACTCGCCTTTCTTCTTAAGGGCCTTCAAAACGTCTCCAGCCTGCCAAATCTGGCGACCAACTGCCGCCGAAACGTAAGCTTGATGGAATACTGTCTGCAAGTCCTTACTGTTATCGGCCATGATTGAATCACCAATTGCAGTAAGCGGTTGTTGATGAACGGTTAAATACTCCCGTTTTGTTAACCCATATTTCTTAGCAGTTCGATACTGAGTTGGCGTTAGCTTTTTCTTGAGAAGCTTCTTCATTCGTTTCTTATTATCAGCAACTTTCTTGGCTTGCTTCTGCTTTGCCAAAGCTTTTTTATTATGGACACTTGCGCTGCTCTGATTTTGCAGAATATTTTCCTGCAAGACATTCTTGGCATCTTTAGTCGGTGCAATTGCACTCCCATAGACTGAGATACCAATCAGAATAAGGGCTGGGATCAGCCATAATCGTTTTAACCCATAAGCGGAATCTCGCTGGAAAAATTCATAAATCGATCTGCCCAAATTCCGATAACGGTAATGACGCAGTGGCGCCTCAATGTAACGGTACGACAATTCACTGATAATCATGATTAAAACAATCTCAATGGTTGCATGCATCAAAGGATGGGCCGCGATGTCGTTAACCCGCATTTCGTAAAAAATCATCACTGGAAATTGATAAAGATAAATGCCATAGCTTCTAGTCCCAATCCATGAAAACACCGGATTAGTCAGCCAACGGTTAACGTCTGACCCAGGATGGGCACAGGCAGCTATCAAAGCCGTTGAGGCAATTGCCATCAGGAACATCCCACCGCGATAGGTGAACGTATTCTGGCCTGCCAACTCGAAATACAGGTAAACCATTACTGTAAACGCAATGATCCCGATGATGTTCAGCGTCCAACGCGATCTCGAATTGACGTTCTTTCGTAAGTGAGTCGACGGCCAAACGACCGCTAGCATGGCACCAAAAATAATTGTGAACATCCGGGTGTCAGTTCCGTAATAGACCCGATTTAAAGTATTGGGTCCAGTGTAGAGAACCCCCATTAGTACAGCCGAAAAGGCCGCAAAACCAAATAACACCCACGCAATTGTTCGGCGCTTTCTGATAATGAGCACCAACGCAATTAATATGAGCGGCCAAATCAAATAATATTGACCCTCAATTGATAGTGACCATAGGTGGGTAAATGGTGATTCACCATTAAACCTGTCAAAATAGCTTTGCCCATGACCAACTTCCCACCAATTATATAAGTAGAGCATGTTGGTTGTAATAATTGAACGTAAATTAGTGAGTAATGACCGTTGAAAAAGAGTTATGTATGTGCCGGTTCCCACCAGCATAAATACAAGCGCGGGGTACAAACGTTTTAGACGCCTTGCATAAAATCCCCAAAAATCAATCCTGCCATTCTGTTCCCATTCTTGGAGCAACAAGTCCGTGATTAAATACCCAGAGACAACAAAAAAGATTGGCACCCCTAGATAACCACCTTGCAGCTTGTATGGCAAGAGATGGTAAATGATAACTCCCACAACGGCTAATGCCCGGATTCCATCAAACCCGGAAATGTAGCGGCTGTTTTTAAGCCTTTTTCCCTTTTTTTGTGTTTGCGCTTGTTGCATCGAAATCTTCCCTGTCTTGTCTTTGATTAAATGATTATTCAACGTAGGTAAACGAGAAGTCTAGAATGCTAACGGTGTCGCCATCTTTAGCCCCAGCTTTTCGTAATGCATCATCGATTCCCATACCATGCATCTGACGGGCAAATCTCAACATGCTTTGGTCATGAGCGGTATCTGTCATCTTAAACAGCTTCTCAATCTTATCACCGCTGATGACCCATGATTCGGATTCTTTATCATAAGAAATATTAAAGTCACTGGATTGATCGGCTTTGTAGTCATATTCCTTAGTGGCACTGACTGGCTGATCCAAGTCTGCAGCATTCGACTGATCCAATAAATCAGCAGTCTTCCTGATTAGTTCAGTCAATCCGGTATGGGTAACCGAAGAAATTGGCAACACCTCGGGAATCTGATCATGATCAGATGAGCTTTCCGCCAACTTTTGCTTAAAATCAACCAAATTCTCTTGAGAATCAGGCAAATCCATCTTGGTTGCGACGACAATCTGCGGTCTTTTTAAAATCTTGGGATCGTACTGCGTCAACTCTTTGTTAATTGCAACAAAATCCTCATAGGGATCTCTGCCTTCAACACCGGACATATCAACCAAATGAAGGATTACTCGCGTCCGCTCAACATGGCGGAGAAATTGGAAACCAAGGCCAACGCCATTTGAAGCCCCTTCGACTAGTCCTGGCAAATCGGCAACCGCAAAGTCCCGCCCATCATCTAAACGAACCATCCCCAAATTAGGCACCAGGGTTGTGAAATGATAGCCGGCAATCTTGGGCTTGGCAGAGGTGATCACTGACAATAACGTTGACTTCCCTGCTGATGGAAAGCCAACCAAACCAACGTCCGCAAGAACTTTTAATTCCAGTTGCAGTGGGACCTCTTCACCAGGTTCACCATTCTCGGCGATTTCAGGAGCTGGATTAGTTGGGCTGGCGAAATGAATATTCCCGCGACCGCCACGACCAGCTTTGGCAACGATGAGTTCTTGACCCGGCTTAGTCAGATCACCAATGACTTGCCCAGTTTCCGCGTTAGTGACAGTTGTCCCCTCTGGAACTGGAATCACTAAATCATCGGCACTTCGACCAGTCATCGATTTATTGGCACCACCGCCGCCATTCTTGGCCTTAAACTTTCGGTGGTACCGGAAGTCCATCAGGGTGTTCATTCCTGAATCTACTTTAAAAACAACGTTTCCACCGCGGCCACCATCACCGCCAGCTGGACCGCCATTTGGAACATACTTTTCACGTCGGAAGGCGACCATCCCATTGCCACCGTTTCCGGCCTTAACATCTACTTTAACTTGATCAACAAACATGTTTTCACCACTTAATTTAACCTTTACAATTCGAATTACCATTTAGATACTTATGCAGTATACCGACTTTAACGTGCTAGGTCAAAGGTATCTGGAAATCTGAATCAATTATTATCATTTAATGCGTTAATTTTTTGTCTTGGTAATTAGTTACTTTGCGTTCTTCTTCAATTTTACTCAATGAAAACTTGATGGTTTGCGCTGTAGTTTCCGATATTCCCAGCGATCGAATATCATCAAGTGAAGCTGCGGAAATTCGTTTGAGAGACCCAAATTTTCGCAGAAGCTTATTGCGTGTCTTTGGCCCGACACCCGTAATTGCATCCAATCGAGAACTCAGTGAATTCTTGGTATGCACTTTTCGATGGTAAGTAATCGCAAACCTGTGAACTTCATCTTGGATTCGTTGAAGCAAGTAAAACCCCTGACTCTTTGGATCCAGCTTCAGTGGGGTATCAGCGTCACCGAACAATAAATCTGCCGTTTGGTGATGTTCATTCTTAACCATTCCACCAACCGGAATGTGCAGATCCAGCTCATTGACCAGCACATCTTTGACCGCATTCATCTGAATTGTTCCTCCATCCATCAAAATAAGGTCAGGCATCTCGGCGTGTTCCTTCAATAATCTCGAATATCGACGCCGAATAACCTCTTTCGTACTGGCGGCTTCGTCAGCATGATCGACTGTTTTTAATTTATATTTCCGATACAAATTCTTATTTGGTTGACCATCCACAAAAACGACCATTGCAGAAACCAGATCAGCTCCTTGAATATGGGAATGATCAAACGCCTCAATTTTGTGACCAGGCGCAATCCCCATGGCGTCGGTGAGTTCCTTCATAGCACCAGTGGTCTTGCTTTCATCCAGCTCTAATAAGCGGAATTTCTCTTCTAAGACCAACTGGGCATTTTTTCCCGCCATCTCGAGCAAATCGCGTTTCTGGCCCCGCTGCGGCGTCCTGACTGGCACATCTTCAACAACGTGACTAATCACGTCAGCCGGCAATGATTTAGGCACCAGAATCTCCTTGGGCAGAATCTGATTCTTTTGTTTGTAAAATTGAGAAATGAAACTGACCATTTCCTCTTCAGGATCGTCAATAATTGGGAACAATCGCTTTTCTCGTTTCATCAACCGAGACTGGCGAATGAAGAATACCTGAATCGACAGCCACCCCTTGTCCATGTAATAATTAAAGATATCACGGGGCGTATTATCGTTTGAGATGATCTTTTGTTTCTCGACGGTGATTTCAATATATTTAATCAGATCGCGAATTTCAGCAGCCCGTTCGTACTCCATGTTATCAGCCGCTTTCTCCATCCTTGCGGTTAACATTTGTTTTGCATGAGCAACGTTACCATTCAAAAACGACTTGATCCGTTTAATTTGCTTGGCATATTTCTCTTCAGGGACAACTTTAAAACACGCACCCAAACATTGCCCCATATGATAGTAGAGACAGGGACGATTTTGGAAGCCATTACATCTTCGCAATGGGTAAACCTTCTGCAAAAAATTAACCGTCTCTTCAGCTGCATATACATTGGGATATGGGCCAAAATAATAGCCGCCGTCCTTGAGCAGTGAGTTGACAATTTTAATTTGCGGATCGCGTTCATTGGTAATCTTAATGTAGGGGTACCCATTATTCCCCTGTTTTAATTTAATGTTGAAGTACGGCCGATGCTTCTGAATCAAGGTAATTTCAAGCAAAAATGCTTCTTTGTCACTTGAAACAATAATATATTCAAAGTCAGCGATTTCTGATACTAACCGGGCAGTTTTCCCTTCATGGCTGCTCTTAAAATAAGAGCGAACCCGGTTCTTGAGGTTTTTGGCTTTGCCGACATAAATAATCTTGCCGTTAATGTCCTTCATCAGGTAACATCCCGGCAAGTCCGGCAACAGTGACAATTTATGTTCCAAATATTCACTCGCCACAAAGTTCACCCCTTTCAAAATATTCACCCTAAAATTATAACTCGAATATATGTTCTGTTCAATGAAAGGAGCTTTTTTGATAAAAATAGTTGTATATGACAATGATTGATTGAAAGGCACCATTGCTACTTGTTGATGGTGTTTCGCTAGTCGCCGCTTAATATATAAGAGCTTCCTCGTAGAAATCTAAAACCATGATTTCAGTTCCCTGCCACATAGTGGAAACGTGCTCAAAGCAACTGACGCTAACTGTCTAAGAGGCCCTCAACTAAAAGCAAAAACCATGCTTTAGTTCTCTGCTACATAGTGGAAACGTGCCTCGACCAGCTGTCGCTTAATATATAAGAGCTTCCCCGTAGAAATCTAAAACCATGATTTCAGTTCCCTGCCACATAGTGGAAACGTGCTCAAAGCAACTGACGCTAACTGTCTAAGAGGCCCTCAACTAAAAGCAAAAAACCATGCTTTTAGTTGAGGGCCTCTTAGACAACCGCGTCAAACCGTTGCTTTTCGCACTCTACACATTTTGAATAATCTTCCCAATAAAATCCTTTGCCCGTTCATTCTGTGGGTTATCAAACAATTCTTCAGGCTTACCTTTTTCCAAGATGTAGCCATCCGCCATGAACCAGACTTCATCGGCCACTTCCTTGGCGAATCCCATTTCGTGGGTTACGACAACCATCGTCATTCCTTCATTAGCCAGCTTTTGCATAACTTCCAATACTTCGCCGACCATTTCCGGATCCAGCGCACTCGTTGGCTCATCAAACAACATGACTTCGGGATTCATTGCCAAGGCTCTGGCAATTGCCACTCGTTGTTGTTGGCCGCCTGATAGGCTGCTTGGATAGACATGGGCCTTTTCTTTCAAACCAACCAGCCCCAACAAATGCATGGCCGTTTTCTCAGCCTCTTCATCTGACAGATGCTTCACCCGGACTGGAGCCAACTTCAAGTTTTCTAAAACCGTCATATTTGGAAATAAGTTAAAACTCTGAAACACCATTCCCATCCGTTCACGGAGATTCACCAGATGCTTATCATCAACGTTGGTTAAATCTGTCCCTTCGAAATTAACTTCACCACTTGTCGGCTTCTCAAGCAAGTTCAAGCAGCGCAGGAACGTACTTTTACCAGCCCCAGAAGGACCAATCACACAAATTACCTGCCCGGATTTAACAGTGCCATCGATGTCTTTCAACACATCCGTTTGGCCAAATTTTTTACTGAGATGTTTTACCTCAAGAATTTTTTTATCCTGCATGTTTCATCTTCCCTTCGTAATGGTTCAGCAATCTCGTCAACGCAAACGTCATGATGAAGTACAAGACCATCGCAACGAAAATCGGGATAACGCCCCGATACGTATCGGCACGGACAATGTTCAACTGATAAATCAAATCGGTAACGCCAATGATTGAGACAATTGAACTTTCCTTAATCAATGAAATAAACTCATTTCCAAGTGCTGGCCAGATGTTCTTAAACGCTTGTGGCAAAACAACAAATCGCATCATGTCACTCTTAGAGAGCCCCAAACTTTCGGCAGCTTCCGTTTGACCTTTGGCAACTGAATTAATACCTCCACGGATAATTTCAGCAACGTACGCCCCACTATTTAATGAAACGGCAATCATCCCTGAAATGAGCGCTGGAATATTGACAACCACCCCAATTCCAAAGTAAACGAACATGACTTGAACCATCAGAGGCGTTCCTCGGATAAACTCGGTATAACTAATTGCCAAGCCGCGAATCCACTTTTGCTTGCTGAAACGCATGAGTGCCAAGACAACCCCAATCAAAACACCGAAGAACGTGGCGACAATCGAAATCAGGATTGTGAACTCAACCCCTTTGGCGAAGTAAGTCCAATAATGCCACATTGACGTATTGACTGTGTTAACTTTCATGTACTTACCGGCACTGGCAAGGTATTGATCAGTCAGGTGCTGCTGCTTAATCTGATCAATACTCTTATTAACTGCGTTAACCAAACTATTGGAACCCTTCTTAAAGGCAATAGCGGCTCCAACCTCGTTTTTATTCAAATGATAACCAGAAGAGATCATCTTCAAGCTTGGATCATTCTTAACGTATGCTTCGGCACTTGGCTTTTCGATTCCTAACGCATCAATTTTGTGGGTCTTCAAGGCCAAAACCAAATCGGTCGATTTATCCATCCCTTTAACCGTTGAATTAGGAATTTTCTTTTTTGCTAATCCATACTGTAAAGTTCCAGTTTGCGCGCCAATCGTGGCCCCTTTTAAATTCTTAACACTCTTATATTTGTTGACATCACTTGAGTTAATCAAGAAGCTTTGGCCACCTGAGTAATAAATCTTTGAAAAGTCAACGCTTTGGCGACGGGTCGCCGTTGGATTGATTCCGCCGATTGCCATATCGGCCTTACCTGTTTGGATGGCAACCAGCAAAGAATCAAAATTCATACTTTTGATCACCAATTTAACGTGGAGATCTCTGGCAACCTTCTTTGCCACATCAATATCCATCCCAACAATTCGACTCTTACCGCCTTTATTCACTTGAAATTCATAAGGTGGATAATCCGGGCTGGTAACCATAATCAGCTCACCTCGCTGCTTAACCCGCTGCAACGAGTTATCCGCTGCTGAAGCACTACTTGCTTGCCATGCCGTCAACGTAAACAATGCAGTGATCATAATAATGACTTGAATAATTGCCTTAATGCTCTTCTTCATTAACTTTCCTTCTCTCAAAAAGTGAGCAGAGCAAAGCGCTTAGATGTAGATCCCTGCTTTGCACCGCTGCCCTAATTTATAATAACAACAAGGTTACACCAGTTTCTTTGTTTATGCAATATAAATTTGGAATTAGTTGTTTTTATACATATCCCATTCAAAATAATCGGGGATATGCAATTTGCAGTTGAGAAGCATGACATTACCTGGAAATTTTGCTATTATAATGTGGTAACAGGAATAAGGAGATGAACTCAATGTCACTTAAAGTCAATCGTCAAAACGACTTAGACGCAATGTTCGGTAAGTTTGCTGAAATGGACCCAAACGATAATAAACGTGACAAGTTCTTAGGCCATGACAAGAAGGATAAGGACAAGAAAAAGAAAAATGAAAAACGACCAGATAAGAAGTAATCTGATCGCTTAAAGATGATGCGATGTATCCCATGCCGAAATGGTGTGGGCTTTTTTGTGTCTAAAAAAGCCGGAAACTATTCACAACTGTTTCCGGCCATTCGCGCTAATGATTCTGATTAAATTCCCAATATCTACGCAGTCCTGTCTCCAAATCAAACTTTGGTTCAAATCCCAAACTCTGTAACTTGCTGATATCTGCTTCTGACCGTTTAATATCGCCTAAGCGTTGTTCAGCAAATTCAATTTTTAGTTTATCGCCCGAAATTTTCTCAAAAATCCGAATGGTTTCTATTAATGAGACAGAATGACCCGTTGCCACGTTGTACACTTGGCCATTTGAGTCTGGGGTATCGGCAATTAGTTGTAATGCCGAAACAACATCGCCTACATAGACAAAATCTCGTGACTGGGTCCCATCCCCAAATAGCGTAAATAGCTGACCGTCTTGCAACCGCTGAGTAATCAACGACAATACGCCTGAGTATGGCGAACTAGGATTTTGCCTGGGCCCATACACGTTAAAGAACCTCGTGGCTGCCGTGTTCAGTCCATACAACTGACCATAATCGATCACAAACCGTTCAGAAGCGAATTTATCAATGGCGTATGGTGATAACGGCACAATCCGTGAGTGCTCACTTTTGGGTTGATCTGGATCATCGCCATAAACCGCCGCGGAAGATGTGAAGATAACCTTTTTGGGTCGTAGTTGATTTCTCCTCAAGGTCTCCATAATCCATAAATTGGCATCTTGATTAATTTGGTGAGTCACTTCAGGTCGTTCAATTGTATCAGCAACACTGGCAACAGCGGCTAAAAGATAAATATAATCAAATTGATGTTTTATCAATAAGTCATCCATGAACTTCCGGTCGATAATCGACTTTTGATAGAAGGTCAGCTGATCAGATTCAGGTAAGTTCGATAACCGTCCCATCGACAAATCATCGACCACGGTTACGGTATTGCCCTTCTCGATCAAGTCACGCACCAAAGTTGAGCCAATAAATCCAGCTCCCCCGGTCACTAAAATATTATCAGCCAAACATTTCACACTTCTCCCTACTTGATGACTGCTTGTTGCCAGTCCTTGGCAACCTCGGCGTTGCTGAACTTCTCAGCGGTCTTCTTAGCATTCTCAGAATATTCAGCCATTCGATCGTGGTCTCGCAGTAAAGCGACAATTCCTTCGGCCATTTCTTTAGTTTCTCCATCTTTGAATAGGAGCCCATTCCAACCATCCCGGATGATTTCACTTGGCCCATAGGCAATATTAAAGGCAACCAGTGGCAAACCGTAGCTGGCAGCTTCTGTCAAAGCCAAAGGTTCAATATCAACCGGAGTTGGGGTGATAAATAGCTTAGAGGCGGAATAAGCGTCAGCCAAATCAATCTGGTAACCTTTAAATTCAACTACGTCGTCAATCCCAAGGTCTTTAGCCTTTTGCTTGGCATCCTTTTCAGCTGGCCCATAACCATAAACCAAAAATTTCATGTCACTTTCATGATTATGAATTTCTTTGAAGGTCTCAATCATTCGAATAATGCCTTTATCATTACCAAGCCGCCCAACGAAAATGATCTGGTTCTGCTTGTCGGTAGTGGGTTGTTGAACGCCGTCAACCGTTGCAGCTGGTAATGCTAATACAGGAATGTCCGCCCCAATTTTCTTCTTGATATGTTCGGTCACATCTTCCTGTTGCTCCTTAGTGGCCACGATGATTCCACTCAACTTTTCAATATTATTTTTATCGAATGCGTAGGTATAAATGTCATTCAGTTGTCCCAACGCCAGCGAATACTTCTGGTCAGTTTGGATCATTGGCATGAAGATGTACTTACGTGAACGACTATTGATATTCATCACCGGCTTGTATGTCGTCAACGGACGATCGGCGATGAAGGTATTTTGTCCGGGTGTCTCACTCTTATCAAGCTCATTCAAGAAAAATGTATAAAGCTCGTCAATGTTGCCAAAGAAGTAATCCTGGCCTTTGTAATTAACCAGCTTGATAAACGTCATATCAGCTTGAGATGTGCCCTCACCACCATATGACGCCTCGATGACAACGTTGCCGTCGACATCCAAATATTCGTCACGAATGACTTTGCGATCAGCATCATAATACTTAACGGACGATTTAAATCCGCGCCAATCCCACATTTCTGCCTTGATAAAGTTTTGATACTTATCAAAATATTCTCGGGTATCAAGTTGGCCAAACGTCCCACCCATAAAGATAACCCGATTATTCAATAGGTTGGCCCGATATACTTTACTAATGGAAGGATCCGGATCAATCTCGTAGGTTGGATTGATATGAGCATCCTTAATCAAGGCCTTTTTTGTTTCGCGATTAACGGCCCCTTGAAAAAAGTCAAACATGTTGACGACATCATCGGACTTCAACCCAAACTTTTCCATTGTCCGATGCAGTTGAGGAGCATATTCACGAGTCACTAATTTGGCCGGAACGCCCATGCTCTTAAACAAACTAAGCCGTTTAAATTCAGCGTGTTCAATTCCTGAGTTCATTGGGTATAAATATTCGTTTACAAAGTAATACATCGCTTATTGGCCCTCCTTAACTGTTTCAAAGTATTTCTGAGCATCTGCGTCCATAATCAACCATTGCTTCCAGACATTATCCTCAGAATACTTATGACGGGATTCGTAAGCTTGGTCGCTAAATTGTTCACGCAACTGATCATTACTCATTAACTTAATAATTGCCTCGGCCATTGCATCGATGTCGCCAGGCTTAACAAGTAGACCGTCCTTGCCATCATTAATGATGTCTCGAGGACCATAATTAATATCATAGGAAACAAGCGGTACCCCGTGTGACTGGGCTTCAATTAACGATAATGGCAGCCCTTCAGCTGTACTGGTTAGAATTGAAAGCTGAGCATTGTCATATACGGCACTAATATTTTGAGTGTAGCCTTTGAACGAAACAACTTTCTTTAGATTGAGATCATTAACCAACTTTTTGGCATTATCCCCAGACTTGTCATTTGCATAGCCATAAATATCCAGGGTTACTCCCGGCACTTTTTTGACCACTTGAGCCACTGCCTTGATGGCATGGTCAATTCGCTTTTCATGTGAAAGCCGGGCAATCATGACAATTTTGCCTTTTTCTCGCTTGCTAAAATCTTGCTTTGGCTTGCGCATCAATTCATCTGGAACCACACCAACAGGAATGACATACGTTCTCGGCTTGTCACCGAAGCGCCGCTCTACATTGTGAGCTTGAGTAGCAGTCGGCGCAATCATCCCTTGCCATTTAGTGAAATTATTTAAAGCATACTCATAGTTATAGTTAAGGCCAGAGTGTTGAGTTTCCACGGGATCGTTCGTATGGTTACTGTGAAGCTGCATCGTCTTGAACGCTCTCTCATGCATCTGTAAAATCGGCCAGGATAATTCCAAGCTGGCATCACTCACAAAGATGTCATTCACACCTTGCTCATGATCTCGCTTAACTAACTCGTCCAAGAAGAACTGAACCATGTTTTTGAAGCCGTCAAATTCCCAGTCATTACCGTTAAATCCCTGAATCCGGTAAAGACTATTGTCGATTTCATCATATTGCTTGCCAAAATGGAAGGTTTCATAAAACATTCGGCCTTTGTCATTAAATACTCGTTCAGCACGAACTTTCCCTTGACGATCATATAATTGCTGCAAAGATCGATAACCGCGGGGATCCCACCAATCGACTTCAATAACTCGTTTAAGCGAATCATAATAAGTCACTGCATCAATATTGTTGGGATTATCGGTTCGCATACTAATTTGCATCAGTCGCTGTTTATCACGATAAACGTCATAATGACCATCCTCAGTTTTTTGAACATCAAAACTGTCTGATATGCCCAGATCTTTGATACCAAAGTCTTTGGATTCAACATTTTCTGTTCCCCCAAAGAAATCGAACATATTAACGGCGTGCTTATTATCGACTCCAGCATGTCGTAAAGCCGGAACCACCGAACGGTCAAAATTGGTGGTTAGGATTTTGACCGGCATGCCATGCTTTTTGAAGAGATCAAACCGCTTCATTTGCGCGTGCCCAACTCCTGATTGCTGCATGGTAACCGTCGTATTAATGAAATAGTACATAAATTCCCCTCCATTATTTAATTATGTATAAAAACAGACGAGACTGTTGCCTCGTCTGCTTTTTCGATTTGAATTAATGATTCAAACCGGTTCCGAGTGAACAACTTTGTCATATACCATTAATTATATCGCTTGAAGTCACCTTCAAACAGTCTAAACTCTGATATTATGCATTTTGTTTACTGGAACTAAACGTTTTTAACAAATTTAACATTAGCAGTTACATAATGACCATTCGTCAATTGGAAACGAGTCTTGTTACCGCTCAAAACAACTGCGTCAACTTTTAGAACCGTTCCATTCTTGAGTGTGATGGTACGATTACGCTTCTGAAAATTGGTTGATTTGTATTGATGAACACCCTTAGCGTTCACAACTCGTACCGTTTTGGTTTCGGCATATCTGAATGACTTATTAGTCTTCTTCAATTGCTTAATCATCGAGGCTTTAGCTGTGACGTAAAGACCGTTTGTCAATTGGAACCTCGTTACTGAACCGTTCTTAACGACTCTCTTAACGTGGATGACGGTTCCTTTCTTCAAGTGGCGTACCTTCTTAGAATGTTTGAATGTCTTCCCAGTATACTCATAGACACCCTTCTTAGAAGAAATGTACAGCGTACCCTTGGCATCGACCTTGTAACCTGTCTTGATTGAGACAAACGTGCTGAATGACTTCAAGGCAGTTACATATGAACCATCACTGAGGATAAATCGAGTTGTCTTACCACTCTTCACAATCTTAACAACATGGAGAACTGATCCCTTGGCAACGTACCCCAGCTTTTTGGCGGTCGCAAACTTCTTACCACCATATCTGTAGAGACCGTGTTTGGTTAGGATTGATTTGGTCTTCAAGTCGGCGTAGTAATCCGTACTTGTCGAATGAACAGTATCAGCATTTTCGGACGTCCATACACCAGAATTATCCACGTTGTTAGATGCACTTGCAGCACTCTTACCACCCTGATCAGAAGCATCAGGCATCACATTTCTAGCGGCATCACTCGCTGCCGTCGAGATTGCATTGGAAACAGCTTTACTTGCATCACTCGCTGCTTTAGAAGCGTCAATAGCGAAACTATTGGCATCACTGGCTGCCTTGCTGGCATCACTCGCTGCCTTATTGGCATCGCTGGCTGCTTTACTGGCATCACTTGCTCTACCCTCGCTGGCTGCTTTTGAAGCATCGGACGCCGCCCTGCTGGCATCACTGGCTGCTTTTGAAGCATCACTTGCAGCCTTGCTGGCGGCACTGGCCGCTTTACTTGCATCGCTAGCCGCCTTATTGGCATCACTCGCAGCACTTGCAGCGTTGGAATCACCACTCGCTGCTTTGTTTGCATCACTGGCCGCTTTATTGGCATCACTGGCTGAACTATTTGCCTTTGAAGCATCTTTAGCTGCGTTTGAAGCGGCATCACTAGCCGCACTGGCATCCTTGGCCGCATCACTGGCGGCTTTGGCACCATCACTTGCTACCTTCGAGGCAGCGTCGCTAGCGGCGTCACTGGCATCGCTGGCTGCCTTGTTGGCGTCACTAGCTGCTTTGCTGGCGTCCGAAGCACTATTTGAGGCATCACTGGCCGCCTTGCTGGCGTCCGAAGCAGCCTTACTAGCGTCGCTGGCTGCCTTAGAAGCATCACTGGCCGCACTTGAAGCCATATCCGAATTACCATCACTGGCGGCTTTGCTTGCGTCGCTAGCCGCTTTGCTTTGATCACTAGCAGCCTTCGAGGCATCACTGGCTGCCTTAGAAGCATCACTCGCATTCTTCGAAGCGTCACTGGCGGCTTTGCTAGCGTCACTGGCTGCCTTAGAAGCATCACTCGCAGCGGAAGCTGCTTTACTTGCATCACTCACAGCGGAGGCATCGCTGGCCGCGTCACTAGCAGCCTTGCTGGCATCACTGGCCGCATCCGAGGCCGCTTTGTTGGCATCAGAGGCACTCTTCGAGGCATCGGAAGCTACTTTACTAGCGTCACTGGCTGCTTTGCTGGCATCACTGCCGGCCTTGCTGGTGTCACTCGCCGCTTTACTATCAGCGGCTTTGGAAGCTGCATCACTCGCAGCTGCACTGGCATCACTCGCTGCCTTATTGGCATCGCTGGCCGCTTTGCTAGCATCACTGGCCGCATTAGAAGCCGCATTCGCATCACCATCACTGGCGGCTTTACTTGCATCGCTGGCCGCTTTGGAAGCCGCACTAGCGGCATCACTGGCTGCACTCGCAGCACTAGCAGCTTTACTTGCATCGCTATTAGCAGCCGAATCATTCTTGGCTGCATCACTGGCCGCACTGGCATCTTTGGCTGCGTTCGAAGCGGCATCACTAGCGGCACTGGCATCTTTAGCCGCATCACTGGACGCTTTGGCACCATCACTCGCTACCTTCGAAGCGGCATCCTTAGCTGCTTCGGAAGCGTCACTTGCTGAGCTATTAGCATCCGAAGCAGCTTTGCTAGCATCCGAGGCACTCTTCGAGGCGTCACTCGCTGCTTTAGAAGCATCCGAAGCGGCTTTGCTGGCATCGCTGGCCGCCTTGCTGGCGGCACTCGCCGCATCAGAAGCTGTACTGGTATCACCATCACTGGCCGCTTTACTTGCATCACTGGCCGCTTTGCTTTGATCACTAGCCGCTTTCGAGGCGTCGCTGGCCGCTTTGCTGGCATCCGAGGCACTCTTCGAGGCGTCACTCGCTGCCTTGCTAGCATCACTGGCCGCTTTGTTGGCATCCGAAGCAGCGCTCGCTGCTTTAGAAGCGTCACTGGCGGCTGATGCATCGCTGGCCGCGTCACTGGCGGCCTTGCTGGCATCACTGGCCGCATCCGAGGCCGCTTTGTTGGCATCCGAGGCACTCTTCGAGGCATCGGAAGCTACTTTACTAGCATCACTGGCCGCTTTACTTGCATCACTGCCGGCCTTGCTGGTGTCACTCGCCGCTTTACTATCAGCGGCTTTGGAAGCTGCATCACTCGCAGCTGCACTGGCATCACTCGCTGCCTTATTGGCATCGCTGGCCGCTTTGCTAGCATCACTGGCCGCATTAGAAGCCGCATTCGCATCACCATCACTGGCGGCTTTACTTGCATCGCTGGCCGCTTTGGAAGCCGCACTAGCGGCATCACTGGCTGCACTCGCAGCACTAGCAGCTTTACTTGCATCGCTATTAGCAGCCGAATCATTCTTGGCTGCATCACTGGCCGCACTGGCATCTTTGGCTGCGTTCGAAGCGGCATCACTAGCGGCACTGGCATCTTTAGCCGCATCGCTAGCCGCTTCCTTATTGGCATCACTTTGGGCATTCTTGGCCGCCGCATCATTAGCAGCGTCATTGGCATCTTTAGCACCAGCGGTAGCCTTACCACTATTGGCCTTGGCATCATCCGCCGCATCACTGGCGACTTTGTTGCCATCACTAGCGGCTGCGGCATCACTGGTTGGGTCAGCGGCACTTTGCGCATCACTGGCGGCACTGGCCGCTGAAGTGGCGGCACTAACCGCTTGATCCGCATCCGAGGCAGCTGATTTCGCTGCCTGTTTAGCATCACTGGCGGCACTAGCCGCTTTATCGGCATCACTCTTGACATTTGGATTCTTCACTGCCGCATCGCTGGCTGCTGAAGCATCACTGGCAGCTTTATCAGCCGCATCACTGGCAATCTTGGCATCACTGGCCGCTGAAGTGGCCCGATCGGCTGCTGCCGAAGCGTCCGCATTAGCTTGTTCCCGCTTAGCGGCAATATCTGAAGCGGCATTCTTGGCCGCTGCATCATTAGCAGCGTCATTGGCATCTTTAGCAGCATCAATTGCTTTGGTAGCATTATCCTTAGCATCAGAAGCAGCACTATTAGCTAAAACTTTAGTAACAGTGTTATTAGCATCCTTGGCAGCATTAGAAGCAATATCACGTTCGTTCTCGGCTTTATCAGCAGCAATCTTAGCATCAGAAGCATCAGAGGTAGCGGTACTTTCTGCCACATTGGCTGCTTTGGCATCTGAAGCATTACCATCTCCAGCAGCTGCAGCGCTAGCTATCTTCTCCTGGATAGCTGCATCCGATGCACTCTTTTTAGCAGCGACAGCCTGCTCGTTGGCAGAAGCAGCCGCATTTGCTGCAGCGGCCGCATCACTAGCAACCGCCGAATTATTTGGAGTAACGAGAGCTGCATTGGATGCTGCGGAAGCATAAGCATTTGCAGAATCCGCAGCGTCACTGGCTCGTGATGCATCGCTTGCCGCATTCGACGCTTGAACATGAGTATCATTATAAATATCATCCAATGCATTCTTGATAGCAGCTTGAGTATTCTTGACATAACCATCTACGAAGGCTGTTCCGCTGGCGAAACCTCCCAAACCAGAAGTTGAACTATAGTCTGAGGCAGTCCCATCATTAGCGCCACTGTAACTTATATCGCCAACCTTGGTGGAAATAGAGTCATCCCCCACCGTAGCTGTCGGAAGGGTTCCATTTTTCTTGAAGTAATCACTCTTTGCTTGCTCATTTGCTGCTTGTTGACCAGCAGCAAAAGCAGCGTTAGCCAATTTGGCTTCAGCGTTGTATGCCTTCATGTAATATTCGCCAAGCACACTCTTTGCTGAATCACCTAAGCCTTGAACTAACGCATCAAGATTAGCTTTTAACTGGTCCGTTCCCAGAAGAGTCGTGTCACCCTTAAACGTAGTATTACCGTTAACCGTCGTGGTATCGGCCACCTTGCCATCTTTCTGGCTATGAGAAGTTGAATCGGCATCAGCTTGTCCTTTTTTAGCAGCATTAGAGCTTTGCAAATAAGCTAACACGTTTGCATAATCGCCAACGGCAACACTAGTCGCAGTCGATACCGACATTGTCTTTGTATCAGTATCATAAACATTGTTTCCAGCAGTTCCCTGATTAACAAACTGAATTTTATTACTATCAATAGTAATATTTGGATTAGCATTAAAGTCGCTGATAGCTTGTTTGATGGCGTTAACTTCAGCATTATAAATTGCTAATATTGTGTTCTGAGCACCAAGCGGATTAGCTTGGTAATTCTTCATAGCATCCCCATCATCATAAAATGATGTAATGGTATTGCCATTGCTATCCTTACCAGTGGTAACAGTGGTTAATTGAGCATATTCCTTATCATTAATGACGCCTTGATCATGAAGATTATTAATAATGGTAATAGCATCTGTACTTCCATTATCAGTCATTGCATTTTTGGCAGCCATCGCTAGGATTGAAGGTGCTAATTTCTTACCATAAGCATAGCCAACAGCCTGAACAAACCTGATAATGTCACTATACGCCTGACCATTCGAAGCCAGCCCCTCAGGATTTATATCTTTGCCAATTTTACCCAATACATTATCAGAATAGCCCTTGAGACTCTTAAAGTCGTTATCAAAATCAGCATCAGTTTTTTTAGTATCTGTATTTGTAGCATCATCATGTACAGTGGCATATCCGTTCATTGCAACAGAAATAGCTTCTGACATTCCTTGTTGAAAATTAGTGTTAATAGTGGTTCTAATACCTTTAGCAATTGACAAATAAACTTGGTTAACAACGCTAGAGTTAATGGCCCCACTAAAACCAAACATTTTGGCAATTGATAGTAATGGTGTATTTAGTGCCATAGCATCGCTTAATCTTTGAGGAAGTGTAACTGAAGAACCTGTATCGTCACTTTGACTGCCCCCAACAGACCGAATATCAGAAAGTGCTTGATTAATAATCGCATTTTGAATTTGTGAAAGTGCCATAGCAATTAAGTTATTAACATTGGTAATGGCTTTACTAGCCATTGTATTAATAGCCGAATCAGAACCATTAGGTGTGTATTTGAAAATATTAGGATTCCGGGCTGTCGTATTCTTACCGCCAAGAGCACCATTAATCATCTGGATTAATTGTTGAACACCACTACCCAGTGCTGAAAAAACATCATCATTATTATTCAAGTCGCTGGGATTATATCCACCCGTATAATCAGAGGATATTCCAAATAATCCCGATATTACAAAGCTTGGGGTTTGGACTAATGTCTTAGCATTATCAGGATCCTGAACTTCATTCTTAACTTGGGTGAGGTAATCACTAACCTGTTGACCAAAATTACCAATCGTTGAAGCATATCCGACATACCATGCAAGCGATTTGCCAGTAATCGTATTCCAATTTTTCCAAGCTACATTGCCTGGGTTAGTATTCTGTTTCCCAGTTAGTACATCAATTCCAAATTGAAACATGGTGCCATTGGTATCTTGATATTCATCCAAGATATTCGCCAACATTGGAATTTGACCTGAGTCGGTCGGAACCGATTGGTTATTAAAGACTCCTTTATAATCCAAATCATTCTTTGCAGTATTATATCCAGCAGAAAAATCGCTTGAATTACTTGCTTTAACCGCATTTATAAAGTCTGTGAAGGCCGTCTGAGCAGCTGTCAAATTAGATTTGGCCGTGTCTAAAGCCGTTTGTGCTGCAGCTTTGTCAGCGGCTGCTGCCTTGTTATATGCATCTAAAGCTTTGGTATATGCATCTGAGGCAGTGTCAATATTAGTTCACTATTGTTTTCAAACTATCAGTCGTAAGAGCTGGTTCAGCTTCTGACAGCGCAAGTGTTACCGGTTTACCAGTCTTAACTGCAGCTGCTTTCAAAGCAACGATTTCGTTTGATGACAAGCCAGTGATATCAATGGTGCCATTATTATCCTGAGTCAGGTTATTTTTTTTCAGCAAGTCAGCAAATACCTGATCAGCCTCATTATCTGCCAACTGCTGCTCATTCGTTTCACTAATCGTAATTTTCTGACCAGAGGCAGCAACAGCAGTCTTAACAGCGGCCAGCTGATCACTGGTTAGCTTGGAGGCATCGATAGTTGAGCCGTTTAAAGTTGCACCGTTTGCTTTAAGTGCAGCAGCTAATGTAGCAGCTGTATCACTGGCCGTTGTTGATTTAGCTGCGGCAGATTTTACCGTACTTGCGGCCTTGGTAGCATCACTCGTCGTTTTGGCAGCATCACTTACTGCCTGGCTGGTACCATCTGAGTTAACGGCATCAGGTGCTGCTGACGTCACTGCAGCTGAGCTCGCGGATGTGGCATCAGTTGAAGCTGCAGCTGAACCATCACTAGTTGATGTTGTAGTTGAAGCCTGTTTTGCATCACTCGTTGCTGTTCCATCGGACGCTGTAGAAGCTACTTCACTGGCTACATTAGTTGCCGTATCAGCAGCTTTGGTCGTTTCCTGAGTTGCAGCAGATGTCGTATCGGTACTCTTTGCACTAGTGCTTTGAGCTGATTCACTGGCTGCACCAGATGTCTGGTTGGTATCAGTTGAATCAGCTTGGGTTGTCGTGCTTGTGGTATCACTCTTTGGGGCCTGCGAACTTGTATTCTCACTTGCCGCCTCAGTTAAAGTTGCCTTGGTGCTGTTTTCAGACGTTGCTAATTCAGCTTGTGTATCAGCACGAACTGAAACATCCGACAGCATAAAAGAACCTAAAGACAGCATAAATAGGCTGGCAAATACCCATTTCTTGCCAACCTTATACATTTTGTAGTGTAAACCCGTTTTATCAGACTTCCCCCACAGATTGTTTCTAGAAGAGTTTCTTCCTCCCATTTATGTACCCCCTATCGTACATTGCATAAAAACAATACTAAAAACTTGCAAAAAATATTAAATTTAATCTGATACATTCCCCAGATTGATGATTATATGATAACACATTCATCAATTAACATGCGAAATTACTGCTTACTTTTCTTCACTTTTTTACCGATTTTTATATGCATTGTGTTAACTACTTTTCTTCATCCAGCCCCGTGGGACGCTATTTTAGCAATGTTACGTAAAAATAGGGATTTTACTTTCCTATAACGTTTTAAACAAATACGTTGAATTTTTCTCACCAAAATTTAAAATTACCCAGCGTATTCCAGAAGCAATAAGTTATCTAACGATGAATACTTTTTGATTATTTTTACATTCAATTTCCTAAAATTTAGCGGTTTTTATGGCACAAAAATTGTAAATTTCACCCAAAAAAGGAGCAGGCGGGAATTTTCTTTCTCGTCTGCTCCTCTACTCATATATCGGTGGAAGATATTAATAATATTAGTATGCTTATCATCAACATCATCCACAATTATGAGTTATTTATTATTTCTCACAAACTTTACGTTTGCAGTTACGTAATGACCATTAGTCAATTGGAAACGACTCTTACTGCCATCCAGAACCACAGCTTTAACTTTAAGTGTCTGGCCCTTCTTAACGGCTGAAATTCGATCACGTTTCTTAAAATCAGGTGATTGATATTGGTAAGCACCCTTTGCATTCACCACGTGAACCTTCTTAGAAGAGACATAACTAAATGTCTTATGGGTCTTCTTAAGTTGCTTAACCATTGTTGACTTGGCGGTTACATAACGACCATTCGTTAACTGGAACCGAGTGAGTGAACCACTCTTAACAACTCTTCTAACCTTCAGAACGGTTCCCTTTCGCAGGTAACGAACTCGCTTAGAATGCTTGAACGTCCTACCAGTGTGTTCGTAAACACCCTTCTTGGAAGAGATGTACCAAGTACCCTCAGTATCAATGCGGTAACCAGCCTTGATTGAAACAAACTTATCAAATGATTTCAGGGCGGTCACATATGAACCATCTCGAAGAAGGAATCTCGTCGTATCACCACTCGTATCAATCATGATAACGTGAAGGACTGAGCCCTTTGGAACGAAGCCAATCTTTTTAGCCTTAGCAAACTTCTTACCACTGTAACGATACATATCGTGCTTCGTTATGATCGTATCGGTTACCAACTTGGTGTAGTAACCGACGTACTCATTTTGACTTGGCACAGCAGCTTCCTGACTAAATTGATTATTAGCACTTGGTGCCTGACTCGGAACAGCTGCACTACCAGAGGTTGCTCGAGCAGCAGCATCACTATTCGCAATACTGGTTGCTTTACCAGCAGCAGAAATTGCATCGTTAGCATACTTCTCGGCATCACTTTCAGCAGCTGAAGCGGCTTTGGCAGCATCACTCGCTGCACTTACCTTGTTCCAGAAATCATTGTAAGCATTTGAAGCTCCAGCTTTGTCTCCGGCAGCCGCATCAGAAGCAGCTTCATCAGATAACGATTTGGCATCGCTGGCAGCCACTTTGGCATCACTAGCGTCACTGGCTGCATCAACCGCATCAGAAGCAACTCGAGATGAATCACTGGCGGCTTTCTTAGCATAACTTGCTGCATTGGCATCTTCAGAAGCAACACTAGCTGCTTGACTGGCAGCATGGGCAGCCTTTGAATCATATGAGTTGGCACCATTAGCAGCGTCACTTGAACTCTTAGCCGCATCGCTTGCTGCTTTGATGCCATCGCTTACGGCCATTGACGTGGCAGCACTGGCATCGCTAGCAGCCTTCTTGGCATCAGCTGCAGCTGAATTGTTTTGATCCGCTGCAGCTGAAGCAGCTGAAGCACCAGATTTACCTGCTGACGTTGCTTTGTTGGCAGCATCTTGAGCGGAAGCTGCGTTTGATGCCGCAGCAGCATCACTCGCTGCATTCTTGGCATTTGTTGATGCATCGGCAGCTGATTGAGCATCAGACGCAGCCTTTATAGCGGCTTCTGATGCAGCCTTAGCGGCAGCATCGGCGTCGGCAGCAGCGCTTTGAACGGCAGGGTTGTTGGAATCTTTGCCAGCTGCATAATCTGCATCACTAGCATCACTGGCTGCATTAGAAGCAGCTGATTGAGCTGATGTGTTCGCGTTGGCGGCACTGGTGGCCGCTGCGGCCGCACTGGCTGCCGCACTATCTGCGGTACTAATGGCCGTTGCCCGACCAGCCGCATCACTGGCAACTGTTTCACCGTTAGTAGCAAATCCTTTTTGCTTTTCCGC
>NZ_AZEI01000029.1 GCF_001436255.1 Lentilactobacillus rapi DSM 19907 = JCM 15042 | reverse complement strand
CTTTTTTGCAAAAGTATACCAAAACTCAATTTAGATCTCAAACAGTTTCTAAGAACAGTGCAATTGCCTTATCACGGGCATAAATCGTTAATGGTACCGCCAATATACGAAGTGGGAAACTCCCATATTAAACAAATCGCGTAACTATTCCAGAAACGGAATAGCTACGCGATTTGTTGTAAACATCCAAAATAAAGTAAATTACTTCACGAAATTGGTCTTAATTCGGTCCAACGAGACTTCTCGCGGTGTAAACGTTTCGGTTGTTTGGCCCACTGTCAAGCCGAACACTGGCGTGAAGCCTGCTGGAATCACACCGGCTGGGATTGAGCTCAAGCCGCCCATATTATAGTTGGCGCCTAAACCTTGATCTTCAGCAGCCAATTCCATGTTGTGAACAATCGCGCCTGCAGAAACTTCCGCTGGTGCGCCGGCATCATTGGCGGAAACTACGATGACAGTTGGAGCTTCATAAATGCCACTCATTTTTGCTAAAGTTGCCGGATCTTGGATAACCGTCAACCGATAATTATCGTATTGGCCCATTGCAACAGGGCTGGCATTAGCGGCTTCCAGAATTTGGTGCAGCTGAAAGTCAGTAATTTGACCATTATATTCTCGAATTGCTTTTCTGGAAAGAATCATTTTTTGTGTTTCCATTATAAACACACCCCTTTGATATTTATTGGTTATTATTCAAATTCTTCGTATTCATTGGGATCTTGGCTATCAACTCGGCCATCTGGCTTGGTTAGCTGATTAATCGCGTGGATTTCATCTGGGGTCAGTTTGAAATCAAAAATGTCCAAATTAGCCCGCTGGTGATTGAGGTTACTTGAACGAGGGATCGGAACGATGTTACGGTGAGTGTGCCATCTCAAAATAATTTGGCCGGCATTCTTGTGATATTTGTGAGCCAAATCTTGAATGAGTGGTTCCTGCAAAGCGGCGCTACCACGACCTAATGGGCTCCAAGCTTCAGTGACAATTCCGCGTTCAAGATCTGCCTGCAACATTCGTTCGTTATTCCAATAAGGATGGGCTTCAATTTGGTTGACGGCGGGGGTGACCCCGGTTTCGCCAATGAGTCGGTCTAGATGCGCTGGTTCAAAATTAGAAACACCAATTGATTGGATCAAGCCCCGCTCTTTAGCATCGATCATTGCCTGAAAAGCTTCAACGTAGTGATCCCGCTTTGGAAGCGGCCAATGGATCAAATAAAGATTAAAATAGTCCAAACCTAAGCGATAGAGACTCTCTTGAATCGCTTTAGTTGCGTCATGATACTGATGATACTTACCTGGCAATTTGGACGTGACAAAGAAATCTGAACGTGGGAGGCCGGATCTGCGAATCGCTTCACCAACCATTCCCTCGTTATCATAATTGGTCGCCGTGTCCAAGCCGCGGTAACCATCGTGAATGGCAGCTAGCACTTGCTGCAGGCCGTCACCACCGCGAATTTGATAGGTTCCTAATTCAATCTCTGGAATTTTAAAGCCATCGTTCATGATGACTGCTGGTACTTGATTTGCCATGGATAATTACCTCCATCAAAGTTATTTTTCTGGTTTTTTGTGAGTTGGTTGCTGTGGTTTCTCAGGTTTGGGGCTTGTCGTAGATTGGTGATCAGGTGCTTTGGGTTGGTGATCCAATTTCCTAACGGTAATGTACCAGCCCACCTGCATCGACCGGTTGGGATTAATGTATTCAACACTCAAACGATAATATTTAGCGCAGGGACTTTTTTGGATTAACATATTCTTGGTTTCAAGCGCATCAGCTCTCGTGTCAAAACGGAAGTTGCTATTTGTGCTGTAATTACTGTGTTTGCCGGGTTCCTTATATTCTTGGTTAAAGAAATCCAGGTATTCCTTGGCATTGTTCAAGGGTTAATCACGTCCTTCCTCAATACCATTGTACTCAATAAATGAACCGATTTCATTGTTCGGAACAAAATGTTTTCTCTGACGGGGATTTTTCTTTTAGCTGCCATTCTTTTGAATTGGTGAAAGCGATATAATCAGGACATAAGGGGGAATCGCAATGTCACAAAACGGGTTGTTACTGGTTAATCTCGGATCACCCAAATCGCCTAGTACCAAAGATGTCAAAATTTATTTGAAAGCATTTCTAAGTGATCAAAATGTGGTCACCCTGCCAAAATGGTTTTGGCAGCCACTGCTTCGCGGAATTATTTTACCGCTGCGAACTTGGCGATCCGCTACCTATTATCGGCACATGTGGACCCAAGCAGGCTCACCATTGACCGTGTATACCGAAATGATGCAGCGCAAGGTCCAAGCAATTTTGAAAGATTGGGACGTTCAGTACGCAATGAACTATGGTGGGCCAACGATTGGGGATTGCCTGCACCAAATGCAGGATAATGGGGATGACCATATTGTGGTGCTGCCCTTATTTCCGAATTACACCCAAAGTACCCATGATACAATCATCGAAAAAGTAAAAGCATCCGGTGTGCCAACGACAATTATTAAGCATTTTGACGATCAGCCCACTTATCAAAAGATCCTGGCAAGCCAAGTGGACGAGTGTTACGTTCAAAAAAATTATGACACAGTGGTTTTCACCTATCATGGGATTCCAATGTCGATGATCAAAAAAGGCGATCCGTATGAGAAAGAGTGCCAGCAGACCACGGCCAACGTCCAAAAATATCTCCAACAAGTGCCTGACAATAAAGTTCTGACAGTTTTTCAATCCAAATTTGGGCCGATGCCTTGGCTGAAGCCATATTTAAAAAACACATTGATGGAATTGGCTGCGATGGGCAAGCGAAATGTGCTGCTTGTCACGCCATCCTTTGTTGAAGATTGCTTGGAAACAATCGAGGAAAATAATGTTCAAAATTATCAAACGTTCAGGTCCAGTGGCGGCAAGGTATTAGATGCCGTACCACCGATGAATGCCAGTGACGCCTTTTGTCAATTCGTTGCGGATCTGAGCGAGCAAAAACTGCGTGGAAAGGGGGATGTCAATGAAGGAACAGCAAAATAAAAGTCTGGATGAAATTAATCGGAGTGTCAAAGTTCCCAGTGTGTACGAATCATCCTTTCTACAAAAGTTCTTGGCGTATAGCGGACCTGGAGCATTGGTTGCCGTGGGGTACATGGATCCCGGTAATTGGCTGACGTCGTTATCCGGCGGGAGTAAATACCGATATGAATTATTATCGGTACTGCTGATCTCGATTATTGTTGCGATGTTCATGCAGACCTTAGCAATTAAGTTGGGGGTCGTTTCTCGGCTGGACTTGGCCCAGGCAATTGCGACTAAGATTCCCCGGTGGGGGCGTTACATACTGTGGTTTATCAATGAAATTGCGATGATGGCAACCGACATGACCGGCGTTGTCGGCACGTCAATTGCGTTAAAACTGTTATTTGGGTTATCGTTAATTTTTGGCATTTTCTTTACTATTTTTGATGTTTTATTGGTATTGCTATTTTTAAGATTTGGAATTCGGCGAATCGAATTTATTGTGCTCTTTTCAATATTAGTGGTGGGCGTGATTTTTGGAATTGAGGTTTTCCGGGCTCAACCCAACGTCGGTGGGATTCTTGGTGGGTTACTTCCCACTCCAAGTATTATGACCAATCATGAAAAGTTGGTGATGAGCTTGGGAATCGTGGGGGCCACCATCATGCCGCACAACGTCTACCTGCACTCTTCACTGGCCCAGAGCCGTCGATACGATTATCATGATCCCAAACAAGTGAATGAAGCTTTGCAATTTGGAAAGTGGGATTCAAACGTGCATTTAATCGCTGCCTTTCTGATTAATGCGCTATTGCTCATCCTCGGGGGAACGCTATTTTTCAATAAAAACGCAAACTTTTCTGCATTTCAGGATGTTTACCATGGGTTGCAAAATTCCGCCATTGTAGGGAGTCTTGCCAGCCCGTTAATGAGCACTTTGTTCGCGTTTGCGTTGCTGATCACAGGGATGATTTCATCGATCACCAGCACGTTAGCGGGGCAAATTGTGATGGAAGGTTACTTGCACATCCGGCTGCCATTGTGGGAACGGCGACTCTTAACTCGGTTTGTGACCTTGATTCCGATTTTGATCATTGGGTTCATCGTTGGCTTCAATGATGATACATTTGAGCAGATGATCGTGTTTGCCCAAATTGCGTTATCCATTGCCTTGCCGTTCACGTTGTTTCCTATGGTGGCACTCACAAACAATCATGATTTGATGGGCGTCCATACCAACCGATTATCAGTGACGGTGGTTGGTTACTTGTTAACGTCAATTATTACCGTCCTCAATATTCAATTTATTTTAGCAATTTTTTAGGGGGTCTTATATTGAAAGTACTTGGAATTTTAGGATCGCATCGAAATAATGGGGTGACCGCTAAGATGTTGGCAGCGGTGATGGCTGGGATAAAAGAGCCGAACGAAAGCGAAATTATTTACTTAGAGGATTATCCATTTAAGCCGGATCATGGTGACAAGAAGGATCCCGTGTTAGACGAGTTGGAACAAAAAATGCTCGCTAGTGATGTCTGGGTGCTGGCCGCTCCAACCTATTGGGGTGGCCTGGCAGGCAAAATGAAAGATTTCTTTGACTGCATGCGCCAGCGGTTGGTCCGATTTGACCATACCGGGGCCACTCATCCCGATCGATTTAAAGACAAGCACTATTTAAGCATTACTGACTGTTATACCGGCGCGTTTGAAAACTGGGTCACCGGAGTTACCGACCAAAGTTTTCGAACAATCGATAAAGTGATGACTGCCGCTGGGGTCATTAAGGTTCACGAACTGGTTCTCACTAATACGTGGGGGCTTAAAGAGTTACCGGAAACTAAAAAGCAAACCTGTCTCAAATGGGGCCGGCGACTAAACTCTGTGAAGAAAAGGGATGACAGTACATTGAAACGATATATTGAATTATTCTTTATGATTGCGTTTATGGCACTATTGACCATGGGGATTCAGTTTGGCTTTAAATTAGTCCCAAGCCAGGGCTTTTGGCTGCGATACATATCCTTTGTGGTGATTTTCTATGTATTACTGGCATGTATTTTACACTTCTTTACAGTGGTCAAGCACCGGCGCCGTTGAGATTGGCTACTGATAGACTGGTTGCCCGGATTCCTGTATGATGAGATTAATAAACGAGGAGGACATTATTTTGAAGAATGTTTACTTTGACCATGACGGCAACGTCGATGATTTGGTCTCATTACTATTGTTGTTGCAAATGCCAGAAGTTAACCTTACCGGGGTTGGCGTGATTGACGCTGACGGCTATATTGAGGGGCCCGTACCTGCTTCTCAAAAGATCATTGCCAGATTCGGTCATGGAAAAGAGATTTCCGTGGCTGCTTCAAATTCACGCGCGGTTCACCAATTTCCTAAAGAATGGCGGTTGAGTTCATTTTCATTTGATGCCTTTCCATTACTAAACGAGCATGGCCCGGTAAACGCAGAAGTTGCTGAAAAGCCGGCCCACTTGGATATGATTGATAAGCTTCAAAATACCGAGGGCAAGACCGATTTAGTTATGACGGGGCCGCTAACTGATCTCGCTCGGGCGTTAGCAGTTGACCCAACCATTGTGAATAAAATCGAACGGTTATATTGGATGGGCGGTACCATGCGGACGACAGGTAATGTGCTTGAACCTAAGCATGATGGGACGGCTGAATGGAATGCTTACTGGGATCCTGAAGCAGTTAAAACCGTTTGGGATGCCGATATTGATATTCAAATGGTAGGCTTGGAAAGTACCAACCAAGTTCCACTGAATGCTGATGTCCAGCAGCATTGGGCCAGTCTCCGGCGTTATCCAATGATGGACTTAATTGGCCAAGGTTATGCATTGGTGTCATCATATGAAGCCAACTCAACTTATTATTTGTGGGATGTATTAACCACGGTGGCTAGTCAATATCCAGAGATGATCGAATCTAAGAATATCAAGGGTGATGTGATTGCTCATGGCTCAAGTGCCGGCAGAACCTTCGAAACGGAAACCGGACGGCCCATTAATTTGGTGACCGAAGTCCATGCTAAGAAATTCTATGACAAAATTGATGAATTATTGACTAAAGAATAGTTCGTAAAAAGTAGTATTAAAAACCCAAGCCTAAAAATCAGCGAGTACCGTGATTTTTAGGCTTGGGGTTTTAGTTATACTAATCGGTTAGTCAACAACCACTAATGATTTGATCGCTTCTCGTTTTGCCATTGCTTGATAAGCGGCATCAATATCGTCAAGATCAAAGCGTTGGGTAAAGACCTTGCCGGGATGAATATCACCATCTAAGACAGCCTTCAGAAGAACTGATTTATCGTAGGTTGTAACAGATGCTGGGCCTCCAGCAACGGCTAAGTTACTGTAAAATGGACCGGTGAGATCAGTCTTTGGGGTATGCGGCAAACCAACTCGACCAACAATTGCGCCAGGACGGGCAACTTTCATGGCTGTGTCCGTTGATAATTCACTACCAACACATTCCAAGACGGCATCAGCCCCTGCACCATTTGTTAAACTCATGACTTTAGCAACCGCTTCGTCACCACGTTCTGCGATGATATCAGTGGCGCCAAATGCAGTTGCCAACTTTTGGCGATCTTCGTGGCGACTCATGGCAATGATTCGTTTAGCGCCACGCATCTGTGCAGCAATCACGCCACAAAGACCCACCGCCCCGTCACCAACAACGACGACGGTATCACCAGTTTTGACATTAGCAACGCGGGCAGCATGGTAGCCAGTGGCCATGACGTCTGCTAAGGCCAATAGGGAATTGAGCATGCCATCACTATAATCTTCAGGCTTGCCGGGAATTTTAACCAACGACCACTCGGCGTGTTGATAGCGCGCGTATTCAGCTTGGTAACCAGAACTAAAGTTATCGCTATGGCTTTGGCAGCTGCCTTCATAGCCGGCCCGACATGCGGCACAGTGACCACAACCGTGAGTAAATGGGGCGATCACGAAATCGCCAGGCTTCACAGTGGTAATGGCTTTACCGACTTCTTCGACAATTCCAATCGCTTCATGACCACTGTTTTCCGAATTTGGTTCTTTGGATTCAAGGTCCCGATAGGCCCACAAATCAGAACCACAGACGCAGGCTCGCAAAATATGAATGATGACATCGTCGGCCTTCTGAATTGTTGGCTTCTCAATGTTTTGAATTTCGACTTTTCCAGGTTTAACAAAGATGGTTGATTTCAAATTTCTATCCCCTTTGAATTTGTTTGAATACAAGTTCATTTTAACACAAGGGATGGGATGCAAAGAAAAAGAGCCGGCAAATGAGGTGATTTTGCGCCGACTCTTTTGAAATTGGTTTGTTGAATTGATGAAATGGGGCATGAGGGCAGCCTCGACTGGACTGTTCCTCCAAACTGTGATCTGCCTGTGAGCAGCTTTGGAAAAATTCCAAACCCGGGAATTCCTCGGCTCCATAGCCGAATAGTGCTCCGCAAAGCAGAAGTCTGCACATAAGCACCAACAACAAAAATCCCCAAAAACGGGATTTCCGTTGATGGAGACTTATGTTCCGGTTATTAACCGCTTGGCCTCACACTCTATTACATTGATGTCCAGCCGCCATCCGCTGTAATCACTGCGCCGTTAACAAATTTGGATTGATCTGAAGCTAAGAATAAGGCAACTTGGGCGATTTGCTCTGGCTTACCACCTGGTGCCGTCATGCCACCAATTGCTGTGAGAGCTTTCATACCAAGTTCATCAGGATCATTAATGGTCTTTTGAATGTTAGTGGCAATATTACCTGGAGCAATCGCGTTTGCACGGATGTTATGGTAAATGCCATAAGTGGCCGCAATATTCTTCGTCAAACCGATGATGCCGTGCTTGGTTGCAGTATAAGCAACACCACCACGAGAACCGAACAAGCCGCCGACGGATGCCATGTTAATAATTGTTCCGCCATCTTTTTGATCCAACATATATTTGATAGCTTCACGAGCAGCCTTGAATGGTCCAGTTAAGTTGATTGCCAATACTCGGTCCCAAATATCATCAGTCGTATTTTCAACCGTCTTAATATTATCAACGATACCCGCGTTATTAACTAAGATATCGACTTTGGAATAAGTATCAACCGTCTCCTTAACCATATTAACGATGTCATCTTCTTTGGCAACGTTGGCAATAACAGTGCTAGTTGAGTCACCTGCAGAATCAATTTCGGATGCGGTTTGTTTCAAGCCGTCCGGATTGATATCTGCCAACATCACCTTGGCGCCTTCTTTAACGAATAGTTCTGAAATTTGACGACCCATACCGGAACCTGCGCCGGTAACAATTGCAACTTTGCCCTTTAGTAAATCAGCCATAATGATCTTCCTTTCGATTAAAACTAAACGGTTATCTATATCAACACCTTTAGTTTATATATATGGAAGCGCTTTATCAATTATTTTGAATTGTGGAAATTTCCGCTTGATTAAGAATTGCCAGTCGATTCAATCCATAAAAAAAGGCTAACCTCCTGAGAAGGCTGCCGTTGGAAGATTGATGATGATTGATTAAATGAATAAATATAACTAACTAGTTATTAATAACTACAATTTCACCCAGGAATTCTCATAATTAAATAACCGGCTACTTACTGTTGTCGATCGCAGACTGATTCGAAGTATAAACAATTCGATATTTTAAGACGTTAGTTGCCGTTTTGTTTGATTTAACTGACGTCCATTTTCCTTGGGTCTTTTGATAAATAAACTTTGGTGTTGTGCCACTCAGCTGAACAAAGTATTTTTGATCACCGGACTTGCGAACTCGATAAACTTTGGTTCGACTAGTTGGTGATAATTGTTCTGACGAAGGAGCTGTTTTGTTATAGGCGGTTACGGATTGCCTAATCATATCTTTGTACTGGTTGGTTTGGTGGCTCTTCATGATGATACCGACGATTCCTGCAATCACAACCAACACCATAATTGTTAACATGATCCACAAAACATTGGCCCGTTTAGCGTTTTGTGCTTTCTGTTTTTCGTTCATTGCTAATCACCCCACGATATTAATATGTGCGATTCCATCCATGTCTAATTTAGCACAAGGTAGGAGTGGTTGAAATGAATATGACTAAACTAGATTAGAATAATAGGTATTTTGATTCTAATGGAAGTAGTCATCCGAGCTAATGATTACTGATTAGAAAGTCAAATGTGTCCATTCTGAATTTGAACAAACTGGTTTCTCGGTTAATAACAAATTAAAGATATTTCCGCAACCGAACCATATCCTTTAACACTAACTTGTTTTCAATAATGGGTTCAGTATAATTGCGAGTGAAAAAATCTTGATCAATTCCAACCAATCGGAAACCATTTTTTTGATAGACGTACAATTGGTCGAAGCTGGTGCTGCCAGTGCCAATTTCGATGACCCGATAATGACGATCTTTTGCCCAGTTGGTTGCGAAGTTTAGTAACCTGCTGCCAATTCCTTGATTTTGGTAGGTGGACGCAACGGCAATATTGACGATTTCAATTGTTTCCGGTCGGGTTTCAATTAAAATTAAGACGCCGACCAAGACACCGTTGATGTTGGCTTCAAAATTGATTGACCGTTTTAAATAGGCATCGACGAGCTGTTTGGCCGGATCAGCCGTTAGTAATAAGTCATAATGTCGACTGCTTGCTTGTGTAAAGGGCTGAATGTCTAATTGATTATTCATGAATTAACTCCTATCAAAAGTTTTAAATTAATCATAAGCGCTGACGGTTATAAATCAACCGGGAAAGACTATAATGAACTTCGTACATTGCGAAAATATTTTAAGGAGGCCATTGTTTTGCTATGGATTAATATTCATTTAATTTCATGGGTCTTATTAGTTATTGCTGTTATTCTTGCCTTTTCTTTTAAGGATAAGTTGGCAACCATTTTTATGATGATTACCAGAGTCCTTTACATTCCGATTTTGCTTTCGGGTGGTTTCTTAGCTTGGTATCGGATCCCTAGAGCGCCAGTTAGCGGTATTGTGAAGCTGTTGTTAGGGCTTGCTGTCATTGCCCTCATTGAGATTAGTTTCGCTCGTAAAAGTCGTCAAGCAGGGTCTAAGTCACTTTATTGGACCTTGATTGGGGTCTTCGTGGTTACCACAATCTTCGGCTTTTATTTGGCCGGCTGGTATCCAATTGCTTGGCGTTAAAATTAAGGCTGGGGGCTAATTCCAATGGATATTATCTTATTGATTTTGGCTGGATTTGTTATTGGGACAATTGTCATTACCCTTGGCGGTGGGGGAGCGGCGTACTACCTGGGAATTTTAACCACGATCTTTGGCTTGGGCCCGGCAAGTGCGGCCGCCACTTCTTTGGTAACCGCATTTCCATCCTTGCTCATTGGGTCATACTCTTACTTTCGCCTTCACAAGATTCATTTTAAAATTGCTTGGCGAATGATTCTAGCAGCCGTCCCCGCCGTTATTGTGGGATCACTTGTCTCGCCATATATTCCCGAAAAAATTTATTCATACATCATCGGCGGTATTTTAGCCTACATCGGCATTCAGCTCTTGTTTGAATCAAAGCAGGCGCCTAAACAAACCGGAAGTGCCGTTGCGGTGATCTATGGCATTATCGGCGGCTTGATGGTTGGGGTTGGCGGTTTAAGTGGTGGTGGACCCATTATGGCAGGATTGTTAGTCATGGGAGCCGACATGGTGACCGCTGCGGCAACCTCTTCACTGGTTTTGGTCACAATGACGTTTGTTGGCATCTGTTTTCACTTACAGGCAGGCAATGTTGATTGGAAAGTTGGCATTTGGATTATGCTTGGAGCGGTGTTGGGCTCATTTCTCGCACCGATCCTCCTCAATCGATTGAACCCAGCAAAGTTTACCAAGTATGTTAAGCCAATTTTGGGCGTCTTGTTGGTTGTGATGGGTGGCTTTACGGCTTTTAAGTAACTGGCTTGTCAAGGTAAAATTAAACGTGGCTGAGGCATGAGTCGGCAAAGTGTTTATAATGCAATTTGGTTTTCCTCTCTTATTATTGATAAAACTTGCGACAAACGGCTGATCCTCGCCATTTAAGCAAAAAAGCAATGCATTCTAAAACCAGAATGCATTGCTTTTTTAACTTAAACTCTGGGATCAAATCGCTTTTCGTCCCACTCTTTAATTATTCTCGGTAACTATTACTTGCAGCATCATAGCTTAAGACAACCTGTTTATCCGGCAACTCGACCGTAATCTTTTCGTATGCCGGGTTGAATCCATGATGTGGTAATTGAATTGATACTTGGCCGGCATTTACGGATAACGTGTAGTGGTTGAATTCACCATCTTGATACTTAAAGTCAGTGCCGTCATCTTGGTAATGATCGTAGCTACCTTGATCACCAAAGACTTTAAAGGTCATGGTTTTATCAGGTTCGTCTGAAATATGATCAACTGGATTTCCCCAAGGCAGGATCGCGTCCTTCTTGATGAACAATGGTAATTTATCCAGTGGGGCATTGACGACAATGTCTTGGTTGCCGGTATACTGGCGGTTATTCCAGAAATCAACCCAATCACCGGCAGGTAAGTAAACCAAGCGCTTGGTTTTTGACTTTTCGACAATTGGGGCAACCAAAACGCTGTCGCCAACCATAAATTCATCATTGAGATCACGAACCCGGGGATCATTGTCATAGTTTAGAACTAATGGCCGCATGACTGGGAGGCCGCTTTTAGTGCCCTTCTCGAACAAATCATATAAGTAGGGGATGAAGCGATATCGCAGCTTGACGAATTTGCGATAAATTGAAAGGGTTGGTTCGCCAAAGCTCCAAGGCTCTTGATGACGAGTCCCCATAGCAGCGTGGTTTCTCATTAAGGGGCTAAAGACTGCTGCTTCAATCCAGCGGGTTAATAGTTCCGCGTTGGTGTCGGATCCAAAGCCGCCAATGTCAGTACCGGCAAAGCTAAACCCGCTCATGCCCAAATTACATAGTTGGGGAATCATCATTTGAATGTGGGGCCAAATACTGCGATTGTCGCCGGTCCAAACGGTTGAATATTTTTGGGTACCTGCATAAGCTGCCCGGGTGATAACGTAAGGCCGCTTATCTTGGTATTTCTTCAAGCCATCGTAAGTTGCCTTGGCCATATTGTGACCGTAAACGTTGTGCATCTTCTTGTGGGTTGATGGCTTGTCTTGATCGCTAAAGACAACGTCATCCGGAATGGGTCCTTCAAAGGAAGCTGGTTCGTTCATGTCGTTCCAAATACCACCAACGCCAATATCAGTTAGGAATTTGTCGTTGTGAGCCCACCATTGACGAACTTCTGGCCGGCCAAAGTCGGGGAAGGCGGAATCACCTGGCCAAACTTTATTGATGTAGACTTTGCCATCTGGTGATTTTACAAAATAGCCTTTCTTAATGCCGTCAGCGTAGACATCGTAATCCGGATCCTTTTTAACGCCGGGGTCAATGATTGGGATCGCCTTAATGCCTTGTTCTTTCAAGCTGGTCACAAATTTTTTCGGATCACCTTGATATTTGTCCTTATCCCAGGTGAAGACCCGATAACCCCGCATGTAATCAACGTCAAAGTGGATGGCGTCGCAGGGAATGTCGTACTTCTTCAAACCATCAGCGATTTCTTGAACTTCTTGTTGGCTGGCGCTGTAACCCCAACGAGATTGCTGATAACCGAGGGTCCACTTTTGTGGTAGTGGGACTCGGCCAGTTAAGTAGGTATAATTGCTGACAACATCCTTTAAAGTCTTGCCACCGAGAACGTAGTAGTCAAGGTTGCCGTCAACAGCTGAGTAGAAGTAATAGTTGGGGCTTTCTTTCCCCATATCGAAGTGGCTCTTGTAAGGATTATCAAAGAAGAGACCATAGGGATGGCCGTTCTTGAGCCCATACATGACTGGAATCGATTTGTACAACTTGGTAAAGTTCTCCATTTGGGGTGCCGGATTGTCGGTGTTCCAGTTGTCATATTCAAAGCCGCGTTTATCCAGATAACCCGTCTTGTCACCTAAACCGTAAAGGTGTTCATCGGCAGCGAGTGATTTAACGACTTGAAAATAGCTGCTATCCGCTCCGGTTGTTGAACTGGAGACGCTGTGACCTTCTGCTTCGACGAGGCGTTCGTGGACTTTATCGACGCCTTTATCCAATAATTGACGTTTACCACGGTAATCAACGGCTAATGGATTGCCGGCAGCATCATAAATATCGACGTGTTGATCAGAGTCGACTTTTACTAATAAATCAGCCGTTGTTAATTCGTAGTGATCGCCGACATCCTTGAGGGTAAAATCAGTGGGTTGTTCTTTCTTGCCCTCAATCGCATATGATTGACCAGAATCACCCCGGTTTTCAAATACTCGGATAATCGCAGACGTTAAGACGGATAATTGTAGGTCATGGTTTGGAAAGGCAAAAGTGATGGTTTGCCCGGTTTGAGTGTATTTTGGTAGTTGTGGCATATTATTCCTTCCTTTGTTTTAATTATTGTGTTGTTATACTTTATCGATTTGTGGGGCATCCTGCTTAATGACACTAATGGCGATTGTCGCGATCAGCATTGAGATCCCGGCTATTAACATCATACCAGGCATTGGCAAATAATTGGAACGCAGTCAAATTATTAATCAGTGACAGCGTCGATAAAAGTTAGGACGTTCAGGTCACTAAGATTAAATAAATCGTCTATTATCAAAATCCTCGCTTTTCTTTTGTGTGACCTATATACTACCAATTAACTCATGCTGGTTATATAATAAAAGCCAATTAGGAGGGATAAATATGGCTGAAGACACTAAGAAAAGAATTCAGATTAAGGTTGATCGGGATTTGGATAGTGACGTGAATGCGGTGTTTGAGGAACTTGGTCTTAACCCGACGGTTGTCGTAACTGCTTTGTATCGTCGCGTTGCTGCAGAAGGAAGGATCCCCTTTGAGTTCAAGCTTACCGATGATGAAAAAGCCAGAATTGATCTGGCGAGGTCGGTATATAACAGTGATGTGCCGACATTAAGCGACCCCCAAAAAATTGAAAAGTTTTTAGCAGAGGACAACGAGGATGAAGATTGAGAACACGGACATTGTTTATGCCTATGTTAGATTTGCTGAAAAGCAAGGTGGAAAATCTCGACCAGTATTAATTTTTCAAGTACCAGGGCTTCCACGAGTTGCGTACAAAATAACATCTCAATATGATCAGAAGCCAGATTATCTTAAGCGAGTATTCTATGAAATCAAACATTGGCGAGAAGCGGGATTGAAGAAGAAATCCTGGGTTGATACAGCGTTTAAGATTGATGCTAATAAATTGCAGATTATTTCAATCTTTGGACGCTTACATATTGAAGATGCTGTTGGCCTTAGAAAGTTTCTTGAGCATCTTTAAATAATAAAGCGCCAAAAAGTGGTCCATCCAATCCAAGGGTGAACCACTTTTTGGCAGTATATTATTGAGCAATAAATCCACCATCGACAACAAATTCAGAGCCGGTTGCAAATTTCGACTCTTCAGATCCTAAGTAAACGCAAAGTTCACCGATATCTTTTGGTTCGCCAATGTGTTTCATTGGGGTAATTGAAGCAAGTTGCTTAACGGATTCTCGTGGCAAAATCGGGGTGTCGATAAATCCGGGATGAACCGAATTAACCCGAATATTGTAGTCGTTGGAGGTTGCATCCAAGGCAGCGGCTTTCGTCATTGCCCGGACACCGCCTTTGCTGGCATTATAGGGACCACCAGTTGGGACGCCGACAAATCCTTCGATAGAAGAAATGTTGATGATCGAACCGCCACCACTCTTAAGCATGGCGTTCATTCCGTGCTTGATGCCCAAGAAAGTTCCTGTAAGGTTGATCGCAATGATCCGATTCCAATCGGCCAATTTAAGTTTGTTGATTGGAACCGCAACTGGTGGCACTCCGGCGTTATTAACAACGATATCCACCTTGCCGAATTGATCTTCAGCTGCTTGGGTAACCTTCTCCCAGTCAGCTTCCTTGGAGACATCCTGTTGAACAAAGAGGGCATTGTCCGCACCAAATTTGGCAACAGCAGCCTTGCCACCGTCCACATTGTGGTTGGCGGTCAAGACAACTTTAGCACCTTCACGAACGTAGCATTCCGCAATTCCTAAACCAATTCCGGCAACCCCGCCGGTAATGATAGCAACTTTATCTTTTAAACGATCTGTCATGAAATCTCCTCCTTTCCTTATATTGTATCCGGTTTCACATGAAGGAAGAAGGGATTTGCTTTTTAGATACCTGGAAAGAAACAAAATAATTTGGATTCTCATAATAAGATATTAATCGCCGATGTCTAGAATATTATCAAAGTTAAAAATAAGTCCAATAAATTGGGCAACCAGACCAAAGGTACCAGGTAGAATTTCTTCAATTTTAACGACATTTCTGTGTGTAGACAGAAAATCAATTGATCGAAGTTGGATTGCATTTACTTGCCCATGAACTTTTATCTGGCCAGTCAAATCAAAAAACCCAGGTTGCTTTCGCTTTCTGCTGGTTATTGGACAAATTTTGATAAACCCGGTTGCTTTATTATAAGGTGTTGAACTAACGACCAACGCCGGACGCCTTTTTGCGATTTCACGACCCTCTTGGGGATCAAAGGTTAGCCAAATAATATCTCCTTGTTCAGGTGTGTAGCCCTTGTAAGAGTATTCTTTCATATTTCTTCACGACCAACAGTTGAATCGTCAAACTCCTCTTTATCATGATTAAAGGTCACGTTAGGATCTGTGAATGGATTGCTCATCTTTGGAACGTAATAAAAAGAGCCATCGCGTCCTTTAACTGCCACTACTTCGGTGCCTGATTTAATCCCAAACTTTTTAGGAACTGTTACAACTAATGAATTCCCCTGTTCACGGACTTTCATAATATAGCCTCCTCACAATGTATTCACACTGTATTTACAAAATTATTGTATCAATATTTCCCGTGACGCGTCAATTAACATGTTCAAAAATATCGCTTCGGTAGTTTTACATGATCGTTATTACAGTGATCAGCTGTTGTTCACCACGGCTCGACCAATTGAGAATTAGCCTCCACCTGTAGTAAGACTTTGCCTTTGTCAGCAATTGTCCAGACATAATAATCCCGTTTAATTTCTTCTGGGAATTCCAGCCAATTATTTGCTGGGTTGCGTAATTGATTTGTGAGCCGCTGATCAGTGGGATTGAGTTCAATGGCGGGGACCACCATTTCGGCTTGATGATTTAAACGGACGGGAACATTATCAATTTTATAAAGCTTGTAATGGTCATCCAAATTGGTGGGGATTGTGGCAGTCCCATCGATTGGATCATATTGGTAACTGCCTGGCATCACTTCAACGTCGTATTCAGGCGTTTGACCACGGTACCAGATGGGAGTGGCTGGTTTATTAGCCGAATTTGATCGACTGATTTGGCTAAACAAAATGCCGGCAATGATAAACATGATAAATGCGATTAAAAATATCATTTGGTAGCCCATGGTGATGCCCTCCAATCATTAAAAGCGTTATTCATCTTTATGCTACAACTTATATTTAGGGTTGCAATTATAAAAGGTAGTTGTATGATAGTTTTATGAATATCAAACAATTATCTCCAGACGTCAGTGAAACTCAGTTTAAACAGCAAATTTTCTTTGCGTTATCTGATCCCGGTCGCTATAAGATTGTTCAAATGCTTTATGACGTGGGCCATGAAATGGGGTGCGGTAAATTAAACCAACACGTTGAAATCGACAAATCTACCATGTCATACCATTTGCGAACGCTCAGGGAAGCAGGGATTACAACGACAAGGACTCAAGGACGAGAGAAGTATGTAACTTTGAATGTCGAAAAAATCGAGTCCGAGTTACCTGGATTGCTGGAAAACTTATGATGAATGTGCTCTTCTATGAGCATATTTTTTTTGGGAATAATAGTTTGATATATATAAAACTATAAAACAAATAACGTTCTTAAATCATATTGATTGAAGATGACTTAAGGCGTAAAGGAAGAGGTAACCTCGTGAAAAAATATTCCCTTATTTTCTTTTTGACCATGTTTCTAATTGGAACAGATACATTTTTGATTTCATCGCTACTGCCAACGCTAAGTAATTTATATGGTATTTCCACCTCAGTTTCTGGGTGGATGGTTTCAGCTTATGCCATTGGCTATGCAGCCTTTGCCTTGATTTCTGGACCAATCTCTGATGGCCGGGATCGAAAGAAAGTTATGATTTGGGGGCTGTTAGCCTTCGCCATTTCGACATTTTTGTGTGGTTTTGCAGTCAATTTTCAACTGATACTATTATTTAGACTTTTAGCTGGAATTAGTGCGTCGTTCGTTACGCCACAGATCTGGGCTTCTATTCCGGTGGTTGTGAACAAAAAAGATATTGTAAAAGTAATGGGTTATGCAACCGCGGGGCTATCCGTTTCCCAATTAGTAGGAATTCCAATTGGCAGCTATTTGGCCGCCGTTTCCTGGCACACGCCATTTTTTGTGATTTCCACGTTGGCGATCATATTGCTGGGCTTACTAATCTTCGTTTTACCAGAATTAGAAATTGGCCAACGCGAGCATTTTTCCTTTATCAAAACCTACACAAAAGTGTTCAATAATAAACGGGCGATCAGCTATTTATTTGCATATTTCGTGTTCCAAACTGGTTCGTTCACAGTGATGACTTTTATTTCGACTTGGTTTACAAAGGGTTTTGGCTTAACACTTGCCGGAGTGGGAACAGCGATGATTGCGATTGGTGGCGGTAATTTGGTTGGTTCACTTTTTGGTAGTCGAATTGTTGATTGGTTAGGTCTGGAAAAATCGTTTCTGTATGAATTGTTGGCATTAATTGCGCTTTACTTGGTGATACCATTTGTACATATTTTCTGGTTAGCAGAAGTCTTGTTGACCATCGCCTTCTTGGTTAATGGTTTTATTTTCCCATTATTTATGACCACGCTTCAAAGTACAGCCAAGGACGCTCGGAGTACAATTTCCTCATTATCAAACGCCGCCATGTATTTTGGCGAAACAATTGCTGGAATCATCGGTGGGATCTTGTTTAATCAGTTTAATGGCTTTGCCGCAATTTCGTTATTTGCGTTTTTGATGATTGGTATTTCGATTATCCTATACGGTGGGTCTGGTATTTTTAAGCGCCGCAGACAGCTGAATCTATAAGAAAAACGACTAGACAAATTTTTTATCGTTTGTCATAGTCGCTTTTTTAATTGTTTAGAACCTGTTTAGAGTCTTCTTAGAAGTAACCCAAGAAGGGCTAACACTCAGTTGGCGTTCACAATTTTTCCACAGCCGCCGGCTCTTATCCAGCCAGCTGAAGGAGCATTCAGTGATTCAGCGTTGCGGCATTGCGGTAAAGTTATGTAGTTCATTGCGTTTGGTAACCTGAACGATTGCTTTTAAATTCGTTTTACCATTAATGGCGAAGTTGTTGACGCGTAATTTGATTAAAGGTGATTAGTCATCAATCAGGTTCTCTTTTCTTTTTTATCAAGATTCTGGCAAATCATCCTGGCCTTTGGAAGACCCTAAACAGGTTCAAAGTAATCTTATGAGCAATCCGTTTAATCTTCACCATTATAAAGCAATTTATACTAATTACTTGCCTGCAAAATGCATTTGTTCTTTTACTTCCACATTTCATATATAGCATAAATTAATAACACTGATAAAACGGCATTAATAAATTTACCATGATCGGTAAACCAAGATTGAAACAAGGAACCCAACAAAGCCCATAAAACATTACAAGCTGTTGTGATAAAACACATAATCACTCCAAAGCTTAAAATAAGTAGCTGCCTATTTTTGAAAATTGGCATTAAAAATGAAATGTAGCCAACTAAAAAATAAAGTATAACTTTAACATTAGTCAGATTTAGAAGCATGCCTGCCCAAAAACGGCCATTCGAGCTGGTTACATGTTTTGCTTGAAATGAATATCCGAACAAAGAAAAAATTAGGTAAACTAAATAAATTGAACCAATACACTTTAACGAGTTCAACACTAGAGTAGGGGCTGACATCAATTCGTTCATAAAAAGAAATGTGAAAAAGTCCAAGATAAAAAAGCTAACGAATAGACCAAGTAAAAAGGGATACGAACCACGAAAACTTCGCAGTCGACTTTCTTGCATAGCCATCAAATTGTTGGGCCCGGGGGTAATTGCCATAATGATAATATAAGAGAAAAAAGCCAACATATTACTCTTCTTCTTTCACTAACAAATAGTTTCCTATAAAAATTGCATCTAGTCCTGAGGAATAAAAAGTTCAAATGGCATTTTCTGGAGTACAATCGATCGGTTTATGATTATTAGAGAAGTATTTAGTAGAGCAGAAATGCTGCTTTGCAAAGCAGAAATCTGCACATAAGGCCCACCTGTCATAAATCCAAACCCAGGATTTACGACAGGCGGGCCTTATGCTCTAGCTTCTAACCGCTTTGTTCCGCACACTATACTTTGGTATTCGCCAACACCTGCAGGGACTCATTTACCTTTTCAGCACATTTTCTGCCTTCAAAGATCCCCCAGATTACAAGGCTGGGTCCGCGACGGCAATCACCGGCGACAAATACTTGGCTGTCATTGGTGGTGAAGTTATTGTTCTTTTCAGTAATGTTGAACTGATCGAACAACCACTGTTCAGCACCGGTGAAGCCCATTGCCAACAAGACTAAGTCAGCTTTGATCTTCTTGCCGCTGCCAGCGATTGGTTTGAAATGATTGACTTTACTAATCTCGGCTTCTTGGACGTGACCGTCATTGCCAAAGAAAGCGGTGGCAGTTGATGAATAAGTGGTAATGTCGCCAAATAATGCTCTGGCTTCCTTTTGACCATACCCATTCTTTTGCACCATTGGCCACTCTGGCCACGGATTACTTTCTTGCCGTTCGGTTGGCAAAGATGGCGTGATTTCCAACTGAGTGATGCCGGCACATCCCTGACGGATAACCGTGCCGATACAATCATTACCAGTATCGCCACCACCAATAACAACAACGTGTTTGCCTTTCAGCTTGGTGGTTGCAGCTGGACCATCTTCTATCACAGATTGAGTTGCGATCTTCAAGTAATCCACCGCTTGATAGATGCCTTTAAGATCACGACCATCAACATCCATATCACGGGCTTGACGCGCACCCGTGCAAATGACAACCCGATCAAAATTCTGCTTGAGTTCTTCGGCGGAAATATCGGTGCCAACTTCGGTGTTGGCGACTAATTCAATGCCGACATCGCGCAGCGTTTGAATCCGGCGTTCGACAACTTCTTTTGGCAATTTCATGTTAGGAATTCCGTACATGAGCAGGCCGCCAAAACGATCATCACGTTCAAAAATCGTAACGGAATGACCGAGTTGATTTAAGCGCCAAGCTGCGGAAATGCCAGCTGGACCGCTGCCCACTACCGCAATTTTCTTGCCAGTACGGTGCAGGGGTTTACCAGAATCAACGACCCAACCATTTTTAAATCCTTGTTCGATAATGAATTTTTCGTTATTTCGAATCGTGATACCGGGACCGTTTAAGGCTTGGACACAAGATGCCTCACATGGTGCGGGGCACACCCGACCAGTCATATCTGGTAAGAAGTTTGTCTTCGTTAACCGTTCGAATGCGGCCTGATCACGATTACGATAAACCAAATCGTTCCATTCGGGAATCAAGTTATCGTTTGGACAACCACTGACTGCCCGGCCGCCACCATAAAAGATACCGTGGTGACAGAAGGGAATGCCACAGTTCATACAGCGGGCGGCTTGTTCACGCCGGTCACCGTCACCGAGGTCTAATTCCATCACATTAAAGTCTTTTACCCGTTGCATAATCGGGCGCATTGGATTGTCTTTTCGGGGGTATTTCAAAAAACCTTTGGGATCTGCCATGATTATTTCCTCCTATTCCTGACCAGTTGCCGTGTAGAAGGCTTTTTCGATGACTTGCTCTTCTGGAACGCCCGGCTTGGTAAATTTGTCGATTAGATCATGCATCTTGTGGTAATCACGAGGATAAACCTTGATGAAAGTTTGTTTCTCATTTTCCCAATTGTCAAGAATCTGTTTAGCAGTTTCTGATTGCGTGTAAGTGTAGTGCTGACGGATTAATTTCTTCAAAATGCTGTCATCACCATTTTCACCAACGTGGTAGAGATCAACTAAGTCTTGGTTGCAGTTCTTTTCAAAGTCGTGTTTCCAATCATAAACGTAGGCGATCCCACCGGACATCCCAGCCGCAAAGTTTCGGCCGGTTCTGCCAAGGATAACTGCCACGCCACCCGTCATGTATTCACAACCATTGTTGCCAATGCCCTCAACGACGACGTTGGCACCAGAATTACGGACACAGAAACGTTCGCCGGCTCGGCCGTTAAAGTAAGCTTCGCCGCCAGTTGCACCGAAGCAGGCCACGTTGCCGATGATTGGGGAGTGAGTATACAGGTTGCGGGCTTGCTTTGGAGCAGCAACAATCAAGCGACCACCGGAAAGGCCTTTACCAACATAATCGTTGGCTTCACCCACCAGCTTGACTTCCATGCCTTGGGTAATGAAGGCACCAAAGCTTTGGCCAGCAGTTCCCTTGTAATGGTATTTAAGTAACCCAGGCTTTAAGCCATTATTGCCAAACCGGGCACCAATCCAACCACCCATCCGGGTTCCAACCGCTCGCATCGTGTTATTGATTGGCAGGTTAACCGTCGTTGAAGTACCGCTTTCAAGACTGGCTTTGGCAAAGACATCCAGATCAGGCCAATTGTATTTTGGCTTGAATGGATCTTTGACTTTCCGATCGATCGTAATCGTCTTATTGATCATTCGGTCATAGTTCAAAGTCTTGGCTTTGCCTGCTGGAACGTAACGGGGCTGCAAATGTTCCCCGTGGCCAACCATTTGATCAACAGTTCGATAGCCCAGGGCAGCCATTTGTTCTCTGAGGTCTTCTGCCAAGAAGTGCATCATGTTAATGATGTGCTCCGGTTTACCAGCATAAAGTTTTCTCAAATCAGGGTTCTGGGTGGTAATTCCGACTGGACAAGTATTCAGGTTACATTTCCGCATCATGATACAGCCAATGGCAACCATTGTGAGGGTCGCAAAACTGAATTCTTCGGCTCCCAACATGATCGCAACAGCAATATCACGACCTGTTAACAATTTCCCATCAACTTCCAAGGTGGTTCGTTGACGTAAGTGGTTTAAAGCCAGGGTTTGGTGCGCATCAGCCAAGCCCATTTCCCACGGCAACCCACAGTCACGGGTCGAATTTCGTGGCGCGGCGCCCGTTCCACCGTCGTAGCCGGAAATAACCACCGTGTTTGCGCCGGCTTTAACAACCCCAGCGGCAATCGTGCCGACACCAGTTGAAGAAACCAACTTCACATTGATGGTGGCGTAGGGATTGACTTCTTTCAAATCATAGATCAACTGTTTTAAATCTTCGATCGAGTAAATATCATGGTGAGGTGGTGGCGAAATCAACTGCACCCCGGCGATTGAACCTCTGATGTTAGCAACCCAAGGATAAGCTTTACCGGCAGGGAGTTGACCGCCTTCACCCGGCTTAGCACCTTGCGCCATCTTGATTTGAATTTCTTCGGCACTCATCAGATATTCTGTATTGACACCAAACCGCGCAGTTGAAACCTGCTTGATCTTACTGTTGCGATCCAGGCCATCCTTACCAACGTGGAAGCGACTGCGGTCCTCGCCACCTTCACCAGTGTTACTGCGGGCACCCATCTTATTCATCGCAATTGCAATGGTCTCGTGGGCTTCTTGGGAAAGTGCCCCAAAGCTCATGGCACCGGCTTTAAATCTTTTAACGATTGAGCTAACCGGTTCAACTTCACTCAATGGCACTGGGTGATTGCTGGATTGCTTGATGTCCCACATTGAACGCAAAGTCGTTGGATTTTCTCGGGCTTCAGCATTCATTTGCGCCGAGTATTTTTGATATTCGTCATAACTGCCCGAACGAACGGCTTTTTGGAATTGATAAATTGATTCTGGATTATACAAATGGTATTCGCCATCGACTTTGTATTGGAAGCTGCCACCAGATGGTAAATCGTCGATGGAATGAGCATCATAAGCTGATTGATATTTCTCGTAATACTCATTTTCAATTTGATTCAAGTTAATGCCGGCAATTCGAGTGGGGGTTCCAGTAAAATACTGGTCAACCACTTCGTCAGCCAGACCAACTGCTTCGAACAATTGGGCCCCTTTGTAGCCGGCGACAGTGGAGATTCCCATTCGGCTCATAATCTTGATAATCCCTTTGGTCGAAGCCTGACAATAACTCGGAATTTGTTTTTCAAGTCCGCGTTCAGCCAAGGTTGCGAAGGCACCGTATGGGTGAATTGCCATGGCCCCGTAGCCAACCAAGCAGGCAAAATGGTGAATTTCACACGCTTCGGCCGTGTCGACCACGATAGAAGCCTCGGTTCCTTTACCTTGGCGAACCAAATAGTTATTTAAGCCAGCAACTGCTAGGAGAACCGGAATCGTCATTTGGTGTTCATGAACTGGCCGATCGGAAAGAATTAAGATAGTCGACCCGTTATCGATGGCATTTTCAGCCTGTTTGAATAAGCGCTCCAACACGTGCGCCAATCGGTTAGGGGTATCGGTTAAATCGTATGCCAGAGAGAGCTTGGTTACTTTTAACGCAGGTAAGTCCAAGTTTCTGATCTTGGCATATTCTTGATCGGTTAAAATAGGGCTGTCAATCCGCAGCTTTTGGCAGTTACCAGCGACATCCTTGGTCACGTCATCATCACGCCCTAAGAATAGGGTCGTACTGATCACAATTTTTTCTCGCAATGGATCAATGGGTGGGTTGGTCACTTGCGCAAAGGACTGTTTGAAATAGGTAAACAATGATTCTGATTTATTGCTTAAAACTGCCAATGGGGAATCAAACCCCATTGCAACAACTGGTTCACCACCGTTTTTAGCCATCGGAATTAATGCAGTTTCGATAACTTCGTGGGTATAACCGTTGCGTCGCCATAATTTTTGTAAATCGTCGCCGGAAACTTTAGGCTCAGATTTAACTTCTGGCAAGTTGTTTAGGGTTAATCGATTGGCGTTTAACCATTGTTCATAAGGATGAGCTTCTGAAAATTCGTGTTTCAATTCATCGGATTTGTAAATCTTACCCTTCTGAGTGTCCACCAGCAGCATTTGGGCCGGCGACAGGATGCCTTTATCAACGATGTCTTGAGGGGCAACGTCAACGACACCGGATTCTGAGGCAACGACTAACTCGTTATCTTTGGTCAGGGTATAACGGGAAGGCCGTAACCCATTTCGGTCAAGGAAAGCGCCAACCTGAATCCCGTCAGTGAAACAAAGGGCAGCTGGACCATCCCAAGGTGCCGTAAATGAGGCGTTGTATTCGTCAAACGCCCGTTGCTTTTTCGGCATGTCAGCTCCCTTGCCCCAAGCTTCAGGGACCATCATCATTAATGATTGGGGAATTGTCCGGCCATGACGATAAAGATACTCCATACAGTTTTCCAATTTAGCCGAGTCAGAATCGTCTTCATCATAAATTTCGATGTCGTGGCTGGTCATCCAGTTTTCGGCACCCTTCAAGGTGTTGATTTCACCGTTATGGGCAAGGAAGCGGAATGGCTGGGCACGATCCCAGCTTGGAAATGTGTTGGTTGAAAAACGGGAGTGGATCAAACAAATGGCACTCTTCATTTCTGGATTATGTAAATCTGAGAAGAATAGGCCAACTTGATAAGCGTGCAGCATCCCCTTATAGACGAGTGTCCGGCTCGAAAGTGAACAGATATACATCGATTCACGATCAAATGTTTTTTCGAGTTGTCGTCTCAAAACATATAAGCGGTCTTCAAAATCTTGGCCAGGTTTGACTTCGAAAGTCCGTTTCAAAACAACTTGGGCAAATCCTGGCATTGATTTCTGGGCAGCTGGGCCGCAACTTTCATAGACGAATGGCACGGACCGGGTCCACAGAACTGTGAAGCCAGCCTCTTCCATTTTATGGGTGACAGCTTTCAGCATTGCGTCACGTTCCTGCTCGTCGTGCGGCAAAAATAATTGGGCAACGGCATAATCGCCGGCCTTCGGTAATGTCAGGTCGACCTTTGCCATTTCACTGCGGAAAAAGGCATCCGGCATTGCCATCAGAATCCCGGCACCGTCACCGGTATCAGGCTCTGCGCCAGTTCCGCCACGGTGGTTCATTCTTTGTAACATGGTGAGGGCTTTTTCAACAAGCTCATGGCTTGGATGGCCATCGACTTGAGTGATGAAGCCCATCCCACATGCGGCATGTTCAAATTTGGGAGAATACATCAGTTTCTCCGAGTTCGTTAGTTTACTCATTTCTTCACCTACTTAACAAATTGGATGTAATTTCTGCAGATATAGTTTTAATAATATTCTAATTTTATGATAAAACAACAACTTTTTTGAATTTATTTCAAAATGAAATTAGTCTGAGTGATCACCAAAACGTTATCATTACCGCCATTAAAGCTATGAATGGACAGAGCTATGTGATGAATAAAAAATCAGTTATTGCTTAATCGGGGTTAGGAGTCTATTATGAAACATAATTTTATTTTTAACATGATTCTCATAAACTGAACAATTCGTCAAAATGTCAGGTTAGAGAATTTGATTTGTCAATTTACATAATGAAAGGGGATTACCCACCATGGCAACTTTACAAGTAACAGATCTTCACGTCAGTGTGGCCGATGAGGAGGCTAAGACAACAAAAGAAATTCTTAAGGGCGTTAATTTAACCATGAATACGGGCGAAACCCACGCCATCATGGGACCTAACGGAACCGGTAAATCAACGTTATCCGAAACAATTATGGGCAATCCAAAATATTTGGTCACCCAAGGCGATGTCACTTTAGACGGTGTCAGCTTGCTCGACAAGACGGTTGACGAACGTGCGCGCGCCGGGCTATTTCTGGCAATGCAATATCCAGCCGAAATCAAAGGAATTACCAACTCAGAATTTATGCGGGCAGCGGTTAATGCCACCCGCCCAGAAGACGATCCCATTTCAGTTCGCGCCTTCTTAAAGGAACTCGATAAAAACTTAAGTATTTTAAACATGTCAGATGATATGGCCGAACGGTATTTGAATGAAGGCTTCTCTGGCGGTGAGAAAAAACGAAATGAAATTCTTCAACTCATGACCATTAAACCTAAGTTCGCTATTCTTGACGAAATTGACTCCGGCCTAGACATTGATGCCCTGCAAGTTGTTTCAAAAGGGGTTAATGAAATGAAGAGTCCTGACTTTGGCGTCTTGATGATTACCCACTACCAACGCCTATTGAACTATATTCATCCCGATCAAGTTCACGTGATGATGGGTGGCCGGATCGTGAAGACTGGAGACGACTCATTAGCTCAAGAACTTGAAAAGACGGGGTATGCTGGCTTACGAGATGAATTTGGCCTGGATGTCGACCTGGTTGACGAGGATGTGCCTGCAGGAAACGGAGGTCGATAGAATGCTAAAATCAGCTGTTCTGGATATGAATCCGGCGTTGTTAAAAAGTTCAACGTTCGCCAACGAGCCCAAATGGCTGGCCGACTTACGCCAGCGGGCTTGGGGAAAAATTGAATCACTTGAAATGCCAGTGTTTGCGAAAATTAACTACCATAGTTGGCCATTATTGAAGTTAGCTGCAGATCCCAGTGTCAATGTTTCGGTTCCTAAAGAAGTCACCGAAGAAGCCAAAAATTACCATTTAGCAACGATTGGCCAAATTGTTGCCAAATTAGACTTAAATGACGAGCTCAAGAAAAAAGGCGTGATCCTCTGTGATATGCAGACCGCCATTCAAGAACACCCGGACCTCGTCAAACAATACTTGTTTACCAAATCGATTCATTTCGATGAAAATCGGCTAGTTGCGGTGGATGCAGCCTTAATCAACGGTGGTGCATTTCTCTATGTTCCCCATGATGTTGAAATTAGTGATCCGATTAACCTGCTTCAATTCCAAGATAGTCGCCAAGCAACTAATTTCATTAACCATACGGTCATCGTTGCCGGCGAAAACAGCCGTTTCAAAGTCCTTCAACGATCGGCAACGGTTGGTGAAGTTGCCAATCCTGCCCATATTATGGTGGAAATTGTTGCTGAAAATGGTAGTTACGTTAAATTTTCTGCTTTGGATTCGTTGGCGACCCAGACCCATGCTTACATCAATCGGCGTGGTTATCTGGAAAAAGATGCCAGAATTGATTGGACAATTGGTTTGTTCAACGATGGTAATACGATCGCCGATTTTGATTCCGATTTAGTTGGCATTGGTTCTCATACAGAAATGCAGACGGTTGCGATTTCGACCGATCGTCAGACGCAGGGAATCGATACCCAGGTGACCAACTACGCTGCCCACTCTGAAGGCAACATTCTTCAACGAGGCATTTTACTTGGTGCGTCATCATTGGTTTTTAATGGTATCGGTAAAATTATCAAGGGTGCCCATGGTTCAAAGGCGCAACAAGAGAACCGGGTATTGATGTTATCGCCGAAAGCCCGTGGGGATGCCAACCCAATTTTGTTAATTGACGAAAATGATGTGATTGCCGGTCACGCTGCCAGTGTTGGCCGGATTAACCAGGATCAGCTGTACTATCTGATGAGTCGAGGCTTAACCAAAGAAGTTGCTCAACGATTAGTTGCCCGTGGATTTTTAGGCGTCGTTTTGTCAGACATCCCAATGGTTGAAGTCAGGGACCAGATGGTGGCAATGATTGAAAGGAAGTTAGTCAATGGACAAGGGACTGAATAATTCAAGAAAAGATTTTCCAATCTTAGACCAACAGGTTAATGGTGAGCCCCTTGTTTATTTAGACAATGCGGCAACCACTCAGAAGCCTAATCAAGTCTTAAAGACGATTGTCAGTTATTATCAAAATGACAATGCCAACGTTCACCGGGGCGTCCATACGTTGGCTGAGCGAGCAACCGATCATTATGAAGCGGCCCGTGATAAGGTAGCCGAATTTATTAACGCTGCGAACCGAAAATCAATTGTGTATACCCGTTCGACTACCGAAAGTTTGAACTGGGTTGCTTCAAGTTTCGGCAATTTGGTGGTCAATGAAGGCGATGAAATTGTCATCTCCCAATTGGAACATCACAGTAACATCGTCCCTTGGCAACAAGTTGCTCAAAAGCAGCACGCAACCCTGAAATATATCGATTTGACCACTGACGGTGAATTGGACATGGATAGTGCCCGTCGCCAGATCACCGATAAAACCAAGATTGTGGCGATTGCCCAAGCTGCCAACGTCATGGGAGTGGTCAATCCGATTAAGGAATTGGCTCAAATTGCCCATCAACACGGCGCGTATATGATCGCTGATGGCGCTCAGGCTGCTCCACATATGAAAATTGATGTTCAGGATTTGGACGTCGACTTTTATGCTTTTTCAGGTCATAAAATGTTGGCGCCCACAGGCATTGGCGTGCTTTATGGTAAACAAGACTTATTGGAAATGATGCCACCCGTTCAATTCGGTGGTGAAATGATTGACTTTGTGCATCACCAAGATGCTTCTTGGACTGAATTACCTTGGAAGTTTGAAGCTGGAACTCCCAATATTAGCGGCGCAATTGCATTGGGAAGTGCCATTGATTATTTAACAAAATTGGGGATGGACAACATTCACGCTTATGAGCACGAACTGGTTGCCTATACCCTCCCAAAGCTCTTAGCAGTCGATGGGGTCACAGTTTACGGTCCCCACGATCCTAACAAGCATACTGGCGTGTTGGCTTTTAACATGGCTGGCCTGCATCCCCACGACGTGGCAACCGGATTGGACATGGAAGGAGTTGCTGTTCGAGCAGGTCATCATTGTGCCCAACCATTAATGGAATATTTGAACGTGACCGCCACGGCGCGGGCCAGCTTTTATTTTTACAATACCCAAGCTGATGCGGATAAATTTATTCAAGCGGTTACGGCAGTAAAGGAGTTCTTTGCCGATGGGATTAGCTAAATTAAATCAACTATATCGTGAAGTGATTTTGGATCATGCCCAGCATCCCAGAAATCGGGGTGAGCTGGCCGATGCAACCGGGGTGATGGAGTTGCGCAACCCAACTTGTGGGGACGTGATCAGCGTTTCCGTTCAGATTGACGATGATAAGATCGCTGATTTGAAATTCGCAGGCAGTGGGTGCACCATTTCCCAAGCTTCTGCCAGCCTAATGACAACGGTGCTGATGAATCAATCCGTTGAACGGGCGCGGGAGCTGATCATGGCCTTTTCAGCTTTGATTACAGGTGAAGAAGTCAGCGAAAAAGATGATGATGAATTGGGCGACGCGGCCTTGGTTGGTTCGGTTGCTGAATTCCCTGCCAGAATAAAATGTGCGGCCCTGGCTTGGCACGCACTGGATGAATTACTAGATGAGAAAGGAGCGACTGCCCATGACTGATGTGTCAGAAATTGTAAAGGATACGGATTACGAATATGGCTTTCACGATGACGTTAAGCCGGTATATTCTACCGGTAAAGGCCTGACTGAAGAAATTGTCCGCCAAATTTCCGCTGAAAAGCACGAACCAAAGTGGATGTTGGATTATCGATTGGCCGCTTACCACGCTTATCTTAAAATGCCAGAACCTTCATTTGGCCCAGATTTGACGAAATTGGATTTGGCTAATATGAAGTTTTATCAAAAAGCGACGGATAAGAAGTATCGGGATTGGGATGACGTGCCCGATAAGATTAAAACAACCTTTGACCGCCTCGGGGTACCAGAAGCTGAACGAAAGTATTTGGCCGGCTCATCGGCTCAGTATGAGTCCGAAGTGGTTTACCACAACATGGTCAAAGAGTTTGAGAAGCTGGGGATCATCTTTACGGATACCGATACGGCTTTGCAAAAATATCCCGAATTATTCAAGAAATGGTTTGGCAAGTTAATCAAGCCGACGAATAATAAATACGCGGCTTTAAATTCGGCCGTTTGGTCCGGCGGCACGTTTATTTATGTCCCAAAGGGTGTCACCTTGACGACCCCAATTCAGGCATACTTCAGATTGAATGCCGAGAATTCAGGCCAATTTGAACGAACCCTGATTATCGTTGACGAAGGCGCTCACGTTGAATACGTTGAGGGCTGTACGGCACCAACCTATAAGAGTGACAGCCTTCATGCCGCAGTGGTTGAGGTGAACGTTTTGCCTCACGCTTATTGCCGCTACACAACGATTCAGAACTGGTCAAACAATGTTTACAGTTTGGAAACCAAACGGGCTCAGGCACTTGAAGGCGCCATTATGGAATGGGTTGACGGGAACTTGGGCTCCAAAGTGACCATGAAATACCCCTCCGTTTATTTAAATGGTGAGGGTGCTCGGGGTACTATGCTGTCAATTGCGGTGGCTGGTAAAAATATTGATTCTGATACTGGTGCTCAGATGATTCACAATGCGCCGAATACCTCTTCCTCAGTTGTTTCCAAATCAATTGCCAAGGACGGCGGGGCAGTGGACTATCGGGGCAAAATCAAATTTGGCCGCCACTCAGACGGCTCATTTGCCCACGTTGAATGTGACACGATTATCATGGATGATAAATCCTCGAGTGATACGATTCCCTATAACGAAATTTTGAATAACAATGTGTCAATGGAACACGAAGCCAAGGTTTCCAAGATTTCTGAAGAGCAACTGTATTACTTGATGAGCCGTGGGATTTCAGAAGCTAAGGCCACCGAGATGATCATCATGAGTTTCGTTGAACCCTTCACCAAGGAATTACCAATGGAATACGCGGTGGAATTAAACCGCCTGATTAGTTTTGAAATGGAAGGCTCAATTGGATAGGAGGTCACAAAATGAGTGAAGTAGATGAAAAAAGATCCTTTAAAGACCGGGCAATGTCCGTTTTAGAAAACGTGGTTGACCCCGAATTAACGATTGATATCGTTAATCTAGGCCTTATTTATAACGTTGAACTAGATGATCAGGGCTTATGTACGGTCACAATGACCTTAACGATCGCTGGCTGCCCATTGACCGATTATTTGAATGAAGCCATTGATGAAGAATTAATGGGCTTCGATGAGGTCAAGGACGTCAAAATTAATTTAGTTTGGGAGCCAGCTTGGTCAATTGACAAGATGTCTCGGGAAGCCAAATTGGAACTTGGGATTCACTAACGGATGGGAGTGACTCTATGAAAGAAGCAACAACTGTAACAAATTCAACCCTCGATACAGACCTCAAAGAAAAGGTAGGCCGTTGGCTTAAAGTTTGGGGGCCGGGGCTAATTGTGATGCTGGCTGATACAGACGCCGGTTGTTTGATTACCGCGGCCCAATCCGGTGCTCAGTGGGGGTATGCGATGGTATTACCGCAGCTACTGCTGATTCCGATTCTTTATATGGCCCAAGAAATGACTGTCCGCCTTGGCATTGTCACCGGCAAGGGCCACGGCGCCTTGATTAGGGAGAACTTTGGCAAATTTTGGGCGTGGGTTTCTGCCGGAACACTGGCCGTTTCGGCAGTGGGCGCCTTACTGACGGAATTTGTCGGCATTGCCGGCGTTGGCGAATTATTTGGCATCTCGAAATGGATCACGATTCCAATCGCCACAGTTTTACTGATCGCCGTGGCATTTACCGGTAGTTATCGGCGAACTGAAAAAATTGGGGTGCTGGTTGGCTTGGCTGAGCTGGCTTTCATTGGGGCCATCTTCTTGATTCATCCTAATTTGTCAGAAATGGCAAATGGCCTGATGACGATTCCTTGGAAACATTCATCTTACATATATTTGGTCGCTGCCAACGTTGGAGCGGTTATCATGCCCTGGATGATTTTTTATCAGCAGAGTGCCGTGGTTGATAAGCGGTTGAATATGGCTGCCATTAAAAAAGCGAAGCACGATACGTTAATTGGCACCTTTTTGACTCAAGGCATTATGATCCTCTTTGTGGTCGTGTTTGCTGCGACGATTGGCCGGACTGGCTCGCATGCTCCACTAAGTTCAGTGGGTGATTTAGCATCAGCTTTAGGACCGTTTATCGGCAGCGATACCGCTAAAATCCTGATCGGTGTCAGCATCATGGGTGGTGCCCTGGTTGCTGCCTTGGTCGTCGCCCTGGCGGGAACTTGGGGAATCACCGAAGTGCTTGGCTGGAAACATAGTTTAAACGAAAAATTTGACCGCAAGAGTGCCGGCTTTTACACTATTTATATTTTGGCCCATGTAATTGGCGCAGTTTTAGTGCTGGCCAACGTTGAGATGGTTCAAATGGCGGTCTTCGTCCAAGTCTTAAACGCATTAATGTTGCCAGTTGTGTTGGGCCTTTTGCTGATGCTGGAAGCCAAAGCACTACCAAAGAAGTATCGGATGCACGGTTGGTATAAGTACACTGTTACGAGTTTGTGTTTAGTTGTGATGGCTTTTGGTGTGTACATGGTAGGACCAACGGTTGGCCTGTGGTAATCTGGTTACGCCACTGTTAAAATTGGACGAATGAAAGTTGCTTAGTTAAAATTTACATTAAAAAATCAATTTAACCGTTTAACAAAGAAAGGCAACCATTCTTCGAGTTTTCTCGGAGTGGTTGCCTTTCTTGATTAATAGTTGAATCATAATCCGGTGACTTTATGCCTTTTGAGTGGTGAAATGAAGGCCCAGTTTGTGAGCGTACCAATAGACAAACCAACCAAGCAAAATAGTCAAAATAATGGTTAGGATGAGGGTTACTGATGGACTGGCAAGTAAATTCGTTTGGTGCATTGCAGCTGGGATATCGACAGCGGCATGAAAACAGATCGCCAAGGGATAGAGCCAAAACTTAGCGGCGTGGTTGACCGCAATCCAAACTAAGACTGATAATGATAAGTGAATCCACAACGCGAACAACCGCTCAATGATCGCTGCAGAAATTAACCAACCGGTATTGGAAGTAAGTGATTGAACCAAACTGTTGGGAATTGCCGCTAAAATCTTCGGGTTGTGAGCATTGATACCAGTACTGATGACCAGGTAGTTAACCATACTCATCGCCCCAACGAAGATTACCTATTATCGCAATATAAATATTTGGTAATTCATAGCAATCGATCATAGCAATTGAGAATTATACCAGCCAAGTTTCCGATTGGTTTGCCTTTGGTTTGCGGTTAGTTTTAAAATTTTGAAAGTTTAATTTTGGACTTGCTCATGACGTCGCGTGATAACGTATAACAGAATCAGGAGGTGAAAACGATGTCGACATACACAACGGGAGAATTTGCAAAGTTAGGTGGCGTCTCAGTTCGGACGATTCAGTATTATGATCAAAAAGGGATTTTAAATCCGACCACGATTTCTGATGGTGGCCGCCGATTGTATACTGATAAGGAACTCAAAACGCTGCGATTAATCTTACTGCTCAAGTCAATGGGGTTGCAGTTAGCGACAATCAAAGGGGTTTTGTCAGAGGAAAATGCCAATCAGGTGCTCTCACTGCTGTTAGCACAACAAGAACAAAAGCTCAAACATGGCCAAACGATCGCCGCTGACCAACTGAAGACAATTAAGCAGGTTCAAGATAGTCTCTCCGACTTGGCGCTGATCTCTCAAAAAGATTTGGCCGGCATCGAAAATATGATGGCAAGTCAGCCTAAACTGAAACAGCTTCACAGAACTTTGTTATTCTGGGGTCTCATCATAGACGTCATTGAAATTTGGGCGATCGGAATCGGACTATTTGCGGGCAACTGGCTGCCAGCACTCATGGGGCTACCAGTGATTATTATCATCGCAATCTGGCTGGTTCGCCTTTATTATCGGAGTGCCCGCTACATCTGCCCAAATTGTCACGAGACATTTCAACCGAATCGCATGGACTTCCTTTTTGCAAAACACACGCCCAAAACGCGCAAGCTGACCTGTACTCATTGTGGGTATCATGGCTATTGTGTGGAAACAATAAAGTAGGCGGCACACATTGGACTAACCGGTAAGCAGCAAGTAAGCCAGCCAGTTAAGCGGCAGGCTACAGGAACTACTTAATAGAGCCAGCTTAAAAATCTTGTTTTGAGATTTTTAAGCTGGCTCTATTAGTGTAATTCACAATCCAAATGTCCTTAGCTATGAGCAACTAGCGACCGTTGATAAGCATCTTTATTGAGGATAATGACTGCAACGCTAAATAGGATTAATCCAATCACTGTCATCCCTGCGTTGCCAAGGATTCCTTTATCAAAGTTATAACCAAAGTAGTCTGCAAAGCTCGCACCAACTGGACGGGTTAAGGTGTAAGCCAACCAGAAGGAAGCAATCTCCGCAAAACTATTTTCTTTCGGCCGGAATATGAGGCGATAAGCAAGAATCATGACAAATAATGATCCTAGTAGTAATCCCGTGTTCAAGAAGCCGAGCCCAAGTCCGCTTGAATCGACATTGTAGCTTCCCGATCTAGACGTTGCAAGCCAGTCTCCAGCAGCTGTTCCCAACATGAAGGTAGCAGCGACTGTCAGCCAGTAAAAAGTTTCTTGCGTTCCGGAAATAATTCGGTGGATAGACAGGTCTTTTGTGGTGATGTACCATGCCGCAAAGAAGATGATCAACAGAGCAGCAAAGATTAACGTTGTTTCCATGTAATGAAGACCCGTGAGTGATTTGAGGGTATCCGCTGAAAATGTCCCAAATACAGCTAGTAGGCCAACTGAGTTCCAATAGAAGATTGGTTGGTACTTGTTGGTGTGCATTTGAAGCGATAAGAATATTAAGAAAAGTGAGAATGACCAGCCGACTGTAAAGAGTTCGCCAAGCGTCTGATTTGTTTGCCCAAAAAGTTGGGTTGAGAAGTCGGACGCTGATTCTCCTAACATCGTTGAGATGAGTTTGGCCAGCCAGAATATCATTGTGATTGCGGGAACCTTGTTTTCAAGTGTTTGTTTCATCTTTTTCACCTTATCTTTTTGAGGAATTTAGGGTAGGAGCTAACGACGGCGTTATGAACAATAAATATGCGGACAATTAAAGGAACTGCACGCCATTACTTAGTTTGTTGCTTGGCCTAGATGGCGCCATTTTTGCTTCGGTAAAATAACGGTAAGAATGACATGACTAAAGTAACTGATCAGGCCGAACAGTGAGATGAGGACACCACTCATTAGGCCAGGAACGTGGTATACCATACTAATTTTACTGGTGGTTGTCTTGAGGGGGATTGCAATGAAATTCCGGAGCACCTTTCGATAACTAACTTGGCGATTATTGACTTTAATGGACCAACCAGCATCATATGGAATAGCTGTGTATAGCCAGTTCTGATTTGAGTTTGTCCGGGTTATGGTGCCGTGAATCTGGTTCTGCCTCATTGTCGGCTGAAAAGATTCAGTGGCTAATTTGGCTGCTAATTGTTTTAATTGAGCCGTGTTCAAGCTTTGAAAGTGAACCCTTTTAGCCAGGCCACGATCCTGAGTGCTTCCACTTACGATTAGCGGGACACCTTTTTTTACTGAACCCAGTTTGACTAAATACCGTTTATGAAGTGTATTTGAGATCGTTGAAAGATGGGTTCCGTTAATTGTGATCGTTGAATAATCAAAGGTCTTGTCAGAGGTATCCAAATATAAAGGACCGCTGACCTTGGGGTTAATTTTAAAACTGTATCGAAAATGGTCTGCTCCACTCGTTTGAGACCGCTTCTGTTGAACAATCGGTGCTTTGATGAGGTAAGGCGTTGAAGAGCGGTTGATACTTTGGAGAATTGTTTCTAAATTTGAAAAAATATAGCCTTGCCTGAGCTTAGCGGTCATGAATTGATTAGACACGGGGAACCCCATTCCAATATATGTCTGATTCAGTTTAGGCAATGAAGGTTTGCTGATGGTGTATTTCACGCCAAGAAGCATGTTGGCAATGGCGGTAATCCCGGCGTTGCTGATTCTTCGTTGGTTTTTACTGAACAGGCCAAACATTTTTAACGTTTCCCGGGTCGATTCATTTAGAGTGGAACTATATTCTTGAATGCCGTTGAAATTAAAGAGCATTGCATCATTGTAACCAAGGTAATTTTCCTGAAATGCAGGAGCTAATTGACTGCTCATTACATTGATCCGATAAAGAGTTGGCTGAGGATTCGTGTAAGGGGATAGTTTCTTAGATTCTTGGGTTACAGTATCCTGATAGGTTTGTTGATTCCCAAAGGGTTCACTTCTTAATGTGTAAATGAAATTGGTTCCCATTTCCGCTAATACCAGGATTCCGACGGCTAGCTGATAAAGTCGTTGGTTTGAAAGGAATAGGAACCCTGAGAAGACGAGAACTAACCCGATATTCACTATCAAAATAGGAAAAGAGTTTGGTTGCAAGGCCAAATAACTGTTCAGGGGACTAGAACTCCCCCATCTGATAAACAGAAATCCTGCTACAAGTAAACTTATGACCAAAGCCATAATGAGCAGCTTGGCCCGATTGGGGATCAAGTTTGGATGGTTAATCCAAGACTCATAAGCCATCGTCACCATCACGAAGCTTAACAAAAATGAATATCGAAATGGGGACCCAGATGGTTCGCTAAACATATGCCAAGCAAGGTTAATCGGGCCAATGAGCATACTCAAAATAAGGATGATCAATGAAAAGCCGGTTCCTAATTTATGGCGGCGAGAAATTGACGGTTGAACAAAATAGGCACAAACCAGCAGGCTGATTGCAATTGAAGAAAAGATAGCTGGCGAATGAAGCAGCCGATTCGTGTAGGTCTGACTGCCAATTCCGATTCCGGAAAAGATTTCTGGGCCAAATTGGGGTCTGCTCGCGTAGGTTAAGCTGGAAATGCTCTTCGGTGCCGTTTTAGCGGTTTGTAACATTCCCAGTGCGGAAGGCAACAGGACAACTGAACTTGTTAAAATTGCACAAACCTCTGTCAATACAAAAGGTTTAACGAATTGCTTGAGTGAGAAGCCGCCATGAGTTGCCATAATCACACTTGAAATCGCATAGATGATGGAAAAAATACCAACCATGTAGCCAATGTAATAATTTGAAAGAATACAGATAGTCAGCCAGATAAAGAGTTGGGTGCCCGTTTTGTGGTTGACTATCCGATCGATTCCGTGGCAAACGAGGGGTAAATAAATCAATCCGTCCAACCACATGATATTGACGAAATTGGCAGTGATATAGCCACATAGGCTAAACGCTACCGCAAAAGTCACGATCATCCAGTCAGTCCTTTTAAAGTGGCTGGATAAGAAAAAGCTCATGGTCATAGCAATGGCAGTGATTTTCAATATGAGGATATAGGTAACGGCCGTGGGTACCTGACTGGTCGAAAAAAGTAACAGGAGTAAGTTAAATGGGCTAAATAGATAGTAAGAAATTAGTGGAAATACGTTCTCACCAATTCCAGCTGAAAATGAGAAAAATGAAAACTGGTTTGTCATGATCGCGTGGCGTAAGTAGCTAAAAAACGGTGAGTATTGAGCACCCATGTCGCCAATTAATAAGTTCTGGCTGCCGAACGGCGTGATTTGAAAAATTGCTAGAACAATGCTTATACAGATGAGTGAGAGAGTGCCCGAAGCGATCACAATTGATCGGAGTCGTGGCTTTGACGTTTCAAGTCTCATGATTGAATTCCTCGCTTTGACTTGATGAGTTGAGTTAAATCCAGCTGTTTTTGCCGAAAGACTGTCAGGATGGTTTCACACCATAGAACAGCGAACAGGGCTCCGCCGATGACATCTGTGGGGTAATGAACTTGAAGATACATTCTTGAAATGGCAACCAGCCCGAGCCAAAATAGTAGGACCATCCCGGTGAACATTCTCAGGCGAACCGAAGACAGCAGTTTTAGCCCAAATGCCATGATCGTAAACACAAAGATCACCGAACCAATTACGTGCTCGCTGGGGAAACTATATCCTGATGAATTAATAATGAGTGTGGTTGGACGGGGCCGTTGGATAATCAGTTTAATTAACAAGCCAACGATGTCTCCCGTTACGGTAGTGGTGATGGTGATCAGCGATTCATAAATTTGGTGGGAATGCCAAAGAATGATTCCCAGCCCGATTGATAATAAGCCAGTAATTATGGGGCTTCCGGTCATCGCAACCATTTGAAAAAGGGCTGTTCGTTGGGATGTGATGTAATGGCCAAAATAGTTGAGGGTATCCATATCGAAGAAAATCAATGGCGAGTTTCCCAAGAAAATAGCGATGGAGAGGATAATGAATAGTGCCCAGCCGATCGTCATGTAGGGATGGGCGATTCTTTTTTCTAGTTGCATCATATTTCTCCTTAATTGTTAGTGCTTATCTCGAATAATATAGTGGGGTCGTTGCTTAGTTTCTAAGTAGATTTTTCCGATGTAATCGCCGACAACTCCTAAGTAAGAAAGCTGAACGCCACCGATTAGCGCAATTACCAAGGTATAACCCAGCCAATTTGCAACTACCGTATGGAAAAAGGCGGCCTGAATGAAAATGGTGGTCAAGCCAGCCAAAGAGCTCGTTAGTAAAAGGATTCCCAGCCAGGTTGCAATTGCCAGCGGAACATTGGAAAAATCCATGATCCCCTCCATCGAGTAGGCAAAGAGCTGCTTCATGGACCAATGGGTTTTACCAGCAACCCGATCTCGATGACGGTATTCAAGAATCTTCGTTTTAAAGCCGATCCAACTAAAGATGCCTTTTGAAAAACGGTTATACTCTGGCATCGAAAGAATGGCTGTGATGACTGGGCGCTTCATCATTCGAAAGTCTCGAGAGCCGGCAGCAATTTTAACTTTTGAGATATGGTTCATGACTGCATAGAATTCATCGGCCAAAAACGAGCGGATTTTTGGTTCGCTGGTTCTGTCGATGCGTTGGGCGGTGACAATATCATTATCGGTAGTTGCCAACGTCCTAATCATCTGGGGAATTAGTTCCGGTGGATCCTGGAGATCAACGTCCATGACGCAGACATATTCTCCCTTTGCCTGAGCCAGTCCAGCTAATAATGCCGCTTCCTTACCAAAGTTACGACTGAAATCAATATAATGAACGGTTTGGGGATGCTCAACATTGAGCTTGGTTAATTCATTTTTAGTGCTATCATTGGAGCCATCATTGATAAACCAATATTCCCATTCATACATTGGATATTCCTTTTGAAAGTCATTTAAAATTGTGGCGACTGTTTTGAAATAAATCGGAATGGATTCCTGTTCGTTGTAGCAGGGGATAACAAGTGAAATCAGGGTCATAAAAAAGCCTCCTCATGATTCGTTTAGTCAGCTATAATCTGATGGATTAACTAACAGATACAGAGTAAGACTTGCGGAGAGTTTGGAATACAGACCGAAAAAAAGAATAATCTGAGAATTTATCAGATAGCCTTAATGGTTGGCCGACTAGGGAGACTTGTGTATGGTTTGAAAAGTGATGACATTATTCTGATCATTTAACAAGCGGCCGGGACATATACTACTTTTTAATTGATGATCATTCACTTAGATCGCCGTCACCACCTAGATCAAAGCTGCGCCAAACGGATGATCCCCGCCATTTACTAAAAAGGACCAACTATTCCAAAATCAGGAATAATTGGTCCTTTTCGTTAAATTCTGGGATCAAAACGCCAATTGTCGCAGTCTGTTTGTTAAATGTTGGGCGAATTGTCCTAATTGATCATTAAATTGAGTTAAATCGTCAGTTGCTTTCTTATCAAAGTAAGTCCAATTGGAATCAACGAGATAATGCCGACACCAACCGTAATCAATTCGAAGTTGGCTTTTACAAAAGGAATTGTTCCCAAGAAAAAGCCACTAAGGGTTGTGAACATGACCCACGTAATCCCACCGGCAATGTTATATTTTGTAAAAGTTTTTGTCTGCATCTGACTCATTCCGGCGGTAAACGGAATGACGGTCCGAATAATGGGGATGAAGCGGCCTAAAAAGACGGCGGCGTTCCCATGATGAGTAAAAAAGGTTTGCGCTTTTCTTAGTCTTTGCGGATTGAGAAGTCTTGATAATAACCGGGAGGCCGTAATTCTTCTGCTAAAGTGTTTACCCAGCTTGAAATTGATGAAGTCACCCACCGTCGCAGCAATTGATAAGATGATAATTAGTTGGACAATATTGAGTGAATGACTGAGAGCTGCCAGTGATCCACATAAAAATAAAACCGAGTCTCCAGGAAGAAATGGTGTTATGACCAAGCCGGTTTCTGAGAATATCAACAAGAAGAGTAGTCCATATATCCAGGGTCCAAAGCTGGCCATGAGTGATGGAATGAGGACGTTTAAGTGAAAATCAGCTGCAAGTATGGATGTTATCAAAATAGTCACCTCATTTAATTTAATGAGGTCAGCATAAATGCTTTTCAAGAAAAGTTAACGGGTCATTTGATGAGCGTTATCTGATAGAATCTCAGATCATTTCTTGGGACTGGCATTAGTAAAGAGAAGGTTAAAGCTTGCCCCGTGTGGCTGGACATCGGCTACAGTGATCTGAATATCATTCAAGTTGGCGAGTTGAGAGGCAATCGCTAAGCCCAGGCCGTTGCCATTGATTTCACTGTTATGGGCAGGATCACCACGATAAAAGCGATCAAAAATATGGGGCTTGTCGTTATCTGGAATGCCAGGCCCCTGATCCTGAACTGAGAGGATGGTAACAGCAGCCTTTTTTACGATCAGAACCCTAATTTTAGAGTCCTCTGGGGAATACTTACCGGCATTGTCAATCAGAATTGAGATAATTTGGGAAATGTTGGTCTGGTTGGCGTAAACGACTGCCGGCTGTTTGCCCGAAGCTTCAATGGCTTGCTTGATAACGACCCGCTGTTCTTCAACCGTTTCATTCACAATTCCTGCCAAGTCAAAGTAGCTCTTTTGGACAACTTCATTATCGGCTCTTGATAAGACCAATAAACTATTCACGAGTGATTGCATCTTTAAAGACTCATCGTCAATAAAATGCAGGGAACGATCGATGATTTCTGGATGTTGTTTGCCCCGTCGCTTGACGAGCGAGATGTGACCCCGAATTGCGGCGATGGGGGTTCGTAATTCATGGGATGCATTAGAAATAAAGGCTTTTTCTTTTTTATTGTTATCAATAATGGCAGTTAGTAATTCGTTGAAGCTCATTGAAAGTTCGCGAACCTCCAGTGGGGTATCCGGAACTGGTAACAAGCTTTCAACTGCGACAACCGATTTGCTTTGGTCACGGGCGGTTGACTGAAGCATTTCTAATGATCGCGTTAACCGTTTTGCAACTAAGGAAATCAGCCACCAACCTAAAAGTAGGCTAATTATTAGGACAACTAAAACGACCAACATGACGGAAACCAGGGTATTGACAATTGGTGTCAAACTTAACCAGATTTCTGAGCGAATATCTTTTTGTGCACCATGTCTAATGCCACTGCGATAATATAAAATACCATAGTCTTTGGTGTAAACAAGTGCCGGAATAAACGGTAAATGTAACAGTTTGGAAAGTTTGGTTTGTTTAAGTGATAAGAAATGTTGAGTTCCCTTTGAGTAAAAGAGCTTAGATTCACCGCTTGAATGAAGCTTATCGGTTACCCGTACATAGGTATTTTGGGTGTTGATGCTACTATTTCGCCGCCATTGGTTCCAGTCAGGCTTATCATCAATGAAGGATCGATTGAGACTTTTTAGTAATTCGACTGATTCAGTCTGGCTTTGATGGACTAAATTGACCCCAACAACGGTGACAACTGCTGCTCCAGTAAATAGGGCAAAAAAAGTAAACAGAATAATAAAATTATGACGAATGGCTTGAGAAGTAGTTCGATTTTGTTTTTTTGACAACTAAGTTCTCCTATTCTTGATAATTGCCGGTCAGGACATAACCAATTCCGCGCACGGTATGAATCAGCTGGTGGGGATAGTTACGATCGACTTTGTTACGAAGATAGCGAATATACACGTCCACCACGTTGGGTTGGCCTTCAAAATCAACTCCCCAGACAGAATCAAGCAGTTCATCACGGGTCAGCGTTTCGCCGCCATGTCGAATAAGCGTCAAAAGCAACTCATATTCACGCTGGGTTAATTGAATTAAGTTATTACCACGAGTTACTTGCCGAGATTTGGTATTTAACGTTAAGTCCTCCACCGTATAAAGAGAGCTTTCTTGAGGATGGCGATTTTCATGACGAAGGATGACCCGAATTCTGGCCAGTAATTCCTCGATTTCAAATGGCTTGGTGATATAGTCATCGGCGCCACTGTCAAGGCCAGCCACCTTATCGCCAATGTAATCTCGGGCAGTCATCATGATAACGGGGATATCATCGTTTTTCCGGATTCTTCGGAGAACTTCCAGTCCGTCTAACTTTGGTAACATCCAGTCTAGGATAATAAGGTCCAGTGTCCCTCGGTTATTATCGTAGAGATTCAGCGCCTGCTCGCCATCTTTGGCTAAAAAAACTTGATAATCTTCAAATTGTAGTTCAGTGACCAAATAAGAGCTCAAAGCTTCCTCATCTTCGACTAATAAAATTGTATTTGTCACAAGTGATCCCCTCATTTTTTGATAGTTAAAATAAAGACAACGGTGGGTGAAATTGATCTCAATGCGTTAAATTTGCCTCAACCTCCTAGTTGGGACGTGGGCGCAGTATCAAATTAGTTGAAATGGACTGTCAAGGCAAGGAAAAATGAACGATCATTAGTCAAAAAGTCGGCAATTCCAGAGATAGTTGTCTGATCGTTAGAAATTAGTGGTCAGTTCATAATGACCATTCTGGTATTATTAGTGACATCATAAAACAGTAAATGATTAATGACTAGCGAAGTTAAATAAAATGATTCTGAGAATTTATCAGAATCATTTTTGGAAACTATCATAAGAAGGGACTGGTCATTTTTCTCCGTCAAGATAGTTGGAAAGCATCTTCTTAAGTTGAAGATCGGGAGCTAAGAATCACGCCCTTGCATTTTCCAAGATTTGGTTCATCGCCGCATCAGCACCACTTTTATACATTGATCCAAACTTATTAGTATGGACCATCAGATAATAGAGTCGGTAAAAATTAAGACGCTGATTGGCCCCGGGATCTAGTGGGTAGGCGGCGTTATAAGCGGCGTAAAAGTCGGCATCAAAACCACCAAAGACCGTGGTAATTCCCAAATCAAATTCGCGATCGCCGTAAAATGCGGCCGGATCGATCAAAGCGGGTTGACCATCTGCGAGGAACATGTAGTTGCCGCCCCAAAGGTCACCGTGCAGCAGCGAAGGTTCACTTTGGTGCTCAGCTAAAGCAGCCAAAATGACTTGACGCACCCGTTGATATTTATCGTCGTCACGCTGAGTCCATAGATGTTTGTCGAGGATCATTTGGCGTAATTTGTCGAGACGGCGATTAACAAACAGGTCGCTCCAGGAATCTGTCCAGCTATTGTCGAAACTCTCATCATTGCTGACATAACCGAGATTGTAACCGAATTGGCCATTCTTGCTGTGAACGTGATGGAGTTTTGCAACTAGTTCGCCCAAGTCTGCCTGACTGCCCTGACCTTGTTCCAAGTAGTTGAGGAGCAGGTAGGCATCGCCATCAATTTGACCATTGCCTAATACTCTTGGTGCGAGAATGTCATTTTTTTCGAAGTCTTTTAAGCCGGCAATTTCGCCAGCGTAAAAAGTTGCCGGTTGGTGTGGTTGGGTTAACAGGAAGTAAGTTTCATCGCCTGCTTCAAGCCGGTACGCGTTGTTAACGTCACCGCCGCCAACTCGAACCAGTTTCGTAATATTTGAAATCGGTAATTGTGATAACCATTGTTTATCCATTCATTCATCACCTCTGGCTACATTGTAGTTGATTGATCCGAGTTTCGTAAATGGTTACTGGTAAATTGGATTGAATCCATTATTTTTTCGGGGTAAGATTGATTCAACTAATCAAGCACTGAATAGAAAGGAGTTCCCAATGAGTTACCTACAAATTGCGAAGCCACTACGGCTGCCAAGTGGAATCAACGTTAAGAATCGATTTTTTAAGTCGGCAATGAGCGAAACAATGGCTGGAGAAGATGGCCAACCTACCAAAGCGATCGCCAGTTTATACCATCAGTGGGCGCTGGGTGGAGCTGGAATTGTTGTGACCGGAAACGTTATGGTTGATCGTAAAGCAATGGCTGAGCCCGGAAATGTGGTTGTGGATGATCAAACTGATCGAACGGCTCTGAGTCGTTGGGCTGAGGCAGGAAGAACGAATGGGACTCAATTATGGCTTCAGCTTAACCATCCCGGCCGCCAATCACCCCGGATCTTCTCGGAACAACCTGTTTCCCCCAGTCCAATTCGCGTGACTGGACCAAACCGATCGTATTTTTACGAGCCACGAGAATTGCGCACCGATGAAGTTCGCAAAATCATTGCCAAGTATATCCATGCGGCTGAAATCGCTCAGCTGGCTGGCTTCACCGGGGTTCAGCTCCACGGGGCGTTTGGGTATTTAATTACCCAGTTTCTCTCTAAAAGCACAAACCAACGGACCGATGAATACGGCGGAACTTTCGCAAACCGAATGCGCTTTTTAATCGAGATTTACCAAGGGATCCGTGAGAGTTGCGGTGTGCGGTTTCCGATTAGTCTTAAATTGAGTCTAACCGATCTTAGCCTAAATGGGTTCACCAAAGATGAGATGACCGCTGTTATTCAGAAAATGAGCGATCTTGGAATCGACCTAATTGAAATTGCCGGTGATAACTACGAAAATTCTGAACTGGGTTTTTCCGGGTATGCCCATATGATCCATCAACTGGTCGATGTGCCAATCGTCATTAGTGGTGGCTTTAAGAATATTTCAACGATGGAAGAAGCTTTGGGGCGCAAAGATACTGATATGATTGGCATTTGCACGGCTGCAGTGGTTGCTACTGATCTGCCCAACCGGATTCTCCATGACCGTTATCAACCAGTTACGGTTGGTTTTACTACAGGCAATAAGCGGCTGGATGCCAAGTATAAGTCGCTCATGATTACCAGTTACTGTGAGCAGCAAGCTAGAAGAATTGCGACAGGCAAACCAGTTCAGCTTTACACCAATGGCTGGCGGGCAATTGCGGCCTGCATCGGAATGCACGGGAGAAAGGGACTCATTCCAAGACGACCGGTGTAAGGATATTGGACATTTCTTCTTGAACTTTTCACATGAAAGGGGTATTCTCTTTTTAAAGTAAATTGTACTTTAATTTTGCCCAGATAAAAGTAATTTTTACTTTTAAACAGGAAAGGAGTTTATCATCATGGATCATGTGAATCAAAGATCAACGTCCTTTACCTTCCTGATTATCGGAACGGCTTGGATGTTTGATGCCATGGACGTTGGCTTGTTGTCGTTTATCATGTCAATCGTTCATAAAGAATGGTTGTTGACCAATTCTCAAACTGGCCTGATTAGTTCAATTAGTACGGTGGGAATGATTTGCGGTGGCTTCTATTTCGGTAGCCTGGCAGATCGAATTGGCCGGAAGAATACATTGATCATCACGTTGTTGACTTTTTCGATTGGGAATTTAGTGCTCGCTGCCGCACCCGGATTTTATCTATTTTTAGCTATTCGATTTGTTGTTGGGATGGGCCTTGGTGGTGAGTTGCCCGTTGCCGCCACTTATATTGCGGATATTTATCATGGGACTAAGCGCTCCCAGATGTTGATTTTAGCCGACAGTTTTTGGGCAGTTGGCTGGTTATTGGCTTCGTTTCTGTCGTTGCTGTTTGCACCAGTATTAGGGTGGCGCGGGATCTTGGTTCTGACTGCCTTAGCCGGCTTATTCGCATTGGTGCTTAGACGGCATATTCACGAAACTCATGTGGTTCCCAAACAGTCCCATGAATGGCGGGCAACCGTTAAAGCGGAGTTTAAGCCTTGGACGCTCACATTGTGGCTGGCTTGGTTTATGGTGATGTTTAGTTACTATGGGATGTTTATGTGGCTGCCGAGTATTTTAGTGGACAAGGGATACGGGATCGTTAACAGTTTTGGCTATGCAACGATCATTGTTGTGGCGCAATTGCCGGGTTACTTCTGTGCGTCTTGGCTGGCTAAACGAATGAAAGTGAAGTATGTCTTTTCGATTTACATGCTGGGAACGGCCGTCGGGGCAATTATGTTTGGTCAGTCGACCACCGCGATAATGATTGTGATTGCCGGCTGCATTTTGTCATTCTTTAACCTTGGTGCATATGGGGCCATTATTGCGCTGACGCCGGATCTTTATGAAAGTACAATCCGGGGAACCATGACCGGAATTGCTCAAGGGATTGGCCGAATCGGCGCAATTATCGGACCACTACTCGTTGGGATTTTGATGGATCACCAAATTGGCGTCAATATTGTTTTCCTGATTTTTATGGTTTCACTGGTAATTGGGGCAATTGCGGTATTAAGCCTACCAGTTTCCACGGCTAGGGAAGGCGATCGGGATGAATAACATTTTGTTGAAAGAGAAGATTACGGAATTTCTCAAAGAAGATATTAATTTTGGCGATCTAAGCCTTGAATACTTTGATGGTTCAAAGGTCATTAACGGTTCTTTTATCGCCAAACAAGCTGGGATTGTTTGCGGTCAAATGATTCCGCAAAGTACCTATGACTTGCTTGGCAAAGCAAGCTACACCCCGCTGATTAAAGATGGTGATTCGGTAGCCAAGGGAATGGTGATTGGTAAAGTCGAAGGTCAAGCAGCAACCCTTTTAACCGGGGAACGAGTGATTTTAAATCTGATGCAGCGAATGAGTGGGATTGCCACCAAAACTACCGATGTCATTAAACGCTTAGACGATTCGACAATTAAAGTAACCGATACTCGTAAAACGGCTCCTGGTTTGCGGTTATTCGACAAGTACGCTGTTTCTGCCGGTGGTGGCTTCAATCATCGGTTTGATTTAACGGGTGCGGTTATGTTAAAAGACAATCATATTGCTTTGGCCGGTGGAGTGAAAGAAGCTTTGGCCATTGCTCATAAGAACGTTGGACCGCTAACCCCTATTGAAATCGAAGTGGAAACTAAAGTCGAATTAATGGCGGCAGTTGAAGCTGGTGCCGATGTGATTATGTTTGATAACCAGTCACCGGAAACCATTAAAGAGTGGCGGCAGCTGGTTCCTGATTCAATCAAGATTGAAGCCTCCGGTGGCATAACTGAAGAAACCATTAGCCGCTTCAAGGGCTGTGGTGCTGATTATATTTCAATCGGAAACTTAACTAATGACGTGTCACCACTTGATATTAGTTTTTTGGTGGCTGGGGCGATTAAAAAATAGTCTAGACTGGGACAATCGGCGATTTGATCCCAGAATTTAAGCCAAAAAAGTAATGCATTCTGGAGTTTTTAAATGCATTACTTTTTTTGGCTTAAATGGCGGGGATCAGCCGTTTGTCGCAGCTTTCATCCAAGTAGCCACGGTGAATGATCATCGATTGAAAATTAATATATGCCCCGTCCATTTTCGATGATCATTATTTTAAATCCCTGAAAATTTCTTGCATCCGACTTTCAATATCGTAAAGTTCACCGGCATATTTCTGCAGGCTGGCGGTGTGCTTGGCGACTTTATCGGCTGGGACATTAGTCTTATAACGCAGTTTGTGTTCCAGACTCGCCCACATATCCATGCCAATTGTGCGAATTTGGACTTCAACCGGCACATCAAAAACACCGTTGGACTGGAAAACGGGAACGGAAACCACAATGTGCAAACTTCGATAACCACTTGGCTTGGGATCTTGGATGTAGTCTTTACGTTTGAGCAACGTAACGTCTGACTGCCGGACAAGCGCATCTTCAACTTTATAAATATCCTCGATGTAGTTGGTGACCACCCGGATCCCAGCAATGTCGTGGATGTTTTTGTCGATGCTTTCAATCGTTAACGGATAGCCCTTCTTCTGAACTTTCCGTAGCAGACTGTTAACGCTCTTCATTCGCTCTTCCATGTGGTGAATTGGATTGTGGTCGTAATTCACTGAATACTCATCATCTAGATTCTCAAGCTTGGTGCCGATTTCATTTGCACCAGCATGGCGGAGCTGGTAGATGGCGATTAGGCCTTTGAAGTCGCCAATTTGATCCTTTAATCCAGATCGATTCAATTCTCTGGTAATTTGTCTGACGTTTGGAAAATTATTGCGTTCAAGTATCATGTCGTCACCTCATTAATTTCTAATACATTGATTATACATCTTCCAATTGGTAGCACTTTAGAATAATATAATTATGTAACCACTTTCGAAATACGCTTAATAACTTAGATTGGAGAACTCATATGGCCAACAAATTCATCTTTAAACCGACCAACATTGAACAGTTGAAGGATACATACGATATCATCATCATCGGGTCCGGAAGCGCCGGATTAACCGCTGCTTTGGAAGCTCACAAATTAGGCAAAAATCCCGTTGTTTTAGAAAAGATGCCAACGCTGGGTGGCGATACTAAGCGCGCTTCCTCAGGAATGAACGCGGCTGAAACCTTTGTTCAAAAAGAACATGGCATCAAGGACAGCGTTCAGAACTTTTACGATGAAACGTTTGTCGGTGGAGGCAAAACCAATGATCAGGACCTGCTCAAATACTTTACGGCAAATGGTGCTGATGCGATTAAGTGGCTGGCTGATGAAGGCATCAAGCTAGATGACTTAACGACAACCGGTGGAATGAGCGTTCCCCGAGCACATCGGCCAAGTTCCACCGCACCAGTTGGGGCCTTTTTGGTAAGTGGCCTATTGAAACGGATTGCGGACGAGCAGATTCCAGTCTTTACCGGTGTGACCGTAACGAAGTTGAATGAGGCTGATGGTCGGATCAGTGGCGTGAAGATTACGACCAAAAATGGTGAGGCCATCATTACTGCTCCTGCGGTTATTCTCGCTACCGGCGGCTATGGAGCGAGTCCCAAATTACTTAAAAAGTATCGGCCGGATTTGGTGAAGTATAAGACAACCAATCAACCCGGCAATACTGGTGATGGCATCTATTTAGCTGAACAAGTTGGCGCCAAATTGGTGGATATGGATCAAGTCCAGGTGCACCCTACGGTTCAGCAGGACACGGATCACGTTTATTTGATCGGTGAAACTGTTCGGGGTGAAGGGGCAATCCTGGTCAATCAAGCCGGCCAAAGGTTCGTAGATGAGCTGACGACTCGTGATAAGGTGACCGCGGCCATCAATCAACTCGACGAAGGCGGTGCCTACCTCATTTTTGATCAGGGGATCCGTGATCGGGTAAAGGCAATTGATTTTTATGACCACGTGGGATTGGTAAAGTCGGGCGAAACGCTGGTTGAGCTTGCAACCACGACTGGTCTGCAGGCTGATAATCTAGAAAAAACAGTTTCAGATTGGAATCAAGCAGTTGCCAGCAAGCACGACCCACAGTTTGGCCGGACAACTGGAATGAACCGGGAAATTGATCACGGACCATATTTTTCAATTCACATTGCTCCGGCAGTTCATTACACCATGGGTGGGGTTAAAGCCACGCCGAAAACACAAGTTGTGAACAATGACGGCAATATCATCGGGGGGTTATTTGCAGCCGGTGAAGTGGTCGGCGGACTCCATGGCAATAATCGAATCGGCGGTAATTCAATCGCTGAAACGGTGGTATTTGGGCTACAAGCGGGTCGGCAAGCAGCAAAATACATTAAATAGGCATTAAGAGGCTGGGGAATATGTTGATTCCCAATCAGTAACCATCATTTGGATCACCACCGATACTCAGATAAAAGCTGCGACAAACGGCTGATCCCGGCCATTTAACAAGAAAAAACCAGTTATTCCTGATGTTGGAATAACTGGTTTTTCTCGTTAAATTCTGGGATCAAAACGCCTATTCCTATAGAAAGTCAAACTTACTATTT
>NZ_AZEI01000028.1 GCF_001436255.1 Lentilactobacillus rapi DSM 19907 = JCM 15042 | reverse complement strand
AGAAGCTGTTTAGTATCTTTTAAGAAGTAACCTGATAAAAGCTAACGAAACCATCATGAGACTAGTGTTGAGCTTACGCTCACAGTTACGCCATAAACGGTGATAATTTCCCAACCAACTAAATGAACGTTCAATGAGCCACCGTTGGGGGATAACCGAAAATTGGTGTAACTCATTTCTTTTAACGACGATTACCTTGGCTGACGTTAAACTGCTAATCTCATTAGCAAAATTTTGGCCGGTATAACCACTATCAACCATCATGGTTCGAACCAATTTAAACTGCTCTAAATTAAGGGTAACGAGTGCAATCGCCCCGTCACGATCAGTGATGTTAGCCCGGGTAATATGGATCGCTTGCGGGAATCCATTGATGTCGACGGCTAAGTGCCGTTTAATCCCCGAGATCTTCTTACCACCATCGTAACCCTTATTTTCAGCGGTAGCGGTGTTCTTGATACTTTGGGCATCTAAAATGACGAACGAAGTTCGTGCTGATCGCCCTTGCCTTAATCTTCGATCAGCGACAATTTTTTTAAAACCTGAGTTAATAAAGCTGGTTTATCAGGGGTGGGGGCTTTCGACCAATTCATCCAATAGTAGTAAACGGTGGACCACTTTGGAAAATCAGCCGGCAAATCACGCCAAGTACAACCATTTTTAAGGACATAGAGCATGGCACAGAAGATATCATAAGGATCAATGTGTTTTGGGTGAGTTCGTTTTCTTGAAGCTTCCAGATCCTGGCGGATCAAATCGAATTGTTGCCGAGAAATATCGCTTTGGTAATGATGACTAAAATGTTGCATATGATCACCAACTTTTTTGACAGTAGTTTATCAAATTATTTGGTCAAAATCAAAGATACTAAACAGCTTCT
>NZ_AZEI01000027.1 GCF_001436255.1 Lentilactobacillus rapi DSM 19907 = JCM 15042 | reverse complement strand
TGATGGTTTCGTTAGCTTTTATCAGGTTACTTCTTAAAAGATACTAAACAGCTTCTCACCAGCAACGTTGAGAATGGCTGCGGTAATCGCCGCAGACCCGGTTGCTAACGTCACGCCGGCCGTCCCGTCTTCCAACGCAGCCACGCGTTTATCGACAACATCGGTCGTTGGGTTGGTCAAGCGGGTATAAATATTTCCCGGATCAGTTAGCCCAAACCGCCCGGCAGCCTGTTCAGGATTGTCAAAGACATAGGAAGTTGTTTGATAAATTGGGACCGCTCGTGATCCCGTTTCGTCAACAACTTGTCCTGCGTGAACCTGTAATGTTTCAAAGTGTAAATTTTGTTCTTCGTTTGTTTTTGTCATAATGATAAACCCACTTTCTTGTCTGTTAAGAGTTGCGTCCAATTTTGATAAAATTTAATGCTGGCCTCTCGCCAGGTTTCGTTAACCGTTCCAGTCGTTGAATCTTCAAAATAATGTTCTGGCAGTTGAATTGGTAAATGCTTTTTCACGTCGCGGAGATATTCTTCTGCCAGGGTTTGTTCCTGATATTCAGGATGCCCAGTTACGTATGTGGTTTGTTTGCTTGGTGCTGACAAGATAATCGGTCCGGACTGCAGTGATGAGGCCACCACCGTCAAGCCAGCCGGAAGATCGTTCTCATCAAGGACACTTTCCGTCTTTCGGGATTGAGGCATCCGAATCAATCCGCCAGCCCCAAAGCCACGAGCGAGTGGGGATTCATGATCGACTTTGGTTGCTGAATAAATCCCAAATAATTTTTGGGGCAATAAGTGTTTTTCAATGCCAAAGTCGTGATAAAGGCCGGCCTGAGCTGCCCAACATTCATAGAGTTGCTCTTTAACGTGAGTGCTGGCCCAATCAGTAATTGCCACGAATTCATCCCAATAATCGACAGCCTCAAATTCAAGAGTTTCAACTGGCGCCCCAGTGATAATCAGGCCATCGAAGCATTGATCCTGGATCTGGGAAAGACTGACATAATGAGCTTCAATCTGCGCTCTTGGGGTCCCTCTAAAGTGATGAGTTGCTGGATACATAAACGTTAATTGAACTTCCCGACCACAATCATTGAACCGTGACAAAAATTGTAATTCAGTGTTTTGCCGAGTTGGCATCAGATTCAACACCAAGATCGATAATGGTTGTTCAAGTGGTTGGTTCTGCCAATTTCCACTGGCATAAACTAACCCGTTCGTTGCGTTTGCCGTCATCCAAATCATCTCCTTATTAGCAATCAAAAAAAGCTTCCGTCCACATAGTTATAATTAACTACGGGACGAAAGCTTCGCGATGCCACCCTGATTTATTGCCGCTTCACAGTGACAACCTCAATAAGTACTCCTCGGCATAACCAAGGAAAACCCTGTCATATATCGGTCACCACCGGACGCGCTAGCCTCGCAACCGCACGTCAGACTCAGAGCTCATCTTCACGTCGCTGTCGGGCACTTCTCTCACCAATCGAAGCTCTCTGTATTGCCGACATAAACGCTACTCTTCTCTTCAACGTCTAATCTATCTTTAATAATTGCTGATAACTTTATCATCGTTCTAACAGGCTGTCAATCTATTTTTATGAAAAAATTTTAGTTTGTCGGTTGCAAAATGAGCTTATAATGTGTTTATTAATCATTCAAGGGAGATTAACATGGAGAACCCAATTTCTGAAGATGAATTGATTGCGACTTGCGGAAAAGTTGGCAAAATATTGCTCACCAGCGGCGCTGAAACTTCCCGAGTGGAAAGTACGGTGGAGTATATTGGCAAGGCTGCCCACTTTGATATTAGCTGCCACGCAACGATTACCGCTCTATTTGTGGGGACCAACCAACAGAGCCGCACTCATTTAGTGAAAGTCCGGCTTGGCGATTTCAACTTGGAAAAGGTCGACGAGATCAATACGATGTCCCGAAAGTTTGTGGAGGGTAAAATCAACTTTGACGAACTCAAGATCGCGATCAATCAGATTGATCACAAAGTCATTGATTTTACCTGGTCGCAGAAAATTTTTGGCGCCGGGGTTGTTTCGGTTGCACCAATGCTATTATTCAAGGCAACCTGGGCTGACTTGGGGTTAGCCTTCTTTGTCGGTATTTTTGGTTACCTCGGCGCCCAACTGGCTGGCCGGCGGATTAAAACGCCCTACGTTGCGGCAGGTTGTGGCGGCTTCATTGTTGGCCTATTAGCAGCCGCCTTGCAGACTGTCGGGATTGCCACCAGTGCCGGTAACATCATCGTCAGTGCCCTCATGCCGCTCGTTCCGGGAGTTGCCATCACCAACTCATTTCGAGAAATCGTCGACCGCAACACGATTTCCGGCGTTGTTCGGGCGGTCGATGCGATTATCATTGCCGGGTCAATCGGTGCTGGCGTGGTGCTTGGCACATCCCTTTGCTCGTTGTTGGCTCACACGATTGGGGGCTTTTGATGCGAGTCCTAATTGAATTTGTCATTAGCTTTTTATCAACAGTCGGCTTCGGCCTCATCACCAACGTCCCGCGCCGATCACTACTGCCAGCGGGGATCACCGGCTCACTTGCCTGGGTCGCTTACTACTTGGTACTCCAAGTCGATCCTGGCCTAATTTTACCCAACTTCACTGCCGCCATTGTGATTGGGATCCTTGGAAATATTTCAGCGGTCCTATTCCGGGTGCCGGTCAACATCATTTACGTGCCCAGCTTGGTATCATTAGTTCCCGGCGGAATCCTCTATTTGGGGATGCGCAGTTTTACATTGGGCCGGGAAGCTCCCACTTCGCAATACCTGTTTAATACGTTAACGATTGCCATTTCACTCGCCGTGGGATTTGTCGTCGCCGAAGTTATTTTTTACCGGATTAAACCGATTCTCATGAAGATTGTCACTCGGCGACAGTCCCCATCACATTCCTAATCTCGGGATGACGAGAAACTGCGGATCGATCACTGACTAAATCAGTGACGGCGAACAATCAGCTATTGACAAAAGATATGGCATGGCCTATTCTCGGGTTAATTAAACATGAGACGTTAATGAGAAGAGTAACTGGTTGGCTTCCCACACAGAGACTGCTGAATGCTGAAAATGCAGGCTAAGCCAATCTGTGAAGATGAGCTCGGAGTCTTGTCAAAAGTGAAAGCTTTAGACACGTTGAGGGGGCGATATCACCCAGAATATGATCTTTTTGATTGTATTTTTGAGGTGATTCAGCGTAAGTTGAATGACAAACTTTGGGTGGCACCACGACTAATTCGTCCCTGGACAAAATTATTTTTGTTCAGGGATTTTTTGCGTCTAATGACAATCAATTATCGTTTGAAAGGGAGCGGATCTGATGAGAATAAGTTCATCAGCAGAAAAAACATTTTTAGAAAAGGTATTTGCAACAGACGGTTTTTCAGAACATGATGGCGCCCTACTTGCCGACACATTAGTTGATGCGGATTTACGGGGCATTTCGTCCCATGGGATTCAACGGTTGGCTTGGTACACCAGTATGATCAAGGAACACATTATTGAACCCAAAAACAAAGTGAAAGTCTTAAAGGAAACGCCGACCAGCCTACTGATCGACGCCAATAAAAATATGGGTCAGATTGCCTCAGCATTTGCAATGAACAGCTTAATCGACAAAACTAAGAAATTGGGGATTTCGCTGGCTGTTATCCGCAACTCCAATCATTTCGGAACGGCCGGCTACTATGCCCGCTTAGCCGCTAAGCAAGGATTGATTGGGATTGCCTTGACCAACACGCGCCCATTAGTTGTTCCGACCAACGCGACTGAGGCCTTCCTGGGTTCCAATGCCTTCGCATTTACTTTTCCGGCTGACCCCCATCCCTTTGTCTTTGATGGGGCGACCTCGATTGTTTCCAGTGGAAAAATCCAAGTGCTCGCCAAAAACAATCAACCCATCCCCGGTGACTGGGCGGTTGATGACCAACGGCATGTGGTCACCGATGCGCAAAAAGTGGAAGACAATTTGGCCAAAGTTGCCTTCACGGAAGATGAACCTGGCGGCGGAGTCCTAACCCTTGGCGGCCTGCTTGAACAAAACTCCAACTATAAGGGCTTTGGTAATTCCTTGGTGGTTGAATTATTAACGGGCATCTTAGCTCAGGGCTCAATTTCGGCTGATACCAACAAACCGGGTCGCCACGACTTCAGTCAATTCTTCTTAACCATCAATCCGGCATTGTTTGGCGAACTTGATGATCTCAAGCAACGAGCTACCAAGATGTTTGATCGGATTCGCCACCTCAAGCACGTTCCCGGGACTCATATCATGATCCCCGGCGATCGTGAGTATAAACATTATGACGAGAATCTTAAGCAAGGCGTTGTGATTGACGATAAGACCGCTAAGGAGCTGGAGACAATTGGCAAGCAAGCCGGTGTCGCCGTTCCCCAGGCAATCTAATTTTGATTGGTATCTCCATTAATGACTAATTCTACAAAATGCTTTTCCGTAACCAAAAGCGTTATAGTAGTGGTAGTACCAAAATGATTTGAGGAGGTATTCAATTGAAAACTGTATTGATTTTAGGAGCTGCCGGTCAAATTTCCAGTTATTTGATTCCAGCCCTCTTACAACAAACTGATTTTAACTTAAAACTGTATGCGCGCAATGCCAACAATCGCATTAAAGTGACTGATCCAAGCCGAGAAACCATCATTGATGGCGACTTCAACGACAAGGATACTTTGAATCAGGCCATGGATGGCGTTGACGCGGTGTATTTGAATGAAATGCGTGATCTCGATTCTGTTAAAAATATTGTGGCCGCAATGGATGCCAACCACGTCCGCCAATTTATCGGCGCCACCGTCCTTGGGATTGAAGATGAGGTCAAGGGCGCCTTTGGTCAGTGGAATACCAGTATGATTGAAAGCTCAATCACCAAGCGAATTAAAACCGCCAAAGTCATCAAGAATTCCGATCTCACTTACACGTTGCTGCGGTTAGCTTGGCTTTACAATAAAGACGGTAACACCAACTATGAGTTAACTGACAGCGACCAGCCATTTGGTGGGACCCAAGTGACCCGTCAAGCCGTTGCCCAACTGATTGTCAACATCTTGCAGGATGAGTCCCGGAAGTACGCCCGCAAGAGCTTGGGTGTGAACGAGCCAAATACGAATTGGGATAAACCGTCGTTTTATTAATTCGATGAGATTGGGAAAGGCGATTTTATCCCAGAATTTAAGCAAAAAAGTAACGCATTCAAAACCTGAAGTGAACCCCAATAGTTGGAGATAATATTTAATAATTTTCAGGCACATAACT
>NZ_AZEI01000026.1 GCF_001436255.1 Lentilactobacillus rapi DSM 19907 = JCM 15042 | reverse complement strand
AGTTTAGTACATTTTGCTGTTACCTTACTGATACTTCTAATATACAAGCGTCAGTTTTTCGGAGCACTACTCGGCTATGTACGGGAGGATTGCAGGGATCAGCCTTTTTGAGCACGTTTCCACAATATAACGGAGAAATTCCCGAAAGTAGAACTGGTTTCAGCTCAGGAGCCCTTACATAGTCAAGCGTCAGTTTTTCGGAGCACTACTCACCATTTACAAATAGAATACCAGCCAATATAAAATCATTTCATAGTATTTACGTATTTATATAAAGTAAGTGTGCCCATTTCACTTGCTTTCATACGTATTGATACGTATAATATAAATGGTTGGAGGAGAAGAATGAAAGTTACAGTTAAACAGGTTCTTGAGATGTTGTCTGCTCAAGGATTTGTCGAAGATAGAATAAAAGGCGATCATCATCGTTTTGTTGATCAATATGGACATAAGGTAACAGTCCCGTACTCACGCTTGAAGCAAGAGGTCACCCTTTCCACGTACCGCTACATCAAACGTCAGGCAGGTAATAAGTAATTATGAAAATCATTACAGGAGGTTTCTCCATGAAAAAACAAATTGTTGCTTACCCCGCAGAGCTCATCCCTGATAAGGAAGCACCTCAAACATACACAGTCATCTTTCCCGACGTTCCCGGCGCAATTTCTCAAGGAACTGGCATTGCCGAGGCCATTTCAAACGGCAGCGAGGCATTGGGATTAATATTGTACGATGAAAAAGAATTGCCAAAGCCCAGCGATCCCGAATCCATTCAACCAGATGAACCTGGAACAATCATTAATTGGATTGCGACTGACTTAGAAGAAATCAAACGAACCGTTCGCGAACCAACGGTCAAAAAGAACACCACCATTCCTGGTGATTTGGCTCGAATGGCCGAACAGAAAAATATTAATTTTAGCGCGTTGCTCACAGACGCGCTGAAAGCAAAACTGAATCAGTGACGTAAAGAAGGAGCACCTGACTTGATGAAGACAGCCAGATGCTCTTTTGCATTCAAAATCCCTGATCATTTCTCACTCACTAAGTATTGTCGATACATACTTCTGGATTTCTTACCCTAACGAACTCAATATCGATACGTTCCAGAAATTGTATAGGATTTTGTTGGCTTAAACGTCGTAAAAATTGGGAATGGCCCATTTTGCGGCGTTTGTAACATGACGTGCCGATATTTTCCACTCACCCGCAAATGAATTGACATGTATGCTGGAACATCTCCCTGATTCCACATGAAATAAGCGTTTAAATGACGCGTTTTATAACCTTTAAATTTCACATCTCGGCGATAATAGCTCACAACAAAATGCTTGCCTTTAAGATGTTCTCTGGTTTGTTGCCAGCTATCAATCATCGAATGCTTACCAATCACGATTTTTTCAATAAAAGGCTTAGAATAGCCCTCTTTTTTACCATGCAAATGGTACCAAGTTCCCCGCAACGAAGTGGGTGTCGCCGATAATTTTTTGATCTTGGCAGCATTCACATTTGCTGGTAACGCAAATAATAATGCCGTTGACAGCGCCAACGAAACTGCGACTGACGTTAGATTCTTCATACCACGTAACCTCCAATAATTGCTAGTTAACCTCTCAAGTTAGTAATTTAAGTATATCGCTACTTGTTAGCAGATCATACCACAAATTAAATCGAACCTTTTGTAAAAAAAAGAGAAGCCCCTCGACTGAAGTGAACCCCAATAGTTGGAGATAATATTTAATAATTTTCAGGCACATAAC
>NZ_AZEI01000025.1 GCF_001436255.1 Lentilactobacillus rapi DSM 19907 = JCM 15042 | reverse complement strand
ATGTCGATGTAAGGCGATTGATTTCGATATAAATGTTGCTTTACTACTTAAGGGTAACTGTACCACCAACGGCTTCAAGCTTTTCCTTGATTTCGTTAGCTTCGTCTTCAGTAGCGCCTTCCTTGACGATTGAAGGTACCTTATCAACAAGACCCTTAGCATCCTTCAAGCCAAGACCAGTGATGTCACGGATAGCCTTGATGGCTTTAACCTTTTGGTCACCAGATTCAGTTAATTCAACATCGTATGAATCTTTGGTAGCAGCGTCGCCACCAGCAGCACCTGCAGCAGCAACTGGAGCAGAAGCAGAAACACCGAATTCGTCTTCAATTGACTTAACTAAGTCGTTAAGGTCAGTGATTGAAGCATCTTTTAATTGATCAATAATACTATCTTTATCAAAAGCCATTATATTTTCCTCCATTTATTGGAATTATTTTGATCTAACTAGGCAGCGTCGCCATCGTCAGATTTTTTGTCAGCAATTGCTTTAACAGCGTATGCAACGTTACGTACAGGTGCTTGAAGAATATTAGCAAGAGTAGATAACAATTCTTCACGGCTAGGCAATGCAGCATATGCAGTAATTTCGTCAAGACTTGCAACCTTACCGTCAATAACGCCACCCTTTAATTGAAGAGCATCATTGGTTTTGGCAAAGTTGTGAACAATCTTAGGGCCGGCAATTGGATCCTCTGAAGAGAATGCAACAGCTGTAGGACCATTGAATGTATCCTTTAAATCTTCGTATCCAGCTTTAACAGAAGCTCGATCCAAGATCTTGTTCTTGATAACTTCCATCTTAACGCCTTCGTCACGTAATTGCTTTCGCAAATCAGTCACTTCAGCAACGGTTAAACCACGGTAGTCAACAATAACGATTGATGAAGCATTCTTTAATAAGTCAGTCACTTCATCAACTTTTTTTGATTTAAGTGCAACAGTTTCCTTACTCAAAATTTCACCTCCCAAAATTCTAGTTGGGATTTAATAAAAAATCCCCATGCCCACCAAGACATAGAGAAAGTTAATTCCTCGGCAGGGTATTAAGGCAAGAAGCCACCTGAGTCTTAGGCGTATTTATCAGCAACTAACAGCTTACCACAACGAAGGGTTCACCGTCAATTAGGGATTTTTATTAGATCAAAAACTCATTAAGCTTTGGCAGTATCAAATGAATCAAGGTCCACTTTAACACCAGGGCCAAATGTTGATGAGATTGAAACGTTGTTAACATAAACACCACGAACAGAAGCTGGACGTGCCTTTACGATAACATCAGCAATGGTCTTCAAGTTACCAACCAATTGGTCAGCACTGAATGATACCTTACCAACTGGAACGGCAACATTACCGTCACGGTCAGTCCGATAAGTAACCTTACCGGCTTTAGATTCTTTAACAGCCTTGGCGACGTCCATTGTAACAGTTCCTGTCTTAGGGTTTGGCATCAAACCTTTTGGTCCAAGAACTCGTCCTAAACGTCCCACTTGAGCCATCATATCAGGTGTTGCAATTGCAACATCGAAATCAAGCCAGCCATCTTGAATTTTTTGAACTAAGTCTGCATCGCCAACAAAGTCTGCGCCAGCATCCTTTGCTGCTTTAGCGTTGTCACCTTTAGCAAATACGATAACCGTTTGCTCCTTACCAGTTCCATTAGGTAAGACAACGGCACCACGTAATTGTTGGTCAGCCTGCTTAGTATCAACGTTTAATTTAAATACAATTTCAACAGTTGCGTCGAATTTTGCATAGTCAATTTTTTTAACCAAATCAACAGCATCGCTTACAGGATATGATTTTTCTTGATCTACCTGTTCAAGTGCTGCCTTATAATTTTTACCTCTTTTACGAGCCATGTGTGTTTTCCTCCTTGCTTTGTGGTTATAACGGATTAACCTCCCACGCGACGTGAAACAGTGTGTCATCGTTAAAGATACCGATGTAACAAGTTAAACTATCCTTCGACAGTAAAGCCCATACTACGTGCAGTACCCTCAACCATGCGCATTGCTGCTTCGACATCAGCTGCGTTTAGGTCTTTCATTTTAGTTTCGGCAATCTGCTTAACTTGGTCTTTGGTAACTTTAGCAACCTTGTTAGTATTTGGTTCACCGGAACCCTTTTGAACACCAGCAGCTTTCTTGAGTAAAACAGCAGCAGGTGGAGTCTTTGTGATAAAGTCGAATGAACGATCTTCATACACAGTAATAACAACAGGAATGATCATTCCTGATTGATCAGCAGTACGTGCATTAAATTCCTTGGTGAAGCCCATAATGTTGATACCTGCTTGACCTAAAGCAGGACCAACTGGAGGGGCAGGTGTTGCTTTGCCCGCTGGAATTTGCAACTTAACAATATTAGCTACTTTTTTAGCCACGAGACATACCTCCTTAAGTCCGTGTGTGGTAATTGGAGATCAAAATTTCTCCTCCCACGTGAGTATGCATAAACATACCAGTTAAATATACCATAAACTAAGATGTGGAACAACAACTAAAATCAGGTATTCCAAATAAATTTGGCAATATGGGCATCAACAACTCGATTTTCGTGCAGTAATCGATGAGTTGCTCGTTTGCCCCTGATGACCAATTCCCGATAATAAATAATCGGATCCCGCAATAAATACCTCAGCGAAAAAGCACTATTTAAAGATACCTGACCATCATTCTGCTGACCCGAACTGATCGTGCCGGCAATGTTTAAAAACTTGATTCCCTTTGGCATTGCGGAAACTCTCTTAGCAAGGGCCCGATAGATTGCGGTCCGTTTCCGAGGCCCAGCAGAATCATTTGGGTACTCTTCCACACCTCTGGTATTACGGGCAATTTCGGAATCATTGAACGGCCCAGCAATGGTCACAACTCGACTGATTGCCACGGGTAGTTCCTGCTGGTGGTGAGTCAGCAGCCAGAAGATTGTGATACATCCCATCGAGTGACCAACAAGATTAATGGTTGCCACGCCATACTGATCGGCTAGCCGTTGACAAATGAACAACAGCCACTTTGACTGTTGTTGAGGACGGGAACGTTTATCCTGAAAGATAACTTGAATAAGTGGCCGGTATTGTGCCAGTTGACCAACAACTCGAAGCTTGCCGCGGCCATCAACGTAGATAACCATCGATTTATTTGCTTGATATCGATTCACCAGCCGCCTTAACAAAAAGCCAAATGAATACCGGTTACCAACATACCCCGGCAGAAAAAGTGTCGGAACTGAATCCAAGGTTGTTGAGATGTTAGTCGAAACGGGACTCATATAAGGCTTACCAAGCAACCTGAATTGATGGGCAGCAATCACTAACCCAACAACCAATAGAATCATTATCAAAGTTAATATGATTATGCCAAACACATTAACCACCTACTTGTTGTTAAACGATTGGGTCAACCTGATTGAATTCCAATTCAGTGCTGGTCTCACGGCCAAACATTTCGATGTTAACCTTCAAACGCATTTTTTCGTTATCAATTTCGGTTACTTTACCATCAAGCCCGGTAAAGGCCCCATCAACGATCTTAACGGTATCGCCAACACTGACATCAAGTTCTTCATGACGAGAACTCATCCCAATCCGCTTCAAAACAAGGTCCACTTCTTCTGGCAACAATGGGGTTGGCTTACTACCTTGACCATGTGACCCAACAAACCCGGTTACACCTGGGGTGTTTCGAACAATATACCAAGCTTGGTCAGTCATGATCATTTCAACCAGTACATAACCAGGGAACGTTTTTTCCATCTTTTCTTCATCTTTACCGTTTTTAACTTCGTGTTCCTCTTGTTCAGGAACCACAACTCTAAAGATGTAATCCTGCATCCCCATTGATTCCTTCCGACTATCCAAGTTTAACTTAACTTTATTTTCATATCCGGAATAAGTATGTAACACGTACCATTGCTTCTCTGCTGACTCAACCATTTTATAATCTCCTTAAAAAATCACATCAAATAAAAAAACCTGACACTGTTTGCAGGTTTTATCAACATAACTATATCAAATTTTCTTCGAATTGGCTATGCCAGAAATGTAAGTGCCCACTGAACAATCCAGTCAACTGCGCCTAAAAAGATAGCCATGATAATTGAAGTACCCAATACAGTACTGGTATCACGCCGGTTTTCTTTAGCAGTTGGCCAGGTAACAACCTTCATTTCTGCAGCAACGCTTTTTAAAAATCGTGCAAATTTCAACTTGTTAACCCCTAACTTTGTATAAACTATCTGGTTTCTTTGTGCAAAGTGTACTTGCCACAATACTTACAAAACTTATTAAGCTCTAGTCGCTTTGTTCGGTTGGGATTGGCGGGAATCGTATAATTCCTTGATCCACAAACTGAACAAGCCAAAGCAACTCTTTTCTGTGCCATGTTGGCACCTCCTACTTGGTACAAGCGTAGTAATTCTAGCATTCAATTGCAACGACGTCAACTTATCCGGTTAAGATATTTCAATCGGCAGCGTTCAAAAGCGTTCAAAACAGATCGATCAGTGGCCATGCAAAACATCGGATCTGGGCTATTGGGCAATACTAACGCAAACGCCCAGCGTTCAAGACCAGAACAACTTTTATAAAGCCGGTGGAAATCATCGTTCATGATCACCAAAGCCTCTGGATCCCAGGCAGACGTGTCAGCGACAGTGGTTGAATAGAATGCTTCATTCTCCTCCACCGAATTCATAAATTCAGTTGGTAATCGTTTTTGGGCATTGTTCGACCTGATCAAATCAAACACCCGGTTTTTCAAATTGTGGCTGTAATAACTACCAAATGACACGTTGCGGCCATCTTCAAAATTTTTGGCCGACCGGTACAACACGATTCGAGCTTCCTGTTCAATGTCTTCAGTTTCCATCCCTGCAATGAAAAAGTTTCGCCGGATCTTCCTAAAAATTGGCCGGTAAAATTTAAATAACCATTCGAAGGCATCTCGGTCACCTTCCGCGGCTCGCTTAATAACCTTCATTTCTGCATCAGTAATCATAATCGCTTTCCTCACATTCGTAAGTTGTAATGAATCATGCAACTTAGGTTACAAAAGGAAATAATCACTGACAAGCGAACCCAGGTTCACTCAACAGATATCATACCTATACCAATTTTATAATATCAATAAATTAATATTTTTATTGATCATTCGTTAAATGATCCCGGAGCTTTTCCAGTTCCAATAATTGTTTCGGGTTCCACGGTGAATGACGAATCACCTGAGATTGATCAGTCAGTTTCCGTGCTTCAACATCAACTTCTTTTTTTGCCCGCTGCATATCGCCAAGCAGTTCTCTGGCGGGGATTCTCAACGCGCCGGCAGAAAAGATCGTCCACTGCTCCGCTTGGTCACTGGTTGCGACAATCACTTGAGTAAACCGGTTCTGCTTTTTGCGTGCCAATGCCTCAATGTAACTATCGGCAGTCTGGTCCTTACTCGTCCAAACGATCTCCATATCAAACTTACGGAAACTTTTCGAATTACCGGGAACATACATTGCGTCAAATACGACGATCATATTGATGTCTCGGTATTTTTTGTACTCGGACAACTCCGCTAACAATTGATCCCGAGCATCTTCAAGACGGTCTGCCTGCTTGAGTTTATTTAAATGTGGCCAGTTGCCGATCATATTATAAGCGTCAACTATTAACAGATCATCTTTCATAATGTCTCACCAATTCTAAACTTATTTCCCTAATGGATGACGTGAATTATACCCTTGATAGATCAAAACGCTAGCAGCAACACTTGCATTCAAGCTTTGGATATCACCGACCATCGGAATCATCAACATTTCATCCACTTGCTTTTTGAGCAGCGGCGAAATGCCTTTACCTTCATTGCCGATAATCACTGCAACTGAACCCTTTGCGTCCCAACGACGGTAATCGGTCCCGGTAATGTCGGTTCCAAAGACCCACAAGCCGCGCTCCTTTAATTCCTTAACGGTTGCCGAGAGATTAGTAACCCGGGCAACCGGCACCCGCTCAATAGCGCCTGCGGACGTCTTAGCAACCGTCGCAGTCAAGCCAACTGCTCGATGTTTAGGAATAATAATGCCAGTTACGCCAGCCGCGTCAGCAGTTCGGATAATTGAACCTAAATTATGAGGATCCTCAATATTATCCAAAATCACAAAAAAGGGGGCCACACTGGCTTTTTCCGAATGAGCAAACAAGTCGTCGATCGTCGCGTACTTGAAAGCCGCAACAGATAAAACGACACCCTGGTGATTTTGATTGTTAGATAATTTATCCAACTTTTGCTTAGGAACCTTAGAAATCACCAAACGCTTTTTATGAGCTAAATTCATAATTTCTGAAATGATATTATCGTCGTCTTTGGCGCCCGATTGGACGAACAACTTGTTAACCGGATTGTCACTCTTTAAAGCCGCAACGACCGGGTGACGACCAATAATAAATTCTTCGCTTTGTGATTCTTCGTGATCATTCTTCATGTTTTAATCTCCCGTTTTCAACTTGATCAATGCACCATTCGGCAATCTGCTTCATCCGCTCATCTTGATCGCTCAGTGATAGGTAGCCGAATACCGCTTCAAAGCCGGTAGAAATCCGATAAGTGATAACATCAGTATTTTTTGCGTGGGTATGACTTTTAGCGTTACGCCCCCGTTTGAAATAGCCCCACTCATCATCGTTTAACAAATGATCCGTTTCCATTAAATCAATCAAGGCTGCTTGGGCTTTTGCCGAAACGTAGTTAGTCGCCACGTGCTGCAGCCTTGTCGGCCTAGTTAAGCCTTGTTCGATGAGGTGACGGCGAATAAACACTTCATACGCCGCGTCCCCCATATAAGCCAATGCAATCCCATTGAGCTGAGTGTAATTGTCAGCCATATCTATTGTTGTTCCTTTCTAAATCGGGTTCCCTGCGGTGTATCCTCAAGAACAATTCCGCGGGCTTTTAATTCTTCCCGAATCTCATCACTGCGAATGAAGTCCTTATTCTTGCGGGCGGATTCACGTTCATGAATGAGTTTCCAAATTTCGTCATCTTTTAATTCACTTTGTTCCAATTTGATCCCGAAAATGCCGGCAAGTTGTTTGAGGGTATTAATAATAAATTGAATGCTCAGTTGGAAAACAACCGAACGTTCGCTGTAAGTGTTGGCAAACTTCGCCAATTCATAAACTGCAGCAATCCCATTTTGAACATTGAAATCGTCATCCATTGCATCTGTAAAATCAGCAACAATCTGACGAACCTCCTGATCGGTTTTGGGATCATCCCCCGATTCGGCGTTATGCAACCGATAAGTCAAGTTATTAAAAGCTGTTTGCAGCTTCTTAAGATTGCTCTTAGCTTCTTGAACACTGGCATCACTGTACTGAATTGGCCGTCGATAATGAGTCGTCGACATCAGCAGACGAATCACCTGGCCATCCAAATGCTTGAGCAAATCATGCACCGTGATGAAGTTTCCAAGTGACTTACTCATTTTTTCATTGTCATCCCCGATGGTTACAAACCCATTGTGCATCCAGTATTTCACAAATGTTTGGTGAGTTTTTGCTTCACTTTGGGCCCGCTCATTTTCATGATGCGGGAAAATCAAATCTTCACCGCCACCGTGAATATCAATCGTTTTACCCAAGTACTTGGTCGACATCACTGAGCATTCAATATGCCAGCCCGGCCGCCCCTTACCCCATGGCGACTCCCATGAGATTTCATCGCCTTTGGACTTTTTCCAGAGGGCAAAATCAATTGGATCTTCTTTTTTAGCCATTTCTTCTTGACTCACGTGTTGACTGGCCCCAATTTCGAGCTGATCAACGTTAATGTGTGGCAAAGCCCCGTATGACGGGAACTTGCGGGCACGAAAATAAACATCCCCGTCAACATTATAGGCGGAACCGTTATCAACAAGCGTCTTAACAAAATCAATAATTTCTGGAATGTTCTCGGTTGCCCGCGGATGGATGACGTCCGAGGAAATATTCAAAGCAGCAGTATCCTGCATGAAAGCAGCGATATACTTGTCTGCAATTGCGCCAACGGTCGTATGATTTTCACGAGCTGCATTGATCATCTTGTCATCAACGTCGGTAAAATTCGAAACATACTTCACCTTGTAGCCGCGATATTCCAAGTACCTGCGAACCGTATCAAACGCAATTGCACTCCTTGCATTTCCGATGTGGATGTAGTTATAGACGGTAGGCCCACAAACGTACATATGAACGATGCCAGGAGTGACCGGTTCGAATTTTTCTTTTTTGCGGGTGAGCGTATTAAATATCTGCAGCATTTCGAATTCCTCTCTTTAACTAGTTTATATTAAAATCATAGCATAAAAACCGTTAAGTTTATTAAACTAACTATAACCTATAATAAAAGGTCTCGCTGAATTTTCAACGAGACCAATTAATCTAACAATAAAATTAATAATTTACGCTTTATTTAATTGATTCAAAGTCTGCTCAATGTGTTCAACAGCCTTTTGTCGACCAACTAATTCAACAGATTCTGGTAATTCTGGACCGTGCATTTCATGAGTTACCGCAATCCGAATTGGCATCCAGAGTTTACGGCCTTTGATCCCAGTATCTTTTTGAATGGCTTTGATTGTCTTGAACACCTCAACCGAATCAAAAATTGGAAGTGCTTGAATCCGCTTCTGGAATTCTTTCAGAACAACTGGGGCCGTGTCGTTGGAAATTTCGGCCAGTGCTTCACCACTAATTTCTTCAGGTTCTTGGAAGAAAACAGAAGCCATGTCGTTAATCTGGGCCATATAACTCATTTCTCGTTTGTATAAGTTAATGAGTTGGCGGGCCCACTCGATGGTCTTGGCGTCAGGATTTTCCGGGATATTGCCCCCTTCAATCAATTGACGTAAGGCTAAGTCCATCACGGTGCTGTCATCGGCAGCCTTAACGTATTGGTTATTAATCCACTCCAGCTTCTTGGAATCAAACTTAGCGGGGGATTTGCTGAGACGATTTTCATCGTACATCTTGATGAAATCTTTCTTGTTAAAGATTTCATCTTCACCAACTGGTGACCAACCCAAAAGCAGGATGAAGTTAAACATGGCATCAGGCAAATACCCTAACTTGCGATACTGTTCAATAAATTGCAGGACAGATTCATCACGCTTGCTGAGCTTTTTGCCGGTATCAGCACTAATAATTAAGCTCATATGGCCGAACTTAGGTGGATTCCAGCCAAATGCTTCGTAGATCATTAACTGTTTAGGGGTATTGGCAACGTGATCATCACCACGGAAAACATGGCTAATTTTCATCATGTGGTCATCAACAACAACCGCGAAGTTGTACGTTGGCATCCCGTCACGCTTAGCAATGACAAAATCCCCACCAATTGTATCGGAATTGAAGGAAACCTTGCCTTTAACGATATCATCCCAAGCGTAATCACGATTTTCAGGAACTCGGAAACGGATAACCGGCTTCAAGCCTTTTGCTTTTGCATCGGCAATTGCTTGTTGCTTTTCCTCTTCAGACATTCCTTTGTACTCATACTCATAATGAGGCATTTGCCCGCGTGCCTTTTGATCTTCGCGGTCGGCCTGCAATTGCGCTTCAGTTCGATATGATTCGTAAGCCTTTCCCTCATCCAATAGTTGTTGAATGAGTGGATCATAAATTCCCTTTCGCTCAGATTGACGATATGGGCCAAAATCGCCGCCCACGTCAGGACCTTCGTCCCAATCCAAGCCAAGCCACTTCAAGTTTTCAAGCTGGCTCTTTTCACCGTCAACAACGTTTCGTTTGGTATCAGTATCCTCAATTCGGATAATGAACTTTCCTTTGTTGTGTCGTGCGAATAAATAGTTGAAAATGGCTGTTCGTGCATTTCCGATATGCAGGTGGCCGGTTGGACTTGGAGCATAACGAACTCGAATTGCATTGTTTGCCAATGTATAACGCCTCTTTCTTAATATTAATCGACATTTTTGTCAGTATTTAAAGTTTACAATGAACTGATTAAAAAATAAAGGGCTGGGAGGTTAGTCGGCAAATTGTTTATGAATGTAACTTACCTCGTAATTTTTATACTGATAAGGGTTGCGATAAATGGTTAATCCCCGCCGCTTAAGCAAAAACGGCAATGCATTCCAGAATCAGAATGTACTGCCGTTTTTCTTAAATTCTTGGATCAAGCCGCGTTTAGTCTTGATCCCATCCTTTTGAGTGTCAGTTAAAGATTGTTGTTAATTCTTTTTACCATTTTTCTTTGATGAATTGTTTTTCTTGCTGTCTTCTTCATTATTTTCAGAAATGTTCTTGGTTGAATGTTCCGGTCGGGCAAAAATCATCTTACCGGCATCAGTTTGGATGGCACTGGTAACCACAACGTCAATATGATCATTCAAGAAGTAGCGACCATCTTCAACAACCACCATCGTTCCGTCATCCAGGTAAGCAACTCCTTGTTGCCGCTCAGTTCCGTTTTTAACGACCATCACATTAAGATTTTGTCCGGGCAGGATCTTTTGTCGTAATGCATTCGCTAAGGCGTTAATGTTGAACACTTGGACATGCTGGAACTGAATCACTTTGTTGAGGTTATAGTCATTTGTAATAATCACACCATCGATGTCCTTGGCAAGCTGGATTAATTTGCTATCAACTTCATCGATATCCTCATAATCCTTTTCGTAAATTTCAATTGGAATCAATTTTTCGGTTTGCAGCTTATTGAGAATATCAAGTCCACGCCGACCGCGAACCCGCTTCACGCTATCGCTAGAATCAGCGATGTATTGCAGTTCGTAGAGGACAAATTGAGGAACCAGCAATGTGCCTTCAATAAATCCAGTCTTAATGACGTCATAAATTCGGCCGTCAATTAAAATATTGGTATCCAAAATCTTGTAATGATGGTAATTTTTATCAACCGGCTTATCAATGATTTTTTCACCTGATTCCTTAGCAGATTCTGATTTGCGTCTTGATTGAAAAAGCCGGCGCCAACGATCATTTTGGGTTGTCCCAATTCGAAAACCAAAGTACCCAAGGACCAACATCAAGATAATTGGAATCATCGTATTCAAGAAGAACGTCCGGGTTCTAAAGAATACGATTGAAATCAATATTGCCACTACCAGGCCAACAATAAGCCCCAAAGTCCCAAAGATAAGAGATAATGGGCTCTGCTTGGTCAACTGGCCTTCAACTCGGTCAATTAGCTTGAGGACGTAATTTCCTGTCAACAACGAAATAATATAGAAAATAATTGCACCAACCAACGCATTTGTAATGGTGTTGTTGAAAAGCGTCCCGTACCTAACCTGTAAAATTAACCACAACAACTTGAAATAACTGGCACCAATTGCGGCCCCAGCAAGGGTGAAAACAATTTGAACAATTCTCTTTCTTCTCACTAATATCGCCTTCTCTCAAAAATAAATGTTATCCCAAGGCTAATTTTAATGCTTGCGATAACGTCGAAACACCGACAACTTCGATTCCCTTGGGTGGCGTCCAACCTTGTAAATTGTTACTTGGAACTAAAACCCGCTTGAACCCAAGCTTGTGGGCCTCAATAACCCGCTGTTCAATTCTGGTAACGCGTCGAACCTCACCGGTCAACCCCAGTTCACCAACGTAACACTCTGTTGGGCTGGTCCCACGATTCTTGTAAGATGAGGCAATACTAACGGCCATTGCCAAATCAATTGCGGGTTCATCCAGCTTCACCCCACCAGCTGCCTTCAAATAAGCATCCTGGTTTTGAAGCATCAAACCGGCTCTTTTCTCAAGAACCGCCATAATCAGTGAAACGCGATTCCGATCAAGACCGGCGGCTGTCCGTTGAGCGTTACCAAAAACCGAGGCGGTCACTAATGCTTGAATTTCAACCAAAATTGGCCGGGTACCCTCCATTGAAACAACAATCGCAGAACCAGTTGCGTCCTTTAATCGTTCTTCCAGAAAGATCTCTGATGGATTGGTCACTTCATGCAAGCCATCCATTCGCATTTCGAAAACCCCTAATTCATTGGTCGAGCCAAACCGATTCTTGACTGTCCGCAAAATCCGATAAGAATGATGGAGATCACCTTCGAAGTAGAGCACAGTATCCACCATATGCTCGAGAATTTTTGGACCAGCGATGGCGCCGCCCTTGGTAACGTGACCAACAACAAAGACGGTGATGCCTTGTCCTTTAGCAATATTCATGAGATCAGCCGTCACTTCGCGGATTTGAGCAACCGAACCCGTTGCTGATTGTAATTCTGGAATTTGCATTGTCTGAACAGAATCGATCACGACAGCATCCGGCTTCATCTCACTAATGGTGCTTTTAATTACATCCATATCCGTTTCAGGATAGACATAGAGTTGATCGCCGTTGACACCAAGCCTGGCAGCCCGCATCTTGATTTGGCTGGCACTTTCTTCACCGGAAACATAAAGAATTTTACCGGATTTGCTCAGTTGGCCTGAAACTTGCAGCATCAAAGTCGACTTACCAATTCCCGGATCACCGCCAATCAAAATCAGTGATCCCGGCACAACACCGCCACCAAGGACCCGATTCAATTCTTCCATTGAAGTTTTAAATCGGTTTTCTCGTTGAAATTTGACCTTGTCTAATGGTTCAGGCTTATTATCATGGATGCCGGTCCGCCGCAAACTCGTTGCACTTGAAGCGGTGGGCTTGGCCGCGACCGTTTCCTCGACCAGGGTATTCCATTCATTACAATTTGGGCATCTTCCCAGATACCTCGGGGAAATGTAGCCACAATTCTGACAAACATATTGGGTTTTAACTTTTGCCAACTAAATTCTCCTCTACTCCTAAATGTTACATAACAATTTTAGCACTTTTGCTTTAAAAAATAATTGGTTCACCGCATACTTTAGCCACTCTTAAATTTTAGCGGCCTGACGAACCAAAACCACCGCTCCTCGTTTGCTTATGAGTGGACTGATCCTGATCGGCTAACAAATACGGCATAAAAATCCCTTGGCCGATCCGTTCACCCTTCGCAACCTTAATGTCAGTTATCCCAAAATTGAGGATTTGGACGAAAATTTCGCCTTCATTCCCTTCGTTATTATAGTAATCAGCGTCAATCACACCGATCCCATTTGGAATCACCAGGCCCCGTTTCAAAGGATTGCTTGAACGATTGGCAATGATCAGCACTTCATTGGGTTTCATGTAGGCTTTAATGCCGGTTGGAATTAAAAATGGTTTTAGGATCTTTTTGGCAGCATCGATCTTTGAATCATCAATGGTTTTTTGATGACGGATTGCCCAGAGAACCTTCAAAAAGTTGATTTTCCAAATTGACGGGATCGTCATGTCAATTGCACTTTCAAAGTCATAACCAGCTGCGCTTTTAGTTGTTCGGTATGGAATAGTTAAATCATCCTTAGCATATTTTGACACAATTTCAAATCCACGATCCATTTTAATGCAACTCCCTTGAGAATATTTTATTCTTACTAGTATAAACTAACTGTTGCTGATTTGATACATTGACAAAAAGGCTAAAAAAACGCACAATGTGGGTAAGTAAAACCTTTAAACAAGCTAAAAACGAAAGGAACTATATTATGACACATCAGGATGAACTTAAACAACTCGTTGGTAAAGAAGCTGTCAAATATGTTGAAAATAACACGGTCGTTGGTCTCGGGACCGGATCCACGGTTAAATTCATGGTCGATGCATTGGGCGACCGTGTTAAGAACGAGGGCTTGTCAATCGTTGGCGTTCCTACTTCTGAACGGACTCGAAAACAAGCCAATCTCTTGGGGATCCCAACCAAGGGCGTAGACGAAGTCGATCACATTGATTTAACGATTGACGGTGCAGATCAAATCGACAAAAACTTCCAAGGAATCAAAGGCGGTGGCGGTGCCCACCTTTGGGAAAAAATCGTTGCCATTAATTCCGACAAAAACATGTGGATCGTTGACGAAAGCAAAATGGCCGATGAATTGGGGTCATTCCCACTACCATTAGAGGTTATTCCGTACGGTAGCCGCCAACTATTCAAACGGCTCAAAGAAAAGGGCTATAACCCCGAATTTCGAGTTCAGGATGGTCAACGAGTCAAGACAGACTCGGACAACGATATCATCGACCTTCACCTACACCAAATCGAAAATCCTCACAGCTTGGCAGTCGACCTGGATCAAATGACTGGCATTGTCGAACACGGTCTCTTTTTAAACATCGTGAACACGGTGATTGTGGGGCGAGAAGATGGGCCTGAGGTATTAAAGGCCAGATAATTTTATTGAGGCGGAGACATTAGTCAGCAAAATGTTTACAAATGCAACTTGGCTTTTCATTCTTATATTGACAAAGCTTGTAACAAACGGCTGATCTCCGTCATTTAAGTGAAAAAAGGAATGCATTCTGTTTTTTGGAATGCATTCCTTTTTTCACTTAAATGACGGGATCAAAGCACCTTTCGTCTCAATCTCGTCCTGATCTAATTTTATCCACTCGCTTGCGAAGTTCTGGCGATTTAAGCTTAATGAGCGTAAAATAGTTTGGTATTAAGGAGAGTGATCATTTTTGACATCAGAAATCAAATTAGACCAAATTAACAAGTTCCAACAGAATCTTGATGACCGCAAGGATTCAAAGGTTATTGAACGAGCTGTTTCCCATCAAGGAATATTAGGCTCTAGTGAGGACTTTAGTGCCGAATCGAAAATGGCCCCTGTATTTTCAATTGATCTGTCAACTGGCAAAGTTGCCGATCAAAAACAAAGCGGTCGTTGCTGGATGTTCGCGGCTTTGAACACCATGCGGATTCGTTTGATGAACGAATTAAAAGTGAGCGATGATTTTGAATTATCCCAAAACTACACCAACTTCTGGGACAAATTCGAAAAGTCTAACTACTTCTTGGAAAATGTACTCAAGACGGCTGACAAACCGCTGGATTCCAGAAAAGTTTCCTGGTTGATGCAAACGCCTCAACAGGATGGCGGCCAATGGGATATGCTGTGTGCATTAATTGAGAAATATGGCATCGTACCTAAGTATGCAATGCCAGAAACTTTCAGCAGTGAAAAGTCTGCTCAACTTAACAAATACCTGAACCTCAAGCTACGTCATGACGCGACCGTTCTTCGTGAGCTGGTTGCTGACAAAGCATCAGACAGCAAAATTTCAAAAACTAAAGAAAAAATGCTCAATGAAATTTATCGGATGTTGACTTACGCACTCGGTGAACCTGTTACCAAATTCGACTTCGAATATCGCGACAAAGACAACAATTACCATATTGATCGAAACATCACCCCTCAAGACTTTTTCAAAAAGTACGTTGGAATTAATCTTGAAGATTATGTTTCGCTCATCAACTCACCAACCGACGACAAGCCATTTAACAAAACTTATACCATCGAAATGTTAGGTAACGTTGTTAATGGTCGTCAAGTCAAACATCTAAACTTGAAAATGGCCGACCTCAAGAAGTTAGCCATTATGCAGTTGGAAAATGGCGAATCTGTTTGGTTTGGTAGTGATGTTGGTCAGAGTTCTAACAGCAAAAAAGGAATTATGGACACTGATTTATATGCCCCTGATGAATTATTCGACACTGACCTTTCATTATCCAAAGCAGAACGTTTGGACTACAGTGAAAGTTTGATGACCCACGCAATGGTCATCACCGGTGTTGATCTCGTTGATGGCAAACCAACTAAATGGAAGGTTGAAAACAGCTGGGGAGAAAAAGTCGGCACTAAAGGCTACTTCGTCATGAGTGATAAGTGGATGGACGAGTTTGTTTATCAGTTTGTGATTAATAAGAAATACCTTTCGGACGATCAAAAGAAAGCGCAACAACAAGAACCAACTGTTTTGAAGCCATGGGATCCAATGGGTGCCTTAGCCTAAAGATACTCTAATAATCATGGGTCAAAAAGTTGTTAATTCTAAGTTTTGATCCCGGAATTTAATGAAAAGGACCAACTATTCCAAAGCAGGAATAGTTGGTCCTTTTCATTAAATGGCCAGGGCCTGCCTTCTGGTACAACTTCTTTCCAGTGACTACAGTGATCCCAGCGAATAATTACTGATTGAAAATTAATATATGTCCAAGCCTCTAGTGATTAATTGTCAACCTGGTTACTTGGTCATAAATTCTTTATTCAAAATATTTAAATGTTCATCAAAATCATACCGAATCGGCTTCCCATTTGGAACTTCAACATTTGGAATTTCCTCATCAGAAACATTTTCCAAAAATTTAATTAAGGCTCTCAACGTGCTCCCGTGAGCAACGATTAACTGGTTTTTGCCGTCTAAAAGTTGCGGTGCAATCTGATCTTCCCAATATGGAATCAAGCGATCCATGGTCATTTTCAAGCTTTCTGCCAATGGAATTTGAACCCCGTAACGATCATATCGGGGATCCTCATCTCGCTTGGCCAACTTTGGCGGTACCACCGTAAAACTTCTTCGCCAGATTTTCAACTGGTCGGCGCCAACTTGCCGCTTAACGGCAAGCTTGTTTTTACCTCGCAACCCACCGTAGTGACGTTCGTTTAACCGCCAGCTTTTGTGTTCTGCAATATCATTTTGTCCAATCTCATCTAACACAATGTTGGTGGTAATAATGGCACGCTTTAAAAAAGATGTGTGAACATCCGTAAATTGCACCCCAGCTGACTTAATGACCTGGCCAGCAAAATGAGCCTGTTGAATCCCCTTTTCGGTTAGATCAACGTCGCTCCACCCGGTGAAGATATTGTCTCGATTTGCTTGGCTTTCACCATGACGCATTATGACTAGTGTTGGCACACTTTCATCCTCTTTTTACAAAAATTAGTATCCAAGAATATGTTACCAATAATGTGGCTCATGATCAAAGATCCCCTGCTATAGTTGTTGAACTAATACCATCAGAATTGGAATGACCACCAGGCTTAACAGCGTTGTTTCGGCAACCATGACCGACGCGTATTCCGAGTCAGCATGATAGAGCCTGGAAACAACCGGTGCGTTTGTCATGATTGGCATCGCCGCTTGCATGATAAATACCTGTTTCATTAGCAAAGGTAAATGGGTTGGAATCACAAGCAGCGACATGAGTGCCGGAGCTAGTAAAAACCGACCGAATAAAATCAAAAAGTTACTGCGATCAAATCGAACCCGGGTGATATCGACGCTATTAATGGAAATTCCGATGAAAATCATCGAAAGTGGGATTGTCAGGTTCCCTATGTAATTAAAGTCCTGCATGATAAAATCGGGGAGTGATACGTGAAATAGAACCAGAACAACTCCGACCATGAACCCAAGGAGTGGCGGTGAAAACACCTTTTTCAGAGTAGTTTTCCAATTGAATTCACCCTCACCTTTGCCATCCTTTTGAATCAGGTAAACACCTAATGTCCAGAAGAATGTGGTATTAGCCATGTAGTAAACCAAAACAAACGGCAAGCTCGATCGACCAAACAATGCCATATTAACTGGTAAACCGACGAAAACCGTGTTAGAGTTGGAAAACATTGACCTAAATAAGCCAGCGTGCATCTTCGGAATCTTAGCAAATCTCACGACGAAAATCGAAATAATATAGAGCAAAAGCATCGATACAATCGGAAAAAATAAATCCGGTAACGTTTTTAATAACATTTTCGCTGTAAACTTGCTCATGATAGTCGATATCATGTACGCTGGTAAAGCAATCTGAGTGACCAGCCTGGCAAACATGCTGGTCATCTTACTGTCAAACCAATCATTTCTAGCTAATATAAATCCCAGGGCAATCATAATTAGAATAATCAAGACCCCGGATACTGCTGAGCCAAATACTCCCATACACATTCCTCACTTCTAACAAGAATAACAATGACACATTATAGCACAATTAGAATCCACATTTTGTTATAATTTGAGGGATGGCCATCGGAACGAGTTGACGAGAATTATTAAATTATGTTTAAATAACTGAAGATTTCTGCATCTGATCTGTAAAGTGCAATATACTTTTGTAAGAATTTTTATAAATGAGGAGTCACTATGCCATCAAACAATAAAAACGATTTTGAACCTGTATATTCAAGAAGGGCTGACAAAAAGCCCCATTACAAGAAGGGCAACAAAAAGAAGCGCCGCATCATCGGCTGGAGTGTCTTTCTGGTTTTCCTCCTTATTGTCGGGAGCGGACTTGTTTGGGGCTATGGTGCTTATAAGAGCGCCAAAAAGACTTTCACCCAAACTTACGATTCAACAAATATTCAAAAAGCCAGAAACGTGTCATCCGTCATTCAAAAGGGTAAGCCTTTGTCGATCTTGTTACTAGGAACAGACACTGGTGCACTTGGCCGTCACGATACCGGTCGAACGGATACCATGATTGTGGCAACTGTTAATCCTAAGAAGAAAACAATCCATTTAACCAGTATTGCCAGAGACACGCAGGTTAACGTCCCCGGGGATACTCAACAGTACGAGAAGATTAACGCGGCTTATACCATTGGTGGGCCGGGAACAGCCGTTAAGACAGTCCAGAACCTGCTGGATATCCCAATTGACTTCTACGCGATCATCAATATGGGCGGTTTGGAAACCATGGTCAATGCCGTCGGTGGCGTGGACGTTGTTCCCCCGCTGACATTCCAATATGGGCATGCAAACGTCGTTAAAGGCAAGAAGACCCACCTAAACGGTCAACAAGCCCTAGATTACGCCCGAATGCGTGATGATGATCCTCGTGGGGATTACGGCCGTCAAGCCCGTCAACGCCAAATCATCAAGAAGCTGGTGATGAAAGGTTTGAACGTCACCTCCCTTCCAAGATATAAGTCAATTCTTTCATCTCTCAAAGGAAATATGAAAACTGACATGACATTTGATGACATGATTGCAATTCGCGCAAAATATGGCGATGCAACTCACCATATTAAGTCACAAACCTTACAAGGCGAAAACGCCATGATCGATGGTTTGTCCTATCAGGTTGTTCCTCAAACTGAATTGCTCCGGGTTTCAAACGATATTCGATCAACACTTGGCCTGTCCAAGTCAAAGAAGCTACAAAGTTCCCAGACCCAAACTGATACCGATGGATCAACCACAACTGGGACTGATACCACTGGTAATCAATCATCCTACAATGGTTATTAATTAAACACTATGCAAAAGACCTATTTCATTAGCCGAACTGACTAACGAAATAGGTCTTTTTAACATAGTGATGAACGGATAAAACTAACCACGAACTTGTAATTCCATTTGTCCCTTCTGAGGAGCGAAATTAATCCTGATAAGCGGTTCTTCTAGGATCTTACCATATTCCTCCAGAACATCATCTGGAAGTGGCGTATGAGCCCGTAATAGCGTCAAAACATCACCAGCATCTCTTGCCGACCGTAGATCAATAAACAAATTAATTTTATTAACAACGTCTCTGTACAAGTCGGTTAAAATACCATTCGGTTTCCCTTCCAAATCGGTAATGACCACCTGAGAAGCATCAAACCCCATGTGATTGAAACTCACCATCTTCAATACATCGAATAAATTATCCATTGGTCTCAAATCCCTTCATGATTTTCTGATAACTTAAATTGGCGGATGGCATTTTTGGAAACTGACATCAAATGATCTACTAAGTTGGTTAGAGATGTCTTTCTGGAAACAAACGCCTCTAACAGAATCGGTAAATTAACGCCACCAATTAACGCAATATGCTTGGGATTGTCCGCAACGATCCGACCAGCTGCCTCAAATGGTGAACCACCCCACATATCAGTGAAAATTAACACATCATGATGTTCAGTAAACACTGTCAACGCTTTATTATATTTAGCTTGCAGTGAATCAATGCCATCATTGGGATCCAAAGACAGCCAACTAATCTGTGCCTGCTTGCCAGCAATCATTTCAGAAGTTTTGACAATCTCTTCTGAAAGTCGACCATGACTTGCAACTAAAATCGAAATCATCCAATCACCTTTTCATTTGTCATTAATCTTATGTTCTAAATTTAGTTACCACCAATATATCACAAAAGAGCGGTTTCATCTTGGTTATCTTAAATCTTAAGTAAGTCGGCTGGTGTATGAAGGTCGTAATCGGTTTTCTCAAATTCGGCTGTTTTTTTGGTTCGCCAACCGGCTAACGCAAATTTGACATTTGCAGCGTGGGCAGCCTGCAGATCATAAATTGTATCACCGATATAGATCGTTTCATCAGGATTTGCGGCTAATTTTTCGATTCCTTTTAGAACCATATCAGGAGCTGGTTTACCGTGTTTAATTTCATTTGAGAATACAAATTGATCAAAATATTTATCCAGACCAAATCGGGTGACATCTCGATGAAATTCGTTTTCCTGTTTTGACGTTGCAATTGCCAGCCGCGTATTTTGCATAGCGTGGATCTTAGCCAACGCGTCAGTAATTCCGGGATAAACGTGAGCATAGTGCTTATAGTCCTTGATTTGACCAAACCACTTGGCGAGCATCCCCTCAACATCCTGAACCCCCAAAATCTTGAGGGCGTCAGTGGCGGTGATTCCAAAGACCTTTTTCACGTCATCATATGTAACATCATACCCGTTCTCGATGAGTGTTTTATGCAGTGGCAAAAGGTACATTTTTTCTGTGTCGATTAAAGTTCCATCGACATCAAATATCAAATACTTCATACAGTCAACTCCAATTATTGATTTGTGAATCAGGTGGCGCTAAGTTGTTGCGTAGTTTCAATGAAGCCCCTGTTCAAACTGCCTTTGCGAGCCGATGGGCCACTACATTTTCAGTGTCAAAATTTTGCTGCAGTCCAATCAAACAGTGTTCATCAATCATGCCTCAACAAAAAAAGTCCCAATTACTACCAAAATGATAGTAACTCGGACTTTAATAATGCGGCCAAGAAGATTCGAACTTCCACCGAGATAATTCTCGACAAGATCCTTAATCTTGCGCGTCTGCCAATTCCGCCATGGCCGCATCAACAGATAAAATTATAGCAGAAATTAGCAGTCATGACAAATACTTTTTTTATTCGCCGCGAACCGTTGCGCCCTCTTGGTCTATTTGTAACAGTCGTAAACTACCATTCATATTTTTTTGTTGCAATTCAATCCTGAGTTCAGTCAATGCCGCTTGTTTTCCCAAAGTTGAAACAGTTGGTCCAGCACCACTCAAATAAGTACCGTAAATATTGAGCTTATGCGCCGTTTCCAAAATGGTATCCATCTCTGGTACGAGTTCTCTTCTAGCCGGCTCATGGATTTGGTCCCCTTCGATTAATTTAACCGCTTCATCCCACTTACCTTGAGCTGCAAGGGCAACAAAAACATTTTCTTTGCTGCTGGCATGAATCGCCTTTTCAAAGCTGATTGTCTTAGGCAATTTTTTGCGGCTTTCCGCTTCACTAATCCCATCAGGACGAATATACATCAAAGCGTACACATCAGGTAATTCAATCCGGGTTGCAACGGCTTGTTGGCCATCGAAAGTTGAGACGGTCAGCTGGCCCAACAATGCGGAAGCAACATTTTCTGAATGCCCTTCAAATCGAGAACCAAGGTTAATTTGATCTGCTACCGACAGATCCAAATCACCTAAGACATTGGCAATCTTGATCCCAGCCACCACGGCCGTTGTACTCGAACCAAGCCCATGGGCAATCGGAACATCCGAGATAACCGTCAGCTGTCTTGGATGAATGTCTGGATCCACTTTGAGAATTGTCTGGACGATTAAATTGTGCTCATCGGTTGGAACATCAGCTCCCAGGGCATGATTAACCTTCCACTTATCGGTTTTTTCTTCAACAATTACCGTGTAATACAAATGAAGGGCAACCCCAACAGAATCAAATCCAGAACCTACGTTGGCTGAAGTCGCCGGAACGCGAATAATTAGTTTTGCCATTGTCAAACTCCTTTCGTTATCAATGATCTATTGTTTCTCGAGACCGATATTGATTAACGTTAATCTGCTGTGGCATCGACCACAGACATACTTCGAAACATTGATCCTTCGTTTCCTATGATACTCCAGACCACAGTGCGTGCACCGATAAAGATATTTAACATGAAATGAAGGCGTAGTTGATTCAATTCGTGGTGCATATCTGGATCCACCAACTGCCTGTAACAATTGTTTAAACTCAGGGGTATTATGCCGACCGCTGAATCCGGCGAGATTGAGATGATAATGGCACAACTCATGTTTGATAATGCCAATTAAAATGTCATGAGAGTGGCCATCGTCCATCTTAGGATTGATATCAATGTCGTGACTGTCTAAATGATAACGGCCACCAGTTGTCCGCAATCTGGGATTAAAGTAGGCCCGATGCGTGAAGGGTCTGGAAAAAAATTGGATCGATACTTGTTCGACTAAGTGTTATAATTCAGTATTTGTCATTAGCATATCTCTTCTGTCCTCATTCTGGTTCCACCATCGTTAATTGAATCCGGTGGCGATCAGCATCTACCGAGTCAATCCAAACGGTCACAATATCTCCGACAGAGGCCACTTTACTGGGATCTTTGACAAAATGATCACTCATTTTGGAAATATGCACCAAGCCATCCTGTTTAACTCCAATATCCACGAATACGCCAAAGTCAACCACGTTTCGAACGGTTCCTTGTAGCTTCATCCCCGGCTTCAAATCCGCCATTGTTAACACATCTTTTCTGAGTAACGGTGCTGGCATCTCATCTCGCAAGTCCCGGCCGGGGGTCTCAATCCCCTTAACGATATCCTGCAGCGTTTCACGACCAATTTCTAGCGACTGAGCAGTTTGGTCTAAATCAATTTGACTGAGCTTTTGGGCAACAACCGGTTTGCCAAGATCAGCTGCACTCAGATTGGATTGCTTGAGTAATTGGTGGGTTGCTGGATAGCTTTCCGGATGAATGTCCGTATTATCAAGTGGATTATCCCCATCAATGATGCGCAGGAAGCCGACGGACTGTTCAAACGCTTTCGGTCCTAATCTGGCTACCTTCTTCAAATCCGAGCGATCATTAAATTGGCCGGCCTCATTGCGGTACTTAACGATATTATTTGCGGTTGATTTGGTTAAACCAGAAATATGAACCAACAAATCCGGACTGGCAGTATTTAAATTAACCCCCACCCGGTTAACAGCGGTTTCAACCACTTGATCCAGTTTTTCAGCTAGCTGTTTTTGAGGCACATCATGTTGATATTGCCCTACTCCGATGGCTTGGGGATCAATTTTGACCAACTCAGCCAGCGGATCTTGAATGCGGCGGGCAATACTAACGGCCGATCGTTGTTCAACACTGAAATCTGGAAATTCTTCTCTGGCAACCTTGCTGGCAGAATAAACGGATGCCCCGGCCTCGTTCACAATGACGTAATAGATCGGCGTCTCAATTTCTTTGATGGCGTCGGCAACGAACTGCTCTGATTCCCGGCTGGCAGTCCCATTACCAATCGCAATCATTTCAACGTGGTTTTGGTTGATGAAATCAATGAATTCACCTTTGGCTGCTTTTCGTTTTGCTTCACCAGCGGGCTTGTGAGGGTAAATCACTGTTTTGGCCAGATACTTCCCATTCTGATCAACCACGGCGAGCTTACAACCAGTCCGATAAGCCGGATCAAAGCCCATGACAACTTTACCCTTTAACGGCGCCTGCATGAGTAAGTTATAAAGATTCTTGCCAAAAATATCGATCGCGTGATTGTAGGCAACTTCACTCAACTCTTTACGAATTTCCCGTTCGATTGCGGGACCAATAAAGCGTGAATAGGCGTCTAACACGGCACTTTCCACAACTTCGGCCGCCAAACCAGTTTGGTTACCAACCGTATTGGCTTTTAAATGCCAGTCAATCGGCGTTTCATTTACGTCGATTTTCACCGACAAAATGCCTTCCTTTTCACCACGATTGATCGCTAAGGTTCTAAATGATGGAATTAATTTGACGGATTGAGAAAAATCATAGTACTGCTGATACGTCCCTTCTTCGTCAGCCTCTTTAGCACCTCTTTTGATCTTGGTCACCAGGGCACCGTATTGATTGGTATTCTGGCGAACCCAATTTCGAAAGTCGGCTCGGTCGCCAAATGTTTCAGCCAAAATTTCATGGATACCATCAAATACAGCATCCTTATCAGGAAGTTCTTTTTCTGGATCAACTGCTTGTTCAACCAGACTATCCAAATTAGGGGCAAACTTTAACGCAGCATCTGCTAATGGCTGTAAGCCCTTCTCTTTGGCAATTGTGGCCTTTGTCCGCCGCTTTTGTTTGTATGGTAAGTATAAGTCTTCAACCTGTTGGAGAACGGTTGCGGCGTTGATTTCAGATTCGAGCTGAGGCGTCAGCTTTTGCTGCTCGGTGATGATTTTGATAACCTCAGCTTTGCGCTTGTCCAACGTCTGAATTCGGTGAGCGGCCGCTTCAATATCTCGAATTTCAACTTCATCCAAGTTGCCGGTTCGCTCTTTTCGATACCGGGCAATAAAGGGAACCGTGTCGCCTTCATCGAACATTTTCAGTGTTTCAGAAATTTGTTTGATTCGTAATTTGGGTAAATCATGCCGAATCTTTTCGGCAAGTGTATCAGTCATTTATTCCACCTCATCAAATAATGTCACGGTTAATTATATCATGTTCAGTCAGCGAGAAAAATTATTGGGCAGAAGAAAGATTGAGACGAGCCGCAATTTGATCCCAGAATTTACGCAAAACAAGCAGTGCACCTATTTTTGGATGCACTGCTTGTTTTGCTTAAATGGCCGGGATCAGCCTTTTGTCGCAAGTTTTATCAATATAATCAGGGAAAGCCAAGTTGCATTTTAAACAATTTGCCGGCTAGCGTTCCCTTTTTTTAGATCTGAAACAGTCGCTGTCGGTTACTTACATGCCACCCATAATTCTCGTCGTCACACTGGAAACCTTCGCAATGCTACCCTCTTGATCCTTTTCCGACTTATTGAACTGATCCACATTAATTGCCGCGGCATCCGGATCAATACTGTCGGTCATTGCTTGGCAAGCGTTGGTATAGTCCTCGTAATGACGAACCAACATCTTATGTTTACCCAAGACCTTGACGGGCACCGGTGCCTGTTGAAGCTTATTGACATTTTCCTTGTATTTGTCAGTTCCTGACTGGAAATGGGCCTTAATTCTTGTTAATTCATCCGTTGACAATTCTGAAACGGTATTGGCATCAATTGCCTTTCGTAACATTTCAAAATCATCATTGAGGTCCGTACCATTTGCGGATGTTGAATCAATCACATCCGATACGACCTTTGCATAACGTTGCATATCTTGTGGTTTCAAACTATCATTACCCCCATTTTTATTGTTTGTGGAAAAAGTGTCTCTGAATGTATTTTACTACTTCTGTGATCACAACGATCATAAAGCCACCAAATACCACCACGACCCATTGTGAAGCCATCAAATTAGACACATGGAACATTTCGTTGAAACCAGGAACTGCAATTGTGGCAATTAGCAGAATGGTCGATCCCAACAATGCCCAGTTAAAGAATTTATTTCTGAACAGCCCCACCCTAAAGATCGATTGATGAATGGTCTTTGAGTTAAACGCATGGAAAAGCTGGATTAATCCCAAAGTGGCATAAGCCATCGTCAAGGCATCTGCGTGAACCAACGCATCTGATGAGTGCACCGGATTGATAATCGCGAAGGCATAAACTGCTAACGTAATGAAGCCTTCAAAGAATCCCTGATACATGATATTACTCATGATCCCACCAGAAAGGAAGTTGGACGACCTACCCCGGGGCTTTCGTTTCATAATTCCCGGCTCGGCGGGTTCAACGCCCAATGCAATCGCTGGGAACGTATCGGTTACTAAGTTAATCCACAAAATTTGGACAGGTGCCAAAATTTCCCAGCCCATCATTGTCATCACAAACAAAGTTAAAACTTCTCCTAAGTTCGCTGACAATAGGTATTGTAGTGATTTTTGAATGTTTGAGAATACTTTTCGGCCAGCTCGAACGGCCGTTACAATCGTGGCAAAGTTATCGTCGGCCAAAACCATATCGCTGGCTTCTTTAGACACTTCAGTCCCAGTAATTCCCATGCCAACACCGATGTCGGCAGTCTTGAGGGCGGGCGCATCGTTCACGCCATCACCAGTCATGGCAACGACCTTCCCTTTTTTCTGCCAAGCTTTCACAATTCGAACCTTGTGCTCTGGAGCAACTCGAGCATAAACGGCAATATTGCCAACGGCGTCATCGAATTGGGAATCAGACATTTCATCTAATTGAGCACCGTTAATCACTTGATCTGTGTCCTGTGAATCTCCGTGACCAATAATTCCCAGCCGCTTCGCAATTGCTTGGGCAGTGTCTTGGTGGTCCCCAGTGATCATCACGGATTTGATCCCTGCTGATTTGGCTTCAGCAACCGCCTGAGCCACTTCCGGTCGTTCGGGATCAATCATGCCGATCAAGCCGACAAAGGTCATGTCACGCTCTTGAGCGTCACTCGTCAGGTCAGTGGGAACTGAGTCAACCATTCGGTACGCAAACGCAAGAACTCGGAGTGCTTGGGTTGCCAGACTGTGATTGGTATCACTGATGAGTTTCTTATCCCCATCAGTGATGTCTCGAATTTGCTCACCATCTTTAATCTTTGTGACGCGTTGTAGTAACTGGTCAGGGGCCCCTTTCATCGTCATCATGATCTGACCGTTATCCATTTGGTTAAAGGTCGACATGAGTTTTCGTTCTGAATCAAATGGGATCTCGGCCAACCGTTTGTGTTGGTTAACAAAATCTTGAACAGGTTGATCTTTGTTCAAATAAAAGGACACAAGCGCCGTCTCAGTTGGATCACCGGCCAATTGATCTTCTTGGAACTTGGTATCGTTATTCAGTACCATGATTTGGGCAAGCTGGTCAGATAAATCCAGTTGGGTATCAGCAGAATCGGCCAATTTTTCATTCAGGAAAACTTTTTCAACGGTCATTTTGTTTTGCGTCAACGTTCCCGTTTTATCAGAACAAATAATATCCGTACTCCCAAGGGTTTCGACTGCCGGCAGCTTTCGGATCAATGCCCGATGTTTGGCCATCTGCTGAGTACCAAGAGCCAAGGTGACCGTCACAATTGCGGGTAAGCCTTCGGGAATTGCGGCAACGGCCAATGAAATCGCCGTTAACAGCATGTTAATCAAGCTCTCTTGGCCGCGGAGCATTCCCATGCCAAACACAATGACGGCAATCACCAAAATCAAAATCGTCAGCATTTTTCCAAGGGACTTCAAATTGTCCTGAAGTGGGGTCGTTGACTCTTCAGTGGTGTTAAGCATGTGGGCAATTTTACCAACTTCGGTATTCATTCCAGTCCCGATCACAACCCCAACACCGCGTCCAGACGTAACATTACTGTTCATGAAGCCGAGATTTTTGCGATCTCCTAAAGGTAAGTCGTCCTCCGAAATCGTTTCGACCTGCTTATTAACGGGGACGGATTCGCCCGTTAACGCAGCCTCTTCGATTTTGAGCGAGTTAGCCTCAGTCAACCGCAAGTCAGCCGGGACAACATCCCCTGCTTCCAGTAAAACAATGTCTCCAGGGACAATCTCTTCACTTTTAATTGAGATCGACTCACCATTTCTCAGAACCGTTGCCATTGGTGCTGACATCTGTTTAAGCGAATCGATTGCATTTTCTGCTTTGGATTCTTGGAAAACCCCAAAGATCGCATTGAGAATCACAACTGCCAGAATAATAATGGCATCGACGTGTTCACCGGCAATCCCGGCAATAATGGCCGCGACAATCAAGATGATAATCATCAGATCTTTAAACTGGGCAATAAATTTCTCCAGTAGCGTGGTTCGCCGCTTGGCAGTCAACTTGTTGGGACCGAATTGCTGGCGACGTTCTTCCACCATGCTCGTCGTCAGCCCATTTGGATCGGACTTCATTTGTTGCATGATGTCGGCAACAGATCGCTGATAACTCATTTTTTTCTCCTGTGTCATTAACTTCCTCCTCTGAGTGAGCCCAGCCGAGCATTGAGAAGTTGAACATGAGCTCCCTCGCATATCCATTTTTAGAAAAGAAATATGTGAGGGACTGATGGGCGAACTTCTGCTTGGATGGACTGTCCTAAATTCAAGTGAGTAACGAGCAACGAATGATGCATCAAACCAGCTCTAATCCCCCAATGCCTCGAATGAATGCTTGGACGCTGACTGTAACGGGTGGCATGTCTTAAAAAAGAAAGAGACCTGCAGACTTCTTCACATGAAGAATCCACAAGTCTCACCATTTAAGAGTTATCCCGGAAATACGAATATTTCACGTTGACGAGATAATCACAACATACCGCTGCTGGTTACTCCCTTTATTTATCATTATTATACATAATCACTAATAAAATGTCACTCTTTAATTACTTCCAAAACGTATCATAGACATTAATTGGTGTGTGACGCTTGTGTTCAGTCTTGTTATACCAGCCTTCAATGGTCTCGGCAGCTTTTTCAGAAATGTTTTTACCTTCTAGGTAGGCATCAATATCCTGGTAGGTCACTCCCAAAGCAACTTCATCAGGCAATGCCGGCCGGTTATCTTCGAGATCAGCAGTCGGTGTCTTTTCATAGAGATGCTTGGGTGCGCCAAGTTCATTTAAGAGTTGTTTGCCCTGTCGTTTATCTAATCGCCAAAGGGGGGTGATATCAGCTGCCCCGTCACCAAATTTGGTGTAGAAACCAGTGACAGCTTCGGCAGCATGATCGGTTCCCACTACGGCGCCACTAGTCTCACCCGCAATTGCATATTGCGCAATCATCCGTTGACGAGCCTTGATATTGCCTTTATTAAAATCGCTAATTTGAATGCCATTTGCCTCAACAGATTCTGTGGCTGCATCCACAGCGGATTGAATATCAACCCGAAAAACCTTGTCGGCATTCATAAATTTGATCGCTTCAAGGGCATCAGATTCATCTGCTTGAACGCCATAAGGGAGCCGGACGGCAATAAATTGATAACTGTTATCACCAGTTTCGTCACGCAGTTCACTGATCGCCATTTGGGACAATTTCCCCGCTAACGTCGAATCCTGCCCACCGGAGATGCCGAGTACCAAGGATTTTAAAAAGGAAAACTTGCGAAGATAACTCTTCAAGAATTCGACGCTGCGCCGAATTTCCTCGTTTGGATCAATTTCCGGTTTGACTTTTAAAGCATTAATAATTTCCTGCTGCTTTGCTCTCATATGCATCCCTCGTTAATATTTTATTTGTTGAACGTAATTGCGGACCTTTTCAATGATGTCACGCTTATTATCCCAGCACTTCTGTGATAAGTCGACCGGATACTTTTGTGGGTTGAGTTCCCGTCGGTATTCAGGCCACAACGCTGCCAATTCTTTTTCGGCATAATCGCTGATCTGAGATAAATTAGGACGATCATAAACCAATTTGCCATCTCTGTAAATAGTTTTCAGTAAAGGTTCCGCATCAAAATTTTCAACGGTCTTGTTGATGTAAGTATAATTTGGGTGGAACATGTAAATTGATTTCTCTTCCCGAGGATCCTCAGTTGACAACGTGATGTAATCACCTTCAGACTTGCCGTCTTTAGTATCGGTAATTCGCCAAACCTGCTTCTTGCCGGGGGTGGAAACTTTTTCCGCATTCCCGGAAATCTTGATCCGATCGACCATTTGACCGTCGTCATCTTCAACTGACACCATCTTGTAAACGGCTCCGAGGGCTGGTTGATCAAATGCAGTAATCACTTTGGTGCCAACGCCCCAAACGTCAATCTTGGCGTGCTGCATCTTCAAGCTGGCAATCGTCGTTTCATCGAGATCGTTGGAGGCGTAAATCTTCGTATTGGGATACCCAGCATGGTCAAGAACTTCTCGAACTCGTTTTGACAAGTAAGCCATATCACCCGAGTCCAGCCGAACGCCCGCAAAATTAATTTTGTCGCCCATTTCATTAGCAACTTTGATTGCACTGGGAACGCCACTTTTGAGCGTATCATAAGTATCCACAAGGAAGACACAGTCGTGATGGGTTTGGGCATAGGCATGAAACGCCCTGTAATCATTGCCAAACGATTCAACGAGTGAATGGGCGTGAGTTCCGCTAATCGGAATCCCAAATTTTTTGCCGGCCAAAACGTTGGAAGTCGCATTAAAGCCACCAATAATGGCCGCCCGCGTTCCCCAAATTGCGGCCGAAACTTCTTGGGCCCGCCGACTGCCAAATTCCATCAGTGGATCGTCACCAACAACCGTCCTAATTCGGGATGCCTTGGTTGCGATTAGGGTTTGGTAATTGATCATATTTAAAATTGCAGTCTCAACCAATTGACATTCGCACAAAGTTCCTTCAACTTGAAGGATCGGTTCATTTGCGAAGACAACATCCCCTTCATACGCTGAACGGACTGTGCCTTTAAATTTGAAATTTCGCAGGTAGTTTAAGAAGCTGTCCGGATAATCGGTCACTTCTTTAAGATAGTCAATATCCGAGTCAGTAAAGTGAAGGTTCTCGATATATTGAATAATATGCTCCAAGCCAGCGAAAACAGCATACCCATTTCCAAAAGGCAGTTTTCTGAAGAAGGCCTCAAAAACGGCATGACGATTCTCCATGTGCTTCTCAAAATAAGTTGCCATCATGTTGATTTCGTAAAAATCGGTGTGAAGTGTCAAATTATTATTTTCTGACATATTGTTTCAATATCCTTCCCGGTGAGATGTTATATAATTAAGTAATCATGTTAATTCTATCATTTATCGTCATATTGACCAGAAAAATGGCGGTTTTTGCTTCAAAATAATTATTGAAGGAGTCATTATGACCAAGCAATCAAAAGTATCGATTTTAGGAATTCCATTTATCAATACAACTCAAAGCGCATTTGAACAGACGCTTCAACAGCGAATCGACCAGCAACAAAATACGTTTGTGGTGACAGCTAATCCGGAGATTGTCATGTATGCCCGCAATCACCCGGAATACACCAAATTAATCAAGAGTGCCAATTTTATTGTCGCTGACGGTATCGGGATTGTGATTGGGGCTAAGCTGTTAAAAACACCGATTGAGGAACGGGTTACGGGCTATGATTTATTTGAAAGTTTACTCAGCTGGGGCAATCAACATCAAAAGTCCGCTTACTTCGTCGGGGCAAAACCAGCCGTCATCCAGAAGCTACGAGAAGTTGTAAGCAGGCAATTTCCAGATCTTGTAATTGCCGGCACCCATGATGGTTATTTTGATAACGACACTCAAATCGTTAACGATATTCGCCGGACTAATCCGGATATGGTGTTTGTCGCAACCGGGTACCCGAAACAAGAAGAATTTATCGAACGAAACCGAGCAGTTACGAATGGCCTTTGGATGGGAATTGGCGGGTCGTTTGATGTGCTTACCGGAACGGTGAAACGCGCCCCGGCAACCTGGCAAAAAATGCGCTTGGAGTGGTTGTACCGCGTCATGAAGGAACCCGCACGAATCGGCAGACTAATGGTGCTGCCAAAGTACTTGCTGCAAGTCTTAAAACAGCGCTTTTTAAACTGAACTTAAGTCAGCGATCGTTGCGTCAGAAAATCTCACCGCCTGCCGGCATCCATTACATAAAGGCTCCAAAGTTAAACCCCCTCAGTTTGGGGATTTTAACTTTGGAGCCTTTATGGATAGTCAAAATACTTTTATTCAAGTGCCCTATTCTTTTTCCAAATAAAACTCAAATCGATCGCCAACATACTGCGTCCGAACATACTCAAATGGTCGACCGTCTTGTAAATATGTAATTTGGCGTAAACGTAAGATTGCCTCTCCTCGCTTAATATTGAGATATTCCGCAATCCGTTCGGAAGCCAACATTGCTGAAACCGTCTGTTGGGCTTTACCAATCTGAAGGTCTTTCTTTTGCTCTAGTGTCCGATACAACGAACTGGTTACCTCGGACTTTTCCAAGCCCTCGACAATATTCTCGGGCACCGTCGCAACCTCAAAGCAAATTGGCACATCGTCGCCATATCGAATTCGCTCCATCCGCAAAACAGGTTGATCTTGAGTAATGTGCAGTTTCTCCATTTCACTCAATGATGGTTCCATCGTATGATACGAAACCGTTTTGCTCGACGGCTTCTTGCCTTGGGCCAACATCAAATCCGTGAACCCAGTGACCCCGGACATCTTTTCCTGAACTTTCTGATTGGCAACGAACGTTCCAGAACCAACCCGTCGTTCCAAGATTCCTTCGTCAACAAGAGTCTGAATGGCCTGTCGCAAAGTCATCCGACTAACGCCAAATTCTGTAGACAACTCACGTTCAGAGGGGATTCGATCACCAATTTTCCATTTATCGGCTTCGATTTTTCGCTTTATATCATTATGAATCTGAATATAAATTGGCAAACCCACCATTACCAACTCCTTTGGTCTTCTTTATACTTCATTTTAACATAATAATTGAAATCTATGAGGTCTAGATCACTGCAAACCAAATTTGTCCGGATGATTATGCTGAGAAGTGCCGGTGAACAATCGTTTCAGGCCGTAGAAAAAGGGTTATGCTTGCATTTCAAACTGACAATGCAAGCATAACCCCTGCCCGCAAAACCTTGCTGAATCAGAAACCATTAACCGGAAGTTGCTTACTTCGTCTTCCCAGTTGACTTGTCAATCGTTGCATCGATTCCTTTAACTACCGAACTCAAGAAACCAGCTTCTTCCATCGCTAAGACTCCGGCAATTGTGTCACCACCAGGAGAGCAGACTTTATCAATCATTTCGGCAGGCGTCTTTCCAGATTGCATCAATGCGTCAGCAGAACCAAAGGTCGTTTGAGCAGCGATCTTAGTGGCGGCCTCCTTACTCAAACCGTATTTAACCCCTGCTCGGCTAAGCGCGTCAATGAAGAAATCAATGTAGGCAACTGTGCTACCAGAAATTGCACTAAACACTGGGAAGAGCGTTTCGGGCAACTCACTGATTTCACCGGTTGCTTTAAAAATTGAAAGTGCCTGATCTTTTTGGTCACCAGCCAAATTCTCATTGACAGCAACCGCGGTCATCCCCTGGCCAAATTCCGAATTGATATTTGGTAAAGTTCGGAGAATCGGCAGATCATAATTGGTCAGCTCGGCCAATCGCTCCAAGGAAACTCCTGACACAATTGACACAAGCACTTTATCTTTGGTGAGCGCTGAACGAATTTCGGCAAGCACAGCCTTGGCAATCGCTGGGACCACTGCCAACACCACGAAATCACTATTCTTGGCAACGTCCAGATTAGTTGCCTGCGGTGTCAACCCAAATTTATCGGCATAGTTCTCATAATGAGCCTGGTGCGCACTGTGAATCAAAATATTCTCTGCCGGCACCAATTTTGCTTTGAGTAGCCCCTGAATAATGGCCTGAGCCATCGATCCGACACCAATAAAACCAATTTTCATGATGAGCCTCCTAATTTCAAGTAATAATCAATAATTTGACAATAGCGGATTGAAAAAGAAATTGCAACGAAAATTTCACGTTTACCGTTAAATAAATGATACCGTTCTTTTCATCACTGGTTATCTGTTGACAATGCTTGGGTGAGCCTGTAGGATAATCAGAGAGAATTGGGGTGCCAGCGTGCTGAGAATATACCCATTGAACCTGATCTGATTAACATCAGCGAAGGGATTTCTTCATCAGTTAACCAATTAATATTAACGTATTTAAGTAATATTTTTGTGTTCTTAACCCGATGGCCCCCAATTCTGACTGAATTGAGGACTTTTTTATTTGGGAGGATTTGTATTTTGAAAGTATTAGCGAAATGGCATTTGCGTGATATTATCACGATTGCAATTATTTCTGTTTTGTTTGGATTCATTTTTGTTTTTTCAGACTGGCTGTACACGTTAGTTTACGGTATCTTGTCACCACTTGGTTTAGGGCCTTTTGTTGGTGAAGGCTTATTCGGGCTATGGTGTATGGGCGGCCCAATCGCTTTTATGGTGGTTCGATTGCCAGGTTCATCTCTGATCAGTGAAATTCTTGGCGCCTTTTTGGAAAGCGGCATGGGTGGCCAGTTTGGGATTACGGCCTTATTTGCCGGATTCTTTCAAGGGCTAGGGAGTGAACTGGGTTTTGCGAGCTTTAGATACAAGCGGTTTGATGTTCGGTCACTCCTGCTGGCCGCCGTTTTGTCCACCGTTGTCACCTTTGGGTCTGCGTTATTTATCCATGGCTACATCAAGTTAAAACTTTCGATGATGCTAGCCCTATTTCTCACTCGCTTAGTTTCCAACCTAATTTTCTCGGTTGGCCTTGTGAGTTTGATTCATAATTTATTTACCCGGGCCCATACTTTTGAAACTAGAAAATCATAATTGGAGGAACTTAAAATGAATATCGACTGTAATATTGATGGCTCAGTAGACGTAACTGGCTGTAAGCTTAGTATCTATCCCATGAGCGATCAATTCGCCACAATCATTACCGACGCCATTAAACAACTTAATTCGCTTGAATTACCCGTTTGGCAAAAAACGGATATGTTCAGTACGACATACCGGGGACGCCAAGAGAATGTCGTTAATATTGTGAAAACTGCATGCCAACTCGCCTACACGGATTCAACTCATACCGTATATGAATTGACCTTCTCAAAAGGATGTCCAGGCGATACCGACGCAGATCATTATCTAAATGAAGAAATCACCCCAATCAAGTTGGGCAAAACGCTCCCCAACATGCATGTTGACTGTAAGTACTCCTTCTATGCATTTGGGGATGCCGACTACATGAAAGACATCGAGCAAATCGTTAACATGGCAGAGGCTAAGGGGCTCAATCCTGAAGGAATGCACTACGCAACTAAATTATCCGGTTCCGTGAATGATTTATTTGATTACTTTAACGAAGCACTCAGTTATGCCCACGAGCATATTCGCCATTATGTGATGGAAGTGACAATTTCGGTTAATAGTCCATCGGTAAGCTCGAATTAGCAGGAGAATAGTTGAACTCGTGTCATTATTATTGACACTTCCCTAAGAAAGGGTCGATAATGTTGTTCATGGTTCATCAAAAATTTTTGACGTTGATTTAAATATAGGAGGTTCACATAATGGCAACTTTAACTGAGGAACAGAAACAATTAGTTCAAGATGCGTTTGGCTTTATCGCAACTGTCGATGAAAATGGTAATCCACAAATTGGCCCTAAGGGTACGTTACGGGTTCTTGATGATGAACATCTAATCTATAACGAGGAAACGGGTCATCAATCATGGCACAACGTCCAAGTGAATCCTAAGATTGCCGCTGCCTTTCACCCTTATCCCGGCATGAAAGGCTTCCGGGTTGAAGGCAAGGCAACCATTCACAAGGATGGTCAAATATTTGACGATGCTGAAAAATATGCTGCCGCAAATAAACTTCCTAAGGCATTGGCGGCTGTTGTGATTTCTGTTGATCGAACAGTTAGTTTGGATGCCGGTAAAAACGCTGGAATTGAAATTGAGAATAACCCAGTGAAGGACTAAGTTTAAAAATTATCTTCTTTAAAAGGCCTCAGATATTGGATTTTTATCATCCGATATATCTGAGGCCCTTTTTCAATTTAATAGTATCAAGGAACATCGTAACCTTTGTGTCCTTCCCCCTAATCTGTGACAATCAGAGCTATCCAAAGACACAAAAAAAGTCGCCATACCAAGTGATTAACACTTGATAAAACGACGAAAGGCGTAACGATTGGGCTAGCTGGGTTCGAACCAGCGCATCACGGGATCAAAACCCGTTGCCTTACCTCTTGGCTATAGCCCAAAAATGAAATGGAGGGGAGTGGATTCGAACCACCGAACCCGAAGGAGCGGATTTACAGTCCGCCGCGTTTAGCCAGACTTCGCTACCCCTCCAGCATTGTGTTTGCTATCAAACCAACGAGTATTATAATACAGAATTTTTCGGCCACCGTCAAGCGCAATATTCAATTTATTTGAATAAATTTGAGTTGGTGTTGCCATTCAGTTATGAAATCAGCGCTTTGCCATTCATTATGATGGTGATTGTGGTAGCCAACTGCTCCGTTGTAATACCAGGTTGCCTTAATTTTCATTGGCGCATACCGATTATGAATGTGGCCAAAGATCACAGAATCAACCGCATATTGGTCAATAAGTGCCTGAAATCTGACGCTTCCCATCATCGCATTTGCCATATTCCAAAAGCGAAAATCTTTTGTATATCGAATGAACTTTTGATTCGGAACAAAGTGCGTCATCACAATCACCTTTTTCGACGGATTTTTGGCCGCTATGAGCTGTTTCTCCAATTCTTGAAGAACGATGTTCTCTCGTTCAATATCGCTCATAGGCTGCGAAATTTGGCTGTCTATCCAATATGTCTGTTTCCAGTGATAAAAATCTGATTTTGATTTGGCCACATTGCTGGCAAATGAGTAGTCATACCATCCGTTAATCCCGATAATTCTAATATCAGTGTTAGGAATATCAACAAATCGATTGTTAAGATATCCAGGCCAGTTGCCCTCTTCAAGCTCCTCATAAGTCACGTTTCTGATCATGTCGTGGTTGCCGGCAATAAATAAAACAGTGGTCGATACGACTTTCTTCTTCAGATCACGCACATATGCCAAGGCTTGTAAAAGGCACCCGTAAAATGTAGGAAAACGGCAGGTTAGAACTGTTGGTTTTC
>NZ_AZEI01000024.1 GCF_001436255.1 Lentilactobacillus rapi DSM 19907 = JCM 15042 | reverse complement strand
TAGCGTTTGTCTCAGTTTTCCTACGCCGCTTTTAGAGATCTCAAACAGTTTCTTAATTATGAAATCAAAGCGTCTTTCGTCCTAATCTCCAAATCAGGACTCACCACCCGTTATTTTGTTCCTTCGTCTTCAATTTCTTCCAAGCTGCGACCCTTGGTTTCAGGGACACAAGCTTTGATGAACCAAACACCCAATAGGCAGATGACACCAAAGATTGCAAACACGGCGTCTTGAGGCATTGTTGCTGTCATAATTGGGAAGAGCAGACCAACCGCAAACGATCCGATCCAGTTTGCTGATGAAGCCGCACCTGAAGCCCGACCTCTAATGGCGAGTGGGAAGACTTCACCGATGATTACCCAAGTTAATGGTGCCCAAGTGAATGAGTAGGCCGCCACATATAGACTCAAGAATGCCACAATCACCATTGGACTGGCACTTGGCATTAATACTTTGATAACTGTTGGGAGAATAAATGAGAGTCCCATTACTGTCCCACCCAGGATAAGGAGCGTCTTTCGTTTAAATTTATCAGCGATTGCCAAGAATACTAACGAACCGATGACCAATAGAATTCCTTGAATAATTGGCCACATCAATGCGGAGCTTGCGGCACTACCGGTTGCCTTTTCAACGATCAAAGGAATGTAGTAGAAAATTGCATTTGCGCCTTGGAACTGCTGGAATGCGGCGACTCCAATCCCGGCAATTGCTAGATAACGATATTTACCGCTAAAGACCGTTCCCCATGAAGTTGCTTTTGAAACGTTCTTTTCTTCAGCAGCAGTTTGTTGAATTTGAGCTAATTCAGTATCAATTTCTTTGTCATTATCGCGAATGTAACTAAGCACTGTGCGAGCATCGTCCACCCGATGGCTTTTAACCAAGAAACGTGGTGATTCAGGTAAGAAAGAAACCCCTGCGAACAGGATCAACGCTGGTACTGCAGCCAAGCCGAGCATCAAGCGCCAGGCAATGTTTTCAGGCAAATCCTTCAATAAGAAATCCATTACATATGAGAGCAACATTCCGGAAACAATCATCGTCTGGTTAATTCCAGTCAATCGCCCTCGCATCTTAGCAGGTGCCATTTCAGACATATAGGCCGGTACCAGTGCCGAAGAAGCGCCAACAGCTAATCCTAAGAACACCCGGACGGCAATTAAATAATATTGGCCATCATTGGGGGACATTGCGGAGAGAACGGAGCCAAGCATAAAGATGACGGCAGAAAGTAAAATCATCTTTTTTCTTCCCAGCTTATCAGATAACTGGCCAGCGATTGCCCCACCAAAAATGGCACCCAGCATCACTGCAGAAGTGATCCAACCAACAACGGTGGCATTATTTTGAAGGCCCCAGTCCGTTTGCAGAAACGGTAAGGCACCCGTCATAACCCCAATACCATAACCAAACAGGATTCCACCAAAGGAACCAAAGAAATAAATAAAGCTGCTTGAGATTTTCTTTTCTTTTGTAACAACCTTTTCCATATTCATTCTCCTTATCTAAAAAGTCTCTTTAGTCGATTTTGCTTCCCATTTCGAAAGGGTTGAAAGGGGTTGCATAACAAATCAGACAAATTCTTCTTATAAAACTTATGTCAGTATCAGTTCCACATCACCGGTATAACAACGCTTACATTAACAATTAACTGACGCACATAAAAATTATCGAAATCATGCAGCGCTTACAAGGTGATATATTAAAGCATTTATACGTACAAATCAACTATAAACTCTATTTATCTTACGAATAAATTAAAAGTAAGCACAAAAAAGCCTTCACTTCGGCATTTGAAGTGGAGGATATTTTTTTACTAATATATAAATAAATTTTACTAAAAATTAGTTTTTGGTAATCAAAACCGTGGATCTCATAATCAAGCACGTATGATTATTCGGATGCCTGAATGCTTCCTTCAATATCATCTTTCTCAAAATCGTGTTCCATGTAGGCCTTGTTATCAACCGGTAGATGCTGCTCCAGTGTATCGAACAGTTGATAAGAGACCTCACCTTTTACTAAACGAAAGTCAAGCACATGACCACCAAATTTTCGATCATCTGACATGAAGTGATGGTGAAAGCCACCCACCGCAGCCCCGTTGAACAACTGTGGCGAATAGTAACTAATCAGTGTACCATCAATTTGATCGCGAGTAAAAATGCTCTGTTTTCTCGCAGTTTCGGCCAAGGTACTGTATGGCGGCTCAGACTTGACCACTGCCCGCGTTTTGATGTCCGCAAAGGTTCCCGTCACTTTAAGTGAAAAGAACGTATTTTCAGCTCGACTCAATGCCAGCATCTGCTTGTTCAAATCGTCCTGTTCCACGTTTTCCAGCTCTGCCAATGGTGAGTAACGGGCAAAATGGGCATTGGCGAACGGCAGCTTAAATTTATCTGAAACTACCGTTATTTTTCCCTTTGAGTTCACCTGATAGGGCTTACCATCAAGAATAATCAGCTCGCCATCCAGGCCTTCGCCAGTCCCAATTCCGGTATCACCACGCTTGAGCAACTGCCCCATTGTGATCGTCCCTTCAAGTAGGCCTGGCACCAATAACGCTAACGTTCCGTGTTGATACAAAGTAGTGTATTTTGACATTTGACAACTTCCTTAGTGTTTAATTTAAGATATCCTTCATTAAAGCGGATTTTAACTTAATGTTATCACTATAATCAACCGGAATGTCAACCACTACTGGTCCTTTTGTCTGAAATGCTTCATCAAGAACTTTACCTAGATCATCTGGCCCGGTAACCTGCAGTCCTTTGGCGCCAAAACTTTCAGCGTATTTAGCGTAATCAACGGGTCCAAAATCAACGCCGGCATCCTTACCGTACTTGGCAATTTCCTGGAACTTCACCATATCGTAGTAACCATCGGTCCAAATAATTTGCACAATATTGAGCTTCAACCGGACGGCCGTTTCCAATTCCTGGCCTGAGAACAAGAAGCCCCCATCACCGGAAACCGAAACCACTGGTTGTTCCGGACGAGTCAACGCTGCTGCAATTGCCCATGGCAGTGAAACTCCCAGTGTCTGCATCCCATTACTGAAGAGCAAATGACGGGGTCGATAAATCCGGAAATAACGCGCCATCCAAATATAGTGGCTTCCTATATCAACCGTGACCGTGGTCTCATCATCAACCCGCTCTTGAAGTGCGCGAATAATAGCTAATGGGTGGACCCGACCCGGAGTAACATCCTTTGGCACTTCCCGTTCTGATGAAAATTCTTCCCGTAAATCATCGAGGGTCTTGGTAACTTGAGGAGATAGGTCAAACTCTCCTGTAAAAGTATCAGTCAAAGCATCAATCGTGTTTTCGATGTTTGATTCAACGATTACGTCCGGTTGGTAATTAGTAGAGATTTCCGGCGCCACTGTATCAATGTTGACGATTTGCTTGTTATGCTCCAGGTTCCAGTTACGAGCTTCATATTCAACTGGATCGTAACCGATTGCCAGTACTAAGTCACTTCGTTTCAACAGGGTATCGCCAATTTGATTTCTAAACAAACCTACCCGCCCATAGAAACGGTCTTCAAGCTGCCTGGAAACCACGCCGGCTCCCTGATAGGTTTCGACGACCGGCAACGATACTTCCCGCAAAAGGGCATGCAGTGCTTTGGTCACCTCAGGTGTAGAAGCCCGCATTCCGGCAAAAATCACCGGTAATTTGGCATTCTTCACCATCTCCGAAATCTGCTTAATCGTTTTGTCGGATGCCCGACCTTCATCTCCACGCTTCAATGGGGCAATCTCCGGCCGGTCAGTTTCATCACTCAATACGTCCGCTGGCAGCGATAAAAAGGTTGCGCCGGCTTTAGGCGACACCGCCGTTGTATAAGCATTGGAAAAAGCTTCGGAAACATTATTGGCATCCTGAACTTCCACGCTACTTTTGGCGGCATTCACCATTAATTCCTTACTGGGAATGCTTTGGTGAGTCATCCGGGCAAGGTCATCCCTTGGCACCTGACCACCCAACGCGATAACTGGGTCCCCTTCGGCCGTGGCCGTCATCAGTCCAGTAACTAGATTCGAAACTCCAGGGCCGGAAGTCGTCGCAACCACTCCTGGTTTGCCGGTCAATCTGCCAATCCCAGCCGCGATAAAGGCGGCATTTTGCTCATGACGGGTGACAATCAGCTTCGGGGTTCTTGGATCGTCGCTATACTTCAAGTCTTCAAACAGTTGGTCAACTTTAGCACCAGGGATTCCAAACACATATTTGACACCTTGGTTAATCATCGATTGAATTAGGGCCTGAGACCCACGTTTCTTTTCACTCATAAGGACACCTCTATTAATTTATTGTCTGTAATTTTAATATACCAATTAAGCATATACTACAACAATCAGGGTTGTTTTCACAATCTATTTAACAACTAGATTACTTAAAATAAGCAAAAATTACAACAAAAAGTACTCAAGATTGTGAAATTCTGGTATGATTTATTAAATTTACAAACTCGGGAAGTGATTCTGCTTGAAATATTCAACTTTATTATTCGATGTCGACGATACCTTACTCAATTTTCAATCATCTGAAAAGCACGCCCTGGAAAAATTATTCCAGACTCTCCATAAACCACTGACTCCTGAAGTTTATCGGGATTACCATTCGCTGAACGCCCAGTTATGGCGTCGATACGAGCGTGGTGAAATCAGCCGCGAAACATTGCTGGATGAACGTTTTAATTTGTTCTTTCAACATTATGGGGAAAACGTCGATGGCACCCTTTACGGCCAAAAATATCGTTCCTTCCTATCTGAAAGTCACGATCAGATCCCGAATGCCACAAAGCTGCTAGCCGATTTAACCCACGATCACCATCTCTACATCGTCACCAATGGCGTGGCCTCAACTCAACATCGGCGGTTGAAAGAATCGGGGTTAGACAAATATTTCGACAACGTCTTTATTTCGGAAAAAATCGGTCACAAAAAACCGGAGCCGGCATTTTTTGACTACATTGCCAATAACATTAGCGGATTCAATAAACAAGACTCATTAGTAGTCGGTGACTCATTGACCTCGGATATCCTAGGGGCAGCCAAATATGGCCTCGACTCGGTCTGGTTCAATCCTCAGCACCAACCAAACGCAAGTTCAACTCAACCAACGTATGAAATTGATCAATTGTTGGATTTGGAAGCCATTGTCAGCTAAACAGGGTTATCCATTTTTAAAGAACACTTTTCTTGCTCTACCGCCTATAATCCCATATGCTTAGTTATGTAAGCGTATTTAAAATATGCTAGGACAGCTGCGTAAAGCAGAAGTCTGCATGTAAGCACCAGCGAGGAAAATTCCAAAACCGGGAATTTCCCTCGCTGGAGACTTACACTCCGACTTCTAAACGCTTTACTCCGCTCACTTATTTTAGGACAGCTCCTCCAAGCAGAAGTCTGCACGTAAGCACCTCAGAGAAAAATTCCCAAGCCCGGAATTTCCCTCTGAGGAGACTTACGCTCCGACTTCTAACCGCTTGGATCCGCTCACTTATTTTTAGGAGGTAATTTCATGGCCGAACAATATGATTTTCCAAAGACCCGGGCACAGTTAAACCAATTGGTTGCCGACATCAGCCAACTAATGACCAACGTCCAGCAAACTCACTGGTACATGCGTGGCGAGAACTTCTTCAGACTACATCCCTTGATGGATGACTATTCTGATCAGTTGGCTGATCAATTGGACAATGTTGCCGAACGGTTAATCGCAATCAATGGCTCACCGTACTCAACCACTCATGAATTTATCGAGAATACAGGGTTGCCAGATGAGAAAGTCACCTGGGATCAATTAACAATGCGCGATTTCATGCAGCGGTTGTCGGACCAGTTCAAATACTTGCGTGATCAATATCAAAAGGGAATTGAAGTAACGGATGAAGAAAAAGACTTCCCAACCCAGGATATGCTAAATGGGTTTAAGGAAGCAGTCGATAAAAACATCTGGATGATTAATGCTTATCTGGGAAAAGGTCCATATGACGAATAATTCCAATTTAAGGACTAACGACCACAAAGATGTTTAAATTCAATCATAAATGGCTGGTGCAATAATTGTTCCAGCTATTTGTTTTGGATTAAACTAATCATAGTAACTAAATAAGGAGGATTTTCAAATGACAGGAACAGTAAAAATTGGCAGCAGTCAGGTCACCAGTACCCCACTTGGACTTGGCACCAATAAAGTCGGCGGCCACAACTTATTTGACGGTCTAAAAGATGAAAATGGGGCTGCTGTTGTCAAAACCGCTTTAGACGATGGTATTGGCTTGTTGGATACTGCCTATATGTACGGCTTGGGTCGCTCCGAGGAAATCATTGGCGATGTCATTCAAGATTATGATCGATCTCAATTTGTCATCGCATCAAAGGCAGCTCAAGACCCGGATAACAACCTACAGCCAAACAACGATCCTAAATTTTTGAAGCAGTCAGTCGATGATGCTTTGAAACGCTTAAAGACTGACTACATTGATATTTTCTATATCCATTTTCCTGACACGACCACCCCAAAGGCCGAAGCGGTTAACGCTTTGGTTGAAGAAAAGAAGGCTGGCAAAATCAAAGCCATCGGGGTTTCGAACTTTTCACTTGACCAAATAAAAGAAGCCAATGAAGACGATCAAGTCGATGTCGTCGAGGACAATTACAGCCTGGTTCATCGAAATGCCGAAAGAAACCTGTTTCCCTATTTAAAGGAACACGACATCTCATTTGTCCCTTACTTACCGCTTGCAATGGGATTACTGACGGGAAAATATACTCGAAATGATCAAAATCAATTTAACCAATTCACCTCTGATCAGTACACCTCAATCATGGACGCTTTAGATACCGTCAAGGAAATTGCTGACAAGCACGACGCAACAATTGCTCAAATTATTTTAGCCTGGTATATCACCGATCCCGATATTAGTGTTGTTATCCCAGGAGCTCGGGTTGCCGATCAAGTCCACAGTAATGCCAAAGCGCTGGGGATCGAATTATCTGGTTACGAATTTGATCAGATCAATCATTTATTTGACCAGTTTTAAACTGCATCGTTATGCAGACTGGGACATACCTCCTAAACTGAGAGTAGAAAAACTTGTGACGACAAGTTTTTCTA
>NZ_AZEI01000023.1 GCF_001436255.1 Lentilactobacillus rapi DSM 19907 = JCM 15042 | reverse complement strand
CTTGAATTTACACTTTAAGTGCAACACTAATTAAATAAAGAATGGCCCATGGCCAAATTTCTGTAAAATGATGTTTGCGAAAACAATCATGAAAGGAATTTAGCCATGGATCACTACAAGCATATTACCATAGATGAACGGGAAACTATCTTTTTAATGAGGAATCATGGAAACTCACTTCGTGAGATTGCCAGCCATATCAAGAAAAGTTACTCAACCATTTCTCGAGAATTAAGCCGTAATTCTACTGGTAAATCCTATTCACCTTCGAAGGCTCAGGAGAAGTACAAACAGCGCAAAGGCAACTGTGGCAGAGTCTCTCTTTTGAGTAATCCTCAGGTGTTTGAAGTGGTGAGAGAACACTTCTGCGAAGACCTTTGGTCTCCGGAGGAAATATCGAATCGCTTGGCAGTCGAAAAGTATCCGGTGCAGATCAGTACCACGACTATTTACCGTGGGATTTTCAATGGCTTATTTGATAATTTGTTTAAATCTGGCAGCTCTAGTGCCGTGCGCCATCTAAGGCATCACGGCAAGTCTCGCCACAATAAAGCTTATCAAGAAAAGCGAGGCAAGATTCCAATCCCCAACAAGATTCATGATCGTCCGCGAGAAGCTGACAACCGTGTAGAAATTGGTCACTGGGAAGGTGATACCGTGTTAGGCAAAAGCGGAAAGGCTTGTGTCGTTACATTGGTTGATCGAAAATCTCGTTACCTGCTTATTGGTAAAGCTGCTAAAAGAACTTCAGAAGCAGTCACGGATACTTTGAGCGACTTAATGAAGCTATGGCCTGGTAGATCGTTAACGATTACCCCGGATAGGGGTAAAGAGTTTGCCAAAGTTCAATGTTTAACTGATAAGTTTGGTACGCCCTTCTACTTTCCCGATCCTCACTCTCCTTGGCAACGAGGAACTAACGAAAATACTAACGGCTTGCTTCGCGAATATTTGCCAAAAGGAACTGACCTTGATTCAATTACTGACCGCCGGATACAAGCATATGCAGAACAAATGAATAATCGTCCCCGTAAATGTCTCGGATGGAAAACGCCTTATGAAATATTCTTTAATGT
>NZ_AZEI01000022.1:119879-174908 GCF_001436255.1 Lentilactobacillus rapi DSM 19907 = JCM 15042 | reverse complement strand
CTTTAGCGTTTGTCTCAGTTTCCCTACGCCGCTTTTAGAGATCTCAAACAGTTTCTCAGATCCAAAACAAGCCCTCACCCAGAATTTTGTCGATTCATCCGCCAATGTTCCAGAAGCCCTTGCCCAAATCAAAGCTGACGAAAGCCTACAACAACTCACCAATAATGAACGATTATTGTATTTAAAGTTCAGAGGAAGGGCCACCAGAGAATCGTTAATTTCCGATCTGACCGAATCATACAAACTGAAGGCCAATATTTTATTTGGTAACATTGAGCGAATCGGGTCCACTTCAATTGGTTACTTAATTATCATTCTATCTGGGGAAACCAAGCGTTTAGCCGACGGGATCAATTTCTTAAATCAAAACGGGGTTAGTGTCCAGCTGATTCCCACCGACAAGAAAGGAATGAACAAGCATGTTAAAGCAAATATTTCCTAACGTCATTCATATTTGGCCTCAGTTTACCCAATCCATTTGGGAAACGATTTATATGACATTTTGGTCGTCCTTGATTGCCGGCCTCTTGGGATTAGCAGTTGGCATTGTCTTAGTTATTACTCAAGCAGGCGGGATTGCCGAAGACAAAGCTGTGTATAGTTTGACTGATAAGCTTGTTAACCTGCTTCGATCGATTCCATTCATCATTCTGTTAGCAGTGATGTTCCCAATTACCAACTTCATTGTCCACACAACCGTTGGGACAACTGCAGCGCTGGTTCCCTTAGTTGTTGGCATCTTTCCATTTTATGCCCGCCAAGTTCAGAATGCCTTACTTGAAATTGACCCTCAAGTGATTGAGGCTGCCCGCTCAATGGGGTCCAGTATTCCAGAAATTATTTTTCGAATTTATCTCAGAGAAGGGCTGCCCGATCTGATCAGGGCATCAATCGTCACGATTATTAGTTTAATTGGCTTAACCACGATGGCTGGAGCAATTGGGTCTGGTGGCCTTGGTGACATCGCTATCAGCATTGGTTATGCCCGTTTTGAAAACGACGTCACAGTCGCCGCAATGCTGGCCATTTTGATCATGGTCTTTCTCGTCCAAATCATTGGCGATTGGCTCGCCAGAAAAACAGTCCATTTATAAAGGAGAATGAAAATGAAAAATCATAAAGGAATTATCTATACCCTACTCACCATTGTCGTCATTATCGGTATCGTCTTTGGCCTCCACGCATTAACCGGCAGTTCTGCCAACTCGAAGAACGCAACAATTACCGTGGGATCGCAAGGATCAGACTATGACATTTGGAACCATATCGCTAAAAGTCCCCAGGCTAAGAAACTCGGATTGAAGATCAAAGTCAAGCAAATCACTGATGGTGTTCAGCTAAACAATGCCACTGCCCAAGGTAGCGTCAATGTGAACGCCTTTCAATCTTATTCATATTTAGAAGCATACAATAAGGAACATAAAACCGCCCAATTGGCAGCACTGGGCACCACCTACTTAGAACCACTTGGCATTTATTCCGATAAATACAAAAAGGTGACTCAGATTCCCAGCCACGCTACGATCGCCATCGCCAACAATCCAGCGAACACGGCACGGGGGTTGTTACTGCTTCAAAGTGCTGGCCTGATCAAGTTAAAGAAAAACTTTGGCACGCTAGGTAACACCAATGACATTGTTTCAAACCCTAAGCATCTTAAATTCAAACAAATTGATGACACCACTGGCCCTCGAGTTCTCCACAACGTCGATGCCGTCTTGATTTCAAATACGGTGGCACTGGAAGGCCACTTGAACGTTTTGAAAGACTCGATCTTCCACGAAAAAATCGATACTGATACCAGAAGTAATATCAACGTATTGGCAACTGCCAAGAAGAACAAAAGTAACGCAAGCTACAAAAAGCTGGTCAAACTGTACCATGAACCAGCAATTCAAAAATACATCAAGGACCAATATGCCGGAACAAAAGTCGAGGTGCAAAAGCCGCTTTCTTATTTGAAATAATGATCTAGATATAAAAAACAATCTAACATTCGTCAGCCAAGTGTTTATAAACGCAACTTGGTTTTCCATTCTTATATTGATAAAGCTTGCGATAAACGGCTGACCCTGGCCGTTTAACAAAGAGGACCAACTATTCCAAAAATTCGGAATAATTGGTCCTCTTCGTTAAATTCTGGGATTAAATCGCCTTTCGTCCCAATCTTATGATTAATGATTTATTTTTCAGTCGCTAGATAAATTAACGTTCCATTATTTTGACTATCATCCAACTGCTCAGAGGGATATGGGGTTGTGAAATATGAACTTGGACTGTCCTGGGCGCCATCAAACGATGAAATTCCAATAGAATAGTTATTCATGATTTGGCGTTTCTCATCGGTATAACCGTTATCATTTAGGATGCTCTTGACATGATTAATTCTTGGTGTGATTGGTTTGCCGGCTGTTTTGCTTAAATACCACATGATGTTGTCACTGTTTTGACTTGCACCAGCAGGCTTCATCCCATCAACATCCACGTAGTTCGTGTAATTTGGGTCAAAGCTTGGTTTGTTGTTAAATCCAGTCACGGCAACTTGAGATAAATCGAGCTTCAACTTGGCATTGGGAAACAGCTTTAGAATTGCTCTGGCCAATCGCTGTGATCGGTCCGTCTTAACATAATGAGTAAAGACTGATTCAGAGGAAAAATCAGTTGGTGATTTTGCTAGCAATCGAGTAAGATAGCCACTCCAGACCCAACCTTTGATCTTGAAATTCGAACTGGCGCCTACATAATAGTAAACTGCTCGTTTGCCGTTGTAATTTTTAACCTGCGCGTAAAAAACGTACCAGTTTGAATTCGGATAATTCTTAATGTTATGCAGCCGCTTCGTATGACTGTAATTCCATAGATATGCCGACTTGTTGAGCAATTTAGCTTTGTATGGCACAGAACCCACTTGCGCCTTCTGATAGTCAAAGGTGTAATTGGCTGGAATCTTGCTGGCTTCGGTAGCACCGTTCGTCATGATTGCAAAGCCGAAAATCGTTCCCAATAAAATCAACGTTAATTTTAATTTGTTCAACAAAATTATCCCCTTTTCAGAATCATTTGATCTCTCAATAACCCCATTTTACATTCAACAATTAATTATACCAGCAAATGATTGATGCCCGTCAACCATTGATTGAACGGCCCGTGAATGTTTTTTTGAAACATCTCCGTTGTCACCTCATCGATACTTGTGTTAATGTGAATTCAACAATCAAAAAAGTTTTTATCACTATGGGGGATCTCTTAATGTATTTAATCAAAGCTCAGTTTACAAAACAACTCGCAATCATTGCTGGCGCGGCCGTTGCAATCCTCAGCTTTCCAGCCGTTGCCGCCCATGCTTACACTGACTTGGGAAATAATTCCAACATTCAATACGTGAAAGTCAAACGGCCGATTTTTACGGGCCAGTACACCAAAATTAATGGTAAAAGGGGGCATAAAATTATCACCCCGAAAGGCACCATTCTGAAGGTTGAAGGATCTGTATCCACAGGAGACGGCCCTTCTTCTGCGCAGCTGACCCGGGGCCTCGTGAGTTACCAAAAGCAGCAACACATTTATCAGGTTACCAAAGGCCCTGAATTGAATGTCAAACAGTACAATACGAAATACTTCACCTCATACAAATTAAAATTACCGATCCGAACACTGGCTCTGCAGGCCGGAAATGGCTACACCAACAATAAAGCTGGTAATTATCGGCCAATCTTCTACATTACATTGGATGGGTACCTGCAGTATTACACCACTGCGCGCTTGAAGCATTACGGCGTTCTAAACAGTTGGCAATCCACCAAACCAGTAGCGGCAGTCGATAATCCGCTTTGGACAATCAAGCCAAGTGCCAGCGTGAAGCTGAGCACTTTCAAAGTGAAGGGAAACACCTCATATGTTTATTATAAAAAGGCAATTAAAGGACTTCCCGCTAAGAAAGTTTCATCCAAATACTATCGATTAGCAATCAAGAAGTTAGGAACTCAAAATAAAAAATGGCACACTGGCGATAAAGCTTGGCCGCGCGCAAGCTGGACAACATACAACGTGGGTGGTCATTCCTTCTATAACCTAGTTGATATCTCTGAAGGAGATTAGTTTTCCAAAACGATTAATCGTACAAAAACAAAATGCTGGAACCCGCCGTTTAAAACGGGTCTCAGCATTTTTGTTTAATTCGAGCCTTTATTTCATAGTATAGCCACCATCAGCTGTGAATTCCTGGCCAGTCACATAACTGGCTTCATCTGAAGCGAGATAATTAACGATTGTTGCCAATTCGGCTGGTTTTCCAAATCGATGCATTGGAATTTCTTTAAGGCTGGCTTCATTTTGCTCGTCAGGAATATCTTTTAGGATCGGTGTTTCCACAACCCCAGGATGAACTGAATTGACCCGAATATTGTATTTGACTAAATCGATTGCGGCGTCTTTGGTCATACCACGAACAGCGAATTTGCTAGCCCCGTAGGCAATCGATATTGGCATCGCAACCAGGCCACCGATTGACGAAATATTCACGATTGATCCTGCATCTGCCTTCTTCATGGAAGGCAATACATATTTCATCCCGTAAAACACTGAATACTGATTAATGTGAATGACCTTGTCATACTCTGCCGGGGTGATGTCTTCAATTGACTTCATAATTCCGATGCCCGCGTTATTAACTAATGTGTTAATTGGGCCAAACTTTGCTTCACCGTCTTGAACGACTCTTTTCCAATCATCGATGGAAGAAACATCCTGCTTAAAGAAAACCGCATGATCACCGAGTTCTTTTTGAACCTGGTGACCGTTTTCTTCGTTAACATCGGTTAAAATCACTTTTGCGCCATGATCGACAAAATTCTTGGCAAATGCTTTGCCCATCCCACTTGCAGCACCCGTAATAAGGGCAACTTTATTTGTTAAGTCAGCCATCATAAAACCTCCTCTGATTATCATTACTGAATTCACATAAACCATACCATCATGGCATTCATAGAGACACTATTTTACTTGAGGGTATCAGGAAAATTACCTGCACTCACAGGGGTGACAACTCAGAGTTTCCAGATGTTTTATAAGATTTTGAAAAAAGGAGGGTGGAGCATATATTAATTTCCAGTCGGTAATCATTCCCTTAGATCGTCGTAGCCACCTAGACAAAAGCTGCGACAAACGGTTGATCCCGGCCATTTAACGAAAAGGACCAACTATTCCAAAGCCAGGAATAATTGGTCCTTTCCATTAAATTCTGGGATCAAAGCGCCGATCGTCCCAGTCTCAACTATTCAATTGTCTTCAACTTACCCCTAAATTCATCAAGGGTCTTGTAGCCTTTCTTTTCCATAATGGCTGTTAATTCTTTAGAAATCCGTTCAAAAATTGGGGTTCCGTCAAATCCAAAGGCTGTTCCGATTTGAACAAGATTGGCACCGCACAGGACGTGCTCAAAGACGTCCTTGCCAGATTTGATGCCACCGGTACCGATGATTGAAATTTCTGGTCTCAATCGTTGCCGTAAGGCTCTCACGTTGGCTAAAGCAGTTGGCTTGACGTAATCGCCACCCAAGCCGCCAAAACCACCCTTAGGTTTGATGACCACCGACTCTGTTTCAGGGTCAACAACTAACCCATTGCCGATCGAATTAATAACATTAATGTAAGTCACCGGGAAATCATTTAATACTTCGGCGATGCCGTCAAACTGGTTGAAGTCAAAGTATGGTGGCAGCTTCAAGCCTAATGGTTTCTTGAAGAAACTAAAGGCTGACGTCAACACATCCCTGACTGCTTCAAAGTCATAACCCACTTGTGATTTGCCAGCAATATTTGGGCAGGAAAGGTTCAATTCAGTCAAGCCGGCAAATGAACTGGCCTGAATCTTCTTGAGCATTTCAATGTTTTGATCAATCGATAAGCCAGCAATTGATAAAATGACTTGTTTGCCATTCTTGCCTTGATTGGCTTCAGCGAATTTCAAATAATAATCCAACCCATGGTTAGGAAGCCCCATCGAATTGATGCAGCCCATCGAAGTAGCTTTCATCCGGGGGCTTTCATTCCCTTTTCGAGGTTCAGGCGTGGCACTCTTCGTCACACAACCACCCGCATCAGAATCTAAGATCTTATCGAGTTCTTCGGTTGTGGCACAACGGATACCAGCTGCGTTTAACAAGAGGTTGTCAAACTTGTAGTCACCAATTTGTGATGCGAGCGAAATATTACTTTGCATTTGCTTCCTCCCGTTTTGTCCAGTCCCAAGGGGCTTTGTGCCAAGTTGATAATCGTGAATACTGTTCATCTGAGAATTTGTTTTCTTTATGACCTTGTTTGATCAGTTCTGCGTAACTTAGCAGGGGCACTAATTTGGTATCGGCAGCGGCAAAATTCTTGTCAGCATCAGGCAGGCCATAAGTAAAGACTGAGGCCACGCCAATCACGTTAACGCCTTCGTTGCGAACCGCTTTGACTGCGCCCAACACACTGCCGCCAGTGGAAATTAAATCATCAATCAAAACAACCTTGTCGTCCTTGGTAATCCGACCCTCAATTTGTTTGCCGGCACCGTGATCCTTAGGCTTGGCCCGCACATAGATCAGTGGCAGGTTCAATCGTTCGGCAACCCAAGCAGCATGTGGAATCCCAGCGGTTGCCACACCACCAATAACCGTTGCGTCAGGATAGTTTTTCTTGATATTTTCAGCCAAGCCATCCGCAATCATCTCACGCAATGATGGAATGGAAATCGTCAATCTGAAATCAGTGTAGATTGGGGACAAAATGCCACTTGCATATCTAAATGGCTTTTCAAGGTTGATACTAACAATTTGATTATCAATTAATGATTGAATGATTTGATCAGTTTGCATAATTCCACTCCTCTAATAGTTTGTGATAAGCGGCGACTGGATCGGTTGCCCGGATGATTGGCCGGCCGACAACTAAGGCTGAACTGCCATATTCAGCGGCTTGTTTAGGTGTTGCGGTTCTTGATTGGTCATCCTTAGGGAAATTAGCAGGCCGAATTCCTGGGGTGACGTATAAGAAATCATCGCCCACTTGTTTTTTCAATGAACTGACTTCAAGCGGTGAGGTAATGACCCCATCGGCACCGGATTGCTTGGCAAGTTTGGCCAATGAAACCACTTGATCAACCATATCTAACCGGCAGTTCTGCTCATTCTTTAAAGCATCATCAGTGATGGAAGTTAATTCTGTCACCGCCAAGAGCTTAGGACTTGGAACCCCAGCTTCTTCACTGCCAAGCTCCAGGCCTTCCTTGGCGGCAGCAATCATTTCTGAACCGCCTAACGCGTGAACAGTCGTATAGGTGACGCCCAGTCGACCAATTTGCATCATTCCCATTTTGACCGTGTTGGGAATATCTTGCAGCTTAAGATCCAAGAACACTTTGAATCCTTTAGCCAAGAGTTGGCGAACAATGTCGGGACCTTCTCCATAGAAAAGTTCCATCCCGATCTTAACAGTCATGCCCTCATCGTTTGGAAACTGGTCGATGATTTTGAACAGGCCTTCCTTGTTAGCAACATCCAATGATACAATTAACGGTCCTCGCATAATTACCCTCCATCTGATGACATAAAAAGAGCCCGAGACTGCAGAATTCAGCACATTAACGCACTCATCCTCGCAAAATCACGGACTCTTGATTTAATTTTCGTCCGCTTTTGGCCTCTCTGAACCAAATTAAAGCTCTTTTATTTGTTAATAACTTTATCACGTTGACGAGCGTTGTTCAAGTGAATTCTGTCTGAGGCGCTATTTATTGAAATCGTCAATTTTCTCGTATATACTCTATGTATACAAAAAGAAAGGAAGGGATTTTTATGTCAGTTAAAATCCGTAAAGTCGGTAATTCCAACACATTAACTGTTCCAAATGACATCAAGCCGATTGCCCATGAGTTTGATGTTTATCAAGGTAGAGATGGCGTCATTGTTTATGTTCCAAAACATCAAAATCCATTTCACGACGAGAAATTCATTAAAACTCATCATTTAGAACAACAAGAGGAATTTGGAGGAAAGTTAGTTGGCAAAGAAACCCCAAAAGATTAACGACTACATTCCAGATCAACAAGATATTATCTTCATTGACTTTGACCCCTCAGTGGGCCACGAGATTCGAAAACGACTGCCAGCACTCGTTCTGAGCAACCACGGATATAGTCTGTTGACTTCGTTAGTCGTGGTCTCCCCAATCACTCACGCTACTAACAACGCACTACGCGAAAGTGGCTTTTTAGTCAAAGTCGCCAATAGCCAAGTGGACGGTTTCGTTAACCCACTTCAATTTTTCACATATGATTTTCGCGCTCGCCGCGCTGAATTCATTGGTTTACTCGAGACACCTGCTTTTATCAAAGTCAAACAGACGATCACGGATATTCTAAATTGACGCCTTGCAATCCCCCAATATCCATGTAATAATATGTTCAGCAAAAATAACGAATGTCAGCGAGCATTCATTTGGAGGAATTCGACATGGAAAATACCAAAGCATCACTTACGCACAGCCATACTTTTACCAAGAATCAGAAATGGGTTATTGCTTCTACCAGTTCTGGATTCGCATTGGAAAATATGGATGTGCTATTTTTATCGTTTGCGATGAGTTCAATGATCGGCCAGCTCCATCTCAGCGGTGGCGCTGCTGGATTAATTGGTTCAATCACCAACTTGGGCATGTTGTTCGGTGGTGTCATCTTTGGCTTGGTCGGTGACCGATTTGGCCGAGTTAAGACGTTTACCTACACCATCTTCATTTTTGCCTTCGCAACTGCCATGATGGCTTTCGCCAATAACATTACATTGATTTATATTTTGCGATTCTTAGCTGGAATCGGTGCCGGTGGTGAGTATGGCGTCGGTATTTCACTGATTGCTGAATCATTCCACAAGAACCAAATCGGTAAGATGACTTCAGTAGCCGCAATTGGTGGCCAAATTGGGGCCATTCTGGCTGCAGTCACAGCTGCGTTGGTTATCCCCACGCTTGGCTGGCACGCACTCTTCCTCCTTGGAATTGTGCCAGTTGTCCTGACATACTTTGTCCGTCGTCACTTGACTGAAACCACTGAGTTTGTCCAAGCTAAGAAAGCCGAAAAGGAATCAACTACCAGTGCCGTATTCAAATACATGTTCAGTTCACCAAAATTAGCTTATCAAAGTTTTGCCTTGATGATCATGACAACTGTTCAAATCGCTGGTTACTTCGGCCTGATGAACTGGCTGCCAATCATCGTTCAAAAACAACTTGGCTTAAATGTTTCCGGCTCGTCACTTTGGATGATTGCTACGATCATCGGGATGAGCTTGGGCATGATGACTTTTGGTTCAATTCTGGACTACTTTGGTCCACGACGCGCATTCGGCATTTTCCTGCTTGCTTCGGCTGCAATGGTATTCACGATTACGTTGGCTCATAACACGGTTTCACTATTAATCATCGGTGCGATCGTCGGCTTCTTCTCAAACGGGATGTTCGGCGGTTACGGCGCGGTCATCAGTCGCTTGTACCCAACTGAAATCCGCTCAACTGCTAATAACGTGATTGTCAACATCGGTCGTGCAGTTGGTGGCTTCTCGTCAGTGGTCATCGGTATCTTGATGGATCACTACTCACTGACAGTTGTCATGGGCTTTCTATCAATCCTTTACATCATCAGCTTTGTCACAATGGTTACCCTACCAGGATTGAAAAAATTGAGCTCACGACAAACGGCCTAAGCAATGGTTTCAATCAATCATTCAAATATTTTTAGATCATTATGAAGTAATCACATTTTCATCAATCTTAACTAAACGAGGCTGTGGCATTAGTCTGCTGAGTGTTTAAAAGGCAACTTGGCTGTTAATTCTTATATTGATAAAACTTGCGACAAACGGCTGATTCCTGCCATTTAAGCAAAAAAGCAACGCATTCAAAAACCAGAATGCGTTGCTTTTTTAACTTAAATTCTGGGATCAAATCGCCTTTCGTCCCAATCTTAGTATTTTCATAAATCACCAATTAAAGTAATGATTCGCCCTTCCCTTTCAAAGCGGCGTTTTGCCAATCGTCCCAGGTGATTTGTTTGTATGCCGCATCCCAGAAATACCATTCCAGCAGGCAGCTCTTTAGAAAGGTTTGCTTGGCCCGTTCCTGTTCACGAGGAGTAGCAGATTTTGCTTCATAATCGATGATATTAAAGAACTGCTGAATGAACCCATTCGGACCGAGAAAATCATCCCCGCCCATCGTTAGGAAACTTTGGAACGGCTCTTTTTCGACCCGGGCTTGTTTAGAAACAAATCTACCTAACTCAATGTACATCCACTCGCCGGCGGCAAACGAAGGCAGAATTTGGAGAACACTGTGCGTTTGAACGGTCGCAGCCATGTGTTGGCGATAAAGTTGATTAATTGGTTGAATCGGCGTCTGCTTCAGCGTTTCCCAGTTGTGAGGCATTGATTCCGGCTCTCGGTGCAGCCAATCCCGCAACATCGTCAATTGAAGATCCTGACGTTTGTGAAATAACAGCGCCTGTTCAGTTGTCGTACTGTTGTCGATCAATGCATTAATAATCCCCACTTCGTTATACTCAAAGGCAATGTCCTGTTCATCGTAATACCGCAACTGTTCCGGCGTTAACGTGGCATGGATAATTCCTTGGACAAATGGATGCTTTTCGTTGGCAACTAAGTAAGGTTCGGCTTCGAATAACATATCTTGAGATAATGACATTGGCAATTCCCTCCTGTTGTGGCGGAGGGGCTGCTCTGCTCTGAAATGACACCATTGATTCAGCCGTCGCCTATTCTCACAACAACAGCTCACTTGGGTCTTCCTGCGACAGTCCTAACTGTATCAGGTTCTATGGGTATCATCTCAGCCGTTAAAGCACCCCAGACCACGGATTAATTTATGTGACATTCTCATTATAATTGGCTGACATCTAAAAACAACTGCTGATTGAGTTGGCTTCTAATGATTTAAGTTCCCACTCAGAGAACTGTTTTTGAACCGGCTCCCCTTGTATCTTGCGTCTACGTGGTTAATAATAGATGGTAACGGTCAATTAGGCTATTACATTTATCCTGAATAAGAAGGAGTCACGTAAAATGAAAAAAATCATCGCTTTTGATATGGATGGCACCACTGCCGAAACGTTCCCGGTTATTTTTGATTCGTTCAGAAAAACCGTCCATGATTATACCGGAAAATGGATCAGCAACCAGGTCATCCTTGCCCAATTCGGTGCCAACGAAATTGGGATGCTCAAAGAATTAATTCCGAACTATTCAGATGAAGTTTTAGAGACCTTCCACAAAAATTATCGAAGCGCCCACATGTTACTGCGGAAACCCTTCGACGGAATCAATGATCTTTTACATATGCTCCACGAACACGATGTCATCACGCCAATGATTACCGGCAAGGGCGAGCAAAGTTTACAAACCAGCTTGGATGCCCTGGGGTTAGCCGACCAATTTGAGCCGGTAATGTCTGGCTCTCCTGATGGCTCAATTAAATCCAAACAATTTGGTGATGTACTCAAAAAATATGATCTGCCAAAGGATCAGATGGCTTATATTGGTGATGCCACTAGTGACGTTGAAGCTTGCAAAGACGCCGGCATCACGTGTTATACGGCCGCTTGGTCAATTAACGCCAAGCCAGCCGAAATGGAAAAGCTTAATCCCAATGAGGTCTTCACCTCAGTTGAACAACTTCGTAATCGATTATTAGAGAATTAAAATAATTTTAATTTAACCGCTGTACCGCTGAAAACGCGTAGTATAATCGAACCCAATGAACCAAGTTTATTTTGAGGAAGGATCTGTTTAACTTATGAACATTCAAGAAGGCTATATGCCCTTTAAAGGCTACAAAACGTATTACCGAATTGTCGGTGACCCAACTCCGGGCAAAGCACCACTCCTGCTCATTCATGGTGGTCCCGGCTCATCTCATAACTATTTCGAATTGCTCGACGACTATGCGGAAACGGGCCGGCAGTTAATCATGTACGACCAGGTTGGTTGTGGCAAGTCTTCCATCCCTGATGATGAATCAATTTACGTGAAGGAAACTTGGGCTGAAGAATTGATTGCCCTGCGGAAATATCTCCACCTTGATCAAGTCCACATGTTAGGCCAATCCTGGGGTGGCATGTTGGAAATGTTGTACCTCACCCACTATAGTCAAGACGGCGTCAAGAGTGTCATGATTGACGGCTCACCAGCTTCTATTGAGTTATGGCGGCAAGAACAGCATCGTCTGATCAAATACTTAAGTTATGAAGATCGTCAGGCCATCGCCGAAGCTGAACGGACTGGTGATTTCACGAATGTTAAATACTTAGCTGCTAATGATCGGTATATGGAACGCTACTGCTGGGATGATCCCGATGAAAATTCACCGGAACCACTAAGACGCCCAACCAACGGCAAAAAGGCCAGCTTAATTGCAGAAGGCCCAAATGAATTTACCGAGAATGGGACCATCGGCGACTTTGACGTCACTGACGATCTTAAGAACATTCACGTGCCAGTACTGGTTACCAATGGCACCGACGATCTCTGCACGCCGTTGATTGCCAAATCAGTTTACGATCACATTCCGGGTGCTAAGTGGCATTTGTTTGCAAATAGCCGGCATCTTGCCCTATTGGATCAGCACGATGAATTTATGAGTGTGCTGGACAATTGGCTGAAGGAAAATGATTAATCATTGAAAATTCTAAACTCAAAGTGCACCACGATGGTTAGATAATCCTAACTACCGTGGTGCACTTTTGCCTTTAACCATTTCAATCCCAGCTATCTCCCCGCTCACCAGGTTAATAATAAAAAGATACATATAAAAGCCAACGTACAAATCACATTAATGATTGTAACGGTAATCAAGCCGTTTGGATTATATGGATTGATTCTTTTTCCACTGGGTACCCTGACCCAAAAATCAGTGTGCTCTTTATACTCACCTTTATGGTGGCGAACATTGTGAATCGTCAATCCATACAAATACCAGAAAAGGATTGCCAGAAAGAGCAGCTGAATACCCACGCCATCATTAACGGGAATAACCCTTGTTTGTATGAGTATGATAGAACCAATTACGACAACGATCACCAAAAATATCAAGGTATATAAGACTCGCAAGGGTTTAATCGCTTGTTTCATTCAGCAGACTTCCTTTCGCCATACGTTCAGATTTGAATTAATTATAGTTTTATTTCAAATTCCCACGTCATTTATTTGGAACTAATCTCCCGTTATTTGAGGGTCCTTTGCATCTTATTAAAACCAACAAACGGCTACCCAGATCAGCAACCTCATGATTAATTGAATCAAAATCATGGAAATTACCTCTCAGTAGCCGTTTTTTATGATAAATGTACTGATTAAGATTGAAGATCCCGAAAGCCAATATCCTTCCGATAATAAAAATTCGATAGATTAATCCGACTTAACTCTGCATAAACTTTCGCTTGGGCACATTCCAAGGTCGCTGCGTGGTTATAAATTGTGAAAATCCGACCACCAGAACTGTAGAGCTTGTGGTTTCTTTCGGTGACGCCTGCGTAGAAGACGTTATTTGGTAAGTTAGGTAATTCAATATCTTGCTGCGGTGAGGCTGGATAACCAGGAGCGGCAATCACAACCCCCAGGTAAAATTCACCGGTCTGCCATTTCACTTCTGGCAGCTTATGATCAATCAGATCAATTGTCATTTGGTAGAAATCAGATTGCAATTGAGGCAGCAGAACTTGAGTTTCCGGATCTCCCAATCGCAGGTTATATTCAATCACTTTGGGGCCCTCCTCGGTGAGCATGCAGCCAATGTAGATCACCCCAGCAAATTCCAAGTTTTCCTTGGCAAGACCAGCCATCGTCGGTTCAACAATCTTTTGAATGGTTTCTTTTTGAACTTCTTCCGTAATATGGGGAACCGGCGAGTAAGCGCCCATCCCACCAGTATTAGGACCAGTTTCGCCTTCGTGAATTTTCTTATGGTCTTGTGATATTGGGAAGAGGACTTTTTGATCACCACCAACAAACAACATCAATGAAAATTCTTCCCCAGACAGAAATTGCTCAATCAAAATTTCGTCAGACTTTTGAAAACTAGCGTCAATTGCGCCACGAAGATCGTCAATATCTCGCACAATTGAAACCCCTTTGCCGGCTGCCAAACCATTTTCTTTGACAACCACTGGCAGTGAAAGGGTGCGGGCATAATTTTCGGCCGCGTCAGCATCCGTAAATGTCTTAAACTGAGCCGTTGGAATTCCGTTTCTCATCATGAATTTTTTAGCAAATGTTTTATCACTTTCCAGCCGAGCAGAACTTTGACTGGGGCCAAAAGCGCGTAACCCCGCAGCTTGAAATTTATCAACAATGCCCATTGCAAGGGGGACTTCCGGGCCGACAAACGTTAGGTCAATGGCTTTTCTTTGCGCGAACGCCGTCAACTTGGCAAAATCTAGTTCATCAATATCAACAAGCTGAATGGCATCCTTTTTCATGCCCGGGTTGCCCGGAGCACAATAAACATTTTCAACCTGGTTGCTTTTTAACATCGTTGCTGCAATTGCGTGCTCGCGGGCACCAGAACCAATAACCAAAACGTTTGCCATGAGAAGGTCTCCTTGTTTACTATTTTTAGATATGTATGAAAGGCTGAAAACCAGCCTTTTTTGTTTAGTGAAATTAGCTTGTGAGTTGGGGTTGAGAATGTGGCTTGGCTAACCTGCGCATAAGCACCTCAACCACAAATTCCAAACCCGGGATTTCTAGGTTACATAGATTAGGACTGCTCCACCAAGCAATAACCTGCGCATAAGCACCTCAACCAGAAATCCCCAAAGCCAGGATTTCTGGGCTACATAGATTAGGACTGCTCCGCAAAGCAGAAACCTGCACCTAAGTCTCTTCAACCAAAAATCCCCAAACCTAGGATTTCTAGGCTACATAGATTAGGACTGCTCCGCCAAGCAGTGATCTGCGCATAAGCACCTCAACCATAAATTCCAAACTCGGGATTTCTAGGCTACATAGATTAGGACTGCTCCACAAAGCAGAAACCTGCACCTAAGTCTCTTCAACCAAAAATCCAAGGCCCGGATTTCTGGTTGAAGAAACTTAGGCTCCGGTTTCTAACCGCTTTGTTCCGCACACTTCTTTTAATGCCTAAAATGTCTTACTCCCGTCATCACCATCGCAATGCCGAACTTATCCGCCATTGCAATCGAGTCCTTATCCTTGATGCTGCCACCTGGTTGGATAATTGCCTTGATATCATGTTTAGCCGCATATTCCACACAGTCATCCATTGGGAAGAAGGCATCCGAGGCCATGATGGCATTTTCGTAACCATCCTTTGGCATTGCTTTTTTAATCGCAATCTTAGCGGAATCAATTCGATTTGGTTGGCCCATGCCGACACCCAGCGTCTTGGTATCAGTGGTTACAACCACCGCGTTACTCTTAACGTGTTTAACCACATGTTGGCCAAATTGCAGTGCCTTTAATTGTTGTTCCGTTGGTTGAACCTTGGTAACGACTTTGAAATCAGGAATCTGATCAATTTCGTGGTCACTTTCTTGGATCAACATCCCACCACTCACAGTAATCTCTTCAAAACGATCTGGCTGGTCTCGGTGACTGAGGTCTGCCTTGAGCAAGCGAATATTTTTCTTCTTAGCCAAAATTTCAAACGCTTCATCTGAATATGATGGCGCGATGACAATTTCCAAGAAAATTTTGTGCATTTTTTCGGCAGTTGCGGCATCGATTTCACGGTTAACGGCAATAATCCCGCCAAAAATCGACATTGGATCAGACTCATAGGCTTCATCCCAAGCCTTTTCAATCGTATCCGCCACACCGACACCACAGGGGTTCATGTGCTTCATTGCAATGACAGCCGGCTGATCAAATTCAGCCACCATGTTCAACGCGGCATTAGCATCCTTGATGTTATTGTATGAAAGTTCCTTACCATGAAGTTGATTAGGAATAATCGATAATTTAGAAGGAATTGGCTTGCGATAAAAGGCAGCTTTTTGGTGACTGTTTTCGCCATATCGCAAGGATTGTTGCTTTTCGTAAGTTAACGTCAATTTTTCTGGGAATTCTTCCTCAGTCATGTAATTTGAAATTAACGCATCATAGGCGGCAGTGTGTCTAAACACCTTGGCTGCCAGGTGCTTTCTGAAGTCAGCATCGTCTTTGTGAGCTTTTAATGCATCCACAACGGGTTGATAATCAGCTGGGTCAACGACGGTCAAAACTCCGGCAAAGTTCTTAGCAGCTGCCCGTAACATCGAAGGGCCACCAATGTCAATTTGCTCAATTGCCTGTGCTTCAGTTGTTTCTGGTTTCTCAATTGTCTGCTTGAATGGGTAAAGGTTAACCGCAACCAAATCGATTGGTGTAATGCCTGCATCCTGCAATTGCTTCATGTGATCGGGATTATCCCGCTTAGCCAAAATGCCAGCATGAATTTTGGGGTGCAAGGTCTTAACCCGGCCATCCAACATCTCTGGAAAACCGGTTACTTCTTCAACACCAGTTACGGCAACGCCGCCATCTTCAAGTGCTTTTTTGGTCCCACCAGTGGAGACAATTTCAAAATCTAGTTCCTTTAATTGTTTAGCAAAATCAACCAAATTACTTTTATCAGAAACACTTAGCAGAGCTCTTCTTGACATTAAATTTCTCCTCTTTCTAATAATTGTTTGATGACTTCTGGATAAAGTTTGTGCTCAGTTGCGTGAATCCGCGTTTCAAGATCACTTAACCGATCGTCCTGATGCACCGGGACTTTTCGCTGAGCAATAATTTTCCCGGAATCAATCCCGGAATCAACCCAGTGAATGGTGACGCCAGTGGTATCAACACCCGCTTCAAAGGCATCTTCAATCCCGTGGCGCCCAGGAAATTTAGGCAACAGTGCTGGATGAATATTCACAATTTTACCCTCATACTTGGCGAGTAGTGTCGGGCCAATGATTCGCATGTACCCGGCCAAAATGATGAAGTCAATTTGCTCATCAGCCAATTTCTGGGCAATCACCTTTTCAGCTGCGGCCTTATCAGGATAATCTTTGAAATGGATAACAAATGTTGGCACAGATTCTTTGGCTGCCCGCTCAAGCACGTGAACTTTTGAATGGTCACACACTAACAACTTGACGTTAAGTGGCAGCTTTTCTCTTTTGAAATACTCGGTCAAGGCTGTGAAATTTGTCCCTTCACCTGAAGCAAATATTGCGATGTTTTTGACGTCTGATTTCATCATTAATCCTTTCGAATAATTACTTCTTGGAAGCCGGAAACAAGTCGGCCAACTTGGTACACCTGTTCTCCAGCTTCGCTTAATGCTGCCTTCACTTGGTCAACGTTTTCTGGGTGAACAGCCAAAACCATCCCTAAACCAAGATTGAAAGTATGTTTCATATCATCAAATGATAAATTGCCGATCTTTTGAAGGTCGTTCATGATCGGCGGCACCGGCCAAGTGCCATAATTGAACTCAGCCGCTAAATTCGCCGGCAAAATCCGGGCAACATTTTCTGGCAGGCCACCACCAGTGATATGGGCAATTGACCCAATTAATCCTTGTTCAACGAGTGGCAAAACTGATTTGACGTAAATTCGAGTTGGTCGTAGTAGCTCATGCTTAAGATCTTGATCAAGGCCAGGCAATTGATCGGCCAGCTTATAATCATGCTGTTTAAACAGAATGTCACGAACCAAGCTAAAGCCGTTTGAATGCAGTCCGTTTGACCCTAAGCCCAACAAAACATCCCCTTCGCGAAGAGCTGCTTTATTCAACAACTTGTCTTTATCGGCAATTCCCACGGCAAACCCAGCTAAATCATAATGCCCGTTCGTATACATATCAGGCATTTCGGCGGTTTCGCCACCAATCAATTTGGCGCCTGCTTGCTTCACGCCCTCGACAACCCCGGCGACAATTTTCTTGGCATTGTCCGGATCTAGGTGACCAATCCCTAAATAATCCAAAAAGAAGAGTGGCTTGGCTCCCTGGGCAAGGATATCATTGACACACATTGCCACAAGGTCAATCCCGACGGTTTCATTCAAGCCAGCCTGGATAGCAATCAGCAGCTTCGTGCCAACCCCATCAGTTCCAGATACCAACACGGGATTTTTGTACTTCCCAAGTTCCAAGGGAAACAGTCCGCCAAATGCACCCAACTCGCTATTTTTGGATAAATTTTTAATTTCATCGACTAATTTGTAACCAGCGTTAATATCGACACCGGCTTTTTTATAGGCATCCATCAAAATTACCTCATCTCATTTGTTGTAGCTGGGCTTGATCGCGATCATATTCTTCTTCGTAATCGTATAACGGTGTTGGATATTTACCGTCGAAGTAGGCAACACAGAGGCCCTTGTTAGGGGCATCAGTTTGAAGATTAACTGAATCAACCACCCCTTCAACACTGAGAAAGCCTAACGTGTCACAGCCGAATAATTCGCGCATTTCTTCAATGCTCTTGTTAGCAGCGATCAGCTCACGAACATGTTGGATATCGATCCCATAAAAGCATGGGTAGCGCAGTGGCGGCGAGGCAATTCGAAGATGAACTTCAAGTGCTCCTGCGTCCTTGAGCAATTTAACGATTCGTCGACTGGTAGTTCCCCGAACAATCGAGTCATCAACTAAGACGACTTTCTTTCCCCGAACGACTCCTTTAACGGCCGAAAGCTTCATGTTAACACCTTGCTCACGGAGTTCCTGAGTAGGTTCGATAAAGGTTCGGGCAGAATACTGATTCTTCACCAAACCCATTTCATACGGTAGACCAGATTCTTGGGCATATCCCATTGCGGCAGACAGCGAAGAATTCGGCACACCAATCACCATGTCGGCGCCGGGAACCGGTTGCTCACGGGCTAACCGCTCGCCCATTCGTTTTCGGGCAGAGTGGACGTTTACGCCATAGATATCTGAATCAGGCCGAGCAAAATAGATGAACTCCATCGAACAAATTGATAGCTGTGTATCGTTAGTATATTGATCCACTGTAATCCCAGAGTCATCAATTTTAATGAGTTGGCCGGGCTGAACATCAAACTTAAAGGTTGCGCCAACGGCATCCAACGCGCAAGTTTCGCTGCAGACCACGTAAGCCCCATTTGGCAGTTGACCAACCACTAACGGTCGAAACCCGTTGGGATCAAGCGCCGCATACAAACGGTCCTTTGTGATAACCAAGTAAGCAAACCCACCCTTGATGATGTTCAGGGCTTCTTTCATTTGGTCATCGAGGTCATCTGCCTGACTCAGTCGAATTAAGTGCATTAAATTTTCACTGTCAGAACTGGAATGATAAATTGCGCCGCGATCTTCCAAGTTTTTTCGAATTGAAATTGCATTGGTCAAGTTCCCATTGTGGGCCAGGGCAAATTGGGTATCGCTAAAATTGAACGGGAGTGGCTGAATATTTTCAAGGAGATTACTACCGGCAGTCGAATAACGAACATGGCCAATGGCAGCAGTCCCGGTCATATCTTCAACGGCGTTAGGAGAGTCAAAAACGTCCGTCAATAACCCAAATCCCCGCTTGGTCTGGAGGTGACCGTCATTATTAACTGTAATGCCGGCCCCTTCTTGACCACGATGTTGAAGGGCAAACAAGCCAATATAGGTGAGTCTGGCGGCGTCAGGAGTTCCCCAAACGCCAAAGATCCCACATTCTTCATTGAGACTTTTTACTTCAGACGGCATTGTAATGCCCCTTTCCAAATATTGAACGCAGTGTCAACATCGATATCAAAGTAACCATCCGTTGCTTGAACAAACAAATGATTGTCAGCAGTTACCTTTCCAAGCAGCTCTGCTTGGCTGCCCGTAATTTGTTCAAACTGTGCTTGGTTCGCCTGTGGCACTGAAACTAAGAACCGTGATTGAGTTTCAGAGAAAAATTGGTTAACGCTCAGCGAACTTGAAAGGCTAACCCCAAGTTGATTACCAAACGTACTTTCAGCAATCGCCGTGATCAATCCGCCTTCTGAAATATCGTGAGCACTATTCAATAAGTTTGCTTGAGTCGCTTTAGTGATTAACTGCTGAATCTTTAATTCATAATCTAAGTCAAAGTCGAACAGCTGACCAGAAATTTTACCAGTCTGCATCTTTTGAATTTGTGAGCCGTTAAAGCCGTCACCAGTTTTACCAACAACGTAAACTAAATCGCCAGCCTGTTTGAAATCTTGGGTGGTCACATGCTCGAGGCCCTTGATCAAGCCAACCATGCCAACCATCGGTGTTGGATAAATTGGCACATTGTCATATTCATTATTTAATGAAACATTCCCAGAAATGACTGGTGCTTCAAATTTTTCACAGGCTTCACTCATTCCCATTACAGCTTGATCCAACTCATAAAATTGATCTGGTTTTTCGGGATTACCAAAGTTAAGGCAATCAGTAATTCCTAGTGGAACAGCTCCTGAAGCAACGATGTTTCGGGCTGCTTCAGCGACTGCCATCTGGCCACCCACTCGCGGATTCAAATAGAGATACCGGCCGTTGACATCGGTGGTGATTGCCAAGGCCTTGTCATGATGACGAACTCGAACCACGGCTGCATCTGAACCAGGAGCAACCACTGTGTTAGTCTGAACCTGCGTATCGTAAGTTTCGTAAATGTCTTCTTTGGAAGCAATGGTTAATTGATCCAGCATTTGTTTTAAGGTTTCAGTTGGATTGACAATTTGAGGTTGATACTGTTTCGGGTCAGCGTCCTTCAAATGTTCAGGGACTGCTGACTCACGATGATAAACGGGGGCTTGAGAAGCCAATGAATCAACTGGCACGTCTGCGACCACTTCACCATGTTGGCGCAATTGATATTGGTGGCCTTCGGTGACGTGGCCAATAACGACGGCGTCAACCCCATGATCGGCAAATACTTTCAGCACTTCGTCTTCGTGGCCAGCCTTCACACATAACAACATCCGTTCCTGTGATTCGGAGAGCATCAACTCAAAAGCAGACATGCCAACTTCTCGTTGCGGCACTAAATCAAGATCAAGCACCATCCCGTTACCACCAGCCTTGGAACCCATTTCTGCGGATGATGAAACGAGGCCGGCAGCTCCCATATCTTGAATGCCAACTAGCGCATCTGAATGATTATTAATCACGTCAAGGCAGGCTTCCATGACTAATTTTTCGGTAAATGGATCCCCAACTTGAACAGCAGACCGTTGGCTTTCGTGCTCTGAATCGAATTGGAATGAGGCAAATGACGCCCCGTTAATGCCATCCCGACCGGTTTTGGCGCCAACGTAGATAATACTGTTCCCAACTCCGGCTGCGGCCCCAACTTCGATTTTATCGAGATCCATCAGACCCACACACATCACGTTTACTAAGGGATTGTGTTCATAGGCGTCATCAAAGGCGGTGTCACCACCAACCGTCGGTACGCCGATACAATTACCGTAAGCACTAATGCCAGCGACGATCTGCTGGATAAAATATTTATCGCTGTCGGTCTTAGGAGCACTGAATCTTAAGCTGTCCAGGCTGGCAATTGGGCGAGCACCCATCGAAAAGATATCCCGTAAAATACCACCAACCCCAGTCGTTGCGCCTTGGAATGGCTCAACTGCTGAAGGGTGATTATGACTTTCGGCTTTGAAAACAACGCCCTGATTGTCACCAATATCAATGATGCCGGCACCCTCACCTGGGCCCTTCACAACGTGTTGACCTTTGGTGAAAAACTTTTTTAAGACTGGTTTGGAATTCTTATAAGAGCAGTGTTCGCTCCACATACCAGAGAAAAGCCCAACTTCGGTATAATTAGGCAATCGATGTAAAACATCGTCCTTGATCAAGTCATATTCGTGATCGGTCAAACCCATTGATAAGTACAACTTGTGATCCCTAATTTGTTCCGGTGTTGCTTCAGTTTGAGTTTGTTCCGCGACTTTATTCATAGATAACCCCTCGACTCTTAATATGCTTGACGATCGACTGAAATACCCCCTTGCCGTCACTTGAACCTAAGATATCTTCGACGGCCCGTTCTGGATGGGGCATCATCCCTAATACATTGCCTTGTTTGTTAACAATGCCGGCAATGTTATCGACACTACCGTTTGGATTGTTGGTATATTTGAAAACAATCTGGTCATTGGCAACTAAATCCTTCAATGTTTCTTGATCTGCATAATAATTCCCATCACCATGGGCAATTGGCAACGTAATCAATTGGCCCTTTTGATATTCAGAACTGAAAATGCTGTGATCATTATTGACGACCAAGGTTTCATCCTTGCAAATAAACTTGGCAGACACGTTTTTCTGCAAGCTGCCAGGGAGCAGGCCTGCCTCAGTCAAAATTTGAAATCCGTTGCAAATTCCCAATACCGGTTTGCCACTCTTGGCGAATTTTTGGAGAGCGGGAATGATTGGTGAGAAGCGGGCAATTGCCCCACTTCGTAAATAGTCACCATAAGAGAAGCCTCCGGGAATCAGAACAGCATCAAACCCAGCTAACGAATCATTCTTATACGAAACAAGTTCAACATCTTCTTTGATGATATCTTTAATTGCGTTATAGAGATCCATCTCACAATTTGATCCGGGAAATGCAAGGACAGCAAATTTCATTGGGCAGCCTCCGTTTCTTCAATTTCATAGTGGTAATTTTCCATATTGTAATTGGCCAGCAGCTTATCACAAATTTCATTAATTTCGGCATCCAGGTCAGCCTTTGATTTACCGTCAGCAACCGTTAATTCAAAATACTTGCCGAGTTTGACATCTTCAACGTTCTCATAACCTAATCGTTGAAGGGCTTTGTGAACAGCCTCTGCTTCAGGGTTCAAAATTGATTTTTTATAATTAACGTAAACTTTTACAAGGGCCATTAGTTAACACCTTCCACTTTTTCGAGTCGACCGAGGATTTCTTTATAAACTGGGACTAGTGCGCCCAAGCCCTTTCGGAAGACATCCTTATCAAGTGACTTCTTCGTATCACGATCAACCAAACGACAACTATCAGGGGAAATCTCGTCGGCGAGAATTAAGTGACCATCGGCGTCAATACCAATTTCAACTTTGAAATCAACCAAGTCAATGTTCATCTTGCCAAAGATTTCTTTCAGCCGATCATTGACTTTCAAGGCAATTGTCCGAATTTGATTCATCTGATCTTCGGTCGCAATCTTCAAAGCTGCGACTTCAAAATCATTAATGAATGGGTCGTCAAGTTCATCGCTCTTGTAATAGAATTCGGTAACGGGTTTGTCGAATTTCATCAAATGCTTAACCGCAAAACGCTTCTCAAAACTACCTGAAGCAAAGTTGCGGACAACTGTTTCCAACGGAATAATCTGAACTCGTTTAACTAATTGATTGTTGGAATCAAGCTGCTTAATGAAGTGATTTTCAATGCCATGTTTAGCCAGGTCGGTGAAGATTAGGGAAGAAATCTCACAATTAGTTTGACCCTTACCGGCCATTTGGACTTTTTTCTTGCCATTAAATGCCGTTACTTGATCCATGTAATGAACCCACATGATGTCAGGATCGTTAGTAGTAAACATTTCTTTGGCTTTTCCTTTGTATAAGAGGTCTTTTTTCTCAATATTGTTAATATCAGTCATTTTAATTTTCTCCCTTTAACATGTCGGTGGATTCAAGCAAGTCATCAATATTGTCACCAAGCACGGTAACGTGGCCCATTTTCCGTTGTGGCCGAATTTCTGCTTTACCGTAGTCGTGGAAATGCCATTCTGGATGATCTTTGAGTAAGTTGCGGGCAAGCGTTAGGTCGGTTCCCAACAAGTTGCGCATGACCGCTGGCTTGGTTTGAGTAACGGCCGGAATTGGCAGGCCACAGATACTTCTAATATGTGCCTCAAATTGAGAGATGTTGCAGGCTTCGATCGTATAATGACCGGAGTTATGTGGACGTGGCGCTAATTCATTGACCATGATATCTTGATCATCAATCACAAATAGTTCAATTCCTAAAACCCCATACAAATCCAGCTTATTGGCGATGATTTCCGCATATTGATGTGCTTTGTCATGAACCGTCTGCGAAAATTGTCCTGGGGCAATGGTTGTGTGTAAGATGTGATTCTTATGGCGATTTTCAACCAGTGGGAAGGTGATCACTTTCCCGTTGAGGTCGCGAGTAACCATGACGGAGGCTTCAGCAATAAACTTTTGGCGGGCTTCCAGAATGCACTGCGTCTTATCGTATAATTCAGCAGCGCCATCGATATCGGCCGGACCATTAATGTCCATTTGACCGTGGCCATCGTACCCACCAGAGGTTGTTTTCAATATTGCGGGATAGCCAACTTCATCAATTGCTTTCTCAAGTGAGTGCTTATCGTTTACCGCAGCAAACTTTGTCACCGGCAAGCCACAATCACGGATGAAGTTCTTTTCATTGAGTCGTTCGCCAGTGATATGCAGTAAGTTAACCCCTTGAGGAAGTTCAGCCACCTTTTTGGCTTTGAGTAGGGAAGCTTCATCAACGTTCTCAAATTCATAGGTCAACACATCCGACTTTTCGGCCAACTTCATGAGTGAATCGACGTCGGCATATTCAGCGACGATTTGAAAATCCGCCACCTGACCCGCCGGTGATTGTGGCGTCGGATCCAGAATGCCAACGTGATAGCCCATCGATTTGGCAATGAGCGCCATCATCTGTCCTAATTGACCACCGCCAACAATTCCGATCGTGGCTGGTGGCAGGATTGTTTTAATCGAACTGCTGCTCACTGTTTTTGGCCTCCACTTTCTGCTCATGTTTCAAATCGAGCAACTTCTTTTCAATTGTTTTGTCAGTCGTTGCTAAAATCTGAGCTGCGAGTAACGCTGAATTTTTAGCGCCAGATTCACCAATGCTAACAGTCGCCACTGGTGCCCCAAATGGCATTTGGACAATTGAAAGTAAGGAGTCAACGCCGTTTAATGTTCGTGTTTTGATGGGTACCCCGATAACGGGTAATGTCGTATTTGCCGCAATCATGCCTGGTAGATGGGCCGCCCCACCAGCACCGGCAATGATGACTTTCAAACCGTTATTTCTGGCAGATTTACCAAACGCTTGTAGTTCGTCTGGCATCCGATGAGCTGAGATAACGTGCTTTTCATACGGAATCCCCAGCTTTTCAAGTAGTTCACATGCCAGCTTCATTGTTGGCCAATCAGATATCGATCCCATTGCCACTCCGACGACGTTTGCCATTTCAACACTCACCTTTTCGAATTTATTTGGTGTCTAAATCATACTGGCATCGATTTTAATTGTCAACAGCATTGTTCGTGTTTTACCCCATTTTTGCCGCTTTTTTACAAAAAATAGTTCATATTTTATGTTTTAACGTTTTAACTTCGATTGATTTTAGCCCTATTCAACCGAATCCGGCCAGGGAACAATTATTCTGCTCAAAAAATGTTAAAATTGAAGTAACGTTAACAACAATTAGGAGGCAACAATCATGAAATTCCGGACACTTGGAAAGACTGGCTATTCAATCAGTGAAGTTTCACTTGGAACTTGGCAGCTCGGTGGTAAGTGGGGTACCCCATTTGACCCCAAGGATGCTGAAGAGACCCTTGCTGAAGCCTATGATCACGGGGTTAATTTCTTCGATACTGCCGATGGTTATCAGGATGGCAATAGTGAAAAGACGGTGGGCAAATTTGTTCAAACCCACCCTGATGTCCATTTCACAACTAAAATTGGTCGCAAAGAAATGCCATTAACCGTTGACCACTTCAATCCTGAACACCTCACCCGCTACGTTGAGGAATCATTGACGAACATGGGAGTCGATGCATTGGACATGGTGTTACTCCATTGTCCGCCAATGCAGACTTATTACATGCCGGAAACTTTCTTCACGATGGATAAGCTCAAGAAAGCGGGTAAAATCAAAAATTACGGGGTGAGTGTCGAACGAGTTGAAGAAGGGATCAAAGCGATGTCGTACGACATTTCCGCCGTTGAAATTATCTTCAACATGTTCAGGTTACGGCCAGCCGATTTATTCTTCGATCTCGCCAAACAACATAACATTGGCATTTTGGCCCGGGTCCCCTTGGCAAGTGGCCTATTGACCGGCAAATTCACGGCAGATACCAAATTTGCTCCGGAAGATCACCGCACAACCAATCGAAACGGTGAACAATTCGATAAGGGTGAAACCTTCTCCGGTGTCGATTACCTGACTGGTGTGAAAGCCGCCAACGAGTTAAAGGAACGCTTAGGCACCGACAACTTGGCTGCAACCGCCCTTCGTTTCATTCTGATGTACGATGCCGTTTCCGCTGTCATCCCCGGTGCCAGCAATCCGACCCAAATTGATCGCAACACGACTGCCGCTGACCTTCCAGCACTTAGCGATGAACAAATGCAGATCGTCCGCGATGTTTACAATAAATATATTAAAAACCCCGTTGAGTATCTCTGGTAATTAAGTGCACGAAGATCTCATTCTTTAAATCAAAAAAGTGGGCCAAAAACCGACAATCAGAAGCTGAAACTTCCATTGTTGATTCTTGGTCCACTTTTTTCATTTTAAAGTTATTTTACTTTGATCTTAGCAGCACTGACGAAATGGATTAACTCAAACAGCCATTCAGCCGCCAATGAACTGGTTGCTAAACAACTAACCTGTTCTTCATGACAATTGCCCGAGCGTATCAGCTGCAATTGATGGGAACAACGTGATCAGCCGACCAAGTTGATCAGCGCTGAATTTGAACTCAATCGCCGGCAGCAAAGTGTTAATCGCATTTTCTGCTTGGTCACTGATTTCGGTTGCTCCGACTAATTGATGCTGCTGATTATAAATTAAGGTGTTATCCCCAATTTTTTCCTTCGTAACTTTCCGGTACCAATCATCGGGCAAATGATTGGTTTGAATATCGAAATCACCACTGTCCTTGGCGGCTTCCGGGGTCACCCCGACTTTGGCAATCCTTGGTGAGGTGAAGACAACTGAAGGAATCGCCGGATAGCTAATCGGTGCATCGCTATCACCAGCAAATTGATGCATCAGGTAAGTTGACTCAAAAATGGCGGTTGGGGTTAATTTAGGTTGATCCTTATCGATCACATCCCCAGACGCATAAATATTATCAACGCTGGTTTGCAGATGATCGTTCACCGAAATACCATTCCGATTATACTTAATCCCGAGCTTGTTTAAGCCAAGACCATCGACATTAGGGTTGCGACCAGTTGCATCAAGCACCCAGCTGGCAGTAACTTGTTGATCATCATTATAATGAACAACGAAATTATCGGCGGCTTTTTCAACTTCGGTTACCTTAGCATCATAAATAAACTGGACCCCGCGAGACTTCAAGTCAGCCACCACTTGATCAACATAAGGCTGATAGAACTTTCGCAGCACCCGGTCACCGTGAGTCATGACCGTGACCTGAGCGCCAGCAGCGTTGGCAATTGTGGCAAATTCCAAACTAATATAGCCGGCACCGATAATCACAATTTGCCGGGGCAGCCGCTTTAAATTCATGAACTCTTCGCTGTCATGCATCAAATCGTTTCCCGGCACTTCCAAACGGTGGGGATGCTGACCGGTTGAAATCACAATCTTGTCGGCAGTTTTCGGTGTCCCGTCAACCATCACTGTATGATTATCAGCCAGGACGCCATAGCCCTTAATGATATCAATATTGACCGACTTCATTAATCCAGCAATCATGGTCGGCAACTCATCAATCACCTCATGCATGTGCTGTTCATTTTGTTCCCAATTAATCGAAATGCCGCCAGAAACAATGCCGTCCAGTCGCTCTGTTAACCGAGCTAATTGAACAGGGGCATCCAACGTAATTTTGGCGTTACAGCCCCGATTTGGACACGTTCCCCCAATTAAATCGGTCTCAATTACGCCGACCCTTTTACCTGTACTTGCGAGTGGAATAGCGCCATCAAAGGTTCCGTGGCCGCTGCCAATATACAAAACATCATAATCATATTGATTTGCCATAAATGTCCCTCCATTTGTAAGTGAGCGGATCCAAGCGGTTAGTAACCGAAGCGTAAGTCTCCTCAATCAGAAATTCTGGTTTTTAGAATTTTTGATTGAGGTGCTTACGTGCAGGTTACTGCTTGGAGGAGCTGTCCTAAATCTCTGGTCGATTACGTTTCATAAGTAATCGTACCCCGGACGGAATTCACAAGCAAACAAATTGCCTATTAGGCTCTCACGCCAAGCAACGAAGCGATGATATATAGTACCCAAATGTGAATCGGATAAAATGCATAGAAGAAGCCCTTCATACTTCGACCCAATTTGCCGTTATACATTACTAAAGGAATAATCGCAAAGGCCATCATCCATTGGGTGTTTTCTGAAAGCAGCGAGCTGAAATTAAATCCAGTCGACAGGAAGGCAAAAACTGCAACCGCCAGCAGCTGCCAACTACGCTTGTTTCGCAACAGATACATCACTGGACCAAGATACAAAAAGAATGAGTTCTCAGCCGTGATTGGGGTTGGGACTGCAATGGCGATTGCTTTATAGAAAATGCTTGGATTGCCCGTGCCGATGAATCCGATTAAAACACCGGCAAACAGCAGCGGCAATATAATAATACCAATTCCTAATAAGATGTTCCCCACCGATGATCCCGGTGACCGTCGGCAATGGTTTGAAGACCGTACATGGTTAAAACACCAATGAACAAGTCACTAAAAATATTGTTCATCAGGCCGAAATTTCCCATACTGAAGAAATGCTGGACAACCAAATTACCAATTCCCATTACCCAAAAGCCGATCAACAATCGTGACAGGTAGCGTCGCTGATTATGGGTGTGGGTAAATCCTTCAACGCTTAAAAACATGAAGATGGTCGCAACGGGTCGGCCAAACCAGTCAAGCCAGTTCGGGGCCCCGGCTGCTGCAAACATTTCATGAAAATGGTCAATAAACATTAACGTAATCCCGAGTACTTTAATGTCAAAATTGGTTAGACCTCTTCTGCTGGTGGCGGTTAAATTCATGACTAATCCTCCAAATTCTTTCAAATCAATTTGTTAGCTAGTTAATTATATGAGTAACTAACTATGACGTTAAATTTAACCCTAACGTACTTATTTGTCAATGACAATATCTCTCATCGACAATTTAAAAACAGTCGACATTAGTCTACCCCCATAAAGTAAAAAATCCCCAAACCAAGAATTTTGGTCTGGAGATGATTCGTTTGCAATTATTAATCAAGATTTAATTCAGTTACGATATACCGCTAAAAGTCTTCTTCGTCCAATCCTTCTCGAGGATCATTGCCAAGAAGCGCCTGCAGTTCAGCAATATTGTGATTATTATCACCGAGTAGCTTTGTAAGAGCAGCTGCCAGAACTGGCCGATCTTCTTTTTCTGCCAGCTTAATTGCCCGGGTAATAAACAAGTTTTCTGTGTCATAGTCATGGACAAAACTATCGATCAGCCACTCTGCTGAGTGGTACTTGTTTTCACCATTTTCAGTTAACATCGCATACTCGCTGAACTCTTTTTGGGTTGTTGGCGTCAATAAATTTTCATCGATCAGGGTTGCGCCTAATGCATCCTTTTGCTTGTTGGCTTGCATCAGCAACTCACCAAAGTAGGCCTTCAGTGAGTGGGCGTTCATCCCTTTAACATACCATTTGGCTTGCTGAAGCTTATCCGCTAACACTACCAGGTTTGAGACAATGTGGCCAACCATTGCCCCTGCGGTTGGGGTGTGGTGGTCAATATCGGCTTGTTTCACTTCCGCTGCAAATAAATCTTTTGGAGTTGTTTCCGCATTTTTAGTTGTCATTTTTCTACCTCATTCCTTCACTTTCATTGATTGAACTTCGTAACCTAAATCTGTCACCGTATTGGATAGATCGTCCGCAGAAATTTTGGTGCCATCAAACTCCGTCTTAACTTTGGCAGCGTTGAACATGACTTTAACGTCTTCAACGCCATCCTGTTTTGCCAATGCCCCCTGAATTTTTTGCATGCATGATGGGCAGGATAATGCGTCTAATTGTAGAATTGCTTTACTCATAATAATGACCTCCATTTAGTTAAATGCGCTCTTCCAAGCAAGAACCTCCCCATAAGCATCTCCCAGAAAAATTCCAAACCCGGGAATTTCCCTGGCAGAAGCCTTATGGTCCGGTTCTTAACCGCTTGGATTCACACTCTTATTAAATGTGCTCCCCCAAGCAGAAATCTGCTCATAAGCACCGCTAACAAAAATCCTAAACCCGGGATTTCTGTTAGCGGAGACTTATGCTCCGATTTCTACCGCTTGGACTCGCACTCTTATTGTTTTAATGATAATTCCGATCCCTGCAAAGATAATTGATCTGGATCAAGTTTTGCCACTTTTGTTCGATATTTAATCAATCTCATCGCATTAAAGATCACAACCAGGATGCTTGCTTCGTGGACAAACATCCCACTTGCCATATAAATGTAGCCAAGCATTAACCCGATCAGTAGAAATACGACGGTGGCGATCGCGATAAAGATGTTCTCCTTTGTATTGGCGACCGTTTTTTTAGCGAGGCCAAACGCGTGAACCAGCTCGTCGAATTTTGAAGCCATCAACACAACGTCGGACGTTTCAACTGCGACATCGGTTCCGCCACCCATGGCAATCCCAATGTCTGCAGTGGCAATCGATGGACTGTCGTTAATCCCATCGCCGATGAAGGCAACCTTGTGCCCTTGAGCTTGATACTTCTTCACGTAAGCCACCTTTTGTTCTGGCAGCAGTTCAGCATGAACCGTATCGATACCAATTTGTTGGGCAACCGCTTGAGCAGTCGCTTGATTGTCGCCCGTTAACATAATCGTTTGCTTGATCCCCAACTTTTTAAGCTGGCGGAGACTCTCGACAACTCCTTGGCGAATCACATCAGAGATCCCTAAAATTGCACTCACCTGATGATTAATTGCCACAATAACGGATGAACTCCCCTGATTTTGAATGGTTTCCAGATCATCTCGCTGCTGAGGAGAAAGGTTAATCTGATGATCAGCCATCAAAGCGGCATTACCAATTAACACTTGCTGATCTTCAATGTCAGCTTGAATGCCCCGACCTTTAATTGTGTTGACTGAGCCTGCGGTAGCTTGATCCAGGCGAACTCCTTTGTCAGTCGCAAATTGAACAATCGCTTTGGCCAAAGGGTGATCGGAATGCTGCTCAATTGAGGCCGCCATTGCCAAACCAGCTTCATTAGCCGCATAATTTTTAAATTGGGTCACAGCGGTTTTACCTTCAGTTAAGGTGCCGGTCTTATCAAAGACTAAGGTATCAACGTTGGCAAAGGTATTCATCACTTCGCCGCCTTTAATCAGGACACCGTTTTTGGCGCCATTACCAATTCCGGCAACGTTGGAAACTGGCGCGCCAATGACCAACGCCCCTGGGCAGCCGAGAACTAACACGGTAATCGCCAAGCGAAAATCTTGAGAGATCAAGCCAACCACTAGCGCAATCACTAACACGGCTGGGGTGTAGTACGTCGCAAATTTGTCAATAAACTTTTCGGCTGGGGATTTGGTATCTTGGGCATCCTCAACTAACTCAACGATCTTGCCAAAGGTGGTCTCATCACCGACCTTAGTAGTCTCAACTTTAACGGTCCCGTTATCCAAAATCGTCCCTGAGTATACTGGGTCACCCTCAGTTTTGGTCACCAACTTGGATTCTCCGGTAATGCTGGCTTCATTGAGATGACCAGAACCGGCCACAATTTTGCCATCAACTGGAATTTGGCCGCCGGCTTTGACTAGCACCACATCGCCGACATCCACAAAGTCAACGTCGGATTCTGCCGTGCTGCCATCGTCATTCACAATTGTTGCGGTGGTTGGCGCCATTTCAGTTAAATCTTTGATGGAATGGCGGGTCTTAGCCAGCGTCTTATCTTCCAGAAAGGTTCCAAAAAGAAATAAGAAGGTCACAATGGCGGACTCATTGTACTCACCAATGATAAAGGCGCCAACAACTGCGATACTGACCAGCAGTTCAATACTGATCGTTTTAAACCTTAACGCCGAAATCGCTCGTAGCAGAATTGGCACCGCGGAAATGATTGAAGCCAGGATAAATGCCCCCGTATAAAGCAGCCGCGAACCCAGTACATTTCCAAGCAGCCCAATTCCAATCAGAATCGCTGTTATTAACGTAATTTGATTAGTGTGTTGATTAATAAATCGTTGTATTTTCATCATGTTTCGCTCCCGTCCTTTGATTATGCCCTAAGTATAGGGAGCAATCCCCAATAAATAATTGATCTGGATCAAGTATTGCAAATTAAAATCATAACGCTTTGTGTATGCGACCGTTTTTATCTATAATTAAGTTAACAAATATGTTAGGAGGCTCCCCATGAAAATTATCGTGATTGGCGCAACCGGCCGAGTCGGATCGACCGTCGTTTCGAAGTTAATGGCTAATAAGGACATCGAAGTGTATGCAGGTGCCCGCCACCCCAAGAAAGTTCCCGTCGCCCCAAATGTCACGCCATTTAAAATTAACCTACATGACACCAAGGACGAAATCAAAGAAGCGCTCCCGGAAGCTGGCAAATTGATTTTCGCTGCTGGCTCTGGCGGTAAAGATTTACTGCAAGTCGACCTCAACGGTGCTGTCAAGGTGATGAAAGCTGCCGAAGAAAAAGGCATCTTACGATTTATCATGCTGAGCTCAAAGGGTTCCTTAACCCCAGATTTATTTAGCGGTAAAAAACAATCCCCGCTGGCTGATTACTTAATTGCCAAGTATTATGCCGACGAATGGTTAATGAACAATACCCATCTACAGTACACCATCCTGCAGCCAACGGCATTAGTCGAGAAGCCGGGATCGGGCAAAGTTACCCTGGGCGATTACACCACTAACGAAAATAGTATCGACAACGTCGCTGAAGTCCTCATCGGCTTAGCTGAGCACAATTCATCGATTGGTGAAGTCATTGAAATGAGTGCTGGCAATGAGCCAATTCCAGAAGCCATTAATCATTTAAATTAGCCTGATTTTAAATCCTACCTGAACGATTCATCATCACGTCACCTCGAGTGCTGTTGGATCGTTTTTTGTAACTTATGTTAGTTTTGATCACATTAATCACTTTGAATTTCAAAATAATTAGCTCATTTTTGTCATTGGTTGGTTGCCTTTCCAACAACTGTGGTGACGTTTACAAATTTGTTTACCATTTTCTCATTTTCTAATCATTTTCAAAAACTGCTGGAATTATCACGAAGATGATGTTAGAATTTATGACATTAAGAAAAAGGAAGCGATGTTATGAATGCTGCAAATACCTCTTTTATGATTTTATCCAGTATTTTAGTATTGTTCATGACTCCTGGACTGGCGTTTTTTTATGGGGGTCTCGTGTCAAAGCGTAACGTGGTTAACACCATGTTGTCCGTCTTCATTATGACTGGTGTTGCAATTGTTTTATGGGTTGTGATTGGTTACTCGCTATCATTTTCAGGTGACATCAGTGGGATCATTGGTAACGTGAAGAACTTCTTCATGAATGGTGTTGATTTAACATCTCTGACGGCTACCAAGATTCCAACTGGCATATTTGCAATCTTTGAAATGATGTTTGCCATCATCACGCCGGCTTTGTTCGTCGGCGCCGTGGTTGGCCGGATCAAGTTTAATTTCCTGTTAGTATTCTTAGTTCTTTGGTCAATCATTATTTACTACCCAATGGTTCACTTGGTTTGGAGCCCTCACGGAATTCTTTACGGCTTGGGTGTTCTCGACTTTGCTGGTGGAACCGTTGTTCATATCAATGCCGGTGTGACTGCGTTTGTCCTTTCCGCTTTCTTAGGCAAACGAATTAAGTTTGGTGATCGGCCGCATAACCACTACAACTTACCTTGGGTCTTGCTTGGCGCAACGATCCTCTGGATTGGTTGGTATGGCTTTAACGCCGGATCAGCACTGGGTGTTGATAACATTGCTTCTCAAGCAACGATCACGACGACCATGTCAACCGGTACTGCGATGGTCACCTGGATGGTCCTCGATATGATCATTAGCGGCAAGCCGACTTTGGTGGGCGTTTGTACCGGTACCCTTTGTGGATTAGTTGGCATCACCCCTGCTTGTGGGTTTGTCACCATCGCCGGTTCGTTTTGGATCGGGATGTTCTCAACCTTTGCCAGCTACTTCTTCGTTAACTATCTAAAGGATCGAATTGGTGTTGACGATGCCCTTGATGCCTTTGGCTGTCACGGCGTTAGTGGGATCGTTGGTAGTATCGCAACCGGTTTGTTCGCAACTAAATCCGTTAACCCAGTCGTTACCCACAATGGTATGTTCTACGGTGGCGGTTTCCATCAATTTGGCATCCAGTTACTTGCTACTGCAGTTACCATCGTATTCGTCGTCATTGCCGCTTCAATCATCATCAAAGGCCTCAGTCTCGTGATGCCAATGCGGGTTGACCGTAAGGAAGAGGAACTTGGCCTTGATCAAGGTGAACACGGTGAGGAAGCTGATTACACCGTTGAAATGAGTGATAACCTTGACGAATACCGCTCAGATCTGAATCTTTACTCAAAGGAATTTAGAGGTCAGATGGCCAATTTGACACCAAAGGATCCACCAGTGAAATAAATTGTTTCTTCTATATACAATAATATGATAAATACAAAACTAGCTGACTGCTGAAACAAGCTGTTAGTTAGTTTTTTGTGTCACTGCACATAGCTATCACTATCACTTGTCATTTAATCCTAAGAAGGATAACATTTCAATATGGATAAGGAACGTTCATTCTTTAGCCAAGGAAAGATCGCATCATACTTTGAGGAGGAACATTGTTGGAAGAAAAGAATTTTTTACAATTGCCAAAGCAGCTCAAAGAACATCTGGGCATTAAATCGGGCAATAACGTTGAGGTGACAATTACTCAAGATGGGCTCATCGTCAAATCTCCTCAAAAGCCGACTGAAATTCATGAACGCCGGGTGAGCACAATTATTTTAATTATCCTCATGACAATTGCGTTCCTAGGTTATTTTATTGTCCGAAAAATCCACTACATCCCGTTAACCGGGAATGAATCAGTTGCCACCCTTTCCTTGGGGCTGACCACCTTAAGCGGCCTGATTAGCTTTTCGACTTCATTCATTTTGCTCAAGCACAAAAAAGCCGCGGTGGTTCAAGCCGTTTCTTGGCGGAATTTTCCAACGGTCGCTTTAGCTGGCGCTTTAATTAGCTTCATGTTAATGGCCGGCCTATTCTGGATTGCCGGCAACCTGTTCAAGGGTGCTACCTTTGACTTGGCAACATCCACGGCCATTTTTGCCATGATTACGTTGATCGAGACCCAGACAATGGCTAACCTGGTCCCGAGACTTTCATCTCGATTGCTGACGAATACGTTTATCGCTGTCATTGTGAGCGGCATGGTTCTGGCAATGATGAGTAACCAAAACCTCTACTGGTGGAAGCGCAATTTGAGCTTCCTGGGAACCACTAACGCCAAATCTGCTTGGGAATTTAACCTGACATTGATTTTTTCAGGTCTCATCCTAATCGCCTTAATCGATTATTTATTTGTGTCATTAAAGCGCGTTTTTCCCAAAAACAAGCAATTATTGATTTTAAGGGTTCTCTTAACCCTATTGGCCGTCGATTTAGCCTCAGTTGGCGTTTTTCCTAACAACGTTCAGTTGCATCTGCTCCACGGCAAAGTGGCCGGCTATTTGGTGTATCTGGTCTTGGCATTGATCATTGGCATTCGGTGGCTGCTCCCCAATGTTTCGCCAGACTTTCTTCACCTATCCTGGTTGATTGCCGGCGCGCTGCTTGCTGGCGAAATTCTCTTTCAAGTGGTCGGCTATCTATCACTAACCGCGTTTGAAATTCTGGCATTTATGCTGGCGTTTACCTGGCTGGTCATGCTATTTGAACGACTCAATGATTATCTGGAGCCAATTCAAACCCGTAATTACGTCGTTAAATAATTCTGAAAATGAGGTGGGCAAATGACTTATTCCCGAACGGAACATATTGAAATGGTTAACATGTGCATGATTTATGATCAACAGACAAATAAAGTGTTGGTTGAAGATAAAACCGACGTTGCCTGGAAGTTCGGCCATACCTTTCCCGGTGGGCACGTTGAAAAGGGCGAGAGCTTGTACGACGCAATGGTGCGCGAAATCTTTGAAGAAACCGGCTTACATATCAGCCAAATGGAATCATGCGGCACCGTTGAGTGGTTCAGCGAGGAACCCGCTTATCGCCGGATTGGCTTTTTATACCGGACCAGCCATTTTACTGGTCAATTGAAACAATCGGATGAAGGGAAAATCTATTGGTTGCCAATTGATGAGTTAACCGAAGAAAATACCGCTGAAAGCTTTATGAAAATGCTCAAAATCTTTACCGACCCTCACGCAGTTGATGCGACTTCGCCTGTAATGAATGGCTCGCTGACGATAATCCCCAAACACGACTTAACCGATCAATAATCATATAATAATAGTGACAAACCAACTACATTTATAGGAGGTGCGCCATGGAAAACTATCTGATTATCTACAATGGGTCGGCGGGAAAAAGTGATAACGAAAAGATTGCCAAGCAAGCCAAAACATTTTTGGAAACCCATGGCAAGCGGGTTGAATTGGCCAAAACGCAATCTGAAGAGGAAGCCATTTCAAAGTCGGCAGAAGCGCCTAATCAATTTGACTGTCTGGTCACGATTGGTGGCGACGGCTCAATTAATACTGCTTGTACAGGCTTCCTGCAAGCCGGGAAGGCCATCCCTTTGGGCATCATTCCCGGTGGGACCGTCAATAACTTTGCCCGCGCGCTGAAAGTGCCATTGAATACTGACGACGCAATCACTAATCTATTAGCTGGCACCTGTGTCGCCGTTGACCTTGGAACGGTTGGGGCAACCCCAATGATTAGCAGCCTTACTTTGGGACGATTAGCGGATATCGCCAGAGACATTAAGGACGACAAGAAGAAAAAGTTTGGCAAGGTCATCTATCTCATTAGGGGATTCAAGGAACTGTTCACTCATCGGTCCTATAAGCTGCGAATTTCTGCTAACGACAAGGTCGAAACTTTGCGGGCCCAGATTGTCCTCATCACCACGACCAATTCAGTTGGCGGTTACGTTGAATTTAACCCCGAAGCCACTTATGATGACGATCATCTTCACGTGTTTATCCTGAAAAAATTTACTTTGCCGAAATTGCTTGCGTATCTGTCCTACTTTCTTTCAGGCAATTTGAAAGATAATGCCGACGTCAAGTATTTCAAATGTAAAACGGTTAAAATTGAAGGTTTATCTCGGCGAGAAATCCAGACCCGTATCGATGGCGACCCAGCGATGGAGCTGCCGATTACGGTTAAAACCAAGGCCGATTTTTTGCAAGTGATTGTTCCAAAATAGCAATAGGCTGGCGTATCTGAACACTTTTAACTAGAAATTAACCAAGAAGGGCAATCATTCCGACACGCTGGAATGATTGCCCTTCTTGGTTAATTGCGCTTGGTTTTACCGCTGCTTCTTTGATGCTTGGTACTGTTTATATAGCGAGAGGCCTAATTGACCAATTGCCAGGATAATCGATAACTTTGACCAAAAACCAGTTGCTTTGTTCATCGTGCCACCTCCAGTTCAATTCAATCTTTGGTAGGGATTATTTTACCGTCCGGCCTCTCAGCCAACAATTTTAAACTCTGGCAGATTCCCGCCTACCATTTGGAAGATTGCTGGTCATGGTTCACCAGCCCCCGTTTACTTAAAACCATACGCAAAAAACGCCAGAGGTTATGACTCCCTGACGAATTTTTACTTGAAATCACGCTTATCATTCAAACATAGCGTGGACTATTTTGTTTTGCTTAATTTTTTAGGTTGTGGATCCGTTGCGACTAATCCACCAGCCAAATTGTTCATGTTTGGTTTAGCAGTCTTGACAATTAATTGTTGATTAATGAAGGCTTCTTCGCCAATGTGGCTCATTTCACGGCCGTAGCCTGAAAGTTTAACCCCGCCAAATGGTAATTCTGGCAACGTTGACATGAAGTTATTAACAAATACCATGCCAGTTTCGATTTGAGAAGCAACTTCAGCACCGTGGTCTTCATCACCAGCAAAGACAATGCCGCCAAGCCCATAAGGGTTATCGTTGGCAAGATCAATGGCTTCTTGTTCGCTGTGAACCTTGTAAACGCAAGCAATTGGGCCAAATAACTCAGTGTCATATGCTGGATTATTCTTGCTGATATTGGTTAAGATTGTTGGCTTGAAGAATTGGCCTGGCAAATCAATTGGTTCATTACCATATTCAACCTTGGCACCGGCAGCAATGGCTTCATCCAATTGTCCTTGAAGCTTGTTCTTAGCTTTTTCGGTGTTCATTGGTGCAAGTGAAGTTGCAGGATCCAGTGGGTCACCTGGTTGAACTTTGCTGAATTTATCTTTAAGGGTATCGACAAATTCATCGTAAACGTTATCCATGACAATGAACCGCTTGGATGATGTACATACTTGACCAGTATTGTAGAGACGTGCTCGCCATGCGATATCAGCAACATCGTCCATATTGGCATCCCCGAGGACAATGAACGGATCCATGCCACCAAGTTCCATTGTGTTCTTCTTCAAGTTCTTACCAGCGGCTTCAGCAACGGCTGTACCACCACGCTCAGAACCGGTTAATGCAACCCCTTGAACTCGTGGATCTGCAATTGCTTCGCCAACTTGATCATAACTTAAGAACAAGTTAGTCAATGAACCCTTTGGTGCCCCAGCTTCGGCAACAACGTCGCAAAACATTTGAGCTGAAGTTGGCGTGTTAGCAGCATGTTTCAAAATCATGGTATTGCCAACCATGAAGTTAGGCGCAAACACCCGCATGATTTGGTAGTATGGGAAGTTCCATGGCTCGACCATCATGATTACGCCAGTTGCATGCTTTTGAATCTCGGCATGACCAGTTGCGATCGTATCCACTTCTTCTGGCTGAAGCAGTTCCTCACCATGATCAGCAAACCAATCAGCGATAATTGCAACTAATTCAACTTCACCTTTTGATTCACCAATTAATTTCCCCATATCAATGGTACAGGCTCTGGCAAGTTCATCTTCATGTTCACGTAACTTGGCAGCAACGTTATGAAGAATTTTTGCTCTTTCAGAAATTGGTTGTTTCTTCATTGCCCGATAGGTTGCGTCACTTTCCGCAAGTGTTTCGCCAAGTTGAATATCTGTTGCAAAAGGATACTCCTTAACAACTTCATTATTGTAAGGATTAACAGTTCGATATGCCATTGTACACCCTCCTAAAGTAAGTGGGCGGAGTAAAGTGGTTAGAAGTCGGAGCGTAAGTCTCCTCGGACAGAAATTCCGACTTGGGGGACTTTTGTTTGAGGTGCTTACGCGCAGACTTCTGCTTTACGCAGCCGTCCGATTATATTGGATAAACTAATGGAAACGTCAATAACGGCAAAGCAGCTCATTGAAACTTGAACAGCTGCCCTGCGGGAATGAAAAGCGACTGACGTTTTATCATCCACAAAAAGATTACCACAAAATGAAAACGGGTACAATCGAATGACTTGTGATTTTCAAAACAATCACGTTGTTCACTTATACATTGATTTTGTATTGAAAACTGCTTACATTTCACAATAGCAACTATGCCGTGGCTTTCATCGTATCTTTAATTTTGAATACTAAAAAGATTGCAATGATTTCAATCACTAAAAATGTTAAGAAAACACCATTGAAATTTTTATCACCTAAAACAACAGTTGCTAACACGATTGCAGTAGATCCCATGACTTGGCGAACAGTTGCAATGACTGATGACCCGTGGGGAATTAACTCATTCGTGAGTGAATCAGCCCCCAAAGTGGTTGCTGGCATCATTGCGAAGGCATTACCAGCCTCAATGACCATTGAACAGGCAATTGCAATCCAGATGTTTCGCATCTCAGAGAAAAGCAGCAACCCTGCCCAGCCGATGATAAATAGAACAAAACCGATTAAAATGACTGGCTTAAAGCCAATCCGGTCAGCGAGTTTGCCGCTACGACGATTTAACCACGAAAGCAGTGCGGCTGCTGGCACTAACGCCAAGCCTGACCATAATGGCGTGAGGCCAATGATCTGCTGATAATATAATGGCATGATGATTGTGACCGTAATGAGCGACATGTAAGACAAAGACGTCAGGGCAACTCCCAGATCAAAGTTTGGAATTGCTAAAATATCTAAATGAAGCAGCGGTGCCTTCATCTTGAGCTGACGACGAACGAACAGGTACAGCAAGATCAATGACACAATCAAAATTGACCAATTCAAATAATTGCCAATTGTCATATGTGAGATCTCATTAATAAAATACAATAGCCCAATAATGCCAAGTGACATAAATACCGAAATAAAATCAAATTCTGACGATTTTAGTTTTAACGGACTCACAATGGTTTTGAGACCCAGTAAAAAGACAGCCGTCAAGACGATGAGGAAAAATCCAAAAATTGACTGCCAATTCAGGATTTGAAGTAACACACCCGAAACAATCGGGCCAACTGCAAGTGCCGACCCCATCACCAAGCCCACCGTGCCCATCACAGCTCCTCGTTGATTGGTCGGGGTGATTTCCAAAATAATTGATTGATAGGACGGAAACAGGACACCGACACTAAATCCCTCCATCAATCGGCCGACCATCATAATCAAAAAATTAGGCGCAAAAATAATAATCAACGTCCCGACGACGAAATTAATTAAGAGTGACAAATAAAGTGGCTTAAATTTAAAGTTATCCATTAACCATGGTGATAGCGGCATGACCACCGACATGATCAACATGAATCCGGTGGTTAACCAGGCAATCTTACTTGCTGGTAAATTGAAGTATTTCATAAACGTTGGATAAGCTGTCGATAGCGATGATTGGCTAATCGACATGGTAAACGTTCCAAGCAGCAAAGTGGCAATGAACCACTTGCGGCTTTTATCTGTTAATTGCATTTTGAAAATCCCCCAGTAGTTTAATTAAGAAAAGGGCTGCTACAAAACGTCACTGTTTTGTTGGCAGTCCTTTTACTGGAAATTTGGTAATCGTTCATTAAACATAACATGTAACCGACCTCAGAGAAAAGTTCTTCTGAGTGGAAAATAACGCTTCGATTCCTAGGTATTCTGCTCCGCTCGCTAACGAACAATCATGACCGAAATCGGCGAATACTTAGCCATGTAAGCTGCTTGAGAACCAAAATATTTTCTCACACCAGTTTTTGATAATGACCCCACAATGAGTAAATCCGCTTTGGTTGCCGGAATCACGCGTTTGACGATCGTTTCACCCGGATCGCCTTCATCAATGACGGTGTCGACTTCCTTCACGCCGGCTCTTAAAGCAAGCTGACGGTATTTTTCAATATGTTCAGCCAACTCTTTGCGTTCACCATGAACGTAGTCTTTGCTTAATGCTTGGTAAATATTCATATCATCGTGTTCCATAATCGACACAATGATGAGCCGGGCATTGGATTGGCGGGCTTCACGAATTGCATATCTAAATGCCAACTGGGCATCTTCCGAATCATCAACACCAACTAAAATTCTGGCAAATTTTTGGCCACCTGTAGTACTTGGCATTTTTAAACATCCCTTTCATCTTTCATGATCTCTATATTGTTTAACACTCTTTATTATACCTTTTTTATTCTATTCTTCATGGGCTGCTTCAAACTTGGCCTGCAATTTTTTGTTTGTCTTGTGAATATCCCAAATCATCCAAGCAAGTAATGCCAGCACAAGGAAGATCACAATATATGAAAGGTTATCAGCCATGGCTACTTGGCCCTTCGAGGCATTATCGCCCAGGAATCCTTCAAATTGGCCAGGCAATCCCTTCATGTTTAGATATGTCAAAGCAATGACAGAAATCCAGCCAAGGGTTTTGATAATCCAAGAATTTTTAAACCGGTCATGCATTTCGACCTTATTATCTGTAAACATCAATAATGGCAACATTGAGAATGGCAGTGCAAAGGCCAGGAACACTTGCGAATTGTTCATCAAAGTATTTAAGGCTTCGTGTTGTTGAATTGGGCTTTCTTTACCGGTCATTGCCACACAGATCAAAACTGGGACAACCGAAATCAACCGGGTAACCAAACGACGCATCCATAATGGCATGTGCATGTGGATAAATCCTTCCATGATAACTTGGCCGGTCAGGGTACCTGTAATGGTCGAATTTTGCCCTGATGCCAGCAAAGCAACAGCAAATAGGATTGACAGAATTCCTGATTTCGCAACGGCAATTAACACGCCATTACTCAATGTCGATGGATCGGACAAAGCTTGAAACAACCCAAAGAACGAAGGATCCTTAACAGCGCCGCTCTTAAATACAGCAACTCCCATAATCAGCAATAATGAGTTAACAAAGAATGCCATTGTCAATTGAATGTTAGAGTCCCAAGTTGAAAATCGGACTGTTCTTGCAACATCTTCCTCATCCTTGTGATCAACTTTCCGTGTTTGGGAAACCGCCGAATGCAAGTACAAATTATGAGGCATCACCGTCGCGCCAATAATTCCAAGGGCCCCAGTCAATGGGGTTTGCCCACCAACATGTGGCGAAGATGAAAATGTTTCGCCATTTGGAACCAATCCCTTGAAGACCCCCAGCCAACTCGGATCTGACAAAGCGACTTCATAGGCAAACACAACAAAAATGACCAAAATCAAGCACACAACAATTGCTTCAATCTTTCGAAAACCTATCTTGGTCAACAATAATAATAGCAAAACATCAAACACAGTGATAAATACCGAAATGACCAGTGGAATATTAAACAGCAAATACAATGCAATCGCTGCCCCGATAACTTCGGCAATATCAGTTGCCATAATCGCGAGTTCAGTCAGAATCCATAAGACATACCCGAGTGCTCGACTGGTACGCGCCCGAATTGCCTGCGCTAAATCCATCTGCGTCACAATGCCCAGTTTAGCCGCCATATATTGGAGTAACATGGCAATTAAACTCGACATTAAGATCACGGACATCAATAAGTACTCAAAATTTTGACCACCGGTAATTGACGTTGACCAGTTACCTGGATCCATATACCCCACCGCAACTAACGCGCCTGGACCGGAATACCCAAACAATGTTCTCCAAAATCCTTTTCCTTTTGGAACAACCACGGTTCCGTTGATTTCTTCCAACGAAGGACCGTTGGCGTAGTGAATCAAATGCTGCTTCTTTGGTTCTTTTTCTTCTGGCATCAGAAGGCCTCCTTGTATTATTTGTTACGAACATATCCTATCATATTTTTAACCATTGTGAACGTCTAAATTTGGTATACCTAACTTTGCTTTAAAATAAAATAGAAAGAAAGTTGTTTGTATATAAACAAAGAAAGCGCTTGTCACGTTCACATAAAAAATATTGAATTTTTTTGAACTTTGCCAACCGTTCAATACAATCAGGGCTCTTTAAGTAGTCGAGGTATCAAGAATGCCTGGTTAGTTTTGATAGAAAAACAAATTTGCTATATTAATAACTATTTTGATCGCTTTTAACATATAATTGTTATGTTGTCATAATAATTGTATATAGGGAGATTGAGGAAAGTGAATATTAAGATTAAACGGGTTGCATCGTTTGCAATGATTACAACCGTGTCATTTGGGTTGGGCCTGACGATTCTTCATCCAAGTACTGAGTCAATTGCTTCTGGGATCCATCCAAAGCAAACCAATGAGCAAAGAATCAATAATCGAATTAAGCATATGACTCTTAATGAGAAAATCGGCCAATTATTTGTAACCGGCGTCTCAAATAATCAATCCGTCACGAAACACGATATCAAAAAATACCATCTTGGTGGCATTATCTTGATGGGCAACAATTTTGTCGGTACTAAATCATCGTTTAAGCGCAGACTGAAGAGTTACCAGCATAGCGCCAAGATTCCACTAACCATTTCAACTGACCAAGAAGGTGGCACCGTCTCTCGGCTGAGCGCCAACAAACGAATTTCTGGTCACAACTATTATTTGTCACCACAACAGGCGCTTCACCGCGGCGGGATGAAGAAAGTTCTGTCGATGTATCGTTACCAGGCCAAACAGCTCCACTCCCTGGGAATTAATTGGGACTTTGCGCCGGTAGCCGATGTTTCGCTGCACAAAAGTAGTTTTATTTATGATCGAACAATTGGCAAGGGTTATGCCAAAACGTCTAAGTACATTGCCGCAAGCGTGCCGGCAATTCAAAAGCAACACGTGGCCGCAACGCTCAAACATTTTCCTGGCTATGGCTCGGCCGCTGATACCCATACTGGATCGGCAGCCGTGAACCGGTCGCTTAGGTCATTCAAATCAAAAGACTTCCGGCCATTTAAGGCGGGAATTAAGAGCGGCGTTGATTCCGTCATGGTCACCCACATCATTTTGAAAAAAATTGATCCACACAAGCCAGCCTCACTTTCAAAAAAAGATATTCACCTACTTCGCAAGGATCTTGGCTTTAAAGGGGTCATCGTCTCAGACAGCTTACAGATGCAAGCCGTTGGTAATTATGCCAGATCACATCATGTTTATCGAGATGTGGCCGCATTTAAAGCCGGTAATGATGTCCTGTTAACCAGCGATTATAAACGGGGAATTCCTCAGCTGAGACGTGCGGTGGCAAATAAGCAAGTTTCCGTCAAGCAGATCAACGCGTCCGTTAAGCGAATTTTGACAATGAAAGACAAAATTGGGTTGAACATTCATTAATTTTTCTGGGGGGGATCAATATGAATGATCATCATTTCATCCGAATCACATTATTTGCAGCTACTTGTCTAAGCTGGGGATTATTACAACCAACTGCGGTCAAAGCCTCTGCCCAAAAGATTTATGGAACCCCTATTCATTTAACGGGCACTGTGAATACGCACGATTTAGGCGGCATTGTAGCCAAAAACGGTTGGCACATTAAGCCAAAGCGACTCATCCGTTCGGCCGCTTTGGCTCATTTAACGAAAACTGACCGGTGGAAACTAACCAAGAACGTCAATGTAAAAGTGGTTTGCGATTTTCGTTCCACTGGGGAAATTAAAGTCGCCAAAGATGCTAAGCTGTCTGGGGTTGCCTATCGTCACGATAGCGTGATGGCAGACAAAAACTTTGGTGTGCACACCACTCGCCAATACGCAAACCAGTTAGCAAACAAGCAGCCAAATAATATGCAGCTGTTTTATCAAAAAATGGTCACAAGTTCCCATAGCATCAAAGCTTACCGCTCATTCATGAACCAACTCTTGAAACAAAAACACGGTGCTCTTTTATACCACTGCACCTATGGAAAAGATCGGACCGGAATTGCCACGATGCTGATCCTTGCCTGCTTGGGCGTTTCCAAGCAAACGATCATGAAAAACTACTTGGCTTCGAATCATGATTTGAAAGGCACGGTTCATAAGGAGTACCAGCAGTTGAAACGAGTTACTCATAACAAACGGGCCCTGGCTAATTTTAAACGATCCAAATCTGCTAAGGCGGCTTATCTCGATGCCGCCTACCGCGCGATTGATCAACGGTATGGCTCAATGAAGCATTATCAGAAGGCCGCATTAAGGTTATCCAACAGTGATGTTCACAAGTTACGGATGATGTATCTGACAAAATAACGCAAATGTCTTAAGTAATTTGCAACAGAAAATAACGCAGCAGAGACTGAGACAATAGGCGTTTTGATCCCAGAATTTAACGAAAAGAACCAACTATTCCTGATTTTGGAATAGTTGGTTCTTTTCGTTAAATGGCCGGGATCAGCCGTTTGGCGCAGCTTTTATCCAAGTGACTACAGCGATCCAAACGAATAATGACTGATTGGAAATTAATATATGTCCCAACTTCCTGCTGCGTTATTTTGGATCAACTGCATATTACAGCTTTTATCCGAATATCATTGGTAATCAAGCATCATCAGTAAATCAGCCGATGCACCAGCCTTAGCTGTTAACGACTGCTAAAGCTAGACTTTGCGACCTGGATTTAAGATATTATTAGGGTCAAAGGCTGCTTTAACCTTTCGTTGCAACTCAACCACATCTTCACCAAGTTGGGGCAATACCCACTTGTACTTTAAGTCCCCGATCCCATGCTCGGCTGAAATTGTGCCGCCAATGGATTGAACATACTTGAAGATTCTATTAATGGCATCATTGACGTCGGCTGGCGTTTCTGAATATTCCTTTGAAACGGCAAAGTTTGGATGGAAATTACCGTCACCAGCGTGGCCGCCCAAAAAGGCAGTCACTTTAGACGTGAATTGTAATTTTTCAACAAAGTCAGCCAAATCTGGTAGTTTGGATAGCGGCACGGCGACATCTTCCACGATCAAGCGCCCATAAGCTGCTTCTGCCTGGTAATAATCTTGGCGAATCTTAATGATCTTCTTAGCATAATCTGGATCATCGGTGACATTAACCTGCAATGCTCCCGATTTAGTCAAGATTTTCTTCAAAGCGTCAACCGCGCCGGCTGGAGCAACATCCAACTGGAAGATTAAGAGGGATTCAGCGCCACCTTTACCCAAATCGGACTTTTCCAAATTATCCAAGGCTTCAATCGACGTTTTATTTAAAGCTTCCATCATTGATGGGTAGAGGCCGCTGCCAGAAATATTTTGAACCCCAATGCTCAATTGCTTCATGTTATCAAAAGTGGCCAACCCTGTAACGGGGTTTCCAAACGGAATTGGTAGTAATTTGACCGTTGCCGCGGTAATAATTCCCAACGTTCCTTCAGAACCGACAAATAAATCGGTCAAATCGTAAGGGGCATTGTTTTTGAAGGTTTTGCCACCCAATTCTACTAATTTCCCGTCAGCCAGAACCACCTGCAACCCAACAACGGATTGCTTCGTTGTTCCGTACTTTAATGAGCTCATTCCACCAGCATTGGTCGCGATATTCCCACCGACCGAACTGATCCGCTTGGAACCAGGATCAGGTGAAAAGAAGTACCCATGTTTGCGAACTTCTTCATCAAGATCTGAGTTTAAAACGCCCGCTTGGACAATGGCATATTGGTTGGGAATATTAATTTCCAATATCTTATTGAGTTGTGTCAGGTCAATGATCAAGCCACCTTTTTCAGCCGCTGACCCGTTCACAATTGATGTTCCAGCGCCACGAGCAGTAACCGGGATCCGGTTATCGTTCGCGAATTTAACCGCCGCCTGCACATCGGCAACGCTCTTCGCCTGAATAACTGCTAATGGCTGATTATCTTCTTCAATTGCTTCAGTGAATTTATCACTGCTCAATTTCTTGATTTCTTCATTATCTGACACAATCTGACCATCTGGTAATGATAACTCATTAATATTAACTGACATCTTGTCGCCAACCTTCATCGTTAATTTGAGTGCAAGGATCCCCTCATTTGGTATTGATTATGAGTAAATTATTAAAATTTGTCAATGCGCTAAAGTCGACTTTAATCACTAACCTGCTGAATCGTGTCAAATAAAAATTAAAATATCATTTGACAATGTCATCTAAATTCAGTATGATTTGATCAACAAAATTTCGGAGGTGTCCTTATGACTCAATCAATGTTTAATGCAATCAATAACTGTTGTCGAACAACGCGCGTTTTGCGATGTTCGGCCTGTTAGCATTGACATTTTGAGGAATACCGACCTTAAAAGTTAATTGCCTTTCAGGGGCATGAACTCAGCAAAGGGTGCGAAAATTCATTTGAGTTTTCGCACCCTTTTTCTATCTATTTTGACATTTGAGAGGATGACATCATGTTAATTCAATCAGTTTCACAACTCATCGGCCACACGCCACTTATTGATCTCCAAATTGATATCCCAAATCACAGCCACATCTACGCCAAACTTGAAATGTTCAATCCTGGTGGCAGCATCAAGGACCGGCTTGGTCAATACATGATTCAAGATGGCATTGACCGTGGCAAAATCAATGACAGCACCACAATCATCGAGCCAACTGCTGGCAACACCGGCATTGGCGTCGCCTTGACAACCCAGCAACATGGATTACGAACGATTTTAGTTGTTCCAGAAAAATTTAGTTTTGAAAAGCAGCAATTGATGAAGGCGCTGGGCGCGGAGTTAATCAACACGCCGAGTGAATTGGGAATCAAAGGCGCGATCAAGAAGGCGCGAGACATTGCCGCCAACATCGAAAATAGTTATGTTCCGATGCAATTTGAAAATCCAGCCAACCCGGCAGCCTATTACCACACCCTTGCACCCGAACTCATCGAAGACTTAGGCCAACCCATCACTGCATTTGTGGCGGGGGCTGGCAGCGGAGGCACCTTCGCTGGAATTGCCAAATATCTAAAAGAGCAAAATTCAGCAACCCAAACAATCGTGGTCGAACCAGAGGGATCGATTTTAAACGGCGGCCCGGCTCATCCCCATCGCACCGAAGGCATCGGGGTAGAATTCGTTCCCCCATTCTTCAAGGAGGTCCAAATTGATCAAACTTTGACCATCCCCGATCAGGCCGCCTTTTCCCAAGTGAAACAACTCGCGAGAACCCAAGGGCTGTTTGTTGGCAGTTCAAGTGGTGCCGCCCTGGCAGCCAGCTTACAAGTGGCGGAGCGCTTACCCCAAAACAGCCGGATTGTGACAGTATTTCCAGACAGCAGTGAACGTTACATGAGTGAACATATTTACGACTAAAAACTAAAAGTGAGGTAATTTATGATGAAATTTGATACGAAATTATTACATGGCGGCATCAGTGAAGACGCAACAACCGGCGCAACGTCTGTGCCAATTTATATGGCATCAACCTTCCGCCAAAACAAAATTGGCGAGAATCAATATGAATATTCCCGTTCCGGCAACCCAACCCGAGAGGCAGTGGAAAAATTAATTGCCGATCTTGAAGGCGGCACGAATGGCTTTGCGTTTGCTTCGGGGTCTGCTGCAATCGATACGGTCTTTTCACTCTTTTCAGCTGGTGATCACTTTATCGTTGGCAACGATGTGTATGGCGGCACGTTTAGATTAATCGATGCCGTGCTCAAACGCTTTGGGATGACGTTCACCGTCGTTGACACCCGGGATTTGCAGGCAGTTGAACAGGCAATCACACCAGCAACCAAAGCAATCTACCTCGAAACCCCAACCAATCCACTACTCCGGGTAACCGATATTGCTGCCATCGCCAATATTGCAAAAGAACACAATCTATTAAGCATTATCGATAATACCTTTGCTTCCCCGTATGTTCAACGGCCATTGGAGCTGGGAGTTGATATTGTTCTCCACAGTGCGTCTAAATATCTTGGCGGCCACAGCGACGTAATCGCCGGCTTGGTCGTCACCAAAGATGAAAAGCTAGGCGAACAAATTGGCTATTTGCAAAATGCCATCGGCGGCATCTTGGCCCCACAAGAAAGTTGGCTGCTCCAACGCGGCATTAAGACCCTTTCGCTCCGAATGCGCGCCCATTTAGCAAACGCTGAAACCATCTTTGACTATCTCTCCCACCAACCACTTGTCAGCAAAATTTACTACCCGGGCAATCCTGACAATCCGGATTACGACATTGCCCGCAAACAAATGCACGGATTTGGCGCAATGATTTCCTTTGAGTTACAACCGGGGCTGGATCCAAAACAATTTGTCGAGCACCTGCAAATCATTACCCTAGCGGAAAGCTTAGGGGCGCTTGAAAGTCTCATTGAAATTCCAGCTTTGATGACCCACGGGGCAATTCCCCGCGAAATCCGGTTAAAGAATGGCATTCAAGATGAATTGATCAGACTATCCGTTGGCGTAGAAGATCAGCAAGATTTACTGGCTGACCTGAAAGCTGGATTCGCCGCTTTGGAGAGGAGCGATGACCATGTTTCAAACAGCCCACTCCATTCTCAAGCGTGATCCAGCGGCGCACAGTCTGACCGAAGTCCTTCTAACCTATCCCGGAATCCGCGCGCTATTCTGGTACCGAATTGCCCACTTTCTGGTGTTAAGGCGCTTCTTCACCCTCGCCAGTCTGATCAGCCAGCATGCAGCTCACAGCACCGGGATCTCGATTTCTCCTGAAGCCACCATCGGCAAACGGGTGTTTATCGATCACGGGGTTGGCGTGGTCATTGGCTCAACCGCAATCGTTGAAGATGATGTTACCATTTTGCACGGCGTCACCCTGGGTGCAAGAACAACTGTCTTCGGTCCCCGCCATCCCCATGTTGAACAGGGGGCCTTCCTGGGCGCAAATGCCCAGATCCTCGGCAACATTACCATCGGGGCTTTCAGCAAAGTCGGCGCCGGCGCGGTGGTCTTGGTTGATGTCCCGCCCAAAACCACTGCAGTTGGAAATCCGGCGAGAATTGTTGGCTTAGGCGTTAACAAAATCGTGGAAGTTGATTTCAAACGCTGGAAAACTTAATATCAGCTATCTAAAAGAGCACCAACACTCAAACCCTATCTGAGGATTTAACTGCTGGTGCTCATCTGAACCACATCGACCATTCGCCATCGCAAAATTATATTCCAACAGGAGAACAAAGCGACTAACCAGGCGGTGCAGCAAAACATGTTCATTAATGGCTTCCTTCACAGCCTCTCAGGACCATCTTAAAGGACAGATTTTTCAGTGGTAATTATACGTGAGCCGACCGCAAAATGCAATTTACAATCAAATTCTCTCAAATGATGGTTGACAATGATTAGAATGGCGTCTAGTATTATCATTAAATTTTAATGCTAGTTCAAAAAGCAAAGCTCTGAAGAGAAGAGTAGCCAACTAATCAAGCACAAAGAGAATCCGGATGATGGGAAAGGATAGCTGATACGTTGGTGAAGATGAACTCTGATTAGCGGCATTCAAGTTCACGCTTGAGTTGTCGGGTGCGACCGTTATATCGCCGAGTATCGATCATGGTACTTTTTGAGGTATTATTTGTGAGAATAATACGAATTCAGGGTGGTACAGCGAAGCATTCGCCCCTTAATCAGATTTTCTGGTGTAAGGGGCGGATGCTTTTTTATTTGGTCAAAAGTTTCTGGAAGGGTTTTTATGATTCTTAGCACGCGTTAAAATAACAGTGTATCAAATAAATTTTAAGGAGATTGACACTATCATGGCAAAAGTTGAAAGTTTTACATTGGATCACACAAAGGTTAAAGCACCCTACGTTCGTTTGATTACTGAGGAAACTGGTCAAAAAGGCGACGTTATCTCAAACTACGACTTACGACTGGTTCAACCAAACCAAAACGCGATTCCAACTGCCGGTTTACACACGATTGAACATCTCTTAGCCGGCTTGCTTCGTGACCGTCTCGACGGTGTGATTGACTGCTCACCATTTGGCTGCCGAACTGGTTTTCATTTGATTACTTGGGGTAAGCACAGCACCACAGAAGTTGCCAAAGCCCTGAAAGGTTCACTTGAAGAAATCGCCAACGACATCCAATGGAAGGACGTTCAAGGAACCGACAAGTATAGCTGCGGAAACTACCGTGACCACTCATTATTCTCAGCCAAGGAATGGAGCAAAGATATTCTAGCTAAGGGAATTTCTGATGACCCATTCGAAAGACACGTTGTCGACTAGTCTCATTTATGAGATTTTGACCCCGTCTTATACCCTTCTCACATTACAACACCAAGCAACTAACATTAAAATAAGTTCACAAATCACTTTGCAACTAAAACTAGGAGGGTTTATATGACAACCACAATTATTGGATTTCCCCGGATCGGGCATCACCGCGAATTAAAATTTGCAACGGAACACTATTGGAAGAACAAGATCGACCAAGCCGCACTTCTAAAAACGGCTGACGAGATCAAGCAGAATCACTGGCAAGCGCAACAAGCGGCCGGAATCGATTTGATTCCAGCTGGTGACTTTTCATTCTTTGATGGGGTTCTTGATACTGCTAATTTACTGAACATCGTTCCTGCCCGCTACAAACAATTGAATCTATCGCCACTTGATGAATACTTTGCCCAGGCGCGTGGGTACCAACGGGGATCCGAAACGGTTAAAGCCCTCCCAATGAAGAAGTGGTTCAACACCAATTACCATTACATCGTCCCTGAATTTTCCAAGGATACCGATGTCAAATTGGTTGGTGACAAATTATTTAATGAAGTTGATGAGGCCCTCAAGCTCGGAATCAACGCAAAGGCGGTCATCACCGGACCATATACCTTGTTAAAATTAAGCAGGTTTATTGATGGCGCCAAGCCAACTGATTTTACTGATACATTGGCAGCCGCTTATTCCCAAGTGCTGCAAAAGCTTGGTCAACAAGGCGTTAAATGGGTTCAAATTGACGAACCAGCCTTGAGTTTTGACGTTGATGCTGCTGAAAAGCAATTGTTCGACAAACTCTATCAGACAATTTTAGCCAACAAAGGGACGGTTAAGGTCCTCCTTCAAAACTACTTTGGCGATCTTCGGGATGTTTATCATGATGTCACCAGCCTCGATTTTGATGGCATTGGCCTAGACTTCGTTGAAGGCTGCTACAACGCCGAATTAGTTAAGCAAAATGGTTTTCCAGCTGACAAAGTCTTATTTGCCGGCATTGTCAATGGTAAAAACATTTGGCGAAATCATTACGCTAAGACGATCGCTTTCTTAAATGGCCTTCATACCGATGCGACAATCGTCCTCAGTAGTTCGACTTCCCTGCTTCACGTTCCTTACACGGCTGCCGACGAAACCAAGCTGCCTGCCGATGTGCACCAACACTTGGCCTTCGCCATTGAAAAGCTGGCTGAAATTAAGGAATTGGATAACATTTATCGTGATGAGGCAGATGGTCAGGCCGCTTTGGATAAAAATGACGCCCTCTTTAAGAACGTCAAGCATCCTTATAAAGAAGCGGTTCATGAGCGAATTGCCAAGTTGACTGATGCAGATTATACCCGCTTGCCAAAACGAAGCGAGCGAGAAGTCATTCAGAAAAAGGAATTTGATCTGCCAATCCTGCCAACCACAACGATCGGTTCATTCCCCCAAACCAAGGACGTTCGGCAAAACCGATCAAAATTGCGTAAGGGTGAAATTACCCGTGAACAGTATGATCAATTTAACGAAGACAAAATTCGCCGAATTATCAAAATTCAAGAAGATCTTGGCTTGGATGTACTGGTTCATGGTGAATACGAACGTAACGACATGGTCGAGTACTTCGGCGAAAAGCTGGACGGCTTTGTCTTCACTCAAAACGGTTGGGTTCAATCCTACGGCACTCGTGGGGTCAAGCCACCAATCATTTGGGGCGATATCAACCGAACAGCCCCAATCACCGTCAAAGCGTCCGTTTTTGCAAAGAACTTAACTGACAAACCTGTTAAGGGAATGCTCACCGGACCCGTAACCATCTTCAACTGGTCATTCCCTCGAGAAGACGTTACCCCCAAGGAATCGGTCACCCAAATTGCGTTGGCGCTTCAAGATGAAGTCCTTGATTTGGAAAAGAATGACATTAAGATTATCCAAATTGATGAGCCAGCTTTGCGGGAAAACTTACCACTCCGTAAATCCAACTGGTACTCTGAATACCTTGACTGGGCTGTGCCGGCATTCCGGCTTGTTCACAGCAAGGTTCAACCAAGTACCCAGATTCATACGCATATGTGTTACAGCGAATTTGGTGACATTATCAAGGCAATTGATGCTTTGGATGCCGATGTCATTTCGTTTGAAGCTTCCAGGGCGGACTTTACCTTGATTGATGAATTAGTTGCGGCGAACTTCCAAACAGAAGTTGGTCCCGGTGTTTACGATATTCATTCACCTCGAATCCCATCAGAACAAGAAGTTGAAGATTTAATCAAGCAGTTGGTTTCAAAATTACCCGTTGAAAAAATCTGGATTAACCCTGACTGTGGTTTGAAGACGCGTTCTGAAGATGAAGCGTTCGAGAGTCTACGAAATATCGTTGACGCAACTAAAAAGGTTAGGAGTGCGATTCATGAGCCTAACGGAGTTATTTAACCAGAAAACTGTTTTTTCACTAGAAGTATTCCCACCAAAGAAGACTGCAGATAAGGACGCAATTTTGCCGACATTAGAGCAGTTGCAATCGATCAATCCAGACTTTATTTCGGTCACTCTGGGTGCTGGTGGAACTGATCATTGTGATCGCACGGTAGAAGTTGCCAACTTGATTCAGAATCAATTAAAGATTCCCGCAATGGCCCATGTGCCTGGATTGTATCAAACCAAGCAACAAGTCTTGGATTTGCTTGATCAACTCAGTTCCATTAATGTCGCAAACATTTTGGCATTACGAGGTGACCATATCCCTGACAAACAACCAGCTGGTGATTTCAATCATGCCAACGAACTGGTTGCTTTCATTAAGGAAAACCGGCCCAACTTCAGCATTGCCAGTGCGTGTTACCCCAATTGTCATATGGAGGCAACTGACTTCGTTGATGATATTGGCAATTTAAAGCGGAAGGTCGATTCAGGGGTTGACCATTTGATCACCCAACTATTCTTTAACAACCAAGCCTTCTATGATTTCAAAGAAAAGACTGAAATTGCCGGCATTAACGTCCCAATTGAAGCTGGAATTATGCCATGTACCAACCGCAACCAAATTGCCAGAATTACGCAACTGTCGGGGGTCCCACTACCTAAAAAGTTCCGGGCCATCATGGATCGTTACCAAGACAACAAGGAAGCAATGAGGGATGCAGGGATTGCCTACGCGGTCGATCAGATCATTGATTTGGTATCTCAAGGCGTGGCCGGCATTCATTTGTACACGATGAACCACCCGGGAATTGCCAAACAGATTTGGCAAGAGACCCGCGCGGTGATAAATGCAAAGTGAGTGGGTAACTTGAAATCCCATTCTTATGAATAAAGCAACAAACAGGCCGGGACATCTATTAATTTTCAAGCGATGATCATTCACTCAGATCTCTCTAGCCAT
>NZ_AZEI01000022.1:63556-119811 GCF_001436255.1 Lentilactobacillus rapi DSM 19907 = JCM 15042 | reverse complement strand
AACCAATTATTCCTGATTTTGGAATAATTGGTTCTTTTCGTTAAATTCTGGGATCAAAACGCCTATTCCCAGTCTCAAACTGCCTAATCGTATTGCCTCAAAAATTCAGACAATCGCTTCAACCCCTCTTTCAAGGTTGCCTCATCAGCGCAATATCCCAAACGCACATGGCCAGGCATATCAAAGCGGCTTCCGGGAACCAGTAAGACGCCCTGCTCCTGCAACAATTGGACACAAAACGATTCAATGTCTTCTGGAATATCCAGCTTTGGAAATGAGGTTGACACCGCTTGGGGCATCACAACACTTGCCCGTGGTTCAGAATCAATCCAGTCTTTATAGATATTCAAATTATTCAGGACAAGCTGGCGATTGCGGGCTAAGACTTTATCACGATGTTTCAAAATGTAAGTCGCCATCAAGTCATTAAATACCCCACAGCAGATCATTGTGTAGTCCCGATACTTTCGGAATCGATCGGCGAGTTCATGATTGCTGGCCGTCCAGCCCACTCGAATGCCGGGCATCGAATACGTCTTCGAAAGCGAATTTGTCGCGATCCCTTTATCGTAAAGATCGACAATCGAAGTGAAGTTTTCGGGGTGATCCAATGGCAAATAAACCTCATCAACCAATACATAAGCCCCAACCTCCTCGGCAAGCGCGACTACCTGTTTTAAGAAGGCCTCATCGAGCAGGGTGCCGGTTGGATTGTTGGCATTATTCAAGCAAATCAGCTTCGTATCCGGACGAATTAATGATTTAAGTTCGGCAATATCCGGATACCAATCCTTATCTTCACGAATATGCCAGAAGTCCACCTCTGCGCCCAATGACTTCGGAATGTCATATAACTGCTGATAAGATGGATATTCTGAAATAACATGGTCACCAGGTTCCACCAGCGCATACAACGCTAAGTGGTTTGCCCCCGTGGCCCCATTAGTTTGCAAAACATTATCCGGATCAACGTGTTTGTATAATTTACTGACTTCAGCCTTAAAATCAGGTGAGCCTTCAATCCAACCGTAATTCATTTTTTGGCTGTTCAGCAGGTCATAAAAACTCGCGCCATCATTGCCATCAAGGGCCAGGGCTTCTGCCATCGTCATTGACGAAATTGTACTTTGCGAAATATCATAAGTGGCCGACTTTTCCCACTTATTTAACCATTCTTCAACACCAAAACCAGCGATTTTCATATCATTTTTGCTCCTTACTAAAGTCACTTTTTGTCAGTATTTATTATGAAATTCTTAAATTTACGGTACAACTTTTACTCGTCAAAATACCAGTTATATCAAGGGTTATCAAACCCATACCAGAATCCTTCATATTTATTTTTTCTTATATTCATGATAAGATAAATGTGGGGATAGAGGCTAAACTTGTCACATGATTCACTGCCTCTATATTGTTGAAACGTGTTCCAAAGGGCTGATTCTTACCGTGTAACCAACTCGCTTTACTATTCAAGTCAGTTACCCTCCGAGATCACAGCACCCTTTGCCACACTCTCACCGGTTTGCCAAGGGAGATGGTTCTTATGTTGAACTTACTGGTAGCACCTAGCAGCTCTTCTAGTCGTCAGGCTCGCCAATGGCTTATCGACCATGGGATCGAGTTCAAGGAAAGAAACCTTGCCCGCAGGCCGCTAAACGCCGATGAGATTAAGAAACTTCTTCGATTAACAGAAAACGGGACGATGGACCTCATTTCCACCCGTTGTAACGCTTACCACAAATTAAAAGTTGATATCGATGATTTAACTGTATCACAGTTAGTCGATCTAATGGTAAAAAATCAGGATCTAATCCGCCGCCCAATGATGTACAACGATGAACAACTTCAAGTTGGCTTCAGCGAGGATGATATCAGAAGCTTTTTACCACGTGAAGTAAGAAGAGAAAATCTCAAGGCATTGATGAATAATCAGGTTGGCGCGCAAGTGTAGTTCGATCATTATTGGGTGTGGAATGAATAAACGAGTTGCTGTTGAAAAGATTGAGAAGGCTTTTAATTTCAGAGATTGGAACAATAGGCGATTTGATCCCAGAATTTAAGTGAAAAAAGTAATGCATTCTGGTTTTGGAATGCATTACTTTTTTGCTTAAATGGCCGGGATCAGCCGTTTGTCGCAAATTTTATCAATATAAGAAAGAAAAAACCAAGTTACCCTTATAAACTCTTTACCAACTAATTTCCCAGCCGCTTTCACTTAAATAATCAAGGCTTTAGTTTAATTTGGCCGCCTACAGGTTAGACCTGCTTCGATAAGGTCATTGGCCAATTCCGCTTCTCACAAAATCGCCTAACAGTCGATCGGTCACTCGTTTTAGTGACTTCTTGAGGAACAAACCGATTAACAATCCGCCGATCAGCATACATATCAAGACCGAAAAGTCGACAATAACCGTTCCAACATTTGGACCACCGATCGCTTCCCGGAAGCCGCTGACGCTATATGAAAACGGAAAAATTGGCTGCATGATCCTAAAAATCAGTGGGTTCAACTGGACTGGATACATGGCGCCACTGCCGGCCAACTGAACGGCCACCATCATGACTGCTAGGGCCTTTCCCAGGTTGCCAAACACCGACGCCATCGTGTAAACAATCACCGAGAACGTCAGTGATGTCACCACCCCGACCATCAGCATTAAGAACAAACTTTCCACGTGAACGTGCAGGATAAAGACGGTCGTCAAAATAATAATGACTGTTTGAATCATTGATAAGGTGTTAAACAGTAACATTTTACCAATATATTCTTCTCGAGGCTTTAAATTCTTAAACTTATGGTATTTGGGCACGCTGGTATGGAGGACCGCCACCAACATGGCACACCCAACCCAAATTGACAAAGCCATATAAGTCGGCGAAAAGGCAGATCCAAATGTGCTCACCGGATAGATATTTTCATCCTTCACATTAAAGGGTTCAGCCAAGGCATTTCCCATCAACTTGGGGTTGTTTTGCAAAACACTGATGATATCCGCAATATTATTGTCCGAGGTCAGCTTCAATTGATTGCTGGCATTCAGAATCACGTCTTTGTACTGCAACAACTGATTCTCCAGCTTGCCAGTCGAATCACCAATCAGCTGATTACCCCGAATAACGGTATCCAAAGATTTTTCGTTTAAATTGCGGACTTTTTTAACATCACTCAAGATGCCGGCCGTCCGATTGGTAGTTGAATTCAATTGCCGCTGAATGGCGTTCAGATCATTATGAACGTGATTATTGTATTGCTGCAATGAGCCATTGAGCTTCGCCATTGTCGAATAAGCATGGTTCACAACGCGTTGTTGAGCACCAGCATTGACCGTACTCCCAGAATTCAACCCTCGCTTCAATGCCGTGACCTGTTGATGTTGCGTATTCAACAGCTGTTCAACACTGGTTAAGCTGTTAATCAAGTTAGTGACTGAAGTTGTTGGGTGACTTTTGTTAACCGTCTTTAAGTACGATATCAACGGGGTTAGCTGTCCTCGCACCAAATTAATTTGGGCAACCATCTTGCCGGCCAAATTGTTAACCTGGCTGCGGTTATGAGCTGCGCTGGCCGCACTCAATTGTTTCGATAAGGTAGCCAATCGCTTGGCATTGGCCTGGGCACCTTTTAATTCTGTGCCAACGTTATTAAATGACCGATTCACCGATTGATCAATTGAGTTGATCAGTTCGCCATTGGTTGAGCCGATTGTCCCGGCCACATTGACGTTCTGTGAGGCAGAAATCACCGGCTTTAATTCTGAAAAAGCCATCGCCAAACTGTTGGAGGTATCACTGATATCCCCAAGAGACCCGGTTGCCAATTCCATGCTGTCACCAAGAGAAATGATCAAATCCTTCAGGTTCAAAATTTCAGCTTGCTTGCTGCTGGCTTTATCACCCGCCACATTTAAATAGGAAAAGATGGTCGCGTTGACTTGATACACAAACTGCTTTTTGACCGTACTAACCAGTGTTTTGGCTGCTGTTTCAGTAATCTTATCTCCCATTGGGCTGGATTTGGTATTGGCAGTATAATTGATTTGAGCCTTTGTTGGGTTACTGGACGTGATACTCGTCAGATCTGCAGAAAAATTGCTGGGAATTTCGACTTCCGCATAGTATTTGCCAGCCCGCAACTTGGTTTTGGCTGTCTTGGAATCAACGAAGCGCCAACCAATTTGGTGATTTTGTTTCATATTCGCGACAATTTTATCACCAAAGTTAAACTGCTTTCCCTGCAGCTTAGCGCCCTGATCGTTATTCACCACCGCCACTGGAATTCGGCTAACCTCTTGGGTATTGTATGGGTTCCAGAGTGCCTTGACGTTGACCAGTGTATACAGACACGGGAGCACACAGAGCGCCGTAATTGTCAGCAATGCCGCCTTGTATTTGAAAATTGATTTTAAGTCCCGTTGATAAATAAGCTTGATGTTCTTAACCATAATTTGTACCCCAAAATCTGAATAACCGGTTTTTTTCTTCACGAAAATGCATTACAATGATAATAACGCGTCTATTAACCATTAACAATAGTTAACCAATACATTTTTACTTCCAAGGAGATTTTACAGATGAAACGTTCATTAATCAAATCATTGCTGATCGGCCTGCTCGTTATTGCCGGGATCAGCCTATCACAGTCGACTCCCACTGCTGCCAAATCCAAAGCCGCCAAAGTAACCAGTTCCAAAACTTTGACCAAGGATCCGTACCGGGCAGTCAGCGGTTATATGTATACCTCTGCCAAATTAACGAAAAAAGCTCACAATGCCGACAATTACCCATTGACCACATTTTATACCTATAAGTCAGCAAACATTACCCGTGCAAATGGCAACAAAGCAGTTTATTATTATGTGAAGAATGGTAATGGCAAGGTCAAGGGCTGGATTTGGCGGGGTCATTTAGTTCGGATGCTGAATGTGTCCAAGCAACGCCAACAAGTCAACCAAATCATTGGCCTGATTGACACGCTATCAATTAACAACAAGAATCAGTTGATTTCAATTCTCGAATCCATGAACCGGACAAATACCATCACTGATTTACTCAATCAACTGAGTGATCTCAAGAATTCGATTAGTAACAACGACGACATTGCCAAGCTCAATGAAATCATCCAGATGATCAAGTCTGACGGGCAGGAACTCAACTATTTATTTAGCCAAGGGATTAATAAACTCTATCCAAAGGTCGTGGCCATTCACAACCTGAATGACAAGGTGTTTGCCCTCGCCCAAGGATTGCTCGATCGTCTGAATTAATGAGGACTCAATTTTTCTATGAGAACAATATTGACCTTAATTACACGTGACTTTAAACGAATTTTTCACAGCCGGCCGGTATGGATTACCCTGCTGGCTTTTTGTCTGATCCCAGCGATTTACGCGATTCCTAATATCAAAGCTTCCTGGGATCCATACTCCAAAGCAAATACCAGTCGACTCCCGATCGCTGTGGTCAACGGCGACGAAGGCAGCACCGTTAATGGTCGATCAATTGATGTTGGGAAACAAATTGTCGGTCAACTCAAGAAGAGTCAAGACATCCATTGGGTCATCACCAACAGCTGGCAAGGCAATAACGGCCTTGACCAAGGAAAATATTATGCCCTAATCGAGATTCCAACCGATTTTTCAAGTAAATTAGGAACGCTGGTCACCACGAATCCCCAAAAGCCAAATATCGTTTACAAATCAAATGAGAAGTTGAACCCGGCAGCCACTAAGATCACTGGTCAAGCCAAAGACACATTGACTGAGCAGGTTCGGGATAATTTTATCAAGATCAGCAGTAAGGCGGCTTTGAAAGAAATGAATGCTGCCGGCGAAAAGCTGGATACCCACAAACCGCAAATTTTGGAAATTCGATCATCCTTACTCAATGCGATTAAGACTATTAAGAAAACTCAAGGCTACCTTGGACGGGTCAATGGCGATTCAAAAGACATGCAACAGTATTTGAAGACCGTCAAAACCGACTTGCCGAAAATTTCTGCGCAAATCACCGATCTTCAGCGAGTCGTCAATCATGGTAAAGCTTTAACCCGATCAACAAAAACCACTTTGGATAACGCTCGCAGTGATTTAGCAAACGGCTTAACCCAACTCCAATCAGATGGCGAGCGGCTCCAATCACTCGCGACTAATCTTGGCACTGGCGATACTTCAACTAATGGGCTGCTCAAAACTGAAATCAACCAAATGCAAAGTCTTGGAAATACCACCGTTGACCACATCAACAACGCATTACGAGTGATTGATGTGGTGAATAATATCTTGCCAAGCAACCAAACCACGTCACTCATCCGCTCACTGAGTAACGCCAAGAAAAATATTCGCCAACAACAACGAAGCCTCTCCTCGTTGAAATCCGCTGCTAACTCGGGTGCTTCTAAAAAGTCCCTTAATCACTTGGTTGCTCAGCTGTCAAAGACCGGCGACCAACTCGCTGATAACATTGATGACGCAAATTCAGCGTTCAATGATACCCTCAGTCAGAACCTGGACGACCTGGGTAACACGCTTGATACTGGCATGACCGGTGATGATCAAGTTCTAGAATCATTGCGCAGCCTAGTGCCCCAACTCAACGCGCTGGCAACTGCCGGTAATTCGATTAGTAAACTATCAATTTCGCGAGTCAACCAAATTCACAGCAGATTGGCTGAAATTCAGGACAAGTTAACCAATCTGAATGACCAAACTAAATTTATCAATGAACAAAATTTGAACCGCCTGATTAATTTACTGGGCGAAAATCCTAAAGCAGCAAGTCTCTTGTCATCGCCCATTACCCTCAAACAAGCAGATCTTTATAACATGAGCAAGTTTGGGTATGGTGTCACCCCATTTTACACGACCCTATCAATTTGGATCGGAATTTTGTTGCTGACAACGATTGTTTCCTGGAAATATCGAACCCCTAAGAATGAGCGATTCCCGAAAGCTAATATGATTGAGAAATACGTGGGCAAATTATTGCTCTACCTTTCAATTTCACTCACCCAAACCAGCTTCACCATGATTGGGGAGCTACTGATTCTTGGCATCAGGCCGGTCAGCGTTTTGGCGATGTTGGCAACCGCCTATACTGCAACAATCGTCTTTACAATCATCATGTTCACGTTGGTTTACATGTTTGGCAATGTCGGTAAGGTCATTAGCGTCTTGTTGATGATCGTCCAATTATTTGGAACAGGTGGCATTTACCCATTGGAAACCATTCCGCCATACCTGGCTGCTTTAGCGCCTTACCTGCCATTTACGTATGCAATCCAAGGATTCCGTGAAGCCATTGCCGGCCCAATCCCGGCGGTTTTCTGGCATTCGTTGCTGATCCTGGCACTGTTTGCAGTTGGGTTCTTGCTGATCGCGCCATTGAGACGAGTGTTCCAGAAGCCAATCAGCGAATTGGAAGAAGGCTTCCATAGTTCCAAGCTGTAAGTGAACGTCAATCAAAAAAGGAGGTTAGACATTTTTGTCCAACTTCCTTTTTTGGTGATGGTGAGATTGGAACCGTTTCTTAAATCGTCACGCGGAGACGGGGTTTCCCCTTCGACATTTTGACTTCCGACGTTTCCGCTTCACTCACTTTTTTCAACATTTTCCTTAATCAAACTGTGGAGCTTCTCAAATAGAATTCCTTCCCGCAAGCCACTTGTTGAGAATGTAATTCGATCGGAATCCAAGTAATTCATCAACAACACTGCTGGGATCAAGCCACCAATAATGATGTCTGCCCGGTCCTTGCTGATGCCAGGCACCTTTTTGCGCTCTTCGAGATTCTCGCCGAGCATTCGTTGGAAGGTATCGTTGACTTGGTCATCCCTCAGTTGATAACCATGAATGTCATCAGTATCCAATAAATTGTTGTAACGCCGATTAATCTTGGCAAGGGTCCGATTACTGCCACCCAAACCAATAATTGGTAAATTAATCCCGTTTTTCAGCCACCAAACATTCTGAAACATTTTCTCGACATACATGACTGCTTTAAAGAATTCTTGGGCAGATACTTCATCAGCTAATGCAAATTTGGATGATAAAGTTACTGACCCAACCGGAATGCTAATCAAGTTGGTGACCCGCCCATTTTGAACGAGAATAATTTCTGCGCTGGCACCACCCGTATCGATAATGACCGAGTTCGTGGCTGGCAAGGTTTCACTGACGCCCACATAATCATAATAGGCCTCTTGTGAACCCGAGATCACTTCAAGATCAATGCCGAGATCATTCTTAACACGTTTCAAAAATTGCTTCTGGTTAGTGGCTTGCCGAACTGCCGCGGTGGCAACCGCCTTAATCGTTAAATGGTCCAATTTGGAATAAACGTCCTTAAATCCCTTTAAGGCAGCCATTGTCCGTTCAATCGCATCAGGCTGGAGAATCTTCTCAACTCCCATATTTTCAGAAAGGCGGACGTAGTCTTTCATTTGCGTAACAGTTTGGTAGGTCGCATCTTTACCAATTTGACTGATTGTCATCCGCACCGAGTTGGAGCCTAAATCGATTACAGCAAAATTTTCCATTACTGATTGTCACTCCCATCATCGTCATCGTTAAATGGATCGGGTTGGTTTTGAGGACTTAACATTGGTTGGAACTGAGCGCCACCTTTAGGTCGGTGAGAACTCTGTTGCGCTTTAGCGAGCTTAGTTGCTTGAGCTGCAAAGTATTCCTGAGAATCAAGTGGTGCGCGGCCCCGACGATCAACGCGGTTATAAACACCATCTTTATCCAACGTTCGCGTCTTAACATTATCCGTCCACATTGTCTCATAAATCGCGACAACCCGCTTAGCCAAGTCTGGCTGCAGCACTGGAAAGAGCTGTTCAACCCGCCGGTTCAGATTCCGAGTCATCAAATCGGCGCTGGAAAGATAGACCTGCTGATCGCCGTCAAAGTTAAACAAATAAATCCGACTGTGTTCCAAGAAACGGCCAACAATCGAATGAACCGTAATGTTCTCGCTGACCCCGGGAATTCCCGTCTTCAGGCAGCAAATCCCTCGAACAATCAGATCAATTGCCACGCCGGCTGCAGAAGCCTCATAAAGTTTAGCAATCATATCTTGATCAGACAAAGAGTTCATTTTCATTTGAATGTGGACGGGGCGGTCAGCTTTAACGTACTTAATTGCCTCATCCAAGCGATCCATGATAAAGTCACGAATGCCATGAGGGGAAATGTGCAGTTGATGGAAATATGGCGGTCTGGAATACCCGGATAACATATTAAAGATATTCGTGACATCAATCCCGATGTCATTGTTGCAGGTTAGCAAGCCTAAGTCCGTATAGAAATGAGCAGTCACGTCGTTATAGTTACCGGTTCCCATATGAATGTAGCGCCGGATGCCATTTTCTTCCCGGCGAACGACCAGCGATAATTTGGAGTGGGTTTTTAACCCAACCAGGCCATAAATAACATGACACCCCATTTTTTCAAGCTGCCGAGCCCAATGAACGTTGTTTTCCTCATCGAATCGAGCCTTTACTTCAACCAATACAGTCACTTGTTTGCCGTTTTGAGCAGCTCGACCCAAGTATTTGATGATTGGTGAATCGCCCGATACCCGATACAGGGTCATTTTAATGGCCAAAACTTCTTTGTCAATTGATGCCTGACGGATGAATTCCACGACCGAATCAAATTTATCATAAGGGTGTTGCATCAGCCAATCGTGTTCCTTGATGGCATCAAAAATATTATGATCGGAATTGAGTTCTTCTGGTTGATAAGCCGTAAATGGCGGATACTTCAAGTCGTCGTGACCAACCACAGCACTGGCCAATTTATTCAGGAACGTCAAGTCAATGGGTCCATTAACCTCATAAACGGAATCTTCTTCGGTTTGGAGTTCTTTGACGAGCCGTTTACGGAGTTTCTTGCTGATATTCGAATCCACTTCCAAGCGGATGACTTGACCGTGTTCCCGAAGTTTAAGCTGTTGCTGGACTTTTTTAAGCAAGTCCGAAGTATCTTCCTCGGCCACATCCAAATCCATATCTCGAATGACCCGGAACGTGGAAACTTCCTTAATGTCATAGTTGATGAACAGCTGATTGACGAAGCGTTTAATGATTTCTTCAATCAAGATAAAGTCATTTGGCGCACCCGGCAAACGAACCACCCGCGGAAAGATGCTTGGTACCTGCAGAGTAGCATAAAGCGTTTTGCCATCCTCATCGTCATTTTTAGTAATTCTCAAGGACAAGTTCAGAGAATCATTACTGATAAATGGAAACGGCCGTGAACTGTCATCAGCCATCGGCGTCAACACTGGATAGAGTTCATCATGAAAGTAGCCCTTGATGAATTGAAACTGCTTGTCATTGAGCTCATCAAGACTAAGCAGATGAATGCCAACTTGGTTAATGGCAGGCAATAAGGATCGATTTAAAGTACTGTACTGCTTAATCAGCATATCATGTGATTTGTCGTTAACGGCCTTCAATTGTTGGGCTGGCGTTAATCCTGAAGCATCGGTGCCTTCATACTTAACCTCAGTTAGCTTAGCAAGTGACGCCACCCGAACCATGAAAAATTCATCAAGATTACTCTGGGTGATCCCTAGGAATTTCACTCGTTCCAGCAACGGATTTACCTTATCTCGAGCTTCATCTAATACTCGGTAATTAAAATCCAACCAGCTGAGTTCGCGGTTTGTATAATAATGGGGATCTTTGAAATCTACTTTTGAACTCATTTCGTTTTCACGCTCCTTTGTTTCAAGATAGCTTTAAATCCATAGGCTTCCGTGAAGAATTGGCTCTTTGAATTAAATATCCAATTTTCATAGGCCAGGTTTGAATTGCTATAAACGGTAATAATGACCTTTGGTGCCCGAACGGAGACCGAGATCTTCTTGATCTTTTGCTGGCGGTCATCGTCCAAGGCATCAGCCAGCCGCAAAATTGCAGCCAACTTGGAAATCAGTCGCCGATTTTCGGCAGAAATGTGCTGAAAGTGACTAAGATCTTCACTCGGGGTCGTCGAGCTGTGGTAACGGGCAATTGCCGCGATGGTGCGCCGTTCAATGTCTGACAGGCCAATGATATCGGAGTGCTGAATGATATATTCAGAATGTAAATAATGCTCATGAATGCCAATGTAGTTACCAACATCATGTAAAATCGACGCCACTTGGAGTAATACCCGCTCGCGATTGCCTAACTTATGCAACGGCTTCAGCTGATCAAACAGGTGTAGGGCAAACTTGGTAACCAATTGCTGATGCACCGGTTCAACACCATAATGAATCGCCAAATTGTTGGCCATGATGATTGTTTGTGGGACAAAGTCAAGCTTGGAATAGCCTTCCCGAACCGCCTCACTGTTAACCAAGCCGTCAACGACACTGGAATTGGAAAAGCCAATTTCGGTTGCGTTGGTTAGCCGAATAACCCGCCGAATTAACAACAACTCCGGTAAAATAAGCGGGACGTATTCTTCATCAACATGTAATTCTTCAACGACGTATTGATCCGAAGAGTCCACCAACTTATCAATCAACTCATTGAATTCATCAACGGTCAAATTTTTTCGGGGATCCCCCAAGTAATTGTCAATCATCTGCTTAAGCGGCAAGGTTCCCAGTAAAATAATCTTACTGGGAGCTGGATCTTGAACAACACTGGATGGATTGCCGATATAAAAATCATTTAATTTACTATCGATATAATCATTCAAGAGCCCAATTGAGTTAGGGGCCGTTTGGCGGAGGCTTTGCAGGTCTTCGGCAATTTTAATTGGTCCCAAGGCAAAATTAGTGGACGACACAAATTGGCCGCTATCAAATTCTGTAATGGCCGTATTTCCCGAGGTAATCCCAACCAAAAAAACAGTTTTCTGATGATTATCTTCATCCTGAGTTAACTTAACGGAGATCTTCTGATTGCGATAATATGTTTCTTCACTGGTTGAAAGCCATTGGATATTCAAGCCCGTATGGAGAAACAATTGATCAGCAATGAAATCGGCGTTAATCGACTCTGACAAGGCTTGACTGCCCCATAGTTTATAATTGGTTACCCCATAATCGTTTAAAATCTGCACAAAACCGGTTAAAGCCTCGGATACCCGCTCGACTGAATCAAAACTCACTGGTTTATCTTGATACACATCGTCACCGAGATTGATATCTTTCTTCACTCGTTCCAAAGCCTTGAAATTCTTCAAATTCACAATCAATAGTTCCAAGCCGGAAACATTTACAATAATTGCTCCAAAGTATTTGCCTGCCATATTATCATCCTCTACACGCGTTACCACGGTTGTGGGGCCGCCAATATTATTATCAAAGCTAGTATACAATAATTCTAATGGTCAGGTTTGCTAAGCGCGTCTGTTTTTGAAGTTTACAAAACTTTTACAAAGTGAAACGATTTAAAATTAAATTTAATTTAATTTCTGACTATAATGGAGATGGATCATACTCTTTACATGAAAGAAGTGGAAATAATGGCAGAACTGAATGCAGCAAATTCTGGTACTTATCAATTTGATGATCAGTTTAAAATTAATCGGTTAGGATACGGCACCATGCAACTCACCGGGCCGGGAACCTGGGGGCCATACAAGGATTGGAATCAAGCCGTGAGTGTCGTTGAACACGCGACTGAACTTGGGGTTAATTTCTTTGATACCGCTGATTCTTACGGCCCGTGGTTTGCTGACCACTACTTGGCAGCTGGCCTGAAGAAGGCAGCCAACCGCGATCAAATTTTCATTTCGGATAAAGTTGGTCAAACTCGGCAAGGCCCAAGCATTTGGACGCCCCATGGTGAGCCTGGCTACCTTCGTCAACAAGTTGAAGTTTCAATGATGACGTTGGGGCTTGACCATGAAGACCTGCTGTTCTTGCATCGAATTGATTCGCATTTCCCAGTAGCTGAACAAGTTGGGGAACTCAAAAAGATGCAGGATGAAGGCAAAATTAAGCACATCGGCCTCAGCCAAGTCACCGTTGAAGAGATCAAAGAAGCGCAGAAATACGCTAAGATTGATGCGGTTGAGAACCTCTATAATGTCGCCAACCACAAAGACGACGATGTGGTGGACTACTGTGAATCCCAGCATATGGCCTTCGTTCCTTGGTTCCCGCTCAACACCGGTAAACTAGTCGGCGCTAACAGCCCACTCAGCAACATCGCTAAGAAATACAATGTTTCTGAAGCCCAGATTGCCTTAGCTTGGTTGTTAAAACGCTCACCAAATATTCTTCCAATTCCAGGAACCAGTTCAATTCAACATTTGGAAGATAATGTGGCGGCAGCCAACGTTGATTTGAGTGACGCAGATTTCAACCAACTCAGTCAATTGTGAGTCAGTAGCATGATTTAACATCACTTAAAACAAGCAGCTTGATGGCCAAAAGTAACATGGCCAGCAAGTTGCTTGTTTTAGTATGCTCATTTAATTTCAAAGTCAGTCCCTTAATTGGACTCTCTAGTTTAGAATTGTTATAATCTAGATAAGAAGAAAAATGGGAGGTTTCGCTATGAGTAAATTAACAAATTATATGCGATTGACCAGCGTCCTCGTCGTTGGCTTGATTTCGCTCATCCTTGAATTTGGCCTAAAATTGCCGCTTTATTCACAAATTGTCATTTCAACGATGGGCTCACTGATCGCACTCTTGATGTTTATCGACATGGTGAAAACGCTCCGGTCTGGTAAATTCGGTGTTGATCTGCTGGCAATCACAGCCGTTATCGCGACCATTGCCGTTGGCGAGTATTGGGCAGCCTTAATCGTGCTGTTGATGCTGACAGGTGGCGATACCCTGGAAGATTATGCTGCCAACAAGGCAAATTCTGAATTACAATCATTGCTTGAAAATTCGCCGCAATCCGCACATTTGATGCAGGGTGACAAAATCGTGGATGTTAAAATTGACCAAGTCAAAGTTGGCGATCGCATCGTGGTGAAGCCCGGTGAAGTGATCCCAGTTGATGGGACGATTACTCAAGGAACCACGACCGTTGACGAAGCTTCTCTAACCGGGGAATCCCGGCCAATTGACAAAGCAGTCGGTGAGGCGGTCATGTCCGGTGCCGTCAACGGTGATCATTCATTTGACATGATTGCTGATAAGACCGCGGATGAAAGTCAATATCAGAATATTATTCGACTGGTTAAACAAGCGGAAAGTACGCCCGCTCATTTTGTGAGAATGGCTGACCGTTATGCAGTTCCGTTCACGATTCTGGCTTACTTAATTGCCGGAATTGCCTGGTACGTTTCAAAGGATCCGGTTCGCTTTGCCGAAGTGCTGGTTGTCGCCTCCCCCTGCCCGCTGATTTTAGCGGCGCCAATTGCTTTAGTGTCAGGGATGAGCCGTGCCAGTCGAAACGGCATTATCGTTAAAAGTGGGACAATTATCGAAAAACTCGCGAATGCCAGAACCTTTGCCTTTGATAAGACCGGCACCATCACCAAGGGACATTTAACCGTTGATGAGGTTTTTGCAACAGCCGGTTACACCAAAGATCAAGTGCTCTCATTGGCGGCCGGAGCTGAACAGCAATCCAGTCATATTTTGGCGCGGTCATTAGTTGCCGCCACCCCGGATAACATCCCCACCGCAACCAACGTGGAGGAGACCACTGCTGAAGGCGTCCAAGCAACCATTGATGGCAAACTCATCAGAGCTGGAAAACCAGCGTTCGTTTCCAATGACCCAATTAAGGCAATCGACAAAACGACCGTCTACGTGTCCGTTGACGGCCATTACGTCGGCTCCGTGTCCTTCTCGGATGAATTGCGCCCAGAAGCTAAGACTGTGATGGACGAATTGCACGGCATGGGAGCTAGTCAAATTATGATGATCTCTGGAGATCGGCAATCCATCGCAGAAGACATTGCCAAACGAGTGGGGATCGACAAGGTTTATGCTGATCGGCTCCCCCAGGAAAAAATTGATGTGATCAAAAAAGTTGAGAAAAAATTACGCCCAGTTGTCATGGTTGGCGACGGCGTTAACGACGCGCCATCCCTCGCATTGGCAGATGTGGGCATTGCCATGGGGGCTCACGGAGCAACCGCAGCAAGTGAATCCGCGGACGCCGTTGTTCTGAAAGACGATTTAAGCTTAGTTAGTAAAGCCGTTAACATCTCCAAGGGGACCATGACAGTTGCCAAAGAATCCGTATTGATTGGGATTGCAATCTGTACAATCCTAATGTTGATTGCCAGCTTTGGGGTGATTCCGGCAATCATCGGGGCTCTTTTCCAGGAAGTTGTTGATACGGTCACAATCCTTTGGGCATTACGAGCTCGTAGCGATAAACGAACCGTGAAGATGAAGCCGAGTGGGACATCCCAAGCCTTTGGTTAGTCGTCGGAGATTGGGACGAAAGGCGTTTTGATCCCAGAATTTAAGTGAAAAAAGTAATGCATTCTGGTTTGTGGAATGCATTACTTTTTTTGCTTAAATGGCAGGGATCAGCCGTTTGTCGCAGGTTTTATCAATGTAAGAAGGGCAAGCCAAGCTGCATTTATAAACGCTTTTCTTAATATCTTGCATTACTTTTTGGCTTAAATGGCAGGGACCAGCCGTTTGGCGCAAGTTTTATTAATGTAAAACCAATTTGCTGACTAATGGCTCAACGCTCTGGTACCTGTTGGGTGATGCAGTGAATGTTGCCACCGCCAAGAATAATTTCCCTGGCTGCCACCCCAACCACTTCTCGATCAGGATACAAGCGCTGCAGGGTCTCCTTGGCTCGCTGATCGTTTGGGTCATCAAACATTGGGAAGACAAGCCCACCATTGGCCGTATAGTAATTCACATAACTGGCAGCTAAGCGATCACCGGCCTTTCTCGGGAGGGTTCCGGCCACTGCATCAACGCCCTCACTTTCGGCTTCAGTAATCGTCACTGGGGTGGGTAAATAAAGCTTCTCCACTTGAATTCGCCGGCCCTGGGCATCCGTTGAATGAGCTAAAATATCGGCGTTTTCCTTTGAAATTTCATATTGGGGATCAGTAGGATCATCCGTCCACGCCAAAGCCACGACACCGGGCTTCACAAAGTTGGCAATGTTATCAACGTGGCCGTTGGTTTCGTCGTGATAAATACCACGCTTTAACCAAATCACCTTGGTCACCCCTAAAGATTGCTTCAAAATCGTTTCAATCTGCCCTTTAGACAATTCCGGATTGCGACCCTTTGAGAGCAGACACTCCTCGGTCGTGATCAAGGTGCCTTGGCCATCAACGTGGATTGACCCGCCTTCCAAAACGAAGTCAGCCAATCGATACCGGTCGACCTGCGCCAATTCGGTGATCTTCTGGGCAACGCGATCGTCCTTGTCCCAAGGGAAATACAAGCCATCCACGAGGCCGCCCCAAGCATTGAACTGCCAATCAACGCCTCTTAGCTCACCTTCATCGTTCTTCACAAATGTCGGGCCGCAATCCCGTACCCAGGCATCATTGGTAGAAAGTTCCACCACTTCAACCTCTGGTGGTAACAAATGGCGGGCATTTAGGTACTGATCATCAGAAACCCCCATTGTCACATGCTCAAATTTGGCAATTGACTTGGCGACATTGGCAAAGGTTCGTTGCGCCGGTCTGGCCCCGTTTCGCCAATTATCCGGGCGCTGTGGCCAAAGCATATAAACCCCTTGGTGTGCTTCAAATTCAGCGGGCATTCTAAAGCCGTCTGCAGTTGGCATTGTTTGTAAAGTTCGCAATAGTTGTCATCCCTTCCGGCTGGTCAGCAATTTCTTAGTTGGCAAAATTATACCAAATTCCCCATGGCTAACAAAGGAATCCGTTCTTCCAATAACGCTTATTTGGCCGGTTGCTTATTAGTGGCTTGGGTCATTTTACCATCCATAATTTGATACGTTTTATCGGCAAATTCCATCAATCGGACATCATGAGTGACCACGACCACGGCTTTATCACGAGTTTTGGCCAACTCTTTGAACAACTTACCAACTTCAGCCACCCTGGCACTATCCAAAGCAGCCGTCGGTTCGTCTGCCAAGACAATATCTGGGTTGGCAAACAACGCCCGGGCAATGGCGACCCGCTGTGTTTGGCCACCTGACAACTCGCCAGGAAATTTGTTGGTCAAATTTTCGATACCCAGTTGCACTAGCAATTCTTTTAATTCAGCCTGATTAAGATTGCCTTGCCGCTTGACCTTGTTCACGAAGTCAAACTGCTCCTTGACTTTCAGGTAGGGCACTAAGCTGTATGATTGCAACACGAAGCCAATTTGGTTTAACCGCAGCTTATCTCGTTGAGCAGTGGACAATTTGGCCATCGATTTTCCTTCAACTGAAACTTCGCCTGAGGTCGGCGTCTGCAGGCCACCGGCAATCGTCAAGAACGTACTTTTCCCGGATCCAGATGGGCCCACCACCAAGATTAACTCACCGCGATCGGCGGAAAAATTGATATCGTGGAGCACGTGAACCTTACTGACGCCTGATCCAAAGTATTTGTTAATATTGTTAAGTTCAATTACTGACATGTTATCCTCCAATCACTTTAACGGGATCAACGGTGGCAATCTTCTGGGCGGGGATGGCCGATCCAATGAAGCCCATAATCAGCAGGCCAATCGAGATCCAAGTTAAGACGGGTAAATTAAACGACATTGGTACTCCAATTGGAATCACGCTGGCAGTTGCGGCGGTTAAGACCGCTCCGATCACTAACCCGGCGACCATGAGAATCAGCGATTGGCTGGTAATGGTCGACACAAGCGTTCTGGCAGGAATCCCCTGCGCCCGCAGAACCGCGTAAATCGGCAAGGCCTGCATCGTCAAAATATACAGGAACACCGCGATGATGATAAGTGAAATAATCATCAAGAAGCCGATCATGAATCCAAAGGTGGTATTTTCAGCAGAATAGCCCGGTAGTTTCGAAATAAAGTACGAAATTGAATAGGTCTTCAAGTGGCCATCTTTGGCATGATACTTGGCATTCTTAGACACAATTGCACTCCCAACAACCGGCACACCTTCCATTGCCCGTAAATGTTTCCAGCTTGGGATCGTTCCATAAATAACCGGGGCAACGTTTAATTTGGCATTTTTAGTGAACCCGACAATTTGATATTGATCATTAAACGAGTTTAACGTGACCTTATCACCTAACTTGTAGCCATCGTCCTTGAACTTTTGATCAACGACGACTTCATGATTACCACGAGCCTTGCGACCAGCTGAAATTTTTAAATCATTAATAATAAATTGGCTTTTCTTGGCACCAATGAATGATGCAGAAACTTTCTCTTTACCTTTGTGTTTAGCAACCACCGGCGTCGAGCCAATCACTGCTTCTTTAGAAGACAGTTTAGCGTCCTTTGCCTGATCAGTGGTAATGACTGATTGGGTAAGGCTGACATTCGAATCTTTGTTTAACACAATACTTTTCGCATGCCAAGAATCAACTGCCTGACTGTTCTCACCGGCAAGGCCAAACGCCAACCCCGTCAAAATGAAAATCAAGTAGGCAATTAAGACAATCATTGAAATGATTAACCCATATCTGAGCTTTTCGTGCCGAATTTCTTTTAGTGCAAGATACATTAGATGTTCCCCTTTCCTGCTAATAAGTTCAGTGCGTCTCTAAATCGGCTGAGAACCATTTCTCTGCGATCGGGATTGATCAAAATTTGCTTAATGGCTTCGTGGCTTAAAATCATGGCCGCCCATTCCCGACTGCTGAGTCGATCTGCCTGCGAGTCATCATTGTTGCCGACCAGTGACTCATTTCGGGTGAGGTGCATTTCGATCAACTGGCGGTAATGACTGCTCATGACACCATCCACAAATGAGCTGACCTGTTGCACGTAAACTTCGGGATTAAATGTTTGGGTAGCGACCTCTTGATCGATCCGTGTATGGATATCCTTCATCGCCACTCCATAAATATATCGATAGGCATCGGTGAGATCATCAAAATACTTGTAAAACGCTCCCCGGGCAATTCTGGCTCCCTTCACGATCGGGGCGACTTGGGCCTCGGCTAGCGGGTGAGTGCTAAATTCTGTTAACAATGCTTCTTGAATTTTGGTCCGTTTTTCGGGGTTGAGATTTAAAAATGTTGTTGTTACCATGAGTTTCTCCTTCTAATGACATCGCGTCACTTTTTCTAAAGTATACATGGTGACTGACACCGTGTCAACCCTTTAGAACAAAAAAGAGGTTGACCCGCAAAACGCCAGGTTTAGGGCAACCTCTCTTAGTTTATTTGATTATTCTCGACATCGAAAATCACTCAGCCGCAACTGATACTTCGCTTGAAACAGCTTCTCCAAACAACCAAACATTTGAAATTAGTTCAAGTTAATACGCAGTTGTCGAACGAAGTAATTCAGGATTTCGGTTACTCAACAAAAATGCGTGACCGCCATCGAAAATCATACTTTCAAATTCTCGGTGAGACCGGAACTTGGTATACTTGATGTCACTTGGTCGTAAACTGCCGCGGCCATTCAATTTCCTTGCCGGCAAGGTTTGGATTGAATCATCTGAGACCAAGTACAGCCGACCGTTGTGTGGGTTATAACCCATTGACTGTTCGTGAGTTCCCGTCCGGTGTCTCAACATCTGCTTAGCCAAGGTAACATGAATCGATTTAGAACCCAGTTTAGCTTTATAAATCTTAACCATTCCACCTGAAATGCCCCACCAATAGGCATAACCCGAGTTATCAAATGTCAAATCATGGCCGGCAGGAACGTTGGCTCCACCATTACTCATGTGGAACTTGATTGCCCGATTAGGCTTCAATGATGACATGCTGATCCGTTGAATCGTTGACCAGGTCGTTGGCTTCATATCAGCCCGATCACGCCACATCCAAATTGCGTGCTGCTTCTTGTTGTATGCTAGTGATTGACCATGACCGACGTTGAACATTGGCCCCACTTTCATCCCCGGCGTGCTCTTAATGAGCGATCCTTGAACTTTTGAAAGGCTCCAATTGTTCAGGGTACTCTTGTTATATCGGACAACGAATCCCTTACCATGAAATTGGTGTGGCGCATACAGCACAAATAAATACTTACCTGCGAATGCTGCCGCCTGTGGGTTGGTCAAATCACGACTCGACTTTCCCAATGCCATGTGAGTGTTCGGCAATAGATACTTGGTCTTCAAAGTCCATTTAGTCCCACTGACACTTTTAATTGTATCGACGCCGGTTGGATTTTTAGACCAGCCGTAGTTCGGATTGGCTTTGACAAACTTAACCTTGCTGTTATTCACAACCCGCAAGCCAGAATAACGACTGATAGCATTGCTATGCTGGACATATGTAGCCGCATTGGCCGTGGTACCAGCAACTGCAGCCAAAGATAGGCTGGCAGCTACCCCCAATAATAGATTTCTAAATTTCATAATACCCCTCCAGATATATTTTTTAGAATAACTAAATTGTACTATTATTATCAGAAAATACTATAGCTTGCTGCTAATTTTTTTAAAGTCATTTTGGGCCATCAGGATAACATGGAAGCTCTTATAGCAGCCGTTCACGACCTAATACGACCGATCCGCTTGTAATACCTCTGGACAATGGTTAACCAGTAAATTTCCACGTGAACTGCCATCATAGGCGATTCCTTCAAATTCCCGTTTCGGGCCGAATTGGGTCCATTCAAAACTGTGGTTGGTCAAATGCCCATGACCCCGTAATCCCTTGGCTGGGAAACTGGCAATTGAAGCATCTGACAACATCAGCAGGCGCTTGCGGACTGGGTTATACCCCATACTTTGGATTCGGGTTCCGGGCAGGTGTTTCAGCACTTGGTGCGTCAATCGGAACTTAACCGAGCGCTTGTGAATCTTACCTTTGAAGATGTAAGCGCCCCAACCTGGAAATGACCAAAAATAGGCATTTCCAGAACGATCAAACGTTAGGTCATGACCACCAGGAACATGGGTCCCGTGACTGTGTAGTGAAAACCGAATTGAGTGATCGGGACGTAATGTTTTCGTCTTAATGTGCTGGATATAACCCCAATTGCTGACAGGCACTCTTGGGGCCTTTTCCTTGTCACGCCACATATAAAGACCCTTGTTCTTCCAGTTATATGCCAACGATTGACCGTGACCAGTTGTGAAAATTGGCCCCACTTTGATGGCCTTTTGAACGCGTTTTTGAGTTGTCGAATACTTATTGTGATGCTTCACGTAGGCATCCCGCAACTCCTTTGGATGTAATCGAACCCCTATTTCGTCCAACATTTGCGTATTAAATCGAACAATCCGACCCTTGTTGCGCAAATGAGTTGGGCAATAAACGATATACATATACTTTTTCCCAGTCATGGCAATAGACTGAGGGTTACCCCAGTGCTGGCCGTTTTTTCCAGGTGACGGCAAAATATATCGAGTGGTAAATGTCACTTTCTTACCCCGCTCCGACTTGATTTTATGCACTTTGGAAGTATGGGCAACGTGGTAATACTTATGGGGAACTTTAACGTAATGAACTTTTTTATTGTTCAATGTGCGTAAACGGCCTCGATACAGCCCTGATGACCGCTGATAATAAACCTTGTATTTGGCGTGAGCAACAATCGGCGCCCCCAGCGCCATCGCCAATACAAAGCAAAGAAATGTTTTAAGGAACTTCATGGAACAATACCCCCTCAGGTATGAAAATATTAAGATTTTATAAAATAAGTCAATAGTTATATGTTATGACAATACTAAACCGTTGTAAACAGCAAAATGACGCCAACTCTCAAAGATGAGTCGGCGTCAAGCCTTAATGCTTATTAGATTATAAAGCAGGGGGTATCTTGAAACATGATTTGTCGTTCAAACTTGGTCAAACCACTCCGCTCACGCTATTCCTGCGCAGCCAGCGAATCCATCATATCGATGTTTTTTAACTTGTAATGGGTAATGACTCCCACGATCAAGCTGAACACAATCGTCAAGATGGCCGACCAAATATAACTGGGATAATGAATGGTCAGTGGGAAGAGGATTGCCCCGGTTTGTGCCTTAATCATAATGAAATGATGCAGCACAATTCCAATGAACCAGCCAAAAATGATGCCCAAAATTGTCAAAATAACATTTTCTCTCGCAACGTAGGCCGTGACTTCGTTGTCATAAAATCCCAACACTTTAACCGTTGATAGTTCCCGCATTCGTTCGGAAATATTAACGTTGGTCAAATTATAAAGAACCACTAATCCTAGGGCACCCGATAATGCAATGAAGATTAGAACAACTGAACTCAGCCCACCGGTCGTCAGCGAACCGCCGGCATACCTCGGATAGCTGACATTTAACACGCCAGCTTGTTTGAACAAGCGCTGATTCGTATCATGGCGGGCAGTTGCATTGCCATCTTTAATTTTAATCAGTCGGGAAGTTGGCTGGTAGTTGGCATTGGCCGCCTGTTCATAATACTTTGGCGTCAGATAAAGGTAATGACCGGCGTAGTTTTTGGTTATCCCACTTACTTTTACTTTCACCAATTTATTACCAACCTTGACTGACAAGTGACTGCCCTTTTTGGCATTCATATCAGTTGCCAATTTTTCGGTAATGATCACACCGTCATTTGTGAGGTGCTCTTTGCGATTCGTATGGGGGTTTGTCAATGTCACGTACTTGTCAAAATTAGTGTTGGACTTCGGCGAAATCATCGTCACCGTCGCATTCCGCTTGGTTCCCTTGGTTGGCGAGACCGTCACAGATTTAACGAGGGCTTGCTTTTGGGCACTAATATTCTTGTCGTGGATCCGTTTATTGGCAGCCGACAAGGTCACAATCCCTTGATAATGCTGAACTTGGCTAAATTGATCTGGCAGTAAATCGTTCACTGAATTACGAATGCCAAATCCCGCCAGCATTAACCCAGTACACCCGGCAATTCCAACGATTGTCATGATCATGCGGCCCTTGTACCTGAACAAATTCCGGTAGCTGACTTTTTGATTAAAGCTCAAGCGTCGCCAAAGGGGCTTAATCCGCTCCAGCAAAATGCGCTTTCCAGCCTTGGGTGCCCGTTCGCGCATCAGATCCATTGGCTTTTCTCGCAGGTTGATGATGAGCACAACGGCTGCGCTGCCGAGCGTGGCAATCAGTCCGGCAACGAGGGCTTCGACTAAATAGCCCCACGGAATAACCCCAACATAGTGGGTCAGATTGTTATTACTCAGCATGCTGAAAATAAACTTTGGCAACGTCAGCATTCCCGCTACCCCGCCGATTAACGAGCCTAAAATGCCCGCGAGAAGTGAATAGATCACATACTTCATCGAAATGACACCCTTTGTATAGCCAAGAGCGCGCATCAGCCCAATCTCCCGCCGATTTTTTTCAATCATTCTAGAAATTGTTGTAAAGGTAATTAGCACGGCAATGAACAGGAAAAAGCCTGGGAAAATAACCGCAATCGCCGCGATACTCTTCGATTCGTCAAAGTAATCCTGATAACCAACGTTGGTCGTCCGATCACCATACATATAGACTGCAGTAGGCGTCTTAAGAAGCTTTGTCTTGGCAGAAACGAGCTGTTGCCGACCCGCTTTCAGCTTGTTAGCAGCCGTCTTCATTTGAGTTGTTTGATAAGCTGCCGGCACTTGCGATAACTGGCTGGTTTGTTTGTCGAGTTGGTTAAGCTTTGAATTGATTGTTGCTAGTTGAGGTTGAACGATCTCTTTTTGACGTTGTTCAGGACGCTGTTTGAGTCGCTTTTCCAATTGGGCTTGGTCACTTTGTACCCGCTCATTATACTTGTCAGTTCCTGCAGCTAAGCCGGCGGTATTGTTAAATTTGACAGCGATTGAGCCATAAGTACTTTGATTAAATGCCTGCTTCGGCAAGTAAGCGAAATAGTCAATCTCCCCACTACCTAGATTTGTCGTTCCCCGATCGGTCGAACTCACAAATAATGGCGAATTAACGAAGCCGACAATTTTGTACGTTTGCTGGCGAAGTCCTGCTGTTTTTGGGACACGATAGGCTTGCCCAAGTTTGTAACCACGCTGTTTGGCCTTTGAATCCAATACAATTTGGTCACGGGATCGTGGCAAATGGCCCGACACCAGCTTGAGTCGATTCAGCTTGGTCGATTGAGAAAATGACGACACTGAAACGACCTCATCTTGAGATTTCTTGGTCACAACCATGTGATTGGCTTCCGCCGTTGCAACATGCGGCGCATTTTTGATGAGTCGTAAGTCTTTCCCAGTGAGGCCAAGGGTTGAGGTGACAGTCAAATCTCCCAGGTTATGTTGATTGAAATATCGAGCCGCCGAATTGTCCAAGTCAGGGCCAGTTGCCCGGATACCGACGTATAGCAAAGATCCCAACAAAATAATCAGGACAATCGAAATAAACTTGCCCCAAGAATAGGTAATCTCTCGCAAAGTCGCTTTAAAATAGGTCGTATTCATTTAATCCATCACCTGCTATTTCAAAATTTCTTTTTTGTTCAAGGCAGAATAGATTTCTTCCTCCATTGCATCAGGCTTGGTAATCGGCGCAAATCGGTGAATCAACTGACCGTCTTTGCCAATTAAAAATTTGGTGTAGTTCCACTTGATGCGGCCGTGACCAGACTGTTGTTTCAGGTAGGCAAAGAGCGGATCTTCGCCTTCACCATTGACAACCACGCGTTTGGTCATTGGGAAAGTCACGCCGTAATGGAGCCGACAGTAATCGTCAGCTTCTTCGTCGGTCGCCAATTCTTGATGAAATTGATTTGATGGCAGGCCAAGAACGACGAAGCCTTGATCCTTATATTTCTTGTATAGCGATTCCAACCCTTCAAGTTGTGGGGCCAAGCCACATTTACTTGCCGTATTGACGATCAGCACGACTTTATCTTTGAACTGCTTGAGGTCAATCGGCGTACCGTTCATTTCTTGTTCAGAAAAATCATAAATTGAAGTCATTGGGGTCACCTGTCTTATTTTTAGTTTATATATTGAGTGTAGCTTATGTGAAGGGAAAACGGAACCGGGGTATGTAGAAAAAAGCCGTGACTTGGAGCAACCATTCATCACAGCTTCAGTCCAAATATCGGTAGTAATCCAAATTCATGATTACTGGTTTAAAATTAAGCCTCCATTCTCAGATGTACTTAATTATTCTCCGGATGTTTCTTTAAGATTGTCTTTCGCATATTTGCCAATACTTTATCGGCTTTTTTGCCAAAATATTGCGCTGTAAGCATATATAGACAATCATTGATCGCTAATTGTGACGTGAGTGATAATAAGGCTTCAGATCTGAACTTAGAGTCCTCGGAAATTGAGAAGAATTTTACATCTCCATAGCTTGCCAGGGGTGATTCTGGAAAGCTTGTGATCACAATCATTGGGACATGGTTGTTTTTTAATGACTCAGCCAACAGCAAAGTATCACTGTCGTTACCAGTATGAGAAATCACAACCGCACAATCGTTTTTATCCATCCTGGTGGATTGCATTAGCGCCATATGATATTCCGAGTCATGTAACACATTCAATGGGACTCGCAAAAATTTGTGATAAGCATCCAGCGCTACGATATTTGAACCCCCAAGGCCAAAGAACTCAATGTTTTTAGCATGAACTAGTAAATCACGGGCATTTTCCAAATCCTTTCCCTGCATCAAATTAAATGTACCATTGAGGGTTTCTATATTCGATTCCAACGTCTTCTTCGCAACTACCTTTGGGGCATCCTCCGCCTCAACTTCTTGCACGCTCGACGTAGCTGCTAAATCATTTACCATCGACCACTTGAACTGTGAAAAGCTTGAATAACCAAGTTGTTGTGGGAACCGAGACACCGTTGCAATCGACACGTCACTTTGATTTGCAAGTTCAGAAACCGTAATCGCTGATAACTTCGATCCATTCTCAATGATATAATCAGCAAGTTTTTTACTTTGTTTTCCCAGTTGAGGATATAAGTGTTTAATCCTTTTTGAAATATCTAAATCCATTGATTTTATAACTCCCTTGTTCTTAAGTCCTTTATATTGCATCATACCACAATAAAAAATGATCCTTCCAAGTATTTATAGTTGAAATGAAAACGGTTTCGGATATAATAATCATTGTAAACATCGATCATTAATTTTATAGATATTATGACATGTTTTTACATTGGAGGTGATAAATATGTCTGACACTTTAGAGATAACACCGCAAGAAATACAGCTCAATGCAACTGCAAGCAATTGGGAAGATGCAATCAAAGTAGCTTCTAAACCCTTAGTTGATAGTAACCGCATAACCGATGCTTACGTGAACAACATGATTGAATCAGTCAAAAAGCTTGGTCCCTATATCGTCATAGCTCCAGGGTTAGCATTAGGCCACGCAAGGCCTTCAGAAGCTGTCAAAGAAACATCGTTTGCGATAACAACGTTCCAGAATGGCATTAAATTTGGAAATAAAGACAACGATCCAGTTGACCTTGTTGTCATTCTGGCCTCGACGAGTGATACCGCTCACCTGTCACTGCTTCAAAAAATTGTTACATTTCTAAATGACAGCAAAAACTTGGATACTTTACGAGGGGCAACAACCCATGCAGACGCTGTTCTAATTGCGAATAAGATTAACGGGGGCAATCAGCATGAAAGTTCTTAATTTTTTTGTTTTCCAGATTTTAAGCAATGAAACTATTTTCCTTGGATTGGTTGCTCTCCTTGGTTTGCTGCTCCAAAGAAAGTCGTTTCCAAAAGTTATTGATGGCACTGTTAAGACTGTTATTGGTCTCACAATTCTTGCGTCAGGTGCCGGAATCCTAATCAATTCCCTATCACCCGTTGTAACAAAGTTAAATGAGACGCTTCACGTTCGGGGTGTTTTACCAACGAACGATGCGGTGTTTGGGGTTGTCTTAAGATTTAATACCATTGCAAAAGATACTGTTATCACTTTTCTTTTAGCCTTTTTTCTGCACTTATTACTCGTTCGATTGACACCTGGTAAGAATTTTAAAAATGCTTACTTAACAGCACATTTAATGCTTTACCACGCTGCCTTCATGAATGTCACCTTGCCAGTTGTTCTTCATACTGGAAGTTTCTGGACAGTGACTGTCGGGACAATTTTAAATGCACTTTACTACACCTATTCACCAGCGATCCCTCGAGTGATATCTCGTCCGTGGATGCATGACGTTTCGACACTCGGCTTTATGGATCAAGTTGGATCGATACTAGCCCACTTTATCGGAAAATGGTTCGGTAGCAGTGATCCTAATCAGGATGCCGATAATATGAAGCTTCCAAAGTGGGCATCCATGTTCCGAGACAATACAATTGTATTATTTTTCTTGATGCCTATAATATTCGTTGGCATCGGGATTGCAGTTGGTAAAACCGGCATTGAATCACTTGCAGGGACTGGTGCAGGAGCCGTTAATTGGATTCTGTGGCTCATTCTCCAAGGATTTACTTTCACCGCAGGTATCGTTGTCCTACTTGCTGGTGTTCGGATGTTTATTGGCTCAATTGTTCCAGCATTTAAAGGAATTTCAGATAAATTCTTGCCGGGTGCAATTCCAGCTTTAGATGCCCCAACAATCTTTCCGTATTCACCGATGGGAGGTATGTTCGGCTTCTTAGGATCAACTGTCGGCTGTATTCTGGTTACTTTCTTGACAATCGTATTTCACTCCCCAGTTATTGTTTTCCCTAGTCCAATTATTATGTATTTTGATGGTAATGTCATGGGTGTATTTGGTAACAAGGCAGGTGGATGGCGCGGCGCAATCGCTGCTGGGTTAATCACCGGTATCATTTCATCTGCAGCCGTAATCCTATTCTATCCATTAACTGGAGCCGTTTACGGAAGTGGGCTCACATGGTCGAACATTGATTACGCAATCGTTTGGATGCCTTTAATGTATCTATTAAAGTTCTTACGAACATTAATCCTTGCATTTATTTAATGAAAATTACTTTTAGGACAGCTCCTCCAAGCGATAATCTGCATGTGAGCACCTTCTGTGGGAATCACCCAATCCGAAATTTTCACAGAAGGAGACTTATATTCCGATTATTCCCGCTTGGATCCGCTCACTTACTTTTATGGAGGAAATTATTATGAAAATTGTAGCAGTATGTGGCTTAGGCGTTGGTTCAAGCGTTATTGCTAAGATGAACATTGAGAGTATTTTATCAGAAGAAAAACGCGATGACATTGATGTTGATACTGTAGATTTGGGAAGTATTACAAGCGCTCCTGCTGATATTTATGTTACGACTAGAGAACTATTTGAAGGATTTCCGGATGAAGATCGAGACAAAACCATTGTATTGACAAACTTTGTGGATAAAAACGATATCAAAGCACATCTTGATCCAAAATTAGAAGAACTCGACAAATAAACATCTGGGAAGGTTTTAACAATGGGAGCAAAAAATGTTAACGAAGTAACTGAACAAACATGGAAAGATGAAGTTTTCCCTGAATGGGGAACTTGGTTAAACGAAGAGATAGATCGGACCACAGTTCCAAGTCATAAATTTATGATGTGGTGGCTTGTTAACATGGGGGTCTGGATCAAATCAGATCAACAAACAAATCTTGCAATTGATTTATGGTGTGGAACTGGAAAGACAACTCATGATAAGCCGGATATGTCACCTCGGCATCAATGGTCTAGACTCACGGGTGGACGGAAAATCCAACCAAATCTCAGAAATCAGCCGATGGTCATTAATCCGTTTGCAATTCATCACTTGGATGCATTGTTAGTCACCCATTTCCATCACGATCATATTGACATGAACGTCGCCGCAGCCGTACTACAAAATACTCCTGATACCGTTCCATTTATTGGGCCAAAATATGTCGTACAGCAGTGGCTCGACTGGGGAGTTCCAAAAGACCGTTGTCACGTTGTGAAGCCTGGAGATGTGATCAAAATAAAGGACATTGAAATTGAAGCAACAGATAGTTTTGATCGATCAGTATTAATTACAGATCCAGATTCTAAAGAGCTACCAGCTGACTCAACTGTTCCCGACATGGATGATCGGGCAGTCAACTTTGTCATCAAAACAGATGCTGGTACCATCTATGACGCCGCTGACTCCCATTATTCTGCTTATTTTGCAAAACACGGTAAAGACTTTAATATCGATGTTGCACTCGTTGCATATGGAGAAAATCCGATTGGTGTCCAGGATAAAATGACTTCGGTTGACGTGCTACGAGCCGCAGAAAGTTTGAACACAAAAGTTGTTATTCCCCTCCACTGGGATGTTTGGAGTAATATGCTTGGAGATCCTAATGAGATCGAAGCGCTATGGAAATTGCGCCGAGAGCGTTTTAACTATCAATTTTACCCATTTCTCTGGCTTCCTGGAGGACGATTCACCTTTCCAGATGACCGAACGAAGTTACAATACTATCATGACAGAGGATTTGAGGATCGCTACACCCATCCAATTAACCTCCCGTACAAGTCATTCCTGTAGTAACTGGGACGAAGGTGAACTATCATGAAAATTCAAGTTGCCATAGACAGAAAATCTTTAGATGATACCAAGAGATTCATATCGTTATTTGACGGGCTCGCAAATATCATTGAGTTTGGAACTTCTCTTATTAAAGATTTTGGATTTAATGATATTCAGCCAATCGTTCGACAGATTAGTTCCAGTCAGATTCTATATGACACTAAGACTGTTGATGAAGGGCAGTATGAATTTAAGTCCGGGTTTCAATTTGGTGCTGACTATTTAACAGTAATGGGGTCTGCTTCTCCAAAAACAATTCAGCTTTGTTCGAATGAAACCTCATTACATCAAAGAATGGTAATTGACTTAACCGATGTATCTGAATCACAAATCGCAAAAATTGATCAATTCAATTCTGCAATCTACTTGTTACACCATAACAACGATCTCGGCGTTCCCATTGATGCAACTGCAATGGTATCGACATTTGTCCAAAATCATCCAAAAGTTAAACACATTGCAATAGCAGGTGGGATTGATTTGGAAGCTGCTGCAAACTTAAAGAAACAAGGAATTGTTGAAACGATTATCGTTGGTGGCTCGATCACCAACGATCCTGATCCAGAAGAAAAATTGAAACAATTCTTAAATATTGTTAAGTAACTATTTAAATCTAATTTAAGTGAAAACGGCAATGTATCCTCTAGTCTTGGATGCATTGCCGTTTTTGCTTAAATTCTGGGATCAGCTATTTATCGCAAGCTTGGTCGATATAAGAATGATCAATTAAGTTGTATTTATAGACGGTTTGCTGACTAATGTCTTAGCCACTTCGTATCTGGAATATCACTTGATTATATATAGTTGGTTATCTTTTTTTAATTATTATATTAAACATCTAGATATTAATTGGTTGGTATGAGTATTGCGTCGTTGATTAGGATGGTTAATGTGATGAATCCTCTGTATAATAAATCAAGCAGGAAGTTTTAAGGGCGGTGGCTGTCTTTTCCCTTGCGAGGTGAGGCCCATGGGAACATGGAATAATCTTCAGGAAGGTTTCACAGTCAATGAGCGTCTTCCAGACACTCTCATTGATGTTGCTGTTTGGCACGTTTTTAATCGCGCTACTCAGCTATATCGACAAGCACCACAAATAAAAAAGCCGCCCCGATCATAACTTTGGCGAGTTACGGGACGACAGTATCGTTTAGTTAGCTAATGCCACCGCCTTTGAAGCGGCTTGTATAGGAAGCCCTGTTAATCCAAGGCTTCCTTTTTCTTCTTTATTGTAGCATACCTAATTAAAACTGGCTAACGTTTCATGCCTAGATCAGATTCTGGCATTGGTTATTTGACTTCTGCATTATGGTTAGCAAAATCTTTGAGCCGATTTTGGTCATGATTACTGACCTCTTGATAAATGTTATTTGATGCGTTTGGGGTTAATTGAGCGCTGAACTTATTGTAAGTTTTATCCCACTACCTTGCATGTAAAACCTCTGGTCCATCTTCATGCCCGACAATTACTGTATTCACTATGTCCAGGAACAGACCATGTTCCACAATCCCTGTCATGTGATCTAAAGTGTTGGCAATTTCTTGAGGATGATCAATTTCATGCAGGTGCAAATCAATAATATCATTATCTGAATCAGTTTTGACGTGATGACCATCCTTTATCCGAAACTCAGGGGAATAACCCTTGTCTTTTAAGCGCTTAAAGAGCTGCTGACTACCATAAGGAATTACTTCAAGTGGCAGCGGAAACGAACCCAAGTGATCAGCCATTTTACTTTCATCAACGATCCACATATTTTTATCAGAATTGATGGCAACAATTTTTTCCCACAAATGAGCGCCGCCACCACCTTTAATTCCCTGGAAATTCTTGTCAATCTGATCGGCACCGTCGATGGTTAAATCGATGTGGTCGACTTCATCAATTCCCTTAGTTATGATTCCTAAGCTGTTTGCTTGCTGTTTAGTCCGTTCAGAGGTCGGAACTCCAATGATTGATAACCCTTCATCTTTTACTCGTTTGCCCAGTGCATCAACCATGAATTTAACAGTTGATCCCGTGCCTAATCCAACTACCGTATTATTTTCAATAAATTTGACAGCTTCTTCACCAACTAATTTTTTTAATTCATCTTGATGAGTCATCTTGAACCTCTCCTTTGCTTTTTTATGTACAACAAGAGGTTGAAACAAATTCTAATTGAATTCAAATTTGTTTCAACCTCTTGCTGGTATGACTGTTGCTGAATATTACTGGGTAACACCCGATAGGCGGCTGTTCACAAGTGTTTCAACTTCGTCCGCTGTTTGGCACTTAGCGAGGACTTCGTCAACAATTGCGGCGCATTCGTCTGTCGTCAGGCCTCTCATCTGGCTTCGAGACCTTAAAATGGAACTGGCACTCATTGAGTATTCATCAAGCCCCATGCCCAGCAAGAGTGGCAATGCCCGTTGGTCGCCGGCCATTTCACCACACATTGCAGCAATTTTACCTTCTGCATGAGCTGAATCAATGACGTGCTTGATTAATCTCAATAATGCTGGATTCAATGGTTGATACAGATATGACACTGCATCATTACCACGGTCGGCAGCAAATGAATACTGAATCAAATCATTGGTTCCAATACTGAAGAAATCAACTTCCTTGGCAAATTGATCAGCAAAGATCGCTGCCGCTGGAATTTCAATCATGATACCAAGCTTGATATCGTCACCAATTTTAGGATCATCTTTTTGAAGGTTTTGTTTCTCTTCCATAAAGACTTTCTTGGCTTTTCGGAATTCGTCAAGCGTTGCAATCATTGGGAACATAATTCGGATTTGGCCATACTTGGATGCCCGAATTAAAGCACGCAACTGAGTTCGGAAGATATTCTGCCGATCCAAGGAAATCCGAATGGCCCGGTAGCCCAAAAATGGGTTCATTTCTTCTGGTAATGGCAGGTATGGCAATGGTTTGTCACCACCAATATCCATCGTTCGAATAACGACCGGCTTGCCATTCATGGATTCAGCAACTGTTTTATAGGCATTAAATTGCTGATCTTCGGTTGGTAACGCATCGCTATCCATATAAAGAAACTCGGTTCGGAACAACCCAACTGCATCAGCACCAGCTTTGTGGACATCGTCCATATCTGCCGGAGTCCCAATATTAGCAGCAATTTCAAACTCTTTGCCATCTTTAGAAACGGATGGGGCATCAACTAACTTAGCCCATTCTGCCCGTTGAGCAGCGAAGTGCTTAGCCTTTTGCTCATAATCATTTACTTCTTCTTGAGAAGGAGCAACAATCGCAACCCCGTTCAGACCGTCAAGAATGAGTTGGTCACCATTGGAAATTTCTGAAGTTGCGGTTTCAGAACCGACAACAGCTGGAATCTCCAAGGTTCGTGACATGATTGCCGAATGACTCGTTCGACCACCCATATCAGTGATCATTCCTTTGATGTACTTCTTGTTCATCTGTGATGTATCCGAAGGCGTAATTTCATGGGCAACGATGATTACAGGGCTGTTAATCGAGGCCAAGTTGGGTAATTCCTTACCCAGCAAGTGGCTCAAAGCTCGTTTGGCAACGTCTTTGACGTCAGCCGCCCGTTCCTGCATATACTTGTTATCCTTCATGGCTGCTAAAGTTTCAGCAAAATTAGTCGTGACATCAGTCAAGGCCTGTTCTGCATTCACCTTATCATTTTTGATCTCATCTTCAATTTGTTTGATCATGTCTGGGTCGGATAACATGGCGATGTGGGCGTCGAATACGGCGACTTCTTCATCGCCAAGACTTGCTTTCGCATTTTCTTTAATCTTTTGTAATTCCGCGGTTGATGCATTAAAGGAATCATGAATTCGTTTGATCTCAGCATCAACATCGGAAATCGTCTGCTTTTCAAAACTTAAATCCGGGTCAACTAACAGGTAAGCTTTAGCAATACCAATTCCATCACTGGCAGCAATGCCACTAATTGTCTTAGACATAATGATCCCCCTTTCTAAGCTATTATTTAAAATTTATTCCATAGTTTTTTGAACGTTTTAACAATATTTTCAGTGTTAAAGCCATAGCTATCAACAACTTGTGGGCCTTTTCCACTAGCTCCGAATCGATCAACACCTATAATTGCACCTTTAAGGCCGGTAAATTGTGACCAAACGAAGCTGGTTCCCATTTCAATCGCAACCCGATGTTCAACATCTGGCGGCAGAACCGAATCCTTATAATCTTGTGACTGACGATTAAATAGCTCAATACTTGGCATCGAAACAACTCGAACATCAAAGTTTTGTTCGTTCAATTTGTCTTGGGCTTCTAATGCAAGGTGAACCTCGGAGCCACTGGCAATTAAGATCCCATCTGGAGTGGTGCTGTTCGAATCTGACAGGATATAACCACCCTTATCAACTGGTGCATTAAGCGTTTCTTTTAATACAGGTAACTTCTGCCGTGATGTTACCAATATATTGGGTTTATCCGTGGTGTCCCCAATGACCTTCCAAGCAGCCACCGTCTCGTTGGCATCTGCTGGCCGGATCACATTAACATTCGGGATGGCTCGTAAACCAACTAATTGTTCAATTGGTTCATGAGTTGGACCATCTTCACCAACAGCTAACGAATCGTGAGAATAGATGAAGATCGATGGTAAGTGTTGAATAGCGGCCAGTCGAATGGCAGCTTTCATGTAATCACTAAATACGAAGAAAGTGCTTCCAAATGCCCGGCTTCCCCCATGGAGGTTAATTCCATTAACTGCAGCCCCCATTCCGAACTCCCGAACACCAAAGAAAATATTTCGTCCGCTAGGATTCTCATCTGTAAAATCGCCATCATCCGTCAGATAAGTCTTATTGGATGAAGATAGGTCGGCTGCGCCACCCCAGAATTGCGGGTTCTTATCAGCAATCTGTTGCAGTAATTCTGAGCTAGCAACCCGGGTAGCGATTTCATTTCCTGGTTTGTAAGATGTTTCAATGCTCTTGGTATCGAGCTTTTTGGCCTTGAGTTGGCCGGCTTCTGCCGGGTACTCATAAGAATACTTATCAAATAAGTCTTTCCAGTCACTGTAGTTAACACTCTTTAAGTTGACATAATTATCATAGATATCATAGATATCCTGAGAGAATTCAAAGGGTGCTAAATCCCAACCATAGTTTTCTCGCGTTTTTTCAACGTTTTCAGGCCCCATTGCCGCACCATGAACTTTATTGGTTCCAGCAAGTGGTGTTCCATAACCAATGATCGTTTTAACTTCAATGAACGAAGGCTGGTCAGTTCGCTTTGCAGATTTAATCGCAGCTTCAAGCGCTTCCAAATCATTGCCATCTTTCACATAGCTATAATCCCAACCGGCTGCCTTAACGCGTTCTTCAACATTTTCTTCAGTACTTAGGCTTAATGGGCCATCTAATGAAATGTCGTTTGAATCATAAAGGACAATCAACTTGCCAAGCTTTTTATCTCCAGCAATATTCAAAGCTTCATGACTCAGGCCTTCCATCAAGTCACCATCACCTACCAATGCATAGGTATAATGATCAATAATTTTATAACTTGGACGATTGTACAAGTTGGCCAGATGACGTTCGGCAATTGCCATTCCAACAGCCATCCCAAGCCCTTGGGCTAACGGGCCAGTGGTAGCATCCACCCCTTCAGTATGACCATATTCTGGATGTCCTGGAGTTAGTGAACCTAGCTGACGGAATTGCTTAATATCATCAATAGAAACATGATATTGATTGAAATATAACAAACTGTAGAGCAAAGCTGAACCATGTCCTGCTGAAAGTACGAATCGATCACGGTTTAACCATTGAGGATCTTTGGGATTAAAGTTCATCAGCTTCTCCCAAAGGACATATGCCATTGGGGCGGCATCAATGGGCAACCCCGGATGACCACTCTTGGCCTTTTCAATCATGTCAATACTTAAGAACCGTATTGCATTCACCGCTTTCATTTCATTCGACGAATTCATTAAATTACCTCCTATTGTCCGTTATGTTGGTGCATTAATCTTGTGCTTGTTTTGCTTTAGATTTTGCTCTCTGAGTAAGAATTGCGCTGAGGATAAGAACGCAAGCGAAGAAGCCTAAAATTCCAACAACAACCGCAATTTTACCGAATCCACCTAAGTTTCCTAGTAAAATCCCTGGGATCAAGTAATCTGTATCGGCAAACGTCGATGCTGCTAGTTTCAACCCACCAAGAACTGGAAGAATAAACAATGGCAACCAGCTAATAATCAAACTGTTAACAGTTGCACCGATGATCGCTCCACGACGACCACCAGCAGCGTTCCCGTAAATACCGGCTGCGGCGCCACAGAAGAAATGACCTACAACTCCAGGAATAATAACAGTAGTTCCCATGGCAATCATGCCAAACATTGATAAGGTACCAACAATGAAACTAACGAAGAATCCCAATAAAACAGCATTTGGTGCGTATGGGAAAATGATAGGAACATCAAGAGCTGGTTTTGAGTTTGGTACAAGTTTTTGAGCAATTCCTTGAAATGCTGGAATGATTTCGCCCAAAATCATACGTACACCTTGAAGCACAACAACAAATCCGGCTGCGAATGTACCAGCTTGAATGATCGCGTAAATAATATAGTTATTTCCGGCACTCAAGTTTTTCTCAACAAATTGTGGACCAGCTATAATAGCTAAAATAATATAAACAATTCCCATCAACAATGTGATTGAAACGGTTGAATCACGTAAGAACCCTAAGCTCTTTGGAATGTTTAGGTCTTCTGTACTCTTCTTAGGATCTCCGAACCACTTGCCCATCAATCCAGAAATAGCATAGCCAATGTTACCTGTATGCCCCATGGCAACTTCATCACCACCGGTAATTTTACGCATAAATGGCTGACATAGAGCTGGTGTTACAGTAAGCAAAGTACCTTCGAAAATTCCACCTAATACGATCGTTTCCCATCCTCGGCCAAGGTGTGCGCTTACTAAGATAACGGCTGTCAAACATGAAACATAAAGCATTGCTTGTCCAGTCAAGAAAATGTACTTGAATCGTGTAAATCTTGCCAACAAGACATTAACGATCATACCTACTAACATAATCAATGCAGTTGTTGTTCCGTACTTTACTAAAGCAATGGCAACCACGGCTTCATTACTTGGTACAACCCCTTGAACATGCAGTGCAAACTTGAACATTGAGGCAAAAGGTGTTAGGGAATTACTTAAAATTCCAGCACCACCGATCAGAACAAGGAAACCTGCAAATGTTTTGATTGTTCCTTGAATAACTTCTGTACTCTTTTTCTTTTGAAGTAATAATCCTAGCATCGCGATCAAGGCAACCAGAATGGCTGGTTGAGTCGCAATACTAACAAATAAATTTAATATTGCCTTCATAACTTAGGACCCCCATAACGACTGCCAGCCTACTTAGCATCGTATTTAATGTTTTCTCTATCTAAAATATCGTTAACATGTTCTTTAGTTTCATTCTTGTCAATTAAGCTCTTCAGTAGAACAACTTTATCTTTTGGAAGTGAACCTACAGCATTAGCAAGTGTTGATTCTACAAAGAAATAGTCGGCTGCGTTAGCTGAAGCACTACCAACATCAGAATGATCTACTTGGATATCACTGGTATCAACGTTTTCATCTTTCAATATTGATTGGATATTCATCTGAACCATAAAGCTTGTTCCTAAACCACTTTGGCAAACAGCTAAAATTTTCATAATTGTTCCTCCTAAATTTATCAAGTATCAAATTATCAATTACTGTTCTGCTTCGTCAGCCTCATCTAAGGCATCCATCACAGCATCTACAGTTGGTGCTTCCAACAGCTTATTAAGAATATCGTTGTTGGTCAGTACGGTCATCAATTGTTGTATCACGCTCAAATGGCTATTACTATCAGTTGCAGCTAAAACAAACCAGAGTTTCACAGGATGATCTTCACTTACTAAATCTACTGATGAATTCGTCTTTAATAGTGACAATCCAATTTTGTGAACACTATCATTTGGTCTCGCATGAGCAAGTGCAACTTGGGGTCCAATATTGATATATGGGCCTTCTTCTTTAACAACGTCAATCATTGAATCAACATAAGCAGTTTCTACAAATTTCAGATCAATTAATGGCTGGGCCGCCTTGCGAATAGCATCTTCCCAAGTATATGCGCTTCCATCTTCAACCTGTATTGTATGCGCATTCAATAAATCGGATAGCAAACTTCTCACCTCCAAAAAATAGTCGTCTAAATCTTTACTTGATTACAATGAAGAGTATATCTGTTGATTCATCTCTTCACAAGTGCAATAATAGCATCATAAAAAGTGCAAGATTGTAACAGCTAATTTATTTGAGCGGAGATTATAACAATGATTAAATTTAGTAAGTACAAACATGGTAACGAGCTTTTAAATATTTTAGAGGAATCTGATTCCTTCATCCCAGCAACCGATTTGATGGATAAGTTGCACTTATCACGACGAAGTGTTTTTTATTTAATTAATAAAGTCAATAAGGAATTGGATAGTCATGAGTTATTTGGCATTACGAATATTCAAAATATGGGTTATTATCTTCCTGAAGAAACCGCAAAGGAACTCCAAACCGTTCGAGAAGCACCGGTATTTAATGGCTTGACGCTTGTTCAGCGAACCTTAATCATTCCGTTCATTTTAATTTCTCGGAATTATTCGTCTTTATCCTACCTCTCATCATATTTATCAGTCTCAAAAAATACAATCATCAGAGACTTGTCGTCAGTTGAAGATACTTTAAAGAAACAACACTTGGAAATTATTAACACCAATAAAGGGAAAACCGTCAAAGGTGAAGAACTGGACAAAAGACGATGGGTCTATGAAAACTCAGATGATCTTATTCAGATATATGAACAACAGACCAAAATCGCAATTAATCCTATTGTGCCGAAGCAGTTGGAACTACTGGAGAAAATAACTGGCAATTCATTAACTGATGATGCAAAAGTGATGCTTAAATGTTATCTCACTTGGTATTTGAAACGCGTCAAAAATCCAAGTATGAACTTGGTTGATAAAAATCCAGACTCCCATTTTTCACTTGCATTTACTTGGGCCAACAGCTTACTCCAAGATAGTGGTGTTCATAATCGTTCTGAAGCAGAGTATTTAACCCGGATTGTAAATTCACGCCAATTTTCATTTGTAAATTGGGACGATCCATTGATTAAAACCCTAAAGCCAATTACAAATTCGATTATTCAAAGGTTTAACGAGGTAGCAGGTGTTTCTATTAATCCAAACGAGAATTCGTTAGTAAGCAATTTAACTGTCCACTTACTTTCGACTTATTATCGAGCTAAATTCAATATTAATTACCGCCATCCCAGTCTTGATCAAATTAAAGTGAGTTATCAAGAAACCTTTGATCTAACAAGGATTGCCGTTCAACCATTTGAAGCATTTCTCAAGAAAAAAATTTCTGACGATGAAGTTGCCTTAATTGCATTGTACTTTGGTGGTGTCTTGAGAAATGCATATTCAACGGTTTCAAGCTCCGGACAAGTTCTTGTTGTGTGCTCAAGTGGAATTGGAACGTCCCAATTGCTATTAAGAAAGCTCAAAACAACCTACCCAACCGTCAATTTCTCTGGCCCAATGAATGTGATTCAATACGAAAATAGTACCCTTGATAAAGTTCAACTCGTGATTAGTACCATTCATTTGCACCCCAAGAAAGAAATTCCCATTATTCACGTATCAGCACTCCCATCCGATACGGAATGGAATACCATTAATCAAGCATTAGTTCGCACGAATCTAATCACTGACGATACGCTCCCCCAAATAAATGTTGGTACATTGATGGATATTATTTCCACATATTCGAGAATCGTTGACCCAGATGGGTTAAAAGATGCTTTAAAAACTTATATCTCACGCGTCAGCCATAAAGATCAAAGCATTAAGAACAATACAGAAGATTCAACTGTCTTATTTCCAAATGATGTTCAACTTGTTGATCAAAATGCGGATTGGGGTCAAGCCATTAAGTACTCAATGGCCCCTCTGCAAAAAGATGGTCAGATTGAACCGAAGTATGTTAATAAAATTATTACCTTAACAAAAAAGCACGGTCCATATATGGCTCTAGGAAATGGCATTATGTTAGCTCATGCATCCCCAAATGATGGAGTGAATAAATTGGGAATTAGTTTCACTATGTTCAAGCAGCCTTTTGATTTGGTGGATCCAAGTAAAAAAATCAAACTCATAATTGGTCTAGCCCCAATTGACGAGCAACGGCATCTGTCCTATTTAGGATTATTAATGAAAAAATTACAGGATAAAAAATGGCTAGATAACTTGTATGAGGCTTCAAGTGAAACGGAACTCATCAAAATTCTAAAGCAAAGTGATCTTTTGGAAACAGCCAATAAATAGTGGGCTAAAAAGACACTCCGAGAACGCAAAAAAGTGATCTATCATTAGTAATCCCGGGAATAAAGTTGTATTTCAGGGATTTATAATGGCGGATCACTTTTTTGATCACTCAACTTACCTTTTTGCCTACAACTATTGCATTACACTCACACCGGTTGCATCGAGGAAGTTTTGTGTCATCATATTCCAAGATGTTTCAATATCATCACTTAGGCCGAACAAGCCACTTCTTCCAACAATATAAATATCTGGTTGAGCATCAAAGATACGCTTAAATGATCGTCGATTTGATGATCCATCCATTTCAATCAGGTAGTTATAGCCGCCCTCTTCTCTAACGGTTCGTAAATCGCGAATCTTTTGAAGGCTGCTTTGAATGAACTTTTCACCAGCAAATCCTGGATCCACTGTCATGACTGTGACCTTATCGAGGGCCTCTAAGTACGGCTTAATCTGATCAATTTGAGTTTCAGGATTTAACACAACCCCTGCTTTCAAGCCCGCTGCATGAATTTTGTTAATCAATCGGAATGCAATCCCGTTTGCCCGTTCAGCAGGGAAACAGATGTATTCACTATGAACTTTGATTAATTCGTCTACCCAAAACGATGGGTCCTCAACCATCAAATGAGAGGAGATTGGGGTGTCAGAAATCTTTTTAACTTGTTCAATAAACCAGGGTGAAAGGGTCAAATTGGGGACAAAATGGCCATCCATAATGTCTACATGAAATGAATCTACTTTATCACTTAAAAAGTCAATTTGATTTTTAAAATCATCCAAGTCCATTGTCATCAACGATGGTGAAAATTTTACGTTCATAAATTATCCCTCCACTAAGAAATTTGAATGTCATCCATGTTCAGATCAGCTTCTGTCGCTGTATCTTCTTTTTCTTCATCTTCTGCCGTTACTCGTTTCTTGAGTAATGCTAATGCAAGGCCAGTTACGATGACATTTGCGACCAAGCCAATGATAAATCCAATTGGTCTTGTCATTGTTGGAATTGCTAATAATCCACCAAATGGAACTTTGCTATTTGCACTAAAGTACATTGAAATTGCACCACCGACTGCTCCACCAATTCCTGTCGCAACAACACAACGAACAATGTCATTTAATACAATCGGGAGAACTCCTTCGACAATTTCAAAGATTCCCATTGGAAATGCGGTCTTGATGGTCTCAACTTCAACCTTCGTGTAGATAGTCTTTCTGAACATTTTTCCAAAGAAGTATGCCGCCGTAAAACCAAGAGGGGTGGCCATATTTACAAGAATTAATGCAGTGATGGGTTCATTAACGCCTGAAGCTTGCATTGTTAATACAAAGGCAAACACTGTCTTATTAATCGGGCCACCATAATCAACACTTGCTAAGACGCCAATCATCAGGCCATAGAACAATTTAGAAGTTCCGTTAAGCGTGCTAAGATAGTGGGTCAATCCTGCTGTGAGCCAGCCAATTGGGCTTCCAATGACGTATACCATGATGATACTTCCAATAAAGGATGCAATGAATGGCACAATCAGCATCGGCATTAAGCCATTAGCCCAACTTGGTAATTTTACATACTTGATTGTTGCTAAAACGAGCCAGCCGGCCATGTATCCACCAATCAGTCCACCAATAAATCCTGCACCAATCGCTTCAGCAGCAAGACCAACAACTAGTCCGGGTGCAATACCAGGCTTATCAGCAATGGAAAAAGCAATCCCAGTCGAAATAATCATTGGAAGCATTCCAAGCCCTGTTCCCCCAAGCTTAGCCAAAGCATCCCAGAAAGTGAAACTCTTGGTTAAATCTGCTGATGAGTTGCCACCCATAGCTAACCCAATGGCTATCATAAATCCTGCTCCACACACAACCGGGATTAAGAACGAAATGGCTGTTAACAAATGATTTTTTAATCGCAATGACTTAACAAAACTCTTCATAGCTCATTCCTCCATTATGCTTTCGTACCACTCATTCGTGATTTGGCAACTTCAACTGACTTTTCAATCAGTTTAGTTGGCGATTTGATAGCTATATCAGTTGGAACGGTTAATTTAGTGATATTCTGGAATCGTTCCATTCCCTTGATTTTTACGTCAATGGCTAAGATTGCAATGTCAGCGCTATCAATTTCTTCTTGAGTTAATGGATTTTCAGTCCCAATTGTTCCTTGTGTTTCCAAATGGATATCATAGCCTAGCTTTTCAGCTGCTTTTTCGAGCTTCTCTTGAGCAATATAAGTGTGGGCAATCCCAACAGTACAAGCACATACACCAACAATTTTCATTTTAATTTCCTCCTCTATTCAAATGCTTCAGTGATTTCTTGAACATCTTCGGCTGACTTCAGCGATTCTAAAACATCGTCATTTCCAAGCTTTTTCGCAAATTGCGCTAAAAGTTGCAGGTGTAATTTAGCACCCTCTGAATTATCCGAAACTGCGAATAATACAACAATTTTAATTTTTTGATCATCCAAACTTTCCCAAGCAATTGGATGCTTCAAAGTAACAATCGCAACACCAGGATCAATAACACTGCTGCTCTGTCCATGAGGAATTGCGACTCCATTACCAATACCAGTTACTCCTTGAGATTCACGCTTATAAACAGCTTTCAAAAATTCGGATTCATCATTCACATTTCCCGCTTCATACAAATAATGGACAATTTCTTTTAATACTTCATCTTTTGATTGTGCATTACTATTTACAACAATTGTTTTTGGATTGATTGAGCTTTTAACATCCATCAATGATCATCTTCTTTCAAATAAGTGTACATCTGCGATAAATTGTGTTCGGTTGTTAGATTCAAACAATTCTTTTGTGACATTTGGATCCGCTAACTTTTTAACAAAATGTGGTATTTCCTTAATTTCATCGGAATCGCTCGTGGGGATAAACAAGAACACAATCCCGGTAACCATCACGTCATGATCCCAAAAAATCGGAAATTTTCTGCAATTCACTAATATGATTTTGGGAAAAATAACGGCTGAACTCTCACAATGAGGCATCGCAATTAAATCATCAATTCGGGTATCCGATATTTCTTCTCGTTCAAGTAATTGTTTGACCACTTCAGAAGCATCAGATAATACCCTGGATTTAGCTAACTGATTACAAACAGATTCGAACAATTCCCGCTTGGTGTATTGTTTTTCAGCAAAGATAACAGAATCTTCGTTCATTAGTTTCATACCTTTGCCCCTTTTAACGAGTTAATCGTTTCCCGAATTGCGTTTTGATCACGTTGTGTGAATAGCGCACTCACAACAATAATTGGAATTTTAGAATCACTTTTAAAAGGAACGGTTGAAATAATGAAGTCCACATCTTTATAGTTGAACTTATTCTCTTCATACTGACCAATCGAGAGAACATCATCAATAATAAAATTCGGGAATGATTTATTAACCTTAACTTTGAGCAGTTGAGCAGTTCCAACGCCCGTTGTACAGGTAATTAACACTCGGGTTGGTTGACGCTTGTCCTCAATCTCTCGTGCAAAGTAAATCGAGATAAATCCACTCTCGCCATCAGGAATCTCGGGTAGGTCAAATTTATTCGAAATGAGGTGAGAAGTATGCTGAACGGCGTCAAAAATTTTTGGATATTCATTCTTGATTTGTCCAAGTAATTCATTGTTAGCGTAGATACCGTTCGTAAGTCGGTTAAGCATTGGCCTGATGTGTTTTACAAGGTCCAGTAGAATATCACCTTTTTCAATATTCTGATCTAGAATTCTTGAAACGTTTGAAATATATTCCTCAGCAATTGATAACACCTTAAAGGGAATTTTTTCGGTAGTTTCATCAAAATTATAAATTCTAGAAGACTCTAAATATTCGTAAATATATAATGTTTCAGACAACGGCAATTTAATGTTTGCATATTTTTCAATCTTTCGAGTGATATTTTGGGCACAGTGCAATAAATCAAAATTGTAATTTTGTTTTGACTCTTGCATTCCCTCGGGCATCGCACCATTATGGCCAACGTTCTTATACCTATTAATCAAAATATAAATATGAGAAAAAATATTAATATCATACGGATAAGGAATATCTACTCCCAAGTCTTTTTCTGCCTCTCTGACCAACCTAATAACGAAGTTGACATCTCGTTGGTTCAAAGAGACATTTGATTTGCTAAATATATTGTTAAAATCAATAACACCACTAACATCAGTTAAGGCTGAAATGGCACGCCTTACATCAGCTTCTGCACCTAAAATTGATATTTCCCTATTAGCTCTTCTCAATGTCAAATTGAACTTCTTAAGCCAGTCCTCCATCACCTTCTCATCATTATTAATTACGGAATCGCTTACATAAAATCGTTCATAAATTGAACTAATTTTGATTGCACGCGATGATACATATAGTAATCGTAGGAGAACTTGTTCCCTCCGGCGACTAGGGGATAACGAATTCATTGCGGATAAATTGGCACTTGGCATCTGAGTTAATTGATCAGTTGAACGATCTTGATTCAATTGGATTCCTTTTCCTTTTGAAGCGACAATTAATTTGGGATCTCCAACTTTATCGTTAATTTGATTAATTGCTCTATAAATCGTTTTGGTCGAAACATTTAATTTAGTTGATAGTTCCTTGGCTGTCATAAAATTTGCTGTTTGCTCCAGCAAATTCAATATTTCACGATCTAATTTTACCTTTACCATCTTTATCCCTCCCTTCACTTAATAAGTTTAGCTCATTTCAATGTAACCGTTTTCTCGTCTTGTGTCCACAGTAATGGACAATTTGCATATTTCACAAAAGTCCGCCATCACATCTTATCCACTCTTATAATTGAGATCCAGATACTTCTAAATTTCAATTATTTAATTAGAAATTCACATGCGATAATCAGTCTATCCAAGATTGATTATCTAAAGTTAAAAGCCCTAAAGCCGCAACTAGTGCAACTCTGGGGCTTTTTTCAGAACATCTAGTTCAATTGAATTCCGTACGAGAATACTACATTGCACGCACCCCTACTCAAACTGCGCCTCATACAACTGCTTATAATACCCATTCATCTGCATCAGTTCATCGTGCGTTCCCCGTTCGACAATCTTGCCATTATCGACGACGAGGATCTGGTCGGCATTATGAATCGTGGACAACCGGTGGGCAATCACGAGTGACGTTCGTTGTTCCATCAGATTTTCTAGGGCGTGCTGGATGGTCTTTTCGGATTCATTGTCCAGTGAGGCAGTGGCTTCATCCAAAACGACAATCTGGGCGTCTTTTAGTAGTGCCCGGGCAATTGCGATTCGTTGTTTTTGGCCGCCGGATAATTTGATTCCCCGTTCACCCACTTGGGTCTGCAACTGTTCTGGCAGGCCATGGATAAAGTCATCGATATCGGCCAACTTGGCAACATCCCATATTTTTTCATCGCTCGCTCCGGGCGTCCCATACCGAATATTATCCGCAATCGTCCCGTCGATAATGAAAATGTCCTGAGATACGATGGCAATATTTTGCCGCAACGACTTTAATTTAATGTGATTAATTGGTACCCCATCAAAGTAGATCTGGCCGCTAGTCACGTCATACAAGCGATCAAGCAGGTCAGTGATCGTCGACTTACCAGCTCCTGAATGGCCAACCAACGCGGTCTGTTTACCAAAGGGAACATCAAACGTCACGTCCTGGATTGCTGCCTTATGCGGATCTTCAGCATCCTCCGAGGCATACGCGAAGGTCACGTGATCAAACTTGACGCCAGCCTTGATTGTTGGAAAACTAACTGCATCCGGCGCGTCAACAATCTCTGGTTTCAGTCCAATAATATGGACAATCCGCCCATATGACACAAGTGATTGCTGGAATTGATTCAGTAATCTGGAGAAGGCACTGATTGGGCTTTGCAGGATGCTCACATAGCTCAAGTACGCCACCAACTGACCAATTGTCAACTGACTTTTGAAAACAAACAGCGTTCCCAGCAGCAAGACAATCGCCGTTCCCAAATACTGAATAAAAGTAATGAGTGGCGAGAAAATCGCCTGATTGCGGGTTGCTTCAATGATATTATCCTTATTCTGGTTAGCCAATTTACTAAAGCGGCTGGATTCCAAGTCTTCAGTTGTGTAACTCTTAATCAATTGAATTTGGGTCAAGGTATTTTGCAGCTGATTGGTCATCAATGCTTGGGATTGCCGAGCTTTCTGGTAAGAATTTCGAATTCGGGTCCGAAAAATCCGCACCACTAGAAAAATCAACGGGAAGGTTAAACTGACCGCCAGTGCCATGATCCAATTGACGTAGAAAATGAAGACCAACACGCCGATAAAGGTAAATAAGCTCCCAATCAGTGACAGCATGTTGGGCGAAATCAAATTTTGCAGGTTATTGATATCAGAAGTGAGCCGCACCATGAGATCACCAGTCTTACTGGATTCAAAGAAGTGCGTATCCAACCGAATCAGATATTGGTACAACTGATTTCTTAGATTCGTGATGGCCCCTTGACTCATCACCCCCATAAAATATGTTGAAAGGTACGTGAAAATTCCTGAAATCGTCACGGTTAATAGTAATAACCCAACGACAATGACCAACCGCCCCGTATCCTTATTCGGGATGACATGATCAATAATGTACTGGTTAAATTGCGGCAACAAGAAGTCCATAAACGATAACACCGTTAGGACAACAACATTGAGTGCCAAGATCCACGGCCGTTTGAGAACGGTCCCGAAGACAAATTTGAACATCGCTGTCATCGTGATGGCATTATCATCGTTGGTTGTTGCGGCTTTTGATTTAGTTTGCACGCCCCCGCCCCCTTAATGAACAATTCGATAAACTTTAAGACAATCAATTACATCACGGTTATAGGTACTCTGTCAAAGGAATTGCTCAAGTTAGGACAGCTCCTCAAAGCAGAGATCTGCATGCAAGCACCTCGAACAAAAATTCCCCAAACCGGAATTTCCGTTCGAGGCGACTTACACTCCGATCTCTAATCGCTTTGATCCGCTCATTTTATCGTTAGTTCACATCAAAAACTAATCTTCCCTGTCCTCATCTTCTATGCTAATATTTAATACGGTGTGCAATTCGTTTTATAGCTAACATAAGGAGAGAAATTTACATATGAGCCGTTTCAAATTACAATCAATCATTTTCGTCCTCGTTGCTTTTATGCTGGGCTGCAACGAGTTTATTGTTGTCGGGGTGTTATCTGATCTCTCCCGCACCTTTGACGTCAAGTTGTCAACAATCGGTTACTTGGTCACCATCTTTGCGACAGTTTACGCAATCAGCACCCCCTTCGTAACCGTTTTGACCAGCCGCTACAGTCGCTATAAGACCTTATTATCATTGATTGTCGTCTTCTTTATTGGTAATACGCTGAGTGGCTTGGCCCCTAATTATCTATTTATGGTCATTTCGCGGATGATCACCGCTACGACAGCTGGTTCAATCATCTCTCTGGTCATGACCTTTGCCAGCACGATTGCTCCGCGTGATAAACGAGCTGGCTTAGTCTCCTGGATTTTCGCCGGCTTCAGCATCGCTTCGGTCTTTGGTGTCCCAATTGGGGTAACTGTCAGTACCAGTCTCGGTTGGCGTTATGCCTTTTATGTTATTTCCGTGCTAACCATCATTACCTTTATCCTGTTAGTCTTCATCTTGCCCCGCAACCTCAAACAAACTCAAGGTTCAATCAAAAATCAGCTGACCCTCCTGCTGGATCCCCGCATTTATTTTGCTATCTTTTCCACGCTGTTCATGGCCGCAACGATGTACGCTTACTACACGTATGTTCGGCCGCTATTAACCACCTTGCTTGGTTTCAGTACTACCAGCTTAAATTGGCTGCTGTTTGTCCTTGGAATTGTCAGCATCTTTGGCAACCGACTCTCTGGGGCAGTCGCTGCCCGGCCGAATGGGTTACGGCTGATGCCCAGATTTTACACGGTGGACATTATTTTGTTGCTGCTCATGCCGTTTGCCCTCCTCAACAAGGTTTCCGGCTTTGGCATCCTGCTCGTCTTAACCTTAATTGTCACGATTATGAACTCTCCAATCCAGATTCATTTTCTGAATACGGCAGAATCGGATTACCCGCAATCATTGGTATTGGCGTCATCCCTCAGTTCCATCTTCTTCAATTTCGGCATTTCGCTTGGATCCGCCACCGCTTCCAGCATGACCGGCCTGGTTGGCTTAGATAAGATCAGCTTGGGCGGTGCCGTTTACGCAGCCTTGGCAATGCTGTTTGTGATGCTGACGAACCGAGCGATCAAACGACATCATACTGCCAAATCTACTGATGTTAATCCCGTAGTCGATAAATAAGTGATTCAATTTCATTAACAAGTGCAAAGCCATAATGAGGAATCCCCCCAAAGCCAGAATCAAAAGCTTTAGGGGGATTCCTCAAATTATTTGTTGATTATTATCGAATCGCCTTTACATACTTCGCATTACCAGTAATATAGCCGCCAGCAACCCGATATCGGAGCGTCCCATGTTGGCTCAGATTAGTGGGTTGGGAATACTCATACCGGTGAACTTTCAAGGTTGTTCCTTTTTTAAGATGGCGGTTGCGCTTGGTCAAGTTAACATCCTGGTAGCGATTAATCGCCGCTTTAGCCCGCACCTTTGTGACGTGGGCGTGGCGGCCCATCTTAACGAGCTTGCGGTTAGCCGTGACGTATTTGCCGTTTGTCAAAATGTAGCGAGTCGTCAAATTATGTTTAACAATTCCCTTAACCTTGAGCACCGTTCCTTGCTTGTAGTTGGCAACCTTCCCCGTTAGATTCTTATGGTTGTATGCATTAACACCCTTAGGAGAAATAACGGTCACTTGCGCGTGCGTATGTGTCAAGTTTTACTCGGTAACTTCAAATTGAGTTGTTAAAAATCTGAGCCAAATGCCCAATGGGCGATGAATATGCCGCGTCGGCGACAATTGATCCGTGGTGAATTCCCTGATGAGTCGTTTTCACTTGCTTTAATAATTTGGGAATTAGTCGCGGAATTTTCGGTGCTAATGGTTTGGCAAAATCTGGGCGCTTAATTAACGTGGCTTCTAAATCATTGTTCTGTTGCGCATCAATCACTCTAAGCATGGCCGTTAGGCCAGCTTTAGTCCAACTACGCCCCTGATGCTTCAAGCGGTAAGTATACCGGCGATGATTGCTTTCACAGCTCCCCAAGCTATGCACGACGTGCGCAAAGCCTGGATTCCCTAATGGCTCAATCGACGGCCAATTTCGCCTGAAATAAGCTCGTAACAGTTGCACGTCCGCTAACGCTTCCCGATCAACTGCCAAACTCTCAGCGGTATCCAAATAAGCTGGAATCTGGTTAAAATGACCATGATTAATCGTTTTGATTAACCCATTGACCAATTGCTTAGGCAAAGTACTTAGCCGCGTTCGAATCTTACGGTTCAGGTGATAACGGTCCAAAATATGTTGGTGACTTTGGGCCATGCCGGCAATATCATCAAACACGCTCGGCGTATAGCCACTACCGTTATCGCTGCCGGTAATTAACTTAGTTTTACTTAAATCATAATGCTGATCCAAGTATGCCTTAAGCTCCTTTAACACCGTTGAATGGCTCAAACTGCTAATCACATGGCGATTGATCAAACGACGACGCTGACCATTGAGTTTAACCCCTTCATAAACTTGAAAGCGGTGGACCATCAGCTGCTTAGGGAATTTACCTTTACCCTTAATCATAAAAGCATCGCCTTCAACGAAAAGGACAGGTAACTGTTTCCGTTCAGCCACTGTCGTTTCTCGATAATCGGCTTCCGCTATCCGAATCTCATCAATCGCTTGACCCGCTACCTGGGTAATTTTCCAAACCGTCTGATGGCTCATTGAAACTGGCGTTAAGACTGAAACGGCCTCGGCCACTGACCTTAAGACACCCTTAGAAGCTAACTGGGAAACTCGTTGAATCAATAAATCTGAATATCTAACCCGCGGTTTTAATCCTAGATATTCATCAAGTAAATAACTGTGACGACCATCCTCCTGTTCAACTAATCGCCGCCGGTAACTAACGTTGCCACAAACTAGCTGAATAGTTCGTTGATCTCGATGCAGGATCGGTTGATCACTCTGCTCCAAACAAAGCTCTCGATCCAATTCTTCTAATGCTGTCCCAAAAGCCTTCGTAAACAGCTGCGATACCTGAATCATAATATCTTGTTCAGCTTCTAAAAATGACTGATGAGACTTTAAACTATTCAAAATAACTGCTACAATTGTGACATGGAAGACCGTTCCTCTTTCCTAATTGTTTGTGGTGACTCAATTAGAAGATTAACGGTCTTCTTTTATTTTGTTAAGGCCGGAGGTCTTACCGAGTTAAACTTTACACTAACTTTGGAAAAAATACCCACCAGTCGTGATGGTTATCATCTGTTACGACTGGCGGGCATTTCAATTCATTTTATCCTGAAGGGATATTGTTTCGTCTATCTAGTTAAACTTTTTATTCAAGCCAATGCCGCCGAGGGCTACCATGAGCAGCAAGATTCCCAGTAAGACGATGCTGAGTGATTCTTGATCACCCGTCTGTGGTAAGGTCGCAACAGTCTGTTTGGCTGCCGGGTTGGCAGTTGAAACAGCTTGCTTAGGTGTCGCAACTGCTACAGGGTCCTTACTCAAATCAACCGGTGAATTCACCTTATTGTCAGTTACTTGTTGCTTTGGTGTGACAGCATCATCTTTTTCATCAACAACTTTTGCTGGTTCATCCACTTTATTCTCAGTTGCCGTCACCTCTGGATCACTAGGCTCAGTCACTTGCGTTGATGTATCTGAGGTTGGGTTCACTGGCGTTGGAATTGGTGTTGCTGGTGTTTCGGGAGTTACTGGAGGTGTTCCCGGAACGATTGGTACATTTGGTGTGTCTGGTGGTGTCGTTGGCTTGTCAGGTGTGCCGGGCTTATCTGGTGTCGGGTCTTTTTTGCCTGCCTTGTTAGTCACAGTTATTTCAAAGACATTATTACCTAAGTCCTTCAATTCACCGTACAGCGGTGTAAATCCTTCAATTTCATTTTCAGTCACTTTATATTGAATATTGGTTGGCAACCCTTCAAAGGCACCTTGCCAATGACTGTTTGCGTCCAATTCAATCGAATCAACAATCCCGCCATTTTGTGGGCTCTTAGGATCGTCTAGAACAATGTTGATGATGACTTTGTCAGGCTTGGTAGTCGATCCTTCGATTTGCCAGTCCTTAGTCACCTTAATCGTCTTAGTCCCAACAAGCTGGTTACCGAAAATAACTGAGCCATTGGAACCAATCCCGCCGCCTCGAGGTGATTTGTTTCCTGTGATCAGGACAGTTGCCAAACTAGCAGCAATTGCTTTAGCGGCATCACTGGTGACATTTTTCAGGCCAATAAAGGCAGTCTCGTGGTCAACATTAACTGGATCTGTTTCTGATTGACCATCCCGGTCATGATACCATTTAACGCCGCCACCACCGAGCATTCTGTTGGCAAGTGTGGTCACTTCGCCTTCAGCTTTCGCTTCGCTCAACACTTCATCGCCTTGGTTGAGGGCCTTGTTACCATAGATTGCCGTGCCGTCTGTTACGTAGATTTCGGCATCGCCAGTTGGGCAGAACCAAATGCCACCACCAGAGCCGGCGATCATTGTTCCTCGGGGTGAGCCGTCAGTTGCTTCGTTGCCGGTAATTAAGCTGTTACCAAGATGCAGGGTATATTCTGCGGTACTAACATATATCCCGCCGCCATAAATATCGGCAACGTTATTGGTAATCGTGGCTTTATTGATTGTGACGTTGTTCGAATTAACGTAAATCCCGCCACCTGCGGCTGCAGCGTGGTTCCCATCGATGATCGCATCGTTGATAGTTAATTTAGCAAGATTGAGCTTGTTATACTCTTCGGCCGTTAATCTTCCGTCTGGCACATTGCCTTGATGGACAACAATGGCACCTCCTGAGGCATATGGATTTGGTTGAAGGCCAATCAAGCCGGTTTGATTTCGGCTGATTGAACCGCCATTAATTGTCACGTCGGCATGGCCATTGATGAAAATACCACCAGAATGATTCCAAGAGATATTTTCGTCCACAGAACCACCGTTCATGATGACGGTGGAAAGTGTATCTCTATTCCACTTAGGTTCATTAACGTAGCCCACTTCAATTCCGCCAGCGTCCGGACCAGCATTATTGTCAATATGGCCTCCGTTGATGATTAACTGGGATCCTTTATGGACGGAAATCCCACCTGCAGAATTCTGGATACCCCACTCGGTTGAATTATGAGTTACATAACTGTCTTTATTCATAATAACCGTGCCGCCATTAGTAACGGAAATGCCGCCAGCCCCCAAGCTACCGGAGTCAGTCTCCACGTATAAATGATTATGCGTAATGATCGCATTTTCATTCATTGTCAACTTACCGCCGTTGACGGTCACAACCGCATCATTACTAGATGGTGGTGGCGGTGTGATCGTAAAATTCTTGATGGTGGTGTTGGTCATTTCAACGGTGCCATCGATACAAAGCGCGCCATAAGTTGCACCAAGCTTATTATTTCGAGGAACCTGGAAATCTTTAGCTGGCACAATTAAAATGCCATCTTTTTGATTTCCCTTGAAGGTCAATGTTCCGCCCTTTTCAACCTTAATCTGGGACCCGAGATCGATTTGAACGGGATCACCTTGGTTTACAAAGGTCACATTTTGACCCTGTTTGATGAAAAATCCTTTAACTGTTTGGAACGAACTACCAAGGGTAATCGTCTGAACGGTGCCGTCAATTGGTGCGTTATTCAAGGCATCATTTAATTCTTGTTCGTTCGTAACAGTTACTTCCGCTGCCGCAAGAGCTGCTTTGGCTTTCATTGCGGGAGCAGCCGGTGCCTTCTGCGATGCTGCAGGTTTCACTGTTGGTACTTCACTGCTGCCAACCGTATTTTTATCCTGAGTTGGTTGAGTCGCAGTTGGTGCTGATTGGTTGGTTACTTGATCCGCTGCTTCTTTAACCACTTGCTTAGGTGCGGCTTGTGGCGTTTCGCTGACCGGTTCAACGTCGACTGGCGCTTCTGATTGAGAAACGTCTGTCTGATCAGCTGGTTGAGCGGTTGGTGTTGCCGATGCTTCAGGAGCTGATTGTTCTTTGGTTTGTTCGGTCGGAACGACTGGTGTTTCAGCTTGAGCCGGCGTCGATGCTTGTGCTTCAACTTGAGGCTCGGCTGTCGGCTGAGTTGCCGGTGGGCTCGTTTCATTCACCGTTTGCTCAACGGCTTGCTGTGTGGCCGCCGGTTCACCAGTTGTCACTTGGCTAGACTGAGTCGTTTCAGCAACCGGCTCAGCTCTGGCAAGTGTCATTCCCCCTCCTAACAATAGTAGCAATGTCACAATCGCAACCCCAACGGATATCAATAAACGCCGTATCCGTTGGGTCTGCTGACAAAAGGTTTTCATAGTACCTCCCCCTTAATTGCGTGAGACAATAAAACTTTCTGGGCATCCCCTTGATACCACAATCAATATATCAACCCACTCAATTTGTTGCAACATTGACGCACTGTTTTTATAACTTTTTAGTGATTAATGTGTAAACTACTAATTTATAATGACTAAGTTAAGCAATTAGCTAATTATATTGCTCACTTGCCATGAAAAATTAAAGCCTTGAATCAAATAGGTTATGTTAACGCAAAAAAATCGCCACCATAACCAAGTTTCAGCTATCGGTAGCGACATATTCTCAAATTCAAGCTTATAAGTCAGCCTACACTAGGTTAAAGAGATGTCTAATTTCTTACCTAAGTTGTTGCTAATTTATCTAAAGTGTCCAAACTAGTATTATCTGCCAACTCAACTCGGGCAACCGTCCGTTGGGGAACTCCTGCGGCAGCAGCTAATTCTCTTTGTGTCAGACCAGCGTCCTCACAAGCTTTCATGAACTTATAAGCTGCCATAAGCCGAGCTTTTCCCTGCTCATACTCAGCCTTATCTTTAGGAGTAGCGGTATATTCATGGATACTTATCAATTTTTACTGTTTTTGGCATACAACTCATTTCTCCTCTAGATTTTTTCTAACAAAAACCGACTAGGCAATTTGCCCGTCGGTTTAAGACTATTGAGTCTATTTAATTACTTTCACATACTTGCTATTGGCAGTTACATAACCGCCAGCAACTGCATAACGTTTAGCACCAAAGGTCGTGGTTGAGTATGGATGTGAGTATTCCCACTTCTTCACTTTCAACACGGTGCCCTTCTTGATAAGTTTGTTGTGCTTGCCAAAGTTAGCATTGTTGTAGCGGTAAATGGCTTTCTTAACTTTGATTTGCTTAGGTTGTTTCTGATTACCAGCAATCACAAGTTTGCGGTTTCCAGTAATGTAATGACCATTACTCAAGAGATAACGAGTGGTCAAGTTATGCTTAACAAAGCCCTTTACCTTGAGTTGCGTGCCTTGTTTGAAGTTCTTAACTTTACCAGTCAAGTTCTTGTTCTTATATTCATTGACACCACGTGGATTAATGACTGTCAATGTCTTGTGAGAACTGTGGTAGTAAACTGGGCGAACAAAGGCATAGTCAGCGGTGATGTAGCCCTTCTTGCCAGCGGTCTTGCTGTGGTGGTTGACATCGCGAACGACATACCGTAAGTTACCAGCTTTAGATTTAGCATAATCGGTGACCACAAACATCGGCCGATTAATCCGCGGCTTCTTGGCATAACTCGCAACTTGTTCGCTCTGCTTGAAGTCTTTATTACTATACATGTAGATCTTCTTCAAAGCATAAACGGCTTCACCCTTTTTGGCAATGCCTGGGGTTGAAGGCTGCGTGGTTACTGTTGGAGTTGATGGAGTCGGCGTTGGAGTCGGTGTTGGGCTAACCGGGGTAACCGGATTTACAGGGTTAACGGGGTTGATTGGGTTTACCGGGTTTACTGGCGTACTATTCTTGGTATATTCATACGTTACCGTCTTCGGAGTATTATCTAATTTACCTGTAACCGGATCAGATCCGGTCTTAATATCTTTAAAAGTGTAACCTGAAACATCTAACTTGTAGCTTGACGTTAACCCCACATCATAAGAATCACCAATTTTACCGGTAAACTGCTTACTTGTCGCAATTGAATTTCCATTAGCGGCATCAACGTAATTGACGGTTACTGGTTGGGCAGCCGCAGGTTCTTTATTAAAAATATATTTAACAGTTGGCGTAGCTGTCTTACTGTAATTACCCGACTCATTACCATCAACTGTGTAACCAGTGAACCCATACTTTTGTTCAAGATACTGGATAATGTTTTGAATATCAGTGTTCGTCTTCAAGTTAAATGACGCCCCATCAGCTCCGGATAAAGTTTGCTGTGGGTAAAGGTCCTTTTCACTATCACCATCTACGTTCTTTTGAATGAATCTAACAGTCAGATTCCCAACGTTTGGATCAAGTGTGTATGGTTGAACCACTACACCCTCGTATGGAGAGGTAGGAAGTCCAAACAGAGTGTCCCTCCAATAAGTTGTTAAATACCCAGAATTACCAGCTTTGGCCAAATCTGTCCATTTAACTTCCTGGACAGGCTCATTACTTGCCCCACCCTCAGCTGTACTAATATATTTTTTCGCAAATGCTGTGCTGAGAGACTGTTGATAGGTATCATAGTAATAGGGAGTAATAGGGACGTTAGCCCCATCAATATTTTTTATGATAAATGATGACATCGTATAACTTGAAACACTTGCATTCAATGTAATGCTTGGTAGCATATAAATCATTGCAGTAAGAGATATACCCGATCCGATAGTATCCTTCGACTTTTGAAGTGGCGATACATCCGTAATTGAGTTCCAGCTAAATCCGCTTCCAGATCCCAGTTGCATATTGGAAACAGCACTAATATCATGAACATTATTTCTCTGAATATCAACACTATTCATTTTGGTTAACAATCCTAAACTACTGATATCACTCAAATAACCATTTCTGAATGGTAAATCGTGTTGCTCAAATGCTCCAAGATAACTATGGAAAGATACTGACGTTAAATTCTTTGCATATTGTAATCCAGTTAATGACTGGACATTCAACAAATGTTGAAATATGTCTTTACTGTTCATTTGACTACTTGGATTAACGGCCGTATAGATGATAGTTAGGTGGTCCTCTAACATCTGTTTTGTAATTTGATCAACGGAAGTTACAGCAACTTTATCATTTTGCAATTGCTTCAAAACAATCGCCTGTAAGTCCTTATCTGGCATCCATTCATCAATCTTACCGGTGGCCGTTGGATCAATGGCGTCCGCAGCCTCTTGCGTCGTCCAGGCTGAATTGACATTGTCATGAAGCCAAGCATTATGCTGAGCATCAGTGCCACC
>NZ_AZEI01000022.1:0-63500 GCF_001436255.1 Lentilactobacillus rapi DSM 19907 = JCM 15042 | reverse complement strand
CCCCCCCCCCCGTCATATTAAACGATAGGGCAAACAGCATCGTTGCAACGGTCGCAAACAACAGTTTGATAATTGAATGCAGCCTTCCCCTTTTATAAATATTGTTATCCATGACAACTCCCCCTCTTACTTTTCTCTGAACCACGATGCTTCCAGACACCATGGCAACTATTTTAAACAATTTTATTTTAACATAAGTTGGTAAATAACAGGTTAATCTTAGTAATCGATTTCATAGTCATTACGACAATAAAAAGCATGACCCGACGATTCGATTCTTACCAGATCATACTTGCATTCGAATTGATATTCAAACAGTTGTTTTTATTTAAATCCCGGTTCCCCGGCCACATGTTCCTTCGCCGTATAAGCCTTCACGGTAACCTTAATCACACCAACATAACCAATCGTCTTCTCAGAAATGGCAAACTCATCCAAGGATTGCCCCGTTTCGTGTGACAGTAAGGCTTGCAAGGCATGGCGCTTTACAGCCGGATCGTCAACCAGTTCCGCATCCCCATAACCCATCACGCTCCGATAGGCAAAGCTGGGCGTATTTTCCTTGGGATCTTCTGGCGTCATCAACTGGCCGCCATCATCAATTTCAAATCCCATTCGCCCGTCTTGCTTGATCAAATCACGTTTGTGACCAACCGGGGCACCATGAATATACAGGGTAAGCTGATTGGCGTCATCAAATTCATAGCCAAAATTTGTCGGCACGACATAAGGATAGTCATCCGTGCGAAAGCCACTATGAATAACATGAGAATCATGCAAAATGGCCTTAATTTCGTTAATATCAGTTACTTCACGATCTTTTCTACGCATTTTCCGGACTCCTGTCGTTAGTCACTGACTTGGTGAGGGCTTTGCTTGCCGTTTAACACTGCCATCACGTCATCTAAGGCAAACTGAACCATGTTTTGAACAGCCACTTCTGTGTAAAAACCGATGTGGGGGCTGACGTTCACGTTTGGCATTGCCAGCAATTTTTTCAGATTCTCATTGTTAATCGGCTTGCCGGATAGATCTTGGCCCACAATGCCATTTTCCCCTTCAATCGTATCAATCGCAGCCGCAGCAATCTCATGATTCTCTAAGGCGGCAACCAAAGCTGGTGTGTCAACTACCGGTCCTCTCGAAGCATTGATGAAGATCGCAGTCGGCTTCATTTCTTTGAACACGTCAGCGTTAATAATGTGATGGGTTTCGTCAGTCAACGGGGTGTGCATTGTAATGACGTCCGCCGTCTTGTAGACCGTTTCGTGGTCAACATAGGTGAGAGTATCATTCAATTCAGGCCGGTGAATTGGATCAGCTGCAATCACTGTGGCTCCTAGCGCGTTGAAGATTCGGGCAACCGCGCTGCCAATTTTGCCGGCGCCAATAATTCCAACAGTTAAAGTATGAATCTCTTTGGCTTCGATGCCCTTCCAGCTAAAGTCGCCCTGATCTTCCCGTTCTTTAACCTCACCCAGATGGCGCAATAACCACATAACGTGGGCTAAAACTAACTCACTCACTGAACGGGGGGAGTAAGCGGGCACATTGGTGACAACCAAATCATTCTTGGCAGCTTCTTTGAGGTCAACAATTTCATAGCCGGTACTGCGCAAGGCCATTTGCTTGATACCAAATTCGTGTAACTTCCGGTAGACTTCGGGGCCGCCAACTGAACCATGTTGTAAAACCGAAATACCATCATAACCCTTAGCCAGATCAACAGTTTCTTCACTTAAAGGAACCGTGTTGGTATCAACTTGAACGCCATTTTGCTTGGCCCATTCATCAATCGGGGCCTTTTCATCGGGACGTGAGGTGTACATTAAAATTTTCATTATCTTTTGAAACTCCTTTAATTTACTTGACTGCTGCTTGCTTGTCAGCGACGTACTTCTGAATTCGGCTCACTGCCGTCTGCAATGCTTCGGTACTTGCGGCATAACTAATTCGAACGTAGCCTTCACCACCGGCGCCGAAGAACTTGCCAGGAATTAACGCCACTTTCGCTTCCTTGGCCAAATCATAACAAAAGTCGACGCTGTGTTGATCAAGGCCTTCAGGAATCTTGGCAAACACGTAGAAGGCACCAGTTGGTTTCGGACAAGTAAACCCAGCTTGTTCAAGACCGTCAACCAAGAGGTCCCGGCGCTTTAAGTAGGTCTCTTTCATCGGTTGGGCGTCGTTAAAGCCATTCTTGAAGGCCTCTTCAGCAGCTGCCTGCGTGTTGGTTGCCAAAGATGTAATCGTAAACTCACTGACTTTCGCCACTTCGCTGATAATATCTTCAGGGCCGCAAATCATCCCAATTCTCCAGCCAGTCATCGCGTGGGACTTGGAAACGCCATTCATTACTAATGTTTGTTCCGGCAAAATGGTGCCCATCGATACATGAGTACCATCGTATGTCAATTCACTATAGATTTCATCGCTCAAACAAATCATGTCGTACTTAGAAATCACATCCGCAAGCTTTTGCAAATCATCTTTATGATATGTAACCCCGGTTGGATTATTAGGGAAGTTTAAAATAACTGCCTTGACGGTGTCTTTGTTGGCATCAATGGCCGCCTGCAACTTTTCTGGCGACAACACAAAACCATTATCCGAAGTATCCACAAAGACTGGTTTAGCACCGGCTAAGAGAACGATCGGAATGTAGAGTGGGAAAATTGGGGTCGGAATAATGACCGTATCGCCAGGATTGAGCATTGCGGTTAACGACGAATAAATGGCGCCAGTGGCCCCAGCAGTCATTAAGACTTGAGTTGCCGGATCATAATTGAGACCGTATTTTTTGTTCAAAAAGCCCGCTGCCGCTTTTCGCAAGCCCTCGGTTCCCCTTGAATTGGTGTAGTGGCTTTCGTTGTCATCTATCGCCTTAACGGCAGCTTGTTTCACGTGCTCCGGGGTATTGAAGTCAGGTTCACCCAAAGTTAGCTTCACAATATCTGGAATCGTTGAAATCTTCTGGTTGAAGGTTAAAATTGCGGCGGGCGTTAACGCAGCCACCCGTTTGTTCATCTTGTCTGATAATTTACTCATAGTGTATTCCTCCTAAATAAAAGTGAGCGAAGTAAAGCGGTTAGAAGTCGGAGTGTAAGTCTCCGCCGAGGGAAATTCCCGGTTCTGGAATTTTTCTCAGTGGTGCTTACACGCAGACTTCTGCTTTACGCAGCTGTCCTACAAAAGTGAGCGGAGCCAGGCGCTTAGAAACTGGAGCATAAGTCTCCTTGGACAGAAATTCCCGGGCTTGAAATTTTTGGCCGAGGTGCTTATGTGGAAGTTTTTGCCTAGCGCAGCGGTCCTACAAAAATAGGGTCCTTCGCAGTCAGTTGATTGACTGAAAAGGACCCACCATTGGTTTAATCCCGCACAGTCAATTGCTGATCTGCGCGGCCTTTAATTTCCATCATGAAAATCTCTTGGCTTATCACAGATCAGATCTGGAAAAACCAAAAGTAATATCGGCAACTATTCAATTGAGTTTCTTTATTATTGGTCATCATTAAAAACTCCTTAGAATAAGTTAATTACATGATAGCCGTTTTAATCAGGGTTGGCAAGCGCTATTTTGATTTTTCCACCCGGCCAAGGTGAAATGCCGCCGCGCCAAAGGTCAACATTCGGTATGAAACGTCAGTCATCCCGGCTTGGCGAAACATTTGGGCCAACTGTTTGGCTGACACAAATTCCTTGGTTGTTCGTTGCAGATAGGCATATTCCCGGTATTTATTAACCGCAAATTTTGCCATAATTGGTACTAATTTAAAGTAAATCTGCCAGCCAAATTTAATAACCGGCGATGTCGGCTGAGAGGTTTCAAGCGACGCAACCTGACCATTTGGATGAACGACTCGGGCCATCTCGGCCAACACTTGATTGGCATCGGGAACATTTCGTAAGCCAAAACCAATTGTGGCGATGTCAAACGCATTAGCTTCGTATGGCAAGTGCATGGCATCCCCGCGAACCAGGGTCACCCGGTCGGCAACTTTAGCAGCCTTGATTTTCTTAGCGGCGATTTTGAGCATCTCATCACTGAAATCTAAGCCGACAACCCGGCCAGCTGGACCCACTGCTTGGGCAAGCGCTACTGTCCAATCACCCGTCCCACAACAGACGTCAATCACAAAAGCGCCTGGCTGGATACTCAGGCGTTTCATGGCAAACCGGCGCCAATTGCAGTGTAATCCGAGACTAATTAATGAGTTCATCGAATCATAATTTGGGGCCAATTCATTAAATAACGATTCAACTTTAGGTTCTGGGGTGCGATTTGTCAGCGTCATGGTGGAGCTCCTTTGGTATAATCTAATGTAGGTTCTGAAATTATTTTAGCAGATTGTGGGGATTTTAATGAATTTAGCGACGTTTACCGAATTAATTGAATTTAAAATTTTGAGTGCCAGTCTCTTCCCGTTTATCACCGGCCTCTTTTTCAGCTGGTATTTTCTGGGTTCCGTCAATGGCCTGTACGCCACACTTTTCTTCATTGCAATGATTCTATTTGATGCAACTGTTAACGTGCTGGACAACTTTAACGACTACTACCACTCGGACAAAGACGAGTACAAATCAAAAACAAACATCATTGGCCGCGAACATATCTCCCCCGCTTTGGTGGTCTTTATCCTCGCTGCCTTTATCATTCCATCAGCTGGGATCGGCCTGTATCTCACGTATAAGGTCGGCCTGCCATTGCTGTGGATGGGAATTTTCTGCTTTGCGATCGGGATCCTGTATTCATCGGGGCCACGACCAATTTCCAGCACGCCATTTGGGGAAATTGCCTCTGGGTTTACGATGGGGGTCATGATTGTTCTTATTTCAGTTTACATTAATTCCTATCAAATTTTCACTTGGAATGCTGAATTGTTATGGGAAATTTTGCTCGCTGCGGCACCATTATTTATTTGGATCGCCAACATCATGCTGGCAAATAATATCTGTGACGATGAAGAGGATCGACTGAATGATCGTAAAACAATCGTTCATTATATTGGCGTCCCCCGGGCGGTCTTTCTCTTTAACGCTACCAATGTTTTGGCAATTCTATTGATCTTCTTGGCAATTTTTTTAGGAGTCTACCCAGTTGCTTTGATCTCAATCATCTTGGCAATCCCACTTATCTTTAAGCAAATGCGACTGTTTACGGCAGAACAGGTAAAGACCAAGACGTTTGTTTGCTCGGTCAGAATTTTAGTGTTGGGGTCCATTGGCTTGTGTATTGGTTTTGCGGTTTACTGGCTATATGTGCTTGTTCGTTAAGGTTGTTTTACAGGTTCATCGTTTCCTTATTGGTATCATTTGCGCTTAAATGATACCAATAACAGCAATAATCATTATTTTGGCAGGGGGGAATTGAGATTGCGCAAACGATCTAGGCTCATCATCAGCTTATTTCTCCTTGGACTTGGATTGATTGGCTTAGTGCTCATTACTCAAGGACAAGTTGATAAGTCTGCCGGCCAAATTGGCCATCCACGCCAAACTAAAACCACTAAATATCAGCCGTTATCGACAGCTAGTCTTAAAACTAACCGCAAACTTCAATATGCTAGCATTATCTATTATGCGATCAACCACGTGCATATCCAGCGGTGGCAGGAAGTTTCCGACTTGAGGTCAGGATGGCAAGTTGAACTTTCAAAGACAAACGGCACCACCCGTTATTTAGTGTGGCCAGACAAGAACATTACTAACAAGGAAAAACAGTTGACACCTAATTGGTTTGAAATTAGTGGTCACACCGTTATTTACCATAGTTTTGAGGTACACACCGCTGAAGAAGACGAGGATCAGCACGATGCGACAACTCTGGATCACATTGTTAAGCAAATCAATCTGGATCGTGCTGCTCAGAAAGTTTGGCGAATGAGTAAGAATCTAGTGGTTTCGGATCGTTGAGGGTGTGATTTGGACTTGTTACATTGACTAATGGTGCTCCGAGAAGCAGGCGCTCAAAATATAAGGGTCCTACCCAAAAATCCCAAAACCAGGATTTTCGGGTAAGACCCTTATATAACCGCACCTAAGCGCTTCTCTCCGCACACTAGCTATTCATCGACTCCTTAAACTTCGTCTTAATAAAGTTAGCAGAGGTCTGTAATTTTTCTTTTTCTTCATCTGTTAAGTCCAGTTGCACTTTTTCAAGGATGCCGTCCCGGCCCACAATTGCTGGGTATGATAAGTAAGTGTCCAACTCTTCTCGGTAGTTTGATACGGCTAATTGCGTTCTTGAATCACTAATAACCGTATTTGCCAAACGAACCGCAGCGGTTGCTACGCCATAATTGGTGTACTTTTTGCCATGGAACACATTGAAACCGCCTTCACGGGCAGCCTTATCCAACTTGTTTAAATCCAAGCCTCGTTGTTTGGCAATTTCCGTGATTGGATGACCCAAAACGCGAACCGTTGACCAAGCAGTAAATTGTGAGTTCCCGTGTTCACCTAAGTTATAGCCTGAAACCGAACGTGGATCGATGTTTAATTCTTTAGCCACCGCCCGCTTCATTCTGGATGAATCAAGCAACGTTCCAGTCCCAATGACGTGTTTCTTTGGTAGACCGGTAATCTGTTGATACATGGACGTAATCACATCCACAGGGTTGGAGATATCAACAATAATCCCGTTAAATCCTGAATCCTTAATCTTTTGGGCAACCGATTTGACGGCCTTACTGGTAAATGGTAATTCAGCAAAGCGGTCATCATTCTTATTGTCTTGCAGTTTAATGTTTCCTAATGCCGAAATGATCACATCCGCGTCCTTCAACGCCGAATAATCATTAACCGTAATGTTTGTATGGAAAGGCAAATTTGACATCGCGTCTTCAAAATCCGTAGCGTCTGCTTCAACCTTTTTCTCCCGGGTATCGATCAACACTAAATCATCCGCAAATCCACAAGCAACTATGTAATGTGCGGCCGTTGAGCCAACATTTCCCATCCCAATAACAGCAATTTTTCTTGTCATTTAATCACCTCATATGATGTTTGATTCCCTTTAGTTTAGCACGGAAACAACAAAAATGGCAGAAAAATTAGAAAATTAAAATTACCTTCAATTACAATAAAAAGAGGCTGGTACATATATTAATTTTCAATCGATGATCATTCACATAGATCCCCATAGTCACCTAGATAAAAGCTGCGCCAAACGGCTGATCCCTGCCATTTAACAAAAATGACCAACTATTCCAAAATCAGGAATAATTGGTCATTTTCGTTAAATTCTGGGATCAAATCGCCTAATCCCAGTCTCTTCTAACATGCTATTTACTTCATATAAGCGTACTTATAACTCCACTGAGTACCGGCAGTATTGTGAATCACACCTTTCAGTGAAGGCTTCTGCAAGTAGGAAGTGACTTGTTGATAAAGTGGTGTCATTCCTTGATCCTTGTTAAATACTTTGGCAGCCTGAACCAAATCATCCCAACGTTGGCCGGCGTTATTGGCATCACGGTTCTGGGCTCGATTGATCAGCTTATCATAAGTTTCATTACGATATTTACCATAATTATAAGCCGTCCCGGACTCAGGAATTTGCAAGAATGAAATTGGATCATTGAAGTCGGCACCCCAGCCAGAAAGATAAATGTCAAACTCACCTTTCAAGGCGTCCTGGGTTGCAACTTGGCCAGGCACGTTGCGAATGTTTAACGTCATCCCTGGCAGAACCTTCTCAAACTGTGCCTTCAAGTACTGGGTCACTGGACTACTGGTTTGATCATCGCTTGAGGCCAAAATCGACAAATTGACTTTTTTGACTCCAACTTGTTTCAGCCCCTTCTCCCAATATTGCTTAGCCAGCTTTTCGTTATGGTCAACTGTATTAGCAACCGCCTGCTGCTTGGCAAAATCAGTCCCCGTTCTTGGGTCGCTGGCAAGTTGAGAGGCGACAAAGCCGGTTGGAGTTGCTGATCCATCCCCTAACACTTTCTTGGTCAACTGCTTGCGATTAATGGAAAGTGAAATCGCTGTCCGAATGTTTCGGTTACTCATCACCTTGCGTTTCGTGCTATTAGCATCTTTAAAGTTATATTCCAAGAAGCTCACCAGTGAGTAAGGGTACTGCTTGAACTCTGAGTTGTTCTTGTAATTCTTGATTTGCTGATTGGATAGCGGCGTCAAGTCAAGCTTGCCCTGTTGGTAGAGTTCCAAACCAGTTGTTGGGCTGGCAACCACCGTATAGTTGATCTTCTTAAGCTTAACAACGCCCTTATCCCAATATTGATTGTTCTTCACAAATTGCCACTTGTTGCCAGTTCCGTTCCAGTTCTTAATTGTAAATGGTCCTGAATAAACCATATATTGTGAACGAGTACCATACTTCTTTCCATATTTATCAACAACTTTTTGGTTCTGAGGGCCAAAGAGTGGATAGGACATGAGAACCTTGAAGTAGGCAATTGGTTTTTCGAGTTGAACGACAACGGTCTTGCTATTAGTCGCCTTAATCCCAACGGCATTTGGTGAAAGCTTACCAGCGTTTACCTTGTCGGCATTCTTAATCCCACTAAATAAATAAGCGTAAGTTGATTTAGTCTTGGGATTCAAAGTTCGCCGCCATGAATAAACGAAATCTTGCGCAGTGATTTGATCACCATTGCTCCATTTGGCATTGCGTAATTTAAATGTCCACGTTTTGCCATCTTTAGACTTCTTGGTGCTTTGAGCGAGGCCAGCGGTTGGCTTCCCATTCTTGCCAAGGCGATAAAAGCTTTCAAACGCATTCCCTGTCTGGCCATAACCAGTTGATTTAGAAATATCAATTGTATCTAGTGGCGTGGTCGTACTGAGGTTCAAAGTTTGGCTCTTGCTGGAATTTGTTTTTTGCTTACTGGACTGCCCACAAGCCGCTAAACCAACTGTGATTATTCCAATGACTGCGACCAGCAATAACATTCTTAACTTTCTCATGTTTTCTCCTCCAAAATAATGATGGATCTCCCTGATTTGGTGTATCTATAGATTAAATACGTCAAAATTGAACGTGTTATTTATTCCAAACAAAAAAGTGCCACAGCTCCAGTTAACACCGAAACTGTGACACTCCAGAATCCATTGATAAGCGAATCAAATCACACTTACTCTAACAAATGGATTGTTTAAAGAGACCACCCTCAGCGTTAACTTGAGCTGGACACATCTGACAACAAGTTGATTGTACGGCTACAAATTGCATGGGTGATTCCCTCCTCGTTTGATATCTGCACCAAATATAACGGAATCACCACATTTTGTCAACCAAAAGCCTAAAAGCCTGAATGAACAACTCGGTTATAGTAGCGCAGATAATATGAGTGGTTTTCAGGGGCATACGTAATCTTGGTCACACTTGTATTATCGGGTTCTTCGATAACCATCATTTCTTTTGGGGAACCCATCGCAGCCAGCACCGCAGCCTTGATTGTGAAGCCATGGGTGACGACAATGATCTGACCATCAGGGAATTTCTGACTCACGCTGCCCATAAAGTCCTGGGCTCTGGCGATAACGTCTTCAAACGATTCGGTATTGCCACCCGCCACCGTGACGTAAGTTGGCAGCACGTCATTTAAAACGTGATCAAATACTTCTGGATACTTCTCTTCCAACTCAGCGTTCTTCTGACCATCCCAATCGCCATAGGAAATTTCCAGTAGCCGTTTGTCATAGGTTATCGGTAAGTTCGCACTCTGATTTAAAATGTTTGCGGTATCTTTAGTCCGTTGTAATGGGCTTGCGATGATTTGATCCGCAAACGAGATATCGAAACCCTGATGCAAACTTTCCGCTTGTTTCTTTCCAGTTTCCGAAAGGTATGTCACTTCCGTATTAATGATTCCCTGCTTTAGGCCAATGGCATTTGCCGCAGTCTGGCCGTGGCGAATGAAGTAAAAGTCAGTCATGTTGGTTTCCTCCAAAATGTTTCTTAAGTATGTTTAGGTAGATCTCATCATTCAATTGGCTGCTTAAAACTTACCATGATGGTTATGTTCAAGTAAACCCCTGTCCTGTAAAATTATTCAAAATACTGTTGCATTTGTCTGTGGGTTCTGTTAGATTTTAATTATAAGAAATGGAGGTATTCACATGAACGTGAAATTAATGACTTTTACAATTAAATCATCCTCCTGGTCTACGGTGTCATGCGGGTAGGCCATCTTTTAGTGCGATATTTTCGACAAAAGGCCTTACACGGATGATGTTACATCACACTGTGAGGCCGTTAAAACTGCTATGCTAACGAGCTCTCACAGGGTCAATCTGTGGGAGCTTTTAATTTACGATAAAGGGAGTTTTGAGCTATGACGGTTTATAATTTCGCGGCAGGACCAGCAACGCTACCGGATCCGGTGATTAAGCAAATTCAAGCAGAGTTGCCATCACTTCAGGGAACTGGTATGAGCATTTTGGAAATTTCTCATCGTTCTGCCATGTTTGACGACATCATCAATACGGCTAAACAAGATATTCGTGATTTGATGCATGTCCCCGACAACTATCATGTATTATTTTTCCAAGGTGGCGGCACCGGCCAATTTGCCGCAGTGCCACTCAATCTCGCCACTAATCACAAACGAATTGCCTTACTAGACAGTGGTCACTGGGCAACTCGTGCAGGTGACGAAGCAGCCAATTTGGGTGTGGCTGTTAACGTCCTGGCCACAACCAAAGCCGATCACTACCGACAACTCCCTCACTCAAATAAACCACTTTCCGCAGCTGAGTATGACTATCTTCACGTCACGACTAACAACACGATTGAAGGAACTGCTTACCATACTTTGCCTGAACATGGCGACGTCACTTTGGTTGGTGACCTGTCATCCAATTTCATGGCGGAAGAATACAACGTGAACGACTTTGGCTTAATCTTTGGCGGTGTGCAAAAGAACCTCGGCCCTGCCGGCGTGACCATCGTCATTGTTCGAGATGATCTGGTTAAACCAGTCGAACACATCCCAAGTATCCTCAACTATTCGTTATTTGTTAAGAAAAATTCGATGTTTAATACGCCACCGGTTTTTGCAATTTATGCGACTGGCCTCGTTCTTAAATGGCTCAAGCAACAAGGCGGCCTTGCAGAAATTGAAAAGATCAACCGCGAGAAATCGAGCCTGCTTTATGATTTCTTGGACGAATCCAAACTATTCACCAACTATATCAAGCAATCTGATCGTTCATTAACAAACGTGCCATTTACAACTGATGACGCCGATCTTGATAAGCAAGTCATCCAAGCCGCATCGGATGCCGGCTTAATGAACCTGAAAGGTCATCGAAGTGTGGGTGGCTTGCGGGCCAGCCTATACAATGCAATGCCAACTGAAGGCGTTCAAGCCCTCGTTGATTTCTTAAACAACTTTGAAAAGAATCATTAGGAGGAACAGACATGTATCAAGTAAAAACATATAACGCAATTGCGCAAGCAGGTTTGGATCAATTTACCGACGATTATCAAATTAATAAAACAGATGACGCGGATGCCTATTTAATCCGTTCCGTCAATTTACATGATCAGGAATTTCCAAAGAGCCTTAAGGTAATTGCCCGGGCAGGAGCCGGCTATAATAACATACCTTTAGACAAGGCGACCAATAATGGAACGGCCGTTTTCAATACTCCTGGGAGTAATGCCAATGCGGTTAAGGAGCTGATTATCGCCTTGTTGATTGCCTCATCACGAAATTTATTTGCCGCCGCAGATTATGCTGCTCATAACAGTGGCGCTGACATTTCATTAAGAACTGAGAAAGACAAAACTAAATTTAAGGGGACTGAATTAACCGGTCGAACCCTTGCCGTCATTGGTGTCGGCCACGTTGGCTCATTGGTTGCGAATGCGGCCAGCGCCCTTGGAATGAAAGTCATTGGCTATGACCCTTACTTATCGGCTGATGCGGCATGGCACATTTCAACCAACATCACCCGGGCGAGAACGCTGGGTGAAGCGTTGGCCCACGCCGATTACGTCACCGTTCACGTTCCAAAGAATGAAGAAACCACCGGCCTAATTGGTAGCGAGCAAATGGAGATCATGAAAGACGGCGTTAAACTTTTTAACTATTCCAGAGGTGGCATTGTTGACAATGCAGCTGCGGTCGACGCATTGGACGCCCGCAAGATCAGAACTTATTACACCGATTTTGGTGAAAATATCTTGCTCAATCGTGACGACGTCGTGGTAACCCCACATATTGGTGGTTCAACGATTGAAGCCGAGGCAAATGGGGCAACTCAGGGAGCCAACACGATCATGACGTATCTTGAAACCGGGAATATTTTAAATTCGGTCAACTTACCAAATCTCCAAGTTCCGTTTAATGCCCCCTATCGCATTACCCTGATCCATAAAAACATTCCCAACATGGTCGGCCAAATTGCGACAGCCTTGGCTGATGCCGGTATCAACATCGAAAGCATGAGTAACGCGGCCAAAGACGGCGTTGCTTATACCATCATTGATTTGGATAACTTGAAAAACGAAGAAGATAATAAATTGATTCAACGACTCAGTAAAATTGACGCCGTGTTTAGGGTTCGGGTATTAAAGAAATAACCTGCGGAATCGTAATCGGCACCAATGAATTTGGAGTTGATTGCCGCTGAACGGTTTTATTTGTAAAGTGCGCCACCATCAGGTGTAAATCGTCGCCCCATTCCATTCTTTGCGTTAAAATATTACCTGTTAATAATACTTAATTAGGGGATAAGGGGTTGATAACATGAAGCACTTTTTATTTGAACGAAAAAAGGATCAGCGGGAATTTCCGTTACTCGACGTTCAACTTGAGCAGTGGCGTCTCTGGACGTTGCTCATCTTAATGTTGGGTGGCACTATTGCTTGGATCGGGTTTGCCGCGTCCTTTACTTTCCATCCATACTGGGTGATGGCGTTGATGGATGATATTTTGCCGACCTTTATTTTTATCGCAATTGCTTGGTATTTCAGTAACGGCGAACTCAAGAAATTGTTTAGACGACCACGCTGGTCCGACTGGTGGTTTGCAGTGGTCATGCTGATTGTTCAAGTTGCCTACTCGCTTTTTGCAATTTATAGTTTAAATTCAGCTGGTTTTTCCACTAACGAAAATGGTGAAGCAGCTCAAGTCGGCTCAGCTGCCAACAAAGGATTAATGCTTTTTCATGAAGTTATTTCGGATCTATTCGATTTAATGAGTGAAGAAGTGGTGAGTCTGACCATCTTTTTGGTGGTAGCTGCCTTGCTCATTCAGTACTACCACTTTAGTCGCCGTTCGGGCCTTGGAATTGCCATGCTGGCATCGATGATTCTGTTTGGTTTGATTCACTTTGAGACCTACAATTGGAATCTCGTTCAGATGCTACTTGTCATTGGGGTTGCTCGATTCTTCCTCAATTCCATCTTTGTTCGCAGCAAGTCAATCTGGGTGTCATACATCGTCCATAATATATTCGATGCGCTTTCGTTTCTTATCGCCATGAATGCGATGCACTAACGATTTTAGTTAGTGATATTCTCTCAATTATATTTGGAATTTCAAGAAAATGGGATGAAAGGCAATTTGATCCCAGAATTTAAGCTAAAAAGGCAATGCATTCTCGTTTGGATGCATTGCCTTTTTAGCTTAAATGGCGACGATTAGCCGTTTATCGCAAGTTTAGTCAATGCAGAAATCGAAAACTAAGTTGCATTCACAAACGATTTGCCGATTAACGTCCCAAGTCCTTTTTTACCACTTATCCTACATATCAACCAGTTATCTTAAAACAGTATCATTAATCTAATCGTTAGCCTATGATAAATTCAGGAGGTGAGGATCTTGAAGGTTCACGTTAAAATAATCGATAACCTAGATCCTGATATTGTTATATTGGGAATCAGGCAGCAAAATAAGCTGGTTAATCAGATGATCGCCCTTGCTGAAGGAGCTGGTCAAGAAACCATCGTTGGTAAAGATTTTAATCGCAATCACCTGATCCCGCTATCACGGTGTTTGTCCTTTTACACCAGCCAGAAAAATGTCTACGTCAAAACGCTTGGAAGCACTGAACTACAAGTTAACAAACGATTATACGAGCTGGCAGCTTCTCTTCCCAAAAATTTCATCAGAATTTCAAATACGGAAATCATTAATTTGGAATACGTTAAGGAATTTGAAGTGTCTTCGACCGGTATCATTATCATTCATTTCAAAAATGGCACCCAAACCAGTTCTTCCAGGCGTTATCTAAAGAAAGTAAAGGAGCGATTATCATGATCAAACGAATGTGCATCCAAGCTGTAATCGGGATTGTGTCAGGGGTATTTATCGGCTTTATCCTCTCAGTTGTTTTCGCTTCTTTAAACGGGGCAACTTCTTATTCCCCCTCAGCACCAGCGTTTGTCGATAAGTTTAACGGCTCACTTAATGCGACCATCGTTTCAGCAATCTTATGGGCGCTTATGGGAGTTGTATTTACGCTGGGGTCACTTGTCTTTACCGAAACTGATTGGAGTATCGTCAAAATGACTGTTGTCCACTTACTGATTACCTACTTTGGTTTCCTGCCCTTAGCCATCTTGGCCGGTTGGTTCCCACTCAATTTTGTTGAATTGGCTTTCTTTACAATCATTTTCCTCATCGTTTATGTTTTGATTTACTTGATATGTCTGATTGGTGCTCGAAAACAAGCTGAGTCGATTAACCGTAAATTGAAGCAAAGTCAATAAAGCGCCAAAAAGAGATTAATTCCCTTTGACCTAAAAATGTGCTATCATGATTTTAAATTAATAACGACTGCCACCGGGCAGTAATTGTCAGTACTTTTTGCAATTCCGTTAGGTCTTAGAAGGAATTGTGGGGAGTGCTATTTTTTTAGGGCAGCTTTGCTTGTCGTTTAGGACGGCTACGCCAAGCAGCAACCTGCACGTAAGCACCATAAGCGAAAATTTTGAAGCCAAAATTTTCGCTTATGGAGACTTACGTTCCGGTTGCTAACCGCTTTGCTCCGCTCACTTATTTTTGGAGGAGATTCTATGAATTGGATATTTTTAATCATCGCTGGTATTTTCGAAGTTGTTTGGGCAATCGCCATGAAGTTTAGTCACGGGTTCACTAACCTCACGCCAACCATTGTCACCTTTGTCGGCATGCTAATTAGCTTCTTTTTACTCGCCCACGCCACCAAAACATTGCCGTTAGCCATCGCCTATCCCGTTTGGACCGGCATTGGCGCAGTTGGAACCGTGATCGCCGGAATCGTCTTATTTGGTGACAAAATTTCAGCCATCACCTGGGTGTTTGTCGTGATGTTACTTATTAGTATTGTTGGGATTAAGATGACCAGTTAGGTCCTTTTAGGTGGTCAAATTTCAATCGACCTTTTTCTGGGTAATCCGTTAAAATTCCTGTATACTTTTATTTTGTAGGGAAGTTAAGGTGGTGGCTATTTCCAATTGGAGGTGGTGCTTATGGTGTTACAACGATAAGCTCAGATCCTATGAAAGGAGTAGCCTGAGTGTCCGTTTCGGATGCCCTACAATTAATGCTGGCTTTCGGTACTTTTATCGTAGCCTTATTGGCATTAGTTGGTGAGTTGACTAAAAATCGGCGAAAAAAATAACCGCCTTAGCTTGGCAGAGCTAGCGGTTATTTAACCCTAAATGCCACCGTCTTAAACGGCTCTATAAGGGAAGCCCTATACGACTAGGATTTCCCTTTTTCTACTTTGTATTATATCACAACTGAATCTTTTGTTGGTAATCCAGCATTTGTAAAACATAGATAACGATGTTTCACAATGTGCTAAACTAGAATTATTAGGTTCCGTTCCCTAATTCATACGAGCAAAGTTGTAATTACGCTCAGCATATTTTTAGGACAGCTACTCAAAGCAGAGATCTCCATGTAAGCACCTCGAACAAAAATTCCAAACCCGGAATTTCTGTTCGGGGAGACTTACACTCCGATCTCTACCGCTTTAATCCGCTCACTTTTTTAGGACAGCTACTCAAAGCAGAAACTTCCACCTAAGCACCTGCTACAAAAATCCCCAAACCCGGGATTTCTGTAGCAGGAAACTTAGGCTCCAGATTCTAACCTGCTTTGATCCGCTCACTTTTTCTTAGGACAGCTACTCCAGGCAGCAACCTGCACGTAAGCACCTTTGGCAAAAATCCCAGAATCGGGAATTCCCGCCAAAGGAGACTTACGCTCCGGTTGCTAACCGCCTGGATCCACTCACTTTTTTATAGGAGGCCCATCCATGTTTAAAACTTGGCATCAGCCCGGAAAAATTCTGGACCGCAAGAATGTCTATTCCGGTCGTGTTTTTGCCGTTGATCAACTCCATATTCAAACCCCAGACGGCTTGAAGGTGGAACGAGATCTCATTAAAACATCCCCGACAATCACAATCTTAGCAATGACCGCCGATCAAGAAGTTGTCATGACCAGCGAGTACCGAGCTGGCGTCAACAGTGATTCCGTTTCTCTACCAGCTGGGATCGTCAATCCTGGTGAAACCGCTGAGCAGGCTGCCAAACGGGAATTGCATGAGGAGACTGGGTACGTAGCTCAATCCGTTACGAAGATGACTCGCATCACCTCATCTGAAGGTTTCATGGACCAATTCGCCGACCTCATGCTCATTGATTTTGACCCGGCTGATCGGGTTCAAAAGCATTTCGACAAAGACGAATTTGTCAATAGCGAACTAGTCCCCTTAACCCAAGTCGTGGAGTGGATCAGGACTGGTAAAGTGAATACGGCCCAGGCGGTATCGGCAGTTGGATATTATCAACTATTTCTGAAATAAGCCCCATACTTTAAACGTTTTTGAACAATTGATTTCTAACATTTATAAAAAAACAACGTTCTTTAACCATTTCAACCATGATTAAGAACGCTGTTTTTGTTTGGTTAATCTTCTGCAATTTCTTGGTAAGCAAAACAGTCCACTTCATGATCATTGACCATCCCAACTGCTTGCATAAATGAATAGATAATGACCGGACCAGTAAACGAAAAGCCGTCTTTCTTCATTTGCTTGCTGATTTGTTTGGCTAAATCAGTCGTTGCCGGAATTTGTTCATGTGATTGATAATGATGCTGAATTGGCTTATCAGCAACAAATTGCCACATGTAGCGATCAAAGGTGGTCCCTGAATTGGCCAGCTCATTAATGACTTTGGCGTTATTAATAGTGGCGATCAATTTGCGCCGGTTGCGAATGATAGCGGCATTTTTCATTAAGCTCGGCAGTTCACTTTCCATCCCTTGAACCTGTCGATAGTCAAAGTCGTGGAAGGCTTGCTTAAACGCCTGCCGCTTATTCAAAACCGTCTGCCAACTTAATCCGGCCTGCATAATCTCCAAGGATAGCAATTCAAATAAATGACGGCTGTCGTGGTTGGGGCGGCCCCACTCTTGGTCGTGATATTGCTGCATTAACTGGTTGTCAGTATTGGCCCAGGCACAACGCTTTAGATTCCTTGTCATTAGCTACCTCCATAGTTAGCATTATAATTCAGCAACAGCTCAATAGCTAGGTGGTGGCCGTTAACTACAAATAGTCTAAGATTAGTCGGTAAATTGTTTATAAATGCAACTTGGCTTTCCCTTCTGATATTGATAAAACTTGCGCCAAACGGCTGATCCCGGCCATAAAAAAATGACCAACTATTCCAAAATCAAGAATAATTGATCATTTTCGTTAAATTTTGGGATCAAAACGCCGATTGTCCCAATCTGTTTAGGATTAAATTACTTCTTATAAACAACCTTGCCATCAACCAAGGTCATAACTGTCTGGCCATAAACGGTTTCGCCGGTAAATGGCGTATTAATTCCTTTTGAAAGGTACTCACTTGCTTCAAGTTTGTGGGGATCATCCAAGTCAAAAATTGCAATATCAGCCGGTTGACCAACTTCCAACCTTCCAGCATCAGTCAGCTTAAAGACTGAGGCAGGCTTTTCTGCCATCCAATTAATGAGTTGAGCCAGGGTGAAGATCCCCGTCTTAACAAATTTCGTATACAGCATGTTAAAGGCAGTTTCACTCCCAGTAATCCCAAAGGAAGCAGTGGCAATTGAGCCAGCTTTATCTTCCTTTGTGTGCGGCGCATGATCGGTGGCAATCATATCAATGGTGCCATCTAACAAGCCTTGAATCAAAGCCTGTCGATCATCTTCACCACGCAATGGCGGATTCATTTTGTAATAAGGATCATCCGTCTTAATATCTTCATCAGATAACAATAGGTGATGAGGAGTGACCTCAGCCGTTACATGAATACCAGCTTTCTTGGCAGCCCGAATAATATTAACCGTGTGCTTTGAAGAAGCGTGGCAAATGTGGTAATGAACGCCAGTTGCTTCTGCTAAAATGATATCTCGCGCTGCTTGAGCAGTTTCACTTACCCAGGGCATCTCTTTTAAGCCAAGCCGTTTGGCAGCCCCACCGTTTAAGACACCGCCATATGTAAGGGCATCATCTTGAACATGTTCAACAATCGCCATGTCCAATTTAGCTGCCTGTTGCATGGATTCGTACATCGTACTGCTCTTTTGAATGCCGTTACCGTCGTTACTAAAGGCAAAGGCCCCGGCTTTTTTCAACGCAGGAAAATCAACTAATTCATCACCGCCGCGATTGGTAGTGATCGTCGCATATTGCTTGATGTGAACCACGCCATCTTTTTGATTCAACTTGATCACATTGTTGAGATTTTCAGGACTGTCAGGGGCTGGGGTTAAGTTTGGCATTGCGCCAACGGTTGTAAAGCCACCATGAGCAGCAGCCATGCTACCAGTCTTAATCGTTTCTTTTTGCTTCTGGCCCGGCTGGCGATAGTGGACATGAACATCGACTAAGCCCGAACTGACAAAGTTGTTCTGGGCATCAATGACATCATCAACACTATCACTTCCTATTGTAGAAGCAATTTTTTTAACGACCCCATCCTCAATCAGAATGTCTCGATTAATCAGTTGACCATTTTCTAAAATCCGACCGTTCGCAATCACGCGTTTCATCAGTTTGAACTCTCCTCGCTGAAATTAATATTCTTCTTTTACAAGTCCTCGGTAACGAAGCATGCTGGTCATGATCGCCATGCGGACAAAAACACCGTTAGCCATTTGAGGGAAGATCCGGGATTTGTCACATTCAACCAATGAATCGGCAATTTCTACGCCACGGTTAACTGGAGCTGGATGCATGATAATTGAATGTTCTGGCATCATTTGTTCACGTTCTTCAGTCAAACCATACATTGCGTGATACTTTTCTGCAGAGAAGGTACCATTTTCATCGTCAGTAATCCGTTCGTGTTGAACCCGGAGGAACATCATAACGTCCATTTGGGAAACTAAGTCATCAATTGGCATCCAGTCACCATATTTAGCAAATTCTTCGGTGTACCATTTCTTGGGTCCGCCAAAGTAGACGTGAGCACCAAGCATTGTCAAAACTTCCATGTTGGAACGGGCAACTCGTGAGTGGGTCAAATCACCAACGATGGCAACTTTTAAGCCTTCAAAGTGGCCAAACTCTTCATAAATGGTCATCATGTCAAGTAAGGATTGTGAAGGATGTTGACCAGAACCGTCACCGCCATTGGCAATTCCAACGTGGATGTTAGGATCCGCAATCAAATCCTTGTAGTATTCGTTCTTACGATCCCGAATGGCCATCACGTCAACGCCAATTGCTTGGAATGTCTTGATCGTATCACCCATTGATTCACCTTTGTTAAGTGAACTGTTTGAGGGGTCGAAGTTAACCACTTGTAATCCTAATTTGCGTTCAGCCATTTCAAAGCTGGTATGTGTTCTGGTGCTGCTTTCAAAAAATAGGTTTGCGGCATAGGTTGGTCGCTTTAATTCAATTTGCTTACCTGCCTTAAAATCTGAGGCTTCGTGGATGAATGATAAAACATCTTGGGCTGAAAGATCTTCCATGCTTACAACGTTCTCAAAACTAACTGGCTTCGTAATTTGCATCATTGTTAGATTCCTCCTAAAAATAAGTGAGCGGATCCAAGCGGTTAGGGATCGGAGTGTAAGTCTCCTTGAAGGGAAATTCCTGATTTTGGAATTTTTCTTCAAGGTGCTTACATGCAGATCCCTGCTTGGAGGAGCTGTCCTAAAACAAATAAAAGCGCCTTGCCATGTTCGCAAAGCGCTCCTTTTGTGTAGTGGAATCACATTTTTAGGACGTTTTGCTCTCACGGGAACAATTAAATCGTCATCATATTATCTGCATAAAAAAATCCCCTCTACCGCCGCAGGGTAAAGAGGTTTAGCAATTCCCAAGATAGTCTTAGGTTCACCGATTCCTTATTAACCTCACGGGGTTAAAATTAAAGGTTCTTTTTTTGTTATCTGAATCATATGCTATTTTCAGAAAAAAAACAAGGCATTTTGAAAAAATATTTTTGAAAATGATTATTTATCCAAAATGAAACAAGATTCAAATAATGACGTTCATCTTATCTATACTGGCTTCGTTTGAGGGGATCTTTCAATTAGTAATAAATATACATATCGTTTTTAAAATGTACATAAAAATCCAAATATCGGCAAATAATGCATAAATTGACTTGACATTTACTAAAAAAGCTCCTATCTTTATACATCAAAAGCGTTAGCCGCTTGTATCACATAGATGTTAGCAGAATTGAGGAGGTTCGGACATGAAAAAATATTTAACACTTGAAAATGGGGATGTCTTTGTCGGAACGGCCTGTGGCGATTTAGCAGGTGAGATTGACGGCGAACTGGTCTTTACCACCAGCATGACCGGCTACCAAGAAACATTAACCGACCCATCGTACAAAAATCAAATCATCACGTTCACTTATCCGTTGATCGGTAACTATGGCATTTCACTGGGGACTAATCAATCGGACAAAGTTGAAGCAGCAGCGGTTGTCATGAAAGAGATGACTGACCAAGTATTCCATTACCAAAGCGTCATTTCACTAGACGCCTACTTAAAACAATCAAAGATCCCCGCAATCAGCGGTATTGATACACGGCAGCTAACAAAAATCATTCGCCAATATGGAACGATGAAAGCCAGCTTAACGAATTTCCCAATTGACGCTCAAAAGACCGCAAATGATCATCAGGCATCAGTCATCAAAATGGCTTCACTCTCCACTTCAGGCGACAAAGAAAACGATCACGTTGTGGTTGTTGACTTCGGTGTTAAAGATAACATCGTCAGGTCAATGCAACGTCCAGGAATTGATGTGACAGTTGTGACACCAGACTCCACCTATGAAGATATTTCAGAACTTCACCCAACCGGCATCCTCTTATCAAATGGCCCTGGTGATCCCCAAGACTATTCGAACTTTCTGCCAGTCATTGAAAAACTCCAAGCTAATTTCCCAATCTTCGGCATTTGTCTGGGTCATCAATTATTAGCGTTGGCAAACGGCGCCAAAACTTACAAAATGACGTTTGGCCATCGTGGCATTAATCATCCAGTCAAGAATCTCGAAACAGGTGACATCTTCATTACTTCCCAAAACCATGGTTATGCAGTTGATGCTGACTCCGTCAAATCAACCCCGCTTAAAGTGACTGCCTTGGAAGTTAACGATAAAACGGTTGAAGGCTTGCGCTATCCTGGCCGGCCAATCTTCTCGGTTCAGTACCATCCAGAAGCAGCTCCTGGGCCACACGATGCCACGAAGCTTTTTGATCACTTTATTGAATTAATGCATACTAACGAGGAGGTTCACTAATGCCAAAACGAACAGATATCAACAAAATTGTCATCATCGGCTCGGGCCCAATTGTAATTGGACAAGCCGCAGAATTCGATTATGCCGGCAGTCAAGCTTGCTTAAGCTTACGTGAAGAAGGCTATGAAGTCATTTTAGTGAACTCCAACCCTGCCACGATCATGACCGATGATGAAATTGCCGACAAAGTATACTTGGAGCCACTGACTGTTCCAAGCTTAAAGAAAATTCTCAACAAAGAGCATCCTGATGCCATCCTCCCAACCCTAGGTGGTCAAACCGGATTGAATTTAGCCGTTGAATTGAGCAAAGACGGTATCTTGGATAAGCTCAACATTGAATTGTTGGGAACCAGCTTGAAGACCATTAACCAAGCTGAGGATCGAGAACAATTCAAAGATCTGATGGAAGAACTTCACCAACCAATTCCCGCATCAAAGACAGTTTACGATTTGGAAACCGGAATCAAGTTCGCACACCAAATCGAATACCCGGTTATCATTCGACCTGCGTATACTTTGGGCGGAACTGGTGGCGGAATTGCGCATAATGACGATGAAATGACCACTATTTTAAATCGTGGTTTAACCATGTCACCATCGACAGAGTGCCTGGTAGAAAAGAGTATTGCTGGTTATAAAGAAATTGAATTCGAAGTCATGCGCGATCATCATGGCAGCTCCATTATTGTCACTGGAATGGAAAACTTCGATCCAGTTGGTGTGCACACCGGTGATTCAATTGTGTTTGCCCCAACGCAAACTTTATCCGACAAAGAATATCAACGATTACGGGATGCTTCGCTGACAATTGTTAACGCCTTAAAGATTGAAGGCGGCTGTAACGTTCAGCTTGCCCAAGATCCTTACAGTGAGAATTACTACGTCATTGAAGTTAACCCTCGAGTAAGTCGTTCATCAGCTTTAGCTTCCAAGGCAACCGGCTACCCAATCGCCAAGATCGCAGCTAAGATTGCGGTTGGTCTCAATTTGGATGAAATTGTCAACCCAATAACGCAAACCACATTTGCAATGTTTGAACCTGCTTTAGACTACGTGGTTGCTAAGATTCCCCGCTTTGCCTTTGATAAATTCACAAACGCGGATCGCAAACTGGGAACTCAAATGAAAGCAACCGGTGAGGTTATGGCAATTGGCAGCAACATCGAAGAATCACTTCTTAAAGCTGTCCAATCCCTTGAATTAGATAAACAGGCCCAAGTTGACTTGATTCCTGATTACACCAAGAAATTATCCATGGGTGACTTGCTTGAAAAAATTAAGACACCCACTGATTACAGATTGTTTGAACTGTTTGCAGCGATTGGTAAAGGTGCGACGATCCAGCAAATCAACCGTTCAACTCAAATTGATATGTACTTCTTATCCAAACTAGAAAACATCATCAAAATGCAGCAAAAGCTTTCTGACGGCCTGCTCAGTGCCGACTTAGTCCTTGATGCTCGCAAGCTTGGTTTCAATAACACCATGATCAACGCAGTTCGACCAGTGACCGATCAAGAATTAACGAAGCTTGATAAAATGGAAGATCAACACTTGGTTTACAAAATGGTCGATACTTGTGCCGCCGAGTTCGAGAGTACAACTCCTTACTACTACAGTACAGTTGGTAACGAGAATGAGAGCAAAGCCCTCGGCAACAGCATCGTTGTGATCGGCGCCGGTCCCATCCGAATTGGCCAAGGCGTTGAGTTCGACTATGCAACTGTTCACTGTGTCAAGGCAATTCAAGCAGCTGGCTACAATGCAATTATTATCAATAACAATCCAGAAACTGTTTCAACTGATTTCTCCATTTCAGACAAGCTCTACTTTGAACCATTGGATATCGACAGTGTGATGAACGTAATCAACTTGGAGAATCCAATCGGCGTCATCGTTGAATTTGGTGGTCAAACTGCCATTAACTTGACTGAGGCTCTCACTCAACACGGCGTTTCAATCTTAGGAACCTCACTTCACGGCATCGAACAGACTGAAGATCGTCATGAATTTGAAGATCTGCTGATCAATCAAAACATTGAACATCCTAAGGGCGATACAGCTACCACTGCCCCAGAGGCGCAAGAGATTGCCAATAACCTCGGCTTCCCAGTACTTGTCCGTCCAAGTTTCGTTTTGGGTGGCAAGGGCATGGCAGTCGTTCATGATGAAGATGAGCTAAACGAATACCTCATTCCTGCTTTAAAGGCCAGCCATGGTGAACCACTTCTAATTGATCAATACATTCACGGGACTGAATGCGAAGTTGATATTTTGAGTGATGGTCAGGATGTCTTTGTCCCTGGAATTATGGAACACTTGGAAGGTTCCGGCATTCACTCAGGGGATTCAATTGCCATGTACCCACCACAGCATTTATCCGACGAAACCAAAGATAAGATTGTCTCAATTGCCACTAAGATTGGTAAGCAGGTTCACGCGGTCGGCATGATGAACATCCAATTTATCGCTGCCAATGACACGGTTTATGTCATCGAAGTGAACCCACGGGCATCTCGAACTGTTCCATTCATGAGCAAGATTACCAAGATGCACTTGGCTCAATTAGCAACGCAATTGATTCTTGGCAAGTCGCTCACAGATCTTGGTTTAACTCCAGGTCTGTACCCAGAACCAACAAAAGTCTACGTTAAAGCGCCAGTGTTCTCATTTGCTAAATTACCTGGTGCGCCGACAGCATTGAGTCCAGAAATGAAATCAACCGGTGAAGATATCGGCAGTGGTGACACACTACAAGCCGCCATGCACAATGCCTTGTTTGATAGCTATCACATTGATACCAATGACCTTCACGGAATTGTCTTGATTTCCGGATTTGATGCTAACGACGACCATGTCGCCAGCAAGTTAAAGAGTGCTGGCTTTGAAGTTCAAGCTTACAAGCAAAACATGGAGTGGCCGGACGATATTGCCTTTGTCCTATCATCAGAGGATGAAACCGCCGATGAAAAGCAGTTAGTCGCAAAAGCACTGAGTCATCAAGTACCTGTCTTTACAGCTCAGGATACGGTTTTAGGAATCTTTCAACCACAACTCATAAAGTAATCAACACAATTCAAAGCAGGCTTTAGCCTAGAGCCACAAAAAGCTTCCCAACCAGACGTTTGGTCTGCTTGGGAAGCTTTTTGACTTTGATTTAAACGATTTTTAATGAGCTGACGTTGTCGTCGATATTGCGTAGGACAGCTGCTCAAAGCAGAAACTTCCACCTAAGCACCTTCTCCAAAAATCCCAAAACCGGGGATTTCTGGAGAAGGAGACTTACGCTCCGGTTGCTAACCACCTGGATCCGCTCACTTTTTCTTTAGGACAGCTGCTCAAAGCAGAAGCTTGCACCTAAGCACCTTCTCCAAAAATCCCAAAATCGGGGATTTCTGGAGAAGGTGCTTAGGCTCCAGCTTCTAACCGCTTTGCTCCGCTCACTTCTTTAAACGTACTTAATTCCGCCATCAACCATGATAGCTTGACCCGTAATATAATTGGCCTTTTCGCTTGCCAAGAATGATACTAAGTTGGCCACATCTTGTGGTTCCTCCCCACGGCCTAATGCGATTCCCTTAAGATATTCCTTGAGTGATTCACCCTTGGCAACGTGGTTTACTTGACCCATTTCTTCGTCGATTTGATCCCACATTGGTGTCAAAACGATTCCTGGGCAGTAGGCGTTAACTGTGATTTGGTCGCGGGCCAATTCCTTAGCTGCCGCTTGGGTCAAACCACGGATAGCAAACTTGGTTGCTGAGTAGTCACCAAGTAATTCGAAGCCTTCATGACCAGCGATTGATGAAGCATTGATAATCTTACCTGGAGTGCCCTGCTTCTTAAATTGAGCTGCAGCAGCTTGGATGCCGAAGAAAGTTCCCTTAACATTGATATCAAGCAACTTGTCTAAATCTTCTTCAGTGGTGTTGCAGATTTGAGCAACGTGGGCAATTCCAGCATTGTTCACGAATACATCCATTTGGCCAAACTTGGCAACCGTTTGCTTTACTGAGTCAAAAACTTGATCCTTATATTGAACATCTGATTGAATCGCGATGGCATTGCCACCATCTTGATTGATGTCGTCTGCTACACGTTGAACCTTGTCCAAATGACGACCGGATAAAGCAACATCAAAGCCATCCTTAGCGAGCTGACGTGCAATTCCTTCACCAATTCCTTGACCGGCACCTGTAATTAAAGCAACTTTGTTAGTCATGTGTGTATCCTCCATTTTGGGTTGTTGTTAGTTGAATTGATTTATTTTGAGAGGGTGTAATTGGAAATTTGGAAATTTTTTTCTGTTTCATTGCCGAAATGTGCTCCACCAAGCAAGGACTTGCACATAAGTCACCTCAGCCAAAATCAAAAACCAGGATTTCTGGCCAAGGTGGCTTATGCTCCAGTCCTTAACCGCTTGGTTCCGCACTCTTTTCTACTGAAATTGCATCCCGCCATCTACAATTAACGTTTGGCCAGTGACGTAATTTGAGTCTTTTCCAGCTAAGAATGAGACGGCTGCAGCGACGTCTGATGGTTCTGACAAGCGTTTCATCGCAATATCCTTGGCGAAGGTTTGCATGCCCCATTCATCACTCTTACCGGCGTTTTGACCAACCTTGTGGGCAATATCAAACATCATGGGTGTCTTAACAATTCCAGGTGCAAAGGCGTTAGCCGTAATTCCTTCTTCAGCCAAGTCACGGGCTGTCGTTTGCGTAATGCCACGAATCGCAAACTTAGTCCCAACGTATAAAGCTAAGTTAGGATTGCCAACAACGCCGGCTTGTGAAGTGGCATTGATAATTTTGCCGCCATGGCCGAACTTCTTGAATGCCTGATGAGCAGCCTGAGTTCCCCAGAGGACACCACCAACGTTAACTTTATAAACCCATTCAAAATCATCTGGTGTAATGGTATCAATTGGTGTTGTTGGACCAAGGCCAGCGTTATTAACGATCACGTTGAAGTCGCCAAATTTGTCACTGGCTTCTTCAACAGCCGCAAAAACTTGATCCCGATTTGATACATCAGCTTTAATTGCTAAAGCTTCACCACCATTATTGTTGATGTCGTCAGCAACCTTTTGGACCTTGTCTAAATGGCGGCCAGCAAGGGCAACCGCGAAGCCGTCATCGGATAAACGGTGGGCAATTGCCTCACCAATTCCTTGACCGGCACCAGTAATCAACGCAACTTTTTTACTCACTCTAAATAACCTCCGTGTCATCTTGTGAACTGAATTACAACTTATGCGTGAATTATAAGCTCATTGCTTGTGAAACACAATACAATGATTTTTGGTAATAATTTTCATTTTCCTGCCCTAATATACTAGTTGATTTGGCTACAAATGCAATCACTATAATAAATATGAGCCATTAACCAGGAAAATCATGACTTTATACTTATTCCTAATGAAAATAAAGTCGTTTTATTTGCGCTTCATTCTCAAAAGCTGTTGAATATAAGTGAGCTTTGAGAATTATTTATTTTGTTTTGACCTAGGTCTTAAGCAACTCATCTGAATAATAATCAATGAGTGCATTGTTAAGGGGAGGAATTTACATGTTAGATGTTAAGAAATCATTGGATCGACTCACTTGGAACACGCAGCACCACTTTGCCCACATTGAGGCCCAACACGATTTTATGCGAGCTTGGGCAATTCAATTTGAGTTAGCATACACCGATTTTCGGGTGGTTGAGATGGCACTCCAATTGGATGGTAGCCACCACGACTTGTTGGCTGCATTCGCAGCAGCCTATGAAAAAGTTTACGATTACGAATACGCCTTCGTAGCTGGGGGGCTTGAAGGCTTTAATGAAAAATACGGCGATAAGATCGAAGATTATCGGGCAGCGGCCAATGATTTCCTCAAATTAATTGACCAAGTCAGAGAGCTCAACGGCAAAGATTAATCCTTCATTATTGAAGATCAATAGAATGGCAAAAAAGGAATGCATTCCACAATTCAGAATGCATTCCTTTTTTCACTTAAATTCGGGGATCAAATCGCTTTTGGTCCCAACCTCTCAAATAGATTCAATCAATCATTAAACAATTTCAAGATGAAGTTGTTGATCCTTGACCCAGTGAAGGCCGAGCAGCAAACGATATGAAACGACTGAGATAGCTGCTGGCACAACAATTCCCATAATTAGGTAAGCAACAAACATGTTCATGCTGGTTGATGCCAAATTAAGTGGTGCAATGAATGAATTAAGGCCTAAGCCACCCAATGTGTATGGTACTTTAAAGCCAAAGAATAATGTGGCAATTGGAGCGGCAACGATGGCTGATAGCATTGATGGAATTGCCAATCGCGGATTTGCCAATAGGTTAGGGAATTGAACCTTGGGAGTGATAACCCCTTGAGCGATGTTAGCTCCCAAGTTGTTTTGGCGCCATGAAATGACGGTGAAACCAACGAACTGAGCAGTCGTCCCGATTAAGGCAGCCCCAGATGATAATGGATCAAGCATAACTGCGACGGCCAAGGCTGCCGAAGATGCCGGTGTCATCAAGAAGATTGACCATGCCAAGGCAACACACATTGAACCAACCAATGGATTGATTTGCATTGACTGTGCAATAAAGGCACTTAACCAGTTGAGTGCAGGGGTCGTCACACTTGCCAGACCAAGGCCGGCGATTGAACCAACCAGCGTAGCGCTTAACGGAACAAGCATCATATCAAGTGGGGTTTTCCCGCTTAAATATTTGCCAACCAAAGCAGCGATTAATCCGGCTGCCACAGCACTAATTGGCTGACCGGTTGTAAATACGCCGGCACCTGCAACTTGCGCCATCTGATTGCCAGTAGCCGTAGCGGCGTGAACGCCCGAAGAAATGAAGTAAACAGCGTTAGCACCCACAGTTGCGGAAATCATTGAACTAAATAATACCAAAGTATTTGTCTTTAACTGTGAGGCGACCGCTGCGCCAAATGCCGGAGCCAGCAACCACTGTGCGATTGCACCAACTTGATGTAATTGTGGCCAATTAACAAAGTTGGCAATAGTTTGGGTTAACAATCCAATCCCTAACATAACCAAAACGGCGTTTAAAACGCCCGCTGAAACCAAATAAACATAATCTTTAACGGTCAACTTTTCGGCTGGCTTCTCTGCTGATGCTTCCATACACAAAACCTCGATTTCTAATATGATAAAATAATGAGATAATAATGATAAAAATGAAATTGTTATAATTAAAACATCATAACAGCACCATGTCAATAGCCATTATGAAGAAAATTCTAATGTAATAAATTATTTTAACAGAATGATAACTCTTATTCATTTATTGTTTGGCCAATCTCGGCTGGATGAGTGAATAACATCAATGCCCTGCCGCAATATATGTTATAATTCATCTGTTATTTACTGTTGAAATGAAGGCGAATTTATGAGCAAAATTGCGATTGTGACCGATAGTACTGCCAGCCTGTCCCACGAAATCGTCCACAAAATGGGCAATGTCACGGTTGTCCCAATCACTGTGACGCTCAATGGACATCTTTATCACGAAGGTGTGGACATCACCAATGATCAATTCTATCAAGAACTCGCGTTGGTTAAACAGTTGCCAACCACGGCTCCACCTACTCTTCAAGAGATGCTAAACGTCTATGACGCCTTGGTAGACCAGGGTTACGATCAGATTTTAAGTATTCACCTGACCAGTGGCATTACTGGATTCGTCAATAATTTAACGATGGCGGTTCGCGGATATACGAAAGCTAAGGTTTATGTATACGATTCTCACATTACTGTTGAACCACTTGGTTATTTAGTCCGTTACGCTTCAGCACTTGCAAATAAAGGGGCCGACGTCATTGAGATCATCCACCGCTTGAACGCCATTCGCCAAACAATTGACGAGTACTTCGTTGTCGATGACCTGAAAAATCTTGTGACGGGTGGTCGGCTTACCAACGCCGCGGCATTTGCTGGCGGTTTGTTGCGAATCAAACCAATCCTGACACTTAATGAGAACTATCAGATAGAAGCAATCGGAAAAATTAGAACCCTTAAAAAAGCCCGACGAACGATTGAAGCTGCCTTTGCCAAAAAGGCGCAAGCAGCTGATTACCCGCTTCATGTCATGCTTACTGGAACTCACAATTTGGCTGCAATTCAAGCTTGGGCAGCAGAGATGAAGTCCAAATATCCAAACGATAGTTTCCAAATTGGCCAAATCGGGCCGGTTGTCGGCACCCATCTCGGCTCAAACGCATTTGTCATATTATGGTGCCGACAGGTTGATGGCATTTTGTAATAGTTTAGGTATTGGGCTTTAACTCATGTATAATGGGCTTAACCCATTAAGTAAGATGTTGAGAGGAGAAAGATTGAATGCTTAGTTATTTTGCGTTGATCACTTTAGTCAAGCTATCAGGTTTATTATTGCCATTTATCTGGTTCTTGGTTATTGCGAACCGCCGGGGCCGACTTTACGGGATTTTAGTCGTGATTGCCCTGTTTATCGTTAGTTATATTAACACCTACTTCAGCTTACCGGACCTCGCTTATCCGGCAATGATCGACAATTGGTTGATGTGGCTCATTGGCGGCTTCATTGTTGTCGCCGTCCTCAAGCGATTTGTTTATTCCCCAGATGCGGTTGCCAAACGAAGCGAGGCAGCTGGTAATGGTTTTGTCGGCCAACTGATCCAGCGTTTCACTGGGGCTTTTGGTTGGGTTGGCAAAGCTGCTCTGGCCGTCATTTTGGCTGTGATTGTCTTCATTATTCTAGGTAGTGTTTCTTCATTGATAACCACGATGAATCCACAACCAGCCGTTAATTCGATCAAAGTCGACATGAACGACGACACCAAGAGTGCTCCTATGCCGGTCATTAAAAATAGCAGCGAAACTCCGGTTGTGAACGCCCCCCAAACTGTTTCGACTGATATGAACAACTCATTGAATAGTTTCAAGAATTCTAACGTATATGATCTGAACCACATGCGGGTTCAAATGTACCGTGGCAAAATGGTTTATGTTGCCCCAGTTGAATTTTCAGGTGGCTTCTGGCGTTATATTCACTATTTGAAAGTTCCTGGCTACTTTAGAACCGACGCTACAGATAAGAACGCTGATCCAAAATTTGTTGCCAAACCAATGCGATACACCCCAAGTGCCTACTTTAACCGGGATGCCGATCGGCGGATCAACGCCCACAGTTTGGGTTACTCAATGGTTGGCTCAACGTCGCAATTGGAAATTGATAACCATGGAACGCCATATTACGTCCGGACACTGGCCAAACCACTTTCCTACCTTAACCGAAACTATGACTATAAACATTACAAAGTGGCCGTTTTGAACACCATTACCGGTAAGGTGAACGTTTACTCGCCAAACAAAGTGCCGAAGTTTATTGATATCGCCGTTGCGCCAGAATTTGTGACTCACGAAGTTTCAATGTTTGGTAAGTACCGGCATGGTTTCTGGAACGCAACGAGTTTTGGTGGTCATAGTGGCGTTATGAAGCCAACCCAAGCTGGTACTGAAGGCGGCGACAAGTTGACACCTTATGCCTACAAGGGCCGAGTTTATTACTTCACTGGGATGACCAGTGTCAATGAACACCAGAGTTCAATTCTGGGTTATACCTTCGTTGATGCGCGTACCAACACCCTTCATTATTACCGGGAACACGGAAACGTCATGACGCCTGAGCGAGCTATTTCCTATGCGCAACAGGATATTAATCCTCAGAACTATCGTGGGACTTTGCCGCTGCTTTATCGGATTAATGGCAAGCCTACCTGGGTCGTATCAATGTTGGACCGGGATAATAACTCATTCATGAAATTTGTTTATCTGCTTGCAGACGGCAATAACCAGAGCGGCACCTATGCAATTGGTGACGATGCTCAAAGCACGTTGGCGTTGTTCAATCAGCGACTTGAAGCTAAAACAGGTGTGGCTGTCAGTGCGCCAACTGGCAAGACAATCAGTGGCACGATCAATCGAATCGTCCATACTGACGACAGCTTGCTGTTTATCATGAAGAATAGCAACCAGGTTTACAAGTTGGATACCTCTGCTAAGAACTTCAAGCCAATCTACCAATTCATTTCTGAAGGCGATAAGGTCAGTTTCAAAGCCGAATCAACCAACAGTAAGAACGAGTTGGCAACCGCTAATGTTTCATTAGATACTTTTAAGGATCAATCATTAACTCAAAAATAGATTGGGAAAGGCAATTTGATCCCAAAAATTAAAGTCAAAAAAGTAATGCATCCAGATTTTGGAATGCATTACTTTTTTGGCTTAAATGGCGGAGATCAGCCGTTTATCGCAAGTTTTGTCAATATAAGATTGGTGTCATTTAATGACTCATTCCCGTTCTGAGCATTCGCTGCTTCTCCAATCGCTGGGCCCAAATGCTAATCCCCCATGAAATCAGCATCAAAACCAATGACAGGATCATGATGTTATGTAATCCATTGTATAGGATTATCCGCATCTGGGGAATTAAATGGTGAGGCAGTGAGCCAATACTTGATGCATCACTTAATTCGTTGAGCATTTTCATTGTAACTGTGCCACCAGAGTGCAAAACACCGGCTCGCAGGGCATTATTAAGAACCAGGCCAAAGATTGAAGCCATGAAAGCCTGGGCCAACATCCGAATCAAGAAACTAAACGAAGTCGCAATCGGCACATCGACCCGATCAGCGTCTTGCTGGACTTTGATCTGCAACTCGTTGAAGCAAGCGCCGTTACCAAATCCTTCGAAGGCTCCGGCAACTAATAAGACCCAGTAAGGCGCCTTAACCCCCGCAAAGACCATCATCGCAAACGTGATCACCAACATGATAATCCCAACTGCGATGACTTTTTGGGGAGACAAATATTTTCTCATTGGAGCCACGGAGCCAGAACCCAGAAAATCCGTCACAGATCCCGGAATCTGGGTGGCCCCACCAATTAGGGCGGAAGTTCCCAGCAATCCCTGGGCCCACATTGGACTGTATATCAAGAATCCAATAAAGGCCCCCCAGATCAACGTAAAGAGAACAAAATCAATCATCAACGGTAAGTTTTTGAACAATCGACTCGGAATAATTGGATCTTCTACTCGCAATTCAACTCGGAACATGACTCCAAGAATCACAAATGACACCAAGATAATGGCTGACACAATCATCCCATCAGCGGCTCCAATCATTTCAATCCCAGCCAGTAAACCGACCAAGCCGATAGTCATGAGGGTTGCCCCAACATAGTCCACCCGGCCGTTTGGTTTGGGTAATTTGCTCAAACGATAATAAACTTGAACCAGCACAATTGAAATGAGCCCAATTGGGACGTTTAAATAAAAGACCCAATGCCAACTAAAGGTATCAACAATGTACCCACCGACTAGCGGGCCAATAATGGTCGCCATGCTGTAACTGGCAGAAACAAATCCCAGTACCTGCATCCGTTTACGAGGATTCTTGTACATCCGGGCATAAATAATATATGGCAGAGAAATCATCCCACCGTTCCCGATTCCCATAACGGTTCGGGCAACAATGAGGAAAATAATATTGGGCGACATTCCTTGTAAAAAGGATCCCAAAACAAAAAGTGAAGCAGCTAATTGATAACTCCGCTTGTTACCAACGTGCTCACCCAACTTACTCCAAAGTGGCGTGCTAACTGCCGTTCCAAGCAGAAAAACAGCCACAATCCAACCAATTAATTCAATTCCATGAAGATCGGAAATAATTGCTGGTAATGCGGTATTAATGATCGTGTTATCCAATCCACCCATTGCGTTGGACAGTAATAATGCACAGGTAACGATCATGATATCTCGTTTCGACAATGCCGTTCCCCCCTCTTTTAAGTTCACCTTATCTATACTACAACTTTTGAGGGAGTGAGAAAATCATAAACTGGGACAATGGATAATTTGATCTGGAATTAATCAATTGGGCCAATTTGAATCTATTAGACTAAAATCAAAGTATTTCATTAAGATCAAGGACGTTGGCGCGCTGCAATTTCTTGATTTACCGCCGAGATGACAGCCTCAACAGGCATTTTTTGCCCCGTCCATTCCAAGAAAGACCCAGCGGCTTGATGAACCAACATCCCGATCCCATTATATGTACGGCTGCCCTGTTCTTTAGCAGCTTGCACAAACGGTGTCGTTAATGGGAAATAAATCACGTCAACTACCACATGCTGCGGACCAAAGTGGTCAATGACTGATTGGCTGACGGGCAGCTCATCATTTTTGGCCATCCCAACATTGGTAGAATTGGCAATTACCTGACTACTGTCAACAGCTTGGATCATTGCCGTTTCATCATCATAGTCAATCACTTCAACAACGTCCGACCAATTTTCTAATTGCTGCTTAACGCTCATGAAGGTGGCGTTCCGTCGTTTAAAGACATTAATCTTAGCTGCTCCGGCATCAATGACGGCAGCAATAATCGCCCGGCCGGCACCCCCAGCACCAAAGATCGTAACCGTTTTGCCGTCGAGGTTAACCTCCTGTTGCTTTAAAGCATCAACAAATCCCTGGCCGTCGGTACTATCCCCGATCAATTTGCCACTCCGGTTTACGACCGTATTGACCGCTTGAAGCCGTTCAGCCCGTGGGGTAATCTCATCAAGTAGTGGAATCACATCCGTTTTTAACGGCATCGACAAATTAAAGCCGCCAATCTTCATTGCCCGCATTGCAGCCAAACTTGCCTTCAAGCCTTCTCCGGGCACATCAAATGCCAAATAAGCGCCATTAATGCCAGTCACTTTGAAGCTGGTATTATGAATCAGCGGCGATAAACTGTGGGCGGCCGGGTGGGCCAATAATCCAAATAATTTTGTATGACCATCAATCATGCAGATTCCTCCATTTATTGATTGACAAATAATTTGCGACTAATTGCTTCAACCACTTCAGTTGGCTTCAGGTCATCAGTGGCAATTCGAAAGTCACTCACTTGTTCATAACGCTCATCCCGTTCACTTTTAAGGGTGACCAAACCAGTTAATCCCAGTTCCTGAGCAAGGGGGCGACCGGTATCATCCCGCAACCGTTCCATAATCGTTTCAGGGAGCACATCCAACAGGATAACCGGTACTTTGGTGTTTTGGAGCAACTCAAAATTCATATCTTGAATGGGCGTTCCGCCACCTGTCCCTAAAACTCCTTCTTGATCTAGTGATTGAATGAGTGCTTCATGTTCCAGCTGGCGAAACGCCATTTCACCACTCTCTTCGAAAATTTGTTGAATGGACTTTCCTGCCATCTCGACAATCACATCATCCAAATCATGATAGGGTGTTTTTAATTTTTTGGCGAGCAAATTGCCAACGGTTGTTTTGCCACTTCCCATAAAGCCTACCAGTATTGCTTTCATAAGCGTTCTCCTTAGTTATCGAGGGATTCCCTAATCTTCTTAGCCTTTGTAAATGTCTGAAAAATGGTTTGCTCATCGCCGTTTCTGATTGCGGTTTGCAGTTGGGTGAGCTGATCCTTAAAGTCGTCAATTTCTTCAGTGATGGCATCCCGATTGCTCAACATGATTGCCGTCCACATTGTTGGATCGGATGCCGCAATTCTGGTGGTATCTTTGAATCCCCCAGCAGCGGCTTTCAGTCCGACAGGATTATGAGCCAAGCTCTCAGCAATCGTATTGACCAGCGTTGTCGCCACAACATGGGGAACGTGGCTGACCTCACTGACTAATTTATCATGTTCAGAAGCGCCAATCTCCAGCCAACGAACCTTGGCAGGGGCCATTAACCGTTTAAATTCGATGAGTTGGGCATTGGTTTGCGAACCGGAAACCAAAAAGTAAATCGCGCCTGCAAACAAGTCTGGCCGGCCTGCCTGACCACCTGACTGATGAGAGCCCGCCATCGGGTGCCCACCTACAAACGCAATCTGGTTAGCGATTAATGGCTTGGCTGCTGTCATAATTTCAACTTTTGAGCTGCCGACATCTGTAATTAAGACGTGATCTTTTAGCGGCATCGTCGACAACTCGCGGATTTGATTCACAATAACGGAAACCGGCCCTGCTAATACAATTAAATCTGCCATCGGGGCCGCCTTAGAAAAGGACAACCGGCGGTCAATGATGTGTTTGGTTAACAAAAACTGCGCCGTCCCGTCATCCGGATCACACCCAATAATTTCAACGGTTTGATCGGCTTGTCGCATGATTCTGGCAATCGAACTGCCGATTAGACCCAAGCCACTCACGACAATCGTTTTCATCTGGACTCACCTCTCAAATCAAAGTAGCGTTGCTAAGTCATCAAAAAATTCTGGATAGGAAATATTGATACTATCAGCACCATCCAAAGTGAGTGGCTCATCAACCAACAAGGCCGCAATCGCCATCACCATACCGATTCGATGGTCACCATGGCTACTTAGGTGGGGATTATTGACATGCCAAGGCTTGGTGCCATCAATGATAAAGCCATCCGGCAACTCTTGAATCGCAATTCCAAGCTTCTTAAATTCCTCAACAATGACGGCAATTCGGTCAGTTTCTTTTACCCGAAGTTCACCGGCCCCGGTAATTTTACTGACCCCATCTGCCTTAGCTGCCAGCAAGGCCACCAATGGTAGTTCGTCGATTACTGCAGGAATGTCTTTGGCCCCAATTTCAATTGGCGTTAAGCTGGCACTGTTGACAGTAAGATCTGCAGTCGATTCACCCTGAGATTGTTCATTTGAGAAATGGATTTTGCCACCCATCCGCTTCAAAATTGATATCAACCCGGTTCGCGTTTCGTTTGTCCCCACGTTCAATAGTTTGATTTCAGAATTGGGAACCAAGCTCCCTGCCGCCACGAAAAATGCGGCTGACGACATATCTCCGGGAACATTCAGGGTGATCCCAGTCAATTTTGGGTCTGGGTGAACGGTTAACGTAACGTTGTCCGGCTCACAATCAATTTTGGCACCAAATGCTTTCAGCATAATCTCAGTGTGATTTCTGGTTGGCTGCTTCTCAACAAAGATCGATGCTTTATCGGCTTGAAGCGCCGCCAGAATCAATGCGCTCTTCACTTGAGCGCTGGCAACTTTCAAATGATAATCCCCTGCATGGAGTTGTTCACCATGGATCATGACCGGTAAATGGCCGTCGGTTGTTTCAATCACCGCACCCATTTCTGCTAGGGGTTCACTTACCCGCTTCATCGGCCGTTTAGAGAGCGATGCATCCCCAACTAAGGTGGTATCGAATTGTTGACCGGCCAACAAGCCCATGATTAGTCGGGTGGTTGTCCCAGAATTCCCCATATCAAGCGGGTGACTGGGTTGTTTTAAGCCATGCAGGCCGACCCCATCGATCACAACCGTTTGGCCATCCCGCTTAATCGGCACCCCCAGTTGTTGAAATGCTTTCAGGGTCGACAAGCAATCCTGCGCGGTCAAGAAATGGTGCAAAGTTGTTTGCCCTTCACTGATAGCGCCGAACATGATCCCCCGATGAGAAATACTTTTGTCCCCGGGAACCGTCAACTCTCCTCGAAGGCCGTTGCTTGGTTTTGCTTGTAATTGTTTCATCGTCGCCCTCCTAGAAGTTTTCTATTTCTGCTTTGTATGCGGCTAATTGCTCCTGCAGCCGCTGAAGATTGTCACCGTCAAATTTATCGGTAATTGCTTTGGCCAGTTCAATTGCCACGACACTTTCAATGACAATGGATGCCGGCACAATGGCCGTCGTGTCAGAACGTTCGACGCTGGCCTTCTTAACTTCCTTAGTTTCAACGTCAACACTTTGAAGGGGCTTATATAGCGTTGGAATTGGCTTCATCGCGGCCTTAACAATAATCGGCATGCCATTTGTCATCCCGCCTTCAAAGCCGCCGAGGTGATCGGAATTCCGGAAAAAGCCATCCTGCTTATCCCAGTCAATTTCATCCATGACTTGGCTTCCCATATGGGTGGCAGCCTTGAAACCATCACCGATTTCAACACCCTTCATGGCATTTACGCCCATCACAGCTGCAGCAAGTTTGGCATCTAATTTGGTATCCCAACTTACATAACTGCCTAAGCCAGCTGGTACATTGGTGGCAACAACTCTGATGATGCCACCAAGCGTATCACCGGCTTTTTTGGTTTGGTCAATCAGATCGTGAATTTGGTCCACTTTTGATTGATCAATAATCCGCAGGTCGTTTTGCTCAACCTCAGCTTCAATTTTGGCCACATCGAGTTCTGGGTTGCCAGCCGTCGCAACTGGCCCAATTTGTTCGACATAGCCGGCAATCTTAATCCCCAATTGCTCTAAAAGCTGCTTGCAAATGGCCCCAATCGCTACTCGAATCGCCGTCTCTCTTGCCGACGAACGTTCCAATACATTTCTAAGGTCACGGTGACGATATTTCATCCCCCCCACCAAATCGGCATGTCCCGGTCGTGGCCGTTCAACTTTTCGTAAAGTGTTTTCAGCGGTTTCAGGGCTCACTGGATCCATAATTTCATTCCAATGGGCATGGTCGCGATTGTTCACAACCAGCGCGATGGGGGATCCCAAGGTGATGCCGTGGCGAACACCGCCAACCACCGTTACCTGATCGTGTTCAATTTGCTGCCGGTTGCCCCGGCCATAACCACCTTGGCGTTTTTTAAGTTGGGCATTAATTTCGTCAATATTAAGGTGGAGCCCCGATGGAATGCCTTCAAGGATTCCAGTTAATTGCGGCCCATGAGATTCTCCTGCAGTTAAATAGTTCATAAGTTGTGCTCCTTTACAATTTCGGTTTAGTTGCCTTCAATCAAGTGATGCTGGTAATCTCTGGAATTTTTTAAAATTGCTTCGTAAACAGCCGCAATATAATCGGTGGTCTGCGGATCTGGACTAACGGTTCTGACTCGGTTGAGGACTTCAGCTTCCCGATTGCGATCCAAAACTTGGAGATCATCTTGTTTCTTAATTTGACCAATTAACGCAGCAGTCTGAAACCGTTGGGTCAATAACCTCACAATCGAATCATCCAACTGATTGATTTGTTCTCTGGCACATTTAATTTCTTTAGGTGCATCCATTGTTGATCCATTCACACGATTTTCCATATGCTCACCTCATATTTTCTTGAGAAAAAGAAAAACCAGCTAGATAATTATCCAGCTGGTTTACTAAACTCGTAGAAGAATGGTAACTTACCCAGCTAGACTGATGCGTCTAGCGGGCCACAACAAAGCTTTTGACTTTGCACCACTTGACGCGAACGCGCATTTTGCGTCCGCATCTAAGCGGACGCTATCTAAAGTAGGCATAGTCAAAATAATAGGCATTTACAGTCTGAGTTAGCTTTGTCATCACATTAATTCCTCTCTTTTTAAGTTATAGTCATTAAAACATATTAGAAATTATTCGTCAACCCTAATCGTTTTCTCATTTTAATTAATTGTTTAATTGACTTACATTTCCGTCAATGCCAGAATGGTTTTGTAAGAGATTGATACATTATCGACACACTTGAGGGAGTGATCACTTTGTTTAAAAAATCGTTACTCATCACGCTTGGAATTGCTGCAGCTTCAGTATTTGCATTTAATTTACAATCAGTTCAATCCGTTTCTGCAGTTTCCAGCAAACCATTAACTTTTGGTGATATCACCAACAATAATCTTCATCGAATGGGCACAATTCGTCAGCTCACGCGTTCTCAACTAGCGGAAGATCACAAATTGACTGGCAAACAGGTTCAACAATTGGTTTATCTCCCACTGCCTAAGCGACTCACCGCTCACAACTTTACGTTAAGCCAGACGCATTTAACCATTCATTTGGTCAAAAATGCTTACAACGTCAGCCGCGTAGCCATCCCGTTGAATAAGCTTACTGGGATTATTTTGAACCGTTACATGCCCAAGCAATATGATTATGTGAAACCTAAAACCCCTAAAAAGGTCGTTTCATTAACCTTTGATGACGGCCCGGATCCAACGTTGACGCCAAAATTGCTGAAGATTTTGAAGCACTATAACGTCCATGCAACCTTCTTTGAAGTCGGGAGTAGTGTGATGAAGTACCCCAGCACCAGTCGGCTGGTTCTCAAATATGGGGACCAACTTGGCAACCACTCTTGGAATCATCCCCAATTGACTAATCTGAACAGTACCAGTGCTCTCCATCAGATTGCCTTAACCGATGCAGCAATTTATAAAGCGACTGGCACGCTGCCCCAATACGTTCGCCCGCCTTATGGTGCAATCAACTCCCGAGTCGGCAATTTATTTGACCGGCCAATTATTCAGTGGTCCGTCGACTCACGAGACTGGGCTTACCTGAATACCCCAAAGACCGTCAACCACGTTCTGGCAACCACCCACAACGGTTCGATCATCTTAATGCACGATATTCACCCAACTTCGGTTGCTGCCGTTCCCCAAATTATCAGAACCCTTAAAAAGCGGGGGTACACATTTGTTCTTTTGCCAAACTTGATTCAACGACCGCTTCTTTCTGGACTTCAATACTTTGGTCGAGGAGATTACCGGGGTGTTTAATTAAAAGGCAAACTTGCCAAATTTTGTCAGCCCCGTTGAACAACGCCTGACTAATTGGTAAAATAAACGCAATTATTTGGCACGGAAGGAACACGGAGATCATGAGCGGAAAAGTAACCGTTAAACAAACAATTTTTCAAACTGGGACAACTCAATTGGCCGTTCCAATTACAGCAACCACGGCCCAGGCAGTATTAACCGCGGCCCAAACCATTAAGGCTGCTAAGCCCGATGTCGTTGAATGGCGGCTCGACTTTTTTAAGCCGGCACTGACTGATCATTCCCTCACTCAAGCAACTGCCCTTAAACTCAGAAAACTATTAGGCAAAATCGTCTTACTGACAACTTTTCGGACAACTCATGAAGGCGGCAACCAGCCCGTTAGTGATGATGCCTACTTTCAATTATATGATTGGTTGATTCAAAATCAGTTGACCGACATGGTGGACATTGAATTGAATCACGATCCCAATCGGGTGGCGTCCCTTATTCAATCCGCCCATGACCACCATATCGTTGTGATTTTAAGCAATCATGATTTTACGGCCACCCCTGCGGAAGCTGAGCTGGTTGACCGGCTCACCCAAATGCAGGATCAGCACGCAGATATTGGTAAAATTGCCGTGATGCCGCAAAAGCCTGAAGATGTTACAACGTTATTAAAAGCAACCCGAACGGCTTCAGAACGTCTTAAGATTCCAATCATTACCATGTCAATGGGTGAGCTAGGCAAGATTACCCGAATATCTGGCCGCCAAACTGGTTCAGTCCTATCATTTGCCACAGTTGGTCAAGCGTCAGCTCCCGGACAGATTCCAATCGAAGCCTTGCGCCGGGAAATGAACACAACTGAATCAAAAAACTGATCTTGAGATTGGGAAAGGCGATTTGACGCCGGGACATCTATTAATTTTCAATCGATGATCATTCACTTAGATCACCCTAGTGATAAAAGCTACGCCAAACGGCTGATCCTTGCCATTTAACGAAAAGAACCAACTATTCCAAAATTAGGAATAATTGGTTCTTTTTCGTTAAATTCTGGGATCAAAGCGCCGATCGTCCCAGTCTCAGCCGTTTGGCGCAAGTTTTATCAATATAAGAATGGGAAACCAAGTTGCATTTATAAACACTTAGCTGACGAATGTCCTATCCTCCAGTGTAACGAAAAAGGTCCAGCTAGCAGCTGAAAATTAATCAGTTTCTAACTGGATCTAATCATAGATTGTTTTTTAATCGTTCCTGTTAGCTTTAAAAGATGCTTATCAACACTAACCTAATTTTAATAATACGTCGCAACATCATACAGCTTCTGAGTGAAGTCCTTGAAACTTGTGTTGCTAGCAAGTGGTCCCTGGTTCGTAAACGCAATGGCGAGATGATAGTTGCCAGTAGAAGCATAGTAGCCGGTATGGAAACTCGTGCCACCAAACGAGCCATTATTATACTTAATGCCGCTTCGGGTGACATATAGCCCGCCAGAGTATACCGAGCCATAACTAACCAGTTGTTGATACTGTTTTGAGGTTAATACATCCCCATCTTGAAGGCCTAAAACAAACTTATAAAAGTCATTTGGCGTGCTCAGTAAGTTCCCCGCGCCAGGGATTGCCGAAAGCCGTGGTAACGATACCGCATGAATATTGGCATAATTTGTCTTGCCATTATCGGTGTAGCCCACGGAAATCAACGCCTTGGTGTTCGGCTGATTCGCATCAACGATGACGGTATTTTTCATCCCCAGCTTATTTAGAATCCGGGTCTGCAGATTGCTGGCATAACTTTTACCTGTTACTTTGGCAATAATTCCTGCAAGCAAGATATAGTTCGCATCGCTGTAATTAAATTGGTGATTGTTAGTTGACTTCAATCGACCAACGACGCTGTTGTATGCTTGATTTTCAGTCATCTGATTGGCTGGCGTAATATCTGTATTCGTCAGTCCGGAAGTCATTGACAGCATCTGCTTGATCGTAATGTTCTTACTGTATGGGACCTTAGGATAATATTTATCCAGGGTCGTTGTCGGTGACAGCTTTGAGGAACTAATCAATTGCTGGATGATTGCCCCCGTCATGGCTTTTTGCAGTGAGGCCAACGGATAGATGACTGAACCATCCCCACTATTGGCCGTATTATGAGCCATATCGGCAAACCCATTGCTGACGGTGACCATATTCTTGCTGCCAGAAGGGGCAAGCAGCACGGTTCCGATGGCATCATATTGCTTCATCGTATCAGTCGCAATTTGTGTCAGACTAGCCGGCTTGATGCCATGGACATTCATCCAACCAATCATCTTATTGAAATAACGGAGTTGGACATATGAACCGGTCTTAGTTGTTTTGGTCTGCATCACCCGGACATAGTCGTTGTTATACTTACTCCCATTATCGTCGGCCGTTCGCGTATTCGAGCTGGTATAGTATGGGCCATAATCGTATAGTGGAAAGCCCTTAGCCCTCGTTGCCTGATTCACAATTTGAGCGTCGTATCGTTTGCTGCTGCTGCTTAGAATTGGATTATAACTAGCCTTTGCTTTGTCAGTCATAAAGCTGCCAGCCAGTAGCAGTCCAGCTAAAAAAAGCATCACATACTTAATCTTGGTTCTCAACTTTTGTCACCGTCTATTCCTATTTCTAATTATTTAATCATAATACTGTTCCCAATTTTTTGAGTAAAACCGATTATCAATGTGATAATGCGGTGGGTTCACTTGCTTGGTTAAGAATGGGTCAACTGCCCGATCAATCTTTAACCAGCCCCGCCAGCCAGGATGAATGGTATCGGTCATAAAGTAAGGCACATCGCCATCTTTTGAAAGATCAGCGATATGGTTAAATCCTTGTGATTGTAATTGATACCGAATTTTTTGATCGAATTGTTTGAGCATGGTTTGCGACAAGCCAGTATATTGCTGCCATTTTTTATTAACCGGCGGAATAATAAACAGGACATTGGTATGATCCTTGGCAAATTGACTTAAAACCAGTTCAAAATCGCCGTACTCTGGTGATTTGACATAACTTTGACCTGCTTGAAAATCTTTCAGCTGGTTAACATGCCGCTTTAGGCGCCGATTCCAGAAACGATTACTAATGCCAAAATTATTTGAGGTGGTTTGCTGCTTGCCAATTTTCCCAGCCAACTGATTAAGCTGTTGGTAATTATAATGGCTTGGCAGCTGCTTCATATTTTTGTCGATCGTTTGGGCATTGTTAAACGGAATCCGGTACCGGGAATAAATCTGATCTTCATTCAAAAGGATTCGATGTCGAACGCCGACATAGAAATACTGAAAAGAAGTGGGCTTCAAACCTGCCGCAATTCTAGCCAAAGTTGCGGAAATAATTTTGTCAGAATTACCCGAAGGCATCTGTAATAATCGATAAGCCGCATACCGATCCATCTTGGTCCCCGTTTCAGCCTCAATCCAAGTGGTTGTCTGAAGGGGGGAATAATAGAACGAAAAGGCGTTGGGGTCTTCGCCCATTGGGGTATACCACTGGGGAGAAATAAAGAAGACCGCCTTTTTGCCCTTTAGCTGGTGATTAATCGATTGCATCACAAAGAAATTGGTCAGTGATTGACTCCCCCGGGCACCGATAAGAAATGGGCGGTAGGATCTTTGATACTTATCTGCCAACACAGATGGATGAAACGGATCGAACCGCGACCACTCTGACGATCCAAAAAATGGGACGTAATGGTTCTCTAGGGCGCGCTGTTTAATTAATTGCCCCTTCAATACCTGCGGTGACAACGACGAAGCCGCATTTCTTTGAACTGTTGGATTGACATAGTTTAGACCGCTCCAAAGTGGGGACAGAAATACGACAAGCATCAATGCCGCCGCGGCAAAAATGGGCCCAAAGATCATCAAAAGCCGTTTTTTAAGGCTCATTGTTTCATTTCTTCAACTTTCGCAATGATTTTTGCCGGGGTGTCCCATTCGTTACGGTCAAATTCCGAAACTGGGGCACTAATCCCCAATTCGTCTTGAAGCTCCAGCAATAATTGAACCGTCCCCATTGAGTCAAGCAATGCACTGTCATAAAGATTTTCATCAAGGTTGTCAGAAAAGTCTTCACCTGTTAAATCATTTAAAATTGCAATTACCTTATCTTTAACATCATCCATGATTATCCACTCCTATGTCTAAAATTTACTTGGTCCAAAAAACAACGTATTCAAAAATCCGGAGAAAATCAAAAAGCTGAAGCAAACAACGTTAAACGTTAAGAAGATCGCGAACCACTCCGTGAATCGATTGTGTGGAATGACATCTTGGTGCTTTTTCTTGTATCGCAGCCAGGTATCATTGATGACTAGTGCGCAACCATGGAACAGGCCATAAGTGATATAGAACCACGTTTCACCGTGCCAGAAACCCATGATTAACATGTTGATCACGTAACACACGTTAGCGGTTGTCACCCGGCTCTTAAACACCTTGTGCTTCATGAAGAAGAATACCAACCGCATGAAAATGTAATCCCGGAACCAGAATGACAAGGTCATATGCCAGCGGTTCCAAAAATCTTTAATGTTTTTTGACTTGAACGGCTGATTAAAGTTCATCGGCGTCTTAATGCCCATTAAGTAGCTAATCCCAACGGCAAACAGACTGTAGCCGGCAAAATCAAAGAAGAGATCCAAGCTATACACATACATATAAGCAACAATGTTCCATGAAAATCCGTGAGCCAAGATTGCCCGCTGCTCAATTCCCGGCATTAAGACGGTGCCAAAAATGTAGGCCAAAATGAACTTATAGACAAACCCAGTGAAAACATAACGAACTCCAGTTTGAATCAAATTCAAATAATCGGCTCGCTTAGGAACACTGTCATAGTCGGCAAGAAAACGGCGATAGCGATCAATTGGGCCCGAGGAAATCGTTGGAAAAAATAACAAGAACTGACCAAATAAGACCGGGTGAAACTCCTTAATGATCCCATCACGCGTCTCCATGATGGTTTGAACAACTTTGAAGGTAATGTAGGAAATTCCCAGGAACCCGATAATTGATTGGCGGCCGCTTTCAATTGCCGGCGTTACCTTGACAATCACTAGTGGAACAATGGCCAAGATGACCGCCAGGACAAACGGCCAGCCCTTATTAGGCGACGCTTTTCTTTGCCGGTACTTTGAATAAACTGCTACCAAAATGACCTGATAAGCTAAATATCCAATGAGTGCAATTCCCGTCCGCCAATTTGGCCCACCGAACGTCAGTATTAGGAAGAAGAGGGAAATAATCGTTTGATACCCTCGAAATCGACGTCCATAAAGTAAGCCAATCATGAGTGGCACAATAGCAAGCGCCAACCAAATAAAGTAGGTTGGATTGCCATACGGAATGTACCATCTCATTGGGAGTTGACCTCATTAATGACCGCTTTAATGTCAATCTTCCCATTTGTACTGAGCGGCAAATTTTTGCGATAAACCAATTTCTGCGGAATCATGTACTTCATCATCATCTTGCTTAAATTCTTCTTGATCGCTGCCGTCAATTCCAAATCTGTCTTAAAGTCATTGGCTTCAGGGACAATATAAGCAATCAGCATCGAAACGGTATGCTGGGAATTGTACTTTGGTACGACGACGGCTTGTTTGATATGTTCTTCCTTACTGATGATGCCAGAAACATCCTCTAATTCGATTCGGAAACCGTTTAACTTGATTTGGAAATCCTTTCGGCCAAAATATTTCAACAGACCATTGGCGTCCATGCTGGTAATGTCTCCGGTTCGATAAGCGTTCTGACCATTAATTTTATAGAAAGCCTGAGCGTTTTTTTCAGGATTGTTAATGTAGCCCTGAGAAACACTGGTCCCATATATGACCAACTCGCCCTTAGCCCCATCGATAACTGTTTTGCCCTCATCGTCAACAACTTTGGCATGCATTTCCGGCTTCATATACCCAATCGGCAGGCGATCATAGTGGTCCAGGACTGCTTGCGTAATTTCAATTTGGGTAATCGCCACCGTTGATTCAGTTGGCCCATACGTGTTGAAGATATGGGCAGCTGGGAACCGTTTTTTGAGTGAGGCAGCCGTCTGGTGGGTCAATTCTTCGCCACAGAATAGGAAGTGAGTCAATTGAGGATAGTGCTGCTGATCAAAGGTTGATTCTAATAAGCAAATGTCCACAAATGACGGCGTGGAAACCCAGACATTCATTGGCAGGCTTCGTAGTGCCGTGAACAAAACAATAAAGTTATCCGTTGTCTTTTTAGAAAGAACGTGGAGTGTGCCCCCTTGATAGAGGGTGGGATAGAGGCTCATCACCGACAAATCAAATGAGTAAGCCGGCTGTTGAAGCATTTGTAAATTGGCTGGTAACTTGAATTCATCCCCGACCATCCAATCCACAAAGCTTTGCAAATTGTTGTAACTAATCTGCACCCCCTTGGGTACCCCAGTCGTCCCCGACGTGAAGATGATATAGAAGATCTGATCATCATGAATTTTGTGCGTCATCTTATAAGTGACCCGTTCTAAGAAGATCTGTTCCAACTCAGATTGGGAAATGACGGGAACTCCCGTCATCTTAGTTGGTAAGTCGGAAACGGCAATCACCGCAACCGGCTTGGCAATCGAATTAATCATTATCAGACGTTGCTTTGGAGAATTAACATCAACCGGAATGTAAGAATGTCCCGATTTGATCACCCCAATGAATGCCGCGATCATGTCAAATGACTTCCCACCAAATACAATGATTGGCTGATTGATCGGTAAGCCCATTGCATCGATGTGTTCAGCGAGTGCATCTGAGTAATCTTTTAGCTGCTTGTAGGTATTTTCCTGACCCATGTAGTGATAAGCAACTTTATCCCCATCATTCTTGGCATATGAATCAATTTTGTCAATTAAACTTTCAGTCATCAGTTGTCATCCTCTCAGAAATCGTTGTAAATAAATTTAGCCTGGTTGATTCCGCTGTAATCGTATAAATAAAACAAAACCAGCATAATTGCAAAGTAGATCAGGGTATTTAACAAGAATCTCACCACGGGCTTTTCCAGCCATTTTTTAAATGCCACGTAATCATCCCCCTTTATCACTAGGCTATTTTGCCATCGACTAAATCGTTAAATAAATGAACCGCCGGATCTTGAACAGGTCGAGCCGGCCGATAATTATTGGTCATCAAGACCACCCCAGTGTGACCATTTCTCGTAATCAGGATGGAAGCTTCATAACCATAGCCAACCCCGTGAGAACGGATCCCATTTGATTGGTTGTAGACACCGCCGCCGTACGTCGAAGCGCTTCCCGGCGCATGCAAGACATTGACGGCTTGCTTGGAGATCAGTCTTCCTTTCAAGATATCGCGCTCAGTTTTGAACAAATCAATTGGACTCATATAGACTTGCCCGGTTCCCAGCTCATTTTGCATCGCAGCCCGGGGTTCGATAAAGCGCTCGTCATAAGTTTGGACAACCTGGGAAGCCTTCTGGTAGCGGTAGCCTAAGGTCTTATATCGGCTGGCTGGCCATTTTTGAACAAATCCGGTTCCCCGCAAGTTGAGTGGATAGACAAACGTCTGGTAGAAGTTATGCCGATACGTTTGATGGGTCAGCTTGGAAACGATCCCGGCTAATAACACAAAGTTAATCGGTTGATAACTCCACTGCCCTAACGACTGCGCTTTGCTCAAAACGTGGCGGATCGCGTACTTCAGAACATTCTTTTCGCTGAGCAATGCCGTTGACCCATCGCTAATCATGGATAACCCTGAATTCATGTTGAGCATGCTTCTAATCGTGATCCTGTTGGCATTTGGAATTGTGGGATAAAATTTTGCCAGCTTCGTATTCAGGGAAAGTTGCTTGGCCGCGATCAACTTCATCACACAAACTGCGGTAAGCGATTTTTGAATTGACAAGATTTGGAATTGTGAATTGGCTCGATTAGGTTTTCGCGTTTCATAATCGGCATAGCCAAATCCTTTTCGGTAAATGATTTGGCCATTTCGGACCAGTAACGCCGAACCTACAAAGTGATCCCGCCGTAAGTAATTTGTTAATCGCTGGGATTGAGTTGACTGCCGCGTCTTCTTCGTTTTTGGTTGTTTAGCTGACGCAGTGCTGCTCGTGACCTTTGGGCTTTTTTGAACCTTGGTCGACCTGGGCCTGAATTTCTTTTCACTCCGTTGCGCTTGATTCTCATGATTTTGGTAACGCCAGTATGTGAAGCCTCCCGCCATTCCAACGACGATAACTGCTAACAATATGTACAAATACCCCCGTTTTTTCATTTCATCACCCCCTTATAACTAAATCATTACATTTGAATGTCATTGTCACATTTCAGTAACAATTGATCGGTTTTATTATGACTGATAGGTTGTAAATCACAAGAAATTTGACGCTTTTATTCTTCGCTTACGGAAAGCTTTAATTTCTTTTGATTTTCTTTACTTCATCTTGCTAATTCGGCTATCAGCCTGTTAATCAATTGGGAATGAATCGTAATACTGGAAATTAATTCTGTCAGGTTCGATATCGGCAGCATTTTCAAACATAGAATTGCATGGATCAGGTCTCAGAAATCGCAAATGACTAGTTGAGACCTCCGCTAAATCCAATCAATGATCATGACTTAAAACTGCGGCAAACGGCTGATCTCTGCCATTTAAGCAAAAAAAATAACGCATTCCAAAACCAGAATGCATTACTTTTTTCACTTAAATTGTCGGATCAAATTACTTTTCGTCCCAACTTCACCTGATTAACCAGGTGAAATCATTATCGTTTAAAGCTTTTATTTCATTTTTATTTTTGACCATGCACCCGCTGATAATCCGCAGCCATCTGCATCACTAACTTTTTCATTCCAGCAATATCTAAGACGCTGTCCGCAAATTCCTTCCGAACCAGTTCATCTGGCAGGTATTCATCATACTTGTCAAAGGTTGGCACTTCATTCAGAAATAGTAAGTCAAGTGACGGAAAGTCCTTACCAGCTTCTTCCTGAATAATTTGGAAGAATTCAGCCTCATCACAATCCATTGCAAACTCCATAAAATAGGGTCGTGATGAATTAAATCCGCGGAGGTTGAGCCGATCAGCACACTTGATTCGCAAGAGTCGTTCCAGGGCTAAGAATTGATAACTGCCCGTCCACGGGAAAAATGCCCACATCTTACCGCCAAGATTAATTAGCTGGTTGTCAGGTAGTCCGGCAATATTAGCCGTGTCTCGCATTTGGGTTAAGCGCGCCCGGGCGTTTCCTTGCAGGTAGCTGTATATTTGGGTCTCATTGAGGACTTTTCTCATTCGCTGGAGAATCTTAGGATGAATGTCGCCGGCAACATCCCCGAAATAAGCGGGAATCCGCCCTTTAACCTCATGACAATACACCTGATGCCTTTGCCGGTCCACATCTTCAACGACCCAGACCCGACCAGCAATGGCAATTTTGTCGCCAACTGGAGGCGGCATCACAATTGTCCCCAATTCTTCCGATTTGGAGTGCACGCTATATTCTTCATTGTCTTGGAAAACGGCATAGAACTTATAGTTATTAACGACCCGTTCGCCGGCCATCCCAACAATCAGGCCACCAGCTGGGGTACGCTCAATTTGATTTGTCTTGAGAAGATGCTGCAGCAGTATCCGGTAATCAGCTTGACTCACATTATGAAAATAGGCCAACTGTAACACCCGTGAGGCTAATTCTGCCGGGGTCATTTCGCCGCTTGAGGCAAGGGTACTCATGGTTTGATGATACAGCAAACTATATGGTAGGCGGTTGGTACGTGGTGGTTCGACCCACTTTTCTTCGAGATATAACTGGATCAGCGCGATTCCTTGAAGTAATGGCCAGGGAATCAAGTCCGGCAGCATGGCTCGTGACTCTGGGTGTTCCTCGCGCATCACAAAATGCATTTCAGGCGGATTCCCCCGCCGGCCGGTTCGGCCCATCCGTTGCAAGAATCCCGAAACGGTGAAGGGCGCATCAAGCTGAAAAGCACTTTCCAATTTGCCAATATCAATGCCTAACTCAAGGGTTGCCGTAGCACAAGTTGTCATGTTCGCGTCTTCATCTTTCATGGCATCTTCTGCCGTTTGCCGAAGGGCTGGTGACAGGTTGCCGTGATGAATCAGGAATCGATCGGGTTCATGGTTATATTCTGCGTATGAGCGCAATTCCTGGCAGACCGCTTCACATTCCTCACGACTATTAGTGAACACCAAACATTTTTTGCCCCGGGTATGTTCAAAAATATACCCAATTCCTGGATCAGCCAACTCAGGAGCCTGATCGGTTTTAGGGCCAACCAACTCAGCCGGATCAAAATTGTCAGCTGAGGCTTGGGGATCGGTTTTATAAAAATGTTCCATTGATAGCCGCCAGATTTGGCCGGTGCTATTGACCTTTGGCGCCACCGTCTGGTAATCACTGCCCGCACCCAAGAATTTGCTGGCGGCAGAAATGTTACCGATCGTGGCCGACAGCCCAATTCGCCGGGGGTGAACATCGGCCAGTTTTGAAAGCCGTTCAATCAAGCAAAACGTCTGGCCACCCCGATCACTCCGTAAAAAGGAATGGAGCTCGTCAATCACAATATATCGTAAGCCGTGAAAAAGGTGGGGAATATCCATGTGTTTGTTAATCATGAAAGATTCCAGTGATTCTGGGGTAATCTGTAAGATTCCTGATGGATGCTTTAACAACCGCCGCTTACTGGATTGGGAAACGTCCCCATGCCAGCGCCAAACATTGATACCAGTATCCTGACAAAGATCCGTTAGGCGATCGTACTGATCATTAATGAGGGCTTTAAGCGGCGCAATGTATAAACACTGAATTGAGTTTGCGGGGTGCTCCTGCAAGTCAGTTAGAATCGGAAAAAAGGCGGCCTCGGTTTTCCCTGAAGCGGTGGCAGAAGACAGCAAAACATTATGATCGGTGTTGAACAATTCCTCTGCTGCGGCTACCTGGATGGCCCGCAAATTCTGCCAGCCATGATTGTAGATATAATCCTGAATGAAAGGCGCATATCTTGAAAAGACGTCCATAGCGGTCCTCCTTAATTAAATAGTGAATTCGGTGTAATCCTTATCCTTTTTATCAGAAACCGCGTCAGATTTGTGATAGTCAAAATCACTTGATGACAGCAACTTTTCCACCGTGGTATCGGGATTCTGCCAAACAATATCTAAGAGTTCGATAAAGTCTCGGATGACTTCCCGAGGGGTGATATTCGTGTCGGCCCCAATTCTGGCATATTCAATCTTGATGAATTTAGCCAAATCCGCCTCGGTAATGGTGCGCTGATAGCCATACAATCCCGCATGCATATTTGCCAGTTTTTCAACGAGCACGAGCATTTCTTCAGCCGTTAACGGTTCCAACTTGATCACCGGCGCGTACATATCACGAGCACCAGCCGTTGCAAATTTGCCTTCGGTTAACCGGGAATGGAGCGCTTCATAACTATAGACACCCCGACGGCGATCCTCAACTGCTTGCGGGGTCCCGCCCATGAGGATTCCTAAATACTTGGCCTTACCTTGCAGCGTGTCATTGTACATCGTCAAAATCTTTTCGTAATTATATTGGCGGCTAATGCTGTTGGGAATCTTATAAATATTAACCAATTCGTCAATCATGATGATCAAGCCGGCATACCCAGCCTGTCTGAAAAACGATGCAAATAATTTTAAATATTCGTACCAGTCATCATCGGAAATAATGACGCTCACACCCAGTTCCTGTTTAGCTTCAGTCTTGTGGGTATATTCGCCTCGGAACCACTTGATGACCTTTGCCTTCGTCTCGTCATCGCCTTCAAGATAAGCGTGATAGTACATGTTTAATAGTTTAGCAAAGTCAAAGCCGTGAACCAGTTCACTCAAAGACGAAATAATCGAATAAATTTTCTTGTCAACCGCAGCGGCAAACTTTGGGTCGTCAACTGCCAGTCCGCTTTCACTGGCAACATTACTTTGGACTGAACTAATCCAGCGGTCTAAGACCAGAGTGAGGGCGCCGCCTTCTGGCCGGGTCTTGGTTGCCAAATTTTGAATCAATTCCCGATACAATGCCAGCCCTTGTCCCTTTGTTCCCTGCAAGCGCCGTTCTGGTGATAAATCACCATCAACGACGACAAAGTTCTTATCCATGACGTAGTTGCGCATGGTTTGCAGCAGAAAGCTTTTACCTGAGCCGTAGCGGCCGACGATAAAATGAAAGGAAGCGCCACCTTCAGAAACGACATCAACATCGTGGAGCAGGGCTTCAATTTCTGCTTTTCGGCCGACAGTCACGTATGGCAAGCCAATTCTTGGAACCACGCCACCTTTGAGGGAATTTAAGACTGTTTGAGCAATCCGCTTTGGGACCCGTCTCTTCTTGATATCTGCCACGATACATCCACTCCTTTACGATAAAAATAATTGTTCCAAATCCTGACGATAATCTTCAACGATAACCGGCTGATTATCAGCATTAAATTCAATGACTGTATCGCCAATTTCATCTAAAAGCTTTTCATTAATTTGATCGACCAAAACAGAAGTCATCAGATGATGATCGTGTAGGTACTGCTGCCAAGGTTGCCCTTTTAACAGCGCAACGACCAGCATTGTTTCATCAGCGTTTAACAATGACTGATCGGAATCAACCGGCTTATCTGTTGGATCTTGCGAAACTGGTTCTTTCGGAGATGGTGCTGACACTGGTTCCTTCTCATCTTCGGTTAACAAGCTTTCACGAGTTTGTGAGGCATCCTTTCGAATTTGGTCGAGATTGGCCAGATTGATGTTCACCTTCGGACGGCGTTTCTCTGCTTGAATTCGCTGATAGGACCTAATGCCATCCATGATTGCTCGTTGCAAAAGCGAACTCAGTTGCCGGGGCTTAAGTGGGTGGCCCAAGTGAAATGCCTGTCGGACTAAGCGATCCACTTCATGGAGCAGGGTGTTGAGCTCTTTTTCCTGACGCTTGACTGGATAGTAACGCAGGGAGCTACACGTTTGGGACCCCAAGTGATAAATATGCTCGGCATCAACCTGATACACTTTGAGCCGTGGGGCTTTTCTAAAGTAAAACACGGCACTTGTGAAATACGTATGAGATGTTGGCACTCGACTCGCAATTGTCTCGGCAAAGTAATCAAACTGGTTGGTCTGCTTGAGGGCGAGAATTTGCTGCCAAACGATTTTTAACAGTTCAGCGAATTGTTTCGGTGATTTTTTCAGCAATAGACACGACTTAAGATACGTCGAATGGGCCTTAAAAACTTCTAGGAGTTGCTCGGGCGAAAAGTCGGCTGGATGCAGTAGGATATGGTAATCCCTATCAATCCCCAATCTTTTTGCAAAGACAATCTGGGCCTTTTGCTGATCCAGCCCATAATATAGCACATAGTCGCATAGCCATTGATCGAGCAAATCACGCATTCGGCTATGATAACTTGGCGCACACTGATCACGAAAAGCCATGAGTTTCGTGTAGCTTTCCGTGGGTGAAGCCACCCCAATATTGTTTAAAAGCTCATAAATGTAGAGATAAGCGTATGAGGTGCTGCTGACAGTGAAGTTGCCTTGGCGAAGTTGCGTCCGCCACGTAAAATACGTTCGTAGTTGATGGATTGTCAGGTCATGGTAGACTGGAAAGTAGCGTTTCAATTCATAGGTTGCATTGTACTGGTCATCGTAATCCGCCATCATCTGGCCTTGCTTGTAAAAATTATAAGCAACAATTTGAGATGATGGGACGCTATAATCATATGATTGAATCATCTTTTGAATCGGAGCCGGTGCATCCGGTACATGACTGTTTCTCTGCTCTCGTGTCTGTTTAGCAGCACCAACTGGTAACTGGATTTGCTGGGCACGATACTGGGGGTTGCCCTTGTCATCAGGAGGCAGGTAAATTGACTGTTCTTGGGATGGAAGGTTTGGATTTGGTGGGAAATGTTTAAGCGAATAGTTCAACACTTTTTGGAGCATTAGTTCATTAATCGCCTTTAGAGAAACCCCGACCCATCTCTGGTTCTTTGTGAATTTAGGCGCCGAAAAGTGAGGTAAGTGTTGCACGATAACCCTGAGGTTGCCGCAATAGACGTCTATATTTGCCGGGTCAGCCTGACTGGCAATCACAAAGGGACGCTTTGAAGTTGGGTGGATAAGGACTTTAATATTTGGAGATGATTCGGCGGCTGAAACAAATTTCAAGCCATAATAGTTAGCAACCAAATCATTCATTTCTTGCCAGTTCAACTATAACACCCCATTTTTTTCCAAACGTCATTCTAACTAAATTCTATCCTATCACGGGACGCAATGGTCAAGAAATAGTCTGCTCCCATTAAAAATGGTGAGCTCAACTCACTTGTTGTACTCACGGGAAACATTGATTGACAGTGCAAATAGTGTCTGATGCAATCTAAGATGAGTCAGCAAATTGTATTTTAACCATTTTTATTTTGATAAAACTTGCGCCAAACGCCTAATTACGGAGATTTAAGCAAAACAAGCAGTGCATCCAAAAACCAGATGCACTGCTTGTTTCACTTAAATGATGGTTTCCAACCGCCATTGCCAGCCCACTTTCAACTACTTAGTTGGCAGGACAATATCAGATGGTTTAACTTCTTTACCGAAGTAAGGCTTCAATTGTTGGTTGTAATCTTTAACAAAGAATCCTTGTTTCGTTAATTTGTTAATTTCTTTGTTGGTCCAATTGAGTAAAGATTTGTTACCCTTTTTGACTGCTGGTGAAATATAAGATTTAGGTCCAATACTCTTGATTCCAACCGTGTACTTAGGATTATCCTTCGACCATGCGTACAGATATGAATTGTCATCAGCTAAGGCAGCCCCCCGGCCATTCTTCAGTGCATTAAATTGTTGGGTCTTGGAATCAAATTTCAACAACTTTGTATTTGGTTGCTTAGTTGTGAAGTAAGTTTCCGCTGTGGTTCCCTTAGTCACAATCACGTTCTTGCCTTTCAACTGGCTGGCGCTGGTGATTGGCTTACTCTTAGGAGAAACCACCCCAACGGAAACCTTCATGTATGGTTTGGCAAAATCGATCACTTGTTTCCGTTCTGGGGTAACCGTAAAGTTCGCAAGGACCAAATCAACCTTGTTGGAGTTCAATGCATCAACCCGGTTGTTGGCGTTCACTTGAACAAACTTCACCTTCACACCCAAGTCTTTGGCAACTTGGTGAGCCAAGGTCACATCGTAACCAACCCGCTTGCCATCTTGGTTAACCCAGCCGTATGGTGGCAGATCGCCAAAGACGGCGATTCGAATTGTCCCGTTCTTTTTAATCTGTTTAACAGAACTTGGATTGTTACTACTGCTCGAGCTAGACTTCTTTGAGCTGTTGCCACACCCGGTAAGCACCAATAATAGGGCTGCAAACACACTCACGATAGCAATTAATCTTGCGAATGATTTCTTCTTCATAAATTTAATCCTCCTCAATTTTCCTTAAAAATCCATACTGTCTAAAAATTCTTGGGCGCGATCAGTTTGCGGTTTGGCGAAAAACTGTTTAGATGGCGTTTGCTCTAGAATCTTACCATTTTCCAAGAATAAGACCCGATCGGCGATTTCTTGAGCAAAGTTCATCTCATGAGTCACCACAATCATTGTCATGTTATCCGTTTCTGCCAAATCCTTAATAATGTTCAAAACCCCGCGAACCATTTCTGGATCAAGTGATGCGGTGACTTCATCAAACAACATAAAGTCAGGGTGCAAGGCCAATGCCCGCACAATCGCAATTCGTTGTTTCTGACCACCGGACAGCATCCGTGGATATGCGTCAGCGTAATCCTCCAACCCAACTCGTTGTAAGAGTTGAATGGCCTCTGCTCTGGCCGCATCCGCGCTTTGCTTTTGCACCTTCGTGGGTCCCAGCATAATGTTGTCAATCACCGTCAAATTAGGGAATAGGTCATAACTTTGAAACACCATGCCAATCTTTTGACGGATCTGTTGCCAGTTCTTTTCGGTGGGATCAACCTGTTGGTCCTCAAACGTGATCGTCCCCTTTTGATAGGGCTCCAATCCGTTCAAGCAGCGAATCAACGTGCTTTTCCCGGATCCTGAAGGTCCAAGCAACGTGACCACTTCGCCCTTGGCAACCGAAAAATTAATATCATACAAAACATGTCGCTTCTGATAATACTTCTCCAAATGTTCAACTTGTAAAATCTGATCAGCCATTTGTTCGCTCCAATCTCCTTTTTTCTAGTCGTTTAGCCCACCAAGACAATGGATAATCGATCAAGAAATAAAATAGAAAGATCAATCCGTATACCCAGAAGACGCCCGTCGGATGCGTGTGATTATTGGCTTCAATGATCTGTTGGCCAATGTTAATCACGTCCATCACAGAAATCAACATCAGAAGAGAGGTTGTCTTGATTACTCGGGTTGCCAAATTGATGGTAGCGGGAATTTCAAGGGTGATCGCTTGGGGAATCAGCACGTAACGGTACAACTGATAGCGATTCAACCCAATCGCCAAGCCAGACTCACGTTGATGTTTTGGAACCGAAATGAGTGCCCCACGGACAATGTCACTCATTTCAGCGCCGACCCAGAGGGCAAACACTAACGTGGCGATCTGATCGGCCGGAAGATTAAAGTTCAACTGTTTTGGCAATATATAATAGAAAAGAAAGAGTAACACAACGGTTGGCACAATCCGGAAGAACTCCAGATAAAGCCGCAAAATCAACCTGAGCAGCCGATTTTTGAAGGTTCTCAATACACCCAGGACAATGCCCAATATGAGTCCCAAGATGAGGGCAACTCCTGCAATTTTAACCGTTACCCAAAGTCCGCCAAGCAATCGAGTGAAATTGGTTCCTTCAAATAACACACTAATTCCCGAATGATCCATAGCGAACCCTCTTTTCTAATAACGTCAAAATAGCAGACAGCGGAATCAAGATGATGGCATAAGCGACAACCAGAACAAACAAATACTCATTTGAACGATAGTACATCCCGATCAAATCAAGCGCGGTGTTGGTGAGTTCCGGAATGGCAATCACAGTAAAAATCGACGTTTCCTTAATCAGGAAGATCACATTAGCTGCCATGGCCGGCACACTTAATGAGAAGCCCTGGGGAAAAACAACGTATCTGGCTAACTGCCAGCGGCTCAGTCCAATCGCTTTGCCGGATTCAAGCTGCCCCTTAGAAACACCATTAAAGCCACCAGTAAATCCTTCGGCCATGTAACTGCCACCAAGAAAGATCAAGCCGATGATCCCACAAAGTTGGGCACTGAATTTAATGCCGATGACCGGAAATGCATAATACAGGAAAAATAGCTGAATTAGTAATGGCGTGTTCCGGGAGATTTCGACGTACACCGTGGCAATCTGGTGAAATATGGGAACTTTGAAATATTGCAGCAGACTACAGATCAAGCCAACCAAAATTGATCCAATTATTCCAATAAATGATAACCACAACGTCAACACAAAGCCTTTTTCAAACATTGGCAAACTTTGCTGGATAATACCCCAGCTCGTCATCTGCAATCATCTCCCTTGTAAAATTTTGTTTTTGTCGAATTGACAGCGATAAAAACGTCCCTGTAAATCTGACCGTAGCCAAATTACAGGGACGTTTTACCGTGGTTCCACCCTTGTTCATATTCGAAACGCATTCGAATACCTCATTAGATGTTTATATTGCTTCATCAAGCTTGATTTGACTCCGAGCGCACTTTCAATCACGCTGATCCACCCTTTCACCCACGATGGTCGCTAATCAATTCAGCAATAATCTACTCTTCTCATCAATGTCAAATTTAAACAAAAGACTGTCAATCGATTATTAATAAATGTAAGGTTTCTAAAGGAAAATGTCAACCATTTTTACTAATTAAATGATAGTTCTTCTCACTAATCAAGTAGGAACCCCTGACGCTTGATGGTTGCCAGCAATTCTTTTCGAACCTCATGACTTCTGCCAAGTTCCGCCACAATGTGATGGCTAAATGATTCGATCCGGCCATTAGAACTGCGACTGCCATAATATTTGGCAACATCAGCGTCATATTCAGCTAATTGCTCGTCGAAGTCTGTTGGAAGCTTATAGCTGTCATCAAAGTGCATTTCAGCTTGGGGCAGCCGCGGCTTGGTTTCTGGTTGATCGGCTGGATAACCAATTGCCAGGCCCAATAACGGAAAGGTCAACTCCGGCAGATCAAGCAAATCGATCACCCGCTTAGAATCGTTTAGGATACTGCCCATAATCGTGCCACCAAGCCCCATGCTTTCAGCTGCTACCATTATATTTTGAGTGGCAATTGCGGCGTCAAATACGCTCGCTAAGAATTTGTCAGTCGTATGTAAAATGTAGGGATCCGTGTCATGAGCCTTCGCAATTTGCAAGTTACGATATTGATCGGCCACCATCACGAAAAAATGACCGCTGTTCACCAGCCAGTGGTGGCCGGTAATGTCAGCCAACTGGGCTTTAACATCCGGATCCGTGATGCTCACAATCGAATATTGCTGGGAAAATGTGCTGGTTGAAGCATGCTGGGCGGCCTCAATCAGTGTTTGGACTTGTTCCTTGGTTAAAGGCTTGTCTTGAAAGTGACGAATGCTGGTGTGATTCAATAACTGGTCTAAAATAACGTTGGTCAATAAAGCCATCTCCGATCCGCATTTTGAATTTACATTTACTGAGTTTAGGTTTACAATAATTGGTATCAAGTAATAATGATTACAAACTATAGAAGTGGTGCATTGAATATGGAAAAGAAACAATCGCTTGCTCAAAAAATTAACGTGATGCGAGCGTCTGTCATGGGCGCCAACGATGGTATCGTATCCGTCGCGGGAATCGTTTTAGGGGTTGCCGCAGCGACAAGTAATAACTTTGCAATTTTTATTTCAGGTATTTCTGGGATGCTTGCCGGAACTGTTTCGATGGCAATGGGGGAATTTGTATCTGTCAATACTCAGAAGGACTCCGAAAAAAATGCCATCAGTATCCAAAAACAGGCATTAGCTGATTCATACGATACTGAGTTTAACACAGTCAAGCAGAAATTGGTCACGGATGGGATCTCCGATGAGCTAGCCCATCAAGCAACAAAAGAAATGATGGATCGTGATCCAATCAAAACAACGGTCCGCCAAAAGTATGGCTTTAACGTTGGCGAGTATACCAACCCACTTTCAGCTGCCATCGCATCAATGATTTCATTTCCAACCGGATCAATTTTACCACTTGTCGCCATTACGATGTTTCCAAGTTCAATTAGAATTGAAGCAACCTTTGTGGCCGTTTTGATTGCCCTGGCGATCACCGGGTATACAGCGGCTAAGTTGGGAAATTCAAATAAATTTCACGGCGTGGTGCGAAACGTGATTTCTGGAACGCTAACCATGTTGGTCACGTTCATCATCGGAACCTTAATTGGTAGCTAACTTCGTATGAAGACAGCTCCGGATGCTAGGAACCTACACGTTAGCTCCTCAATCCCCAGAACAGGAATCAATTGACGACACTCATGCATTAGTTTCTAAGCGTTTTACTTTATTCACTATAAATCCGTGGAGGCATTTTCCATGACAATTATTCACTCTAAAAAGAAAAAAGACACCCAAACAATGGATGAAAAGCTCAACACATTGCGAGCCGGTGTTTTGGGATCAAATGACGGAATTCTGACGGTTGTCGGGGTTCTGTTTAGTGTTGCCGTTGCAACCACCAATCAATTTACTATCTTCATAGCCGGACTTTCGGATTTGCTTGCCTGCGCCTTCTCAATGGCATCAGGAGAATATGCTTCCGTTAGTACGCAAAAAGATACTGAAGAGTCGGTTGTCGAAACTGAGAAGAAATTATTAAAGACCAATTATGAACAGGAACTCCGCGTTGTTTCAGATTATTACATCGATGAAGGCGTCACTAAAGAGACCGCAACCAAAATTGCCAACGACCTGATGGCCAAAAAGCCCCTTGAAACCATCGTGAATATTAAATATGGGCTGCAGCTCGGCCACTACATGAATCCCTGGAACGCTGCTTTTTCATCACTCTTTTCAGCCTCAGCTGGTGGGATTTTCCCATTGGTTGCCATGACCCTTTCGCCGGTCGCTTATCAATGGCCCGCAACCATTCTAGCGGTCTGCCTTTCAGTCGCCTTAACTGGTTATCTAAGTGCCCGACTGGGTAACGGTCTTGTTAAAACTGCCATTATTCGAAATGTCATCGTCGGCATTATCACGATGATCATTCACTATTCATTAGGAATGTTACTTCAAGCGTAGTGCCTATTTCGGAACGCCCGCGTAGAGCTGAGCCAAATGATTGGCATCAACTTGCGGAATTTGATTATACAATGTTGGGGCAGCTTCCTGCATGATCGAATGGTTATTTTGACTATGACCCAATCCCAAGTCATGGCCAAGTTCATGCATGGCAACGCTGGCTTGCTGGTTAACGGTCGTATAATTCATCCGGGTCATTGCCTCAGTTATCAGGTAACTTTCATTATAACCGGCAAATAACGGCGCCCCAGAATCGCTAAACCGTTGAGTGGTGTAGCCCATCACCACTCCCTCAGAAGCAGCCCAACCGTCCGTTTCTCCCTTGTAATTTACTTTGGTACCAAGGATAATTTCGGCGTCACTTTCATGATGCGTTGGAATTAGCTGAACAACTTTCACATCGTTCCAAGCAGCGACAGCTTTTCGCCACACTTTAGCGTAGTGACGGGAAGTTGTCGTTTTAATATAATAAGGGATCTGAGTAGTGGGCCAGTGATAATCCTTTTGGGGGCTGTACGACGGCTTTGGATCGGTATCCGGATTTTCGATCGGCGTCGTGGATTGGTGGATGGTTCCAGGCGCCAGACTCACATTAAACGCCCAAATCACGCCGATAACGGAAAGAATGACAAGCAGTCCTTTAACAATTTGAATCCAGAATCTTTTTAAATGGGTCAACGTTTTTCTCCCCCCCTCAGTTATCATTGCATGATAATAGCCAAACTTTCAGATTATCTATTTGCGGCTATTGATTAAACTATTGTATAGTTATGTTAGATCGAATTAGCGAATTTAGTAACATTTTGGCTCATCCAACATCATCGCTTGGATCAGCTCACTTCAGGGAAAGAGGAATAGTTCATGAATAAAGCTTTTAAATTGATTACCGCAACAGTCGCCACGGCAGCCGTATCGTTTGGATTGGCATTGGCCGGTTCAACCCCCGCCACAACCGCACACGCAGCCAATACATTTGCCAGTTCTGAAATTAGCGGTCCCAGCGGTTATTTCTACAATTCAAAAATCGGGGTTGCCTTCCACTGGAAGAATATCAAAACCAGCAACGGGGTGCAAACAATGATGATTATTGGCGACTTCAAGACACCCAAATTTACAACGGGGATCCCAGTTGGCAACAAGATCAGCAAAAACAAACGAACCTTCACTGCCAACTATCGTCAAATCACCAGCAAAAGTAAACTAACCAAGACGACTTACAGTTTTAATCTCTACAAATTAAGTACCAACAAATATCAGGTTAAGATTTCTAAGTCAGGTAATGGGCAATTGCCAAGCAATAAAGGAAAGAAGTATACCTTCTACCAAACAAAAAAGAGCCCTGCCAATTCACTTGCCAACAAGTTTTCTCGACCAGCACTGGAAAAAGAATTCAAGCAGCAATATGATCAAAATCTGCAACAAGCTTACCAAAAAGCAAAAGCTGAAGGTAAAAACGTTAAGGACCCTGCAACAGATCCTGCAGTTCAAAAACAGGAACAAGAAGCCATTCAAACCAATACTGATAAGTATATCAAGCAGTTGGTAAAGGCCTTTAGATAGTCACAATTGCCAGCAAAAAATGTCAGTTTTAGCACTCTTAACTTTCGAGTGCTAAATGCTGGCATTTTTTTGTCAGGTGATTACTATAGAAGATGAAAGGTAAAGAGGAACGAAAAAGCGTGATTCAAAAAGATCGTTTCCCAGTACCTTGAATATTAATTCCGATAATAAGGAGATTGGTATTATGGCAAATGAATTAATGAATCGTTTTGATTTGGATCCGTTCTTTGATCGTATGGCACATCGTTTCTTCAGCCCAAGTGATTTTGACAAGGATTACAGTGATTTCGGTAACCTCAAGACTGATATTAAAGAAACCGACAAGGATTATTCGTTGAAGGTTGATGTCCCAGGAATTGATAAGAATAACATTCGTTTGGCTTATCAAGATGGTGTTTTATCACTCAACATTAATCAAGAGCACTCAACCGAACAAAAAGATGAGAGTGGCCGGGTAATTGCAAGTGAACGTAGTCATGGCGTTATGTCACGGAGCTATCAATTGCCTGGCGTTGACAAGGATAACATTTCAGCCCAAGTTAGCGATGGTGTCTTGAATGTTACTTTGCCAAAGTTAACCAATAGTGATCAAGATAATGGTAATATCGAGATTCAATAATTACTAAACAGCTGTTAATTAGGTGTGGGTGGTTGTTTATTTGGGTCATCGTTTTTGAAACTTTTTAAAAAGCTTTGTGTTTTGGGGGAACGAGAGCGATTCTCGCTTCACCACCTTTGACGCTTGTTAATTCATGCAACAAAGGAGATTGGTATTATGGCAAATGAATTAATGAATCGTTTCAATGTGGATCCGTTCTTTGATCAAATGGCACGTCGTTTCTTCAGTCCTTCTGATGTAGACAATGATTACATGGTTCAAGGTAACCTGAAGACCGATATCACCGAAAATGACAAGGATTACACTTTGAAGGTTGATGTACCAGGCATTGATAAGAAGAATATCCACTTGGTATATCAAAACGACAATTTGGCATTGAGCATCGACCAAGCCCAAGAATCCGAAAAGAAGGATGAACAAGGCCGCGTAATTGCCAGCGAACGTAGTCATGGCGTCATGTCAAGAACATATGAGTTACCTGGTGTTGATCGTGATAACATTTCAGCCCAAGTTAACGATGGTGTCTTGACAGTCACATTGCCAAAGGCTGCTGAAAGCGAGGATAGCAATAACCAAATTGAGATTCAATAATTAATTGACCATAACTATTAGGCCTAAAAAAGCAAACCAATTCGGAGACGTTTCTGAATTGGTTTGCTTTTTTGTTATGGGATTGTGGCTTTTGGGGCTCGACTTGGCTTCATAGTTGAATGACTCCCCAAAGCAGAAGCTTGCATATAAGTGTAAAAGGCACCCGTAAAATGTAGGAAAACGGCAGGTTAGAACTGTTGGTTTTCC
>NZ_AZEI01000021.1 GCF_001436255.1 Lentilactobacillus rapi DSM 19907 = JCM 15042 | reverse complement strand
TACCCTTAAGTAGTAAAGCAACATTTATATCGAAATCAATCGCCTTACATCGACATTAACTGCCGGTGTAAGGCGATTTTTTTGTTTCTGTTGCTCGATCTAAAATGATGTGTGTGGGCAATTAGGTGGCAATTTTTGTGGCAAGTCGGCCATCTGCCACAGAATCTGCCACACTATTTTTTATTCTTGGATTCATTATTACCAAATAGGGTGGGATTCATTTCATTAATGAGCTTCAAAGCCCCTTGCGCAGTTGGGCGGGTATAAGAATCTGTCATCTCAAGGGATGAATGTCCCAGCCAGTGCATAATGTCAGTGGGGGAGTAATTGTTTGAGCGGGCCATTGTGGCAAAGTAGTGGCGGAGTAAATGTGGGTAGATATGGATGCCACACGCTCGTTCGACTTGGTTGAGTATCTTGTTAGGATATTCTGGATGAATGGGTTGGGCATTATCTTCACGAATAAACAAAAACGAATCATCGTCAAATTGTCGGCCAACCTGTGTACAGATGTTCTTGGAGTATTGAAGTGTGAACTTTAGAAGATTAACAAATTCACCAGTGACGTAATTGGTACGATAACTGGAGAAGTTTTTCAATTTTCCACCAGTTTGCTCATACTTAGTGCGTGCTAGATCATAAGTAATCTCACAAATCTCCTGGTCATTCTGTTTGAAGAATTTGAGCGACTTATAGCGCAAACCAACGACTTCTTCTCGTCTGGCACCGAGCGCCAGCAAACAGATCAATGTATACCAGTATTTACTTAGATAATCTCGGGCCGTTTCCATAAACTTTTGATAGTCCTGTGGTTCTAGTTTGGCAGGTTTAGGCTCTTTAGCGCCTTCGATAGAAATGTTTTTCAAACGATTTTTGACAATCACATCATTACGGTCAGCCGTGTTCATGATGACTTGCATGACTGAATTCATAGTATTGATTGTTGTTTTAGCTAATCCAGATTTCACTTTTTCATCAATGAAGTGCTGATAACGTTCACGAGTAATGTCAATCAAAGGCATATTGCCAAAAACCGGCTTGATGTGGACTTTAAAATAGGTATCTTTTTGCGCGACAGTCGCTGGCCGCCACTTTCCAATTTCCACCGAACGCTTTTTGATCTTCTCGTAGTACTGGTTAACCGTCATTTTATGATTATTCAGCGTATTCGCAAAACCGTTATCCAGCTGATTTTGAAATTTGTGTAGGGTGACTTCCGCTTCTTTCCAATCTTGAAAACCACTTTTTTTGTATTCGTGGCGTTTATGTTCACCATCGTAGTAAGTGAAACGGACACCATACCTTTTCCCATACTTTAATTGATACTCATAAACGTTGGGGTGACGGCGCATTGGCTTCCAATGTGCTTCTTTTGTCATAATAATCAAATCCTTTCAAATGTGAATTTTGCTAAGTAAAATACATAAATAGGGGTACATATGTTCTTTTGGATTGTTAAATAAAAGCCCAAGTTGGGCAGTTATCATAGATGATATCTATATTAAGTGTGATTAATATAAAATAAATTGATGTATAATGAGCTTAAAAAAGAGGTCACTAGCCATGTTTAAACATAAAATCGATGCTAGCCAAGGAAATGGTGAAAGCAAGGTCAACAAGTTTTGGAATTCACTAGATTACTGGGAAGCTGTCAATTTACTAACGACGATCATTAAAGCTACTAATCCTAATATTTCCAGTGAAGATGCGTACAGTGAAGCAATTGCGACTTATTCAGATGAAGCCAAATCGCTCTATTTAATTGATCAGACGATTCATTCTGGAATTCATTAGCCGAGCTCTTTGACTACTTCATCACCAACTTTAATTTCTTTATCCTTAGAATCAACACCGCCAGTAATTTCATCTGCATCAATGTTTAACGAGGGAAGTATGGTGCGGCTAAACATTGACTGAATATCAAGGGAGTTTTGCGCTTTCGGAATTGAAGTACAAACCGTCATTTTTTCATAAACGGTGTTAGCCTGAATATGACCTTTGATGTATTTCAATTCGCCAAGTGATTTACCAGTGTCGGGATCAGTTACATCTGATTTTTCTTTACCAGTTATTCGGAACTGTTGACCACGTTTAATGCCATCATTTTCACCAGCATCGATAACAACATGACTGCTATCAATTATCTTTACGATTTTCATTATTGCCTCCAATACTTTTTGTTGAAACCATAAATTTTAACATCGAAATCTCCAAACCTAATCGGTCGTTTCGATCCATAAGATCTTTTTTGTCTTCAAGGAGTCTTTTTCGGTCTTCTTTGATGCCAATATTGTTTTGGATTAACTTATGATTTTCTTTATTGACAGCCAGAAGGCTAAGAATAAGCTGAATGAAGCAAGCAAAGAAAGTTAAAATTACAAATACAATCAGCCAGTATAGTAACCACATTGAAAACCCTTTATTGACAATGGCCTGCATGATGAGCGATGTAATTAGCCCACCAATCAGAAAATTATATATTGTGTTAAAGTAATTCTTATATTTCACTTGCTTTCCCCTGAATTTACCCAGTGCTAGGGCACCAATCGCTTGGCGCCAGGGCAGAATATTCAATGCTTTAGTAAGAGCCCAGATCGGTGGGCTAGACTAAATTACAAATTATCCACATACCATTTGTCCTTTTTGTTGGAGTACGAATAATCAGTCTCCTGACCGTTTTCAGGGTTGATGTATTCCCACAGGTCACTTGTGAGAACCTGTTGCCCATGCTTTAACACCACATTGCTTTTATCAGTTGGTTTACATGAAGATTGGACCACTCCGGAACTACGAATAGTATTATAAGGAACTATATCGGTTGACTCCGAATCAGCATCTACATAGTAGGTTTGACCATTATAATCAACCTGTCCAACGCCCATACCAATATACGATGTTAACTTATCAAGATGCAATTCAACCCCTGGATATTTGATACTTATTCCGGTGTCATTATCGCCAAAAACGTCCTTTGTTTTAAATAGATCAACTTTAAGATCGCTGTCAGTTAAATCCGATGTATAAACTGTTTGACCAACACATTCCTTGAGATTTGTAGGAGCATAACTATAGTCGTCCAGCCAGTAGACTTTCTCAGGTGGCAAATAATTGGGTGATGGATGTCGAGCAATAGATTTGCTGTGATACCAATAATATGTGTCATAGCCGCTAGGCCCGCGCCAAATAAGTTCACGCAACGCAGTTCTACTCTTGTGAGTTACTTTTTTCCAATAAGGCCATTCATCAGTCGCGTACTTCCCGATATTGTAATAGCCCTTTGAATTTTTACTAACGAACATCTGACTGTGACCACGAGCATATTTAGGAAAGCTTGCTCCAGATAGATGGATTCCGGAAGTGTTGAAATGATACTCGGTTGCGTGCAGTTTACTATATTTTCCTGATCCGTAGTGGTACCAAGTTCCTTGAAGTGAGGATGGTACTCTTGTATAGTGTCTAGCACTAGCAGTGATGGTATTAACTGATATCAAGCCCCCAAAAGCTATTGCTGTTACTGCTAACATTAATCCTTGTTTAAATCTCATATGTAATCCCTCCAATAATTAATCTAACTCATCAACAGGTGAGCCATATTCATGTACCAGTTCACCATAGGTGTCTGGTTTTGTCCCATGTTCCTCTACATAAAGCATACCAATTAAGCCACTTGCAAACTCATTAGCTTGACGTTCCAAAACACCATAGCTCAATCTGCCAGTCTGGTAACCACCAAATCCCTCATGCATGATGACATGCCCCAACTCATGACTCATGGTAAAGAACCTTTGCGGTGAATACAGAATGCGTTTATTTAAAAGAACAATAGGTTGTTTCTTGAAATAAGTTGTTTCACCTAATGGGTGTACGCCAAAATTCACCCAATCAATTTCAACGTTAAGCTTTTGAGAAATAAGAAACGGGTCAGCGGTCTGGTAGCGGCCAATAACTGTTTCGATTGCTCTGATAGCCAAATTATTCGTGCTTTTGGTGTTTCCAGAAGATTCCTTCCAGAACATGCCTAACTTGCTCTCGTTCATCATCAGTTAAAGAGTCACCCCCATACGTATAACTATTCTCATTGTCCTCCAGAAACTGCTTGAGGTCTTTTTTGTCTTGATCGTTTGCCCATTTAGGAGCCTTACCATGCTTAGAAGTGGTGTTCCCAAGCAAGTAGTCAGTAGTGACATCAAACAAAGCGCTAAGGGACGTCACGGCCTCAATAGAAGGCTGCCTTGTACCACGTTCCCAGGCACCAACGGTTTTTGACGATACATGGGCATATTTTCCAACATATTCTTGCGTATACCCACGTTCTTCTCGTAATTTTTTAAGTATTTGAGGAAACATATAGTAAGAAACCTCCTTCTTCAGAACCGATAATACTACTTTTAGTAGTCAAAAAGATAAAAAGCTACAAAAAGTAGATAAAAGTGTTGCATTCCTACTTAAAGTAGTTTAGTATAATAGTCAATAAAGCTACTGTGAGTAGTTAAAAAGCGAGGCGATATTATGAATAACAAATTAGCTGAATTGAGAACCAAGAAATCTATGACTCAAAAAGAACTTGCTAAAGCTCTAAACACAAACGACAGAACCTTGGGGGCATGGGAAAGAGGTAAGCGCACGCCAAGACCGGCACAAATGCAGAAAATTGAAGATTACTTCGGTGTGCCTAAAGAGGAAATTTTTTTTGAAGCTTTTAGCTACTCTAAGTAGAATCAAAGAGGTGAAAGCATAATGGATGACCTAGTAATCATGAAAAATAAGAAGGCTGTAACGAGTAGCTTAAGTATTGCCCAAAACTTTAATAAGCGTCATGACCATGTAATCCGTGACATTAAACAGTTTCAAGAAGATCTACCCAATTTTGGGGAGATGTTTGCAGAGACAAACATTCCCGATTCATATGGACGAGATCGAAAAGCCTATTACATGAATCGTGATGGTTTCACATTACTGGCAATGGGATTTACAGGAAAAGGAGCGCTGACTTTCAAGCTCAAATATATTCAAGCTTTCAACCATATGGAGCAGGAAATTACCAATCAATCGAAGGATTCCTACATGATCGACGATCCAATCCAACGAGCTGATCGCTGGAAGCAAGAGTACTTGGAACGTAAGCAACTTGCTGATGAGAATAAGAAGCTTCGAGTTCCAGCTTTACTGGGAACGGCTGTTAGCTCATCGAACGACAATATCTTGGTTGGATCGTTTGCCAATATCCTAAAACAAAATGGTATCGACATTGGCCAGAACCGGTTCTTCAAGTGGTTAAGAAAGCACGGTTACCTGATTGCATCTGGCAAACGCTATAACGCACCAACGCAATATGCTTTAGACCTTGGTGTCATGGCAATCCGTGAATCTGTGATAACTACACATCATGGATCGGTTAATCGCTTCACACCGCTGATTACGGGCAAAGGTCAGCAATATTTTGCCAACAAGCTTCTTAAAGCCAGGGAGGTGAAAGCGTAATGACCGAAAATACTTGTACACAAGAATCCAAGGTGAATAAATTCTCAAATGATTATTTGAAGCAATTGGAAAAAGCTTTACATTCAGTCCACAACAGTAAAACAGCCGATCAAGTCACACGACTACGAGAGGATGCTTAAATGGATCCTATTTTAATTCAATTAATAAGTCTTGCATTTGGTTTTACTGGGATCTTTATTTATTCTCTCGTTCAACGTACTTGGCTAAAATGGTCGCTGCTAGGTCTGGATATCGCAGCTTATTTGATAGTTGGCTACCTGATTGTAATATGCACCGTACCAATGCATTAAAAGACTGATTGTAAGATTCCTTATGTGTTTTGGGGATGACATAGGGGTCGATAACGTTTCCTGGGATCTTAGAACTTTCAACTGCGTCCTGTTCGATACCAAGGTCAACTTCGTAATCGATCAAGGAGCTTAAGAAGAGATAATATTTCTCAGCCGTTTCTGTATCGGCTAGTTCCAGATGTTTTTCTAAAGTGGGCATAAAATTCTTGGCTACAGCGGAATGGATTTGATACGGCTTAACGTTCCAATATTTGCCTCTCATAAGAATTTTGATTATTGGAAGATAAAAATTGTTATACCGATCTTTCCTGACCGATTGTCTTTGCTGCAAAGAATTTTGAAGTCTACCAACTAAATAACTAGCAAAGACACTGATCACAGGAACAGCATACATGCCTATCGTTTTCCACACATCAGCATTAGTGAACCAATGTGAAACAAGAACTATCATTTTTCCACCTCGTTGTAGGGTGGGAAGTCGAAGAAGTCGTGAACGGTGATGCCAAGAGCACGACAGACTGCACGGATAGTTGTAATCGTTGGTCGCTTACTCCGACCTTCAAACATTGCATTCACGGTTGACTGACTAAGACCAGCAAGGTTGGCAATCCTATTAATTGTTAAGTTTTGTTTATTCAGTAATTCCAATAAATGTGCTGCAACTAAATTTCCGTCTGTTTCCATAATATGAGCTCCTAACGATATATTGTTAACCTCATTCTAAAGTAAATAAGCAAAATAATTACTAATATATTGTTGACAGCTACCAATACATTAGTTATTATATAGTCATGTTACCAATATATTAGTAACTAGGAAGGAGCATTTACATGACTTATAAATTGAAAATTAGAGAGTTGCGTCAAGCAATGGGCTTAAGCCAGTCAGCATTAGCTGACAAAAGTGGCGTTCCTCAAACCACAATCAGCGCCATTGAATCTGGAACGAACCTAACATATGAGACTGCCAAGAAGCTGGCAAAAGCATTAGGCGTTACCACCGATGAATTGTCTGAGGAGGTGGTTCAGTAATGCAGCAACCATTTACGGCAGAACAAATTCAGTTTCTTGATCAACGTTATGGACACAAATCCAGAGATTCTGACGCAGTTAAGCAATTTCGTAGTGAGCTATCGCAATGGTCAAAGGCAAGTGCCAATGAGAACGTCAAAGCCACCACGCTTATCAATGGTGTCTATGCTGCCATTCGCTTAAAGCTAAATCTAAAGAATATGAATGCTTTAAGTGACGACATGCTGCCACAAGCTAAACAAGCTTTTGAAGAGTTCAGAGAAAGCTTTGGTAATTAGTTATTTAGTTTTCAAGGAACTGAAGGGAGGTGATCCAATGACACGTAAAGAAATGATCGATTACATCATTGCAAATTCATTTCGATACACTGAGCAAAATCGCAAACTTCTGAAACATTTGAATGATGGCGACCTTCAAGCCGTTACAAAACTTACTACTAAAGAAGTTGCCGAAAAGATTGACGACATGCGCCAGGAGTTATCAGTTTCACTATCATAATCGTACTGATTTAAAGGCTGAATTAGAATTACTGGAATTACACAAAATATGGAATAGAAGGCGGTATAAATGAGCATTGATATTCGAGGGGAAGTTAAGGATGCCATAACTAGATCGGGGTATACGCAAGTACAAATTTCAGCAGAGATGCACATGTCTAAATCGAACATCACTAATTGGTTGACGGGGGATCGTGATATTCCGCTAAGTCGCCTGCTGGAGCTGATGAATTATTTAGATGATGACCTATTTCGATACAAAGTTGCCGAGTATCTTTGCGGTTTGCGGTTACTTTCGCCAGATAAAGTAAGCATTGATATTCCGCAGACACGCTATATCGAAGCCTGTAAGGAAGAATCCGAGCGGAAAGCGTTGCAAGATCAAGTTAATCTGATTTTTAACAAGCCGAGTGAATCGATTACCACTGATGATATTCAGTTAGTTAATAACTACTTGAAGCAGCTCAGTGAAGAAACGGACAGTGAGAACAGCATGAAACTTTCGATTGTGAATTTGATTAAACAGTGGATTCTAGATCGGCCACAAGGAGGGATTGTTCATGAAAGTTACAGTGAATCTTGACCATGTTGATGAAGGAAGCCTTGTTGAAGCGGTTATCAAGCAGCTTGTTCCTCCTATAACTGAACAGGTTACTAAGGCTTTGCAGGAGAAATATAAAAACGAAACGCTGACTAAAGAACAAGTTTGCGATGAGGTTTTTAAGTGTAGCACGGAAACTTTCGATAAATTTTATAAGGATTGTCCACGAGTGCCTCAAGGAAGACAGGCTAAGTACAACCGCGAGGAATGTATCAAGTATTTCAAGCGGCAACAGATTTTTGCATAAAGGAGATGGGAAGTATGTATGAAGCACTTTTAGTTGGCTGTTACTGGCTGATGACCCACCCGACTGAAATCTTAATCTTTCTGTTAGGTGGCGCAGTGACTGGAACCATTATGAATCCAAAACACTTTTGGGAATAGGAGGTAATTTTATGGATGGATTAGATCGAGAAACGATGAAAGAGTGGACCGACACTTTTCAAGACAACAAAAAAAGCGATCAGCAACTGGCATTGCTAAACGCTTCAAGCACTCGATTGGGAGCAAATCAAATTAACTTATACATTTATAGTACTCCCAAACCAAGCGTACTGCAACGGTTAGCGAGGTGGTTGGCATGATCTATGACATGGATAACCGCCGGTACGCTTACGAATATGAGCTTAATGAATGGAAACGAGACTATCACGATACCGACGGCGAAGTGATGGACGACCAACAGCTATACTGGCATGTGCCATCGCTCTTTGATGATGGCGACTGGATTGAGGACGATGAAGATTCAATCAATGCCTGGCTAGATGAAACATACGGTGCCGGTCACACTATTACTTATGGTGAGGCCGTGAGTGAGCTTAAAGAGTATCAGCCCGATGCCACTAAAGAATACTGGGAATGGCCGATGGAAGATTTTCATTCAGACTATGAGGAGGAATTGTAATGGCTAACAATTTAGCAGTTTTACAGAAAGATTTAACTGATCAAATTAATACAAAATTAGATGATTTACGGCAACAAGGATTGGCAACACCTAAGAATTACAATCCGGCGAATGCTTTAAAGTCAGCATTCTATGCCATGACTAATTCACCCAGTGGCAACCTGCTACAAAAAGGCACCAAGGATTCAATTGCTAATTCATTAATCGATATGGTGGTTCAAGGCTTAACGCCAGCTAAGGATCAAGTTTATTTCATTCCTTACAGCAACAAGGTCACGCTACAACGTTCATATTTTGGTACCCAAGCGGCTTTGAAGCGTTTGAATAACGTCAAAGATATCTGGGCCGAAGTGGTTCACCAAGGTGATGAGTTCGAGATTGGCGCGAAAGCCGGCCGGTTGATTGTGTCGAAGTTTAAGCCATCTTTTGAGAACTTAGACAAGCCGATTGTTGGTGTCTATGCTGTCATTGAAAAATCCGACGGTGAGCAGGTCTACACGGTCATGACTAAGAAACAAATTGATACCAGTTGGTCCCAAGCTCATACCAGCGCGGTTCAGAAGAAGTTCCCTGGTGAGATGGCAAAGCGAACCGTGATCAATCGAGCTGCTAAAAACTTCCTGAACACATCGGATGATTCAGATTTGTTGGTAGATGCGATTAATCGCACAACGTCTAACGAGTATGACGGCGATGTTCGCCGCAAGGACGTTACGCCAGAAGAGAGTGGCAAGAAAACGATTGCTGATTTTGTAACAACTAAAAAGCCAGCCGCGTCCGACCAGCCGAAAGATAATCACCCAGAATCTAAGGACGATGTGATTGACATCAAAGATGAAGATCCGGTCGATGGATTCTTGAAGAAACACGAGCAGAAGGGGGATGCAAAACATGACGACAGCAACCAAAAGCCGAAAACTGACAGCAAGGCCGATCAAGCCAGCCTCTTCGACAGCCTCAAAGCAGCCGAGTCCGCTGAAGCAGCTAAGAACGAAGCACCATCTAACGCTGACTGAGTTACAAGACCGAGTTGGCATCAAGCGCGGCACTTTGAGTAATTACGAGCTTGGCAAGACAGAGCCTAAACTGTCCACTTGGAAACGGCTCGCAGACTTCTTTAATGTTTCGCTTGAGTATCTACAAGGTTCTCAGCCGTTTAAAAACAGCGGTGATTCATTAACAAAGGAAAATTACTATACCACTGATCAGGATTGGCAAACCCAATCGAAATCGTGGTTCTGGAAGTTCGAACAATGTGAAGCTGAGGCGCTGGCCGAGTTAAAAGGTGACTGGGCGTCTCAACAAGACGAAACGCCGTTGTTAGTCGGTAACTATCTCCATTCATATTTCGAAAGCCAACCGGCACACGAGAAGTTCATTGACGACCATGCTGAGGATATTTGCAAGTATGGTAAGCCAGAAAAAGGTCTCAAGAAACAGTATTTGGATGCTGACAAAATGATTAAAGCACTAGATCATGACCCCACTTTCAAGCAGATTTATCAAGGTGATAAAGAAGTGATCGTTACTGGTACCCTCTTCGGCGTTAAGTGGCGCGGCAAAATTGATTGTTTGGATTTAGAGCATCATATGTTCTATGACCTCAAGACAGTTGATGACTTCCACAAGAAGCACTGGTTGCCCGATCAACGTACGCCGGTCTCCTTCGCGGAGGCTCGTGGGTATGACATGCAAATGGCGGTGTACAAAGAACTGATTAAGCAAACCTTTGGAGTTGACTGTACACCATTGATCATTGCCGTCTCTAAGCAACGTGTACCTGACAAAGCACTTCTAAGTATTCCTGATTACTTGATGGATCAGAGCATGGAAAAGATTGAAGCTGATCAGCCGCATATTCAAGCGGTCAAAGAGGGGCGTGAGAAGCCTCGTGCATGTGGGCACTGCGACTACTGTCGTGCTAACAAAGTGCTGAACGATGTTGTTGATATTGATGCAATTCCGTTTTATTAGGGGGTGAAGTAATGGCACGTCCAATCAAAGAAGGCTTGGATTACTTTCCCCTTGATACAGATATCATTCATGATATTAAGATTCGAAAAATTATGAGATCAAATGGACCGCAATCAATCGCCGTCCTCCTTGACCTGCTCGGTAATATTTATGGAGATCATGGGTATTACATGAAGTGGGACGATGACGTCCGTTTCCTAGTGGCTGACGATGTTGGTATTAGTGAAGCGGCTGTCGACGAATTGGTGAACAAAGCGATCCATGTCGATTTCTTCGATGAAACACTTTTTAAGAAATATTCGATCTTAACATCGAAAGGGATTCAGAAAAGATACCAAAAAGCATCCAAACGAAAATCGGGTTTCTGTATACAAAAACCCTACAACTTGTTAGTTAATGTATACAATAACCCCCCTCAAGGTGAGGTTAATGATGACAATAACTCCCATACAAGTGAAGTTTCTGATGCAGAAAGTACACGAAAGGAAAGTAAAGAAAAGGAAAGTAAAGAAAACAATATTAAAGACAGCGTGCGGAAAGAATTTACGCTCGAAGTCTGGCCCAAGTTCCCTAAAAAGCAGAAATTCGAATCTGCATTTGAGGCTTATGTTGATGGTCTCAATTCTGGAGCTACTAAAGACCAGATCATTGACGGCATTGAGCGCTACAAGAAGTACTTGCACGTTAAGCATAAAGAGGATGGCTATACCGCTAATCCTGACACTTGGCTAGAAAACAAACGGTGGATGGACGAGTACGACATGAAGCCTGAGCAACCAGGGCCAAAGGGGCAAAAGGTCAACCAGAAAGAAACACTGCCGGACTGGGCAAATGATGATCAACCGAAGCCACCAAGCCAGCAGGGCTTAACTCCAGAACAACAGGCGCAGCTTGATAAACAGCTGGCTGCTTTAAAGCGTACTGAGGAGGCGTCATCATGACTAAAATTGCCTGGGCCAACGAGATGCAGAAATTAGCTAAGGAGCAGCCCCATCCAGATTGGCTGTTAACGCGTTATCAGGATCAGATGCGGGCAGTCGTTCGCAATGGTGGCACGCAATACGGACCCGAGTGCGAAGAGATTTTCCGGCTGTTTGCCATGATGACCATGCTCAGCCAGTACGACGAGGGCTTGATCAAGAACATCATCTGGAATCCAGAACTCAGCGCCCAGGACTACTTAGACTACGATCACGCAATTGAAATGCAGAAAAAGAAAGAAGACGAGAAAGATGGGCTACAAAGCCATTGAAGTCGGGACGTGGATGCCACTGACTGAGAGCCAGCCACACCGTAATGATGTGGCACGCGAAATGAACCAGAAGACAGAATCAACCGGGAAGAATCCTAAAAGATTAGATCGACCGTATGTGATCACCCATGACCGCATGACCATTGCTGAAGCCAGGCTACTGCGGCAAATCGGCGAAGAACACCCGGAATTTATCCCAAAAAGGAGGAAGCGCCATGCCACCAAAGTTTGAGTATTTGAACGACTTGGAATGATACCAAGCCGTGATTGTCGAAGATCAACAAATTATTCTACATGATTCAAAGCTTTACCGGCAACGCTGGCGAGCTAACAAGCGGCTGAAGTTTCTACAAGAACATGACAGTCCACGCTGGCAACTTGTCAGGCTTAGGGATGCAGTGATTGCTGAATGAAAGGGGATAGACAATGAAATCTGTTCTAATCAAGATTAAGGTTCCGGATTTTATTTACACAGCCGCTTTAAAAAGAAAAGGATACATAAAATGCCCGAAATGTAAGCATTTTACGCATCCTGGTAATTATTGCGAATATTGCGGGGCTAGACTCCCCAAATCGCTTTCTTAACAGATTCAGAAACTACATCAATCAGAATTTCTTTTAAACCATTTGCAATCGTAACCCCTGCCTTAGAAGCATATATTTTAAATTTCGTGGTTGCTAATTTGGTTTTTGGGGTCTCGGTTAGCAAATCTGGGATGGAGTTCTCAAATGATTTTTTATCATCTGAGCTTAAATCTGACATGTTGATGAGTTCCTTCGTAGCATCAATAGCAGTTTGTGTCCATGGATATGGTTTGCCACAATTATTGCAATATTTTGGAACTGGCGTTTCAGTATTGCCGCCTAGAACTAACACACCGCTGTTGTAATCATTGGGGTCGATTGAACCGGGTATAGGACTTTTGCAAGAAGGACAGGTGCTAATTAACTTGGCACCACATTCTTTGCAAAAGCCATCAACCTGGGCTCCCCAAGAGAGACTATCCGATTGCTGATGTCCGTTAAGACAAACAGATTGAGCATATTGAGTTGACATTTAATATCACCTCCTTTAGTTGGAATAAGTCAATTATCCCACTAAGAAGGCGATTACAAAAGATTGATTGGAGTTGATAGTGATTAATAGTTTTACGATTCCACAAGAGTTGCCAGCGCTTAATGAATACGTTAATGAGCAGCGGCGCAATCGGTTTGCCGGTGCCAAAGTTAAGAAACAAGCAACCTATGTCTGCTCGATGTATGCCAAAGCTGCTATGAACCGTGGCTTAAAGGTTACCGGCAAGATTGACATTTACGTGCACTGGTTTGTATCTAGCAAGCGTAAGGACAAAGATAACATCCGGTTTGCCATCAAATTTATCCAGGACGGCATGATGGAAGCCGGTTTGATCGACAATGACGGCTGGCAGCAGATTGGTGACTATCACGATGAATTTAGCGTGGATAAGCAGAATCCACGAGTAGAAGTAGAGCTACGAACACATGAGGAACAAAAATGAGAGCAGAGAAACATAGAATGAATCGCCTAGGCTTAGTTGCCTGCGTGATTACGATTGGAATTTTACTTTGGATTGGCTAGGAGATGATGGAGATTTCTAAACTAACATTTTTGGACTTATTTTCCGGCATAGGTGGCTTCCGACTAGGAATGGAACGAGCAGGGCATGAGTGTGTTGGCTGGGCAGAGTGGGATAAGTTTGCTAGGAAGAGTTACCAAGCCATATTTGACAAGAAAGAAGTGTGGAATGCTAATGACATACGATCAGTTAAATCTGATGAATTACCCAGAGCAGATTGCTGGTGCTTCGGCTTCCCATGCCAAGACATCTCGGTCGCTGGAAAGCGGCAAGGAATCACCAAAGGGAAACGTAGTTCACTATTTTTTACAGTTACAAGCCTTATTAGAGACCTCCAGGGAGAAGATCGACCCAGCTACTTATTCATTGAGAACGTTAAAAACCTACTTAGTATTAACCGAGGGTTTGACTTCCTCAAGCTTCAAATTGAATTGGATGAAATCGGGTATGACCTCGAATGGTCAGTTCTCGATTCTGCCGAAGTCGTTCCTCAACACACGGAGAGGCTCTTCATTATTGGACATCTTAGAGGACGAAGTACCCGAAAAGTATTTCCTATCCGACAAGAAAGCAGTAGCCCTACTGAGCCAAACAAAATAAGCGTGGTTGCCAATACATCAAGAACCAACTACAAAAGTCATGATGTCTATGACCCAAAAGGCATTATAACCACCTTAACCGCCCGTGACTATAAAGGCCCTAATCAGGTTGCAATTAAAAGGGTGGTAGATGGTAGAAAAGACGAAGGCTTTGGAACACGTGATGTTTATGATCCTGACGGAATTTCACCAACGCTTAACACAATGACTGGTGGTAATCGTCAGCCAAAAATAGCGGTTCCAGTGTTAACCCCTGACCGAATTAATAAACGCCAAAATGGTCGGAGGTTTAAGACCAACGGAGAGCCAGAGTTTACTCTAACCGGTCAAGATCGACATGGTGTTATGACAAATCCGACTAGGATTCGCAAGTTAACTCCAAAAGAATGCTGGCGATTGCAAGGATTCCCCGATTGGGCGTTTGATAAGGCACAGCAGTGTGGAATGAGTAATAGCCAACTGTACAAGCAGGCTGGGAATTCGGTTACGGTTCCAGTAATTATGACAATTGCGGAAAGAATGGGGATGTCAGATTGACTGAGAAATTGAATTACGGTCAAAAAGTTTATAAGAGATATCTGCTCAAAGAATGCGAGGGGCGCAACCAGGATTTAACCAGCGCCATTGTCCATATCTGGCGCAACTGGGGATCCGTACAGAACCAAGAGCGGATTGCTTATAACCATTTGAGTAGTAAAGAACGTAATGCGGTGATACTTGACGTATGTAAGGAGCTGGAAAATGAGTAGAGATAATTTCACCATTTCCATGCAGGGCAGTGATGGTAAACGGCACGAATTACACGGCTTTGAGGATAGTGAGGCACTTCAATTCTCGGATAATCGCACACCCAAGCAAAAGAAAGAGGATGCCAAGTGCGGCAAGATTTTAGACGCTATCGGTCAGGCGATCGATTCAGGTAAGGCCGTCCGCTTCACGTTGAATAGTTTTTCTTATGACGGCACCTTTGGGATTTTACTGCAGGGAATTGGTGGGATTGTAGGTAGTGGCTTGGCAGGCTTGTACACCTATTTTCCAGAATTGTTGAAACTGAGTATGCATGTTGATTATACCGAGAAGTATGTGGATCATCCTACTGGAAAAATGCAGTATCCGCATTCGGATGTTGATGTTTATGTAACTTTTTACAAAGACAGTCAGATGCCGAAGGTGGTCTTTGATAGTGAAAAGATGGCGGACGTTAAGCTTTCAGAAAGTGATGGTGAACATGACTAGATACCGAAAAATAGCAACAAATGAAGCTGAACGGTTTGATGGGTCTGATGAGCAACTAAAGAAATACAAAATCATGAGATCAAGTAAACCACATAAGCGATTAGAAAACGGAGATTGTTATTCTACGGAAGAATATTCATTTCCAAATGGTCACGGAATGCAGAATGTGGCTGTTGGTGATTGGATAATTACTGAGCCAAACGGTGACAATACTGTGTTATTTAATACGGACTTCCGAAAAACTTATGAGAAGGTGGATTAGATGAGCAAGCCCAAAACTGAAAGAGGCTATGTAAGGCTAGTGCTCAAAGGATACTCTGAGGTGCTCATGAAAATGCGAGCGGATTTTGAAACGTGGAGTGACGAACGGGTACACCATGCATATGTGGTGATTAAAGAATATCAGGAGGCAGAAAAATGAGTGAAAAAGTGAAGATTGAATTGTCAGGTAAGGAGCTTAAATCGATCGCCGACGCTTTTGATTTGTACTTCTATGACCGTGTGAATTCCGCTGACCAAGACTACAAGTTTATGTCAGAGCTTGATGAAAAGTTACTACGGTTGGCTAAAAATGGGAAGGATGAAAAATGAAATATTCAGAATTTAAACAGGGCGTTGAAACGTTGGGATTAAGCTTGCTTAAAGACGGCAGGGACATTTATGTACAAAATGATTCAGAACAGGAAACAATTTTGCGCATTATAGATGACGGGCTTGCATTAACTGATTACGAAAATATTTACACCTGGAATCTCGAGACGGATAAACGCCTAAAATTGCAAAAACTGGTCTATAAGTACAGTCGGACGCCAATTGATGAACGGCATGATATTAAATATGGATTCAAATTAGATAACGGCTCATATCTGATTAGTAACGATGTTAAAACCGTTGCCGGTAATGGGTGGAGTGCACCAAGTGCTGTGCTATCAGAATATTGCGTATCCACAAGCGAACAGTACCCATTTGAGACCAGGGCAGAAGTTGAGAAAACTAGTAAACCTTTTAAAGGCCAGATTGTGAGTGAAGACAATGACTAATGAACAGAAGAATTGCCCGTATTGCCACAATACAGCGATGAGCAGGGTTGATCTGATTTCGGACTCGTTACCTGACAATACATGTACCGTTTGGATTTATCAAAATAGTTTGATGGCTCAGAGCTTTTATACCGATGTTGATTTGGATTATACCAGCACTAAGCGGCAAACAATCCATTATTGCCCGATGTGCGGAAGGCAGTTAGACGATGAGTAAGCTTCGTGACTTCCTAGATACTTTATCAGCCATAACCGGTTGCCTATTTTGGCTCATGATTTTCGGAGTATGTATGCTGTTTGTCATCCGGGCGTTTGTGCTGGTTTATCAGTGGATATTTTGAGGTGATTAGATGACTGATGAGGATTACTTTGATTGGTGGCACACTGCACGACAAGCTCGCCGAAAATATCCTTTTGATAAGGATCAAGATGTTGCTTGGTTTGATATGCCGTTTCCATTACTGCCGGAACAAATGACTATCTACCCTGGGGACAAGATTCGTGATCGAAAATTGATTGAAATATTCCTTGATGAATATAACCGGCGGCACCATACACACATGACAGTCGATGAGTATTTAAAGTGAGGTAATTAGATGGAAAAGTATGATCAAAAAATTCAGGAAGCCATCAAAGAGCTGAAAGAACGTATGGAAAAATATATAAAGTCTGCAGAGGAATCCGGTCGAATTGTTTCGAACCCAGTAGGCGACCGTAAATTGAGCATTCAGGTGATGGACGATTCGCCACATGTGTTGATCACACTGATGGAAGACGGCATTAAAGTGCAAGGAAATCAAGATGAAGACGGTGTGTATGCTTTAGCGGCTCTGGCAGTTGGCTATCTGTCACACAAGTCAATGAACAAGCGTGAGTTTCTCGACGACATGAGCCACGCATACGATTCATTTTAGGAGGTGATTAGATGGAGGTTTTAAAGACCATTGTTGTTTCTTTGGTTATATCGGTCATAGTGAATCTTATATATGTATGGCGACATTATTATAAGTTTGGCAGAAACAGTATTAATACTGAATCAAATGTCAGGTTTTACGCTGAAATCGAGCCAATCAAACGTGTTTTGGATAACACTGAGCGAGATTACAATATAATGCTTATCAAGAAGAAAGAGTTAAAGCCAGTTGCTGTTTTTAATGATGTTGAAATGTTTCTTCAGTCCGACACATTTGAAGGTAGTGAATATCTTGCCTCTGCAGTTAAAGATTTCCAGCGAATTAGAATTGATACGGATGATGAACATGTTGAACGATTCTATGACACTCCAGAAGGAATTAACGCAGTACTAACACAACAATACGCAATCCCAACAAAACCACGTTTTTGTGCACTGACTGGTCCGATTAGGATATACAAGATAGAACATCTAACTAGCTTGTGGAACGAGGTGAAGTAAATGCGATTGATCATAGCGTCAATAATGATAAGCATTGATGTAGCAGTAATTCTTTTACAGCTGGTATTAGCAGTTCGGAAAGAGTGTCAGTTGCAGCCAACGTTGTTTTTGCTAGTGATTAGCCTGGCGGGATTCTCAATCGGAATGGCAATCTATGTTTTGATCAACTGATAAACGAGGTGAGTAGATGATTAATGCAAAAGAAGCAAGAAACATTTCCAGTGATGTAGCGAGTAAGCTGAATCGGCAATGCGACAACTTCGCTAAAGACTGTGGTATTTATGACGATATTAACAATTTGATCCTAGAGAAAGCGAAAAAGGGAGACAATACCGCGACCGTTAATATTACTGATATGTTTTATCGACACGAAGATCGGCTTCGAGAAATTGATCTAAACAAATTCAACGATAGGTTTGCATCATTTATCCAAAACTGGCTATTTGAGCATGGCTTTAAAGCAATCCTGACTGATGAGGCCTTTATTATTCAGAAAGTGGCATTATACGCACATATGCCATCGGGATTTTATGGTAAACAAAAAGCCGCCAGTTCCCCGGCAGCTCCGCAATTGTGATGATTTACATTCGAATTAATTATATCATTCACAATCGCTTATTAAAAGGGGAAAGGGAGCGCTGTTATTGGATTATCACGGATTTGAATCACTATTTCCAGAGGTCGATGAAAAGGCGACGGTTAAGCAGGTGAAATCTTTCTTTGAGCATACAATTCCTAAAATGGAGCGGTATGCGCATCAGAATATCATCGATATTAAGTCACCGGTTATCTCGGACATGCCGAAGGGCGGGCAACATGGTAATAGTTCTGAGGAGACGATCGTCAAACACTTGTATGCCCAGCAGGTGTTGGAACGGACGGTGCAGGCGTTGGGGCACTGTACTGATATGTCTCAGAAGATTATCAAACGGTTGTACTTTTCGTACAACAAGCCGTATGACTACCAGCTTATGAATGACCTGGGATATGGGGAGAACCGGTACTACTTTTACAAGAACAAAGCTTTTTTAGAGTTTGCGGATGCATACTATTTGGACGATTTACATATCTTCAAGCCTGACGGCAAAAATAAATCGCAGAATCACCGCAGAAACACCGCAGAATGATCGCAGGAAAAGCACGATATATAGGGTTACGCTGGTATTGTGGAAGATATAAAAATAGCAGTGTTTACTAGTTGCTGTCTGGTGGCATATAAGCGGGTCCGATTCCCGTTGGCAACATTGTTGGTTGGTACTCCATATATAATCTCTCCGATTATTTTCAAGATTTCAACATCAATGTCATAAAACCACCCAAATATGATTACTACAATACTTTTCAACAACAAAGCAAGCCAACCAACAAAATACATAGCAACTAGGTGGCCATAAGCGTATTGGTGCATACGCTAGGATGCCAAAAGTACGTCGTTTACGGAAAGCGGCGCCAAGCTGGACTGGAAAACCAACCTCGCCAGTGGCACTTACATAGATCGGTCGGCAGGTGCGCTCATGATGCGCATCGAATAGTGCGTGAGTAGCCATGCGGTGAAAAGCGTCATTGTTGGACTGGAAACCTCGCCAACAGCACATACATAACTCGCCAACAAATTTTTAGTGTCGTGTCTAGTGAGATAACCGGCGAGTTAACGAAGCCTGCGGCGGAAAACGTGGACTTTTTTCGTACATAGGATTCTAATAAGGTCAATTTTGGCTGGTTTAAAAATGGAGGAATCAAAATGAGTAAAAACATGATTGAAAATAAGAAACAGTACGCGTTGCTTGCTGGAAAGAAGGGTTTAACTAATGAACCACTCGCAGAAATATGCTTCGACTTTCCCTCATCACAGGGATTGGTTCATGTAGATATGCGTTCAACAATCCCGGATATACCTGAATATTATCTAGAAACACTCCAGGCAGATTGTACCCTTGATGGTGAGAAGATTGATTCCTTAGTAAATGTTCTTTCAAAAGATGAATTAGCAATTCTAAATATCGCAATTCAAGAAGAGTATGGAAACATCAGAAGCCTTATTGAATCTATGAGGCTAACTTTAGCTAATGAGACTAAAACGAGGTGATTAAATGGCTTTCAAAGGCGACGGCGTGATTGAGGCGACAATATATATATCTAAACAGCCACTCAGCGTTGGGGAAGCTGAGAGCTCAGCGAGACTGTTACAAAGTTGGCTCACAGATAATCGAATGCACCGGTATATTTCTACGGTTACTTTGCCATCAGACGGCAGAGATGGTTACATCATTAGTCCAAACTTTAGTTATGTGCTTGATGAAATATTGAAACTCTACGCTGTTAAGAAATGGGAGCAATTACCGATCGAGGTTCAGCCAAAGCTCAAGCAGGTTAAAAATTTAGATTTGATACTAATTCCGGTTTTGCCACTGTATGAAAAAATCAAGGATGTTTTGGGGCGATCAGTGGAATGAGAATGCTGCATACTAAATTCGGCTATATCTGCAAAGAAGAAGCTCGGATCGATGGCGAACTGGAACGGTGGCTGAAAGAACAAAGGAGAATGCGGAATGGTAAACGATCCCAAGAAACGAATTCTAAACGTGAACAGCGGTGTCACAGAAATCCATCTGAACGATGAAGATAAACGCTTTATTGAGGAAGCCAACAAAAATCAAGCTGATTACATTGTTGGTTGTTTGGCACTGATCATTAATCATGCTCACGGAATGACGAATGACACTGGGAGAGTGCCTTATCACTTTAATATTTCTAAAGGTGCACATAGTTGAGTGCCGACTAAGGTTGCAATTCATTTGCAGCCTTTTATTGTAC
>NZ_AZEI01000020.1 GCF_001436255.1 Lentilactobacillus rapi DSM 19907 = JCM 15042 | reverse complement strand
ACATAATAAAACCCCTTGAATTAGATTTCTCCAATTCAAGGGGTTCAGTTCATTTTTGTTCGTCGATGACTTTTTTGACTTATGTGGCAGGGGTCAGGGTTGTCGGAGCTGTCCTCAGAAGCAGACTCATCCAGAATGTAACCCAAAATATCAATCAAGCTTTTGAGCATTAATGGAATAACAGGTACTGATGCGCGTCCCTTGCATCAGTACCTGTTATTGTGTTAAGCGGAGAAAGCTGGCTTAAATGGCACGTTTCCACAATATAGCTGGGTAACAGTAACTGGTAAATGGATATTAATCGGTGTTTTTCCGATTAGTGTCCATTTTCAGTTATATGTAGGGAACTGATGTGCTGAGCACGTTTTACCAAATAGAAAAAATACAGTCATTCATCCCCATTCCAATCCCCTATTACTCAGGCCAGTTCTGACCAATTATTCGAAGAATTGGTTGGATCGTTTCCCGTTCCCGCTTCAAATAAGCTCCGTAGAATTCGATTTGATTATGCGGATCGTCAATTCGAACGGCATTCCGATTGTTATTCTCAAATCGCTTGCCTGTCGTGCTCGTTACTTGTGATAAGTTTGAAAAGAAAAACGGAAAATTTGAATATCGACTAATTTGACTCATGGCGCTCAAATCTTCCTGATAAAGAAATGAGGCATTGGGAATGTGCGCTTCAACGATTTGCCGCCAAGGCCCAATATCTTGGACCACAAGGAAACTCAAACCGGCTAAATCCGCGAATGAAATGTGCTGCCGCTGTGACAGTGGATTGAATTTATCAATGCCAACCCCAAGATATTCGACTCCTAAATACATGGATTCAATATCATCAGTGGTGATTTCCTGATTGGTAAAGATTAATCTGTCGTTGAAAGTCTGCAGCCGATCAATCACTTCGGCTGGCTTAATCGTCTGCTCACTAATGTTCAATTGACCTTCAATTTTGTCCTTAATCTGATTTAACAATAACATTGGCCCAGGGGCAACCGATGCAATCGCAATTTCATTTTTTGAGCGGTCGTAATTGCGTACTTTGCCGGTAAAGTCGCTTTCTGCTTTTAATAACTTCTCCGCCTCTCCAACGGCAAATTGGCCGGTGTCATTGAGCTGAATGTGGTTGCTGACTTGCCGATCAAATAAGGTAACACCCAACTGCTGCTCAAGCTTTTTCATCCCCCTGGTTACCGTTGGTTGCGTGATCATCAAATGTTCCGCAGTTGCACTGAGGCTGCCATACTTTTGAAAAGCAACCAGTTCTCTTAATAGTTCTAAATCAATGGCCAAATCAACGCCTCCCTGCTACTATGTCATATCTGTATAGTAACATACTTAATCGGTAATTTTCTTTTACAAGCTGCCGCCATATACTTGCATTGTTAACAGATAAAGAATGAACTTGAGATTAACAACTAAGGAGATTTTAATCATGCAATTCGTAACTTTAAATGATGGTCATAAAATGCCTCAACTCGGCTTCGGTGTCTTCCAAGTACCTGATTTAACAATCGCTGAAAAAGCAGTGAGTGATGCGCTGGATACCGGCTATCGATTAATTGATACCGCGGTCGCCTACGATAACGAGGAAGCAGTTGGCGCGGCAATTAATAAAAGCCAAGTGAAACGGGAAGATATATTTGTGACGTCCAAATTATGGGTCGATCACTTTACCTATGAAAAAGCCAAGCAGGGAATTGATGATTCTTTAACCCGGCTGGAACTGGATTATATGGATCTTTACCTCCTTCACCAACCATACGGTGACATTGCCGGCGCTTGGCGAGCTTTGGTGGAAGCCCAACAAGCCGGCAAAATTAAGTCAATCGGCGTGTCTAACTTTGCGCCAGATCAATTGATGAATTTGGAATTGATGTCAGATGTGAAGCCGGCCATCAATCAGATCGAGGTTTCGCCATGGTTCCAAGAACATGCTGAAGTCAACTTCGCAAAGAGTCAAGATATTCAGGTTGAAGCCTGGGCACCATTTGCTGAAGGTAAGCACGCTATTTTTACTAACGAAACAATTGCCAACATCGGTCAAAAATACGGCAAAAAGAATGGCCAAGTCATTTTACGCTGGCTCATTCAACGGGGAATTGTGGTTATTCCTAAATCAGTTCATAAAGCCCGCATGGCTGAAAACTTCAATGCTTTTGACTTTGAGCTCACCGACAAAGAAATGCAAACGATGAACACGCTGGACAAGCACGAAAGTCAATTCTTCGACCATCGCGATCCAGCCGCAATTGAAAGCATCTTTGGTCAAAGCTTGAAGGCGTTACGTCAATAAGGAGGAAAAATGAAAGCAGTCGTATTTATTAAGCCTGGACAGGTTGAAGTCCCAGACGTCCCAAAGCCTAAAATTGATGGCGACAACCGGGCGCTGATTCGGGTCATCCGGGCCAGCGTTTGTGGTTCAGACCTGTGGTGGTATCGTGGTATTTCTGAACGAGCCGCTAATTCTCTGGTGGGTCACGAAGCAATTGGTGTCGTCGAAGAAGTGAGTTCGGATGTGAAAAATTTTCATCCCGGCGACTTTGTCATTGTCCCATTTACCCATGGTTGTGGTCATTGTGTCGCCTGCTTAAATGGGTTTGAAGGTAATTGTTTGAATCAACAGTCTCATACGAATGGCGGTTATCAAGCTGAATTGATGATTTATGAGCCAGCTGATTCAGGCCTGGTTAAAATACCTGGCAAACCTGAAGACTATTCAGAGGATCAACTTGCTTCATTACAAACCCTGTCAGATGTGATGGCCACCGGTTTTCATGCCGCTCGAAACGCAGAAATCAAGCAGGGCATGACGGTCGCTGTGATCGGCGATGGTGCAGTGGGGCTTTGTGGTGTCATTGGGGCCCAATTGTTAGGAGCAGAAAAGATTATCTTGTTGAGTCACCATGAGGATCGAGCTTTATTAGGAAAAGAATTTGGGGCCACTAATGTCGTTGCAACAAAGGGCGACCAAGCCATAGCTGATGTTTTAGCCCTTACCAAAGAAAATGCCGGCGCTGATGCCGTTCTTGAATGTGTTGGGGCTGCCGGCGCCATTGAGCAGGCAGGCCAAATTGCCCGACCTGGTGCTGTCATCGGCCGCGTTGGCGTTCCCCAGACTGAGCCAAAATCTAACCAGCTGTTTTGGAAGGGTGTTGGTTTAAGAGGCGGGATTGCCTCGGTTACGCAACCAGACAAAGCTATCTTGTTGCAGGCAGTCCTTGATGGTAGGATCAATCCTGGAAAAGTCTTTACCAAACATTTTGACCTTGATCACGTTGAAGATGCCTACGAGGCGATGAATCAACGGACAGCAATCAAGTCCCTATTAGTCATTAACAATAAGTAAAGGAGCTAAAATCATGCCAAAATATGTCGTTTTAGCAGCGACTGGCCAAATTGGCCAATTAACTGCTCAGAATTTATTAACTAACAGCGATGCCCATCTCGTTTTATTTGGCCATAATGCCAGTCAACGATTAAGTCAGTTTGCTGGTGACCGAGTCAGCTTGGTTGACGGGGATTTAAAAGATCCGGTTGCCTTGAAGAATGCCGTGACTGGCGCCGATGCCGTTTTTCTTGCTTATGTTGCCTCACCTTCGATCGTTCAGCCACTCATTCAGGTGTTAGACGAAACTGGCGTTCAACGGTTTATCGCAATGTCCGTTCCTGATGTCTATCAGGAAGTTGCCGGTCCATTCCAAGCATGGTACCGTGAACATACCGGCTTAGTTTGGAAAACCAATTATGTTGAGACGATTGCGGCGATTGAAAGGTCCGACTTGGATTATGTCATCTTACGGACAACCTGGCTTTACAACAATCCTGCCAAGACTGCCGTTAACGTGACCAAGAAAGGTGAACCGTTTAAAGACGCCCAAATTTCTCGGGAAGCCGTTGCCAAATTTGCGGCTGACCTTTTAACTGGTAAGGAAAATTATCATCGAGAAAGCCTGGGGATTGGTGAGCCCAACACAGAATGGACGAAGCCAAGTTTCTATTAATTAACCCGATAAAATAAAAGGATAGCTTCAAAAAATAAGCCAATCATCCAGACCGTCAAAATCAAACTGTCCGGATGATTGGCTTATTTAGTTAGGAGTCTAAAAAAATTAATTTGCTTTACCGGCTTTAATCTTCTGTCCAAATTCAGTCTCATCAAAATGATCAATCACATTCTGAAGCTCCGCTTTGGTCAAGCTTGCACCAAACAGACTACTGCCAGGCTCAGTCATAATACCATCAGCAAGATCATCATGAACCACCGTATCAAATCCCATTGTATTCACAAAATCGGCAACTTCATCCACTGCCGCTTTGTTATCGCCGGTCACAAACAACGCCTTGCGATTCTCAGCACCTGCAGGCCGAGCTTCTTCCTGGAGATTATGATAACCCATATGATTGAAGGTTTTGACGATCGTGCTCTTATTGAAATATTTCTGAACCTGTTCACTAGAAGTTGAATCAGGATCCAGAACTTCTTCACGGATGCCATCGGTTTCCCACCAATAGTTCATCGCATCAATGACCAATTTGTCTTTGAGCAGCTTTGGCTTGATATTTTTATACCGACTGAGGGGAATGGCTAAAATAATCAAATCACTTTTGCTGACAACTCCCTGATTCGTTGCCGGAACTGCGCCTGGAACCAGCGTCTCAATGGTCAGGGCAATTTTTTGAACAGAACCGGAACCTGAAATTCTGACATGATAGCCGGCAGCCAGGGCTAACTGAGCCAATACAATGCCAACCTTACCGGCACCGATAATGCCAACGTTTTTAATTTTTGCCATTTCTAACCCTCCTCAGACAGAATTTCTTTAACACGCGGAATCACCTTGGTCGCATAAAGCTCAATCATTCGTTCACGCTGAGCGGCGGTCTGATTACCTGCACCATAAACCAGGTCAAACCGACCAAGATCGAGCAACTTAATCGTTCGAGCCATTCGTTGGGCAACGTGTTCTGGGTTCCCCACGTAAAATGACCCAACTTTGGTTTCGCCATCAAATTGTTCCCGGCTCATCGGCGCCCACCCCCGGGTCAAGCCAATCCGATCAAAGTTTGCCTTAATGTTTTTCCAAGCAACTTCAACGGCCTCATCCTCATCATCGGCAATAAAGCCATGTGAGTGAACCGCAACTGGTTGAATGGGCTTGCCAAATTGACTGGCTGCCTTTTTGTACAAATCAAGGTAAGGGACAAATCGATCTGCCTGCCCACCGATAATCGCCAAAATGACTTTATACCCATACTTAGCGGTTCGAATAATTGATTCAGGTGAGCCGCCAATTCCAATGTAGGTCTCAATGCCGTCGTAGTCCGTCTTAGGATATACATCCTGATCCTTCAAGGTTTGGGTAAACTTGCCCTGCCAAGTGACCGGCTTTTCTTTAATTAATTGACTGTACATTTCCAATTTTTCGTTGAATAAATCGTCATAATCGGTTAAATCATAGCCAAATAACGGGAACGATTCAGTAAATGAACCCCGGCCCAACATGACTTGTGCCCGACCAGCAGATAACCCTTCAAGGGTGGCAAATCGTTCGTATACTCGAACTGGATCATCAGAACTCAAAACCGTTACTTCTGTGGCCAGCTTAATGTTCTGAGTCACAGATGCGATGGCGCCCAAGACAACTTCTGGACTGGAGACACTATAGTCGGGGCGATGATGTTCGCCAACTCCGATCACGTCAACGCCTAATTTGTCAGCCAATTGGCCTTCTTTCACAATTTGGCGAATTGATTGCCCAGCCGTCAAGAGATCGCCGTTTTCAGCGGAAACAATATCCCCGAATGTTTCCAACCCAAATTGCAATTTATCTACATTAACCATATTTTTCCTCCGAACGCTTATTTTTTGTAAGTATGATATAAGATTATTATAGATACTCGCAAAAAGCAACTAAAGTCACCAATTAAAAACGGGCGTGGGTGAATAACCGGCTGATCCCAGAATTTAAACGCAAAAACGAGGCTGGAACATATATTAATTTCCAATCAGTCATTATTCGTTTGGATCGCTGTAGCCACTTGGATAAAAGCTGCGCCAAACGGCTGATCCCGGCCATTTAACGAAAAGAACCAACTATTCCAAAATCAGGAATAATTGGTTCTTCTCGTTAAATTCTGGGATCAAAACGCCCTTCGTCTCAATCTCAGCATCTTCCTAATGCGTTACTTGATAAGCCCGATTGATTTGTTTACTCCGGCTTTGAAATGGGAATGCCTTGGTGACTCCTTCAATTTTATCTTGATCAACAAAGCCCCAATACCTGCTGTCATCAGAGACTGACCGATGATCGCCCAAGACAAAATATTTTCCTTTAGGGACTCTAACCACCTGCTGGTCACCAACCCAGTGTGCGGACAGTGACTTCAAATTCCAATTACCGGTCCCAATCGTTCGTTGCCGCGTCCCAATGTAGCCCTGATACAACTTCGTATGGTTAACATAGATGTTACCGTTTTGACTATTAATTGTATCACCTGGTAATCCAATCACCCGCTTAACGTAGTAATCTTTGGGGGTTGCTTGAGGATCTTCCCCGTGAGCATCGAAAACGATGACTGAATTACGATGAATTTTAGCTTGCCGCAAGCTCACCACCATTTGCTTATTCTGTAAATTAGGCTGCATCGAATCTCCGTCGACAAAGTTGGCCGAGATTACGAATTGTTTAATCCCAAATCCAATGACTAACCCAACGACGACAGGAATTACCCAACTCAATACTTCTTTGAAAAATTTCAATTAATCCACCAATTCCTCACTTTAGTTGTCATTTTTACATCCATTCAATACAGTTTATCATCTTCTATGTCCATATCCAACACCTCATGTTTAAAGCATGAAGATTCTAAACAATGTTGCTGGGGCAGATGTTAATTCTAATCGGCAATCATTGATTTGGCTGGTCACTAATGCCTAGGTTAGTACTGGATCAAACAACTGATTCTTGCCATTTAAGCAAAAAAAGCAATACATTCAAAATCAGAATGCATTGCTCTTCCATTCAATTCTGGGATCAAAGCGCCGATTGTCCCAGTCTCGACAACTTATTCAAGTATCTTTCAATCAACTTATTCGTGGTGGGTAATCCCACTCAGCCTATCAAGGGTTTCCTGCTTGAGGTAGTAAGGGGTGACTCCATCGTCTACGGCTTTGGATAACAGTCCCTGAGCCTGCTTCTGCGCAATAATGGTGGGTACCTTCAACGACATAACCGATTTATTAATCACCATTTGATGCACATCAACCCCTGTCTTGTAATGCAACGGTTGTTGGCGCTTCGGTTCCTTTGATTGGTTGGTCTTGCCTTTAGCCATGAAAATCCCTCCTCACTAGTAATATTAACTTCATGATAGCAAATCCGACATTGAAAGTATATTTAAACGACTAGTCACGAACACTAATTTTGTCGAATTTATCTTGATACCATTGATCCCAAGATCCAGCCACTAAATTACCATTTGGATAATAATCCGGATTAATCACGGTAACCACGTGTTTGATATCTTGGCCTCGTTCTTCATATAAAGCTGCTCTCATTTGTTCGGGAGTAAAGGCCTGGTTTTCAAAAACAAAATGATTAATGTCTGCCAAATAGTAGTCAACTTTGTACTCAGCTAAAATTTCAAGATCATTTTTCTTCAACCAACGAAGATAGAATTCAATAAAATCTTCAATCGCTTTTCTAGTCGCTGTTTCATCTAACTTATCGATAGATACTACATCTGCCACAGTGCCACCTCCTCTTATAGTTCCATTATGCCACAAACTTTGTGGTCACGTCTAATTATGTAGTATGATTAAAGAGAATCCAAAATAATCAAAGGATGCGGATAATTATGTCGAAGAGAACAGTTTACACAGATTATTTTTTTGATGAACCAGCGTACAACACTCACGATGGTGGTTTCATTCCACTTGAAGAGCCCAAGACGCCGCAAGAACCGCTCAGAATTCCAGAACTTTTGAAGCCAGATGAGGAAACCTCGACTGATATGTATTACACGGTCATTGCCCAGCCTGGTGAGGTTCAGTTATTACCCGGTGCCAAAACAAAGACATGGGGATTTAATGCCCCCTTTCTTGGCAAAACAATCTTGTTCAAGAATGGTAAGACAATTCATATTACATTAAAAAATGAACTACCCGAATTAACAACTTTTCATTGGCATGGGTTAAACGTGCCGGGACCGATTACGGATGGTGGCTGCCATGCCCCAGTTTATCCCGGTGAAAGCACCCAGATTGAATTTAAATGTCATCAACCAGCCGCAACTCTTTGGCTTCATGCCCATCCGTGTCCAGCCACTGCAGAACATGTGTGGAAGGGGTTAGCTACCGAAGTTTTGGTGACCGATGACGTGGAAGCTAAACTGCCATTCCCTAGAAATTTTGGGGTGGACGATATTCCAGTTATTTTGCAGGATCGCCATTTCCACAAAGACAACCAGTTAGATTACATCGCTGATTATGATCCGGATGGCGTGCAAGGACCAACCCCCGTTATTAATGGAACCGTTAATCCATACTTTGATGTGACGACGCAACGACTTAGATTGCGCTTATTGGACGGAGCCAACCGACGGGAATGGCGGCTGCATTTTAGTGATGATCTCAAGTTTACCCAAATTGCGTCAGACGGTGGCATATTGCCGGAGCCCGTTGACTTTACTCATTTGATGTTAACCTGTGCTGAACGAGCTGAGATCATCGTTGACTTTAAGGGTCACAAGCCAGGTGATGTCGTCACCCTCTACTGTGATGACGTTCCCGTTATGCATTTTCGGATTCATGAATTTGCTGCAGACAATACTGAGCTACCCGATCACTTGGTCGACATTCCTGATCCTGAAGTAACTGCCGGCGCTCCGGTCCACAAAGTGGTCATGTCCGGAATGGACGAAGAAGTCATGATGAACGGCAAAAAATTCGATATGCAACGCATTGACGATCGCCAACAAGTTGGTCATGTTGAGTATTGGGATATTTCAAATACCAATGACATGAGTAATGGAATGGTTCATCCTTACCACATGCACGGCACCCAATTCAGAGTGGTGTCTAGAAATGGCCATGCCCCCTATCCTAACGAAAATGGCTTAAAAGATACGGTTGGGGTTAATCCTGGTGAAACCGTCCGGCTCAAAGTTTGGTTTGAGCACCTCGGTGTTTACATGAACCACTGCCACATCATTGAACACGAAGATGGCGGCATGATGGCCCAGTTTGAGGTCTACGATCCAGAAAATCCAAAGACCTATCAATTAATGGATATGACGACCCTGATGAATGCATTCGCAAAAGAGCGGGGCGTTGCGGTTAAAGACTTATATATTCCTGGCATGGATATGTAAACTTAATTCTTGCATAGGGTTAATGGGTATGATAGTATTACTCATGGAATGAAAAATGAATATAGCTGTTAGGTGAGGCTCCTATGTGAAAAATGCTACTGCTCAGAAACGTCGAAAAACGCCAATGAGTCAGCTGTCCCAGTCAAAGTAAGGCTTGGACTAACGTGGCTGTTATTTATAACTACATCACATAGTGCTAAAGCTCAACGACTGGCGGAGCTTTAATTTTGTGTGTCCAGTCGTTAACGGCTGGACACTTTTTATTCCAACAACTTTGATTAAAGAGGTGAGTGTTATGACAACTGAATTTAAAGATCCTGGAGCGTCGAAACATCAGTCTACCAAGGGAAAGTCGGTTGTGATAACCTCACGACCTTGATTTAACGAGAAATTGTTACAATCGATTTTCCCAAAATCATTAATAGTCTAACCATCTAAACGTTTTGTTTCTTGCTTATCGGCTTTAATGCTGAATGGATCACAAGAAATTTCTCGACTTCGTTGTTTAGAAAGCGCGACTCATTGGGAATTCGATTAATGCAATTTCTCGGTGGTTTTGAACATTGAGGTATTGACGTACCTGTGTTCAATCGGTTAAGTTAGCCGATAAACGCTTCACCTTTTAGGAAACTAATTGGGGAGAATGAGGTTAATCGTCATATATTGCCAACACATAAATACGATAATAATAGTAATTATGAGGGACATTACCTCCAAGAATTTGGTGGAAACTAATTCTTGAAAAATGACTGCTATCTTATCGAACTAATAACATTATAAAGCCGTCAACGTAAATTTCGTTGACGGCTTTTGCTTTACTTTCATTTAAATGAAGCAATGTACTTGCGCGACTTTTCTTCGTCAAATTCTTTTTCGGATTTACCGATCACGACGGTAGCCAATGAGTTGCCCACTACGTTAACGGCTGTCCGTCCCATATCAACAATTCGATCAATCCCGGCAATGAACGTCAAGCCGGTAACTGGAACACCGATTGTTGAAATTGTTGCCAGTAGGACCACAAAGGAAGCCCCAGGAACACCGGCCATTCCTTTTGAAGTAATCATTAGGACAACTAGCAAAGTAATCTGCTGTCCAATTGAAAGGTTGATATGGTATGCCTGAGCTAGGAAGAGTGCCGCAATTGATTGATAAATTGCCGAACCATCCAAATTAAACGTATAGCCAGTTGGAATGACAAAAGAAACAATTCCTTGGCTTGATCCAAATTTTCCCATTTTTTCGATCATCTTTGGTAAGACAGCTTCTGAACTGGCGGTTGAAAATGCTAAGACAATTTCGTCCTTAATAACCAATAACAGATCAAAAATGCTGAACCCAAATATCTTCGCCACAATGCCCATCACAACTAATATGAATACGGTCATTGTGACGTAGGCAATTGCCACAAAGTAACCAAGTGGAATTAAGGCGCCAATGCCCATTTCTGCCAGGGCAACGCCGATCAGTGCACAAACTCCAATTGGGGCAGCATGCATCACCCAGTTGGTTACTTTAAACATTACTTCAGCTACTGCGTTCAATCCATCAATTAAAATTTTTCCCTTTTCTCCAATGGCCGCAATTCCAAGTCCAAAGAAAACCGAGAAGAAAATAACCGGCATCATATCACCGTTAGCCAATGAGCGAAAAATGTTAGTGGGAATGATTCCCAACAGTGTGCCCCAAATGCCCGTATGCTGAGCAGACTTTGCTGTTGCCATGTATTGACTAATATCTGAACCATGAAGCGAATGAATATCAATCAACGTCCCAGGATGCAAAACATTCGCAACTATCATTCCAAGCGCAATTGCGACTGTTGTCATTAATTCAAAGTAGATAATTGTTTTCAGACCAACTCTACCAAGTTTTTTAATGTCTCCCATGCTGGCAATTCCGACTGTTAAACATGAAACCACAATTGGCAGAACAATCATTTGAATCAAATTAATGAACATTGTTCCAATATTCTGCATGGTCGTAATCGCCGTATTATTTTTATAAAAAATAATTCCGAAGACAACTCCCAGAATCAACCCAATGAGGATCTGCCATCCTAAGGTTAACCGGTATGCTTTGTAGCGCTTCATAATTTCACCTGTATCCTTCTTAAAATATGTACTTATCTCAATATAAAACAAAAGCCTTCAACAGTAAATACCATTGAAGACCCTTATTGATTGCGTGGCAACGTCCTACCCTCGCAGGGGGCGATCCCCCAACTACTCTCGGCGT
>NZ_AZEI01000019.1 GCF_001436255.1 Lentilactobacillus rapi DSM 19907 = JCM 15042 | reverse complement strand
GGAACGCCCTGCACATTTGTTTGTCGAAAATTTTGTTCAGTTTTCAAAGGTCTACAGCGTTGTTTTGAAAGGCTCAATGTCCTTCGCGACAACTATTTAAATATACCACGCTGTCTTTTTTGTGTCAATAACTTTTTTAAACGAAATCGCTTATCATGAATGTCACATGTCCGAAACAGCATCTATAAATATACCGAAAAATTAACTACACGTCAAGGGGAAATATAAAAAACACCCGTTAAAAAACGGATGTTCATAATTTAAGCTAAGTTATTCAGTTGTTGTGTTGTCTTCCGGCCTCATAGTTGGGAATAAAATGACGTCTCGAATCGAAGGCGCATCAGTAAGCAACATCACCAAACGATCAATCCCAATTCCAAGTCCACCTGTAGGCGGCATGCCATACTCCAAGGCTTCTACATAATCCTCATCAATACCTTCTGCCTCATCATTACCCTCTTGACGCTCTTTAACTTGAGCTTCAAAACGTTGCTTTTGGTCAATTGGATCATTTAATTCAGAAAAAGCATTGGCAAACTCATTACCAACAACATACAATTCAAACCGATCCGTAAAGCGGGGGTCGTCGTGATTTTTCTTAGCCAGTGGAGAAATCTCGACTGGGTGACCATAAATGAACGTTGGTTGCTCCAAAGTATTCTGAACTTTTTCTTCAAAGAAAGCGTTAATAATATGGCCAGTCTTCCACCATTTCTCATAATGGACATGATTTTCATCGGCAAGCTTCTTAGCATCGTCATCAGACATTGGCTTCCAAAAATCAATTCCCGTTACGTCTTTAATGGCGTCTACCATGTGCTCACGTTTAAAAGTTTGATTCAAATCGATTGTGTGGCCTTGGTAAGTAACCACATTATCATCCGTTACCGCTGCCGCTGCAGCCTTCAGAATGCCTTCCGTTTCATTCATAACATCATGAAAATCATAGTAGGCAACATATGACTCAAGCATCGTAAATTCAGGATTATGACGAGTATCCATTCCTTCATTTCGGAAAACACGGCCAATTTCATAAACCCGTTCCATGCCACCAACAATAAGCCGCTTCAAATGCAATTCCAAAGCGATTCTCAAATAAAGGTCAATATCAAGCGCATTATGGTGCGTGATAAATGGCCGGGCATTCGCACCACCTGCTTGATTATGTAAAACAGGCGTTTCAACCTCTAAATAATCATTAGAATCCAAATAATGGCGGATTGCGGAAATAATCTTAGTACGCTTTTGGAACCGATCAAAGCTATCCTGATTGGAAATCAGGTCAAGATAACGTTGACGATAACGCTGCTCCTTGTCTTTAAGACCATGATACTTATCAGGAAGTGGTCGAAGTGCCTTTGACAAGAATGTCACAGATTCGGCACGAACAGTCAATTCACCCATGTCAGTCTTGATGATTTGACCAGAGATACCTAAATGATCACCAATATCAGATCGCTTAAAAATGTGGTAAATATCTTCACCAACAATATCTTTTCGAACGTAGATCTGGATCTTGCCAGTTCGGTCCTTTAAGTCAGCAAAGCCAACTTTACCTTTGCCTCGCTTAGCAATCATCCGCCCAGCAACAGTCACTTTTTTGTCTTGGGCCATCAGATCGTCTTTATCAAAGCCATCAAATTCATCATGCAGTTGTTCTGCAAGATGAGACCGAACGAATCGGTGGCCGAAAGGATCAATTCCTTCCTCTCTTAATTCATCCATCTTCTGTCGACGAACAATCATTTGATCGTTCATTTCTTTATCTTTCGCCAATGTGAAACCTCCTAGGTGGTATTAAGCTATTAATAATCATAACACAAAATTATTGAGCAATTTGGTGATGGCGGGCATTTCGCTCAGCATTTTTCTCTAAAAATTCGTCAAAAATATCATCCATCGCTTGCTCACCGTCAGCGTTGACAAGGGCAACCTTGGTTCGTGCAGAGTGAGAGATCCCCTTCAAGTAATAGCTGGATTGACCCCTAAATTCATGGGAACCGGCATAATCACCCTTGAGTTCAACCAATCGATGAAGATGCTCTTTTGCAGTTGCAATTTTTTCAGCAGGAGTTGGTTCAGGCAACATTTCACCAGTTTCCAAATAGTGCTTAGTTTGCTTCAAAATCCAAGGATTGCCTTCAACTGCCCGACCCATCATGACAGCGTCAGCGCCGACTTCATCCAACATCTTTTTGGCATCCTGAGGGGTTCTCACATCCCCATTGCCCATGAACGGAATCGTCAACTCATTTGCAACCTGCTTGAGAATATCCCAATTAGCATGGCCCATATACATTTGTTTACGAGTCCGACCATGCATCGCCAAAGCAGCTGCCCCAGCTTTTTGAGCGGCAAGGGCATTCTCAACTGCAAAAATATGGTCTTCATCCCAGCCAGTCCGCATTTTGACCGTAACCGGCTTTTTAACGGCGTCTGTGACGTAAGAAACCATTTCGTAGACCTTCTTAGGATCTAGTAACCAGCGAGCGCCTGCATCGGTTTTAACCACCTTATTCACCGGGCAGCCCATGTTAATATCAATAATGTCGGCAGCGGTATTCTGATCAACAAATTTGGCAGCTTGAACCAGAGTTTCTTTAGTCCCGCCAAAAATTTGGATACTCATTGGATGTTCCTTAGGGTCGACAAACATCATGTCCAATGTCTTCTGATTCTTATACATAATTCCACGATCAGAAATCATTTCGCAAACAACCAGTCCAGCACCAAACTCCTTACAAATAATTCTGAATGCAGAGTTTGTCACCCCGGCCATTGGAGCAACAACCAAACGATTAGGAATCGTCACATCGCCAATTTTCCATTCCATAATTTCACCTCAAAATTCTAATGTCATTCGTCATAAAAATCCGTTTGCTATCTTATCACAAATTAAGTGGGATGAGTAGCTATTCCGATTTTTGGGATCGGGATTTTGCAGCGGCAATTATCGTTGCCAGTTCATCTTCATTGTAGTGATATTTGGATTGACAGAAATTGCAGGTGACATCAATTCCCTTGTCTTCTTTGAGCATAGTTTCAAGTTGAGGCACCGGGAGGCCTTCAAGATCGCGGCCGAATTTAACTTTTGAACAATTACAATAAAATTCAACCGGCATCTTGTTCAAGAAATGAAGGTTCCCCTTGCCAAAGATGTGTTCCAAGATAGATTCAGGCAATTCATCTGTCTTTAATATTTCAGAAATTGCTGGTAATGCATTGATCCGATTGACAATCTTTGTGATGGCTTCATCCTTGGCACCCGGAAGTACTTGGATGAGATAACCACCAGCTGTCTCAATTCCACCCTTTTGATCAAGCGTCACTGAAACGCCAACTGCTGAGGGGATTTGTTCGGATTGTGCCAGGTAATAAGTAAAATCATCACCAATTTCCCCAGAAGTTAACGGTACTGAGCTGGTATAGGGATCTTCACCTTCAGAAGTACGGGTAACTTCTACAAAGCCGTCCGTTCCAACGGCCTCGCCGATCGTCATTGCCTGACCAGCATCATTTGTGACCGGGACTTGTGGATTGTGCATGAAGCCCTTTACATGACCATTGGCATCTGAGTCTGCAACAATCTCACCCGTCATTCCCTTACCATTAATCTTTGCGGTGATCGCTTCATCATTTTTGTTGACCGAGGTTGCCAACATGGTTGTGGCAATCAATACCCTTCCTAAGACAACTGAGGAAACCGCAGAGGTATGATGATCCTTTTGGGCCGTTGCGACGTTTTGCTTGGCATTTACTGCGTATGCTCTAAAAAGGCCATCTGTTGATGTTGCCTTAACTAAATAATCGTCCAATAAAATACACTCCCGTCATAATAAAAACGAGTTTAGAGATGTCAACCACCCTAAACTCATTTTTGATATTTAATTATTCGTTATTGTCATCATGATGTTGACTATCGCTTTCACTTGAATTATCTGGCTTAGAAGCGTCACTGGTGTCATTTGGTTGAGTGTCATCAGAAGATGATGATTCACCTTGAGTATGATCCTTTTCCATTTGAGCTTGACGTTCTGCTTCCTTACGTTCCAATTCACGTTTAGCTTCTTCAAAAGTAGCTGCTCGTTCGCTTGGGAAATCATTGGTCTTAGAACTTTCAGGCATCTTACCCGTGTTCCAGAGAGACAAGATTTGTTTCTCATCCAACGTTTCGTACTTCAAAAGCGCCTCGGCGATAATCTTATGCTTATCACGGTGTTCGTCAATGATCTTTGTAGCCGTTTCATGGGCTTCATTAGTCAATCGACGCACTTCATCGTCAACAGCCGCAGCGGTTGCTTGAGAATAACGAGGACCATAGGTATCCTGAGCAGGATTTTCCAATTGAACCGGTCCTAATCGTTTACTCATCCCATACTGGGTTACCATTGCCCGAGCAATATTAGTTGCTTGTTCAAAGTCATTAGAAGCGCCAGATGATTGTGATTTGAAGATGATTTCTTCAGCTGCACGACCACCCATTAAACCAGCCATCTGTTCCATGGCATCCTTCTTAGACATCAACTGTTGATCTTCTCGAGGCAGCATAATGGCATAACCACCAGCACGACCACGAGGCACAATTGTTACCTTGTGAACAACCCGAGCATCATTCAAAACCAGCCCAACAACTGTATGACCGGCTTCATGATAAGCCACGGTTTCTCGTTCTTCTTTAGAAATAACTCGATTCCGTTTGGCCGGACCGGCAATCACCCGATCCTCGGCTTCATCGATATCACTGGCATCAATCTGAGTCTTATTACGACGCGCAGCAAGCAACGCGGCTTCGTTCAATAAGTTAGCCAAGTCGGCACCAACGAATCCCGGAGTTTGTTTAGCGATCTCATGGAGATCAACATCATTTGCCAAGGGTTTGTTATTAGAATGGACCTTCAAAATAGCTTCACGGCCATTGATATCAGGTCGACCAACCAAAATCTTCCGATCAAAACGACCAGGACGGGTTAAGGCTGGATCCAAAACATCGGCACGGTTGGTAGCAGCAATGACAATAACACCTTCGTTACCGCTAAAACCATCCATTTCAACCAGTAATTGGTTAAGGGTTTGTTCACGTTCATCGTGGCCACCACCCATGCCGGCACCACGGCGTCGTCCTACGGCGTCAATTTCATCAATAAAGATAATGGCTGGAGCAGCTTTTTTGGCTTGATCGAACAAGTCACGAACACGGCTGGCACCAACACCAACAAACATTTCAACGAAATCAGAACCAGAGATTGAGTAGAACGGTACGCCAGCTTCACCGGCAACGGCTTTGGCCAGCAACGTTTTACCAGTACCAGGAGGCCCCTCAAGTAACACACCATGGGGAATGGTAGCTCCCAAAGTTGTGAATTTACGTGGATCTTTTAAGAATTCAACAACTTCAACAAGCTCTTGTTTCTCTTCCTCTTCACCTGCAACATCCGAGAAACGAACCTTGTTTTGCTTACTATCGGCAGGTTTGGCTTTAGACTTGCCAAACTTCATCACACCGTTGTTGCCACCGCCTTGGCCACCTGCTCGACCCATCATCATGTAGAAGAACCAAACAAACAATAGTAGTGGTAAAACGTAAACTAAGAGATTAACCCAGAAACCACTGGATTCCTCTGGCTTAGCGTTCATTTTGACATTGTTAGCCTGTGATGCCTTGGTAATTTCAGCAATTGAGGAGTTATTCTCGAGAACTGTTGTGGAAAACTTCGTAACTTCTTTCGATTGACTTTGGTTGCCACCAATTAAAAATCCAGTGGCGACCTTTGCCTTTTGGCCTTGTCTATAGGTTCCTGTAATCTTATAGACGCCACCTGAAGGCTGAATTGAAAAGCTTTTTACTTTGTCATCTTTTAAATTCTTAACAAATTGGCTGGATTGAATTTCTTGCGACTGAGTATTGTTGTTATTACTGCCACTAAAGAAGTAAAAAACACCCATTACCAATAAGAATATGACAATGTAAAACAGACTATTTCGGAAAAGCCCATTTTTATTCGAGTTCATCAACGTCCTCCTCAAAAATATTATTTCATGTTGATAGTCAAGATACTACCACAATTGACCTTTTTTGACCATTAATTGTTTGTATAAATTTCTGGCTTCAAGACACCAATGTATGGAAGATTACGATACTTCTCATCATAATCCAAACCGTAACCGACCACGAATTCATTTGGGACCTCAAAACCAATGTAATCGGCATGGGCGTCAACTGTTCGTCTGGCAGGCTTATCCAACAACGAACAAACCTTAATGGTGCTTGCTCCGCGAGCCTTTAATGTGTCCAAAAGGAACTTGAGTGTCTGCCCTGTATCAACGATATCTTCAACGATCACAACGTCTCGACCTGAAACATCTGTGTTGATATCCGTAATCAGCTCGACATCCCCAGATGATTCCGTTCCGCCATGATAACTGGATACATCGATAAAATCAATTTGCATGTATGTATCAGCCGCGCGGACAATGTCAGTCATAAAGAACGTGGCACCCTTCAGCACGCCAATGACAACTGGAAATTTACCCTGATATTCTTGTTGAATCTGCTTGCCAAGTCGATGACAGGCTTCGCTAATCTGTTCCTGACTATATAAAACTTTTAAGATATCGTTATCCATTTTTAATTCCTTTTCCCTTTAAAAAGTTAATTTGACCTTTTTCAACTAAGTATAATGTTTGTCCATTTTCAATGGATTGGGTAATTGAAACACTTTTGACGCCAAGAACAGCTAAAGTTTGGTGTTGTGAAGTTTGTAATAGCTTGACACGATCACGAACTTCATTTGGCAACTTGGCATTAATCAAAACTCGACTCACTTTTTGGCTGCCGCCACCCTTCAGCTGAAGCTTATCACCCGGTCTTGGCGAAACGACACTAAGTGGTAAATCGATTCGAGGTAATCGTAACTCGGTGATTTTTTGTTGCTGATTCTCAGGGCGACTAGAGAAGATGCCAAATTGATAACCGGTTCCAATTGAATACCAACGATCTAATATTACCATAAATCCGGTTTTGTTTTCACGATTTATCGCTGGATTTAGGCTTTTTTTAGTAATTATTAACTGTTGATACCGCTTGACTGCCCGCCACTGATTTGCGAGGTCAATCTCGCCCTGGGGCTTCTTGGGATTATCAATCAACTTCAAAATGTTTTGAAGCTGTTTGACCGAAACATCCTCAATTTGAAGTCGGTCCAACAGAATCATTTTGATCACCGAAATTCTAACATTGTCGGAATTGTTTCTCAACTTCTGAAGTGCAATGCTTGCTTGTTGATCACCAAATACGCAAACCTGGTCAACTTGTCGGCTCAGTAATTCATTGAGTGACTGAATCGTCGTTTGCAGCTGATTTGAATAATCCAACACGTGCATCAACAATTGTGGATTCTCTTTTTTTAACAGCGGCACAACCTGATGGCGGATCCGATTTCTTTGTACAGTCAACTGACTGTTGGTTTTGTCCTCGAACCATCGGATGTGGTGGGCAACAGCGAAATCCCGAATAGCTGTTTTGCTGAACGACAACAACGGTCGAACAATCATCCCCGTAGCAAAAGGCCGGCTGGAAGAGATACCAGTCAGGGATTCCAGTTGCCCACCTCGGATCAGCTTCATGATGACTGTTTCCACTAAGTCATCGCCATGGTGTGCGGTTAACAAAACGTTGGCATGGTATTCTTTCAAGACCCGTTTAAAAAAACGATACCGAAACGTTCTGGCCGCGGCCTCAATTCCATTATTTGGATGCTCAAACGTTGGCCATTGAATGGCGGCCAACGCGATACCATGTGCTTTGCAAAACTGCTGAATAAAGGCTGTTTCCCGTTTACTGGCCGGCCGCAGTTGGTGATCAACATAAGCAACAATTATTTTCGGCCGGTCATCCCTTAACCCAGCAATCAAATGAAGTAAGGTCATAGAATCCACACCCGTTGATACGGCAATGACCACCGGTTGCCCCGGCTGCCACCAGTGGTTTTGAGAAACTATTCGACTAAACTTTTCTTGCAGATCCACAAAAACCTCCTGTCAATAACAAAGGAACTGGACCACACTTTCGTCTGGATTCCAGTCCCTTTGTTATTCAACGATCAATTACTGGTCAACCTTCATCATTCGGGAAATTCGATCATGATTAACCGCTCAACTCTTAAATAACTTAGCTGCGACGACCACCACGGCCACCACGCTTACCTTCAGTGTTCTTTCGAAGAGTTGACAGACGATCTTCACTTTCCTTAAGGAATCCAGACATCATATCGTCAAAACTTTCTGGATGATTGCTCGAATGGGCATTATGATTTGAATTATTATGTGAATGGCCACCACGATGCTCGTGGTTATCATGGCTTTCATGAGATTCGTGACGTTGATGATCACCATGAGATGGCTCTGCATGATGTGATTCAGAAGCTTTACGAATTGAAAGGCTGATCTTATTGCCATCAATCTTAAGGACCTTGACGGTTACCTCATCGCCAACTTTTAATACATCATGAATATCTTTAACAAATCCGTCGGAAACCTCACTAATATGGACTAATCCAGTTCGATGGTCACCTAAATCAATAAATGCACCAAAATTTGTAATTCCTGAAACTTTTCCAGTTACTTTTTCCCCAACTTCAATTGCCATGTAAAAATATGTTCCTCCTACTGTGATAGTGTTTCAAGTATAGCATATTTTGCTTTCAGTCGTGCAAACAATTTAGGTCTGCCTGCTCAAAGCAATTCATCAAAATTACCAAAGACACAACAAACCGGCTGTGATCAAAACAATGGTTTTGTTCAGCCGGTTAAAGGTCATTCTGCATCGTCATCGTTAACATCTTTAGGCGCTTGATTAGGGAAACTATATACCGTTTCCCCAGGTTTAGTGTAATAATAGCGATCGCGAATAATTTTTTCCACGTAACTCTTATCATTTAACTGAGCGACCTTAGCATGCAACACTTTGTTGGTCGCCTTTTGATGTTGATATTTCTTTTCTTGGCGAGTGATTTGAACATTGACATCAGCGTAATTCACTTTGGCACGAATAATTTGCACGGCAAAAACAATTGCGAATAAAGAAAAAATTCCAATAATCATCAATGCTCGCTTCTTACGTCGATTGCTCAACGTTGTCACGGCCTGATTTTGACTCATTTCAATTTCGCGGCGTTTGGTGAAGTCGTTTTCCAACTTTTTAATTTTGCCATGTTCTGATGTCATACTAAATCCCCCGATTTAATCACACATTCTATGAATAAATTATACCAACAATATACAATTTGTCCATGCAATTCCGGAGGTTTATTAATTTAATTATTCGTTTTTGTAATCGCGTTCATACTTTTCTGAAGTGATCTCATACATTCGTTGAGCATCATCTTTTTTGGTTGTGTCAAGTAACTCTTTAACTAAAACCGTTAGTGTCTTGTTACCAAACTTAATGGTGACTTCGTCGTTAGACTTCACATCAGAGGATGATTTAGCGACTTTACCGTTGATCAAGATCCGACCCTTGTCAGCAATCTCTTTGGCGACCGAGCGACGTTTGATGATTCTGGAAACTTTCAGAAATTTATCAATTCTCATTAGAATTTGCTCCTTTAATTTTGATGAATCGGCTAACCATTGGGATTGTCAGCCATTCCCGTAATGTAAAAACATTCAGCCATTTGCAACCGATGAAAAAGATTCCCATTCCAAGTGGCACACAGATCACCGTAATTACAAACGATTCCAGACGACTGTTCTCAACCAGATCTGCCAAATTGATCCCGGTTGCAACCAGCCAAACGCTGGCAGCCATTACAATTAAGATCAGGATCAATTTCCCAAACTGTTGGCCAGAAAATAATTTCAGCAATTCGTGACTGGTCATCGCTATAAGAACAAGCAGCATGATCGCCAGACTCGCGACAGTTGAGTAACTCGACCCAATGATGCCAAACTGATCCACCGCTAACCGGTTGGTCAGAATCTTGAAGAGAAATCCAATGATAATTGCTGCCATGACCGGGGTATAAATATTCTGGCTCTGAAGAATCGTATTGACAACAAACAGCATGCTCGCAAACACAATACTTAGGCAATAGACACTGATTGTCAAGTTAAGTTCCCCACTTGAAAATAGCAGCGTGTTGATTTGAGGCATTATCACAAATAACCCCACACTCATCGCGAGCGATAACGCAAAATTAACTCGAAAACTAGTCGTTGCAATGTGTCCAAAAGTTACATCCTGTCTTTTCTTATTGGCCACTGCCAAGCTTGGCATTACCGCAGTCACAGAAGCAGTACTGACGACCAGCCCCATTTGAACTAATGTCTGGGAACGATCATAGATCCCTTTCAAGTTCTGTGCATGCGCCAGCGAATAGCCGATATCCCGCAGCCCTGACACCAGGGTAAATGAATCGACCAGCTGGAGCAGTAACATCACCGCTGTTACTAAGCAAATCGTACCGCCTTCCAACAATACTCGATGTAATAAATGAGCTGTCTGATCTGGTTTGCTTGGCCTGGGAATATCGGCTTTTTTCACCCAGCTCCTCACAATCATCAGGGCGGCCAAACCCGCAATCGGTGCTGAAAGCATTGCAATCGTCCCCATTTTGTACGGGTTAACTAAACTTCGTGCGGCCCAAAATGCCACCGCCAAAATAACGGTTACTCGGATGACTTGTTCAACAACTTGAGAATACGCGGTCGGCTTCATGTCCAACTTACCCTGAAAATAACCCCGCCAGCTAGATAGAAATGGAATTAACAGAAACATCCAACTAACGGCCCGAATGACGGGCAGTAATCGATCATCAGCCATTGCATGGGACATAATTCCAGCCCCAAATTGCAGGATACAAAAAATGAATCCACAAATAACCCTCAAAACAGCCTGAATGCGATGCACGAGCGCAATTTGATCATTTGGATCGGGGGTATCCGCCACTAATTTAGATATAAAAACCGGCAACCCCGTCAGTGCAAACGTCATCCCAATTCCATAGATCGGGTAAATTTGTTGGTAGACATAAAAGCCAATGTTTCCAACCATATTTTGAAAGGGGATTCGATACACGGCACTTAATAACTTGGCGATAAAGGAAGCAACGGTAAGCAATAGTGTTCCTGCCAGTACTTGTTTTCTCTTGGATTTATTTTTCATCCGCTTTTACCTTCGCCGCCTGATGTGCATGGCGGGTTTCGGTGAGTTGCTTGACCAACGAAATCATTTGTGCCAACCAATTCTTCATGTTCGGCTGGACGGTCAATTGAATGACATATTGATCATTCTCTGTATTGATCGTTGCTCGGAACTTAGTTTTGGAAATCGCTTCAAGTAATTCTTTACTTTCAAATGCCGCATTAGCCCGTGGGGAAAAGGTGATCGTCACTTTCGGCGCAGCTTGGTGAATCTTCTCAACTAAAGCATAATCCGCATACATCTTCAACTCCGCGATATCTAATAGGTTGCCAACTACTTCGTTGTAATCACCAAAACGGTCCACTAAGTCGTCCTTTACTTCGTTCAATTGATCCTGGTTTTCAATTTGGCGAATCCGCTTATAGATTTCAATTTTTTGCTGATTGTCTTCAATATAATCACTTGGAAGATAGGCTTCGAGATCCAGCTCAATTGTGGCATCGGTCTTGTATTCGAAATTCTTGCCTCGTTTTTTGGCGACCGCGTCAGACAACATTTGGGTATATAAATCATAACCAACTGAATCAACGAACCCGTGCTGTTGCTTTCCGAGCAAGTTACCTGCTCCGCGAATAGACAGATCTCGCATCGCAATTTTGAAGCCGGACCCCAACTCAGTGAAGTCCCGAATGGCTTCAAGCCGCTTCTCGCCAATTTCTGTTAACACTTTATTGGGCTTGTACATAAAGTATGCATAAGCCACCCGACTGCTCCGGCCAATTCTGCCTCGCAGTTGGTAAAGCTGTGATAAGCCCATTCGATCGGCATTTTCCACGAACAAGGTGTTGACGTTGGGAATATCGACCCCCGTTTCAATAATTGTTGTCGTAACCAGGACGTCGTATTCACCATTAATGAAATCATACAGAATATCTTCCATCTGGTTTTCAGACATTTGACCATGGATATAGCCAACCCTGGCTTCGGGCACCAGTGCACTGATTTGCTCGACCGTCCGCTCAATATCCTCCACTCGGTTGTGAAGGTAGAAGACTTGGCCGCCTCGAGACATTTCCCGTTCAATTGCTTCACGAATGGTTCCGGCATTCTGCTCAATGACATATGTTTGAATCGGATAACGGTTAGACGGTGGCGTTTCAATGACCGACAAATCCCGAACGCCCATCATCGACATGTTCAAAGTTCTCGGAATTGGCGTCGCAGTGAGTGTCAAAACGTCAACATCAGAACGCATCTCTTTGATCCGTTCCTTATGCTTGACGCCAAACCGTTGTTCCTCATCGATAATCAATAACCCCAGATCATTAAAATGGACATCCTTAGACAGCAGTCGGTGGGTGCCGACAACCACATCAACGGTACCATTCTTTAAACCAGCCAAAGTTTCTTTCACTTGGGCCGTCGTCTGAAATCGAGACAGCACCCGCACTGTGATCGGATAGTCCCCAAAGCGGTCAAGCATGGTCTCGTAATGTTGCTGAGCCAAAATTGTCGTCGGCACCAAAAAAGCCACTTGTTTGCCAACTTCGATCGCCTTAAATGCAGCTCGTAATGCCACTTCGGTTTTTCCATAACCAACATCGCCAACCAATAATCGATCCATCGGGTGTTGACGCTCCATGTCACGCTTGATTTCAGTGGCACTCCGCAGCTGGTCAGGGGTTTCGGTATACGGAAAGCTTGCCTCAAATTCAGCTTGAAGCGAATCGTCAGGCGGGTAAGCATAACCCTTTTCCGATCCCCGTTTGGCATACAGTTCAATTAGGTCATCAGCGATATCTTCAATTTTTGAAGCAACTTTACGCTTGGTCTTGGCCCATTCACCGCCACCCAATTTATTAATTCGGGGATGCTTGTCCTCAGATGAGACGTATTTTTGAATTAAGTTTAATTGCGTTACCGGAATAAAGAGTTTAGCGCTGTCCCGATAAGAAATGGTCATGTAATCCTGGTGCTTGCCATCGACCTCCATGGTTTTCATGCCCTCATAGCGGCCAATCCCATGGTTCACATGAACAACATAGTCACCAGGCTTGAGATCCGTATAGCTTTTAATTCGTTCGGCATTGTTAAACGTCGTTTGCCGCGGCCGCTTTTTGACGACCGTACCGAACATCTCTTTTTCAGTAATAATCACTAGATTCGAAATCGGTAATTCAAACCCGTTATCTAAGTTGCCTGAAATCAATTGAACTTTATGCGCCAATAGGTGGTCCTGATCGGTTTCGGTGGCTTGGATTTCGAAATCTGAAAGTGTTTGGGCAACTTTTTGCAGCCGCTTTTCTTCTTGAACCATGATAATGACGGTTGTGTCCTGTTTCTGCCAACGTTTAATTTCGGTGCGTAACATCGGCATTTGAGAAAAGAACTGTTGCATTGGCCGCACGGTAATATCTTCAATCGCGCTTAACCGCATGTGGCCCAAACCCTTTTGAAACAATGACAGAATAAGCGTGGCATGTTGGTTCTTTTTGAACACATTTTTGAAATCATTGGTGTAGCTGGTCCCTTTTAGAACCTCATCGTGTTTAATCTTATCTGCCAACCATTCGTCATCATCACTGCCAAGTTGCGCAACGGCATCCGTAATTCTGGAATAATCATCAAATACGACCACCCCATTATCATCCAGGTAGTCGATCAATGAATAATTATGATCGTAAATCATATCCGCAAATAACAATAACCGGGGATCTCTGAGCCCATTTTCCAAATCCACAATCTGCGGTTCCAAATGATCGGCCAGCTTTTTTGCGTGGGCTTCATCTAATTTCTTCTGCTCGGTGGCCAACCGCTGCCGTAACTGCGTAACAACTTGCTGCCGTTGTTCATTGTCCATCAACAAGTCCGTGGCCGGTAATATCTCAATTCGCTTGATGGTCTTAATACTCCGCTGATTGGATACATCAAAGGTTCTCATCGAGTCAACTTCGGTATCGAAAAAGTCGATTCGGACAGGATCCTGATGGTTAAGTGGGAAGATGTCTAAAATTGATCCCCGAATCGAAAAATCACCCGGCGCGGCAACCAGTTTTTGAAAAACATAACCCATTTGATGAAGTTGCAATTTAATCTTTTCAAGGTCATATTCAGAATCCATGTCGATCGTTAAATTAGCTTTCAAAAATTGTGACTTGGATGGCACCAATCTGCGAATTCCGGAGACCGACGTCACGATGATTGCTGGTTCGCCACTTGCCAGTTTATTTAATGCCAGCACGCGTTGCGATTTATATTCAGGAGAACTGGTGGCAAGTTCGGCAGCTCCCATTTCTTCAACCGGGAATTCGAACAATTGATCATCATCGATAATATTTGCTAAATCATTCACCAATTGGTCAGCATGAAAAAGCGTGTCGACTACCACTATGATCGGCCGCTGCGTTGAGTTAATTAAATTGTTCATTAAAATTGTCCGGGCAGACCCGCCAATTCCAGTGATCAGTTGCCGACTCCCCGGCTCTAACCCCGAAATAATCTCAGCGTACTGGGGAATCTTCGTTAATAATTGATCTAATCGCAAATCAATCGTCCTTTCACTAGTTATAACGATTTTCGAGTTCCGAAATCGAAAGACCATCTACCCAGTCGTCTAATGCATTCACTGCATGATCAGCAGCCTGTTTGAATACAGGAACTTGATCCTTACTGAAGCGCCCCAAAACGTAGTTAACAACACTATTGGATTTGTCAGGATGCCCAGTCCCAACCCGCACGCGGGTAAAGTTCTCGGTTCCCAAATTGGCAATGATACTCTTAATTCCGTTATGGCCGCCAGCGGATCCTTTGTCTTTAACCCGGATCTTTCCAACTGGCAAATCCATATCATCATGCACGATTACAACATTTTCGACCGGAATATCAAAATAGTCCATCAACGGTTTCACGGCAATTCCGGAATCATTCATAAAAGTTGTTGGTTCAACGACAATCACCTTTTCACTGTTAATGAAGCCGGATCCGTACTTGGCATTCATTTTCCTGGTTTTAATATTAATATCATGGCTTTGGGCAAATTGTTCAACCACCATGAATCCGGTATTGTGTCTGGTCCGATCATACTGAGGGCCGATGTTGCCTAAGCCGACGATCATTTTCATTCTTTTTTCCTCACATTTCTTCCAACACAAAAGGCTGAACAAGATCCGTTCAGCTGTTGTTAGATTTAACTTAACGCGACAATTATATCATATTCAGCCTTGCAAATGCTCAAAACCTATTTTCTGAAAAAACATTTCAAAATGTGAAAAAATGTCTGAACGAATAAACTTTTGCATGGTATACTTTTGTAGTATGAAAAAATAAATTTTGGAGATGATTTGTTTGGCTCAGAACCGTCAAAAAGTTGCATTAATTGGTGATGGCGCTGTTGGTTCATCATACGCATTTGCAATGATGCAACAGGGACTTGCCGAAGATTTTGTAATCGTTGATGTTATCAAGAAACGTACTGAAGGCGACGCACTTGATCTTGAAGATGCTCAAGTGTTCACTGCCCCAAAGAATATCTATTCAGGTGATTACAAGGACTGTGCCGATGCCGACTTAGCAGTTATTACTGCCGGTGCCCCACAGAAACCGGGTGAGACTCGTTTGGATCTTGTTAACAAGAACTTAAAGATCATGCAAGCCATCATCAAGCCATTGGTTGATTCAGGATTTAAGGGAATCATTTTGGTTGCCGCAAACCCAGTTGACATTTTGACTTATGCCGCTCAACAGTTCTCTGGCTTCCCAAAGGACCGCGTATTCGGAAGTGGAACTTCATTGGATACGACCCGTCTTCAAGTTGCGTTGGCTAAAAAGCTTAACCTTAACCCACAATCAGTTGATGCCTACATCATGGGTGAACATGGTGATTCAGAATTTGCTGCTTATTCTGCAGCCCGAGTTGGCGGCGAACCATTCTTAACTGCTGCCAAGCGTGCTGGATTATCAACCGATGATTTAACAAAGATCGAAGACGATGTTCGTAACAAGGCATACGAAATCATCAACCGCAAAGGTGCTACTTTCTACGGTGTTGCGACTGCTTTGATGCGAATCTCTAAAGCCATCTTACACGACGAAAACACAGTTCTTCCTGTCGGTGCACCTGTTGATGGTGAATATGGTCTTCATGACTTGTATATTGGTTCACCTGCCGTTGTTAACGGTTCAGGCATCGCCAGCGTCGTTGAAGTACCACTAAACGATGACGAAGAAGCCAAGATGCAAGCATCCGCAAAGACTTTGAAAGAAACCCTTACAAGTGGTATGGCTAACTTAAAAAAGTAACCACCATTGAGATGACTTCAATTCCAAGTCTTCATTAACGTATATTCAAACAAATGACTAGGGTAATTTATATTGCCTTGGTCATTTTTTTATCGCTTTTCTCATTATTTTAAATATTGGTGAGAATGATCGTTGGTAAAGGTACTTTTCTAAAAGCCTGTATGTTATTATGAACGTATACAGGTTAAGTTGGAGGAATAAAAATGTTATTAAAAACACTTGTGAAGCCCAAGGAACGATTAGTGACTGTTAAAGAGGACGCAACCTTGGAGGAAGCGCTCAAAACGCTTGAAGATTCCGGTTATCGTTGTGTGCCAATCTTGGATGAAACGGGCACGATCTTCCGTGGCAACATTTATAAAATGCATATCTATCGTCATAAATCACGCGGTGGCGACATGTCACTACCCGTTACAACGTTATTAAAGAATGCAACAAAATTTGTTAACGTTAATTCAGCTTTTTTCCAAGTCTTCTTCTCAATCAAAGATTTGCCATACATCGCTGTTTTAGATGATCGGAATAACTTTTACGGTATTTTGACTCATACCCGGCTTCTCGATATGCTTTCTCAATCTTGGAATGTCAATATTGGAAGCTATGTCTTAACCGTTGTTTCCAGTGGTGAACGGGGTGATTTGGAAGAAATTGCCAAAATTATCACTAAGTACACCAACATTGCCAGTGTCATTTCATTGGACGCCCAAGAAGGCGAACTCGTTCATCGAATTATGTTCACCCTCCCCGCAGAAGTTGACCAAGATCGACTCAATCGAATCATTGCGGCATTGGAACGGAAGGAATTCCGTGTCCCAGAAGTTGAAAACTTGAAGGAAGAAAATAAATAAGTTTTCGATACGACCTAATGATTCATTCAGCTCCAAACACTGAGATAGATGTGTTGATTGAATCATTTAAGGGAAAAAGTAGTGCATTCTGATTTTGAAATGCACTGCTTTTTACTTATCCGGACGGGATCAACTATTTCAGCTTTTTCCAAATAACGATTGTCATTCACAATTACTGATTGAGAATAATTATAAGAGCTCTCGTCTAGAATCCAAGATCAGGATCCTAAACGGGAGCTCTTATAGAAACGCCATAAATTATTGCGTTTCCTTACGTTTTATTCTATGTATCGATCTCTCACTAATTCTTAATCATTCCGAGACTGATTTTGATTGCTTTATCGACCTTATTCATCTTCGCATTATCGAGGTGAGTTACCTTGTCTCTCAACCGTTGCTTATCAATCGTTCTGATTTGCTCCAGTAAGATAACAGAGTCTCGCTCAATGCCATCGCTCACCGTAATCCCAACATGGGTTGGCATCTTTGGCTTGGAAATTCTAGCGGTAATTGCGGCAACAATAACGGTTGGACTGTAGTGATTACCAATGTCATTTTGAATAATCAGGACAGGTCGCATGCCTCCCTGCTCGGAACCAATTACAGGTGAAAGATCCGCGTAGAAAATGTCTCCACGCTTAAATATCGTGTCACTCACCCTTGCACCTCCCATCGTCATCAATCGAACTAATGGAAATTTTGCAATCCTTGACGATACTGAGTCAAATGAACATCAGCGTCTTCTTCACAACAAGAAAAATCATGACTAATTTCACGGTTTAAACTAGCCATTTCACGATAACCTTTCATTAATCCGTTGATGACTTGCGGGTCGTCAAAAAAGTAATTGATTGCAACCTCAACTACTGCACTCTCGGATAGGCCAACTGTTGAACAAAATTGCTCCAAACGATCTGCAATTCGATCATTGATCATAACTGAAAAATGCCTTTGATTAGTTGCTTTATCCATCGTAATTTCCCCTATATCTCAGATTACTTCACGTTCTAATATACCATGAAACTCATCAGAAAACAGTAACGTTATACATATTTTCTCTTAAGACGGTCACTAAAGCCGCAAATCACTTCGTAACTGATTGTCCCAAGATACTTGGCAACATCGTCGGCAGTAATTTGTTTATCGCCGGAATGCCCAATAATTGTGACCGGTGTTCCATATTCATAAGACTTTGGTAGCTTAATCATAAATTGATCCATGCAAACCCGACCAACAATTGGACACCACTGGCCATCAACTAAAACGGAAAAACCCTGCAGCTTTCGAGGGACGCCATCCGCATAACCTACTGGCACCGTGCCGATCCATTCGTCATCTTGTGCAGTGTAAGTGGCCCCGTACCCAATTGACCGGCCCTTTTTAACAAGCTTCACATAAATTAAGCCAGCCTGCAATGATAAGGCTGGATGAATCTTATAAGGCAATTGAGTAATATCAGTTCCCGATGGATTCAAGCCATAGGTCGCTATCCCAAAGCGGATCATATTCCCATCACAGGCTTTATGCCACAAACTAGTTGCAGAATTAGCAACATGAACGTACTTGGGACGCTTAGCCACAACGGCCATCAACTTATTGAAATTATCGTACTGATAATTAAAGTAATCGTCATCTGGGCTGTCGGCAGTCGCAAAATGCGTAAAGATCCCTTCGAAATTCATCACATCGTTCAAATCAGTTAACACCTGAATGGCTGCTTTTAGTTCGTCAGCGTACTGAAATCCGAGTCGACCCATTCCGGTATCCAATGCCAAGTGAACATTCAGCAACGTTTCACTTGGCACTTGTTTTAAAGTAATTGCTGCTGATTTTAACCACTCCGTAGAACTGACTGTCAACGAAATGTTATGGTCACGAGCAATCGCTGCAAATTCTGGATCCGTAATGCCTAATACGAGGATTGGCTCGTTAAAGCCGGCATTTCGAAGCTCAAGGGCTTCATCTAGTAAGGCGACACAGAAACCAGTGGCGCCAGCTTTTTCTGCAATTCGGGCTACCTGAATTGCGCCGTGACCGTATCCGTTTGCCTTTAGAACAACAAATAAATCTGTTCCCTCGTCCGTATGTTGCCTAGCATTCTTAACATTCTCAAATATAGCTTGTTGGTTAATCACCAATTGAGCGTTTCTTAAAGTCCCGACTACCATTACCTCATCACCTATTCTCTAAAATAACTTGGGTTATTACCATACTGTCGGTATGAGATATCGACACAAACGCATTTCCGTCAAATGGATGAGTATAAACGATTGGCTTACCGTCTTGATTGTTGAGAATTGCTAAGTCTTGAAACCGAACTTTTTTGCCCAGACCGGAGCCATATGCTTTGGAATATGATTCTTTTGCAGAAAAGCGACCAGCGATATACTCATAACGTCGTTTTTCAGACAATAAATCCAATTGCTGAATTTCAGCCTCCGTCAATACCCGGTTAATGAAATGATGATTTTTCTCAACTGCAGCCTTGATTCTGTCAATTTCAGTAATATCAATTCCAATTCCAGCAATCATCAAAAATCCCTCACATATCAAGAAAGCTACACTACATAATACCACAAAAAGGGCATGATTAAAACGAGATTCACTTGCGAACAGCAGATTTGATATTAAAAAAAGCAGCTGGAAAGGTTCTCCAACTGCTTTAGTTCATTCAATTACGAATTTTTAATTGTGAAGCGCCGTTTGCTACCACCGCTTGAACGTTTACTGCTATTCTTGCTTCCGCCATGATTGCGATCGCGGTCACGATTGCCACCACCGTTTCTGCTCCGGTTGCGGCCTGAGTTACGGTCATTATTTCGGTGATTGTTGCGTGAACCGCCCCAATGACCACCACCCCTGTGGCTGTTATGTCCATGACCACCGTGATGACGTGATAATGGGCGTTCAGGAGTAATCTTAACTTTCACATTATCCCGAGTCACATCATTTAGTAAGGCAGCAACTAAGTCAGTTGCTTCGTACTCATCAAGAAGCTTATCAGCCATCTTTTGGTACTTATCAGTATTCGTCTTCTGAATCAAATCAGCGATATCAGACTCTGCTGAATTCAATTGACCAACAAATGCTTCTTGTTCTGTTGGTGGCTTCAAAGGCAGCATGCGCACTTTGGTCAACTTCTCGATTTCTCGTAAGTAGTCCATTTCGTTTGGCGTTGCGAATGTAATTGAAACACCATGCTTTCCGGCACGACCGGTACGACCAACCCGATGAACGTAGCTATCTGGATCCTGGGGAATATCATAGTTGTAAACGTGGGTAACACCAGAAATATCAATTCCACGTGCAGCCACATCAGTCGCAACTAAAATATCAATTTTGCCACGCTTAAATTCTTGCATGATCTGAGAACGACGAGCCTGAGTTAAGTCGCCATGAAGGCCGGCAGCCTTATAGCCACGCGCCTCTAATCCTTTTGATACTTCGTCAACCCGGCGCTTTGTCCGGCAAAAGACAAGGATAACTTCAGGATCTTGGACGTCAAAGAAACGCGTCATTGTGTCAAACTTTTCGTATTCTTTCAATCGAACATAGTATTGATCAATTAAGTCCGTAGTTAATTCTTTAGCCTTGATCTTAACTTGTTGGGGATCCTTCATAAACTGAACCCCAACTCGCTTAATTTGAGCAGGCATTGTTGCGGAGAACAAAAGTGTTTGTCTCTCTTCGGGGGTTTGTTTGATGATACTTTCGATATCGTCTAAGAATCCCATATCTAACATTTCGTCGGCTTCGTCAAGAACTAAAGTCTTAATGTGCTCTAACTTCAATGTATGACGACGGATATGATCAAGGAGTCGTCCAGGAGTTCCCACAATAATCTGTGGATGGTCTTTTAATGCGTTGATTTGGCGGCGAATATCTGCCCCACCATAAACGACCTGAACGCGAGCCTTCTCGTCTTTACCGAGTCGATAAATTTCTTCTTGGGTCTGAATTGCAAGCTCTCTAGTGGGTGAAATAATTAGAGCTTGAACATTGGGATTGTCAAAATCAATCTTCTGCAAGATTGGTAATCCAAATGCAGCCGTCTTACCCGTTCCAGTTTGTGCCTGACCAATAACATCCTGACCCTTAAGAACCATTGGAATGGTTTCTGCTTGGATGGGAGTTGCTTCTTCAAAACCACTACTGGAAATTGCTGAGAGTAAGCGGTCTGATAATCCTAATTCACTAAACTTCAAATATGTTTCCTCCTAATTATTGAAACAATTAAGGTTCCGCCAATGACTAGAGAAAAATCCGTTTCTCTTGTTCGGTCATTAGCCTGACCATCAATCATTTATTACAAAATAACTTTTTCAGTTTACACCGTTTGTAGGTAATACGCAAGGGAAAAGGGCGTAACGAAAGCGGTTAACCTTCGAACTTCCAACTTCTTTTGCAAAATATTGGGTTGGGAGTTTTGACCAAGAGCACCTATTTCTCGATGACGATTGTATGCACTACTCTTTCTTCACCAATCCATCCACAACATTCTCTAGATGAAGTCCATGACTGGCCTTCAACATAACCTCATCATCGGCGGTTAGCTGGGCCGTTAGATCAGCAGTTAACTTATCGAGTTGATCTGCCGAATAATGGTGTAAATTTTCCGGTGCAAATACCGGCTTTAATCGATCATACAGTGCAGCCATATCATCACCGACTAAATAAACCATCGCAATTTGGCTGGGGTCAATACTGCTGGCTAACGATGCATGCATCTGCTTTGACTGACTGCCAAGTTCCAGCATATCACCCAGTACCGCAACTCGCCGACCCTTCGTTGGTGTTTCCTGGAAAGCCGTCAGCACTTCTTTGGCTGCAGTTGGATTGGAATTATAGACATCGCTTAAAATCTTCTCGCCTGCTTTACCAACCAGCCACTGGGTTCGATTCTTCGTCAGATCAAATTTTGTTAAACTCTTTTGAATCATTGATGGATGAATTTGGAACACCCGACCGACCGCCATTGCTGACAACGCGTTATTAACGTTGTAATCACCGATCATAGGGATTTCAAACGTCATATCCGGCCACAAATTCACTTTAAAGGATGTACTGTACTGACTATCTTGAGTTTCTGTCGCGTAAATATCATCATTAGGTTGGCGGCCAAACGTACTCTGAGCCGTCGAAACTGCCTTGGCCCGTTCCACCAGCAATGGTTCATCGCCATCATAAATGAATAAGCCGTCAGATTTCAATCCGTGGGTAATTTCCATCTTGGCATCGGCAATCTTAGCGCGGGTCCCAAAGAATTCGATATGGGCCTCGCCAATCATCGTAATGATCGCGACATCAGGCTGCACCAACTTTGATAGGAAATCCAGCTGACCTGGACGATCCATCCCCATTTCAACCACCAAGAACTCCGTATTGGACTCCATCTGCAAAATTGTGTATGGAACCCCAATTTCATTATTAAAATTATCGTGGGTCTTGGTCACATGAAACGTGCTGGAAAGGATGGCAGCGATCATGTCTTTTGTGGTTGTTTTACCATTGCTGCCGGTAATCGCAATAACTCGTGGGTTAATTTTGGTGAGGTAATATCGACTTAAGGTTTGAAACGCCGTCAATGGGTCATCAACCACCAATGCTGGAATTGAAAGCGGCAGCCGGTTGGCTTTGTCAGCAGCCCATAGTGTTGCAACTGCACCATTGTGAATCGCTGAGTCTATGTAGTCATGCCCATCATGCTCGCCGGCCAGAGGGATAAATAATTGGCCCGGTTCAAGCTTGCGGCTATCAAAGCACACACCCTCAACGTCTTGTTTTAAGGAACTATTTGGAAAATTATCGGTCTTGGCATTGATCGCTGAAGCAATTTCGCCAATTGTCATTTTCATTATTTAACGCTCCAATTTTGAATAGTTACTGTCAATTATAACAAAAAATCAACCAGCTAAACACCCGCCGCTTGATCTTGCCATTCTAACTTCCATGTGGAATTTTGTAAATTGTAACTCAAATCACCAACATAGTTCGTATTCTCAATAATTGTCTTGGTTCTTAAAATAATCGAAACCTGATCCGGATTTTTCAAAATTCTAATTGGAATATGATATGTTCGATTTCGTTCCCTAATTGAACCAAATAGAATGAACAAGCCATCATTGGCCTTGGTAATCAGCTCAATGAGAATGGAATTGTCGATGTCCTTGATTGCCAACGGCCGCAAAAATACCCGCAATGTATTATGGGTTTCGCGAAGATTCCGTTTGATGGCAATTTCCAACACATGATTGAAATCTGAAAATCGTCGATAGTAGGATCGAATCGTCCGATCATCTTGAGTGAGATAAATATAGTGGTTCAATAACTTGGAAGAAAATGGGCGACCCATCGGGGTTCCAAAGTGGGCAAGATACAAGAGTTCAGCGATTTCGTATGGTGACAGATTATTGACACTGTCTTCATCATCGAAGTCGATAAACTTCTTCGGCCCACTTGGGTTTTTAAGCAGGTATTGCCGGATTTCAGACGAGCCAAATATTAAATTGAACTTGGAATGAGAATTATACCCATTGGCATCTTCCTCATCATTGTTCAACAAAATAATATTATCTGGCAGTTGGTCTAACCCATTAATAAAATCAGCGGCGGTAATCCCCGACGACAGAATCATGTTGGAAATCGGATTTGTATTGATAAAAATAAAATTGCCCTTCATTGTGTCATTACCCCATATAAAAGTCTAATTTAATTGTACTACCCTTTGACAAAGATGTCTGTAAATACCTTTCAAAAATGAATTTGTTTGCCCTTTTGCTCAATAGTTGGTAACATTATTGTTAATACAATGATGGTGACGAGGTTAAAGTAATGACTAACGTTTTATTTGTTTGTCTGGGAAATATCTGCCGTTCGCCAATGGCAGAAGCAATTTTTAAGAAAATGGTCAAGGAAGCGGGGCTTGCCGACAAAATTGCCGTTGATTCAGCAGGAATCAGTAGCGAAGAACAAGGCAATCCCCCTCATCCAGGCGCGCAAGCAGAACTCGAAATGCATGGTATCGATTGGACTGGGATGACTTCTCGGCCGATTGAGACAAAAGATTTCGAGTGGGCTGACCTGATTATCGGGATGGATAGCCAGAACATTTACTATCTAAAGCAAATGGCCCCTGAAAACGATAAGGCCAAAATTCATCTGTGCTTGGATATTCTTCCAAATGAAATGGGAAAAGACATTCCAGATCCTTGGTACGACCATAAATTTGGTCGGACCTATGCACAGTTATCCGAGTCGTTACCAAAATGGCTGGATTACATCAAAGCGAACATGCTCTAATTATTGGCGGGCCTCAAAAGGGCTCGTTTTAATTTTGGCGTTGCTTGATTCAAAGAGTACTGATTAATGAGCTTGCCGCGGATCATTAAGCGCCCCGCTCCCGTTGCATCACACGTAATCAATGTCACAATCGGCTTCTTAGTCTGTTTGACCACATCTACCCTGGTAGCAGCAATGAAAACTCGTCGATAAACCCGGTAATGGTATACTTTTTTCAAATCAGTCAGATAAATATTATCGCCAACTTTAGTTTTGAAGTACAATGGTCCAAATAACACATGGCGATTCACCATATGGTGGCCGGCTAATGGATAGTTACCCTTCCCCATCTTTTGATCCTGACGCATCGTCCCAGCTGCCAGGGCTAATGTCGTATTGGCAACTCCAAGACCAATTGGCAGGTGGATTGAGGACTTTGGTACTAAAATTTCACCGACAACTTCCAATCGGTTGGTATTCATCCTGGAACGCAAAGCAGTTTGGAAATCTAGTGATTTGACTTTTTTGAAATCATAGCTCACATTTTTAGAATGGCGCTTGGTTTGCTGCTTTTGCCTGGTTTCGGATTTCTCAACCATCTGGCGGGTCACTTTGGGCTGATAAGATTTAATCACTTCATTTTTAATGGGGCGGTTAAAAATCAGTACCAGTGCAATCAGAAACACAAGCACAAAGATCAGGTTGATAATGATTCGTTTGAAACGACTTTTTTTCATGTTTGCCTCCAATGGCGAACTTTATTTTGATAAATAGGAGTGATCAACTCATTGGCTGAAAATAAACTAGCACCGAATTCTTGGCAGCGAAATCTGCGAGTGTTATGGTTTGGCACGTTCATGGCTGGAATTGGTTTCAGTGAAGTCATGCCATTCCTGTCACTTTACGTCGACTCGCTGGGAAAATTTACACATAATGAACTCAGTTTGTACAGTGGCTTGGCATTTGCGGCCAGCTACTTTGTAACCGCACTGGCTTCTCCATTCTGGGGAAAACTGGCTGACCGAACCGGTCGAAAGCTGATGCTGATCAGGGCATCTGCAGGAATGGCCATTGTCTTCATCTTCATGGGCCTTGTGATGAACGTCTGGCAATTGATTGGCCTGCGACTGCTTCAAGGCGTGTTCTCAGGTTATATCAGTAATGCGAATGCCCTAATTGCCACCCAAGTCCCGAAGAGACGTAGTGGCCAAGCGCTAGGCATGTTAGTTACTGGAAATGTTTCCGGCGCACTTTTTGGGCCCCTATTGGGTGGAACCCTTGCTTCCATCTTTAGTTACCGGGTGACCTTTTTCATTACGGGATTCTTATTTGTAATGGTATTTCTGGTTACAACCATTTTTGTAAAAGAAGACTTCAAACCAACCGCAAAATCAGAAATGCTTAACACTCGCGGGGTTGTAGGCGAATTATCAAACGCCAAATTAGTGTTTGGCATGTTTGTCACGACCATGATCATTCAGGCTGCGAACAATTCTATTGTACCAATTTTATCATTATATGTTCGGCAAATCATGGATAACAGCTCGGCCACAACCTTTTACAGTGGAATTGTCGCCGCAGTTCCAGGAATTGCGACACTGTTTGCTGCTCCTTTATTAGGGAGAGTCGGTGACCGGATCGGAACCGATCGAATTCTAATCATTGGATTTATTTTAGCAATTAGTGTTTATGTCCCGATGGCCTTTGTCACCAACGTTTGGCAGCTGATCGGTCTACGCTTTATCATTGGTGTTGCCAACGCCGCAATGTTACCTGCCGTGCAAGCCATTTTAGCCAAAAACACCCCTCCTCAAGTGACTGGTCGGGTGTTCAGTTGGAACCAGTCGTTTCAAGCGATGGGCAACGTTGCCGGTCCAATGATTGGCTCAGTTGTTGCGACGTCTTTTGATTATTCTGGCGTTTTTCTTTCAACTGCGATTCTAGTGGTAATCAATTTAGCACTGGTCTATCATAATACGCGAGAAATGCGGCAAGCTCGCAAAATATAAACAAAATTCCCTAATTTTTGACATTCAAGGTAAAAATGTCCAAATAAAAAGACAGGCCACATAATGTGTCCCGCCTTTTTGTTTGGGTCTAGTTGTTTGTAAGACCGTATTTCTTGTTGAAACGATCCACAGCGCCATCCGCTTGGGTAAACTTTTGCTTACCAGTGTAGAATGGATGAGAGTCGGATGAAATTTCAACCCGGATTAATGGGTATGTTTTGCCATCTTCCCATTCAATGGTTTCGTCAGAGGTCTTAGTTGATCCTGACATAAACTTGAATCCGGTACTTGAATCTTGAAATACAACTTGGTGGTAATCTGGATGAATTCCTTTTTTCATAATATATCGCTCCTTTGCCCTGAATCAATTTGATGACCCAGAGATTATCGATTAGTCAACCTTGTTAGTTTATCATAAAATAATTCGGGTTTCAATAACCTTTCGGCTAAACTTTTTCTTCGACTTCCAGTTTGACGTCTGCACCAATTGACGTCAGTTTATCGACGATACTGCCATATCCCCGCAAAATATACTCTGCGTGGGAAATTTCAGTTGTGCCATTTGCCATGAGACCAGCAATAACCAACGAAGCGCCCGCACGAATCTCACCAGCATCAACATGGGCCCCCTTCAAGTGTGGCGAAGGATCCACAACGATTACACCCTCGTCAGTGTCTTCTGATTTGATGCGACCGCCTAATTTGTTGAGTTCGGGAATGTGCTTGATTCGCTTAGGATAGATGGTGTCAATGATGATACTCCTACCACTCGCCTTAAATAATAGTGGGGTCACTGGCTGCTGCAAATCAGTCGCAAATCCCGGAAACGGCATCACTTTAACTTGAATCGGTTTCAGGTCATGTGAAGGCCCAACATAGATGCTGTCTTCATAAACCGTTAGATCACAACCCATTTCCTCCAATTTTGCCACAAATGCTTCCAAATGTTCTGGAATAATATTCGTAATCAAAACACCGTCCCCAACCGCTGCGGCCAAGGAAAGATATGTACCAGCTTCAATTCGATCAGGAATAATTGTGTGGGTGTTACGAGCTTGGAGGGTTGGCACCCCTTCAATTCGAATGACATCTGTCCCGGCACCTCTGATATTTGCACCCATGTTATTTAAAAATGTCGCAATATCAATAATTTCAGGTTCTTTAGCAGCGTTACCAATCACCGTCGTTCCGGGTGCTTTAACAGATGCGAGAATTGTATTAATCGTTGCGCCAACAGAAACCACATCTAAAAAGATCTGCGCACCATGCAGACCATTTGGACCCGTTTGAATGGTCACAGTTCCATCATGATCGCTCACCTCAGCACCCAGTGCCTTAAAGGCCTTAATATGCTGGTCAATCGGTCGCGGCCCAATATTATCGCCACCAGGAAAGCTGACCGTTGCACGTTGAAAACGCCCCAACAATGCGCCCATGAAATAGTAAGAAGCTCGCAAGCTCTTGATCGCCTTACTTGGGAGCGGTGCTTCGACAATATTTGTCGGATCAATTGACAAAACATCGCCCTTAAACTCAGACGATACATTCATTGATTTTAAGATCAACATTAAATTGTGAACATCTAAAATGTCTGGAACCGAATCAAATTTAACTGGTGTGTCGGCTAAAATGGCGGCCGGAATAAGCGCAACTGTGCTATTTTTAGCACCGCCAATGGACACCTCACCAGAAAGACGATTCCCGCCATTTATTATTAATTTAGTCATCAAACTTTCCTCACTTTTACAATCGAACATTTTTAACGCTATGAAACATCTTAAAGAAAAAGCTTGCAAAATACAATCCCTTTAGTTGAATTATACAATGTGTGACAGGAAACACAATGATAGTGTGTAGTGTTCATGGATTAAGTCAGAGAACCTAAAGCTATTCGCTTTGCCAACCCGCGCTCTACAAAAAAAGGGTTAGGGCACTACGCCCCAACCCCTTGCCCAAAAATGGACTTATTACTTATTTTTCTCAAGATAAACATCATTAGCTGCTGCCACAAAGTCCTTGAACAGTCCCTCTGGCCGGTTTGGTCGAGAAATAAATTCTGGATGATATTGAGAACCAACGAAGAACTTATTTGCAGGAATTTCAACAACTTCAACCAAATGATTGTCAGGTGATGTTCCTGAAATCACCATGCCATTTTTCTCCATTGCCTCACGATAGGCATTGTTAAACTCATAGCGGTGACGATGCCGTTCTGAAATCACATCGGCATTGTCATAAGCTTTGGCAGCCACCGTTCCTGGCTTCAACTTACATGGATAAGCACCCAAACGTTGGGTCCCACCCATATCATGAACGTCCTCTTGGTCAGCCATCAAATCGATCACATTGTGCTTGGTTCTCGGATTCATTTCAGTTGAATTGGCATCTTTGTATCCAAGAACGTCGCGGGCAAATTCAACGCAAGCCATTTGCATCCCTAAACAGACACCGAGATACGGCACATCCTTTTCGCGAGCATAACGAATCGCAGTAATCATGCCTTCAATCCCACGATCACCGAAGCCACCGGGAACAATAATGCCATCAGCTGATGAGAGTAATTCTTCAACGTTGTCATCGTTAATCTTTTCAGAATCCAACATTTCCAAATCAATGTCTGCATCCACCCGGTAACCAGCATGCTTCAATGCCTCGGCAACGGAAATATAAGCGTCGTGAAGGCCAACATACTTACCTACCAGGGTAATATGGATCGTTCGCTTCAAATGCTGGACATGCTGCTCTAATTCACGCCAGTCAGACATGTCGGCAGCTGGCTTTTCAATTCCGAAATGTTCCAAAATCTGTTGATCCATTCCCTGCTTCTGCAAATTCAACGGAATCGTGTAGAGAGTCGGCACATCTAAGGATTCAACAACCGCCTGTGGCTTAACGTCACAGAACAAGGAAATCTTCTTACGCATCGAATCAGTGATCGGCTTTTCCGAGCGAACAACCAGTAAGTTTGGCTGAATTCCTAGGCTGCGCAATTCCTTTACACTATGCTGGGTTGGCTTTGTCTTCATTTCACCAGCTGCCCGCAAGTAAGGAATCAGGGTTGTATGAACATAAAAGACGTTTTCGTCACCAACCTCCGTCTTCATTTGACGAATGGCTTCCAAGAATGGCAACGATTCAATATCACCAACAGTTCCACCAATTTCAGTGATCACAATTTCTGCATCTGTTACTTTGGCAGCTCGCATAATTTTTTCTTTAATCATTCCCGTGATGTGAGGAATCACTTGAACGGTCGCGCCAAGATAATCTCCATGACGTTCCTTACGTAAAACTTCATCATAAATTTTACCGGTTGTCACGTTTGAATACTTATTGAGGTTATTGTCGATAAATCGTTCATAATGGCCAAGATCAAGATCAGTTTCGGTTCCATCATCGGTAACGAAAACTTCACCATGTTGATAAGGGTTCATCGTACCAGGGTCGACGTTAATGTATGGATCGAATTTTTGAATTGTTACGTTTAATCCGCGATTTTTTAACAATCGACCTAGTGAAGCTGCAACAATCCCTTTTCCTAAGGAAGAAACAACGCCACCAGTTACAAAAATATATTTGGTCATTATATAATCCTCTCCTCTTACTAGTTCGACGGGGAATCACAAATAAAAAAATCCCTATCCATAAGTGAATAGGGAACAATTAATCATCGTTCAGATGTCCTTGAAAACTCAAGGAGCCCAAAAAACATAATACATACTTTTTTGAAATTAGTCAAGAATTATTGATTATCTTTTGAATTGTAATCATCATCGTCGTCACCATCATCACCGAACGAATCATCATCGTCATCGTTCAGTTCATTCAGCTGACCCTCAATGCCATCTGGTAAGTCCTCATCACTGGCATCATCGGTACTGTCATCGATGTCTGCAAGATCCTTATTGTACTTACCGAGATCTTCACTGCTATCGTCATCATCGGCGTCATCGTCATCTTCTACGAAATCATCATCGTCTTGATCTTCAGGGTCGTCGTCATCGTAATCAATGACATCATCATCGTCGGAAGCATCAGCAAGGAAGGCATTAACCTTCCGACGCTTTTTGCGCTTTGGTCGATCTTCATCCTCTTCAGCGTGGACAGTTGCTTCATCAATTGATTCGTATGGGTACCATGTTCGCAGTCCCCAAAGATTGTCACCAAGTGAAATAAAGCTACCATCAATGTTGAGATCCGTATAAAATTGTGACAAGCGATCACGGATCTCTTTGTTACTATCGCCCAAGTATGACTGCACCTCATTAGCTAAATCCACAAATGGCATTGTGTCACCGCGTTTTGCTAAGATTGCGTGAGCTACTTCAATCATCGATAGTTCGTTTTTGTTTTGGCCTTTAAAGACTTCTAATTCCAAACTGGTACACGTCCTTTCAACAGTCTAACAACAGTCTAAAAATTACTATACTCGATTAAATTGTAAATTGCAATCGAATATTGTATTTGCCCAACAAATCATTACCAGCATATAGTAAATAATCAATTCCAACTTTACCACGCAATGGTTGATCCAGGATCTCCGTATCCAGTGCAGATGTCACTGTCTGAACGTCCAAAAGTCCATAGGGTGTCCGATAACGTGCTGCAACCCGTTTACCTTGACTGAATAACAATTGCAAACGATTAGTTGCCGAGCGGGTTAATTTGATATCACCGTTATCCATGATCTTAATGGTGACTGGTACCGATCCTTCTTCAGCGTCCTCAGTGTATCTAATGTAGATGCTGGTCCCGACTTGAACGAGTTGACCAGTGACATCAAAGACAAAGTTCGATTCCTCGCCGCTTTGCACAATATTCGTCTCTAAATGAATTTGAACTGGAACGCCAGTTGCCAAATTATCCATAATACACCTTCTTTAACTCTACTACTTGTCTAACTAATACATTGTATAACCTCAACCCGAATTTAGCACTCATTTTATCTTTAAATGATCAGTTTGGCGGCCAGCCTTTAACGGATCTTATTCAATATTGGTAGCGGATTCTGTTATAATTAACTAAGTTACTATTTTGAATGGGGGTATTAGATGAAGCTGGCGAACGTTCCAATCACCGTGATTAATCAAACATATTCAAGTGAAGAGAAATTAACAAGCTTTGCGGACACGAATGCCCTACTTGAAATTTGTGATAAATTTCAGCGACCCTTTCTTCATTTTTGGACAACCGAACAGCCCACTCTCATCTTGGGCATTAATGATCGCCACTTACCAAAGCTGAGTTTGGGACTCAAATCGTTAAAAAACAATCATTTTGATTATTTTCTGAGAAATTCTGGTGGCCTGGCTGTGGTCAGTGATCCGGACGTCTTGAATATTTCGTTATTTATCCCGTTGGCCGAAACTACTTATTCTGTTGATGAAGCCTATGAAGAAATCGCTGGATTAATTCAGCTATGCTGGCCAAGTCTTCCAATCAAAACTTATGAAATTGTTCATTCATATTGTCCCGGCAAATTTGATTTGAGCGTCGATGATCAAAAATTTGCCGGAATTGCCCAGCGGCGAACGCCGAATGCCTTGGTGTTAATGTTGTATATGAGCGTCAGTGGCAATCAGGATTTCCGAAGCCAAACAGTGGCAGACTTCTACACGCAGGGTGGCGCCTACACCCAGGATCGTTGGCAGTTCCCAACCGTCGACAAAGCAACGATGACGACCTTAGCGGCACTTGATTTACCAACCATCACCATCCCAAAAGTCGAACAACAACTCCTGACAACTTTAACCCAGCAAGGTGAGTCGGTTGATTTATCATCCGCCCCAGAATTTCTGCGTTCCAGCCAATTCACTACGGAACAAGCAACCCAACTTAAAAAAATTCAATTGCGAAATGATCAGCTACCAATTGTCTAAGGAGGCAATTTTTTGGATTACGCACATCAACTACTTGAGAGAGAAAAGGTCTTCCGCGACCCGGTTCATAACTATGTCCACGTCAAATATCAGGTCATTCTCGACCTAATTAACACCACTGAATTCCAACGATTACGCCGAATTCATCAACTGGGCACGACGTCTTTGATTTTTCATGGCGCAGAACACACCCGGTTTGCCCATTCACTCGGCGTTTACGAAATTGCCCGCCGGATCATCGAATCATTTGAGGAAAACTGGCTGTCTACGCAACCAGGGGATGGCCTCTGGGACGATTCCGAAAAATTGGTGACCCTATGTGCTGCACTCCTTCACGATATTGGTCATGGTGCTTATTCCCACACCTTTGAGCATATCTTCGGAACAGACCACGAAAAGATCACCCGAGATATTATTACTTCTCATACAACCGAAATTAATCACGTCCTCGAACGGGTTGCCCCCGACTTCCCGGAGAAGGTTGCCAGCGTCATCAGTAAGACCTATCCAAATCGCCAAGTTGTCGAAATGATCTCCAGTCAACTTGACGCTGATCGAATGGACTACCTACTCCGAGATGCCTATAACACCGGCGTTAAGTATGGGACATTTGACCTTTCCAGGATTCTGGAAGTGATGCGGCCTTACAAAGACGGTATCTGTTTTGAAATGAGCGGCATGCACGCCGTTGAAGATTATATCGTCAGCCGGTTCCAAATGTACCAACAAGTTTATTTCCATCCCGTTTCCAGAGCAATGGAAGTGATCTTAAATCGTTTGTTACAACGGGCCAACGAAATTTTCAGTGAAGAAGGCTTAAAGCATAATCCCCAAACGCCTTACCTTCTGTTGCCATTTTTCCATCACGACTTCAACTTAGATGATTATTTGCAACTAGATGATGGCGTCTTGAATACCTACTTCATCCATTGGAAACGATACCCGGACGACTTACTGAGTAATTTAGCAAGCAGGTTTATTGACCGCAAGCCACTCAAATCGGTTAAGTTTGATGATTCAACCAAGGATCTTTTGCCCCGCCTCAGGGAAATCATTGAGCAGTCTGGGTTTAATCCCAAGTACTATACCGCAACTGACAACAGTTTTGACCTTCCTTACGATGCCTATCGACCTGGCAAAAAACAAATTCAACTGATGCAAAATGACGGATCGCTGATTGAGTTGTCGTCAATCAGCCCACTGGTACGAGCCATCTCTGATAAGCAAACCGGTGACAACCGCTTCTTCTTCCCCCGAGAAATTCTCCGGCCGGAAGAAAATGTTGACCTGTTCCAACCTGAGTACGATGAATTCAATCATCATATTCGTAACGATCAATTAATTAAATAATAATTCAGAGGAGAGAATTCCCTATGGACATCAAATTAGTCGCCATCGATATCGATGGCACGTTACTAAACGAAAAGCACCAACTCGCTCAAGCCACCATTGACGCAATTACCGCCGTCAGGCAAAAAGGAATCAAGGTGGTCCTAGCGAGTGGCCGGCCGCTGACTGGCGTTCAACCCTATCTGGACAGTCTAAACATTAGTGGTGCCGATGAATTTGCCCTTACTTTTAATGGTGCGATGGCCCAAACCTTGGGCGGTGAGATCCTCGTCCACCACACGTTAAGTTACGACGATTTCTTGGAAACTGAAATGCTGAGTCGAAAATTTGGCGTCCATTTCCAGTTGGAAACTGTCGACACAATTTATGCCACTAATCGGGACCTCAGCCCCTATACCATCGGCGAAAGTTATCTGGTCCGACTGCCAGTCAAGTACCGGGCACCTGAAGACATTTCACGAGATCTTGTCATTTCAAAAGTGATGATGATTGATGATCCGAAGCTGATTAGCAATGCCTATCAAAATATTCCCGCCGACCTTCAGCAACAACTTTACATCGTCCAAAGCGAACCGTTCTTCATTGAGATCATGAGTAAGCAGGCCAACAAGGGTAAAACATTGGGCGAACTTGCTGAGAAGTTGGGCTATACGGCAGATAATGTCATGGCCTTGGGAGATCAGGAAAATGATTTGACGATGATTAAATATGCCGGTTTGGGAGTTGCAATGGGCAACGGAATCACAGAAGTAAAGGATGCCGCATCGTTTGTGACCAAGCCTAATACTGAGAATGGAGTTGCGTATGCGTTAGAAAAATATTTATTATAAAACCAGAATGAAGCTGAGACATTAGTCGGTGACCTGTTTATCAATGTAAATTTGGCTTTCCAAATTTACATTGATAAGGCCTGCAACAAATGGCTAACCCTGCCATTTAAGCCAAAAAAGAGGCTGGAACCTATGTTGATTTTCAATCAGTGATCATCATTTGGATCGCCACTGATACTCAGAAAAAAGCCGCGACAAACGGCTGATCCCGGCCATTTAACAAGAAAAACCAGTTATTCCAACATCAGGAATAACTGGTTTTTCTTGTTAAATTCTGGGATCAAATCGCCTTTCGTCCCAGTCTGCTTTTTTGACTTAAATTCTGGGATCAAAGCACCTTTCGTCCCAATTTACTTCTTTAAATAATCGTGAGTATAATTCCCAAAGCAATTAGCAAACCACCCGTGGCAATACAAAAACGAGCGTATTTGTTAACTTTAATAGGTTGATTTTTAATCGATGCAACATCTTTTGCTTTAGGATGCTTGGGGTCATTCTCTGATTCCAAATCCGTTTTTTTCTTTTTTGGAATAAACCGCCAGCCAGTGAATAGGTGGCCGGACCCGACAACGAAAATTGATGCCAAGACAGTTAAAAATAACCCCAGCAAAAAGTCTGCGTTACCTAATGCAATCTTTGGGACACCAAACAGAACTAATAGTAAGTTGATCACTAAAATACCAACAACACAAGTTGCCGTTATATGCGTTTTGAGCTTTTCAACCATTAACCCTTATCACCACGAAATCTATTTCTAAAGAGTGGACTCACCGGCTTGTCTTCATTGATCCGTTTAATGGCATCACCAATCAACGGCCCAACAGAAACTTGCTGAATCTTGTCCAATTGCTTTTCCTTTGGTAACTGAATGGTATCAGTCACCACCAGCTGCTTGATCGGTGACTTTTTAATTCGTTCAATTGCCGGACCTGACAATACTGGATGGGTACAACATGCATAAACTTCAGAGGCTCCTGCATCCATTAGCGCTTGGGCACCAAGCGTGATTGTCCCAGCAGTGTCAATCATATCATCAATCATTAAACAACGTTTACCTGACACATCACCAATGATGTTCATAATTTCAGCAACGTTGGCTTGAGGACGACGTTTGTCAATAATGGCAATGGGCGCCTTTAAAAACTCAGCCAATGCCCGAGCCCGAGAAACTCCGCCGTGATCAGGAGAAACCACGACATCATCACTCCCGAACCCTTGCTTGATAAAATGATCGGCTAGTAATGGGGCCCCCATTAAATGATCGACAGGGATATCGAAGAAGCCTTGGATCTGGGCAGCATGAAGATCGAGTGATACGACCCGGTCAACACCATCTTTTTGAAGCATATTTGCAACTAACTTGGCGGTAATTGGTTCACGTGATCGGGCCTTTCGATCCTGACGTGCGTAACCATAGTAAGGAATCACAACATTAATCGTTCCCGCACTGGCTCTTCTTAAGGCATCTACCATGATTAATAGTTCCATTAAATTATCGTTCACAGGAGCTGAAGTTGATTGGATGATAAAGATATTATCACCACGAATACTTTCTTCGATGTTAATCCTGATTTCACCATCACTAAACCGGTCAACGGAGGTCTTACCAAGCGGTACACCAACTGTTTCGGCGATTTTTTCCGCTAATGGCCGGTTAGAGTTTAACGCGAAAATTTTAAGTTTAGAATCAAAATATTGCTGAGACATATGATCCTCCCATACGTTTTATTAGTTCAATTCGCTTTCCCACATTGATTATACAATGTTTTCGCTAAAAATTTCAGCGTTAATCCTTTTGATATGGTAATTTTTTGAAATAGCCGGGTTTATTGGTCTGCCTACTACGGGCAATCGCCATGTCGTATTGATTAACTTGGCGGTTAATCGTTGACCCGGCAGCAATAAATGAGTGATCAGCTACTTCAAGCGGTGCGATTAAATTGGAGTTGCTTCCAATAAAGGAATCATCACCAACAGTGGTTTCATGCTTGTGAGCGCCATCGTAATTGACGAAAATCACGCCACAGCCCACATTGATGTTCTTACCAAGTTTGGCGTTACCAACATAGGTCAAATGACCGACTTTGGTGCCTTCACCAATCGAGGCCTTCTTAACTTCAACAAAGTTACCAAGATGAACATGCTTGCCAATCATTGCTTGAGGACGCAGGTGACTATTAGGACCAATATCTGAGTGGTCCATCATTTCAGACTGCTCGATTAACGAAGAAGTGACCGTGACATGATCGTGAATAATTGAATCACGAATTTCAGAATTAGCGCCGATATAACAATCTTCACCAATCACCGTCTGTCCTTTGAGCTGGACACCTGGTTCAATAATCGTGTCTGAGCCAATCTTGACATCGCTATCGATATAGGTCCGCTCAGGATCGATCATCGAAATACCGTCTTTCATGTGCTGACGGTTAATCCGACAACGCATGATTTTAGTCGCCGTTGCGAGTGCCAAGCGATCATTGACACCCATTGTTTCGTCAAAATCAGCCATCTTGTAAGCAGCAATTGTTTCACCTTCTGCCTTCAAGATTTCAATGACGTCGGTTAAATAGTACTCGCCTTGCGCATTGTGATTGTTAATCTTGTGGAGTGCTTCGAACAGGGCCCGGTTGTCAAACACGTAGACACCGGTGTTAATTTCATCAATCGCCTGCTCTTCTTTAGTGGCATCCTTTTGTTCAACAATTTTTTCAACAATTCCCAAATCATTGCGCACGATCCGGCCATAACCAGTTGGATTTGGTGCTTTGGAAGTCAAAATGGTGACTTTGGCCTTTTTATTTTGGTGATAAGTAAATAAATCTTCAAATGTTTTGGTCGTAAACAGCGGGGTATCTCCGCTGACAACCATCGTCATTCCGTCTAAATGACCTAAGAGCTGCTCTGCCTGCAAAACGGCATGACCAGTCCCAAGCTGTTTTTCTTGAACGACATACTGAGTACGATCACCCAAGTTATCGCGAACTGCATCGGCACCGAATCCCACAACGGTTACAATATTGTCCATGTGAGCACCTTCAACGGCGGTCAGCACATGATCAACCATCGTTTTACCGCATAGGCGATGGAGCACCTTATACAGCTTGGATTTCATTCGGGTACCTTTGCCAGCTGCTAATATGATTGTATTCTTTGTTGCCATTATCAATGTCTCCCCAATGCATTCTAATTAAAAATCTTGTCTAGATAATTTCCTGGTTGTGAAATAACCGTGTTGTCTTTGGCGTCAACCCGCATCAATGACGTGTAATTGCCAATTGAGCGACCGTTTGGCGCGGTGCTTTCAGCAACGACTCCCACGCCAATCAAATTCGCGTCAAACTCTTCAACCATCGAAATCATCCCGCCAACTGTGCCACCACCACGCATATAATCATCAACGATCAGCACGTTGGAATCCGGTTTGAGGCTTCGTTTGGATAACGACATCTTTTCAATCCTGGTAGAAGAGCCGGATACATAATTCACATTAACCGTCGAGCCTTCGGTGATTTCAGTATCATGTCTCACGATCACAAACGGGACGTTTAAGAAATCGGCGACACTTTGAGCAATTGGCACACCCTTGGTTGCAATGGTCATGACCGCATCCACATCTTGATTAAGATATTGAGTGGCAAAAACCCGCCCAATTTCTCTTAAGGTCGCTGGGTTGCCCAGTAAATCAGACATATAAACATAGCCACCCGGCAAATACCTGGTGTTGGAAGACATCTGTTCAATCAGGTGATTAACGACCTGGACAGCCTCTTCTTTTAAAATATAGGGCAAGAACCGGGTTCCCCCGGCAGCACCAGGAATGGTTTCAAGCAAGCCAGTCCCCCTGGCTTGAAAAGTTCGTTTCAAAATTGTTAGGTCTTCACTAATTGAAGACTTGGCAGACCCATACCGTTCAGCAAAAAACGTCAACGGGATCAACGTATGGGGCCGTTCAAGCAAGTATCTGGTCATGTCAATCAACCGATCGCTTCTTCGTACTTTCAAAAATTCCACCTCTACTTTATGTAACATATACTAAAATCTTATCATAAATGTTCGTCTTTAGGGGAATATATAGAAAAATATAATAAATTTAAACTGTTTTATTTGCTTTTGCTCCGAATGAAGTTGTAAAACAATGAAATCCCATAAATTGCTGCTTCAATTGAAGAAATGAAGAAAGTAACCGGCCAATTTGTGAGATACCCCAAATACAGGCCAACCCAAACACCGAATAACGCAAACCCAACTGCCAAAGCCATCATCTGAAGAACCGTGTGCGCAAAGTATTTAGCACTGGAAGCCGGCAACGTCAATAAAACGAAAATCAATAAGGAGCCAACAATTTGGGCTGCCACACTGACATTAAAGGCCAACATAATCAAGAAAATGATTGAAATGATGTTGCGATAAATGTGGTTTGTTTGAGCGCCAACCGGATCAAACGAATCATCTTTTAGGTTTCTGAAAATTAACAGTAAGACCACCAACACTAAAATCGATAATGCCGCCATTTGAATAACATCTTGGCGACTAATCCCAATCACACTTCCAAACAAAATGTTGGTTGCATAACTGGAATTCTTTTGGGACAGCGACAAAAACAAAATTCCCAAGCCAATAAACAGTCCCGAAATAGCACTAATGACTGATTCCCGCCTTGATTCAACTGCTCCGCTTAATTCACCAACCATGATTGAACTAACGGTCGTAAACGCCAGCATCCCATTCAATGGTGTCCAGCCGATGAAAATCCCAAACGCAGCTCCGGCAAACCCAATTTCTGACAAAGTATGGGTCATGAATGGCATATTCCTGGCAACCACGAATACCCCCATCATCCCACTGACAATCGCGATCAAGGTCCCAGCCAAATAAGCGTTTTGCATAAACTCAAAACTAAACATATTGTCCCTCCTTGTTTTCATTGTGCAGATCTTCAATTGGTCCGGATTCATAATGTCCCTTTTTCAACCACAAGTAATGATCAGGATATTCGTGAATCATCTGCATATCATGAGAAACAAATAGGATCGTTAACCCGGTTGTTTTGTTGAGTCGGAAAACAACATCGAGCAACTCTTTCTTAGTGTTAGGATCGAGGCTGGCAGTGGACTCATCCAGGATTAATAGGTCAGGATGGTTGATTAATGCCTGAGCGAGATACGCCTTCTGCTTTTCACCGCCTGAAGCCAAACCCAGTGGCCGGTCAGCAATATGTTCGAGACCAACTTGATGAATCACTTGATGGACCCGCGTTCGTTCTTTCTTCGATAGCCAAGGCAGCTTGAGCCCCGTAAAATTTAAGGCAACAAAGTCCTTGATCGCAAGTGGATACTCAACATCGATATTCCGAAACTGGGGAACGTACCCAATTCGAACCCCATCTTTGATGACAACTTTACCTGCAGACGGATGCAGTTGGCCTAAAATCACCCGCACCAAGGTTGTCTTGCCAATCCCATTTTCACCGATCACGCCAAGAAAATCCCCCCGGTTGACCTGAAAGCTGAGTCCAGATAACACTGGGTGATTGGGAAAACTTAGCGATAAGTCTTCAACTGAAATTAATGTGTCACTCAAATGAATACCTCCAACAATTATTGTAAAAAGTAATAATTACTATTTTAGTTTAGAGTAAATCACAATTTTGTCAATCCGCAAATGCATAATTAAAGGGTTGCTTAACCAAAACGATGCATTCTGCTTTGGTGCAACCCTATTTTTACTCAACACGTTGGCTGAGCAACATAAACTTCATGGCAAAATCCTGAAATACTATTATAAATCCGTCGGGCACGGGATTCGCTGTGGCAAACCCCAAAAACAGTCGGTCCACTGCCACTCATCTGAGAACCGTCCGCGCCATATTTTAGCAAACGATCCTTAATGACTTGAATCTGGGGATGACTCGAGGCGGTAATCGGTTCCAACGTGTTCCCTAAATTCGCAACAATTTGCGCGTAATCTGATTGCTCAATACCTTCAAGTAAGCCTTCAATGTTGGGATGATCAACTTGGGTGTAACGTAACCGGCGTAAAATTCGCGGCGTTGATACACTGACATTGGGTTTGGCAAGCACGAACCACATTTTGGGTAGCGGCCGCAATGGCGTCACAATTTCTCCTCGGCCACTCACCAACGCGGTTCTTCCATACACACAATACGGCACATCAGAATCAATGGCGAGCCCCAACTTTGCCATTTCCTCTAATGAAAGTTGGGTATCAAACATGTCATTCAGTCCCCGCAAAACGGCAGCAGCATCTGATGACCCGCCACCTAATCCGGCCGCAACTGGGATGTTCTTTTCGATTGTAATGTTGAGGCCGCTGGTGACGCCGGTTCGCTTCAAAAATAAATGGGCTGCTTGATAAGCAAGGTTCCTCTTATCATTCGGTAAAAAGCCGCTATCAGAAATAATTTGAATTTTTGAGGAAGTGGTTGTTTCAATCTGCACGTGGTCGCTGAGGCCGATGGAAGTCATGACCATCCGCCACTCAATCGCGCCGTCGGAGTGGGCAAATGGCGTATCAAGGCCCAAGTTCAGCTTTGCCGGAGCCCGAACCATCATTTTCATCTGCGCCACCCCCTTACAATTTACTTATTATTATCAAAATTATACTAAATAATGGTCTAGTTGTCAGTGGCTATCACCGAAAAATGGCAAAATAAAAAGGCCATCCGGCCCCCAAAAGATTGATACGAACTCTTAGCTTACTTGAGCGGCATCAAAATCTACCTCAATATTCTTGGTTAAAATATCGGTATAGCTATAAGAAACGCGTTCAAAGCTAGATTTCCCTGGATCTAACTCCACAACAAACACAGCTGGAAAAGTTTCTTTCAAAATCCCATGACGTTTTGTTGTTTTTCTTCGACCTATTTGCGAAGTCACCAAAACGTGTTGACCGATATGGTCGTCCATCTTATGCTTAATCACTGACAGCGTAACTGGCATCCAAATCACCTCACGATAAGTCATTATACCACGTGAGTTATGAAATCGCAAATTTTACCACAAACAACTTTCACTTTCAACTACAAAAGTTTAAAGATTAGTTTAAGATACCATTGTCATGAAAGGCATTCGCTAACTGGACAAACTGATCAATTGTCAGCTGTTCTGAACGGGCACCGGGATCAATTTGGACCTCCGTTAACACTTTAGTAATAGCGCCCTTGGCTTCGTCAGTCTTGCCAAAAAAGCCTAACAGATTATTCCAAAGTGTCTTTCGTTGGTGCATAAAGCATCCCCGGACAAATCCCGCAAATCTTTTTTCATCGAAAGGAACGGTTTCCTTAGCTTTTTTTTGGGTGAGCTTAACGATTGCGGAGTCAACGTTTGGCTGAGGAATGAACGCCGTTCTGGGAACAATAAATGAAATTTCAACGTTATTCATTTCTTGGACAATCACTGACAAGGAACCATAAGGCTTGGTACTTGGGACGGCAGTCAGTCGTTCCGCAACTTCTTTTTGCATCATGACCACAATGGCATCAAATTTAAGATCGCCTGCCAAGAGATTCATCACAATTGGCGTTGTAATGTAATATGGCAGATTGGCAACCACTTTCAGTGGATGTTTCCCCGTAAACCGTTCTTTAACCACTTGAGGTAAATTTGCCTTCAGAATATCCTCGTTAATAATCTCAATATTGTCATAGGGTGCCAAAGTCTCTTGCAATACCGGCAGCAGGTTTTCATCAATTTCAAAACCAAGGACTTTATGGGCAGCCTTAGCTAACTGTTCCGTTAACCCACCGATTCCAGGACCAATTTCAATCACGTCGTCATCACTGGTAATTTCAGCGGCTTCAACGATGTTGTCCAAAATGTTAAGATCAACCAAGAAATTTTGGCCAAGGCTTTTTTTAGCAGACAGCCGGTAACGGTTCAAAATTGCCTGGGTCCTCGCAGGACTGGCAATTGCAGGGTATTCAGTCATTTTTATTATCTCCATCAATTTGTCTAAGGGCAGCCAGAAATTGGTCATGCGTGATACCAAACATTCGCAGGCGATGCTGCAGCTGTTTGCCATTGACATAGCCAATTCCTAAAATTTCACCCAACTTCTCTCGTCGTCGTTTGGCATCTGGATTGCCCATCAAGCCGTCTTGAATCAATTCAGCTCGTGAAATGAGTTCAGCAGCCGAATCATCCTCCGTATAGACTCGGCTAAGGGCCTGGCGAATTGATTCAACGCTGGCGTGCTCAACTCCCAAGGATCCCACAGAACGGTTCGGAACGCCCTGCTTCTTGGTAATAAATGCATGCTTCACATTCGGAACTTCTGCCGCGATTGTTTTGCGAATCTTTTCACCCGAAAAGTCGGGGTCAGTAAACACAATCACGCCACGGGTTTTGGCCAGCTCGGAAATCAGATCCAGGGTTTCTTGGGGAATGGCCGATCCACGGGTTTCGATTGTGTCGGCGTCAACTGCTTGACGAATTCTTTTGGTGTCATCCTTGCCTTCAACGACGATGACTTCTTTAATCTTTTTCATTTGTCCTCAATTCCAAATAATTTCAAGGTATTTTCGTAAGTGTGGGCTGCGATCACTTCTGGATTGACATCACAGAAGCGGGCAATCGCCTCCACGGTATAAAGGGTATAGGCGGGCTCATTTTGTTTGCCTCGCAACGGTTCCGGGGCGAGATAAGGGGCATCGGTCTCCACTAACATACTATCAAAGGGGGTCTGACGAACCGCCTCGTGGATTTCTTTGGTTTTCTTAAAACTGGCAACCCCACTATAAGAGACCAGCATCCCCAAGTCGAGAAATTTTTTCAGCCATTCCGAGTCACCGTTAAAACTATGCATGACCCCCCGAATGCCAGAAACGTCCATTTCCTTGAGAATATCATAAGTATCCTCAAACGCGTCTCGGTTGTGAACCGAAATTGGTAGATGCAGTTGTTTAGCAATGTCAATCTGGCGTTTAAAGATGTCCTTTTGAATGTGCCGAGGTGAAGTCGTTTGATGATAGTCCAAACCAATTTCACCGAGCGCAACAACCTTGGGGCTTTGAAGCTGTTCAATCAGCAATTTTTCCTGTTCTTCATGATAGTAGATCGAATCTTCAGGGTGCCAGCCAATGATCGAATACATATCTGGATAGTGAGCAGCCAGCTCTAGGGAGCGGTCATTCAGTGCCTGATTGGAGCCAACGTTTGCCAGTTTGACAACCCCTAAGTTTTGAGCATGCTTGAAATACCTGGAGGCTTCCGGATAGAGTGTTTCATCGTTTAAATGCGTATGGGAATCAAAAATTTTCATTTAGTTACCTCAAAATTGTTAATAACAAAAACAGACCGTTTCCAAAACATCTGAAAATCGGCCCATTTGATTTCTATTCCAATGTCATCCCGTTTTCAAAGTGTGGGTTGATCGTGACCAATTCAACATTGCCATCTTTATCCTCAACAGATAACAACATGCCTTGACTGACTTGACCACGCATCTTTCTTGGCTTCAAGTTAGAAACGATGATGACTTTTTTGCCAACTAAGGACTTGAAATCAGGGTACCACTGGGCAATCCCTGACAGGATTTGACGGTCACCATCATCACCGGCATCCAATCGGAATTGGAGCAGCTTATCGGCACCTTCCACCTTATTGACATCCTTAACTTCAGCGACTTTTAACTCAATCTTTTCGAAAGCCTCAAACCGAACTTCCTTTTTAGTCAGGTTGAGATTAGTTTCTTCAGGATCAAAATGGCTTTCTGCAGCAGCTTTCATTGCAGATCTTCCCTTAGCCTTATCAGTTTTGGTCATCTGTTCCTTGATGAAATTAACTTCGTCATCAACTTCAACCCGAGGGAAAATCGGTGTCCCCTTTGAAACTGTCTGACCACCGGCTGGAAGTGCCATGAAATCAAGATTCTTCAAATCGATTTCTTCGGTCAATCCGAGTTGAGTAAATATCTCTTGGGGTGCATGGGTCATGATCGGACTTACTAATTCAGCGATCACTCGCAGGCTAGCAGCCAAATGAGCCATGACCGAGTCCAATTGCGCTTTATCATCAGGATTCTTAGCTAATTTCCAAGGCTCTGTCTGATCAATATACTTATTCGACTGAGCAACTAATTTCCAGACTTCACTTAAGGCATCTGAAAAATGAAGGTCGTCCATCAGTTTCTTATAATTGGCAATAACCGTGACGGCGGTATCCTCAAGCTCGCTATCAAAATCGGTAACCCCTGTTTTGACTTGAGGGAGAACGCCACCTTCATACTTGTTAATCATCGAAACGGTTCGATTAAGTAAATTACCCAGATCATTGGCCAAATCGTAATTCAAACGATCGACAAAATCTTCAGGCGTAAAGAGGCCATCATTGGCGTACGGCATTGCCCGCAGCAAATAATAACGAAGCGCATCTAATCCATAACGATCAACTAACGTTTCAGGATAGATCACGTTGCCTTTTGACTTGGACATTTTGCCGTTCTTCATTAACAACCAACCGTGACCAAAGACCTTCTTAGGCAATGGTAATCCCAGTGCATGTAAAATAATTGGCCAGTAAATTGTGTGGAAACGGACAATTTCTTTTCCAACCATTTGAACGTTGGCGGGCCAATATTTCTTGAAGTTGCTGTCATCTTTTCCGTCATAACCAAGCGCAGTGATATAGTTGGTCAGCGCATCAATCCAAACATAGACAACGTGCTTTGGATCCGATTTGACAGGCACACCCCAACTAAAAGTTGTCCGCGAAACCGCCAAGTCTTCCAATCCAGGTTCAATAAAGTTTTTGATCATTTCGTTCATTCGAGCTGCTGGCTGGATGAAATCAGGGTGATCTTTATAGTACTGGAGCAGCCAATCGGCGTACTTACTCATTTTGAAGAAGTAAGACTGTTCGTGAACCAATTGAACTTCGTGACCACTAGGCGCCTTTCCGCCAATCACTTTACCATTATCATCACGATAGACTTCGGCGAGTTGGCTTTCGGTAAAGTACTCTTCGTCAGAAACAGAATACCAACCCGTGTATTCACCTAAATAAATGTCACCTTTATCGAGTAATTCCTGAAAAATGTCAGCAACTGCTTTTTCATGGTAATCATCGGTTGTCCGAATAAATTTCGTATTTGAAATTTCAAGCTTTTTCCATAATTGCTTAATTGTGGCAGCCATTTTATCAACATAATCTTGAGGAGACATCCCCAGTTGTTCCGCTTTTTGTTCGATTTTTAGGCCGTGTTCATCGGTCCCAGTCAAGAAGAACACATCATAACCCATGGCACGTTTATAACGCGCTTCAGCGTCACAAGCAATGGTGGTATAAGAATTTCCAATATGTAATCTTCCTGATGGATAATAAATTGGTGTCGTAATATAAAATGTTGGCTTACTTTCTGTCATGAAAGTACCTCTTTTCCAAACTGATAATCTTAATAATTACAATCAAGTATAGCAAACAACAGCGTGCGAAAACAAGCAGTTTTGCAACGAACATCAGCCCGTCTGGATGACGGTTTGTTTCCGCCCACTTTCATAATCGATCGACAAGCAAACACAATCTGGATTCTTTGATCCACTGAACAGTCCAGTCCTCCAAATATCAAGCTAAGTGTAACCGGCTCGTATGCAATTTTCAGCGTGAAAGCTTTATTTATTCCAACTGATACCCACTTGTGGATTTGCATTTTAAAACAAATCCATTTGCAATGGTGACAGCCCATTAAACGAAATGCCCAGCATTTTCTGCAATTCCAGTGCATTATCGGCCGCATCACCACCGGAATTATTATTGAAGATCACACAAACCTCTTTGGTCTGTTGTGCCAACTTTTGAACCGTGTTGGCAAAATCTTGAAGTTCGTCGGTTGAATAACGATATAGTGTTCGCTGACTGCGCCAATCTTTTGATCGTTCAGACCAGCCCTTCACGTTGCGACCATGAAGGCGTAAGATACACAATTCGTCGCTGGTGACAATCGGCTCAAAGGGCACTCCCATGTTGGTCGTGTGCGGTTCGTCAACAGCCACTAGGCTCATCCCAAGTTCTTTGAGATAACCAGCCACATCCCGGGTGATCTCGGGTCCATACCAGCTTGGATTGCGGAACTCCACTGAGATGGGATACCCCGCCATGAACGTGTGGATCCGCCGCAGATACTCGATTGCGGCAACTCCTCTTGAAAAATAGGGCGGAAATTGAAACAACACACTTTTGAGTTGATGAGCTGCCATTAATGGGGCCACCGCCCGTTTATAATCATTAAAAACAACTAATCGCTGCTGATTATCAATGGGATCTTCGCTACCCTGATCATGCAACGTCATCACTTGGTTAGCTTTTAAAACAAATTGAAAGTTATCGGACACTTGCTGTTGCCAATGTTGGATGACCTCAATTTTAGGAACAGCGTAAAAAGGGGTATCCAACTCAACTACCGGAAAGTGGGCACTATATTCAGTTAGGCGAAGCTTCCGGTTCTCATGAATCAGAGATGGATGCTCCGAAAAAGTTGTTAATCCTATTGTGATCAAGATTTACACCCCTTCTCGACCCTAAGCGTTCACTTTCAGATCCTTGAAGAAATCAACCGCATTTTCTTTAATCATGGTAAATGGAAACGAGAAACTCAGTTGTTCTTCATTGATGGCCAAGACAGTTGCGTTAGCAGAACGATAATCGATTAACCCTGCAAACGGATAAACCCGCATGGAGGTACCAACGATGACAATCAAGTCAGCATTAGACACGGCACTGACACTCTGAGAAATCGCACTTGGATTTAAGCCCTCACCGTATAACACAATGTCTGGCCGCAAGATACCACCACAATTTCGATGATACATGCTAGTTAGATATTCTTTATAATCAACCTTCTTGCGACATTTCTGGCAATAAACGTTATACAGATTCCCATGAAATTCAATGAGATTTTGGGTGCCGGCTTTTCGATAAAGACTGTCAATGTTTTGGGTGACAACAGTGGCATCTTTCTGTTGAGTGAAGGCCGCCTGCTTCTCATGAATCACATTTGGTTTAGCATCCGGGTAATACATATTTTTCTTTTCATACTGGTAAAAGACCTTGGGTTCATCCCTCAAACAGTCTAAACTCAAATAATATTCGGCTGGCCGATTAGATTTATCATTGGTGTACAACCCACCTTTTGAGCGATAATCGGGAATTCCAGAAGCAGTGGAAACCCCTGCACCAGTTAGAAACACAATCTTTTTAGCATCGTCAAATTCTTGTTGAATTTTCTTATCAATCATTGTATTCCTCCTATTTTTGTTAATTACTGTCTAATAATATAAGGCATTTTGAGCTCGTCAAACAACTCTTTGACAGTTTTGTCATAGACATCTTTGAAGAATTCTGGATTGTCTTGATCACCCTTTGGATTGGCAATGACAAAGGAATTTTGGTCATCAACCCGGTTAAAGCCAACATAGGCCTTGGTGTTACTGTTAACTTCGATCAATTCAGAATGGTAGACTTCAAACAATTGTTTGACTTTCAAACCTAATTGGCGTTCCGACAGCACACTCGTCAATGTCGTAAACTCGGTATTATGAAGCGCAGGCAATTCCCAGTCTTTCAATTGGGCGTCGAAGGCCTTGAATAGCTTTACGACATTTCGTCTCAACCCAAATGGAGAATCCGTTGGTTTGTCGGTGATTAATGCGTATAACTTTTCAGCAGCTGCATACGAAACCGGGAAATCTTTTTTCAGTTTATCCGCCACTGTTGATAACTTGTCACCATAAAAGGCCATGGCATCCAGCAACGTTGTCAGGCGTAGCATCATTTCATCATCCAAGGGATCTGGCTCAGGCTTGATGGTGGCATAAATCCCTTTCATGTACATTTCTTCAATATCGTCATTGATCAGACCATGCTTACGCTGCTCAGATACAACCACAAAGTGGGAAACGATGTCATAGAGTTCAGTCCCCATCATTTTTAACTGCTCATCTAACTTGTCTTGCCCAGTCGTCAATGAGTAAAAGACTTGTGGGAAGCCGCGCAATACCATTAATAAGTGAAGCAATTCGTGTGACGCCGTGTAGTTTGGGGCACTTAAATCCGCAATTTGGATAATGACATTTTTGCCATCCTGAACTGCTTGAGCCTGATCATGTCGAACATAACCGGATTGCAATTTACCAATAAAGGTCACGGTAATTGTACCGGGGAAAAGACTATTCACGGCGTTGATCAAGTCTTGGACCTGGTCATTTAATTCGATATTAATACTGTTGTCCATAATTATCTCCTTAACTGTCTTAAAATTTGTTTCACATCGGTTGAATCTGGCTGCTTCATTTTTTTGAGTCGATCGACCACTACTGGGAGTTCTTCTCTAGTCGCACCATTGGCCATCGCTAAAGAGTTAAGTTGAAGATTCATGTGCCCCTTCTGGATCCCGTCAGTAACCAACGCTTTTAAAGCCGCTAAATTCTGGGCGAGCCCGACTGCGGCAATCACTTTCATTTCTTCACGTACATTGGTGACTTGGGCAATCTGCTGGTTGATTTTAGCCAGCGGCAATACCTTTGTTGCTCCACCAACGTAACCGATTGGCATTGGGATCGTCAAGTGCCCCGCCAGGCCAGTGGCTGAAACCGACCATTGGCTGAGGCCACGATAATGACCATCTTTGGCAGCATATGAATGGGCGGCACTCTCCACGGCCCGCCAATCATTGCCAAACGCAATCACGGCGGCGTCAATTCCGTTCATGATGCCTTTATTGTGAGTCGCAGCTCGGTAATGATCAATTTCAGCAATCCGACTGGCATCAGCGATTCGTTTAGCCACGGTTTCACCTGACATTGATTGGGTTTCTAATGCAGAAAAAGGAACGGTTCCATTCACTTGAACGATCCGCTCAGCCTCAAAATTTGTCAGAATGGCCATTGTAACGGTTACCGCTAACTTTTGCTGCAACCAAGCAGCAACCGCCTCCAACATGGTATTAATCGTGTTGGCACCCATTGCTTCACCGGGATCGACGGCTAAATCCACGGAAGTAAAGTGCTCGTCCAGCTTTCTAACGCCAACCTTTTGAGCGCCGCCCCCATACTGTAGAATGTGGGGGTGACTACCGTTTGCAACGGCGAATAGCTCAGGTCGATGTTGATCAACGAATTGTGTCAGTTTAGCAAGTGGGAAATCTTTGATGACAATTTGGCCGCCAATGAGATGACTGAGAACTTCTGCTTTAATGCCGGTCCCGCTTGCCAACAGTTTACTGCCATTGCTCGCCGCCGCGATCACTGACGGTTCTTCCGTTACCATTGGGACTAAATGTTCTTGGCCGTTGACCTTCAAATTAGTCACAACGCCTTCTGGAAGTGGATAATCTGTAAGAAAGTTTTCAATCAAATTTCGGGAAACTGTTGAGTCATTGCCCAGCTTGTTTAGTTGATCGGCTGACAGCCCCACTTCCTTAGCAATTAAATCAAGTCGTTGCTGGTATGTTTTCTTGTAAAAATGATCCCATTTTGTCTTCATCATATCACCATAGATTCTCAAAAGGCATAAAAAGCTGGTCAAGAAAACTCTCGACGCCAGCCTTTTATTTGTCCAATTGGACATTATAATTTTTTTCGACGTACTCAGTAATAATGCCCTCGCGAACACCGCTCTCAGAAAATAATACTTTTTTGGCATCCACGCGATCCATTAGCACAATGAGTGGCAATAAACCGCCGACAATAATGTCAGCGCGGTCATTTTCCAAGCCTTGGATTTGTCTCCGTTGATTCACATTTCCGCGCAATAAGTTCAGATAAGTCCGGTTAACCTGTTCTGCCGTCAAATGATAGCCATGAATCGCATCAATTCGCGTCATGTGCTGCCGTTTGCGATTAATTCTTGCCAGGGTGCGGTTCGCCCCGCCAAGTAGCACTAACGGTTGATGGTAGGAACGGCTCAACCATTTAATTTTGGCATAGAGCTTGCGAATATTAAACTGCGCGTTAAATAAATTCGCCCCTGAAATTGCATCTTCCAGATGATAACGTTCTGTGAGGTTAACGGCTCCAATTGGGATACTCGTCAGATTTTTACTTTGGCCATGACTGACCCGGATCAGTTCACAACTGGCCCCACCAATGTCTAAAATAAGGCAATTTTCGGCGCCCAATCGATTAATCACCCCGAGGTAATCGTAGTAGGCTTCCTCTGTCCCAGACAGGACTTGAAGCTTAATGCCAATCCGTTGTTGGACATCCTTCAAAAAGACATCCTGATTCTTGGCTTGCCGAACAGCGGCCGTCGCAATTCCAATGACCTTTTTTGCATTGTACTTAAGATAAATCCGTTTGAAATCTGCTAACGATTTAATCGTGCGTTCCATCGCGTCCTTCTGAAGGATCTTAGCTTTACCCATCCCTTCAGATAGCCGGCTGTCACTTTTGATCCGTTTAATCTCGCGGTAGGAACCATCATTAGAAATTTGGTTAATCGCCATTCTGACGGAATTGGAACCAATATCCAAAATTACCAGGTTTTCCATTTCGGCCACCCTTTCTGGATATTTTAATCAAAATAATTGATTCCAATAGCGTCACGAACCTCTTTAAGCGTTTGGTTAGCGACCTCATTTGCATGCTCGCTGCCCTTTTTAAGAATGTCATAAACGCCCGCTTCATCTTTGGCGTACTGATTACGACGTTCTCTGATTGGCTTCAATTCTGCTTGGAGCACTTCGTTGAGATAACGTTTAATTTTAACGTCGCCCAAGCCACCATGACTATATTGTTCCTTTAATTCGGCAACTTTTTTCTTATCCGGATCAAAAATATCCAAGTAAGTAAAGACCGTGTTGCCTTCAACTTGGCCGGGATCTTCGACGTGAATATGGTTGGGATCCGTGTACATCGACATAATTTTCTTTTGAATCGTATCTTCGTCATCTGATAAGTAAATGGCATTGCCAAGTGACTTACTCATCTTGGCGTTCCCATCCAAGCCAGGAATTCGACCCATGCCCTTTGGTGGGAAGTAACCCTCTGGTTCAACCAAAATGTCTTCTTTATAAATCGAATTAAATGAGCGGACAATTTCGCGGGTCTGTTCCAACATGGGCTCTTGGTCATCACCCACCGGAACAGTCGTTGCTTTAAAGGCCGTAATGTCAGCAGCTTGGCTAATTGGATACATCGCAAAGCCAACTGGCACACTTTGACCAAAGTTCTTCTGTTTGATTTCATTCTTGACAGTTGGATTGCGATTTAATCTGGAAACCGTCACTAAATTAGAATAATGTTGGGTTAATTCTGGTAAAGCCGGGATCTGAGACTGAACTAAAATCGTTGACTTTTTAGGGTCAATGCCGACGGCCAAATAATCCAATGCCACTTGAATCAAACTGTGCCGAATTTTTTCGGGATCGCGGGCATTATCAGTCAACGCCTGCATATCAGCAATCATGATGAACGTTTCATAATCACCTGAGTTTTGTAATTCCACTCGGTTCTTCAATGAACCAACGTAATGACCAATATGTAATTTACCAGTTGGCCGATCACCTGTTAAAATAATTTTCTTTGCCAAATTTCTCATCCTTTCAAAAAACGCCCTATTGAATTAACAATAGGACGCTTAAACGTGGTACCACCTAAATTGCAGCCACTGTCTGGCCACCTCTTTAGACGATACGGGCGTCACCCTTTTAATTTCCAATTCGATTCATCATAGCCGCTTTCAGCATCTACAGCCTCTCTGTTTGAGATAAATCTACTGACTTGTTTATAACAGGTTAATTTTACTGATAAATTGGCGAAAAGTAAAGGCTTGTTAAATAGATAATTATCTCCATTAATTCTTTAAGCCGCTTGGATTGACAGGAGGCCAAAATCAATCTAAAATTGTGCAAGCGTTTAGTTAAAGATGAATTAGGTAACCGACGAATGGAGGCCTCTCTTGGAAAACGACGAACAAGCAAAAGAACAGCAACGAGTGGATCAAGTCGTTTCAAAAATTGATCAAAAGATTTTAACGACCAAACAAGAGTACGACCGCGCCCACTCAGAAACAAAGCGGGTCCAACGGGACTATTCCGATAACACTTCGGTTAACTACTTTGAAGTTGATGATCGGATCGAAACCAGTGCCGAATTACAACAACAACGGGGCCTGGTTTCCCGATTGACAGAAAACGAAAGTATCCTCAAAACCCAATTATCAACTCTCCATGACTTGAAAAAATCACCCTATTTTGGTCGAATTGATATCCAAGACGATGATGAACCGGATGAAGAACAACTTTACATCGGGATCGCCTCATTTGAAAACGCCGATGGTGAATTTCTCGTGTATGATTGGCGGGCACCCATTTCCAGTATTTACTATAATGGTACTTTAGGCAGAGTTGCTTACGAAACGCCAATGGGCGAACAGGAAACGACGTTGAAGAAAAAGCGCCAATTTCAGATTGTCAACGGTAAAATCCGCAATATGTTTGATACCAATGAGACTGTTGGCGATGAAATGCTCCAATCGGCATTAGGGGCTCAAAATGACGACTACATGCAGAATATTGTTGCCACCATTCAGCATGAACAAAACGACATCATCCGGGACACCAAGAGCAACTTACTGGTTGTTCAAGGCGTTGCCGGATCGGGTAAGACCTCTGCAATTCTTCAACGAATTGCGTTTTTACTCTATCACAGCCGCGACACTTTAGAAGCTGATCAAATTATTTTATTCTCACCAAATAAGCTGTTCAGTCACTATATCTCAGAAGTCCTTCCCAGTTTGGGAGAACGGAATATGCGTCAAGTTACCTTTGACGAATTTATCGATAATCGATTAAAAGGCTTAAATGTTCAAAGTCTGTTTGAACGTTATGAAACTGATGGTCAACTAACCACCCAGCAGCGAAACATTCGCAACTTTAAGGAATCCGCAAAGTTCATGGATGAAGCTAAAGAATATTGTGATCATTTATCCGCTAGTCACATTTACTTCAGTGACATTATTTTTAACGAAGCGGTCTTCTTCAGTAAGCGAGAAATCCGCTCAATTTTTGATAGTTTCCCAAAAGCTGCCAAAGTTTCTGAGCGTTATTTACAAACTAAGAACGAGTTAATCAAGCGGCTCAAACGCCGGATTAACAAAGAAACCCAAGAAGACTGGGTCAATGATGAAATTGATCAATTAAGTGACGAGAAGTATCACGATTTGCTGGCAGGAAAATCATTGGGCGAATTCCAGAACGAAGATGACGAACGGTTCTTCATCGCTCAAAAGATTGTCACTGACCGATTGCGGGTTGTTTACGATGCCATTTTCAATGATAATTTTTTGGACGCTTACCTCCAATATGCTGACTTTCTTGCGACGGTTGCCTTGCCGCAGAATATCCAGCAGCCCAAATGGCAACAAGCTATCGATGAATTTAATGATGCCATCGAGTTCCATTCAATTAAGTTGGATGATTGCGCCCCATTGTTGTACATGCGCGATTATATTTGTAACAGCGGCCAGAATAATACCATGAAATATTTATTTGTTGATGAAATGCAGGACTATTCCATTGCCCAATTAAAGTATCTTCGTTACGCATTTCCTCAAACAAAGTGGACTTTGCTGGGTGACAGCGAACAAGCCTTGTTTAAAGACGTCGAACAGCCGGAAGAAATCCTGCAGTATTTGAATGCCGCATTTAAAGTGCGCAATTCGCGATTGATCAGTTTGATGCGGTCATACAGATCGACATTTCCGATTACCACGTTTGCTAAATCAATTTTGCCAAATGGCGACAATATCGAGGCGTTTAATCGGGATGGCGACATTCCTGAACTGGTACTTGCTGCGGATTTCAAGGATGCTGTCAGCCAAGTCATCAAGACTGTTAACAATCAACGAGAAAAATACGGAACAGTCGCTATTTTGACAAAGAATATGCGGGAAGCTAAACAGGTATACGATCAAATTCACAGTCAAACCAATGCCACCCTTTTAAAGGATGCCGACAGAACTTTACCCAAAGGTGTCCTAGTGCTGCCGATTTACCTCGCAAAGGGCTTGGAATTTGATTCGGTGATTGCCTGGGATACCTCTGAGAAAAATTATCCTGATGCATCTTTATTAGGCACCCTTTACACCATTATCACCAGAGCAATGCACCACTTAACCCTGATCAGTATCGACAATGTAACACCGCTGATTTCGGACGAAACCTTGCACAACAGTCAAATTAAGATTGAACGAACAATTGGGTGAAAGCTCTAAATCATCCCACACATTAGTTTTACGCCCATCAATCAAAAATGAAAACCACCTCCAAAGTCGTGTGATAGCATGACTTTGGAGGTGCTTTTTTAATGGGCCAGATTGTCCCTTAAATAACACGAACCTGATGAATATTGCTGATGATAGAGTGATGATATCTCATAATCACGGCCAAGATTAATCATAAATTAACCGCTGTACAAATGAACGTTCCTTCAATTCCAAAACTCAGATGCTTGGTGCACAACTACACTAAGTAGGTCACATCACTTGCCAACGATGGATAAGCCAAGATTTCCTTGTTAAAATCATCAATCTTCATGCGCTGATCAATCATGAGTGTAAAAATATTGATTAAATAGTCTGCATGATTGCTTAATACCGTTGCACCGACCACTGTACCATTTTCTCTGTCCACAACCACTTTAGCTTTGGCCAAGGGTTCATTCAACCGATGATAGCTATACCAACCAGTCATATCGTTACTGATCAACAAATAGTGATCGTCACCATTTGCAATGCTCGAAGGCAGGCCGACCCGCGCGAGTGACGGTTGCCCAAACACCAGCGTTGGAATTGATTTAAAAGTAATCTGATCTCGACTTCCAGCAAAGTAATCCGCTAGGTAACCGGCCTCGTAACCTGCAACCGGAGTTAACTTAGGGCGCTTGGTGCTGACCACATCCCCCATTGCAAAAATCTTGTCATTAGTCGTTTGCAAATAATCATTCACTTTAACACCGTGGTCATCATAATCAACGCCGACTTGGTCTAAACCAATCGTATCAATGTTTGGAATCCGCCCCGATGTACAAAATACCATATCGGTTGGGAGCTTAAAGTTATCCTCACCCGAAAGGACATATTGCTCACCTATCTTGGCAATTTGCGTAACGGACTTATTCAGTTGAACATCAATGCCTTCATCTTCAAGATGACCGATAACTTCTTTTACCAACTGAGGATCGAATTGTTTTAAGGGATGATCATTATGATGAATTAAATGGACCTTGGCTCCGGCAGCATGAGCAATTCCCGCTAATTCAAAGCCAATGTAGCCACCGCCAATGAACGTCACGTCTTTTGGCATTTCGTTTAAGTTGAGGAAATCGGTGCTTGTTTTAAAATATTCTTTGCCCGGAATATCCAATCGGCGTGGTCGCTGGCCGGTTGCAATCACATAGTTATCAGCTTCAAGTAAATGATCACCGGCTTGCAACTGACCTTCTTGATTAAATTGTCCCGACTCATGGAAGGTATCAATCCCATCGGCCTCTAACGAGTGCTGAGTCGCATGCGAAATGGGATCGGTATATTGGCGCTTGTGCCGCATCAAGTCCGGCCAGTTAACCTCAACATGGCCAGAAATCCCATTCCCCTGCATATCGGCAACCGTCTGGGTCACCTCTAACCCCGCAAGTAAAATTTTCTTGGGATCACATCCCCGGTTCGGGCAAGTCCCACCAAATAAATTATTTTCTACAACCGCAACCGTCTTTTTCTGGCGCCGTAATGCATGCGCTAATGAACCACCGGCAACCCCACCGCCGAGGATCACAACATCATATTTTTCAACCATCAGAATCTCTCCTCTCAAATTGTACTCAAGAAACGAATGATACTCTCATTATCAAAATACCCCACAGTTTTACCACGTCCATCGATAATCCGAACTAACGGTGCAGAAGCTAATAACCTCAATACTTCTTTTAAGTTTGACGTTTTCTCAATGCTTGGAGCCGATCGAGCCTGGTCATCATTTCGCTGGGTAACCATAAAGCCTGCCTCGATCACCTGATTGACGAGAATTTTATTTAGGTCCGAGTATCGATTATGACTGAAAAAGTCAGCCACAAACTCATTTGCAGGATTATTGGTAATATCTTTGGGCGTATCGACTTGTAGCAGGCGCCCATTCTTCATAATGCCAATCCGATCACCTAGCTTTAACGCTTCATCCATATCATGAGTGACAAAGACGATGGTATTTTGATATTTGGTATGTAACTTCAAAATTAATTTCTGCAAGGACTCTCTGGCGAGCGGATCCAATGCGCTGAATGGTTCGTCCATCAAAATAATCGGTGGTTTCCCCGCCAGTGCCCGGATAATCCCGACTCGCTGCTGCTGGCCGCCAGAAAGTTCGCTGGGCATCCGATTCCGAAAATCATTATCCAAGCCAACTTCTGCCAACAGATTATCGACCATTGCACGCACTTGGCGACTCGCAACATGCTGCATGTCCGGCACCACAGAAACGTTTTTGGCAACCGTCATGGTGGGAAACAGAGCGATTTGTTGCAAGACATAACCGATTTTCCAACGTAAATCAGTCAATGAATAATCATCAACCGACTTGCCGGCAACCGTGATGGTGCCAGAACTTTTCTCCAGAAGGCGATTAATCATTTTTAAAGTGGTTGTCTTACCAGAACCCGAACTGCCGACGAGCACAAATAATTCTCCTGGCATAATCCTCAGGTTAAGATCTTTGATGACAGGCTTGCCGTCAAATTTTTTAAAAACGTTCTTAAATTCAATCAAAGGTTCAACCATCAAATCACTCCTTTATCAAATGATGCTTGACCAAATAATGACGAGCCACGCTGGCGGGGGATTGATCTAACACGTTCACTTCATAGTTCATCTGCTGAATCTGTTTCTCAGAAATTTTGCCGGCCAGCTTGTTCAAACTGCTGACGACTTGAGGATGTTTCTTGGCAAACTCTTGAGTCATCAACGGCGCCCCCTGATAGATCGGAAAAACATGCTTGTTATCTTTCAGGACCGTCAAATGATATTGACGTAATTCACTGTCCGTCGAGTAACAATCGATCAGGTTAATCTGATTGTCGTGAATCGCCCGGTATCTTAATTCCGGCTCCATCCCTTTCACTGGGAACTTAATGTGATACCGGCGTTCGACCAATTTCAAGCCATCTCTTCGATCCATAAATTCCATGCTCATCCCGGCTTTTAATTTCCCTTGAACATTTTGTAAATCTTCGATGGTCTTTAGATGATATCGCTGGGCAAATGAGTCCTTAACGGCAATACCATAAGTATTGTTATAGGCCATTGGTTTCAAATAAGTCATCTGATCTTGTTGAGCCAACTGCTGCTTTCCCAAATGATAAATGGCAGCTGGGGTCTTCGGCGTGACCGACGAGTGCGTCAGCGTCTCCAACACCGTCCCGGTAAACTCAGGATAAATATTGATTTGATTGCTCTTTAACGCACTAAATAAAAAGCTCGTCTTGCCAAAGTTGGGTTTGAGTTCAACGTCCAGCCTTGGATCTTTTGCTGTGATTAAATCCTTGTACATATTAATCAAGATTTCGGGTTCTGCCCCTAACTTACCTGCAATGACGACTTTTTGATTGAGTTGTGAAACGGCCGTGTAGCCAGCAAAGCCGCCACCAATGACTACAATTGTGCCAATTAGGATCACCACATTTCGGAATTTCATCTTTTGCAAAATTGTAATGAAATAAGACATCACAATCGCTAATAAGGCAGCAGAAATTGCACCAATCAGAATCAGGCTGGTATTGTTGCGGTCAATTCCCAGCAAAATAAAGTTACCAAGCCCACCTGCACCAATCAAGGCAGCAAGGGTTGCGGTGCCGATAATCATCACCATCGAGGTACGAATTCCTGAAATGATAATTGGCATTGCCATTGGCAGCTCAACTCGAAATAATTTTCGGGAAGGTGACATCCCCATGGCATCGGCGGCCTCTTCTGTCGACGGATCAATCTCAGTAAGGCCAACATATGTATTTTGAAAAATCGGCAGCAAGGCGTACACCACCAATGCAATGATAGCCGGAACGGTCCCGATCCCAACAAACGGAATTAACAATCCCAATAAAGCTAAGGATGGAATTGTCTGCAGCACACCGGTCAGCTGCAGGATTACCTGAGCTACCTTAGGATACCGGCGAACCCAAATGGCGACTGGGATTGCAATGATGACGGCAATTAACAACGCCCAAAATGAAATGGCCAGATGCTGACCGAGTGCTTGGACTAAAGCAGCTTTTCGATCTATGAAGGTTTGGACAAAATCGTGCAATTCTTTCACTCCTTAAATTCAAACTTGGCGCGTTGTTCAATTGACAACTGCCCGTTGAATTTGTATCTTAGATGTTGTAGTTAAAATTCGTTAAAGATTGAGGTATCTCATGGTTCATCAACTCTGGCGTCAATTCCCACAAATTCAAACAAAATTAACTGATTTGCAGCCTTACTTGTTAACAGCAGTCAGTCTCAATAACCAACCCATTCATCATAAAGTTTTACAATTGCTTAAAGCAAGTGGAAAGCTTCTGCGGCCTGGATTTTTCTATCTATTTTCTGAGTTTGGTCAGCCAACCGATCCCAATACGCTACGATCTGGTGCTGCCGCTCTTGAACTGCTTCATGTGGCGACCCTGATTCACGATGATGTGATTGACCAATCTCCAATTCGCAGAGGGGTTGCCACCGTTCACACTGAATTCGGTCAAAAAAATGCCATCTACGCTGGAGACTATCTATTTACATGTTACTTCACCGAGGTCTTAAAGGCTACGCAAGATCCAAAAAATATGCAACGCCATGTTGAGGCCATGCAAACTATTTTGAACGGTGAACTGGATCAAATGAGCTATAATTATAATCCGAAAATGAGCGAAGCCGATTATTTTCATGAAATCACCGGTAAAACAGCGGAGCTATTCAAATTAAGTTTCCAACAGGGAGCAATTTTGACCAACGCACCGACTAAGCTTGTGACACTCGGCGGCGAGATTGGCTTAAAGATTGGCCAGGCCTACCAAATTCTGGATGACGTTTTAGATTATCAAGGTAACACAAAGAAGACCCGCAAGCCAGTTTTGGAAGATCTTCAATCCGGCGTCTATACCCTACCACTCATTTTAGCCAATCAACAAACCAAAGCGCTGAAGCCACTACTGGCAAAGAAGCAGCAGCTACTCCCCCCAGACATCTCAGAAATCCAACGCATCGTGATTGAATCTGGCGGCGTGGCAAAGTCGCTTGAGATTGCTCATCAGTTGACATCAGAGGCGTTAGACCTGATTTCTCAACTGCCCGATCAACAAGCCAAAGTTGACTTGAAAGCTCTAACCCAATTGCTTCTCTCAAGAGATCAATAATCGTGAATTCAGGTGAAATTATGGCAGAATCGACTGTATATATGTTCCATGGTTACACGTCATTTGCGGCGGACCACTGGTTTCCATGGCTTGAAGCTCAAGTTGAAGAAAACTTGAAAATCCCATTTAAGAAACTGAATTTTCCAGATTCTTACCATCCCACAGTTTCCGCATGGAATAACTATTGTGATCAAACCATCGATCCCCATGATGGGATAACGTTGGTTGGTCATAGTTTGGGCTGTATTCAAGTACTGCATTACTTGGAAGCCCACGATATTCATCATATCAACGTTCTGTTAGTTTCTGGATTTGATGAACCCATTTGGACAATTCCGGAACTAGACAGCTTCACTGAGCATCCAGTCGACTATTCCAACGTCCTTCCAAAGATTCGAAAAGTCACCGTCATTTCTGCAATGGATGACCCAAGCGTTCCTTATCAGTACACCCTAACAATGGCCCGCCATTTACACGCCAAATACGTGTTAGTTCCCCATGGGCATCATTTTACTGATTTGGGTGACGATAAAACCTTGCCAATCGCATTCGAAGAATTGGCAAAGCTCGTTGAATAACCAACATATGTCATTAATTGTATCCGAACCCGCTACAAGACTTGGAGGAAACTGCAATTCTTGCCATTGAAAAGAGATTGAGATAATAGGCGTTTTGATCCCAGAATTTAATGAAAAGAACCAACTATTCCTGATTTGGAATAGTTGGTTCTTTTCATTAAATTCTGGGATCAGCCGTTTGGAACAGCTTTTATCTAAGTGGCTACAGCGATCCAAACGAACAATCACTGATTGGAAATTAATATATGCCCAATCTTTTTTGGCTTAAATTCTGGGATCAATTCGCCTTTCGTCGCAATCTCGAACTTTTTGAAACATCAATTCAAGACATCTGAAATTTTCTTCACCAATTCGCGGGTATAGTAACGAGCTCCAGTTAAATCAACATGAACTCGGTCACTGGCAAACCAACCAGAATGACCTTTACTGGCTTTATACCAATTGACCACGTGTACATTGGCATGTTTTTGAGCATTCTTAGCAATTAGCCGGTTGGTTGTTGCTTGCCAATGACGGGGGACTCTTGTATTAATCCAAAAGATCTGCCGTTTTTTGCCAACCGTTTTCAGGACCGAATTGATATCTGCCTGAGTTGGCGGTCCATTTGTTCCTAAGTTGATGACAATATATTTGCCCAGATGACCATGCGCTTTGAGGTTCCGAACAATTTTAGGCAATGAATAAAATTGGCGGCCAACTGACCCACTCACAGCACTATGGCGGAAAGCTTGCTTAATATTGGGCTTGACATCCAACATCACGGAGTCCCCAATGGCGGTGATCGGGGTTTTCGATGCTGTTCTGGTCTGCAACTTCGTCAATTTGTACTTGCTGGCAACCTTCTTTTCACGTTTGGTTAAGTGAATGCTCGGACTCCTTTTCGTGCGGGTATTGGCAGAAGCGTCGGTGTCTGTTGAGTGACTGGGTGCAGTAGCCGTCATAAGCGTGAGGATACTTAAAGCAATGATCCCCGCAATGCCGACGATCAAATAACGACTGAATAAGTGAGACTGTTTTTGCATGTTAACTCCTTTAATGATAATCCAGTAGAATTCGAACTATGAACCATCATACAGGAAATACCGAATTTCGCAAGCTGCGCCTTAACCCCATTCAGAACAATGGTTGTAGCCAGATTGAAAGCCAGTTTAAAATGGCTATAATCAACGGCTCAATTTCAACTACTCTGGGCAAGACGCTTTACTTTCCTCTATCCAAATCATACAACTGCCTGAACCTTGGCTCCTGCTGATACAGTTCCTGAGGGGTTCCCTGCATATCAAAGTGGCCATTTTCCAAGAATCGTACTTGATCCACGTGGGCAATTCCTGCCAAATGGTGAGTAACCCAAATAATCGTTTTATTGTGGAGCAAGTCAAACACTTGATCCAATAACTTTTTCTCGGTAATCGGGTCCAAACTGACTGTTGGTTCATCCAAGATGATAATTGGCGCATCCTGCAGCAAAATTCTTGCCAAGGACAACCGTTGTCGTTCACCACCTGAGAATCGTTTACCAGTTTCTTGAACTTCAGTATTATACTGATCTGGGAGCGATTCAATCAGATCTTTTAACCCAACCGCAGCAATCGCGTCTTTGATTTCATCATCCGTTGCATTTGTATTACCCAATCGAACGTTATTCATAACAGTTGTATCAAACAAGTATGGTTGCTGGTCCAGGATACCAAATAACGAGGAACGAACTTTCTGCAAAGATGAAACGTCCTTACCATTAGCCAAAATTTGACCATCGTTAGGAATCAAATCCCCAACCAGTAACTTCAGGAAGGTACTTTTCCCCGTTCCACTAGGTCCTAGTAAAGCAACCTTTTCACCGGGATGGATCGTCATTGAAATGTCGTTGACGATGTTTCGATCACCATCTGGATATTTAAAAGTAACATTGGCAATTTTTAATTCTTTGAAATGACCTTCCAACTGATTCTGGTCGACCTTTGCAGGTTGATCTCTATCGAGTTGGTTGACCCGCTCAATTGAACGTCGATAAACCGGCCACTCCGAAAGTCCCTGACTCATATTGAGGAATGGTGAAACTGCAGGGAAAATGGCCAACGCAAACGCCGCAACCCAGTTTGCCAACGATTTAGTCGCAGTGAACGAGTTGGCTGCCCAGATCAATAGCGTAATGGTCGTTAACAAGACGACAAATTGGACAAAGAACGAGCGCCACCACTGGAAATAATGGTCTTTTTTGCGCAGTTGGGCAATTTGTTTGATGGGCTTTTTCTGTAAATTGATGAAGTCATCATATCTGCCAGAAATTAGCCAGTCACCCAATCCGAGCACTTCATCCGTTAAGTTTGTATAGAATTCATGTTGAATCTGATGTTGTCGATACTCGCGAACGCCGTTGGTTGCCACAGAGGCAAGGGGCAGCACAATTACGATAATCCCCAGTAACAGCAGCATCAATAAGCCAACGACCCAATTCAGTGAGCCAACCCCAATGACGATGAACAAGTATAACAGCCAGCCAATCACCATTGGAAAAACGGTTCTCAAATAAAGATTTTCAATATGATCAATATCATCTGCCAGAATACTCAAAATATCGCCGGTCTGATGGGATCGTTGAATTGCCGAAGCTTTGCGCTCGACTGTTTGATACAGTTTCTTTCTAAAATCAGAGACAATTTTGAGAACCCAATTGTGACTCGTCAGCCGCTCAATGTACCTAAACGTTGGTCTGGCGATTCCAAATGCCCTGGCCAAAACAACGGGTACATAAATATAAATGATGCTTGAAGGCTGTCTGGCGGCCTCACTAATCAGGTAGCCGGAGTTAAACATCAACGCACCACCAGAGAAGAAGGTCATAAATCCTAGAAACAGAACCAAAATTAATAGGCCCTTATACTTTCTCAGATAAGGCATTACCCAAGTATCGTGGGCAAACGTTTCTCTTAATCCTTTCATAGGTCGGACGCCTCCATTTCTGAACGTAATTTGACATAGTCGCCGTTCTTCTGAGCAAGTTCAGCGGGCGTTCCCTGTTCGACCAATTTGCCGTGATCCATGACGAGCACGTAATCCATTTCACCAATCCAATGAAGCCGATGGGTTGCGAAGAATACCAAGTGGTCACTGAAGACTGGCAGGATATCTTTTTTTAATGCAGCTTCAGTTTCAATATCCAAATGAGCAGTGGGTTCATCAAACAGTAAAACCTTCCGATCAGTATCCAAGAATGCCCGTGCAAGCGCAATTCGTTGGGCCTGACCACCGCTGACTGTTCGAGCCCCTTCACCAATCATGGTATCAAGTCCGGCAGGCAATCTTTTTATCCATTCAGTCAAACCAGCTCGCTGGGCAGCATCCTCAATCGACTGTTTTGACGCATTATCCACATAAAACGAAATATTATCCGCTAAGGTTGCGTGGAACAAATAAGGATTCTGTGGGATATATAAGAAATTTTTCTGCCATGCCGCCTGATCCAAATGGGGTAACTTGTGGCCGTCAATGGCAACTTGATCCGGCTTATCAGGAGATAGGAATCCCCCAATTAAATTAATCAACGTCGATTTCCCAGAACCCGAGGCACCAATGATGCCAATCTTTTGCATCCCTTTGATCGTCACCGAAATATTTTTTAATGCCGGTTGGGTCGTTTCAGGATAGGTAAAGTTGACGTGATCCAATGTGAGCATGGAGTCTTGATTCCACTTGAAATCAGGTAATTCATCCCGTTGTTTCATTTCAGGTTGATGCAGCACATCCAGAACGGCTGACATCGCATTTTTTCCATTCAGGGTTGCGTGATAGTCATTGGCAAAGTTACGAATTGGCAAGAAGTATTCCGGCGCCAGCACCAAAATTGTCAACGCTGGCAACAGCATGACCTTGCCATCCAGCAAATCAAACCCAAGGAAAACAGCAACGACCGCGATAGATAACGTTGTGAAAAAATCCAAAGCAAACGTTGAGGTCAACGCAATTCTTAGCGTGGACATGGTTTCAGTTCGATAAGATTCACTAACTGAATAGACATTATTGGCGTATCGTTTTGAGAGGCCCAACTGCTTCAGAGTTGAAAGCCCCCGCAACGTATCAACAAAGTGATTTGACAAATGCTGATAACCTTCATATTGACGATCTGCCTTGCTTTGGGCAGCTAAGCCTAAAATCACCATAAATAAAATAATAACTGGAAAAATGATGAATAGAAAAAGTGCTTGTTCCCAGCGAATAAATAAAATATAAATCAAAATTAACCATGGTGTGATCGACATGTCCAACATCTTGATAATAACGAGCATCAAGTAAGTTTGAACTTGGTCGATTCCTTCCAAAGCCATTGTGACGATGTTTCCAGTCCCCCGTTTGTCAATTTCTGCCGGGCCTAACCGAAAAATCTTTGCCATCAGGCTTTCGCGCATGTCACCACTTGTTTTTTCAACAAATGGAAATAGCACCCGGTTCTGCCACACCGTCAATAAATGGCGACATAAAAAAGCGACCGTAAAAATACTCGTCGGCAAAATGATCGAACCGATTGGCATGAGGTTCCACAAATTAACAATTGCAATCGACAAATATCTGGCTTGAACAATAATTGCAATCGCTTGCAGAAAAACTAGAATTCCAAGAATGATGACGTATCGTCTCATCCCTGGCAAATTAAATAAGCGTTTATCAATCAAAACTTCACTCCCCCTACTCATTCATACTGCCTTTAGTATAGTTAAAAATTGATCACAATGATATACATAATCAACGGAATTTGGGGAAATGGCGATCTCATTTACTTCAATAAGTCACTTTCTTACCCCTCAACTAAATAACAGGTTGCAGTACGCAAAAACCGCACCACAACCTGTTATTTAGTTGATGTTCAAATCTTACTTGTCACACACTTTATTGTTCTGCAGCCCTCGGTGACTTCAAGCGCTTATAGAATACCCAATAGCTCCAAATAAAGTAAATCAGAACAATTGGCAAAATCGTAAACGTTAAAATTGTCATCAGGTGCAACGTGTATGGAGAACTTGATGCATTTTTAATTAAGATTGAGTTTGCACTGTTATTAGCAATCATAACTCGTGGGAATAATCCATTGAAAATCAGGACAACCACACTGATAAGTGACAGCCCACTGGCGATGAATGATGCCCAGTCGTGCTTTGCTTGAGCGCCCCACCATGCAGCCAAGGTAAAAATAACCAAAGCAATCAAGATGGACCATGTTGATACTGGCTTCTTGGTAAAGAAATCAGTAGTCAAGTAAAGCAGGATGACAAAGACAACTTCACCAGCTAGTAAGACCGGATAGAGAATCTTACTCCACTTTTGAGCCCGATCACGAAGTTCACCGGTTGTCTTCAATCGCAGGAAGTTCAAGCCATGGATGAAGCACAGCAATGAAACTGCAACCCCACCAACTAATGAGAACCAATTGACATAATCAGTGAAACTACCAAAGATATTACCATTAGCATCAATCGGCATTCCTTGAATCATGCTGACAAACATCATTCCAAAGAGGAACGCTGCACAGAAACTGCCAATTGAAGCTGCCCATTCCCAGAAGTTTCGCCAAGTATCCGTTTGCATATTAGCGCGAAATTCAAACGAAACCCCTCGGAAGATCAAGGCAACCAAAATCAGGAACAACACCAGATAATAACCGGAGAATAGTGATGCATACCACATCGGGAACGATGCAAACATCGCACCACCAGCAGTAATCAGCCAAACTTCGTTACCATCCCAATGAGGTCCAATTGTTTGAATCACGACATCCCGTTCATCACGATTCTTTGCGAAGAATCGAACAGCCATTCCAATCCCGAAATCAAATCCTTCCAGGAAGAAGAATCCACTGAACAGGACACCAATCAACAGAAACCAAAGTAATTGCAGATTAGTCATTATGAGCCGCCCCCATTTCATAAGGATCTACTTTGGAAGTCTTTTCAGGCTTGGATGAATAGCCATCAGTCGTCACAGAATCTGGTCCTTGCTTGAGGACTCGATGACTCAAGATAATCATAACTGCTCCAAGTGATGCGAATATCAAGAAGTAAACGATGTTCGTAAACATGAGGCTTGCGACGGTAGAAGTTGGCGATACGGCATCCGCAATTGTTAACAACCCATAGACAACCCAAGGGTAACGACCAAATTCAGTGATGAACCAGCCACAGGTGTTAACAATAAATGGTAACCATACCATGAGTCCCATTACATACAAGAACCAGCGTTGCCTCATAATGCTTTGAGACTTCTTACGATTGAACCATAAGCCGATAATTGCCACTAAGCCAAACAAGCCAGCGGAAATGGCCATGATTCTGAAGCTCCAGAACAAGGTTCGTGTTGGTACATAGTAGTTACGAGTTTCCCCGTTCTTGTTATACTTAGCCTTTAATTCTTTGTTGACTTGTTCTTGGCCCTTAAAGGTACCATTCAAACTGTGATGGCCCAAAATATTGAGCACATAAGGGATTTCAATTGACCAAGTCTTTTGATGACCCTTAGTCCCTTGTGCGAGTGACCAATCACCTTTTTCAGTAGAATTCTTATAAATTCCTTCCATTGCGGCAAACTTCATTGGTTGATTATTAATCAAGTAACGAGTTTGCGTATCACCGGACCATACAGAACCCATGCAGGCCAGCAAACCGATAATTAATGAAACCTTCATTGATTTGCGGTAGAAGTTCTCGTGATCCTTCTTTAACAGTCGCCATGCTGAACAGCCGGCAACCACAAATGCAGCCGTTAAGAACGCGCCAAAGATAACGTGTGGAAATTCATTCCATAGTTGACGGTTCATGATAACAGCTGAAAAACTGGTCATTTCAACTTTGTGCTGAGCAGCGTTCATCGCATACCCAACCGGATTCTGCATAAAACTGTTGGCAGCTAAAATCCAAAGTGCGGATAAAGTTGACCCAAATGCAGTTAACCAGATAAACAGACAGTGAATCGTTTTGTTAAAGCGATCCCAAGTAAACATCCAAAGACCAATGAACGTCGACTCCAAGAAGAAAGCAGCCAACGCTTCAATGGCTAATGGCGCACCAAAGATATCACCCATAAACCGTGAATAATCAGACCAGTTCATCCCAAACTGGAATTCTTGGATAATACCAGTTACAACCCCCACGGCAAAACTATACAGGAAAATCTTCCCCCAAAATTTTGCCATGTTTTTGTAGACTTCATCTTTCTTAATAACGTAGACCGTTTCCATAATTGCAACGATAAAAGCTAAACCAATCGAAAACGGAACGAAGAAGAAATGGAAGACCGTGGTCATCGCGAACTGGAAACGTGATAACCATAACATCGAAAGTCCAATACTTAACATTATTATATCCCCCCTTGCAAAAGACTAATGAGTTCTCCTCACATAACTTCATTGTATATAGAAATGACTAAACATTCAAACTTTAGTATCATTTAATTATCATTAATAGCTTATAAATTATCAATACAGTAAGTATTATGTAACTATTTTTTAGAAAGCGCCATCTAATTGATTAAATCAACGTTTTAAATCTGAATAGTCAATCTCAATTTAAAATTGGAATGGCTTTCATTAGACAATTCGAGCCAGCCCTCTTATACTGATAGTGATAAGAAACGTTTATGCTATCATTCATTCTTTGTATATTTTAGTAATCTTATCAGTTTTAAGGGGGAGGAATATTTCATGACAAAGAATATCGTTGTTATTGGCGCTGGCTTTGCTGGTGTTTATGCCACAAAGAAACTCGCCAAACATTTTAAGAGTAACCAAGATGTTAAGATCACGTTGATCGACAAGCATTCATTCTTTACCTATTTAACGCGACTTCATGAAGTTGCAACTGACCGGGTTAATCCCAACAGCGTTCGGTACGATTTGCAACGAATTTTTCACAAGCAAAAGAATGTCAAACTGATCACCGACGAGGTTACTTCTGTCGATAAAGAAAACAAGTTAGTTAATTGTAAGAATGGCACCTATCCTTTCGACAGCTTACTCATTAGCTTAGGTGGTGAACCTAACGACTTTGGCACTGCTGGGGTTAAGGAGAATGGCTTTACGCTTTGGTCAATCGAAGATGCAATGCGGTTGAGAACCCACATCAAAGAAACCATTGCGAAAGGGGCAATTGAACGAGATCCTCGTAAGCGACAATCTCTGCTAACGATTGTCGTCTGTGGCTCTGGTTTTACTGGTGCCGAAACTGTTGGTGAGTTGATTGACTATAAGAAAGTACTTGCTAAAGAAAACAAGATCGATCCAAGCGAAATCAAGATTATTTTGGTTGAAGCTGCTCCAACGATTATTAACATGCTTGATCGAACTAACGCGGGCCACGCAGAAGCCTACTTGAAGAAAAACAACGTTGATATCCGCCCTTCATCAATGATTGTCAGTGTTAATAAGGATAGTGTTGATATTAAGGATCAGGATTCTATTTCAACCAACACACTTATCTGGACCGCTGGTGTTAAGACGAGTTCAATTACTGACAGTTTCGGAATTGATGCCGGTCACGGTGGCCGATTAATCACCAACCAATATTTGCAAGCTAAAGGGTTTGAAGACAGCAGTATCTACGTTGCTGGTGATGATGCCGCTGCGACTGAACAGGGCGCTGAACGAGCTGTTCCGCAAACCGCTCAAGAAGCTGAAAATGAAGCGGTTGTCACCTCAACTAATATCGCGGCAGATATTGACGGTAACCATAATTACATGGAATTCCATGATAAGAACATGGGCTTTACGGTATCATTTGGTGGCCACTATGGCATTGCTCAAGTATTTGGTGGCAAGCGTGTCAGAGGTTGGCTTGCAACCATCATGAAGCACGGTTCCAACTTGCTTTATTTCTGGCGAATTCGTTCTGGATACTTTATGTTCAATTACATTCTCGACGAGTTCTTTAGGGTAAACGATAATCGAACGGTGTTTGGAGCCAATACTGCTCGGAGGAGTAACGTTCTTTGGAGTGTCCCATTGCGATTGTTCTTTGGGCTTGCTTTGATGATTGACGGCATTAGCGCTCATTATCTCATTACTGGAAGCGGTGGCTTGGCAATGTTTGAGGCCATTCTTGGTTGTTTAATCTTCTTTGGGTTGTTCACTTGGATTGCCAACCTCGCCGTCATTATCTTATTCTTTGCAGCAATGATGTCTTGGCCAACAACTTGGATTCTATTTGTTGCCATTGCCTTAATGAATGGATCCGGTCGATCATTTGGATTAGATTACTGGTGCGTTCCGTGGTTACAAAAAGTTTTGGGCAAATCTCAATATGGAATTCCGAAATCACTTTACACCAAGTAATCTGATACTTTTCGAATCGGATAAGTTAGGAGCAAGTTACGACTTTGATTTCTAAATTGGAGCAGCCTGAACATGCTGAGAACAGTTGGTACTCCAATTTCAAATAAAACTAAAATAGCGTCACCATTCTGAAATGAATGATGGTGCTATTTTTTTAGCTTAATAATCTAATAAGATCGATAAACCATTCCCCTGGCGATCGATTGATTTCCATTCAGATCAAAACTTGGAATCAGGAATTTCAGCGATATAGCGGCCATATTCCGGTACCTCAATAATTTGAATATTGGTATTAAATACCGAACTAAGCAACTGCCGATCGTAACAATTAGCCGGTCTGTCATTGGCTACTAATTGACCATCTTTTATCAGCCATAATTCATCACTCAACCTAAAGGCTTGATTAACATCATGGAGAATCAACACAATCGTCATATCTGAATCACGATGGAGCTGGTTTAAAATCGCCATTAGCTCACTTTGATAATGAATATCCAAATAAGTCGTTGGCTCGTCCAACAACAAGTAATCCGGTTGCTGCGCTAAGGCTGAAGCTAACCAGACTCGTTGTTGCTGCCCACCAGACAGGGAAGTAATTGACCGTTTTGCCAACTTAGTGAGATGAGCCTGTTTGAGATACTTGACAACTTCTTCATCGCTAATCACATCAAGTAATTTATGATAGGCTAAACGCCCCGTTTTAATCACATCGATCACGTTCATATCGTCATAGATGACGTTCTGTTGGGCAACGATTGCGATTTGAGTAGCCAACTGTTTATGAGAATAGTCGGTTACTGAACGATGATTCAAGAGTACTTCCCCACTAGTCGGCTTCAAAATTCCGGCCAGTAATTTTAAGATAGTGGACTTACCAGAACCATTTGGACCAATGATCGAAATGATTTTCCCTGATGGGATCCTTGCAGAAATCCGGTGCAAGACCGGGGCATGGGCGGGATAATTAAAACTGACTTGATTGAATTCCATTAAGCATCTTCCTCTGCAACATCCATATTAAGAATGGGCCGCCAACAACAGTCATCAACACGGCAGCGGACAATTCACTTGGCAAGACAATCAAGCGGCCAACCGTATCAATCACCAGCAGCAACCAGGCTCCGAGCAGCATCGACATTGGAATCAACGTTGTATAATCATTGCCAACGAGAAATCGAGCCAGATTGGGGACGACAATCCCAACAAAAGGAATCGTTCCCACGACTGATGTGACCCCCGCGGATAAATAGACCGTAATGAGTAGCAATGAAAGTCGCATAAACTGCGCTGAGACTCCCTTGGTTTGCAACTGTTCACCCGCAAGCTTTAAATAATTGGCCCACGGAGAAATCACCACGGCAACGAACATTCCGCTAACTCCGAGGATTAACAGACCCACTGAATTTGTCCAGGTAATCCCGTTAAACGATCCACTGGCTTGGCCGACCCCATTCGAGAACAATTGTTGAAAGCCGGAAAACGTTAGCATTAAAGCAACACCAACAATGATCAGCCGATAAGGACTGGTAAGAATTGTTCGGTTAGTCAGAATCAGCAAAGCAATTCCCCCACCAATGAGTGAATAGAGAAATTTACCACCAATAAAAGTTGGCAGTAGCAAACTTCCAACCGTTACAACCAGTTCCCCGGCACTCGTGACGCCAAGAATGCTGGGATCTGCCAAATGGTTTCGAAAAGCAGCTTGACTAAGCGCCCCAGCAACGGCCAACATTGCCCCACACAACAAACTGGCAAAAATTCTTGGGGCGCGAATGTCAAATAAAACAGTGTATTGCGTCGCATTTTTATTCGCAAATGATTGAATCACTTGCCCGAACGGTATAAAGGTCACGCCAAGCATCAATGCAACTACAATTGAAATTAATAACAAACAGATAATAACCAGGTACCAAAATTTTTCTGATTTACTCATCGTTTTGAATCACTTCCAGATGCAGGATAAAGCCAATTAGAGATAATTTTGAGCGCTTGGGCAGCCCGCATATTCGCGGTCGCATCAAAATTAGGCTCTTCAAGATTATAGACTCGGTGATGCTTAACTGCGGCCGTTGTTGCCCACATTGGGTCCTGTTTAAATTCCGTATTAAACTGGGGCACAACGATTTGGGGCAAGGCATGAGCCAGTCTCAAAATGACTTGGGGGTTGGCTCGCTTGATTGCTTCATCGTTTGGCTGAATAAATTCCTGGGTCTTGGAAGCAAAAACATTATTACCACCAGCAATTGTCACCAAATTACCAACATATGATCGATTGGTGGCAATTAGATAGGAAGCCCCTGGCAACCCCATTAAGATAAGAACTCGAGGATGCTTAGCATGTCGATTGGCAACCATCTTAACAGCTCGTTCGGTCTTGGTAATCTGGCTAATCGCTGCTTTCGCCTGAGATCGACGTTGATAAGTCTTTCCCATCGCCCAGATTGTCTGCTTTAGCTTTGCCACGCTGGTTAAATCCAAAAAATGTGGTTGAATATGACGTTGCTTAAATGCCTTACCAAATTGATCTCTCAACGTTGTGACCGAATAGACGGCCGTTGGTTTTAAAGAAGCAATCTTTTCGACGCTTGGATTCATGGGATTGCCAACTCGAGCAACATGCTCATAGCGGTCTGGAATCTTGTTTTGAGTGGTGGGTACCCCAACTAATGGCAGCTTTAGCTTATCAGCAATTTGAACCACTGCAAAGGTTGTTGCAACGATTCGAGGCTTTCGATTCGTATTTGCATTTCCATTCCTAATGAATAGCCCACAAAGGATGCCGATAATCAGAACGATTCCCAGTACTATGACAGCAATTTTCCTTGAACCTTTCATTCAACTAGCCCCCTAATGTCTCAGATAAATCCAAGCACCAGTAGAAATTGCGGCAACGACGACAACCCCACCAACAATCCAGCGGCCGTCATTAGCTGACTGATGTCCCGACTTTGCTTTATTTGGTGTCGTTTTATTAGTGCTGGATGCAGTCGCCGGTTGACTAGACTGATTTGATTTCGGCTTTTTAGCGGTGACTTTTTTCTTCGGATCCTTTTTAGTCTTCGTTTTGGAAGGCTGCTTATCCGTTGAGGCATTTATTGACGATGCTTTCGTCGGAGTGGTTTTCATTTGGGCAACTGCCGGTTTTGAATGGGAACTTTGGCTTGCTTTTGTTGGCATCGTTGAATTGGTGACGGCAGCAGCGTGATGTTTTTTCTGATTAACCTTCAGGCTTGGTAAGTTCGCAGAATTAAATTTAAAAGTAATCAAATGATGAGCTTTGTAAACTTTGGGAACATCAATTGCCAATTTAGCATTAATTCGTTTTTTGAGATTCGTTGTATAAAACGAATAGTACAAATGAGAATTACCAGCAGCGTCCTTTATTTTTCGGACATTTTTCGGCCGCTGACCGTCTACCCAATCGACCTTAACGGGAAAGGCAGATAAGCTTTTGGCCGTCTTGATTTGCATCGTAACATAATATTCGTGATTGCGAACGATAACCGTTGCTGGGCGAACAAAGTAGCCAGTCGCCATAGAATTTTGATTAGTCCCATACTTTAACGAGCGATATGAAATTGATTGAGCGTTGACACTGGTAGGTAATGCCGCCAGGAATCCAATAAACAATAGGATTGATAGTCCAATTTTAGTTAGCACTTTCATTGACAACCCTCCCACCAGCAATTTGCTGGTTTAAGGACCCAATTGTGCCATCTTTATGGCTGGCTTTAGGTGCATGCTGACTGAATTTAAATCGAATTGGGAATGTTTGGCTGATCTTCATATAAGGAACGGTTACGTGAATTGAGCCTTTAATGAGATGCGCGAGAGTTTTGAATGATGAAACATTAAAGGAATAAATCATTGTGTAGTTTTTACTTGTCATACCATATTTAACAGTTGAAGATTTAACCTTTCGATTGTTAATGGTAACTGGTCGGACGGCTTTACTTCCCAACTTTAAATTTTTAGCGTAACTGACTTCAAGTTGAACATTATAGTGTTTACTTATTTTACGAATAATTGCTTTTCTGGTATAGTACTTGTTTGCCATTGAAGTATGCATCGATGTTCCCTTTAGAACAACATAGCTACGGGTCGTTGTTGGCACTTTCGCTTTCTTGATGGTGGCCGAATGGGTAGATGACTTAGCAATTGGTGATTTAGTGGTTGAAACATCAGTCGTTGAGTTGTCATTCTTGGCTGCTGTTGTCTGATTGACAGAGGAGGTGGTTGTGGTCGTTGCTGCAGTACCAGTTGGTGCTGTCACAACTACTGATTGGCCATCAGCTGGAACAGATGGAACAGATGGTGTGTTTGGAACCGGAGCAGATGTCTTAACCGCTTTTTCCCAGCTGAACAAGAATTGTGCTGATTGGGTCATATTACTGGTTTGATTTCCTTTTCCGTCTGGAATTGGCAGATCTATTAGGTTAAAGGTAACCGGCGTATAATCATCTGGATTACTTACCGAAAAAGTTAATGTCCCGTCAATGCCATTCGCACCAGTGGTTGCCGTTGGCTTGACAGTTTGGCCAGCAACTATCATTGCCCCAATATACTTTGCCCCTGTTGTATTAAGGGTTATCGTATAGTTCCCACTGTTAACGTTAACTGCAGCTGTTTGATCAAAAAAACCATTTGCCATGGACACATCCGTTTTACTGCCCTCCTTGATAACCGTTACTGGGACATTGTACGTTCCATCATCTAGGTTTGCAGTGGCAGCCTGAACAGACGACGTAAAAAGCAGCCCCATCACAGTGAATACGTTTACAAAAAATAACACTTTAAAAAAGCGCAAAAAAATAGCTTTCATCTTAATCCCCCCAGATTAATAAGTTTTGTAAGTAGTTTTGCTTACACACACAGTTTACCATCTGCAAAAAAATAGAAAATAGCAAAACGAAAAAAAGTTGATATATCAGTGTGGTATAAAGACTAATCTCGAACTGTCAGATTTGAAATGGGGTGTCCATTGTGCTTTCATCTACTCATTGAAAAGTAGCAAATATTAAACGGAATGTCTCAAATAAGCCGTTTCCGGGATTTGAACCCGGGACCTCTTCCTTACCATGGAAACGCTCTACCTTCTGAGCTAAAACGGCAAATAATTATCACAATAACAATGATGATAACAAAAAAGCCTCCGATAGTAAATGCTATCAGAGACTCAAGTTAGCGTGGCAACGTCCTACCCTCGCAGGGGGCGATCCCCCAACTACTCTCGGCGTGCA
>NZ_AZEI01000087.1 GCF_001436255.1 Lentilactobacillus rapi DSM 19907 = JCM 15042 | reverse complement strand
AGTGCAGCTTCTGATTATGCGAAGATCGCTTCGAATGCTGCCAATAACGATAGTAATCCGGCATTAGCCAAAGATGCGAGTGCGGCAAGTGATGCAGCCAAGTCAGCTGCTAACGCAGCGGCCAGTGCGGCTGCTGATGCGAGTGCGGCAAGTGATGCCGCTGACGCAGCGGCTAGTGATGCCAAGGATACCAGTAATGCCAGTGATGCTGCCACTGCTACGGCGGCTGCCGACAAGGCCAAGAATGATAATAAGAATGCGACTGATGCCGCGGCCGATGCGGAAAAGCAAAAAGGATTTGCTACTAACGGTGAAACAGTTGCCAGTGATGCGGC
>NZ_AZEI01000018.1 GCF_001436255.1 Lentilactobacillus rapi DSM 19907 = JCM 15042 | reverse complement strand
TTCGCATAATCAGAAGCTGCACTGGCAGCCGCTTGCGCTGAGTTGTTGGCATTCGCCGCACTGGTGGCCGCCGCATTGGCACTGGCTGCGGCACTATCGGCGGTACTGATAGCCGTTGCCCGACCGGCGGCATCATGAGCAGTTGCTGCATCGGTAACCGCGGCATTCTTTTGATCCGTGGCATCATCAGCAGCATCACTTGCAATAGTATTTGCAGAAATCGCAGCATCGGCACCACTCTTAGCATCATCAAGGGTAGTTGCACTTGCTGCAAAACTAGAAGCCTTGGCAGCATCCGAAGCAGCCGCATTGGCTTTATTATAAGCAGCCTCCGCACTTGCTGCTGCAGCTGCAGCAGATGTCGCCGCATCACTAGCTGCTTTCGCATCGCCAGCAACTACTGCATTACTGTCGCTCTTGGCATCATTAGCAGCTATTGCCTCATCACTAGCCGCGGATGCTTCAGCAGATTGAGCAGCCGCATTGGCTTCAGAAGCAGCGCTGGCAGCATTAGCTGCACTCGTGGCCGCATCAGCAGCCGCATTTTTCTCATCATTAATAATATCAGTTGTAACGCGCCCGGAAGCATCCGAAGCGGTGTCTCGATTAGTATTAATCTTGGTAAGATCGTCTTTGACACTCCCTGCATCACTAGTTGCCTTACTCTGGGCTGACAAGGCTGCTTTAGCATCTGAAGTAGCGGAATCATCCGCTTGATCACTGGCAGTCTTAGCTTGATCAGATGCATCTGAAGCATCACTCTTCGCATTCTTATAATTCGTATCAGCATCAACCGCCGCATCCGATGCAATTTTAGCATCACTCGCAGCAGCTGCGTCACTTGGGAACAATGCAGATTCACTTTCAGCTTGAGAAGCATACGCATCGGCCGACAGAGCAGCATTTGAAGCATTCGTCGCATCTGCCGCAGCTGAATTAGCATGCTTCTTCGTATCATTAGCAATCGCCTTAATAGCAGCCTGAATAGCGGCAATCGTGCTGGCAACATAACCATCAACAAATGCGGTTCCAGTTGGTTGGCCACCCAGACCAGATGTGGCACTGTAGTTTGAGGCAGTTCCATCATCACTCGCACTATAAGTGACATCAGCAACCTTAATCGTCACGGTATTATTACCCACAGTAATAACTGGAATGGTTCCGTTTGTCATGAAGTAAGTAGAATTGGTTTGATCATAAGCAGCGTTACCGCCTGCCTCAAAGGCAGCATTAGCCAATCCTGCCTCATCATTATACGCTTTGATATATGCCTGCTGGGCAGCATTTGAACCAGTCCCCAGTAAGAAAGCTGCGATCTTATCCTTATAAGCCGCTAATTGAACACTATCTAATTTAGTTTCATCACCGGTGAATGTTTTAGTAGTTGACGTAATCGTCGCAACATCACCGTTATGCTGCGTATGTGAAATATCGTCTGCATCCGCCTGACCATAACCAGTAGCATGTGTCGATTGCAAGAATTCGATTGCCCGAACATAATCACCAGCCGCAGAAATTGAAGTTGCAGCCATTGGCGCATTATACTTACCGGTCGTGGCATCATATGTGACAATCCCAGAAGTTCCTTCGTTAGCAAACTTCGGTCCATTGTTGGCATCAGGAGTTGCATCAGGATTGGCAATGTAGTCTGCCTGAGCTTGTTTCAATGCATTAACTTCGGCATTGTATAAATCTAAAATGGTTTGCAAGGCACCTTTAGCTGATGGTGTATAGTGTGGATTTGTTGTGTCCGAGGAATCAAGATTTTTATCAAAAGCGCCTTCAGTAAGTAATTCGCTCATTTCTGTATCTGATAAAGTACCAGCCGGTAATGCATTAACAATTTCAGTGGCCGTAGACTTAACGGTATCGGAGGCAATATCGTTAACAGCTTCATTAACAATCGGTTGGGCAATCTTAGAAGCCCATGCATAGCCGATTGCTTCAACAAACAATGTATCGCTACCAGCCGCTTGTGCTGTGTTGGCAATGGCTTCTGGATTTGACGAGTTAGCTGTATAACCAGCTACGCTACTAAAATCAGGGGCTGGTTTACCATTTAAGACATGGTCAATCGCTTCGTTAACACCCTTTTGGAAGTGTAGTGAAATCGCATTACGAATGCCATAAGCAATGTCCAAGTAAACACCGTTAATAACTGATGAATCAACAGTCTTTCCAAAGCCAAAGGTATTAATCAAACTGTTAAGCGAAGCATTGAGTTCCAGCGCTTCAGTCAAAGTCCCTGGGATCGCAATCGACCCGTTCACGTTACCAGTTGATCCAGCCTGACTATTGCCTTGATTACCACCAAGAGAACGAATATCACTCAACGCTTGTTTCATAATTCCGTTTTGAATGTTCGTAATCGCAATTCCAATGAAAGTATTGATCACGTCAATACTTGTCTGAGCATCTTGCGTAATGTCTTTATTATATGAAGTAGTGAGAGTTGCGTTGGCATCAGTTGGTGTTGTTGCTGTTTTACTGAAGATATCATTATTGTCATTAACCGGATTATTAAATAACGCTCCTCCAGCTTTAATGAGAGCGGCAAGATCTCCCCAACCGTTCGTAGTATTATGCAAGTCTGTTGGATCGTATGCAGCATTTTTATCATTAACCAGGGCATCAGCATATGTTGGATCATTGACGTTGTTTTTAACCTGATTTAAATAAGAATTGATTTCTTCGCAGTAAGTTTTCAAAATTGCTGCAAAGCCAGCATTGTAGTCAGTTGTGTTGAATGTTCCATTTTTATCAGACAAACCGCTATTGGCATCCCAATAATTACCAATATAATGATGATAAATGGTTTGGCCATCCGTACAAGGTTCTGTATAGCCTGAAGGCCAAGCAAGACTGCCATCGGCATTAAGCATGGTTCCATTAGTTGATATAAATGCCTCAAGAATAGCTGCCATTTTAGGAATAAGCGTTATATTCGTTGCAATATCCACTGGTGAACTCGTTCCGAGCGTAAAGTTAAAAATTGAGTCTAACTGTTTATCCCCATTTTGCAGTCCAAATGCATATGAAGCAGAACTTGTATCCACTGCACTCGTTGTCGACAACGACAGGCTTACACCTGCCTTAGCAATCGCCGACTGAAGCGTCGATAACTGATCAGTTGACAAGCCGGCAACATTGATGGTTGATCCGTTGGTAATCTTACCTTCCTTAACCAATTCATTGAAGGCATTTGAAATGGCATCCGCACTGGCTGCTTTCTCAGCCGCCGCATCTGCAGCCTTCTGGGCATCGGTTTCATTCAAGGTAATCTTCTGCCCAGAAGAAGCAATAGCAGTTTTCAAGGCCGTCAATTGAGCCGTTGTTAATTTGGTGACATCAATAGTGGAATTATTGACGGTAATATTGTCTTGCTTTAACAAGTCGTTCAGCGAATCGGTTGCCTTTGCAGCTGCGGCATCAGCTGCCTTTTGTGCATCGGTTTCATTAACTGTCAATTTTTGACCTGAAGCCGCCAAAGCAGCCTTCAATGCCGTCAACTGATCAGACGTCAATTTGCTGGCATCGATTGTTGAACCGTTGACGTTGATGTTATCTTGTTTCAACAGACTATTCAGTGTATCAGTTGCCTTAGCCTGATCTGATTTGGATAGGCTGGCGGCTTGACTAGTACCACTGGCAGCGTTCGATGCACCACTCGTTTCACTAGCAGCCTTACTTGCATCTGACTTGGCATTTGCTGTGCTGGTACCAGAATTCGTTGCCCCCGATTCAGCGGATGTTGCAGCTTTGGAACTTGCTGCCGAAGCATCGCTAGGTTGAGCAGAAGTTGACGATTGTTGCGCATTGCTGGTGGCCGTACTATCAGAAGCAACCGCCTGACTTGCCTGACTCACCGCAGCACTGGCTGTTGAAGTTGCTTTAACTGCATCCGAACTGCTTGTGCTTGAAGCATTTGTAGTAGCGGTTGTGCTTGTCTTATCGGCACTTGTACTCGTTGTGTCATTTGATGAGTTTGCCGTGGATCCAGCTTCAGAAGTCGCTGCGGTACTGGTCCCCTGACTGTTCGCGGCTGCTGATGTATCATTAGCCGCTGATTTGACCAGTGTCGTACTCGTAGTGGCTTCACTCTTTGCCAATTCAGCCTGGGTATCGGCATGAACGGAAACCCCTGATAACATAAATGAACCTAAAGACAACATAAAAAGGCTAGCAAACACCCATTTCTTGCCAACCTTGTACATTTTGTAGTGCAAATCTGTTTTTTCAGATTTCCCCCACAAATTATTTCGCGAACAATTATTTCGTCGCATTGGTGAACCCCCTTGAATAATTTGTTGCACTTATTAATATTTAATTATCAAACCAGCAAAAACCATTACTTACTGATCTACAGCACTATAATACCACCATAATTAATTAAGGTGAAGAATTATTACACACCATTTAAATTAATAGCACAGATGCCTTACTCTCTGTTTTAAAGACCTATTTGTGCCAAAAAACAGCCACACTTGATGTGTCACTTACGACCATCAAACGTAGCTGTTTTTAAGACTAATTATTCAATTCTTTTTTCGCATTTTCAATCTGCAGCTTAACCTGGTCAAAGCCAGTGCCGCCCAGTGAATGCCGCCGTTCAACCGCCACCTCTGACTTGAGATCGTGATAAACGTCTGCTTCGATTTTAGGGGAGGCTGCTTGCAAGTCTGCTAAAGACATGTCCTGAAGATTTTGATGCGTTTGCAATCCCTTAAGGACCAACTGACCCACAATCCCGTGTGCCTGCCGAAACGGAACGCCCTTAGCTGCCAAATAATCGGCTAGCTCGGTGGCATTGGAAAAATCATTTTCAGTGGCTTGTTTCATCCGTTCAACGTTTGGTTTTGCAGTCTTCAACATCCCATTGAAAACTTTCAACGCTGGCAGCAAGGTTTTGACGGTATCAAAGACGCCTTCTTTATCTTCCTGCAAATCCTTGTTGTAAGCAAGCGGCAAGGATTTCATCGTGGCTAGTAATTGCATCAAGTGGCCATATACCCGACCCGTTTTACCTCGGATCAACTCGGCCATATCCGGATTCTTCTTTTGAGGCATAATCGAACTGCCAGTGGTGTAGGCATCACTGAGTTCAAGATACTTAAACTCATGGCTGACCCACATGCTGATTTCTTCGCAAAAACGAGATAAATGCAGCATCAAAATGGAACTGTTGCTTAAGAATTCCAGCGCGAAGTCCCGATCAGAAACGGCGTCCAGCGAGTTGGCATAGACAGCATCAAAGCCGAGTTCCTGAGCCGTGTATTCCCGGTCAATTGGGAAAGTGGTTCCGGCAAGCGCGGCAGCTCCAAGCGGTAAGATATCAGTATGCTTCATATTGAATTCAAACCGTTCCTTATCCCGTTTCAGCATTTGGTAATAAGCCATTAAGTAATGACCATAAGAAATTGGTTGGGCATGTTGCAAATGCGTATATCCTGGCATGATGGTCTCAACATTTTTTTCAGCCATCTCAACCAGCGTTTGCTGTAAAGTTGTGATTTCGTCAATCACTTTTGGCAGCCGCTTCTTGAGGTATAAATGGAAATCAGTGGCAACCTGGTCGTTTCGTGAACGGGCAGTGTGCAGCTTACCAGCGACTGGACCGATCTTCTCAGTCAACAGTGCCTCAATATTCATATGAATATCTTCATTTTCAACCGTGAAGTGTAATTTGCCAGCATGCAACTCATCTCGCAGGTCTTCCAGTCCTTGAACAATCTGGTCAACATCTGACTCATTCAAAATTTTCGTATGACCCAACATCTTCACATGGGCAAGTGAGCCTTCGATATCCTCTTCAGCCATCAACTGATCAAAGGAAATCGAGGCACCAAACTCGTCCACCCATTTGGATGCCTGGGCTTGAAACCGGCCGCCCCAAAGTTTCTTAGTACTCATCTATTTTTTAGCTCCCGTATGTGTGGAATATTGATCGTGAACCGTCACCTTGTCTTTTAATTGTGATTTGGTAACGGCTTGAACAAACTGTGCTTGTTTGTTTTTGAGTTGAACTTGTTGATAAACCTGAGTTGGTAGTCCCCAGAGCTTGATGAATCCTTTAGCAGCTTCTTGATCGAATGAATCAGAAGACGTGTAAGTTGCCAAATCCTTGTCATAGAGTGACGAATCTGATTTACGGCCAAGTACCATGACGTTGCCTTTGAATAATTGCAATTTGATGATGCCGTTCACGACTTCTTGTGACTTGTCGATAAAGGCCTGAATTGAATCCATCAATGGTGAGAACCAAAGGGCATTATAGACGAGTTCGCTGAGTTGCTTCTCAACAGTTGGCTTGAAATGAGCTAAGTCACGCTCAAACGTTAAGTCTTCCAATTCTTTGTGGGCTTTGAGCAATACAGTTGCTGCAGGGGCTTCATATACCTCACGAGATTTAATCCCAACCAAACGGTTTTCAATGTGGTCGATTCGGCCAACGCCATTTTCACCGGCAATCTTGTTCAAATCCTGAATGATGTCAGCGAACTTCATCTTTTTACCGTCCAATTCAACTGGAATTCCCTTTTCAAAAGTAATTTGCACTTCCGTTGGTGTATCCGGGGTGTTTTCAATTGGGTTAGTGATTGCAAAGGCATCTTCTGGCGCACTCTGCCATGGATCTTCCAAGATACCGGCTTCGTTAGCTCGGCCCCAGATGTTGGCATCGATTGAATATGGTGAGTCAAGGTCGATTGGAATCGGAATGTTGTGGTCCTTAGCGTATTCAATTTCTTGTTCACGAGACCAGTGCCAGTCACGAACTGGGCTGAGAACTTCAAGTTGGGGATCAAGCCCATGAATCGCAACTTCGAAACGAACCTGATCATTTCCTTTTCCAGTACAGCCATGAGCAACGGCAACTGCGTGCTCTTGATGGGCAACTTCAACTAACGTTTTAGAAATAAGGGGGCGTGACAAAGCAGAGATCAATGGATATGATCCTTCGTACATTGCGTTAGCTTTTAAAGCAACGGCTGCATAGTTGTCGGCAAATTCATCTAAGGCGTCAATTACGTATGCTTTGACGGCACCAACGTTTAAAGCCTTTTGCTTAATAAAATTAAGGTCCTTGCCTTCACCAACATTGATACAGCAAGCAACAACGTCATACCCTTTGTCCTTCAGCCAAGCAATTGCAACGGATGTGTCCAAGCCACCGGAGTAAGCTAGGATTACTTTATTATTTTCTGTCATGTTAAAACCCCTTATCTGTGTAGTGAGCGGAGCAAAGCGGTTAGAAGTCGGAGTGTAAGGCTCCACGGAGGGAAATTCCTGGTTCTGAAATTTTTCTCCGTGGTGATTACATGCAGACTTCTGCTTTGCGCAGCTGTCCTAATATAGTGAGCGGATCCAAGCGATTAGAAGTCGGAGCGTAAGGCTCCTTGGAGGGAAATTCCCGATTTTGGAATTTTTCTTCGAGGTGCTTACGCGCAGACTTCTGCTTGGAGGAGCTGTCCTAATATAGTGAGCGAATCCAGGCGGTTAGGGATCGGAGTGTAAGGCTCCTCGAACAGAAATTCCGGTTTTGGGAATTTTTGTTTGAGGTGCTTATGCGCAGATCTCTGCCTGGAGGAGCCGTCCTATAAAGTTAATAGTAATGAGGTTAACACCGATATTCATTAATTGCAACCTTTTTTATGATTTATTCAATATTTTGATAAATATTATCCGTAATATACATTTTGAATGAAAATACGTCCCTTAAATGCCAATTTGGGTTTTCTAACTTCACAAAATCAATTGTTAATAAAAAGCCCAAATCAGATATTTGACTACCTAACTTGGACACTTGAAATGATTTTAGATATTAACTTGATTGACGCCGCCCAATTGTGAGGGGTAACGTTTCTTGAGCCGTTTGATATTATCTTCAGCGACCTTATCGAAGGGAATGTCAGCCCATTCGGAAATTTGGGATAAGTACCATAGCACATCCCCCATCTCTTTAATGAGTTGATCGTGATCTAATTTTTCACTCTGAAATGTATATTTACGAATTAAGTCAGCCACTTCACCGGATTCGCCGGTTAAACCCAGCGCACAATTAGTGAGCACCTGCTCTTTGCCCATCAAAGTCCGGTTCGCCGCCTTTTGGTATTCATCAAAATCCATTTTACATTCTCCCCTCAATCCACTGCCAGACTTCGTTTTTACCAGCCTTTGTCAATGCTGAAAACAGGACAAAATCTTCATCATTAATTTGCAAAGTCTTTTTAATCAATGATTCTTGTTTGTTCCATTTACCCTTAGAAATTTTATCCATTTTAGTGGCAACTGTTAAGACATCGATGCCATAGTAAACCAGCCATTCGTGCATCGAAATATCATCGTCAGTTGGGGCGTGGCGACCATCCACAAGGGCAATCACGCCTCTGAGTTGATCGCGCTTGGTCAAGTAAGTCTCGATCATCTTGCCCCACTTTTCCCGACTTGCTTTGGATGCCTTTGCATAACCATATCCAGGCACATCAACAAAGTATAATTTATCATCAATATTGTAAAAATTGAGTGTCTGGGTCTTCCCGGGTTGACTTGACGTCCGGGCAAACTTTCGTCGGTTAATCAGCACATTGGTCAATGAAGATTTGCCGACATTAGACCGACCAACAAGTGCAATCTCTGGAAACATGGTATTTGGATACTGTTTTTCTGCCACCGCGCTTATTGTCAAATCGACATTTTGAACCTCCATCAAACCACTCCTTTAATTTGTCATTAAAATAAAAAAGTCCGATCGCAAACTAACTAAAGCTTACATCAGACTTTCTCGAATTACGATGCCTTTTTCAAAATCAGCTCTGGTTCTTTATGATCAGTCACCGTTTCAGGTGTAATGATAACTTTTGATACGTCCTTACGGCTTGGCAAATCGAACATAATGTCTCGCATTGTGTCTTCAATGATTGACCGTAAACCACGAGCACCGGTGTTTCTTGAGATAGCCAGTTCAGCCATCTTAGTCAACGCACCAGGTGCAAATTCCAGTTCGGCGCCATCAAGCTCGATCAATTTCTTGTATTGTTTAACCAATGCATTCTTAGGCTCAGTCAAAATCCGAACAAGATCTTTCTCGTCCAATTTATCTAATGCAGTCAAGATTGGCAAACGACCGATGAATTCTGGAATCAATCCAAACTTCAGCAAGTCTTCTGGAATCACGGCCTGCATGATATTGCGGTTATCAAGATCGGGTGCTTTGTCAGAATCGGTTCCAAAACCAATTGTCTTGTCGCCTAAACGACTCTTGACAATCCCTTCAATCCCATCAAATGCACCACCAACAATGAACAAAATGTTGGTTGTGTCGATTTGAATAAACTCTTGTTGAGGATGCTTACGACCACCCTGAGGCGGAACGTTGGCAATTGTCCCTTCAAGAATCTTGAGCAGAGCTTGTTGAACACCTTCACCGGAAACGTCACGGGTAATTGAAACATTCTCTGACTTCTTGGCAATCTTATCGATTTCATCAATGTAGATGATCCCATGTTCAGCCCGCTCAACATCATAATCGGCATTTTGCAATAGTTTTAAGAGGATGTTTTCAACATCTTCACCAACATAACCAGCTTCGGTCAATGTAGTCGCATCAGCGATTGCAAACGGTACGTTTAAAATCTTGGCAAGCGTCTGTGCCAGGTAAGTTTTACCTGAACCAGTTGGTCCAATGATACAAATGTTACTCTTTTGGAGTTCCAAATCTTCATCAGGCTCGCTGATCATTTCATTCACTCGCTTGTAGTGGTTGTAAACCGCTACTGAAAGGGTTCGTTTAGCGTTATCTTGACCGATCACAAATTCATTTAATTTATCCAAGATTTGCTTAGGTGTCAAAACTTTGAGTAAATCTTCTGAAGACTTCTCAGGAGCAAGCTCCTCGTCAATAATTTCTTTACATAAATCAATACATTCATTACAAATGTAGACGCCTGGACCAGCGACAATTTTCTTTACTTGGTCTTGGGTTTTACCACAAAACGAACAAGTAATGGGTCCGCTTGATTCGTTATCTTCAAACAATATAGTCACTCCTCCATCCGAGATGGACTTTAATCACTTTTATCAATCAACTATTTGATACTTTATCATACCACGGTGAAATTGCAATCAGAAGGCTTGACCACTCCCGAAAAAAAGATCCGTCTGATTAACGGATCTCCTTAGGAAGAAAACTATTTTTCTGAGCTGTCTTCTTTATCCTTTGAATCATCTTTTGCTTTAGCGTCTTGCTTTGAAGAATCAACAATCATGTCAATTGCTTGCTTGATCGCAATATCATGCTTCAACATATCATCAGTCAAAGCTTTACGAACAGCGTCTTCCTTCATTCCGTATTGTTTAGCTAAATCTTTAACTTCAGCCTTAACATCATCTTCTGAAGGCTCGATGTTTTCTTTGTCAACAATTGCTTCAAGAACAAGGTTGGTCTTAACACGCTTTTCAGCGCCATCTGAGAATTGCTTCTTCAGATCTTCAGGCTTCGTTCCAGTTAACTGGAAGTACATCTGTTGGTTAATTCCTTGTTGTTGCATGCCAGCAAGATATTGATCCATTTGACGTTGGATATCTTCGTTGATCATGGCTTCTGGAATATCTTTGACTTCAGCGTTATCAGTTGCTTCACTGATGGCTGCGTCTTCGATTGCGTCGCGGGCTTCGCTCTTCTTCTGTTTCTTTAAGTCGTCCTTGATCTTCTCTTTTAATTCTTCAAGGCTGTCGACATCTTCATCAACATCCTTTGCAAAGTCATCATCCAACTTAGGTAATTCCTTAGTCTTAACTTCGTGAATCTTAGTTTCGAAAACGGCATCCTTACCAGCTAATTCCTTAGCTTGGTAATCCTTAGGGAAGGTCACCTTAACTTCAACATCTTCGCCTGCTTTGTGACCAATCAATTGATCTTCAAAACCAGGGATGAATGAGTTGGAACCTAACTCTAGTGAATGGTTTTCAGCCTTACCACCTTCAAATGGCTTGCCGTCAACTTTTCCTTCAAAATCGATGACAACTGTGTCACCTTTTTCAGCAGCCTTGCCTTCTTTAAGAACAAGTTCTGCTTGGCTTTCACGCTTCTTTTCCAATTCAGCGTCAACGTCTTTTTGGTATACCCGAGTGTTTTGCTTAGGAACACTCAAGCCTTTGTAATCACCAAGCTTAACTTCTGGCTTAACGGTCACATTAGCCTTGATAACCCATGGCTTGCCCTTTTCCATTGATTCAACATTGATCTTAGGTTGATCAACGGGTTCGATTTTGGCTTCACTAACAGCCTTTGAATATTCATCTGGAAGTAAGATGTTCAAAGCATCTTCGTACAATGCTTCTTCACCATACATCTTGGTGAAAATTGAGCGGGGAACCTTGCCCTTACGGAATCCAGGTACCCGGATGCTCTTCTTGTTCTTTTCAAATGCACGATCTAAACCATTTTTAATTGAGTCAGCACCAATTTCGAAAGTTAATTCTCCATCATTGGTACCCTTCTTTTCCCATTTTGCAGACATTCTTTTTCCTCCGAGACGAAAAGATTATTTTTACAATTCATAATTGCATAACATTGTTATTTTAACGTATTAACAGTGAAATGTAAAATTTATTTCCTGAACACATCTATATTGTATCAGCTTTTTTGAACCCCGTTTTAATCAATTGTTCGGCTTCAGCGTGACGCCTAGCGACCTATTCAATTCCCAATCGAACAACTTAGTGGTATCAGAATAATTTGTGGTCATGTCCGGAACGCCAGAAATCGTAATCGAATATTACTGTTACAATTGATCCAAAAATATACTGAGACAGCAAAAAAGCCATGAGGAAAATCCTCACAGCTTCGTGCGGTCATTAGCTTAGCGAACTAGTCGTTAACATCACTAACAACACCGGCACCAACGGTATGGCCACCTTCACGGATGGTAAACTTAGTACCCTTTTCAATGGCAACTGGCTTCGTTAATTCAACTTGGAATGTAACGTTATCACCAGGCATAACCATTTCAACGCCCTTTTCTAGTTCAATAACACCGGTAACATCGGTGGTATGGAAGTAGAATTGTGGACGATAGTTTGAGAAGAATGGCGTATGACGGCCACCTTCTTCTTTAGTCAAGATATAAACTTGGCCTTCGAACTTCTTGTGGGTCTGGATTGAACCAGGAGCAGCAAGAACTTGTCCACGGACAACTTGGTCACGGTCGATACCACGAAGAAGAACACCAACGTTATCTCCGGCTTGACCTTGATCCAATGTCTTACGGAACATTTCGAGTCCAGTAACAGTTGACTTAAGGGGTTGATCATTCAAACCAACAATTTCAACTTCGTCACCGACTTTAACAGTACCACGATCGATACGGCCAGATGCAACAGTACCACGACCAGTGATAGTGAAGACATCTTCAACTGGCATCAAGAATGGTTTGCTGTCATCACGTTCTGGAGTTGGAATGTATTCATCAACAACATCCATTAAGTGAAGAATAACTTCTTCTTGTTCCTTGTCGCCTTCAAGGGCCTTAAGAGCTGACCCACGGATGACAGGAATATCATCACCAGGATAATCGTATTCAGAAAGTAATTCACGAACTTCCATCTCAACCAAGTCAACCAATTCGTCATCATCAACTAAATCAGTCTTGTTCAAGAATACAACGATGTAATCAACACCAACTTGGTGAGCAAGCAAGATATGTTCACGAGTTTGTGGCATTGGGCCATCAGTTGCGGCAACAACCAAAATAGCACCATCCATTTGAGCGGCACCAGTGATCATGTTCTTAATGTAATCAGCATGTCCTGGGGCATCAATATGGGCATAGTGACGCTTTTCAGTTTCGTATTCAACGTGGGCAGTGTTGATTGTTATACCACGTTCACGTTCTTCTGGTGCTGCATCGATATCAGCGTAGTCTTCAGCTTTAGCGAGACCTTTTTCAGCTAATACCTTGGTGATAGCAGCAGTTAAAGTAGTTTTCCCGTGATCAATATGGCCAATAGTACCAATATTTACATGGGGTTTTGTTCTTTCATAATGTTCTTTTGCCATTAATGAAACCTCCTGTTGTTTTCAAGAATTACATCAATTCGCATCAATGCATTTCTAAGTGTTATTATACTACATCTTCTGGAAAAGACAAAGCAGTCAATTTTCGAAGAATCCTTAAGTATTATATCGATAGTTAATTTGTTTGTAAACAGATTATGCTCATTTTCCGAAAATAAATTTGGTTACATCAATTTAATTTTGCTTTCCTGGTCATAAATAATGCTTATCCATTTCATAATTAACCGTTGATCTGAAGTGTTGACATCAATTTGATCACCGAACGATCGCGCAACGATGGCTTGGAACCAATATTCCGGATCAGTTATCACCTTATCGAAAAATGGATAAATATAATTACTTTGTGTAAATAGTTCCTTTTCAAGTAAGGCTAATTTGATTGGATCAGACGAAGCATAATTGTCTTCAATAATATTCAAAACGGCTACTAATGAAGAATATTGATCAATGGATTTCAATTTTAGAATATTAATTTCATAGTCTCGATTGTCCAACCAATTGAGGGTAACCGAAACATTGGCTTTTATTTTGACCAATTCCAACAAAATCTGACTTTTCGGAACTTCCCATAGGAATGGATCCCTCAAAATGTTTTTCCCTGCCAATACATATTCGTCAAACGGTAGCTGTTTGGCGTCCTCCACCCGCCTCACCTGGGTATAAGCATTCAAACCACCAATATGTGCAAATTGGTTAATCTGCTGATCAAGTAATTCAGCATGTTGCTGGCGATAATTTTCTTCAGCAGCCAGAATTTGTGTCCGCCAGTCGGCAACCGATTGAGCAGCGATTTCCCTTGCGACCATAAAGTGGGCATTCTTCAGTGATATCTCGATCAATGATGGAATCCACTCGGCAACCCTGACAAATTCATCTTCATAGCGATTAATAATTGACTGAGCTTCCGCAGTCCGCTTTAGCTTAAACAACGCTTTGGTCCGTAGAAAATTAACGTCAATTTGCTTGGGATATTTGGCCAACAAATGTTCAACCTTATGCATTACCTGATTAAACCGCTGGTCGTCGTAGTCTTCTTGGGCACTCATCAGGATAACTTGATCATTCTTCGATAATTGCATTTCTTCGCCTCACAATCTTTGGACAGAAAACGAGTAATTCAAATAAATGAACCACTCGTTGCCATTTTTATTCATGTGATCGAAATTAATTTGCTGATTCCGATTTCTTCTCGTTGTTCTTTTGCTTTTTCTTGGAACGCTTATGATGTTGATTAACTTCCATTATAACTGGTAAAATCACGGGACGCCGCTTGGTTTGCTTATACAGGTAATCACTTAGATCATCCCTAACGTCCTGCTTCAAGTTACTCCAATCGAATTCTTTATGCTCAAGATTGTTGGTAACTGTCTTTTCAATAATGCCAGCTGCTTCTTTCATGAGATCCTTGTTAGCCTTAACGTAAACAAATCCTCTTGAAGTGAGCTTAGGCTCGGCAACAATCCGCTTCTTCTTGCGATCAATTGTGACGACCGCCACAAAAATACCATCTTCAGACAATACTTTTCGATCTCGCAGTACGATATTACCAATATCGCCAATTCCGATTCCGTCAATCATGGTGTCAGCAAGATCTTCACTGCCACCAACCCACATTTCGTCTTTGTTGACCGAAATCTTGTCACCTTTATTAGGAATGTAAATTTGCTTATCAGTGTAACCAATTTGCTTGGCCAGTTGTGCGTTGGCCTCCAGCAAACGATATTCACCCTGAACAGGAATAATGTACTTGGGATGTAATAAGTTAATGAGCAATTGCAAATCTGTCTGACTGGCATCACCCGATGAATTCATTTGATCGGAAATCATTTTAACTTCACCATCTGCGCGATAAACCATATCCCGAGTTTTGGCTACGGTCGTTTCCATGGCAGTTGACGGCGTTGTTGTGATGAACACCAAGTCTTTGGGCTCAATGTTGATGTCACTTTGTTCCTTATTAGCCATCCGTTGAAGGGCTTTGATCGGTTCACCCATCTTGCCGGTCTGAATGATGACAACCTTATCTGGAGCCATCTTGTTCAACTCATCGATTGAATCAATCAAGAGATCATCTTCTGGTAAGGTTAAGGTCTTCAAACGCATTGCGGTCCGAACAATTCGTTCCAAATCATGGCCCGTCAAATAAACCCGACGACCACACTTGGCAGCGGCATTAAAGACTTGTTGCATCCGCAAAATGTTGGAAGCAACACTTGCAACGATGATGCGGCTGTCCTGATAGTTAAATGTATCGTAAATGTACTCAGCAATCTGCTTTTCCGAGGCGCTTGGCTTGGGATTTTCGGCATTGCCAGAATCACTCAGTAATGCTAGAACCCCTTCATCACCCAACTGGGTTAGAGCGGAGTAATTGGTCTGATAGAGTGGAGCGGCCGTTTGATCAAATTTGAAATCACCTGTATAAACAATTGCTCCTTCAGAAGTATGAATGGCAATTCCAAGTGATCCAGGAATCGAATGGGTTGTCTTAAAGAAGGTGACCTTAACGTCATCAAAATCGATTTCACTGTGATCGCTGACAACATGGAAATCATCAAAGTTCTTTAATTGTTCAGAGTCAGCCACGTTCAATTTAGCGAGTTCAATGGTCATTTCTGAACCAAACACTGGCACATCAAATTCACTCAAGAAGTACGAAATCGCACCAATTGAGTCCGCATGCCCGTGCGTCAAAAAGACGCCCACAATTCGGTCTTTATTCTTTTCCAAATAACTAAAATCGGGAATCACAACGTCAATTCCCAGCAATTCATTTTCGGGGTATCTTAAACCACAGTCTAAAATATAGATACCGCCGTTGATGTCCACAGCATACATGTCTTTGCCGTTTTCACGGACTCCGCCAATGGGCATAATTTTTATTTCGCTTTTCATGTTTCACCTCAAAAAATAATTTGTTCTTTTTTTACGTTCGTTTTCAGCTTCTATTAGTTTACCATATTTTTCCAGAAAACCGAATTTTTAGTAAGAGATTGTTGAATAATTTAAATTTGGGCAGAAAAAAAGGATGTGTACAAAGCCGAAGCCCTGCAACATCCCTCTTCAAATATTAACGACGAATTCCTAAGCTTTGGATTAAGTCACGGTAACGTGCAACATCCTTACCACGAAGGTAAGCAAGTAGGTTACGACGATGACCAATCTTCTTCATAAGTCCACGTTGTGAATGATAATCTTTTCGATGTGTCCGCATATGTTCGTTGATTTCGTTGATATCTGCAGTCAAAACAGCGATTTGTACCTCTGCTGATCCAGTATCACCTTCATGACGCGCATACTTCTTGATAATTTCATTCTTCTTTGTTTGTGTAACTGCCATAGTTCACAACCACCTTTTCTAAAATGATCCAACAACTGAGTAAGCGGCAGTGGTCCCCGACGAACTAAGTTGAAGGTCTGTGCAACGCACAAAAAATAGTATAACGGATTTTAACGAGTAATACAAGGATATCTTACATGATACCGCTCAGTTTTGCTTGCAATCGCCTTGTCATTTTTGTATAATGATGTCTGTTGAAATTTAATGGTTATATTTAGAATGATCTTCGGAGGTGAACAAAATGCCAATTATCAAATCTGCTATCGAACGTGTTAAAACCAACGAAAAGGCCCAACGCAGAAACGCAGCTCAGTTGAGTACATACCGGACTGCTGTTAAGAAGTTTGAAAAAGCTCGAATTGCTGGTGCTGACGATACCAAGGATTTATACATCAACGCAATCAGTGCAATTGATCGCGCAAAATCAAAGGGTTTAATTAAAGCTAACAAAGCTTCACGTGACAAGTCACGTTTAACTAAGAAATTAGCAAATTAAGACTTCCAAGTTGTTAGTCAAGCTAACAACTTTTATGATACATATTCTTGCAGGACTCACCAATTTGGCGGGTTCTTTTTTATTGACAGATCTATTATAAGAGGCTCACCGTTAAAATCCAAAATTAGGATTCTAACTGGTGAGCCCGTTTTATAAATACGTTAAACGACTTTTCGTCACACTAGTGTTTCATAAACTTCAACACAAACAACTCAAACAATAATTCGGGTGACCGACTTGTCGACTTCATTTCCTTTTCAGTCTCAATCAAGCCAATATAGGCATCCCGCAGCTGATCATACTTAAATTGCCTGACCGTCTGCATGGCCAACTTCACGCGATAGGGATGAACCTTGAGCGCCGATGCCAAGTTCCCCTGCGAGTAACCATGCTTTTGTAAAATCATCACTTGAAGCAACAAGCGAAATTGTTGGACCAATACGGCGTTAATCCTAATTGGTTCGTTGTTTTCCAAAAGTAATTGCTGGTAGATGTCCATGGACTGCTTGGCATTTTTCTTCAACACCATATTCACCAAATCAAACACGTTTTGTTCCATCGATCGGCTGACTAGGCCATTTACCGAATCGATATTGATGACTTTTGTGTCGTTGTTGTAGAGGCATAATTTAGGCAGTTCCCCCATCATTGAGGTCAACTTGCCACCGGTCAGTTGCATCATTCTATCCAGTGCGTCGGGGTTAATCTTGAAGCCTTGACTCGTCACCCGCTCAGTCACCAAATGCTTGATTTCAGCTTCACGCAACTTGCCAATTTCAACTGTGGTCGCCACTTTTTTCAGTGCTTTGGTTATTTTTTTGCGTGAATCTAATTTTTCATATGGGGCGAAAATAACCATAATAGTTGACTGTTCTGGATGTTTTAAATAGTCTTCAAAATCGTCCGTGGTCTGGTCAACTTTGGTCTTAACCTTCTTCCCGGTCAAAAAGTACGGCCGATTGATCATCACTAACCGGCGCTCACCAAAGAACGGCACTGAAATGGCGTCCTCGACGGCGGCCGAGACAGCAACATCTTCCATGTCGTAATTGCCGATATTCATCGATCGTTCTTCTTCCGGAATCAGGTCAACAAACATATCTTTAATCTGTTGGGCAAGGTATTCCTGATCGCCTAAAATCAGGTAAACGGTGGCCGGATGCTCCTTATCAAACTGTTTTTTGAATTTTGAAAAATCCATTACAAGTTCCCTTCATGTTCATTTAATGTGGTTTCAAAATGACCGGAATTGTGATGATATACATATCTTACCATACCTTGCGTCTGCGTATTGTAGACCATCACCCCCGACTGTTTCAAGGTTTCTAGCGTTTCAACGTTGGGATGATGATAACGATTATTTCTTCCGGCCGAAATTAAGGCAATCTTCGGTTTGATGTGCGCAACAAACTGCGGGTCTGAAGCCGTCTTACTGCCATGATGACCAACTTTGAGCACATCGGAATGGAGCTCTGGATGGCGGGAAATGGTGTCAAGCTCTCCTGGCCGATCCAGATCACCTGTAAACAGCCAGCTTAAGCCGCCAATCGTTGCCCCAAGCACCATCGAATCATGGTTTTCACCCAGACCCGGTTCATAAGGATGATAAATGGACAATGGCAACCCATTGACCCGCATCTCGTCGTTAACTGGTAATACACGGGTAGCCCGATGACGCCCTTCAATTCGTTTCATAAAATTAGGGTTCTTGTCCATCCCCAACGGAATTAAAATAGTGCCAATCTGCATTTCTTGAATGTAGGCTGGCAAATCCCCGCAATGGTCAGCGTCCTGATGACTGACACACAAGTAATCAATCCGTGAGACGCCAATACTTTTCAAGTAGTTAATCGACAACCGTTTCGCCTGATAATTCTTCACCCCACGCTGCCATGACTGGGTGCTGAAGTCCACTTTACCACCGGTATCAATCAACGTCACAGAACGATTCATTGGTGTCCTGACGAGGAAACTATCCCCTTGCCCAATATCAAACATTGTAATTTCGCCGGTAAGTGGGAAATGAATCACCAGAAAAGTTCCAACATACAGACCACACAATCCAATCATTAATCGTTTATGATTAACTTTTTTAAGGACCAGACAAAACGTTAATAGTAGCATCGCGATCACAATCACTAAACTGGGCTTGCCAAAAGTAATCAATCCGGGCAGCGTACTGATCCAATTGAGGCCGTCATTAAACGCCTTTAATCCAAATTCTACTGGTAATACCATCATTGGCAGCACCTTCCCAGCGATAACGCCAAAGATCACCAACGGAAAAATTACTTTTCCAAACAATGGCAATACAATGATATTCACGGCCACGCTCAACAGATGCCACTCATATACGTGATAAAGCAGAATTGGTAATGTCAATAGATTCAGCAACACCGTTTGTTTTACATAGGACAAGCCATCAGACACAATTAATCCCAGTGACAACCCATAACTCAGCTGAACCCCCATCAAAAACATGGCTTCAGGCATCAAGAAGAGGTTAATCATCAGGCACAGGCTCCAAATGTCCAGCCGCGACAACCGGATTTGGAGTAATCGATTGGAGATTGCAATTACCGCCATCACAACGGCTCGAAAAAGCCCTGGTGAACCACCAGAAAAAATAAAGTAGGCAGCAATACATACCAACTCAATGCCGGCTTTCCCATATTTAGAAAGTGGCAACCACGCAAGAAACTGATTGAGAATTGCCAAGAAATAATAAACGTGCATCCCCGAAATGCTAAAAACATGCAGCAATCCCAGCTTCTTAACGCCAGTCATCTCATCAAAAAAATCTGTTTGGCGACTGCCGCTAATAAGCCCCATCGCATAGATTTGTAATGTTTTCGGCAGCGTTTCACAATAGTGATTAAATTGGCACCGTAGTCGATGAATTCGGTCCACCATTGTCAATTGCGGACTTGGCCCCAAAGAGTCAATTTCATCAACCACCACGGCTCTGGCAATCTTTTGATGGTGGTAATACTGCCGCATATCAAATTGGTTGACGTTGGTTGCAGGATTAAAATCGACCACTTTACCGCTTATTCGCAGCAATATCGGCTCATTGGATTCCAACAGCTGGCGTTTCTGTTGCTGAGTCTTGAAGCGGCCATAAAAAACGAACTTGTGAGCATCACCCGTCAATTTACCAATATAGCTAAAGCTGGCCCCGTTGGTTTTCACCATGTCCGGATAAACTTTCAACACTTGATTTTCTAATTGATCGGGTAAATCGACTTTCAGCTTCGAATTAATGCTCGTCGAAGTCACAATGAAGCCCAGAGAAACCCCAATCGTCATCACCAGCAACCCAACATTTCTGAGTGCCAGCAACCGAATCACTAACAGGATGAGCAAGATAATCCCAATGATTTTATTCCCAAACAAGGCCATACTCAAGAAGAGCATCGCCAGTGATGGAATAATTAACCAATTTCTAATCCTTAGTCAGATAAATAGGCCCCAAATGGAATTCGATCCATATCAGATTGAGTTAATTCAATTTTATTTAATGCAATATCTTTTAGTTTGATGAGCTTTTGGGCGTATTCATCATTGTGATAGTTCCTAAGGTAATTAATTTTGCGGATACCTGCCTGCAACAGCATTTTGGTGCACTGAAGACAGGGAAAATCCGTTACGTAGATCTCTGCGTTGTCTGTGCTTTCACCGAACTTCGCGCATTGCAAGATCGCATTCATTTCGGCATGAATCGTTCTGACACAATGACCATCCACCAGATAGCAACCGACATCAATACAATGGTCATCACCGGCAACTGAGCCGTTGTAGCCACCTGCAATGATCCGCTTGTCTCGAACGATCACGGCGCCGACTGATAGCCGCTCACAGGTACTCCTGGAGGCAAGCAATACTGCCTGCATCATAAAATATTGGTCCCATTTGATCCGCTTATCCATAGTTTCACCTTCCATGATGTAAATCATATCTCAAAAACGTCATCTGGGCTACACACAGATTGAAGATTTTAAATTTGCGAAGGTTTTATCACCAAAGCCAGGAACATCTTTCAACTCCTCAATTTTTTTGAATTGGCCGTGGGCTTGGCGATAAGCAATGATTTGATCGGCCTTCTTGTCACCAATCCCACTGAGTTCTTGCAGCTTGGTTTTATCCGCCGTATTCAAATTGATTTGTTGGCCACTTTGGGAATCAGAAGTTCCGTCAGCTGAACTCGTTGCTTCTGCCGCGGTGTCGCCACCACTGGCCGGAGCTTGAGGGGCTGTCGTCGTGGTCACTGGCGCCCCCTTCTCACCGCGGATGGGGACGTAAATGACCTGCTGATCACTCAATTTTTGCGCGAGGTTAATTTGTTTCTTGTCCGCAGAGCGATTATAGCCACCGGCCAAATTGATCGCGTCAACCACCCGCATATTGGCGTTAATCTGGTAAACGCCGGGATTCTTAACCGCTCCCTTAACGTCCACGTACATTTGTTGAGCCGCAGTGCTGCTGGATGCCATCGGTCGCGTACTCTCCTGAACTGCTGATTGGGACGTCGCTTGCCCACTCTGAGACGACGTCGATTCAATCGCACTGGCATCATCCATCGTTTGCTTATCACCATGACTGATCAACAAGCCACCAATTACGAACATAAACACCACAATGATTCCAACCAACCCGATCAATACTTGATAAAGATATTCATCAATAAACTCACGTATCCTATTCATACTGTTCCTCCCTTCTATCTTTTATATACGAAAAAAAGGACTAGAATTATCTAATCCTTTATTGTTTTTCTAAAATTTTGACTGCTTGAGCAAAAGTTTGAACCGGAATGACTTTCATGTTCGGGGCATATTTCTTCGCAGTTTCTTTAGCTAATTGATAATTAGTTTGATGACCCGGTTCTAACTTCAAAATTTCTTTAGTTGGTTTGATGTACGGTGCCAAGAAGATCTTTGCGCCGTGCTTTTTAGCCGTGATAATCTTTTTATCGATCCCGCCAATTTCACCGACATTTCCAAAGCCATCAACGGTCCCGGTACCGGCAACTTTTTGTCCGTGGCGCAGATCTTTGTTTGTTAATTGACTGTATATCTGCAGTGAGAACATTAATCCGCCTGAGGGGCCGCCAACATCGCCTGGGTTCACTTTGATTGGGATATTGGTTTGGACCTTCACATCATCGGTCAAAGTAATCCCAATTCCTGCCCGATGCTTGGCAATCATAATCAGCGGGGCCGTTACTTTATGGAGATGGCCGTTTCGCCGAAAAGTCACGGTAAGTCGCTGACCCAATTTTTGCTTTTTAACATAGTTCACAAAACCGGTTGAACTCTTGAAACGATGACCGTCGATCGATTCGACAACATCACCGACATGCAATTTATGACGGAATTTTGACTTCTTTTGAATATCCAAGACATAAATGCCGCGGTAGTCCAACTTAACTTCCTTGTGGGCATGTTTATAAGCCGTGTAGATTGCTTGGCCAATCGAGCTTTCCATGTAGAAATGCTGGACCTTGTCATATTCCTGCATATCTTGCCCAGCAGTTACACTCGCATCCGAAACCACTGAATAATATGGGCTTAATTTAGCGTACAAATATGTCACTGGCCGCGCCTTGGCAATGCTGACGGACATCAGCATGAACTGACCCTTATGCTTATCTGGATGATCCTTAATTGAGACAATCTTGCTTAAATTGGAAGCATCCCCAGGCCCTTCTATGTAGTTTGGCAGCGGCCAGAACAGTCCTGCCAGAACGATCACAAAAATAACCGCCCCTAACAGGTACCGTTTGAGCTTGGAATTTTTCATTGTTTTCCCACTTTTCTAAAGGTATTTATTTTTAAGTGCATTTGCAGCCTTGGCAGGCAAAAATTTCGAAATGTCTCCATGAAACTTGGCAATCTCTTTAATCATACTCGATGAAAGATCTCGGTAATCAGCAGCCGTTGGAATGAAAACTGTCTGAATATGTGAATCCAGTTTTTCATTTAAGCCGGCAATCGCCATTTCTGAATCCAGGTCAGAACTTCCGCGGACACCTCTCAATAGGACAGTTGTCCCAAGGCTCTTAGCAAGTTCAACCGTTAATTCATCAGAGATCATGACCTCAACGTTATCGAGATCGGCCAAGGCGTCTTTGGCAAAATCCGCCCGCCGTTCAGGGGTGAACGTTGCTTTTTTGTGGGTATTAATACTAATCGCAACATACACTTTGTCAAACACCCGGCTCGCCCGCTGAATCACGTCAACGTGACCCAAAGTGATCGGATCGAAACTGCCTGCATACAAAACCTCTGTCATGTCGTTACTCCTTACCAAATCGATAGATCGTTAAATTTGTTAATCCATAATTCTTCTGCTTGATCGCTTTAAACAAACCGTGAGTTGCCGGTAAGTCAGTTTGGTTATCCGTCTCACAGATAATGATCGCGTCGTCATTTAGCAACCCCAGCTCAAATAAACTGTCAATTGTGTCGATGATCCGTTGCTTTTTATAAGGCGGATCCAAAAAGACCATATCAAACTTCTGTTGGTTATCTGCCAGTTGCTTTAATACCGTCTCCGCATTTCCTTTGATAATGTCAAACTGATCGGCGGCATGAATCTTTTCAACGTTTTCTTTGATTGCCTTGATAGCTTGAAATTGCTTATCCACCAAAACTGCTTTGGTCATCCCACGAGAAACGGCCTCAATGCCAACGGCGCCAGAGCCCGCAAATAGATCAAGAAACACCCCACCGTCATAATAAGGACCGGTCATACTAAAGAGCGATTCCTTGACTTTATCAGTGGTTGGCCGCGTTTTATCACTTTTGACGGGTGTTAACCGAATGCCACCATATTTTCCAGATACAATTCTCAATCTACTAACCTCATCTTAAAAATCTTCATCAAACGAATCATCATCCTCAACCGAATTCTTGCCCTCAACCTCACTCACGAGCTCGTTCAGGTGAGACGGGACCACTTGTTTGACATAGCCTTCGGATGTGAGCTTCTTCGTGACTTCTTCCTGCTGATCCTTGTTCACATACAACAGAGCATACCTCATCCGCTTTGATACGTAGTAGAGGCGACCGAATTGCTTCAAGCTTCTTGAATGTTTAACTGAATGTAAATACACAATCAAACCGATTGTCGGTTGAATTTCAAATGCCAAATTGACATCTCCTTTGAAACTTAATTGGTAGTGGCTTGCAACGCTCGCCGGGCTTCTCGTTGCCGGTTAGAAACATTTAGTACCAGCCCGAGGCAAAGCGATAACGTCAAAATACTGGAACCACCGTAACTAATGAATGGGAAAGTTACCCCGGTAATTGGTAAGGCACCGAGGACGCCACCCATATTAAATAATGTCTGTATCGTTAAATAGGTCGCAACGCCATAGCAAATTAAGCTTTGATACGTGCTGTTACTCCGAATGCCAAGTAAAACCGTTCTGGCAATAATGAACGTTAATAAGGCCATCACGCAAATCGCCCCAATGGCGCCTAATTCTTCGGTTAAAATTGACATGATGAAATCAGTATTGGGTTCTGGTAGGTAACCCGTTTTTTGGACACTATTTCCTAAACCAACGCCAAATAGACCACCGTTACTAATCGCATAATAAGAATTGACCAGTTGCTGACCCGCTCCAGTTGCGTGACCGAACGGATTTGTAAAGGCAATAATCCGTTGGAGTTGGTACGAATTAGAGAACATACTGCTCTTAGACATCGGGACTAAAATGAAATTAATGGCTGCGTAAACCAGTACCACGCCGCCAAATAAGAAGGAAACTGCCTTTTTCCAAGAAATCCCGCTGGTCATGAAGATTACAAACACAATTGCAAAATTGATTGCAGCGCCACCGGCATCAGGCTGAGCAAAAATCAAGATAATCAAGATTCCACACCGCACCATCGTCGGCCAAAGTTGGCCCCACCAATCTGCGGCAGACCGCGTAATGATAGCTTGTTTGGCATCAATGATATTTGCCAGCCGGATAATCAGAAAAAATTTGACAAATTCAGCCGGCTGCAAGCTAAATGGACCGATTCGAATCCAACCCGCAGCCCCGTTAACCGTGGCACCAAAAGCCAATAACCCGACTAAAACTATGAAAAAGATAATTTCTAACGAAGACAGGAATTGTTTGTTCCTCAGTTTAGAGAGTTTAAATCGACTCATCAAGACGACAATGATCACGCTCAGAATAACGTAAAATAGTTGCTTTTTAAAGTAGCTAAGTGGACTACCGCCGTTTTGGATACCAATATTGGCACTAGCTGAATATACCATAATAATTCCGATCACCGACATGATGATATACGGAATAAATAGAAAATAATCTAAATTCTTAAAACGAGACATTGGCTCCACTCCACTTTTCCACTTGTTTATGTATCCACATCGAACTTCATTATATCATATCTATCTCTTTGAAATGACTGAAGTTCGAGTGGTCAAAAAAGAGGACCGAAGTAAACCCGAAGGCTACCTGATCCTCTTAGTTGAAAAGGTTTTATTAAATTTATCTTAGCTGTGCTTTCTTCTCTTAGCTTCTTTTTCACGAGAGCTGGAGTTCAAAATCTTTTTCCGCAAACGAATATGGTGAGGCGTTACTTCACACAATTCATCTTCGTTCAAGAATTCCAAAGATTCTTCAAGACTTAAATGAGTTGGTGTCTTAATCCGCGCCATATCATCAGATCCGGCGGCCCGAACGTTAGTCAAGTTCTTCCCTTTGGTGATGTTAACCGTAATATCATTTTCACGGTTATTTTCACCAACGATCATTCCTTCGTACACTTCTGTACCCGGATCGATCAATAAAGTACCTCGGCTTTCAATCCCCATCATTGCATAGGTAGTGGCTTTACCGGCGTTCATTGAAACAAGGGTTCCCTTCTTACGGCCAGGGTTCCAACCCTTAATAACTGGCATGTACTTTTCAAAGGTATGGTTCAAGATACCATAACCACGAGTCATTGATAGGAATTCAGTTGAATAACCAATCAAGCCACGAGAAGGTGCCAAGAATGTCAACCGAGTTTGGCCATTATCAGTTGTTTCCATGTTCTGAATCTCACCCTTACGTTGTGAAAGGGTATCGATAATCGAACCGGTATATTCGTCAGGCGTATCAATTTGAACGGACTCGAATGGTTCGCACATTTGGCCATCAACTTCTCGATAGATAACTTCTGGACGAGAAGCTTGTAATTCGAAGCCTTCACGACGCAACGTTTCGATCAAGATTGACAAATGAAGTTCACCACGACCAGAAACTGTCCATGAACCAGGATTATCAGTATCTTCAACTCGAAGTGATACATCGGTATGCAATTCACGCTTCAATCGGTCTTCCAATTGACGGGCAGTTACAAACTTACCATCTTGGCCAGCAAATGGTGAAGTATTGGTTCCAAATGTCATTTGCAGGGTTGGTGCATCGATTCTCAGAATTGGAAGTGGTTCTGGTGTCTTTGGATCGACAACCGTTTCACCAACGTTAATATCTTCCATCCCAGAAACGGCAATTAAGTCACCAGCCTTGGCTTCTTGAATATCTTCTTTCTTGAGGCCAAAGAATCCCATTAACTTAGTTACCCGGAAGTTTTGCTTAGAACCATCAAGCTTCATAACAGTAACGTTATCTCCCACTCTGATAGTTCCTCGGAAAATTCGGCCAATTCCAATTCGGCCAACGAAATCGTTATAATCAAGCATTGCAACTTGGAATTGTAATGGTTCGTCTGAATTATCAATTGGAGCCGGAATGTTTTTGATGATGGTGTCGAAAATTGGCTTCATCGTGTGTTCCTGCTTGCTAATATCGGAATCATAACTTGATGTTCCGTTCATAGCTGAAGCATAAACAACTGGGAAGTCCAATTGTTCTTCATCAGCACCTAATTCGATAAAGAGATCAAGGACTTCATCCACAACTTCTTCAGGACGGGCACCCTCACGGTCAACCTTATTAATGACAACAATTGGTGTTAAATGTTGTTCCAATGCCTTTTTAAGCACAAATCGAGTTTGTGGCATGGTTCCTTCGAAAGCATCAACGACTAGTAAACAACCGTCAACCATTCGCATGATCCGCTCAACTTCACCACCGAAATCAGCATGCCCTGGTGTATCCAAAATATTAATTTGCTTATCACCATACTTAACAGCAGTGTTCTTAGAAAGAATCGTGATGCCTCGTTCTCTTTCGATTGCATTAGAGTCAAGGGCACGATCCTCAATCTGGACGTGTTGATCCAAAGTATCTGATTGTTTCAATAGTTCGTTAACCAAAGTTGTCTTACCGTGGTCAACGTGGGCAATAATTGCGATGTTACGAATGTCGTCACGTGTTTTTAGTTTTGTATCCAAGTCGTTTGCTTCCCTTCATTATAAAACGTTACCGAATGATACACATCTTAATCTATTGGCATAAAAAAACTGTGACAACCGTCACAGTATGACTATTGACCTACAATTGTAAGAATGTCTCGATGTGCCTTTCGTGTTGCTAACAATACCGTGGTTGATGATAACACATCTAAGGGCTGCCCGTCAACAGTTGTTACCTTAATGCCAACGGCTTCACACAATATCCGACCGGCACCGAAATCCCATGGTTTCAGGTATGAAATATAGCAGACCAGTTCACCTCTCAGGACAGAAATAATATCAATCCCAGCACTGCCATACACTCGCATCCCTAATGATTGATTGGCAATATCGACCATATTGTAATCATTATGCAGAACCATTGGACCACTTAGCCCCACTAAGCCTTCCCGCAATGGGGTGTCAGCAACTTCAACCAAGGGCTGGCCATTATCAGACACACCAATTGAAGGGCCGCCTGATAATACTCGGTTCCCCATCACGTCTAAAATATAGCCTAAGACGCCCTTGCCATCCACGTACAAGGCAATCATAATGGCAAAATGATTCCGTTGCTTAACAAAATTCATGGTGCCATCAATCGGATCTACTATCCAGACATGACCGCGAGTCGATTGAACATCGTCACCAGAACCTTCTTCACCCAGAATTTGGGCGTCCGGATCAAACGCTCGAATTTGGCCAACAATGAATTTTTCGTTTTGTTTATCAATATTGGTCACTAAGTCCGTTCTGCTTGTCTTGGTATCTACGGTCAATCTGGTATCGATCTTTCTGAGAACGTTGTCCCGCGACTCCCTTAACCAACTCTTAACCGTTTTATCTATTCTTTTAATTTCACTAACGTCCATTGTTTGCGCCATCCATTTTTACAGTCTTAACTTCTGATGCCTTGGCTTTTTTAACAACGGCATAGGCATCGTATCCAGAACGTTTCAAAAATTCTTTTTCCAATTGTTTCTGTTCCATCTGGGCCGGCAACGTTGTCCGAAAACCATTGTAGGCCTTCATCAACTCAGCTCGGTCAACGCCTTCCCGCTGTTCATAAGCTTCCTCCACTTTTTGGAAGAATCCCACAACGGTGATGACTTCGTCCACGTCTAATCCATCGATCAATGGATATTCGTATCCATCGGCCATGAAAATCAACTCCGATCATTATTTACTCTTGATGTCATTATAGATGAAATTGAAAGTTTGTGAAATATTATTGTGGTAAAGTTTGCCGGATTTTAGGAAACTGGTGTTTTGGTTCCCTGATAAAGCCTCGTCAACGTGCCAATCAAATCGTTTGTTTCGGAACCCAAAAAGGTTGGGACATATATTAATTTTTCAATCAGTCATTATTCGTTTGGATCGCTGTAGTCACTTGGATAAAAGCTGCGCCAAACGGCTGATCCCGGCTATTTAACGAAAAGGTTGGACATATATTAATTTTCAATCGATGATCATTCACATAGATCACCATAGCCACCTAGATAAAAGCTGCACCAAACGGCTGATCCCTGCCATTTAACAAAAATGACCAACTATTCCAAAATCAGGAATAATTGGTCATTTTCGTTAAATTCTGGGATCAAAACGCCTATGTCTCAGTCTCCTTATAAAAACACGTCAAATTTTGCTTATTCCATCCCTAAATATGAGTTGGGTATCCCAATGCGATATCCGCTGCTTCTTGGACAGGTTCACTTAACGTTGGGTGTGGATGAATCGTCAAGGCAATATCTTCGACATTCATCCGGCCGTTAACTGCCAGACTTAATTCTGCGACCAAATCACTGGCACCTGGGCCGGCAATTTCGCCACCGACAATTGTTTGATCATCTTTCGTATAAATCAACCGAACGAAGCCATCCGCTTGATCCAAAGAAACTGCTCGGGCATTCCCTGCAAATGGGAACTTCGCCGTTGCAACTTCCAATCCTTGATCCTTAGCTTGGGCTTCCGTTAAACCAACCACGGCGAGTTCGGGATCGGAGAAGCAGACCGCTGGCACGCCAATATAATCGTTAGCAGTATTTTTACCAGCAATTGCCCCAGCAGCCACTTTGCCTTGGAAGAAGGCCTTATGGGCCAACGCTGGCCCAGAGGCAATATCGCCAATCGCAAAAATGTGTGGTGAAGCCGTTCGGCCTTGTTCGTCGGTTTCGACAATACCATGATCGTTAACCTTAACCTTGGTATATTCAAGCCCTAAGTCATCGGTATTTGGCCGGCGACCAACGGTAACCATGCAATAATCGGCTTTAATTGTGGTTTGTTTGCCATCTTCCTCATAGGTAACAGTCACGCCGTTATCGTCTTGGCTTGAAGAAATTGCTTTGGCGCTGGTATGAACATCAACACCCTTTTTCTTCAATTGTTTCAAGACGAGGGCAACCATATCCTTGGTAAAGCCATTCAGAATGGAGTCGAGTCCTTCAATGATGGTAACATGGGCGCCAAGGTTAGCATATGCGCCAGCCAATTCAGTTCCAACGTAGCCACCGCCAATCACCACAAATTCTTTCGGAATTTCCGGCAAATTCAAACCACCCGTCGAATCAATTACTCGGCCTTCAAACTTAAAGCCAGGAATTTCAACGGGGTGAGACCCACTGGCAATGATCAAATTCTCAAACTGGATGGTCGTGCCAGTATCTGCGCTCATGAACTGCTGAGGCCCAGTCGGCATGACCCGCAGTTGGGTGTCACTATCCAGAACGGCTTCCCCGTGGATAATTTCCACCTTGTGCTTATTAAGGAGCATTTTAACGCCGTTGGTCATCCGATCAACAACCTTTTTTTGCTTCCATTCTTGAGTCTTCTTAAAGTCAATTGTGGCTGGTTGGGTTGTAATCCCATAAGTCGAGGCGTCATTTGCTTCTCTAAATCGGTGTCCGGCAGCAATCAAAGCCTTTGACGGAACACAACCAACGTTCAAACAGACCCCACCCAGGGTATCTGATTTTTCGATTAGGGTTACTTTTTGCCCCAATTCAGATGCTCTGATTGCGGCAACGTAGCCACCAGGGCCAGCGCCAATAATAACCGTTTCTTTCTTTTCAACATCTGCCATTATTCGATCATCCTTCCATCAACAACATTGCTGGATCATGAAGCAATTGATTCATGTAATTCAAGGCATTTTGAGCAAGGGCGCCATCAATTAACCGGTGATCATAACTCAATGAAAGCTTCATCATGTTACCCACTTTGATTTCGCCATCTTCATCGACAATTGGTTCTTTGGCAATCTTGCCAACTCCCAAAATTGCAACTTCAGGTTGATTAATAACCGGTGTGAACCAGCCACCGCCAATTGAGCCGACGTTACTAATCGTAATGGAGCCACCTTGCATCGTGTCAGCCTTCAACTTGTTATCATAGGCTGCCTGACTGTTTTCACGGATTTCTTTGGCAATTTCAAACATCCCTTTGGAATCTGCATTTTTGATATTTGGAACGTACAAGCCGTGATCAGTGTTCGTTGCAATGCCAACATTGTAATAGTGCTTGTAAACAATTTCTTGAGTGCTGTCGTCAATGGAGGCGTTAAATTCAGGATACTTCTTCATGACCGCAACAATTGCCTTCACAATATATGGTAAGAAGGTCAAATGGATATCCTGATCGGCAGCCATTTGCTTGTACTTCTTCCGGTTAGCCATCAAGGCACTCACTTCAACATCATCAAATGAAGTAACATGCGGTGAGATGTCCTTGGATGTTCGCATTGCTTTTGCGATCGTCTTTCGCATCATGGACATTGGTTCTCTGGTCTCAAGATCAGGTTCACCAGACTTCCATGGTTTGACTGCCTGACCACTGGCCTTTGTTTGTACCGGTGCAGCTTCAGGAGCCTTTTCAGCAGGTGCAGCAGCTGGAGCGGCGGCAGGATTAAAGTTGTCAATATCAGCTTTAGTGACCTGCCCATGATTTCCGGTCGCAGGAACCGCCGTGATGTCAACGCCTTTATCTCGAGCATACTGACGAACTGATGGCATTGCCTTCACAATTGCGTTTGGGTTTGAAGCAGCCGGCGGAGCGGTTACCGTTGCGGCAGGCGCTGGAGCAGCAGCGGGAGCAGGTGCTTCCTCTTTGGCTGGAGCGGGAGCAGCTTCTTCTTTAGCAGGTGCTTCTTTAGGCGCCGTATCATCGCCGGTATCTGGAGACCCATCATCAATGGTGACTAGGACATCGCCGACTTCAGCCGTCTCTCCTTCTTTTTTATCAATACTTTTAATGGTTCCAGCAACTGGAGATGGCATTTCCTGGACGGATTTATCGTTTTGGATTTCGACTAAGACATCGTCTTCCTTAACTTTATCGCCAACCTTCACGTCCCAGGCGGCAATTTCACCTTCCGTAATTCCTTCTCCCATTTCTGGTAGTTTAAACTTATAAGCCATGGGATCTAACTTCCTTTCTTTACCAAATTAGAATTTTAGTAGTTCAAAATTTCTCGAACTTTGTCTTCAATATCATCTGCATCCGGAAGCCAGTCGTTTTCTGCCATAGCAAATGGGAAAACACTATCTGGCGCAGCAACTCGGCCGATCGGCGCATCCAGTGACATGATGTCTTTTTCAGCGATGTCTGCAGCAACCTTTGCGCCGGCACCGGTCATTTTCTGGGCTTCTTGAGCGATGACAACTTTGTGAGTCTTATCAATTGAAGCAAAGATCGTTTCATCGTCAATTGGTGATAATGAGCGTAAGTCAATCACTTCAACCGAGATGTTTTCTTTTTCTAATTTGTCTGCGACTTTAAGTGCCTCGTTAACTTCAGCACTATAAGCAACAACGGTAATGTCAGATCCTTCTTTTACAACGTTTGCTTTGTCTAGTGGAACCGTGTAGTGGCCCTCTGGAACTTCGGCCTTCATTGAACGATAAAGCTTCAAGTTCTCCATGAACAGAACTGGATCGTTATTTTCAACAGCAGCAATAATCATTCCCTTGGCATCGTATGGATTAGCAGGGGTTACAACTCGCAACCCTGGGATGCCAATGAATAACCCTTCCAACGAATCACCGTGAAGTTCAGCGGTATGAGTTCCACCACCAAATGGTGTCCGAATCGTAATCGGCATCGAGATATCGCCTGAAGAACGGAAACGGTTCCGAGACATTTGACCACCAATTGAGTCAACAGCTTCCATTGTGAATCCCATGAATTGGATTTCTGGAATTGGTCGCCAACCGGTCAATGATAGGCCAATGGACATCCCTAAAATTCCTGATTCTGCCAATGGGGTATCGAAGACTCGATCAGTCCCATACTTGTCTTGGAGGCCTTCAGTTGTTCTAAACACCCCGCCGTTCTTGCCGACATCTTCACCGAAAATCAGCGTTTTAGGGTCGTTTTGTAATACTTGGTCAAGCCCGTCGGTAATTGCTTTAATATACGTTAATTTAGCCATGATTATTTCGACTCCTTTGCTTCAAATTTCTTGATGTCAGCAGCTACATCTGGGGTTGGAACTTCAAATGTGTGCTTCAAGAAGTCGCTGATCTTTTGCTTAGGAGCGGCTTCAGCATCTTTCATTGCTTGCTTAAATTCATCTTTATATTGGGCGACTAATTTATCTTCTTTATCTTGATCCCAAAGTTTCTTATCGGTCAGTACCTTTCGCAACCGAATCAATGGGTCACGGTCGAACCATGGCTTTTCTTGTTCCTTTGTTCGATAACGACTTGGGTCATCACCAGCTGAACTGTGGGCACCAAATCGGTAGGTCAAAGTTTCAACTAATACAGGGCCATTTCCAGCCGCAGCGAAGTCACGGGCGTCTTTGGCAACTAAGTAAGTTGCTAAGATATCCATTCCATCAACTTGGGTTCCAGGAACTCCTGAAGCAACCCCTTTTTGAGCCAATGTCTCAGCCGCAGTCTGGGTGCTTCTAGGAACTGAAATTGCCCAGCCATTATTTTGAACAAAGAAGACAGCCGGAGCTTGGAATGAACTGGCAAAGTTAACCCCTTCATAGAAGTCACCCTGTGAAGTACCGCCATCACCTGTAAAGGCATAAGCAACGGTATCTTTTTCACCATTCTTCTTAATACCAAGAGCCGCACCCGCTGCCTGAACATATTGGGCACCGATAATGATCTGTGGAATCCAAGCACGGACGCCTTCTCTGAAGTAGTCGTAGCATTGATAGTGACCCTTGGACCACAGGTAGCCTTCCTTAACGGTTGCGCCATGTTGAATCAATTGTGGTAGGTCACGGTATGCTGGGAAAAGGTAATCCTGCTTCTTCATAGCGGAGGCAATTCCCATTTCAGAAGCTTCCTCACCATAAGTAGGAGCATAGAAACCCAAACGGCCTTGACGAGAGAAGTTCATCGTTTGTTCGTGGAGGGCCCGCTCCCAAACCATCTTTTCCATCAAAGTAACTAATTCGTCGTCGCTAAAACGATCAAATAATTCTTGGTTAACGATTTTTCCGCTTTCATCAATAACTTGAATCGGTTTCTTATAAGGATCGCTCATTGTGGATTTGATTTTGGCAAAATCAACAACTTGCTTGTCTTCTGCTGCCATAGATAACACTTTCCTTTCCTGTGAAGCTCGACTTGTGATGCACAATCGAATCTTTCTAAACCACACTTCAAATTTAGCATTTTTCGCAACCGTTTGCAAGCCCTTACATTACTATGAAACAACATTTTCGAAACGTTTTAACAAGTTACTGAAATCACATTTGAAATGACTTGTCGCAGTAAGAGATTGTGAAAATTCACAAAATAATTTGCGGATAGTTTTTTTGTCAGATTTACGCTAAAATGGTTGTTAGCGTTTAGTTCAAAATTTATTCGGAGGTCTTTGTAGTGTTTTTAATGAAAGATATTGTTCGAGATGGAGATCCAGTTCTCCGCAAACAAGCTCAAAAAGTCAAGTTCCCCTTAAGTAAAGAAGATCAACAGCTAGCTCATGACCTCATGGAATACTTGGAGGTTAGTCAGAATCCTGAACTGTGTGAAAAATACAAATTGCGTGCTGGGGTTGGCTTGGCAGCTCCCCAGGTCGGCGTATCAGAAATGATGGCGTCGGTATTGGTACCTAATGAAGACGAAAATGAAAGCGATAAGCCACTTTTCAAAGATGTCATTATTAATCCGGTGATTGTTTCAAATTCGGTCCAACGCGGTGCTTTGACCGAGGGGGAAGGTTGCTTATCAGTCGATAAAGATATTCCCGGATACGTTCCCAGAGCAGCCAGAATCACACTCAAATATACGGACGTTAAGGGTGAAGATCATAAGATCCGACTGAAAAATTACCCGGCCATCGTCTGCCAACATGAGATTGACCATTTACACGGGACGTTGTTCTATGATCACATCAATAAAGATAATCCGTTTGCCAAATCGGATGATGAAATTTTTATTTATTAGTTGCTAATTCGCAGAATCAACAGCTTAAGGCACGTACATAAGCCACCCTCATCGACAATCCCCGGCCGGGATCGTCGATGAGGGTGGCTTATTTTTTATGAACTAACGGCTTTTCGACCAACCAGCTCAATCGTTTTAACGGTTCTCCTCAATCGGCTGATTCGCACCCATTGGCTCACGACGTTCTTCACGATACATTAGCCGACTTAGAACCAAGGTGAATCCGATTAAGATCGCCCCACTGGCTGTGAAGTTAAGCCAACTCGGCCAAACTTGAAAAATGACCGTGAAGATAATAATGCCAATTGGGGTTGATGCCATATTAATCGACATGACGGTTGATGAAACCCGCCCCAATAAGTCAGTAGGAACTGTCTTTTGAATATAGATCCCCATTGGCGTATTTAGAAATGCCAACGAAATCCCACTGATACATAGAATCAGTCCCCCTACCACTCGGAGCGTCTTAACACCCAATCCTGGAATGACCACAAAGCCAAACATCAATAAGGTCACGCCAACCAGCATGAATGCTGACGTCAAAATCCTGGTCAGCCGTTTAATTGGCGGCAACATCGCAATGACGAGATTCCCGATCAACACACCGGAAGCATAGAGTGAATTTAAGATTCCAAGGGATAGATCACCAGCGTGCAGTTGATGCACCACCATGAACGGCATCCCAATATTTAACGCGGAAATCATCAGATTTAAAAAGACGCCGCCGCTCATTACGTACCTTAAAAACCGATTGGAACTGATATAGTGTAACCCGTCTTTAAACAGTGTCCACTGAGACGACTCATTGTCACTGTGAATTTGAGCAACGGGTTGATAATGAAACTTCATTGAAAGAAGGATCACTAAGGTCAAGGCATTAGCCGCAATCGAAAAGGCAATAAATGTTCTGAATCCTAATAACGCGTAAAAAGAGGTCGCAACAATCGGTGAAAAGATATTGGCAAATGACGTCGCTGATTGGGTGAGCGAGCTTAATTTTTGAATATGCTTCTCATTCACCAATTCATGAATAGCCGCATTATAACCAGTTGTCATCACACTTTGAACAATGTAATTAATAATCAGGAATAACACCGTTGGGATAATTTTACCCACGCCGTGAAAATAACCGATCGTGAGGGCGTACCCGACCAAGGCAATTAAGCGAATCAGGATGCTGATCACCAGTAATGGTTTGTGGCGGTGCCGATCAACCAGATTGCCGATTGGCATTAATCCCAACAAGCTCACCAGCGGCATGATGATCATCGATAATCCAAAGCTCAGTGACATCCCGGTTTCGGCAAGTAACATCAACCCCATCGCCAGCGAAAACATGTCCGCTGAAAACGCACTGATGAGATTGCTGGAAAAGTCTTTAATGATTTGAATATTCGATTGATGATCACTAATTTCCATCGGTTAATCCTCCCTGAGTGACAAAAGTGAGCGGATCCAAGCGGTTAGAGATCGGAGTGTAGGTCTCCTCGAACAGAAATTCCGGGTTTGGGAATTTTGGGTTGAGGTGCTTACGTGCCGGTTGCTGCCTGGAGGAGCTGTCCTAAGAATAGTGAGCGGATCCAGGCGGTTAGTAACCGGAACGTAAGTCGCCTCCGAGGGGAATTCCCGGTCCTGGAATTTTTCTTGGAGGTGCTTACGTGCCGGTTGCTGCCTGGAGGAGCTGTCCTAATTGATTAACTTGAATATTACTAGCCATCCAGCGCTAAAAGGATTAAAATATGTTGCAAATATGCGACATAGGAGGATAAAGATGACATCTATCGGGGAAACGGTTAAGAAAATTCGCAACATCAAAGGCTTTACTCAAAAAGAAGTGTATTCGGGCATCGTGTCACGATCCTTCGCCAATCGATTTGAACGCGGGCTCAATGATGTCAGTGCATCCAAACTGTTTGCCATTCTCGATAACTTATCAATTTCAGTCAATGAGTTTCGCTTTATTCAAAATGATTACCATCAGACGGTTGCTCAGGAACTTGATAATCGACTTCGGAAAGCCTACGATGCTCACAATCTTCAAATCATGGGCAAGATTGTCGCCGATCATAAAGAAAGCCCAAATCTCGGGTTACGGTCTTTGGCAGCGACCGGTGAAATTTTGATTGAGTCTTATTATTCCAAAACCATCACGGTTACACCAGAAATCGACAATCTTTGGAATAAACTATTTTCATCCAGGACTTGGACCATTCAAGAAATTAAGTTTGCAGATATTCTATTTGTCATTGCAATCAGTAAAGGGAAAGCCGAGCTAATCCCTAAAATATTTGATCAATTTGAAAAGAATTGTAAACAATACATTTCGCTTGAAAACGATCCGTTTGACATGTTAACTGAATTAATGAATATGTATTTGACGGTCTTTCAGATTCAGCTTAATTTGACTGAATATGACCGTGCCAGAAAACTCATCGATAAAGTGACGGTCATTGATCCCCACACCCTATCAGCAGATGGGAGAATCATGCAGCAACTGATTAACGGCGTTTGGCAACTATATTTTGGTGACGAAACAAAAGGTGATCAAATTCTAAAAGCAATTGAACAATTTGAGCGGCTGTATTCACCGCCGATCGATCATAACGCAATGGGAATTATTGAAATTCGGCGGAAATTGGCGAAACAATATCGAAAAGAATTGGGTAAACAGGCAACTGATTAGTTGGCTTTACATGAAAGAAAGTTGTCGTCTATCGAATTTTATCTGTGCTACATCATTAATAAGTCGTTTCAAAATAAAAATCCCCGAGCAAGAATTTCTGCTTGGGGAGAGTGATTTATCAACTATTAAGTATTTAAATTCCACACATTACAACCTTTTCAAATCATCCACATATTCCACGGTCGTCAAGTTCACCAAGTAGGCCACATCGAAGTGGAGCCGATCATCCAGCTGCCACATATCTGTAACCATAAAGACTGGCTGATCCACGTTTTCAAAATGAACGTGCATGTGGTGATTATTCCCATAATCAACCAATGCCGTGGCGAGAAGCTTTTTAAATTCAGGAATTGTGCCTTTCATCTTACTAATTGGCAGATGATATTCAAAGGCCATGACCCCCCGCCCCCAAATTTCTGCAATTTGTTCGGAGCGTAAGTCGGAATCGTCAAACGGCTCCAGATCACCGGATTTCATCAGCTCGTGAACGGCCGTTTTCACCGCCTCGTTACAGACTCGTTGGGCTAACGCTGTTCGTTTGCGGCTTGGCCGGGTAACGAATAAGTAATGAATCAAGTTATAGATGGCAAACGCTGCAACCAGGCCAATGACAATTTGGATAATTAATTCCATACTTAGCTCCCCATTTCTTTTCGTTACACTAATTCTACCATGACATCATCAAGACGATTACTTTCAACTTTATATACTTATGTTTTATAATATGGTAATATATCGTTATTAGTTGTGTTTTCACAACCACTAGTCCGAAGAGAAACCCAACTGTTTCTTAAATAAAGTATAATTTTAAAGGAGTTTTTTTATGATTTGGAAAGTACTATATCAACCCAGCAAGACGCAAAGCCCTCGCCGGGAAACGACCCATGCCCTTTATGTGGAGGCAGATACTGAAGTAGAGGCTCATGCACTTGTCGAAGATCATACCGATTACGAAATTGAGTTTATTGAGCCGTTACAAGGTAAGCACCTCGAATATGAGCAAGCCAATGAAGACTACAAGTTAACGGAGTTCAATAATAAATGAAAAAATTAAACGTCAAAAATAACGAAGCAGCTATCTATGGCGTTGGTGGTCTAGGTGAAATTGGTAAAAACACCTATGGAATTCAGTTTCAAGATGAAATTATTTTAATCGATGCCGGCATCAAGTTCCCGGAAGATGACCTTCTGGGGGTTGATTACGTTATCCCTGACTATCAATATCTAGTGGACAATAAGGACAAAATCAAGGCGCTTGTTATCACCCATGGTCATGAAGACCATATTGGTGGGGTTCCTTACCTGATGAAGGTTTTGAATGTTCCTATTTACGCTGGCCCATTAGCGATGGCACTTATCAAGAACAAGTTGGAAGAACACGGTTTGCTGAACTCGGTTGAATTACATGAGATTAGCGATAAATCTGTGCTCAAGTTTAGAAAAATGAAGGTTTCTTTCTTCCGGACGACCCATTCAATTCCAGATACAGTCGGAATTGCCGTTCACACTCCGGTCGGTGTCATAGTGGAAACTGGTGATTATAAGTTCGATCTGACTCCAGTGACCAACCAGCCGCCTGATTTACAAGAAATGGCCCGATTGGGTGCTGAAGGCGTTCTGTGCTTAATGTCTGATAGTACGAACGCTGAGAAGCCAATTTGGACCCACTCCGAAAAATGGGTTGGTAATTCGATTGCGCATATTTTTGATCAGATTCAGGATCGAATTATTTTTGCCACTTTCGCTTCGAACATTTCGCGGATTAAGACCGCCTGTGACAACGCGATGGCTCACGGTCGTAAAATCGCCGTCTTCGGCAGAAGTATGGATGCGGCAATCGTTAACGGTCGCGAACTTGGCTATCTGGATATTCCAGACGATGCGTTTGTGGATGCCCATGATCTCCAATCACTTCCTGCCAATAAAACGTTGATCTTATGTACGGGATCACAGGGTGAACCAATGGCTGCCCTTTCACGGATTGCCAACGGGACCCACCGTCAGATTTCAATTCAACCAGGTGATACGGTTATTTTCTCAAGTAATCCAATTCCTGGTAACACAACCAGCGTTAACAGCGTCATTAATAAGCTTGAAGAAGCCGGCGCCAACGTTATTCATGGTCGAGTAAACAATATTCACACCTCTGGTCATGGTGGCCAGGAAGAACAAAAGCTGATGCTCCGTTTAATGAAGCCGAAATTCTTTATGCCGATTCACGGTGAGTATCGAATGTTGAAAATTCACACGGAACTCGCAGAACAATGTGGGGTTCCAATGGATCATAGCTTCATCATGCAAAATGGTGATGTTTTGGCTCTTTCAAAAGATAATGCCCGAATGGCTGGTCATTTCCAAGCCGGTGATGTTTACATTGATGGCAGTGGAATCGGTGATATTGGCAGTATCGTCTTGCGAGACCGTCAATTATTATCTGAAGAAGGCATCGTTGTTGTCGTTGCCACAATCAATTTACACAACCAGGAAATTCAATCTGGTCCAGATATCTTGTCCCGTGGGTTTGTGTACATGCAAGAATCTGGCGAGTTGCTTGATGAAGGCCGGCGACTTGTTTTCAAGACCATTCGAAAAGCAATGCGTGCTAAAAAAGCAACGGAATCTTCAATTAGAAACGCCGTTATCGATGACTTACAAGAATTCCTCTATGATAAGACGGAACGTCATCCAATGATTTTACCAATGCTTATCATGAATGGAAATCAAAAATAGGTTTTCAACTGATTCCATAATGACTTAGTAGGCTTGAGATTGGGACAAAAATCACTTTGATCCCAGAATCTAAGTGAAAAAGCAGTGCATTCTGGTTTTGGAATGCATTGCTTTTTTGCTTAGATGGCGAAGATCAGCCATTTGTCGCAAGTTTTATCAATATAAGAATGTACTTTTCAGTTGCATTGATAGAGCATTTGTCAACACTGTCTCAACCTCAAGCTTTTCTACTACATATTTTTAATTTTAACTATAATTAACTGTTATGGGGGTAATCATTAACCGATGGAATATTTTATCATCTTGAACAAATGTGCCGGTGGTAATAAAGCACGTTTGCTATGGCCAAAAGTTGAAGCCCGGCTAAAACAATTAAATATTTCTTATCGCACTTTTGTTACCCAATATGACGGTCATGCGGTCGAATTAGCAAACCAAATTCTGAGCCAAATAACTCACGCCCATCATTCCGATGCGGTCGTTATGGCTGCCGGTGGTGACGGCACTCTCCACGAAACCCTCTTGGGCTGCATCGGCTACTATGCAACTTATCCTTCCGAGTCCAAGATCCCGATTGCTTTCTTACCAATTGGTTCGGGAAATGACTTCGCCAGAGCGCTCAAGATCCCCTTACATTGGGATAAAGCCCTGGAGCAAATTTTACATTGCTCAAAGGCCGCCTCGTTAACCGTTGGTCAGTACACCAACCTGGATACTCATGATGAGGGCTATTTTACCAACAATTTTGGCATTGGATTTGATGCCACGGTCGTCCACGATGCCAACAGGTCATCCCTAAAAAACAGCCGCTACTTTGGGAAATTTTCATACTGGATTTCAGTTATCAATGCATTAAGAACCTTTCAAGGCTTTAACACCCACGTTAAGATTCCCGGCAAGCCAGAGGATGTCTACCAAAATGCCTTTTTAGTAACAACGACTAATCTGCCCTACTTCGGCGGTGGGATTAAGATTGCCCCAGATGCGTCAGCGTATAAAAATCAATTGGACCTGATAATTGTTGAAAAACCTAATCCAATTCAATTGCTTTTATTCGTAAGTATGATATTTTTAAAGAGACATTTAAGTTTGCGATTCATCCACCACTACGTTCAAAAGGAACTTTTAATTTCCACCAAAGACTCCAGATACGGTCAAATTGATGGTGAAGAACTAGGTGAGCGGACTTATAATCTCAAGTTTGAAACTGCCAGCTATCCCTTTTGGATCCGGTAATCGATCCAGTTAGAACGCCACACCCCCACATTTCATCAAGAAATCCTAAAACGAGGTAATTTCATGTATTCAACCAGCTACCTACTATTTCAATCTATAACAGCCGTTGCTTTAGGCGATGCTTTGGGCGTTCCTTTTCAGTGCGAAAAACGACAAGATTTACTGGAAAACCCCATCCATGCCATGATTGGTCACAAGGAAAATGACGTGCCTGCAGGAACTTGGTCGGACGATACCTCATTAACCCTTGCTTCACTGGTTAGCCTGACGCAAGGATACAATCTTTACGACTTAATGATGCGCTACTCCCAGTGGTACCACTTTGGTGACTATACGCCATTTGGCATGACTTTTGGCGTTGGTAAAACAACCGGGGATGCGATCCGCCGATTTGATTCCGGTATCAAGCCGGAATTATGTGGCGGCGATTCTGAAATGGACAATGGTAACGGCGCACTGATGAGGATGATGCCATTAGCGTTCTATATTTTAACTAGTACAAATGGGTATAAGTATAACGATGATGTCGCCAACTTGGTTCATGAATACACATCCACGACTCACCGTCATCCACGGAGTTTAATTGCTTCCGGCATCTTAACGAACGTGACTATCAGGTTGGTGTACAATCCAAACAAATACGCCATGCTAAGGGCAGTAAAAGAGTGTCTGGACTATTATCGAACCAAAGAAGAATTTGCTGAGGATGCTGATCTCTTTTCACAGCTTGAAGATCCCCATTTCTTAAGGCAGCCAAGCAATTTGATTGAAAGTTCGCCATACGTGATTGATACCCTGAATTCGGTCTTTTGGTGTCTGATGAATTCTGAGCAATATTCAGTAGCTGTTACCCGAGCAGTCAACTTGGGAAACGATGCCGACACAATTGGGTCCATAACGTCGATGCTAGCGTCCTTATTGTTCGCCCCGGTAACTTTCCCCAGGGAATGGTTAAACGAGCTTAAAGGGCGCAATCAGATCAAAGTAGCGGTATCTTCTGCGTTATTATCCAAATATTTTTGAGATTACAGCGAAAATAACTTAATTAACAAACGAAACTGGGATAATAGGCGTTTTGATCCCAGAATTTAAGCCAAAAAAGTAATGCATTCATTTTGAAGTGAACCCCAATAGTTGGAGATAATATTTAATAATTTTCAGGCACATAA
>NZ_AZEI01000086.1 GCF_001436255.1 Lentilactobacillus rapi DSM 19907 = JCM 15042 | reverse complement strand
TCCTTTTTTGCAAAAGTATACCAAAACTCAATTTAGATCTCAAACAGTTTCTTAGGCTGCTGGAAACCACCGTGATTTTTTTGATTTGCTTATTTTTCACTTCAATCGGGTGGCCGGACACAATTGTTCCCTTTGGAATCGTGATCCACCGACTTTGAAACATGTGGGCAGTTGGATTATCGACCCCAATCCAAGTCTTGATCGGTTTCTTTGTTTTAAAGTAATATTCGGTTAATTGGGCATCTTTTGGTGGGCAAACTTCTTTTTTGGCATACGTTTGGCTTGGAAATAGTACAAGTAAGAAAGCTGTCGCTAACAGCATCAGAATAAGTCGGCTTGATTTCAAATTCATGGGTTATCCTCTCCTCGGCAATACGAAGATCATTGAGCTATTCAATAGTGGCCAGCAACACACAAAAGTCCGTTGTTCGACCCTTCATCTGAATTGTACAGCGTTATAGCTTTAAATTACTAGCCATTTGTTTTTTTATATCTCATTAAGAATAATTTGTTTCAATTTGCGCGAATCTTCATCGACAATTGTCTGCATATTCTTAAATCGCTTTGAATATGACGGATGATAAAGTGGAAAAATTTTGCGCTTCGCAGTCGTGAGTTTAAATGAGTTTGAAGCTTGGTCAAATTGTTGAATAGGTCGCTCCAAAAGTTGACCATGCAGCTCGCCAATCTTGGCGTGATTCCCCAACAGCCGCTGCAGGCTGGCATTGCCCATCGGAACCAACAGGATGCCGGGAAATTGGGCCAGCTCCCAGTCAAACATCGGTGCTGACTTTTTCACTTCCGTTTGGTTAGGCCGCCGATCCCGTTTGCGGCCGGTTTTGCCAATCGAAAATGGGCGAGAATTCACGACTCCTGTGATGTAAATATCTTCCCGTGTTAAGCCAAGAGAGGCCAGCCAACGGTCGAGTTCCTTACCAGCGGGTCCCATGAATGGGCGACCCTGTTTGACCTCCTGATCGCCAGGAGCTTCTCCAAGCAATAAAATTCGGGGATGCAGTCCGCCTTCGCTGGGAACGAAACCCTCTAACCGCGGATTTTCCGCGGCGATGAGTTTGGCATTTTTGATCCAATCGGGGGTTAAAATTGTATGAAGAACCATGGTGTGAGCTCCTTTCACTTTGTCATTTCAATTATTAGTATAGACCAAATTTAAAAATAATGGTAAAAATTTTCATCTTCACTTATTGGCCATAATCGGCGCAAAATCAAGGATCATTGTCTCAGATAATTTTGATTTTACCTTTTTTTGATCCAGGTTCGTTTTTAAAAACGCTTTCGTCTGTGATATAATCTCACCTGTTATTTTATTTTTGAGGGAAAATCTGAAATGAATATGGAGAAAAGTCATGAGTATTTTATTAGCATTAATTCCACCCCTCGCATGGGGAGCTACTGGAATCATCGGTACGAAAATGGGCGGATCTGCTGCTCAACAAACCTTCGGGGAATCCTGTGGCGCTTTGCTACTGGGAATTGGTGTCTACCTGTTCTTTGTGATGCCCAATGGTGTTGAAGTCACTGGCCGAATTTGGCTGGTTGGTCTGTTTTCCGGCTTATTCTGGTCAGTCGGAACCGCCGGCCAATTTATTGCCTATAAAAAGATGGGCGTCTCGGCGGCCTTCCCACTCTCGACGGCTGGGCAAATCATTGCCAACGCCCTTCTCGCAGCTGCAATTCTCAACGAATGGATCACCATTAAGATGTGGATATTCGGAGTACTTTCGATCGCCTTGGTCACTCTTGGCGCATTGCTAATTGCAGCCCGTTCCAAGGCTGAGAAAAAAATTACCAAAAAGCGGCCAGTCTCGTACGGCGAAGGGATTGCCGCAATCTTAGCTTCAACGGCTGGTTTTGCCCTGTATTTTATTTTTCCAAACATGTTATTCAAGTTCGGTTTTATTAGCCCGGCCATCCATAACGCCAACAACGGCATCAATTACATGACGGCGATCGTGACCCCACAGGCAGTTGGCCAAGTTGTCGGTTCATTTTTAATCGGCTTCTTCTTCCTTCAGGAGCGCAAACTATTAACGAAGCCAGCAGCCAAGAACATCGTCACGGGAATCGATTGGGCGATCGGAAATTTGTTTATGTTTATCTCCGCCGCCAACCCATCAATCGGCCAAGCCACGGCTGCCACTCTTTCCCAGTTGGGAATCATTGTCGGCACCTTTGGTGGGATTTACATCCTTCATGAACACAAGACCGGCGATCAAATGGTCAAGATTGTGCTGGGAACTATTTTGGTGATTGTGGGAAGTATTTTGATTACTAATTTGAAGGTTATTTAGAAAACTTTCTTAGCATAAAAGAAAGGCTGGACATATATTGATTTTCCATCAGTAACCATCGGCTTTGATTGCCGCAACTATTCGGTAAGAAAGCTGTGACAAATAGTTGACCCTTGCCATTTAGCAAAAGCGGCGATGCATTCCAAAATCCGAATGCATCACCGCTTTTGTCTAAATTTTGAGATTAAAACACTATTCTCCCAGTTTTTTGACTACAATGCGTATGCCGATGGAGATGATGCTTTGTACGACATATTTGACCTACCTAAGCCTGCAAGCAAACCATAAAGATAGTCTTCAGAAAATTCGCCCAGATCCCAGGGGTCACCGTTAGCGTCATTATGCCTTGTTTGGTAATGGTTATATTGGCTTTGTGACCAAGTTGAAATTTCTTTTAACTTGCTGGCATATCGGTCGGCACCTTTTAAGGACTTCATTTCCTGCTTAAATCGTGGCCGGAAATGATGATAAATCTTGTAAAGATCGGCAGCTTGCCAAGTTGGATAAAAGTCCTCATCATCGGTTTCGATTGATGCATCAGGAATGGCATTTTCAATATCAGAGATTGTTTGTTCATTGTTCAGTGCCGCCATCAGCTTCTTCATATTTTTGGGCGTCATCCGACCAGACATGTCGCTATCAGTATAACCAGTATATGCAGTCCCCAAATGGATCTTGGAAAAGATTGGCAAAATCTGTTTTTGAGCGCTTTCGGGCATTGTGCTTACTAATTCTCTGAGATAAGCAAGGTCACGTTTAGGCTGAGCCTGACTTCTTCGATGATAAAGCTGTCCTTTCTTAATCCAACCGCCTAACGGTTTATAACCAGTTAACCCAGCATTTTGGTCAAGTTGTGGTATCGACGTCCCAATATAATAATAAACCACCTTTTTCCCATTAGGTTGACGAATGAGCGACTTCTGTTGAGTCTCAAACCAAGTAGCCTTCTGACGGTACTTGTGCGAAACAAAGCCAGAAAACGACTTTTTGTAAATTTCACCCTTCACGTGATATTGCTGCGGGCTGAAATAATAATTTTTAACGACTTTATATTTATTGTCAGCACTCACTGATGTCGTCGTGGCAACCACCGAAACAAGAATCGCAGTCATGATTGAAACCAATATGAGCACCCGTTTTAATATGGAATTTTTCATTAGACAGCCCCTCGTTTAATCCGGTAACTTTTCATAAAAATTGTCTGAAAACGAAACTCGACCATTCTTCATCACAACAGCGTTTCCTTCTGGGTTCCCTTTCGGTGCCTCATCCATAACATTCCACCAATATCCAAACGAAAGCAGCGCATTGTGATACTTACTTGGGTTCTTACCAAAGTAAGAAACATTCATGAAAATTGCGTCAGTAGCATCGTTGGTCATCCCTTTAACTGGAGTTGTCTGCTCATTAGCGTAAGATTTACCATAATACCCCATCACACGATTAAATGTGATCGTGCCTTTATAGTTTTTTCGCAGCAACTTAGCCGTCTTGGAATTAATCACAGATACCTTGGTATAAAATTTTGACCGTTTTTGATAATGTTTCTTATATTTGCTAGTGTTCTTAAGTTGATAAACGACCGAAACAATTTTACTGCCCTTCTTGTGAACGGTAACCGTAGCGTTATCGCGATGATCACGGTATGTCTTTGTACTAGCATTAGCGGTTGTTGAAGTAAAAAATAAGATAATCGCTAGTGTACTTAAGACTGCTATAGCTGCTCTTCGTAGTTTATTGTTTTCCATGTGAAATTCCCCCAATTATTTTACTTTCGATAATAAAGAGTATCAGTAGTTCCTTGCCAAACATGAATGGCCGAACCATTCACTTTTACAGTAAAACGATCCTTCTCCTTGCCAGCAAAACCAGTTAGTTTATAAGTCGTCCCGCTACTCTTCTTGTACTTAACATTCTTCCAGTATTCAGAAGACCCATAATCCGCCGCACTTTTATCATTGTTCCACGCTTTAATCTTTGTGGCTGTAAATTTCCAGTTATACCATTGGGACTTTCCATACCCTCGCCAAGTATGTCTCAATATTTTTGGCGTGCCACTATGCCAGCTGGCAGCATTGGCCGGAGTGACCGCTGTAACGCCCAAGCCGATTCCCACCGATAGCAATGCAACTGCAATTACTTTGTTTCCCCTCATAATTGATCCCTCCAATAAATGTAAATTGCTAACTATATTATCAACAGTTAACGATTTAATTATACAGCTTCCAAATATTACCAACACAATCATTTCACAGTTTGTTAAATTATTTCATGAAAAAAGAAGCCATCTCTGACTTCTCGTTTAAATTTCACTCCAATTAACTATCTAATCACTCAAATAAGCCCGCGTGTAATCATCCTCCCCAACTGGATGACGCAAAACGCCTTTCAAATTCGGATTAACCAAGTGGCTTTCAACCATTTGATACAGCGGGACAACCGGCATCGTGGTGTTCAAGCGCTCTTGGAGATTGCGCATGTTTTGCCAGTACTGTTTTGGATCCGCAGCATGAGAACTGCTTGCTTCCTGGTATTGTTTATCGAAGTAACTATCTTTATATTTCCCGTAGTCCTGAGGGTTACTGCTCTGCAAAATTCCCATGAAACTGATTGGATCAGCAAAATCAGCTAACCAGAATATCTGCTCCATGTCGAAGGTTCCGTTAGCTTCAGCCGATTGTTGGCCCTTCGTTGGCAAACTCTTAACAGCAACGTCTGCTCCCGGCAATGATTTCTTAACGGAAGCCTGAACAAATTGGGCAACGTTCTTCGTGATGGTTTGATCATCGCCAACGACATCCATCTTAACGGTTCCTTTTTGACCAGATTCCTTAACCCCCTCTGCCCACAACTTCTTGGCTTTGGCAACATCGTAGGTATCGGCTGGCTTGGTTTCTGTCGCAAAATCTTTGCCAGTTGTTGGATCCTTGGTTAAGTCGCGTGATGTATAGGTGTAAGCTGGTTCAGATCCGTCCGCAAGAACATCCTTGGTTAATTGTTCCCGATTCAAAACGAGGCTCAGGGCTTGGCGCATCTTTTGATTGGTCAATGGTCGGCCCTTTCGTAAATTCAATCGCAGATAATAGGTGCCCGCTTTTCGTTCATGAATTAAGTCCTTGTTCTTCTGAAGGCTCTTGGCGGTTACCCCGGTAATCGTCGCATCATCCAGTTTCTTTTGGTCAAATAGTTCATGAGCCGTATTGGCATCCTTGACCACACTATATTTCAATTCATTCAAGTGAATGGCTTTTTGATCGTAATAATACTTATTGCGCTTTAACGTCCAGTTATCATTGGTCCCATTCCAGCCGGTAACCTTAAACGGACCGTTGTAATACATATATTTCGATTGCGTGCCGTATTTAGAGCCAAATTTCTTTAATGCCGTTGGATTCTCGGGGAAGAAGGCTGGCAACACCATCATCTTGTTGAAATAAGGCATTGGGTGATCCAGCTTAACCTGGAAGGTATGTTTGTTTAAAGCATAGGCACCAAGGGTCTTAGGTGACTTTTTATTTGCTGTAATCGCGTCAGCATTTTTAATTCCAGAGAATATGTAATTGTATCCAGATTTAGAAGTTGGGGATACCGATCGCCGCCAGGCAGTCACAAAATCCTGGGCAGTCAACGGATCACCATTGCTCCATTTGGCATTTTTACGAAGATGGAACGTATAGGTTAACCCATGATCCGTGGGCTTAACCACGGAAGTTGCCGAAGCCGGCGCCGGTTCATTTTCTTTGTTAGCCCGATATAGGCCTTCCATACTGTTTTCCAACGTATTCCAAGTTGTGAAATCCGCATGCTCCGACGTATCCAGCGACAGGAGTTCCGACGTCTGCATGAGTGAGACTGAATTTCGTTTGGAACTGGAAGTTTTACTGCCACAAGCAGCTAGTAACACCGTTGAGGCGCCAACCATCAAAGTTAATAATAATTTTCTCATCTGTAATCCCTCCAACCATCAATTTTTGAATCATTAATCTTTAAAGTTTCCGGTTTCAACATCCGTGAGGAATTCTCCAAGGGTGCTGAAAAACGCCGTCGGATTGTCGATACTATGACAATGCCCGCCATCTGGGGTAAGTACCAACCGGGAGTGGGGAATCTCTTTGTGCATCCGTTGGGCGGTCGCTAGAGGCATAGTGTCGTGATCCCCAAATGTTAGTAGTGTTGGTACGGTGATGTTATGAATATCAGCTCGGCGATCCCACCCATTCAGGGTGCCAACCATCACAAACTCGTTGTTTCCCTGAAAAATGGTTATACACCGGGGTTGCCATTGTCTCGACTAAATGCCGTGGCGCTCGCTCCGGATGGCGATTGACATAGATCTTATAAAGTTGGGCAACCAATTCTTGATACTTCGGATCATCAAACCGCTCGTGTTCTTCAACATCTTTCATGTAATCAACTTCAAACTTGGAGAATGTTTTCTCGCGAAGCTGATTAATGTGAACCGTGTACTCCTCAATGTTATCGATCATGCTCATAACGACAACGCCTTTGAGATGGTCACCGTATTTCAAGGCATATTCCTGAGCTAACAAGCCGCCCCAAGAATGACCCAACAAGTAAAAGTTGTCTAGGCCAAGTTTCTGGCGAACCTCTTCTAATTCCGACAAGTAATAATCAAGGGTCAAATACTTTTGATTCTCCGGCTTGGTAAAGTCGGGTTGATCGGAATAAAACGACCCCAGCTGATCGTACATTGAAACTTGGACACCATATTTAGCAAGTCGTTCACCAAAGTTTTCAAACTCCTCGTGATTACTCCCCGGCCCGCCATGGACACAGAGCAACTTCACATCCCCTTCACCAACTGTTCTTGTAAATAAGTGGAATCCATTATCCAACGTTAAAATCCGACTACCTTCATGCATCTAACTGCCATCTCCTTTGATCTTGACAAGAAAAAAGCGCCCTCTCAGAGAAATAAGTCTCTGAAAGGGCGCTCAACGCACTGTACCACCTTTGTTTGCTAAAAAAGCCTCACACAAACGGCAATCCCGAATTGCTGGAATTGCGATTTGCCGCATTTGTAACGGTTGCGTACCGATGGTTACCTACTTAGTTCAGCCCATAGCTCAAAAGTGATTTTCGTCCACGAATTGTTGTCCCTGCTTTCACTCATCCAGGTTCGCTACCCAACGTCTTCATGCACTACTTTCTTCGTCAACGCTTTATTTTTTCTCATCAACATTTAATGTAACCACCATAATCCGTTTCGAATTATCTGTCAACCGTTAACTATATTTAATTTTTTGCACTGATTGTCTTGATTCTTTGTCATTTATAGAAGTAACTTTGCTACTTGTCTTTCGAATTTAAATGATTATTTTCAAATAATTCTCTAATTTTTATTAATTCGAGCATCAACTCGATTAACGCCTTTTAATTACTTTTGGGAAATATCTTCTTCCCTGGGCTTAGCAGGATCTATTGAAGAGGATGTTAATTTGTCCTGAATCACAGCATCATGACGTTCGGTGGGCTGGGCCAAATGTTTATAGTGGGCCGTCTTAGCCCAATCTCTCTTTCCAAGCAGCTCCCGACTCATTGAAATGTATACAACTGGGCTCTGAATAAATGCATACAATGGTTGTAGAAACAGGATAATTACTTTTTGCTTAGTTGTGTAAGTTTCTGTGGGCGCACTCAAATGAGCGGCATAAATCATTGCGCCATTGATAATTATACTCAAAGCCAGCAATAATCCGAGGACGATTAAAGTTGCTCCCAGATGAACCAATAAGCTATGACCAAACACAATGATCGATATAATTCCTGCTAACGTATAAATCAGTGATGCAAACGGCAATGCCAGGAGTAATAAAATGTCAATCTTCAACGAAGCCTTGATTTGTTTGCTGGCCACGATACGCCTACCGTATTGTTTGAAGCATTGAATGCCACCCTGGCACCAACGAGTTCGCTGTTTTATAAGCGGCCAATAATGATGGACACCCATTTGGGGAACACTCACATTTGGCAAAAAAACTGCTTTATACCCATGCAACATCCCTCTCAAGGAACAATCCATATCGTCCAACAAGGCTGATCTGCTCCAGCCAATTGTTGTTGCCATCTCATAAGTCATAAATTGCCCATTTCCACTGGCAATTGCGCTTTGCATCTGACTTCGGGCGGTCTGGGCTAATCGATTAATGGTATTGAACCCAAAGTTTTGCAAAATCGTCCACCAACTATGATCTTCATAAACATGAACCCCGGTTTGTAACATATCTCGATCCGAATAATTATAGGCATGAACGACTTGTTCGAAAAAAGCTTGATTTGGCTGCGAATCAGCATCAATGACCCCGATTAACGTCGCAGAAGCTTCATCATCCTGAACTTGATTTCGAATATACTCAAGACCGGTATTTAACGCATCTCCTTTGCCATGGCGGGCAGTCGGCATTTTTCTCGTAATGACATGCAAGTCAGGATCTTTAAAATGACGAAGCACCTCACCGGTCCCGTCATCACTGCCGTCATCGATCACGACCAGTTTTACCCGATCCAATTGAAGGTGTTTTAAATCTTTTAAAATGGTCTTAACAGTGAAACCAATCGTATTAGCCTCGTTTAACGCTGGTACCATCAGATACAGATTTCTTAAATTCCGTTGCTGATGTGGACTGATAGCTGGCGTTTTACCGCGAAAATGAAACAAAAACAGATCCCAAATAATGTATAAAATCGTGGCCACTAAACTTATGTATAACAAAATTTGCACGATAGACATCCTGATTCCCTCCCAATTATTGTCAACATCCCGAGAATACTGTCGTAACCTTTCATATTACCAATTAATAAGTTAAACCAAATAAAAGGTTAACACTTTAGTCACAACTATTTATGTTATCGCTCTCCTAATTCCAAATCAAGCACTCTTAAAATTCAAGGCCACCCCCAAATTTATTAGAACGGGGCTGGCAGGATTTGCTATAATGAAATTAATTACTGTTTGTGATCATTTATTCATTCTTTCTTTTGGGGGACTTAACATGAAATCAATATGTAAAGTGCTGACCTCATTGGGGCTGGCGTTAGGATTCTTATGTGCTTCGGCTTCAGTGGCGAACGCACAGACTATTAAAGCAATGACCGTTAATTATGTTTCAACGACCGGCCAACAAGTTCGCGCACCACTCACTTATCATCGGTCGGTCAACGGCGTGTCGGCATTTGGATCCGGTTTGGCTTATTCTGCAACCGGTGGTTATACCTCATCGAAGGGGTACGTTAAAAAGGTAAAAGGCTACGTCCCTTATCAGCTTCAGAAAGACTATGCCTACGCCCAAATGCCCGCCTCACTGACCGTGAAGTACATAAAAGAATCGACATTGGCTCGTCGAGTTGAGAAGCAGTACCTAAAGCAGATCAACGCCTACAGAGCAACCCAAGGCTTGAAGTCATTCAAGCACAACAAGTCTTTGAAATCAAAAGCAATTGTCCGCTCAAAGGAATTATGGCAAAAGACAAGCCATGTCCGTCCGAATGGACAATCTTACAATGCCAACCTCAGTGGGTACGCCGAAGTTATGGCAGTATTGCCAGCTTACTTTTTGTCGACAGGAATTGCTACAACCAATACCGGCCTAGGAGCAATGTTGGTCTATAACAGCAACGGCCTCGTTTCATACAAGAAGACCGCCAAAACTGCCAGCAACGAATTGTTGACTTGTGATCAGGAACACCGAGACACTGAATTAAATAAATGGGCAACCTATAGCGAGCCAGCATTTAGTTTCCACGCGGATGGCTCGGGCATGATGGCCCAGTTGTTTGAACTGGGTAAGTAGAAAAAATGTCTAGCTATCAATTGTTTTTTTAAATATGAATTGTCAGCCTCCGCAATAACTGTCAATTCAAACCTATTTTGGCCGCTTAAATCAGCGGCTTTTGTTTTACCTTCATAAACCGAATTGAATAAAGAAAAAGGCTGGGATCAAAATGCCTATTCCCAGTCTCGAGTGATTAATATTTGTAATAAGTATGATTAATATCCTTACGTAATTGATGCAATTGCTTAAAGTAGATCTTGTGGCGGTTATAAACTTTGATGCGATAAGAAACTTTAATGCCACCAGCTGGGGCGTTATTGAAGTCGCGCCCGACAAGATGGTAGACATGACCGACCTTCTTGTAATAGACCTTCATAACACTGGACGGATCGACGGGCGGTAAGGCAGGTGAATTAGTGAACCAGGTTTGATGAACTTTTAGATACGCGTGCCCAGTCATTTTATACTGCTTATATGGTCGCCAAGTTTTCGTCTTCCAGTGGCCACGTAATACGGTTGGTGTCCCTCGATGCCAAGTAGCGGCGTGAGTCGGCGCACAGGTTATCGTTAATAATAAAATTGGTAGCAATGCAATTAGTAAGAGTCGTTTAAATTTGATAATAATCACCATCTTTCATTTTGGGAACAAGAAACAATTTTATTATAGGATATTTTGAAACATTTGACGTGAATATTTTAAGTTAATGAATTCAAGAAATTGTTGGATCGGTGAACATTCAAAATAACGGGATTCTCACATGCGTGGGGAATACCGAATTATTGACGGTTCATTGACTGCACAAGGAGGATCACCCCCACATACGTGGGGAATACAATATCGCATCATCAAATTGTATAAGGATACTGGGATCACCCCCACATACGTGGGGAATACTCAAGTTCGTTTATCAGCAGCGTGTGGAACTCAGGATCACCCCCACATACGTGGGGAATACGGTCGGTCAAATTATCCAAATAGGTGTCAACCAGGATCACCCCCACATACGTGGGGAATACACCACGCCCACCTCGCAGAAAGATTGTGCTATAGGATCACCCCCACATACGTGGGGAATACGCGACGTTTTGGCATTGGGAGAAACCGTTATTAGGATCACCCCCACATACGTGGGGAATACATCTTCACCTTACCTAATCAGTTATTCCGTAGAGGATCACCCCCACATACGTGGGGAATACCTAAGTACGAGCAAACCGGCGGCAAGCTGAAAAAGGATCACCCCCACATACGTGGGGAATACCTGGTCAACAGATTCAACAACTGGCAATGGGTGGGATCACCCCCACATACGTGGGGAATACTCAACTTCCAAGTTCTTGAGTCGCTCCTCATGGGGATCACCCCCACATACGTGGGGAATACCTTTCTCAGCTATACCAGCCTGCATCGTAGTAAGGATCACCCCCACATACGTGGGGAATACTTGTTCCTGATTCGATATCAATGATCAATGATAGGATCACCCCCACATACGTGGGGAATACTTAGTAGAAAATATTTGCTGCTTACTAAAAGTAGGATCACCCCCACATACGTGGGGAATACACTAAAGAAAGCCTGTCATCTCGGCATTTGAAAATTCCAATTCAACTGTTTTTCATTAGTTTGAACTAGAAAGTTCCTTCCTACACCAATCCATACCCCTAGCCAATTAGCCACCTTAAGAATAACAAAAAATATTTGCTGGTGCTACGAAAAAGGGATTGTTGAAATGGCAAATGGTGGACCACTCACAAAGGCCCATCTCAAATCCCTAATCATTTTACAAAAGCACAAAAAAGCCCCCGCTAACACGCAGGGACTTAAGGGATTTTTTTCATATTGAGGGGTAATTCATGAAGTTAAGAAATCGTTGGGGTTTCTTAGTAATTATTTGAGGGGTGAATTATTATATTTGGGTGTATCGTTGCCAATCGGCTTATTGATTCACGGGCATCCCTTCTTTCAAAATAGATTTCGAGTTTCGGCTCACGGACCGGGTTAACTCACTTCGGTTTTAGTAGCAACTCCAAACAATAATCTTCTGATGATTGGAAGTTTCTTGTCGATCATATTTAAAATATAATTTTCGGTTTGTTGTTGTAGGCACTGTGTGCATCCTTCCTTTCGTATAAATCATTATTGGAGAAGCTGGGTTAGAAATCATGTTGGGTTGTGCTGTTGTTATCGCCTTCCTTCATATTTGATTGTCTATATAATATCGAGTTGAGCTTAACTGAAGCTTAAATCTGGAAAGAATCTCAATATTTTTTTATTTGGTCATCACCTTTCTTGTTGATCTCCTGTTTTAACTGGATTGGGTATATCTGATACTGCTTTGGCTGCTATTAACATTGCCATTGTCGGTCAATCCCGAATCAGCCGTCTTATATGATGAATTGGTGAGCTTTTCAGGTCGGTGCTCGAAGCCGCTGTTATTGGTTAAAGTTTCCGCCGAGGTTTCCGACTGAGTGGTTGCTATTTTAGGTGGTTCAACGTTCTTTAATGAATTGTCTTGGTTGATTGTGAGATCCACTTTAGCCATCAGGTCAGGATCGAGATGCTGACTTTCAGTTTCAACACTCGGCCGAAACTTTTTGGCTTGTTGAGGTTGTGTCGAGGTGACCGCTGCGTTAGCGGAAATCACCGATCCGAAGATAGTTCCCGTCATCACCAAGCTGGCACCTGCTGTAAATAATACTTTCTTCAGTTTAATCGTGTTCAATCTCCCCTTTGTTTCAATATAGGTATTTTGGTTGTTCTCTGCATCCCGTCCTTTCATATTTGATTATCCCTAGATTAATTGAACTGACTTAACCGAAGCTTAAAAACACAAACTAACGCTCAAAATTCACTTGAGTTTAAGAAAACCGCAAACTTCTTAATGGAAACTGAAGTTTGCGGTTATTTTTGGTTATTCGATTGGTGAAACATCATTGACTTTGTTGGGTTACTTGACTCACTACATGAACGACGGCTTGTCTCCATCCGTATTCGGCTGGTTAATGCCAACTGAATGGCGAACCTGAGCGCTTGGATCATTAATCAAATGCACGACAAAGTCTGCAATACTCTTACGTGACACCTTGGTACCTTTGAACGGCTCGCCCTTTTGAGTTGTTTCATAACTCACAATATCATCGTTTGACAACCAGGCTGGCCGGATGATGGTATAATCCAAGCCCGAGCTTTCGATAACTTTTGCGGCAGCAGCATAGGGTTCAAGATACCCACCATCCAACTGCTGATGATTCCATTTACCAAAATTGCCAGGAACTTCATCGTAAATCCCTAAAGTTGAAATCCAAATCAACCGCTTAACGCCGGTTTGGTCCATTGCGGCCAACACTGCCTTGGCCTCTTCCTCAATGTTGCGACCAGCCAAGTTTGCATAAACGATGTCAATACCATCTAAGGCGGCCACAATGTCCTTGACATCAGTCGCATCCCCATCAATCACCTTTTCACGACTCGGATCACTAATCGAGAGCCGTTTAGAATTTCTCAAGAATAACGTCAAATGATGATCTGTTTCATTTAACAATTGCTTTTCAGCCAGTTTTGCAATCTGACCATTCGCACCTAAAATTAATACATTTGCCATAACTTACATATTCTCCCTTGTTCATTGTTGATGCTAATATCGTTAACCCATGTCGGTCCCAGACATTGCATTCAGTGCCTGCATATCTTCCGGGCTAATTTCAAAATCCAATTTGGTATTGTTTTCAATATGTTCTTGATGAGTTGCCTTTGGTAGTGGTAGAACGCCATTCTGCAGAACAAACTTAATCGCTAGTTGGGCAACACTTACCCCATATTTGTCAGCCATTCGGGTGATGTCTTCGTTCTCCAAAATTCCTCCGGTTGCTAAAGGTGAGTAAGCTTCAACCAGCATCCCGTTATCTTGGGCAAATTTGGTAATCTGCGGTTCTGTGTACCCAACGAAGTAGCGAATTTGATCAACCATCGGCTTCACATCTGCCATCTGCAAGATATTTTCGAGATCATGCACATTAAAATTGGAAACGCCAATTGCCTTAACATCGCCGCTGGCATAAATATCCTGCATGGCCTTCCACACTTCCACATTTCCTTCATCATAGTTGGCGCCACGTTCATTCCATGGCCACGGCGCATGAATGAGATACAGGTCAAGATATGAAAGGTTCAGTTCCTTCATGGTTGACCGAAAGTCGGCAATTGCGCCATCGTATGTTTTAGTAGCCGCTGGCAGCTTGGAAGTCACAAAAACGTTCTCGCGATCAACATCGGAATCTAAAATGGCTTCACCAACGCTTTTTTCGTTGCGGTAAGCTTTAGCGGTATCAATATGGCGGTACCCAGCCTTAAGCGCCAGACTAACGGCGTCGTATGTTTGTTGACCACCTGGAATCTGCCAGGTGCCAAAGCCAACTTTAGGAATGGCGATTCCGTTATTTAATTCGTAGGTATCAGTTAAGATTGACATGTTCGTCTCCCCTTTTTAATTTAATTGTGATGAGTAACTTTATTATGACGCTTTTAGGAATGAAACGCGAGAATGTCGCACCAAAAAAGACCCAGAAATCGTCATTTTGGGCCTTACTCGGAGAATATTTAGCATGCAGCAGTTTTAACTTTAGCTGAACAACATTAATCTTGACAGTCGTCAATCCCCCGTAATGATTCAGCTATGTCAAATGAGCATCCCCTGCGATCCACTGCGTCATGCCGTTATAACAGTCGGGAAAATTAACTACTTGCAACCAGAAATTATCCCGATAATCATATTAGCATGTGATAAATAATGTTGTCATTTATTCTGCCTGCAAATTATGAAAACAAAAACCAACCCCTATCAGACTAGAGGCTGGCTTCGTTGTACTCAGATTATTAAAAACACCTCACTGTTACTGTCGTTGCATATAATACAGTTTCAGCGTGTCACCATAACGAGCGTTAGCATTTTCAGTAAGTGTTCGATTCTTGTCAAAGTAATAGGTTGTTCCGCCAACACCATTTAAAGTAGCAAGCTTACCAGTTGTAAACAACTGATTATCAAATAGTGATGTCGCAATCACACCCTGGCCGTTACTAGAGAAGAGGGCTTTTTCTGAATCCGACAATGCTGGATACGTGTTTCCGACGAGTTGACCAGCGTTAATTTGACTATTGGTGTTAGTCAAATAATAAGTAACTTGTGATGTATATTGGGCATTCGCAGCATCAACATAAACCGCATAGTTATCACTACCAACTGTCAGATTAGCAAGGCTTGTATTAGGTTGGGTCTTGCTTACCACATAACCTGCAGGGACGTTCTTGGAAACGGCTGAAGTGAGTGAATCAGTTGTGTTCAAGATGTCGCCTAGCTTGGCACCATATAATAACTTAGCACCACTCTTTAAATCACTTGGTTGGATAATCCACTGGTAACTACCAACTGACTGACCCTGAGCATTAAGATAATTAATCTTTAAGCTGTTGTTGGAAGTTGGCGTGTTGTTATTTGCGGGAGCATTCAAGCCGCCTGCGTAAACCCAGCCAGTAATCGCAGTATTGTTATCGTCAGTCACTTGATAATAGAGATAACCCTCACGAGTCTTGGTAGCAGCACCGGTAATTGTAAATGTATCGCCAGTCTTGTACCCACTCATGTTCGTTTGCTGAGCCTTGTACTGAGACCACTTAGGGTTGACCCAAAGTGTGTTCTTGTTATTGTCTTTTAAAGTATAACCAGTTGTAACGGTTGGCATGTTCGCATTCGTCATGGTATTAGCGGTTGCAAGTCCCCCACCAAAACTACCGGTTGACTTACCACCGTAGATCCATCCACGATAATTTCCATTGAATGAAACGACCTTATAATAGACAGATCCCTTATTAGTGGTTGCCACTCGATATGCTCGGAAGTATTTAGTTGAGCTCTTGGAATTTCCATAGCTCTGCAATGTGTACTTGGAAGCAATCAAACGAGCGCCACGCAACGTACCAGCTTTTGTATACAAAGCGTTCGACCCATTCGTCGTAACGTTACGACTTGCTGGCGCACTTGTCATTGTTTCGTTTGACGTGACTTTTGCATATGATTTGGCACTTGCATTCGTTGTGGCCAAACCTGACGCAGCTAACATTGAAACAGCTGCCAACCCAAAATATAATGATTTTTTTAATCCTGAATTCATAAGTTCAACTCCCCACATATTTTCACGTCCAGAATATCTGACGCTATTTAAATGTTAACACGATCAAGATTGCCAGGGAAAATATATGCCTGAACTTAATGAGAAAGTCTTTTCTTTGTAACTATTCAGAAATAAAATGATAAGAAACGAGTCACAATAATGGCTTACTCCGAAATCGAAGTCACATTCACTTTGTCCTTCTTATAGGCGATCACTACGACCAGCAAGTTGATCACAACCAACAGCGTTGTCATCAAGAATACATAACGGTAATCCAGCACCCCGGCAACCCCAGAAGCCAGCATTGGGCCAACAACCGCACCAATTGCTTGAAACGATTGATTATAACTAAAGATCCGACTAACAGACCTCGCGGGTGCCTCAAGGGTCATGACCGTTTGAGTGATTGGCAATAAAGCCGCGTTGGCAATGCCAATCAAGAATCGCAAAATGCCCAACATTAACACGGTCGTAACGAAGAACATCGGGAAAAAGACAACCGCCGAGAAGATTAATCCGGCTAATAAAATCTTTTCCGGTCCGATATGATCACCTAGCCGTCCAAGGTATGGGGCCGAGAATAGGGTGGCGATTCCTGGCAATGCCGCGATAATTCCACTGGCAAACGCAACGTTACCATGACTGTGCATCAATTCTTTAACAAACAAACTGATAATAGGATTGATCGAAGTCGTCGCCGCCATAATGAGCATTGAGGAAGCAATCATCGCAAGAACGACGCGCTTATGTTTAACGCCTACAAACGCGTCCTTGATACCGGTTTTTGCAGTCTTTGGCCGAGGCTTAAAGTCTTCCTTCACAAATATCCAGGTCGTCAAAGAAGCGAGTAGCATCATAAAACCGAACATATAGAATGGTAGTCGATAGCCGAAAATGCCAGAGAGAAAGCCACCAATAATTGGACCAATCAATTGACCGCCAACGTTTCCAGTGGTTAATGCGCCCATCGTCCGGCCGCTTTGTTCACGGGGAACTTCACTGGCAACCAGTGCATAAGCATTATTAATGTAACCAGAAAATGTCCCCTGGATGAGTCGAATGGCAATGAGCATCCAGACGTTCGTTGATAGGCCGGTTAAAGTTGCACTAATCGTCATCCCAATCGATGCCCGCAGCAGCATTGGCTTTCGTCCCGTTCGATCGGCTAAGTTGCCCCAAAGCGGCGACACAATCGCCTGACTAAGGAACACACTGGAAAAAGCCAGCCCAGCGTAGAGGGTCAGTTGCCATTTGGGAAAGTTACCCATTTCATTGATAAATAATGGTAGGAACGGCATCGACATACTCGCGCCAGCACCAGTTGCAAAGTTGCCAAACCACAAGGCCCACATGTTTTTTTGCCATTGAGGTCGTTTATTTTTTGTCATATTTCAAGATCCTTACTAAAATCGAATTTCTGCATATGGAATTCATTATAGCGATTATCATTGTAGGTATCAACTTGTTGCCGGCGATGAACTAATTTTGAAATCCTTTCCAACTGGTTAAGAAAGTTATTTTACTAACTGAAAAAATAATTAATCAGCTCGACCAAAAATTAAAACGTAATTGTGTGCAATCGATTCACAAGCGAGGTATTATGTAACTGTATTCAAATGCTTTAGTTACCTGTTGGGACGGCTTTTCCAAGTGGAGATCAACGTGTAAGTGTCCATGTGAAATTAGTGGATTCTGGCTTTCTGCTTGTGGAGACTTACGTTCCGGTTGCTAACCGCCTGGATCCGCTCACTTGTTTTAGGACAGCTCCTCCAAGCAGAGATCTGCATGTAAGCACCTCGAACAAAAATTCCCCAAACCGGAATTTCTGTTCGAGGAGACTTACACTCGGATCTCTAAGCGCTTGGATCCACTCACTTGTTTTTTAGGACAGCTCCTCCAAGCAATAATCTGCATATAAGCACCTTCGGCAGAAATCCCCTAAACCAGGATTTCCACCGAAGGAGACTTATATTCCGATTATTCCCGCTTGGATCCGCTCACTTGTTTTTGGGGAGGAATTAATCATGGCAGAAAAAGTTGCAGTTATCACTGGTTCAGCAGGTGGTTTGGGGAAAGGCATCGCTGAACGACTGGCAAAAGATGGGTTTGCAATTGTACTTCACGATATCAATAAGGATTTATTAGCTGAAACTGAGAAAGAATTTAAGGACAAAGGAATTGAGGTAACCAGTTTTTCTGGCGACGTCTCCAAGCGAGATGACCAATTTGCCTTGGTAAAACATGCGGTTGATACTTTTGGCCGCTTGGACGTATTCGTTAATAATGCTGGGGTAGAAGCGGTTAAGCCGTTACTTGAGATCGACGAAAACGAACTTCAACGGCTGTTCTCAATTAACGCCTTCGGGATGCTCTTTGGTACCCAGGCAGCCGCCGACCAGTTCATCAAACAAGGTGGAGGCGGTAAAATTATCAGCGCCTCCAGTATTGCCGGCCACGAATCCTATCCAATGTTAGGCACTTATTCCGCTACCAAACACGTGGTTCGTTCGTTTACCCAGACAGCTTCAAAAGAGCTCGCTAAGTACAAGATTAATGTCAATGCATATGCACCCGGCGTTGCCAAAACCAAAATGTGGGATCGGATTGACGCCGAGATGGTTAAGAACGATCCATCCCTCAAACCAGGTGACGCTTTTGCCCAATACACGGCTGATATTTCATTAGGTCGTTACGAAGTACCATCAGATGTTGCCAACCTCGTTTCATTCTTAGCATCCCCAGATTCAGACTACATTACCGGTCAAACAATTCTGGTTGATGGTGGGATGGTTTACAGATAATTTCAATAACGATGCAAAAAGAACCGCTTCCCTCGGGACAACGGTTCTTTTTTGTTATTAACCTAGTGGCTTACTGTTCTTCATTCTCCCGACGATAAGCGACTAACTCATGGGTAATCTGCTTGGTACTTGGATAAATCTGCTTATAGATGTCATGCAATTTCTGATACTTGACAACATCGTCTTCTTCTGGCAGGAATACATCCTTAAACTTCACAAAAACTTTGGTACATTCTTGCATATTTTCAAACCAGCCGAGACCAACAGCAGCCAACATTGCGGCACCTAGGCCTGGTCCCTGTTCATTTTGCAGGGAAACCACTTTGGTATTGAAAATATTAGCTTGAATTTGTTGCCACAATGGGCTCTTGGCACCACCACCGATTGACACAACCGTATCAAACTTGGCGCCTTCCTTTTCATAGATGTCCAAGATATCCCTGAATGAAAAGATGATCCCTTCCAAGACGGCCCGAACAAAATCATAGCGTTTGTGAATGCCGTCAATCCCGATGAAACTGCCTCGAACATCAGCATCGGCATAGGGGGCCCGCTCACCCACAATGTATGGAGCAAACAATAATCCATTGGCACCAACTGTTGATTTGGCGGCACTATCTACAACTTCAGTGAAGTCTTCTTTTTCAGCAAACGTCTTTTTGAACCAGCTGAGTGAAAAACCAGCGGCCAAAGTAACCCCCATTGAATAGTAAGCATCTGGAATGGCATGGTCTTCATACTGCAAGACACCATTATAATTGGTTTCCTTTTGGGGTTCGTATTTTAAAATAACGCCAGAGGTCCCAATACTTGAAAGTACTTTGGAAGGACTATCAATTCCGGCTCCAACGGCCCCACAGGCATTATCAGCGCCACCACCAAATGTGACCGTATCGGTTGAGAGGCCGGAATACATTGAATACCATTCGTCAATATTACCAGTGTTATCGATGGACCGAACCAACGGTGGGCAGAGACTGGCTGGAATATCGAAGGCGTCCAAGATCTCCTGGCTCCATTCCTGTTTATCTACATCCAGCATGACCGTTCCAGTAGCATCCGAATAATCGATCGCTAACTTGCCGGTCATTCTAAATCGCAGGTAATCTTTGGGCAGCAGCATGGTCTTCGCTTTGGCAAAGATTTCTGGTTGATTTTCCTTCACCCAAAGGAGTTTTGGCAGCGTAAAGCCTTCGAGCGGCTGATTATGGGTAATTTCAACAAAGCGGTCACCCATCTTAGCCATAATTTCTTCGCGTTGTTTGGTAGAACGGGTGTCGTTCCAGAGCATGGCTGGCCGCAAGACCTTATTATCTTCATCTAATAAGACCAATCCGTGCATTTGACCCGAATAACTGATCCCCCTAATTTGTTCTGGTTTCAGTGAATCATTTAAAATCAATTTAACAATCGCCACAGTCGTTGCGTTCACCCAGTCGTTGGGGTTTTGTTCCGCATAGCCTGGCTTGGGTTGATTGAGCGGGAAATCCATCCCTTCTTGGGCGATAATCTCCCCGGATTGGGTGACGGCCGAGACCTTGACGGCACTCGTGCCGAGATCCACTCCTAATACGCAGTCGGTCATATGTGTTCCTCCTTCATCTAAAAATGGGAATGGAAAATTAATTCCATTCCCATTATACGTTGTGTTCAACCATTATATTGCTGAAACGTGCTCCACCAAGCAGCAATCTGCGCATAAGCACCATCACCAAAAATTTCAAACCTGGTAATGGTCCCCTGGCAACATAGTGGAAATGTGCTCCACCAAGCAGAGACTTGCACCTAAGCATTCTCCACCAAAAATCCAAGCCCAGGATTTCTGGCGGAGAAAACTTAGGTTCCAGTCTCTAACCGCTTGGTTCCGCACTCTATTTTAGTGTCTGGATAATATAATGATTAATCGTATCTTTAATCTCTTCCAAATGATCAGAATGCGTTGCGTCACGCAATTCTTTTTGGGTCTTATCTAATGAGTAATTTTCAAGGTCAGCCATGCTGGCCTTGCCACTTTCGATATCGGCACCAATTCCTGAATCAAATGAGCTGTAACGGTTCTTAACAATGTTATCAAGAACGCCATCACTCTTCATAGCAACAGCTACCCGCAAACCAGCAGCAAAGCTATCCATACCAACAATGTGGCCATAGAAGAGGTCTTCTGGTTCGAATGATGAACGACGTGGTTTAGCGTCAAAGTTCAAGCCACCACGAGGGCCAATGCTGCCATTTTCAACAACTTCAGTCATTGCAGCGGTTGTCTCGTAAAGATTTGATGGATATTCATCGATATCCCAGCCAATTAACTTGTCACCTTGATTAGCATCAAGGGAACCAAGCAAACCAGCTTCTCTAGCAACGCGGATTTCGTGTTGATAAGTGTGTCCTGCCAAGTTGGCATGGTTGCCTTCCAAGTTCAGCTTGAAGTCTTTGTCCAAGCCGTATTCCTTCATGAACGCAATAGTGGTTGCGGCATCAAAGTCATATTGATGAGTGGTTGGTTCCTTTGGCTTTGGTTCGAGCAACATCTGAGCGTCGAAGCCAATTTCGTTAGCGTAATCCTTAGCCATGTGGAATAATTTGGCAGCATGTTCTTGTTCACGCTTCATATCAGTGTTCCAAAGTGATTCGTAACCTTCACGGCCGCCCCAGAATACGTAGTTTTCAGAGCCAACTCGCTTACCAATTTCAAGACTGTGCTTTAATTGAGCAGCTGAGTAGGCAAAGATGTCTGCATATGGAGAAGTACCGGCACCTTCAACAAATCGAGGGTTCGTGAACAAGTTTGAAGTATTCCAAAGAACTTTCATTCCGGAAGTCTTTTGGTTCTCAACAATCTTATCAACCACTTTGTCCAAGTTCTTGTTAGTTTCACGAAGGGTGTCACCTTCAGGAGCTAAGTCACGATCATGGAAGCAAAGGAAGTCAACGCCTAATTTGTCGTAGAATTCAAAGGCAGCATCCACTTTTGCCAATGCTTGGTCCATTGGATCTGTGTACTTGTCATATGGACGAAGGGCAGTTCCGTCGCCAAATGGATCGACTAGTCGTTGATCAAATGTGTGCCAGTATGCTACGGCAAAGCGTAACCAGTCACGCATTTTCTTACCACCAACAACTTCATCTGGATTGTAATACTGGAACCCTAATCCTGACTTTTTTTCTCCGGTACCAACGTACTTGATTTTATCGACATTCCAATAACTCATTTAGAAGTCCTCCAATTTTTAATTAGTTTGTTTGCACAACCAACTTACAAGCTATATTCTACAACATTAGAATTTATTTGCAATCCCTTTCACTGATTTTTTGACATAATTAGCTGAAATGCCTAGATCAGCAAACCCAATTTAGTGATGATATAATGTAATTTATCATTTGGTTTACGAAGGGAGCCCGATTAGATGGACAAATTAGATCGCAAAATTCTCAACATTATACAAGAAGACGGCCGCGCTTCTGTTAAAAGTATCGCGGAACGCTGTTTCATTTCTGCGCCATCGGCTTCCGTTCGCCTACAGAACTTGGAAAACCATGGATTTATCAACGGCTACACCGCTAATGTTAATTACGAAAAATTAGGCTACCTCATCAAAGCATTCGTCCGGCTGGATGTCAGCTACAAGCAGATGCCGAAGTTTGTTGAATTTATTTCAAAAGTTCCTAATGTCGTCGAGTGTAACTACATCACTGGGGACGCCGCCGTTCAGCTCAAAGTCTTTTACAAAACGATGACTGAGCTGAACGAATTTAACGCGTCGTTAAAGGAGTTTGGAAATACCCATACGAACGTGGCCTTTACGACCAATATTGGCCCCCGACCGCTGAAGCTACCGGAAGATAAGTAGCAGAAATCTGCTCATCAGAGACTGATGGTCCAACTCCCACTACTTGCTTCCATGCTTTGAAAGAATTTTTTTATTTTCATAGGAAGATTGCTCACTTTTCCTTATTTCCATAAAAAATATTCTAAAATTAAAAAATGATGTTAAAACTTCCTTTCAAAAATGCCACCACAATGATCATCTGTGGTAGGATAATGCCAATTTGATTAGAGATTCTCTAATTTAAGCTATTATTTAAATTTTTGAAAGGAAGTTAGTTCATGGAAAAATCTCAGATTACTGAAAATGCAGATGGTACGATGCGGTCCTTAAGCAACCGCAACGTTCAAATGATTGCGATTGGTGGCACGATTGGTACCGGGTTGTTTCTTGGCTCCGGAACCACCATCAGTAAGACCGGACCCTCTATTTTATTAGTTTATTTAGTATTAGGAATCTTTTTCTTCTTAATGATGCGGGCAATTGGCGAAATGCTTTATTCTGATCCCTCACAACATACATTTGTTGCCTTTATTACCCGATATTTGGGGCCAACAGTTGGTCACTTCACAGGCTGGACTTACTGGCTGGGGCTTTCATTTTGTGCCATGGCTGAAATCACAGCCATTTCTACTTACATTCAATTCTGGTTCCCCAATATCCCCTCGTGGATTATTCAATTAGTCTTCCTGGGAACTTTGGCTTCAGTTAACCTAATCGCCGCCAAAGTATTTGGCGAGGCAGAATTCTGGTTCGCTTTAATTAAGATTATTGCCATTCTTGCCTTGATCGCTACCGGGGCATTCATGATGTTCAGTCATTCAGTTACCCCACTTGGTCATGCATCCATTCAAAACATTTTTCATAACTTCACAATGTTCCCTCATGGTGGCTTAGGATTTATTTCCGCCTTTCCGATGGTCTTCTTTGCCTTTCAAGGAATCGAATTTGTCAGCATTACCATTGGTGAAGCCGAAACTCCTCACAAGATTATCAAGAAGGCTGTTAATGAAACCTTACTGAAAATCTTGATCTTCTATTTTGGCGCTTTGATTGTCATCATGGGGATTATTCCTTGGACTCACCTCAACGCAGCCAGCAGCCCATTTGTTCAGGTATTCAAATTGGCTGGTTTCCCTGCAGCGGCTGCCATCATTAACTTTGTTGTGTTGACGTCAGCTTCATCATCATTGAATAGTTTCATCTTCTCAGCTGGCCGCCACATGTATCAAATTGCTCAAGAAAATCCGGAAGATAGCTGGATGCACCAACATATCGCCAAGATTTCCAAAAATGGCGTTCCCGCTGCCGCAATCATTGTCTCGGCACTCTTCTTGTTGATCACCCCGATCATGAGTTTAACCAGTGCCACTGCTTCCGTCTTCACGATTGTTGCCGGCTCATCTAACGACATGTACATCATCGTTTATGCACTGGCCATGATCGCCCACAGAAAGTATCGTGAGTCGACCGACTTCTTGCCAAATGGCTTCAAAATGCCTTGGTATTCGGTCACTAGCCCACTCACCATTGCCTTCTTTGCCATTATCTTTATCACGTTGTTCTTCATTCCACAGAATATCATCGGTGCGGTCGGTGCCATCATCTGGACCGTCGTCTTCGGTGGCGTGACCTACCTGCATCAACGCAGTCTGGTTACGGCAAATGCGGAACAGTAATATAGCTCTCGTGTTCCATATAATATGATCAAAAAGCCATTAATTGAAAGTTAGCCGACTTTCAGTTAATGGCTTTTTATTGATTTGTTATATTATTATTCGCGGGTACTAACAAAAAATGGCCGTGCTTTTGACCGCACTGCCATCTCAGCTCCGCCAAAAAGTCAGAATTTTTAGCAGCAAGCTTATTTTAATTCTTCATCTCTCCGTAAATGGGGTTACACGGAGGATAAAGGATTAACCAAATTGAATTATTAACCAATACACTTATTTGACGAACTGTACATTCCCCGTCACGTAATTGCCATTAGTTAATTGATAGCGAGTTGTGAGACGGTGAGTAATCAATCTCTTCACTCTCAATGTCGTCCCTCGTTTTACATGCTTAACCCGATTCTTCTTGGCCAACGTTCGTTCCTTATACGTGTATACACCTTCTGTTTTGATGACCCGCAATTGTTTAACTTTCTTTGTTAAGTATAGTGGGGCCACAAACGAATCCTTGGCTGTTACATAAGTACCATCACTTAACTGATAGCGCTTAGCACCATTAGTTGATTGAGCCGTTGCCACAACTTTCATTGTTGTATTCTTGGCAACCTTGCTTAAACGAGCCGAGTGAGTAAACGTGGCTTTATCGTACTTGTAGACTACTCGTTTGGCATAAGCCATGAATGGTTTGACTTTTGTAGGTTTAGCCGCTTGATTAGTTGAAGTCGGCTTAGTGGGCGTATCTGTAGTCGGGTTGGTCGGATTAGTCGGCGTATTCGAATTAGGTATAATTGGCCCGGTTGGCGTACCACTCGACTGGATCGTTCGATAGCTCACCGTAATATCGATTGGGTCAGCACCAAAATTACCAGTTACGTCATCTTTGCCAGTCGTAATGCCCGTTAAGGTATAACCATCAATTTGTTTTGCTGTCTTAGCACTTACGTCATAACTGGTACCAATTTGACCACCTTTTAACACATCATCAGGAGCTATCGATTTGCCGTTTTGGTCAACATAATGAACGGTGACATTGCCGCCAGTTTGTTCCGTGTCCCCAACGTCAATCGTTTCAACATCAATTCGACTTGGATTCCAATTGGTTTCATGACCATTGGCAATCAGCAGCATCCCATTAGCTAATGGTAATATCTGACGATTGTAGCCAATTCCTGTTTGTGTTGAATATTGCTTAGTTGGGTGCCAGGTCCCTTTTAACAAGCTTTCCTGATCCTTAAAGACAAATACATATCCGCCTTTGTTATCACTCGTGCTATTTCCATTGTTATTAAAGGCAATGTCGCCATTGTTTAATTTTGTCACATATGGAGCACCACCTGGGGCGATCGTCGTACCAGCATCTGCACTATTGAAATTGGTTGGGTCGTCAGAAATCTTGGCTCCCGAATTTTTGCCCCCCTCTTGTTCGTAAGTTAGGACCCACTTACCATTCGATAACTGAGCTAAAGTTGCCATCCCAGGGCGACTATCACTGATCTTATTCGGATCAACGTCAAATTTGATTGGCGACCAAGTTTTACCATCCGTCGTCGTTTGGTGAACTAAGGCTTGGGCTTTTGGTTTAAGACCACTACTATCCCGTTCATCCGAGTAATAACAAACTAATTGATGATTATAAACCATTAAGTATGGTTCCCAGACTGGATCGCCAAGTAACTTGCTAGGACCAGCGGTGGCAATTGAACTTTCAAACGTCCAATTTTGACCAGCATCGTCGCTTCTCATCATCTCAAGGTCAGTTGCGGCCTTAGGATCGTTGAAGTCATTTGGTGTGGCATTTCCTGCCAACACAACTGTTCCCTTTGGCATGTCACCAATCTTTTCTGGCAATTCATAAAGCTGTGGGCAGTTCATGAATCCCCATCTAGGACTATTGCCTTGGTGATTGGTTGGCAGGACGCTAGAAACCTTCTTCCAACTTTTACCACTATCATCACTTTCATAAATTGGAAAACTTGGACTTCCCGTTTTGGCCTGATTATTTGTAATGACCTGTTCAAAAGTCATTAGCAATTTTCCGTTATCTTTGGGGTTTGCTTGGTGTTCCAATTGAATGACTCGTGGTGATAGGGCAGCATAATTCTTGCCATTTAACCAACCACTACCATCATTCTTAGGCGTGTACACATTAGTGTTAATTGGTGTTAGCTTACTATCAGCTTGGGTTGATACTGACAATCCGGTTGTTTCAACGACGGCCACTGCAGCGGCTATAACTGCCCCTTTAGCCAATCGTCGGAATCTTCTTGCTAGTTTCACGATACGATTCCTCCATTAGTTAATAATTCTTAACAAATAACCATTCAAGATTTTTGTAAAGAAGAGAGACGAGGAATCAAGATCCCCGTCCCTCCTTTTTGTTTGTAAGTTGGTTGATACCATACTAAAATTTTTACTTAAATATAAACGTACTGAATGAATGTGCCTTTAGATGGGCCTTATATGTGTCACCCTTAACATTAATCGTAATATCACGATCATGATTCATGCTGTTTGACATAACCACAACATTGCTGCCATCTGGGTTTTCATACGCCGTCGCTTCACCAGCGGCGTGACCACCATATGAAAGCAAGTGGGCACCAGGTTGAACATAATGCGCATAATGTCTCATGACATAGTACTCAGGGTTCAACGTCGATTGTCCAGTCTTAGAATCAACTGAGATCATGCTGTTTTGCAGCCAGCCCCAGGTACTTTCACCATCTTGTAAAACGGAGTTCCAGTACATATAAGCATTTACGCCGTTACTGATATAGTGACGGAACAGGTTAAAGACATATTCCCCATACGTCCAAGTATTGTTACCATTACCACATTCAGATTCTGACTGGAAGTAATTCAGTTCTGGGAATGATTGAACAGTCCGTTGCAGCACTGACTTGCCTGCCCACTGGTAGGTAACCCCTTTAATGTACTTGTAAGCATCTGGATCTGAAAGAACCGTTTCGGTAATGACGGGATAGTCAGTGGTTTCATCCTTGGTCATTTCCGTATCTTCGAGTGGTGAATTGATCGTTCCTAACCAAATATCGGTATTCAACCCTGCTTTTTCAAAGGTTGGTCCAAGATAATTCTTAATGAAATCACGTAACTCTTCACCAGTCCAGTAGCATGATGGGAATTTCTGATCCCGTTGTGGTTCATTTTGGGGGAACAATTGGCTGATATGAATTCCTTCAGCCTCATATGCTTGAATGAACTTTACAAAGTAATTGGCATAAGCTTGTTGGGTCTTCTCATCATGTTTCAAGATTCCGTAGTTATACACGGGCTTAGTCTTCATCCATGTAGGCGGACTCCATGGTGAAGCGGAAAAGACGATGTCTGGGTTCCGCTTTTGGGCAGCCTTGATATACGGAATTAAATACTTTTTATCACGTTCGATGGAAAAATCTGTTAATTCATAATCATCCGGTGTTTCGTCTAATGAATACCAGTTTAAAGCATAATCACTGGCACCAACCGGGATCCGGCAGATTCGATAATTTTCGCCTTCACCAGGCTTGAACAAATCGTCCAAAATCTCATTGCGCTTTTCTTCAGAAAGACTTTGTAATGCCTGCCAACCTAATTCGTTAAAAGTTTGGCCAAAGCCCCAAATTTCTTGACGCTTTTCAGTGCCAACTTCGAGATTATTATGAAGCTTCTCGGTCGTGGTGCTCAACTCACTCTTTACAAGTTGTGAGTCTTGAGTACTTTCGATTTGTGTTGCACTCATAAATAAAATTCACCTCTGTTTTGTATTTGTCTTTACATCATTTATGACAATCCTAAGGTGGCAAAGACAATACACCTTAAGGACTGATTGATACCATTCTGACTGTTACTTGGCATTTGCTTCTTGCGTCTTCACGTCTCGATGCTCATTAACAAAGAGAATCATCACGCCACCGATAAGGGCAAGACCGGCACATACCGGGAATATTCCAAAGTAGCTGCCGTGGTTAGCTGTAACGATTGAGGCAGCCACAATTGGTCCAATAATTTGTGAACCAGTGTTAGCTAAATTCAAGATTCCTAAATCTTTAGCGGCTGTTTGTGGATTTGGCAAAACTTCCAAGTTCAAGGCTTGGTCAACCGCAAAGAAGATTCCCATTCCAAGACCGGCAAGTAATCCGTAAACTAACATAGTCCAAGGGTTACGGCTCAACATTGGGAAGGCAACCCCGACAGCAACTAAGAACGCTGCAATGAATACGGGGATTTTACGACTCTTCATCCAGTCAGAGACCGGACCAGCACTGATTGACATAATAATTGCAGTTACCATCAGCATCATGTTAATGATTGAAATGTACTTCTGTTGACCACCAGTATTTAACTGAATGTAATCACTCAAGATGTACAATTGATAACCCATGATGGCAGTCGTCGCCGTGTTGATTAATAACTTACCAAACAGGGCTAAGTAAAAGTCTTTTGCATGATGTAATGGGAAAATAAAGTTTTGAACAACCATTCCCATGGTAAAGTGCTTCTTCGGCATTCCTAAGCTAGATGGTTCCCGAACGATAATTGCGGCAAGCGGTCCAGAAAGTAATGTTAAGAAGGCCATGACAACAATCCCAGTCCCTACATGACTTAAGAATTGCGCACCAACAACTTGACCACCATATTGCCCGATTACATAACCAAAGGCGTAAATTGATGAAATTGTTCCCCGGTTCTTCGGCGCAACCTGGTCTTGCAAAAATGCAAGCAATGGAGCAACAATCGCGTTCAAACAAATTTGATACGAACACCAGGCAACCACCATCATTGTTACCGTGCCAGCCATGTTAAACCACAGCAATGTCAGCAAACTTCCAACAGATCCTGCAATGATCCAGGGGGTCCGGCGACCAAATCTTGATCGGGTAATATCAGAGAACCCACCGATAACAATGTTCGCCAACGTTGCAGCAATCATTGCGGCCGAAGCCAGTAACGCGACCACTTGGGCTTTTTCAGAAGGGATAATCTGTTGAACCTTGGCAGGAAGCAAAACACCGTTAACTCCTAAATAAGGTCCCAACCATAAGAGTGCGCCAATCCCGGTGGCAATCCCAATTTTGATTGGTTTCTTGGGTTGCTCACTATCTAGAACCGTCCCATGCCATTCTGGGACATTTTCATTTTGTGCCATCATCTTCACCTTTTCTATTTATTGACATGCTCACTGCAAGCCTGATTCCGCCCACCTGGGTGGATCCGCTTACAATTTTATTTATGAAACGCGTTAAACTATCTTGATTCCGAACAAAAGTGATTTTTAAAAGCCCAAACATTTGTTAAAATTGCAAATCATTCAGACGGTCGTCACCGTCATTTAGCTGCGTTTAGTTGTATCGCCAATAAACTCCAGGGCTCTTAGCAACCGCTTTCATTCATCCTTAAAAAAAGCCAAACCTAATGAATAATCTCGAAAACCGTAACTTAATTAAGTACAACGTTAGTTTATTCCCAAAACAAACTTGTCGATATGCTGCTATTTGTTTTCTATTGGACAATAATTGTCATCTGACTAATTTGCTCTCAAATCATGTCCGGCGAAAGAGCTGGTATAGCAGGATGTGTCGTTACGTTAGCTTAAACTCAACAGACAAAAATAAGATTCCAATTAGTGAGCTCTGCGCTCATTATTGGAACCTCACTTTATCTGTTAACCATCCTTCACTCGCCAAATGACGAAGCTGGTGAAATGTACAAATTTAAAAACCACTGAATTTAAGCTGATTCATTCCGGGCTTTAGCTGATTAATTGGGCCCGCAATTCTCAGACTCGCATTTTTATCACGATTAATATCTTCATCAATTCTGACTTCAGAACCATCGCGATTTTCAAAATCTGCATCTGCCAATCGAACTTTTCCAAGCGATTCGGTATCTTGAATTGGCACTAAAAAGTCAATTAATTCTGGTGGAATGTTGATTTGTAGCCCAACCGTTGATTTCTGAACTGACGCCTTCAATTTGGCCTGCCATTCAGTTTGTTGAATAGTCGTTTGTTCCTGATCAAAGGCTTGGGCACCGCCAAGATAAACGTTGTGATCAATATATGCTGGCTGACGAATCGTTTCAAACAACTCGATATCTCCAGGAAGTCGTTGCTCGACAGCAGCCTTAAATTCAGCCATCGAGGTGGGACTCCCATTGTAGATAGCAGTTCCAATCTGTTTATTCAAGTCAGGGTCATTTGGCTTGCCAATAAAAATATTATTCAAATATCGATCATCCCCACCATAAATACAGGCGTATCCCTTGATGAGGGTCGAGTGTGGCTGATGGTATGGCGTCGTTCGATTCAAGACAGATTGAATCAGGACTTTGCCCGCAATCAAATTGTTAACAAACGCCCCACCCTGTGAGAATTCATTAATCGCCTCATTCGACAAGAGCATATTATTATCAACCAAGAAAGGACCATGATTCACCTCGAAAAGTAAATCGCGCAAATTTTCTGCATACACGTTTTTGGTGATCCTGGTTCCCTGCGCCTGCCAATCCAGCCATGTACCAAGTGAACATTGATTGCACAGGTTATGTTCGATGATGGTATCAATTGGTGCATGCAATTTTAAGGCCGCAATTTCCCAGCCACCAAATTCATAACGGGTCCCAATTTGGTAGAAATGATTATCAGAGATAGTTGAAAAGGCCCCACCCAAGAACCCAATCACACCAGCCTGACCGCAATCATGAATTTGGTTATGGCGAATGATATGGGACCCAATATGGTCCTTGTCCCAGTTTTGAGCATACGCATGAAACATGGCTTCGATTTGATACTGATATCCCGGCCGATCATGCTTGGCCGCAAATTGATTTTGTTTTGACTTGCTAATTGGCACAGACCCCAGACTAATTCCACAGCACTTTGAATCATGAATGTCATTGTTTTCGATGACCCAGCCTTTGGACCAGTTGACGCCAATCAAGCCTTCTTGTTCTGCAGTTGGCGGCGCCCAATTTGTGGCTGCCTGCGCCATTTCAAATCCGGCAACCTTGATATAATTCAGACCCGTTTTTTGAGGATAAAAGCAAAACTTTCGAACACTGATTTCCACGGTTTGTTTATTAACATCGATCTCATGACAATTGATATAAATCGTCGTTTGGGTAGCTCCAACCTCGGCAAACCATTTATATTTGCCACTTTGGTGATTTGGATTAGGAACGGTCTTTTGGGTAATGTATTCCCGTACCTGACCTGCAGCAATCCCCGTTGCCATCTCGTTGTAATCATGAGCTTCAAATAGCGCCTTGCCATCTACAAACACCATTCCCGCGTGACAGCCATTTCCCTGTTCAAGCCAGTCGCCATTCAGCTCAAACGCAAAGGGATTAAAATTCCCAAAAATCTGATTGTCAACAACTGCTTTCCAAATGCCATGCCCCATATCTTCCCAATGAGTCACAATCTCAGAGCCTTTAATGATTACGCGCTCATTGCTTGCGGCTTGGTAAGTGATCATTTTTTTCGGACTGCTTCCGCCGACTTGTGGATTGACCCACTCTCGATAAGTTCCCTGATGGACAAGGATCGTATCGCCAGGTTGAGCCGTTTGTGCTGCCTGATTAATCGTCAGAAACGGGGCTTGCTTTGACCCAGGATTTTGGTCATCGCCACTCTTTGAAACATGATAAATTGTCAATGAATAGCACTCCTCCCAAATTCAATGATTGAACGACCTGTACGCTGTTCCTCTCTAACTTTACAGCGCTTACAATTTGCATGATAGCTTGATTTTTGTTATAAATGAGACAATATTTGTCATTATCGAGGTGACTTCAAATGGTATTATTCCAGCATTTTGGCTTGGAATCCAAACCAATCTTCAAACATTTTGATGTTACAGACTTAAATTATCCGATTCATCTACATCGAGCATTTGAAATTCTCTACGTCAGAAGAGGTCAAGTTCAAGAGCAAGTTGACGATCATGTCTATCATATCAATCCCCGCCAATTCATCATCGTTTTTCCAAATCAAATTCATGGATTTGACATGGCTCCGAACACAACAGCGACCATTATTTTATTTTCTCCAGAAATCATCAGTGCGTTCAGTGAGCAGTACACTGACCAAGTGCCAGATAATCCGGTTATTTTTGATAGTACCCCGCCAGAATTTGAACATATGAACAATATTTTTGGCATTAAGAGTTTTCTTTACGGATTGTGTAATAAGGTTGTCGAACAAACCCGCCTTGCCCCTCGAAAAGCATCTTCCCAGTTGACAACTATTCATTTAATTATTGACTATATTAACAACCATTACCAAGAAGAATGTACGCTAAAGCAAATTTCAGCTGCGATTGGCTATGATTACGTTTATTTGTCTAAATTATTCCAAAAAACGATGAATATTTCATATACAAAATATTTAAATAGTTTTCGAATTTCAAAAGCCCGTGAATTGCTTAAGAACTCTAATGAGGCCATCACTGACATTGCTTTTGCTGTTGGCTATTCCAACCTGCGAACTTTCAATCGCAACTTTAAAGAATTAAACGGCAATAACCCTGCCGAATACCGGAAATCTTCTAAAACAACCAAGTATGCCAAGGCGATTCAAGAAAATTATATTTCAGGTTAATCTTCAATAATAACCATACCATTTCACAACCGCTTCAATGCGACTACTACCTCATATGAAAGGCCCTGCAAGCAAAATCCTCCAATTAGGATTTACTTGCAGGGCCTTTTATTAACCGTGTCAACCGGTCGCTCACTACTCTTTCAATTCAAACGCCAAATCATAGTCGTCCATATTCAATACCCGATGAGTCACCAACGAGCAGCAACCCAACAAGGTCGCGTAACCTGAATGCACGATTAATCGAATTGGAATCTTCATCCCCAATTTCTGAGTGTTGGCAACCACATCATCAAAGAGTGCTGGGATCGCTTCAATGAGTGGTGAATTGATATACAGCTCCTCGGGGGCAAAACTAATGGCCACGTTGTAGATGACCCGAGAAATGGCATACGTAAAGTGAACCAATTCTTTTTGAACAATCTGATCACCGGCTTGATTCATCTTAACCAAGTCTTCTCTGGTCAGGTGTTGCCGCTTTGTTTGAGCTTCCACCTGATCAATAATGGCATCCTCGGAACAAAAATCTTCCACTTTATCATTCTTATTATCCGTGAAATTTTCGGTAAACATCAATGAGCGGCCAATTTCACCCGCTTCACCGTTAAAGCCACGATACAACTGCTTATCGAGGACAATCCCGGCACCGATTCCTTTATGAATACTAATGGCGACAATATTATCCTTATCGCGGCCATCGTTAAAGTCCCGCTCATAGATGCCTGAAAGATTGGCTTCATTTTCCAAAATAACGGGAACATCAAACTTGGTTGAATATCGGTCAGCTAAATCCACCCCGTCCATATCAATGAAAGGTGAATTCAGAATTTGATTATCCTGCACAATCCCGTGAATTGAGAACCCAATTCCAAACAGGCCGTGCTTAGTTTGATCATTTTGAAACGAAGCCGCCAGTTGCTGGTCAATTATGTCCACAATTTGATGAATATTGCGGCCACCAACCTCAATTCGTTGGTAGTAAAAGACTTTACCATTGACATAATTGCCCATCACGTGAAGGTGACGAAACCCTAGGTCAAAGTTCATCGTGTAACCATAGCGCTCATTGATTTTAACCAACACCGGCTTGCGGCCACCGGCACTGGTAGATTCACCGGAACCAACCTCTTTCAGGATGCCTTTTTCATCCAACTCATTATAAAGGGCCGAAACCGTTGACTTATTTAAATTCAACGTTCGCGAAATGTCGATTCGTGAAATATTTTTATTATTAAAAATTTGTTGGAGAACCAAATCCAGGTTTTGCTTGTGAAATAGCTCCCTCCCCGTTGCATTTGTCATTGATTTTATTCCTTCCCTTTTACGTTTACTAAAATTTCATTCTTTACTAACTCTATACTCTACAACTAATATACCAAGTTTGGCAACAATGATGTTATCAAAAGTATAAGCCATTTATCTTGGTGAAAATTAGGTTGAGATGTAAGCGATTGCTTTTCAAAAATAAATGTGCTAATATTCCCTTCGTTGGAAAGTTCATTCAACAAACCAACTATCTCAATCAACTTACATTGTTTGTTTCCCAGTGTCAATAGTTTAAAGCCAAGAGACCTTTCAAAAGTTAATAATCAGTCAATTATTGGCGCAAGGATCGCCTCCTGGTGGCAGTGAATTAGGACAGCTGCTCAAAGCAGGAATCTGCATGTAAGCACCACTGAGAAAAATTCCAAAATCGGGAATTTCCCTCAGCGGCCACTTACACTCCGATCCCTAACCGCTTTGTTCGGCTCACTATTTTTAGGACAGCTTACCAAAGCAGAAGTCTGCACGTAAGCACCTCAAGCAAAAATTCCCAAACCCGGAATTTCCGCTTGAGGAGACTTACGCTCCGACTTCTAACCACTTTGTTCAGCTCACTATTTTTAGGACAGCTCCTCCAAGCAGGGATCTACATGTAAGCACCTCGAACAAAAATTCCAAAAACCGGAATTTCCGTTCGAGGAGACTTACACTCCGATCCCTAACCACTTGGATCCGCTCACTATTTTTAGGACAGCTCCGCAAAGCAATAACCTGCACATAAGCACCACAACCAAAAATCCAAACCCAGGATTTCTGATTGTGGAGACTTATGCTCCGGTTATTAACCGCTTTGCTCTGCTCACTTATTTCTAGGACAGCTCCGCAAAGCAATAACCTGCACATAAGCACCACAACCAAAAATCCAAACCCAGGATTTCTGGTTGTGGAGACTTATGCTCCGGTTATTAACCGCTTTGCTCTGCTCACTTATCTTTTTAAGGGGTGCAAAATATGGAAAATTCTTCAAAGCCACAAGTTAAGATTCATAAAGTATCAGCTGGATTTGTCTACTTCTTTGGAGCTTTGGGTGGACTACTATTTGGATACGATACCGGAGTTATTTCCGGAGCGATCCTCTTTATCGAAAGGCAACTACATCTAGATTCATGGCAGCAGGGCTGGGTCGTTAGTGCCGTATTACTTGGCGCGATCTTGGGAGCTGCCGTGATTGGACCAATGTCTGATCGGTTTGGTCGGCGAAAACTCGTTTTGTTATCAGCTATTATCTTCTTTGTTGGGGCGATTGGCTCCGCTTTTTCACCAGAATTTTGGACACTGATTCTATCGCGAATCATCTTAGGAATGGCCGTTGGGGCTGCCTCTGCCTTGATTCCAACCTATTTGGCAGAACTATCACCTGCCGATAAGCGAGGCTCAATGTCTAGTCTATTTCAATTAATGGTTATGACTGGAATCTTCTTGGCTTACGTTACTAACTATGGCCTATCCGGCTTCTACAGCGGTTGGCGTTGGATGTTAGGATTTGCGGCCGTTCCAGCAGCCTTGCTATTCTTTGGTGCCTTGATCTTGCCAGAAAGCCCCCGTTTTCTGGTTAAGGCAAACAAGCCTGAAGAAGCTAAACAGATTCTTAAGATCATGAATAAAAAGAACCCTGGTGTCGTGGACAGTGAACTCGCTGACATCAAGGAACAGGCAGCCATCAAGAGTGGCGGCTGGAAAGAATTATTCGGTAAATTAGTTCGTCCTTCCCTCGTGATTGGAGTTGGGTTAGCTATCTTCCAACAAGTCATGGGCTGTAACACCGTGCTTTACTACGCCCCAACTATTTTTACCGACGTTGGCTTTGGTGTGTCTGCCGCTTTAATTGCCCATATCGGGATTGGAATTTTCAACGTAATTGTAACCGCTATCGCCGTGGCAATTATGGATAAAATCGATCGCCGCAAGATGTTAAACATCGGTGCGCTGGGAATGGGCGTCTCTCTACTGGTTATGAGTTTTGCCATGAAGTTCTCTGGTCACAGTCTGACCGCCGGCGTAATCTGTGTTATCGCCCTCACCATCTACATTGCATTCTTCTCCGCAACTTGGGGCCCTGTAATGTGGGTAATGATCGGTGAAGTCTTCCCATTAAACATTCGTGGGTTGGGTAACTCCTTCTCAAGTGTGATCAACTGGAGTGCCAACATGATCGTTTCATTAACCTTCCCACCATTGCTTGACTTCTTTGGTACCGGAAGCCTGTTTATCGGGTACGCCGTTCTCTGCTTTGCTTCAATCTGGTTCGTTCAAAAGAAAGTCTTCGAAACCAGAAACCGTTCTCTCGAAGATATCGAGGAAACCTTGCGAACTCGAATGGCAAAATCAGATGCTAAAAATGTGGAAGCACACACTAGTAACTAATTGCAGTTAATGTGAAAAAAGCTGAGGGTGGGACCTATGTTGATCTTCAATCAGTGATCATCATTTGGACCGCCACTGATATTCAGATAAAAGCTGCGACAAACGGCTGATCCCGGCCATTTAACAAGAAAAACCAGTTATTCCAACATCAGGAATAACTGGTTTTTCTCGTTAAATTCTGGGATCAAAACGCCTGTAGTCCCAGTCTGAGCTTTTTCATATTGATTTTCAAATTAAAGGCCTTGATGATCCCTGCTAACCAAAGCTTTCAGTCGTTTGGTTGCCAAGGCACAAATTAATAAAAATAATAACAAGAAGATCGGAAACAACTTCATCCCAACCATCCCCGCCAACCAGCCAAATACCGGTGGCATCGTGGTTGTTCCTGTGTAGGCAGCCGCCATTTGAATTCCCATCGCCGTTTGCGAATGCTCAATGCCAAAATTAGTTGGGGTTGAGTGTAAAATTGCCGGCCAAATTGGCGCACAGCCCAGCCCCACAATCACTAGGCCAACCATGGCAAATGCGTAACCAGTATGAGGCAATAGCAGCATGACAATCCCAATTGCAATAATTGAATAACCCACACTGGTTAGCCAATAATCGCCAACTCGATTCGAAATGATCCCGGCAATGAACCGACCAACAGTGATCCCAATATAAAATAGAGATCCAGCCTTGGCAACCGTGACAATATCCAAATCGTGCGTCTGAACCAGAAAAGTGCTGGCCCATAAACCCGTTGTCTGCTCAATCGTCGAATAAGCAAAAAAGGCAAGAATTGCGGCCCACATCCCGGGAACTTTGGTCATTTGTCGATTTGAAATCTGCTTAGACTCACCAACAATTTTCCGGTGGTGAGCCTCAGTTTGGCGCCACAACGGTAAACTGCAGAAGACAATCACGGCAATCGTCAGTTGGATGCTTCCAACTATGACGTAACCGAGATGCCAGCCACCACTGGTACTTAAGCTCTCGCCCATGATAGCTGGGCTGATAATTGTCCCGACACCCCAGAAGCTATTTAACCAATTGAGCTGCCGAGAATTATAATGCAGGGCAACAAAATTGTTGGTAGCCGCGTCGATTGCACCAGCACCCAGTCCATAAGGAATTGCCCAAAGACATAGCATGAAGAACTGATTGGAAAGTGAAAATCCCAACATGGCAATCGCCGTTAGTAAAATACTTATAAAAGTCACAACCCCGGCACCAAATTTAAGGGTCATTCTAGTCGACAGCAAGCTTGATATAATCGTATTAGCCGCGATGATCATCGTGATAAAGCCAGCGTACGAGGCCGGCACATTCAGATCCAAATGCATGTCTGGCCATCCCGATCCGAGCAACGAATCTGGCAACCCCAGACTGATATCAACTAAATAGATCACCAAAAGCAGTAGCAACACCTTTGAGATTAACCCGCGCTTTTGCGTTGAACGTGATTGTGGCATGTGGCTTTCCTCCGGGGACTCTGATTGATTTCAGCATATCAAATGGGGAGGGAATACTCAAAATTAATTTGAATTCAAAACGGCGTCCATTTAAGATTGGTACTTCTCAAATTGCGCCCTCAGATACCTCGTCGTCAAACTCCGGGGATTTTTAATCAATTCCTGTGGCTGGCCTTTCGCCACAATTTTGCCACCTTGATCACCACCGCGGGGACCCATGTCAATCATGTAATCCGCGTTGGCCATTAAGTCTAGATCGTGGGTGATCATCAGCACGGTGGCACCTTGGTCGATGAGTTGAGAGAACACCTTCAGCAACACCCGCACATCCAGTGGGTGCAAGCCCACCGTCGGCTCGTCAAAGATAAATAACGTATCATTCTGGCTGCGTTTCATGTGCGAAGTGAGCTTCAAGCGCTGGGCTTCCCCACCGGACAAACTTGGAGTGGCCTCACCTAAATGGAGATACCCTAATCCCATCTGCTGCAGCACATTCAGAGTCTGAGCCACCGATGAATTATCTTTAAACAACGCAATTGCGTGATCAATATCGTAATCCAAGACATCCGCAATTGACATTCCCCGCCACTTCACCGCGAGGACTTTATGATTGAAACGTTTCCCATGACAAGTCGGACAAACTTCAACCATATCCGGCAGGTATTGAATATCCAGTGAAATCTCGCCGGTACCCCCACACGTTGGGCAAGCGCCTTGTTTATTGTTATATGAAAAATAGCTGGCAGAGTAGCCGGCTTTTTTGGCAGCTGGCAAGCCTGCGTACAGTTTTCGCAAATTATCCATAATATTGGTGTAAGTTGCCACAGTTGACCGGGCATTCTTCCCAACCGGCGTCGCATCCACACTGACGATGTGTTTTAATTTCGCGGGCTCAAACTTTGAAATATAATCTGGCATCGTCCGGTGATGGAATTTTGCTTGAAAGGCATCCAACAACCCATCAAGGACAAGGGTTGTCTTACCCGCACCAGAAAAACCAGTAATGGCAATGAGGCGATTGACGGGGAACTGGGCAGTCACATCGTTTAAATTGAATTTGTGGGTAATCGTCAAAGAAACGCTGCCCTTGGCAAATACATCGTCTTTTGCAACCTGGCGGGTCACCAATTTGCCCTCACCAGTCAAAAATGGCCGAATCAACGACTGTTGACTATGATGAATTTGTTTTGGGGTTCCCTGATCAATCACAGTCCCACCATTGGCGCCGGAACCCGGACCAATTTCAATGATCCAGTCAGCGGCATCAATAATTGCCGTTTCGTGATCAACGACGACCAGCGAATTACCCTGATCGATTAATTGATGAAAGATTTTGATCAACCCAGCGACGTTATCCGGATGCAACCCAACCGAGGGCTCATCCAATACATAAAGGACGCCAGTGGTCTGGGTGCGCAATGTCCGCCCCAACTGAATTCGTTGCAGTTCACCGGTTGAAAGGCTGGCGCCAGCTCGATCCATCGTTAGGTAATCGAGACCCAGATCCAACAGTGGTTGAACTTGATTGAGTAACTCGGTAGTCAGGTTATTCGCTAATTTTTGCATATCCGCCGGCAGCCAAGCTTTAATTTGCTTCACGAAATCTGGCAGGTCGCTTAATGGCATTTTACTTGCTTCGGCGATATTCTTACCAGCTACCAGCTGATTGAGGCGGTCAGGGTTAATTCGCGTCCCATGACAAACCGGGCACGTGAAGAACCGGTAAAATCGATTCAACCGCTTCAAAGCAACCTCACTTTTAGTTGTTCGCATACTATCTTCGATGGCATTATAGGCATTTTCGTACAGCGCGTTATCCATATGAAAGACGCGGCCATTTTTGCTGGGAATGTCGATCGCATAATGCTTCTGGCCACCATGCAAAACCATTTCCCGTTCCTTATCAGTCAGCTGATTATACGGAACGTCGATTCGAACCCCGGCGGCTTGAGCAACAATTGGCATGAAGTTTCGCCCAGGCGTTCGCCATGCAGCAACTGCGCCATCTTTAATGGTTTTGGTTTCGTCGCCAATCAGCCGGTCAGGATCAAGCTGTTTGGTGATCCCCAGCCCCTGACAATTCTTGCAGGCACCATCGGAATTAAAGGCAAAGTCTTCCGCGCTAAAAGCATGAAATTTGACGCCACAAGTCGGGCAAGTGATGACGCCCATCGTGTCGTCTTGTTTATCCATTGCCTCGGCAATATTGATTGTTGGTGGTACTTGGTGACCATTGGGACACTTTGGTGAGCCTAATCGGGAATAAATCAACCGCAAGACATTGAAAATTTCGGTCATGGTTCCAACTGTCGACCGGGCACCTGGAACAGTTGGCCGTTGACGCAGTGCGAGTGCAGACGGAATATGGCGGACTTCTTTGACATTTGCCCGGCCAACTTGGCTGATCCGCCGGCGGGTATAGGTTGCCAAAGAATCAAGGTAGCGGCGAGCCCCTTCTGAATAGAGGATCCCCATCGCCAGTGACGATTTCCCTGATCCCGATAAGCCGGAGATCGCGACAAATTGATGTAACGGAATGTTGACCGAGATGTTTTTCAGGTTATTGACGTTGCCGCCGATGACTTCGATTTGAGTTGGTTGAGATTGATATGACATATTGGACTCCTTTCGAAAATTCATTTGGACATTGTTATAATCTAGGTTATCACTAGAATTTAATTCCCGCCAAAGATTCCACATCATTTCGATTTTCCAAAATGAGTTGACAAACCGAAATGAACCTGTTAGTTTTATCAGTGTTATCTCATTTGATTTTAATAATGTTATCTAAACAATTTGATTCGGAAAGTAATTACCAAGCATTGTTCAGAGAGTCGGCAGTTGATGAAAGTCGATCTTTGTGCGGGAATGAAAATGGCCGATGATTGGCTGACGCGATCGGGATCCTCGAAAGCGGCAGACGGAGTGGTCTTCGTTAATAGACACACCATTTCTTACGAGAGATGGTTGAAGAGACTTTTTTAGGTAACTGATTAAGTGAACTCAGGATGGCATCGCGATCAAGCGCTTCTGTATTTGATACAGAAGTGCTTTTTTTATTGAAAAATTTAAGGAGTGATAATGATGACAAAATTAGCAATTGTGACTGGTGCGGGACAAGGAATTGGTGAAGGAATTGCTCATCGGCTGGCCAAGGACGGTTACGCCGTAGCTGTCGCCGACATTAACCAGCGGACGGCCAAGAAAGTTGCCAAAGATTTGAAAGACGCTGGCTTCAAAGCAAAAGCCTACTACGTTGACGTTGCCCATCGGGATGAAGTCTTTGACCTGGTTAAAACAGCCGTTAAAGATTTGGGTGAACTGGCTGCTTTCATCAACAATGCTGGGGTTGCCTTTATTGATTCATTTGTCAACTCGCGCCCCAATGACGTCGAACGCTTATTAGATGTTAATCTGAAAGGAACCTACTGGGGTGTTCAAGCAGCTGCAGAACAGTTTATCAAGCAAGGCCACGGTGGTCGGATTGTCAACGCAGCCTCGCTGGCCGGTGTTGAAGCCTCTGCCCTGCAAAGCGCCTACTCAGCCTCAAAATTTGGTATCCGTGGTATCACCCAATCCGCGTCCAAAGAATTGGCAAAATACCAAATCACTGTCAATGCATATGACCCGGGAATTGTCCGCACCCCACTTCGAGACGGTATCGACAAGCGAAGTGCCGAAATTAACGGAATCACCGTCGAACAGCAACGCGCCAACTGCCTTTCGGAAATTTCCCTGGGTAGAGAGGCGACGCCGGCAGATGTTGCCGAAGTCGTTTCCTGGTTTGTTTCCAAGCACGCTGCCTATATCACCGGCCAGTCTTTGCTGGTCGATGGCGGTATGAGATATCAATAAAATAAACTCTAACTAAGGGAAGTGAAAATATGCTAAAAGCAACAAATCCAATTATCGACCTTCACGACGTCAGTGTAACGTTCCAATCAAATGGGAAGACACTGCACGCCGTTAATCACGTTAACCTACAAATTAATCAAGGAGACATTTATGGCATTATCGGTTACTCAGGAGCAGGTAAAAGTACCCTGGTTAGAACGATCAATCTACTGCAACAGCCAACCACTGGTACCGTGACGGTTAGTGGCCGCCACCTTCAGCAGCTTAGCAATCCCGATTTGCGAACAGCCCGCAAAAAAATTGGGATGATCTTTCAGCACTTCAACTTACTCAATTCCAGAACTGTGTTGAATAACGTTGAATATCCCCTCTTGAGCCAATCAATTAATAAGCATGATCGCCGAGCAAAGGCGAAAAAACTCCTCGAATTAGTTGGGTTGGGTGAATTCGAAGCTTCTTATCCCGAACAGTTGTCCGGCGGCCAAAAGCAGCGGGTCGCCATCGCCCGGTCGTTAGCCAACGATCCAGATATCTTAGTCAGTGATGAAGCCACGAGTGCCTTGGATCCTAAAACGACTAACGATATTTTGAAATTGCTCAAGCATCTCAATGAAACTCTTGACCTCACCATCGTCTTAATCACTCACGAAATGCAGGTCATTAAATCCGTTTGCCAACACGTTGCTGTTATGGATCAAGGCAAAATTATTGAACGCGGTCCTGTGGCTGACGTGTTCTCAGAAACTGTTTGAGATCTAAATTGAGTTTTGGTATACTTTTGCAAAAAAGGAAATT
>NZ_AZEI01000017.1 GCF_001436255.1 Lentilactobacillus rapi DSM 19907 = JCM 15042 | reverse complement strand
CGGAGGTACATCTACTCCACCAGCTGCAAGCCAAACTCAGACACCGAATGCTGGTGATAATAATGACTCGCACAAGGATAGCGACACTGACGGTAATCCCGGTGATAAACCGAAAGTTCCTGATGGCTACCACTCTGATGAGGAGGTCAACCAAATCATCAATGAGAAGTATGCCAAATGGAAGGCCAAGCAAGACGAAGCCGAGAAGATGGCCAAGATGGACACCGATCAAAAAACTCAGTACGAGCTTGAACAGGCCAAGAAAAAGAACGAAGAGTTGGAAGCTTACAGATCTAAGAACGAGATGACCAAAACAGCCAAAAAGATGGCTGATGAGGCGGGTGTCAGTCTGACTGATGATGATTTATCACATATCGTCACGACTGAAGCCGATTCCACCAAAGCTAATCTTGATTGGCTCAAAGGACTCAAAGACCGGATTTCTGAACAGGTAAAAAAGGATTATCTCAGTGGTAACGCTCCCAAAGCATCAGGCGAAAGTTTGAGTGGGAAGAAGAACAACTATGGTGCTCAACTTGCTAAGAAGACGGCTAAACCCGTTAAAAATCCATATTTCAACAATCAAGCAAAAAAATAAGGAGGTTTGATCCATGACATTAGTACAGAATTTCGATGGCCCAACCCAAGTGTTGGGCTTTATTGCTAACAAAGTCGCTTTAGGAGCCGTAATTGGTGATACAGGGGTGACCGCAGATGCAACAGGTAAAAAGATTATTCCTGCCGGTACACCGGTTGGTGGCGCAGATTCCACCTTAGATAATGAGCAAGCTGTTTTGACGGTCGTTAATGACGCCACAGCTCAAGGCGTCTTGGAGTTCCCAGTAGACGTTACTGCTGGCCAAAATGATGGCACTTTGATTGTTAACGGATATATCAATGCAAACCGTTTACCACAAGGCGTCACCATTTCTGACGACGTTAAAAAAGCCTTAGCTGGCAAAGTCGTGTTCTTCAAACGGAATAAATAAAGGAGGAATAAAACAATATGAGTACATTATTTGATGATGTCAATGCCACTAACATTGGCAGTTACTGGACAACCCTTTCTCAAAACAATGAACCATATCTTTGGGAAACATTGATGCCCATTCGTAAGCAATTAGCCTCAGATTTTAGCTTTTACAAAGGGACGTCAAACGCTCCTAAACCATTGAAGCCATCCGCATTTGGTGCTCAAGCTGTTATGCGTGAGCGTCAAGGCTTCCAAAAGCTCACTGAACATACTCGTTACTTCAAGGAAGGCAAGTATGTTGATGAAGCTTTGAGACAGCAATTAGTACGTTTGGGAGCCAATGGGACAGCCGAAGAAAAAGATATTATCAACAACCATATCTTTAACGATGCCGCTCAACTACTGACGGGTGCACATTTAACTCAAGAAATCCTGCGTAATCAAATTGTTCAAACCGGTAAGGTTAACTTCTTTGGCAATGGCCAAGTCATCAATGATATTGACTACGACATGAAAGCGACTCACAAGGTGGTTGCCAAAAAAGCATGGGGTGCTGACGGTGCCACACCATTTGACGATATTGATCAAGCACGCCAGGTTGTTGGCGCTGATTCTGACCAAACCATTACGCGAGCGGTTATGAATCTCTCAACATTCCGCACTCTTTTACAGGATCCCAACGTTAAAAGCTCAATGCTTTATGACAACGGTAAATTGGCGAATGTCACTATTCCCCAGTCGGAATTGTTGAACTTCTTGGTTGCCAACTATGGCTTAAACGTCCAGGTCTATGACAAACGTTATGTGGACATTGACGGTACCACGAAGAAGTGGATTCCAGACGGTCGGGTTATTTTCCTGCCAGATGGCCAACTTGGTGAAACGATTATGTCAACCACGCCTGAAGAAACTGACTTGCTTGGCAGTCAGGCTGCAGATGTCTCAATTGTTGATGGTGGCATTGCCATTTCAACCATGGTTTCAGCTGACCCGGTTAACAAGAAGATTAATATTTCTCAAGAAGTTATGCCTTCATTCCCACAGATTGACGGTATCTACATTCTTGATACTGCTGCTGTTCAAGCGCCTGAACCAACGAACCTGCAAGTGACTCCAACGGCTGATGGAGCAAACGTTTCGGCCGATCCAGCAAAAAAATAACATCGCTATCCGATGAGGGTAGCGCACCGGATGAAAGTTGGACAAATGCCGATATTCAGAACTATTTAGATCAGCACAATTTAGCTTACAAAACATCCGACACTAAAGCGCAATTATTGGCGCACGTAAAGGCAGGCGATTGATATGGATAACCAGCCAGACACAGATCAATATACGAAGCTGAAAGCCTTGTCGCCACGTTTCGTCAATGAATCTGACGAGGTGTTGGGAATCTGGATTGATTTAGCTACGCCGATTGTGGCAGGATATGGCTTTCCACCGGCACAAATTGAATACGCCACGCTGCTTTATGCGGCACACATTGGCACGCAATTGCTTAATACGCGTTCCAGTGGGGTGACCACTGAAACAATGGGACCACTCAGCCGATCGTTCTCAACTGATTCAGTGACCGATAAAGACGATCCATTTTTAGATCTATTTAATCGATTGCTGACACAGCTAGGACTTGGCAATAACGAGGTGTTGTTCTTTTGATTACGGAATACGACAAGTTTCCTAAAGCCATCGAGCAATTCGATATCCTGAACTCTTCAGAAATTCATATTGGCGTGCTTCACGACAAACATCTCCAGATGATTGCCATTGTCAATAATGACGGCGCCACGATTCGAGCCAAGAATGTTCCTTATCTAATGGTGCCCACGCTTGGTAAAGATGGTAAACGGGGATTTGTGAGGCTTAAAGAAGTTCACATTCCGCATCGACGGTTTATGGAGAAGACCAAGATGCATAACGAGCGGCGCTGGCTGTCGTATGCCCAGCAAGAAACCATGAAAATATTGGCTGGTGACATGACGGCTATGCATGCACTCCATTACCTTGGCAATTTGGCTACTGAACAAATGAAGACTGAAATTATCAAATTTGCAAATCCAGCCAATGCTCCCTTAACAATTGCGAATAAGGGCTTTAACGACCCATTGATTGACACCGGCGCCTTACGTGACTCAATCACATACCGAATCGTTCCAAAAACGATGTGAAAGGAGGTGTTAATTGATGGCTGATAGATTAAATGTCTATAAAAAAGACAATCTGAAGGCAGTTGTTGCTACTGGCGATGACTCTAACGGCGCTAAAGTCGTTGGGTTGTCTGCTGGCGCGAAGGTCGCTGATGGTGACTATGTTGCCACTCATACAGAGGATGGCAGAACTGAATCTGCTCCACAACCAGTGCCAGGTTGGAGTGTTAATGCCGCCAAATCATAGAAAGGAGCTTAATCAATGGCTTATGTCTTAAATATTTACCAAGGCAGTGCCGATAAGCCTTCTTTTGTTGGGACTGACATCAAAACCGCGGTAACTGGCTTAGCACCCGGAACGGTGGTAACGGCAGGAACCTACCAAGCCACTCACACCGATGACGCCGGGATTGAAACAGAATCCAAACGGGTCGATGTTCCTGGTTGGACTGTTCCTGGCGGTAATACCGGGTCAAGTACGGTTGGTAAAGCGGTTGTTGGTCAAGCTACGATCTAAAAAAGGAGGAAATTATAGATGGCAATTGCATGGAAAGATGGCGATACCATTACGGCTGACAAGCTGAATGGTTCGCAAGTAACTTTTTCTAGTACCGACGTTGAAACTGGTGCAACCACCACTCAACCTGACGGTGCTTTGACGTTAGACGTTAACGGAGATTTGTATCAAGCTGACGCAGGAAAACAAGATTTGCTGGTTTCCCTTAAAGGCTTGAAGGGAGACAAAGGTGACACTGGTGTTGCCGGTCCTGCTGGTGCGGTTGGCCCCGCTGGTAAAGATGGCTTAGGCGTCAAGTCTGGCACAATCAACGAAGATAAGAATGGCGCTGTTACCGGTGCCACCCTTACCATGTCTGATAATTCGACGGTTGACTTGACACTCAACAAGGCTACTAGCTAGTAGGACTGGTCGATACACAAGAAAGGGGGATAAGTGATGTTTGACTTTTCGGACATGATCCAGGAATTCGGGATTCCTCTCGAAATCAAAATGAAGAGTGGCAACGATGATGGACATTACGAGGCCGGCGAATATGTGCCTAATAGCGACATAGAAACGGTTAAGCAAGTCAACGAACCGCTAATCCCACCCGGCACCAATACCAATCCAGCAATGACAAACTCGCAACAGTCTGGCGGTCAAGTGAGCCTCTACGATTTGTATTGGTATTCGGAGCAAGCCAATGTGCCGATTAATACGATTGTTAAGGACGTCCGGACTGGTCGAGAGTACAAAGTTGCTGAAGCTAGTGATTACACGGGTTACTCAAGTATCACAATCTATGGACTAAAGGCGGTGGTAACAAATGGACAAACCCTTTGATAAGAAAGCGTTCATGACAGATGTAATCAATTTAATCAAACAAAAAACGGGTATTGATTGTTACGCGTCCGATAATCCGGGCTCACAGCAAGCGTATCCGTTTTTTACGTTTGAATTTATTGACTCACACATTCCACTGCCAATTACTGACAATTTGGACTTTGAAGTTTTTGAAATGGCAATGCACTTCGATTGCCACTCCCAAAGTATGTATGAAGCGGACATGGGGGCCAATCAGCTGAGTAAGCTCATGCGCTCTCAAGCGATGTACATGCTTGGCGTTCAGGATAACTTCTACGTGATTGACGTTGACAGTGTTGAGAACACAGACAACCAAATCTCCATCCAAGTTGAGCACAAGTCCGGTTTCCAAGTGAACTTTCGCTGTCAAGATGCCTTTCAAGACGACGTTACGACGCTTGGGGACATTGAGCTTAACGGCTCACAATTTCCCAAAACTAAAAATAAATAAGGAGGGATTAAATTGGCTTTAATTCCAAAGATTACCGATGTGTATGTCACTTTAGACATTACACATCCACAAACCACGGTCGGACTTAAAAATCCGGCCATTTTTGTTAAGGGCGATTCCGAGAATTACAAGGAATATCAAACCCTTGACGCCTTGGAAGCTGATTATGACGCAACTACGTCAGTTTACCGTAAGGCGCAGACCATTTTTGACCAAGCTGACTATCCAGAATTGGTTGCCGTGGTCACTTTTGCCGGTGATTCACCTGCTCCAGTGCCAACCAGCGCCCCAGCACCAACCAACTTGAAGGCGACTCCAACTGATGACGGTGCAGTGATTACCGCTGACCCAGTTTCTGCCGACGATGGTGGGGATCCAAATGCTATCCCGGCATCTGGTACAGGTAAAGCAGCTGCTGACTACTTCTACAACAACTGGGAGTTTGCAATGCTCGCTGACTATAACCAGGCTGATGCTTTGGCTTTAGCTGACATTATCGAACATGGCGGTTATGACGGCAAAGGCTTCCACATCTTCTTCCAGCAATTTGATGCGGACAACGCTGATGATGCAGCTAAGTTCAACGGCTATTCACGGACCTTCTGCTTCTATCACACAGATAGCAGCGAAGATTATGCGGCCGCCTTAGCTGCCCAAGGTGCTAACCAAGATTTGATCGGTCAAGTTTCTTGGAAGTTTGTTAGTGACCTTATTGACGTGACTCCAGAAGCTTTGACGGCTTCACAAATCATTGCCCTAGAAAAGAAAGGGTTCATCTTGTACGTCCACAAGGGTAATAACAACAACCAAACTGACGACAAGAATGTTGCCGGTATGTACGTCGATACAGTTCACGGCATGGATTTCGTTAAGTCCAATGTCGAAACCAACCTGCAAAATACTCTCAATACTGCCGGCAAGGTGCCATTTGATGCCAAAGGTTTGGGCATGATCGATGCTTCACTTGATGGTTCAATGTCAACCGCCTACAGCCAGCAGATTATTGCCACCAGCTTGGATACCGGCAAGCCAATGTACCACACCCATGTTCCTCAGCTTAACGAGATTCGAATTACCGATTGGGTAAATCGTAATTTGAAAGGCGTCAAGTTTGATTACACGCCATCTAGCGCTGTTAACGAAGTTCACGTTAATGGTGATGTTGCTGAAGCAGTCTAATAAGGAGGCGAATAGCTTATGGCAAGTGCTGCAAGTTCTGTTGATAACTTTACCGGTACCGACTCCATTCCATTGGGTGAAGGCCGGAAGATGTCCCTATATAAAGCAAAAAACGTATCGATTACCATCACCCGGTTACTAACTGATGGATCTACACACATCTTACGTAACTTCCAAGATGGTGATATGGCACAGACATCTAAGACTAACAACAAGGTCGATGCAATGACTGACGCTCAGGCCAGCCCAGCTGGCTCAGTTACCTATGATTCTTTAGGTACCGTCACAATTACCGTGCAACAAGGTTCCGAAACCAACAACTTACTCAGTGACCTTTATAACCAGGATGAAGTATTCAGCTTCCATCTGGCTTACGGCCAAGAAGTAAGTGGTGGCGACCATTGCATGATTCAAAAAGCACCTGATGCCGCCTTCGGTAAGGCTGTACCAACCCGTGCTTGGACGATCCAGATTTTCGACTACAAGTATGATGGTAACCATGCTTCCTAGTCACAACTAAATAGAATTTATGCAATGGCCGCTTTGCGGTCTTTTATTTTGCACAAAATTCGGGGCTGGCAAGGGTTCGACTCCTTTGCGAGTCATTACCAAATAAATTTAAGGAGATTTTCACATGACTGAAACTACTGCTAAAAAAACAACTACCAAAAAGGCACCAAAGGAAATGAATAAGGTATCTAAGCAAGAGACATTCACGTCTAAGTCTGGTCACAAGTACATCTTTAGTTATCCAGGAACTTTCTTCGTGCAAAAGAATGTTATTGATGTGGCCACTCTGCCAAACGGCACTCGTTCCGATCCTTTATATGATGAAGCCATTTTCCAACACATTTTGGAAGGCGATTACGATTGGGCATACTTCGATAAGCTCGTTCCTGAATCAGTTAAATCAGACTCAATCCAAGTTGAAGACTTTGATGGCAAAAAAGTTACTTATGATTTCAAGTTCCCAGGTTTTGAGAAATTTGAGAATTTAGTCGAAAATTCAACCGCCATTACGGGTCAAATCGTTTTTAGTGAATACTACAAAGGCTTGATGAAAGATGTCATCACTAACGATGTCAACTTCGCTTATTGGGATCACCATGACGGCTACTCGGTTGTGATGAATCAAGCCGATCGCTTCATGGGCCAATTAGTTTATGATTCAGAATTTAAAGAGGTTTTAGATGCTGCAAAGGACTTTTTGAGCCGGATGTTTCGCTAATCCTTTCAAAGATCATTCACAACTAAAAGATGCGGTTAAAGACGAGTTGGGTTATTTGCGGCCCGTCTTTTTTGGCATGGCCTCAATGGAACAAGTCAGACGAATGGATTCACGGCAGCTCAATGTCATGAATGAGGCGATTATCCAACTCGAAGATGAGCAGGCGATTGCCAATGCCAACCGAATTGCCGATGTGATTGCACCAATGCTGGGTATTGATCCTGATGATTCATAGAAGGGAGGTTAATTGATGGCTGATTCACGAAAATCATATATCGAACTGGCTTGGAAGGTTGATACCAGCGAATTGCATCGGGCTGAAGCACTTACTGACAAATCAATTCGTCAGCAAGAGGAAAAAGCGCGTAAAGCGGGTCAAACCGCTAACAATGAGAGCAAAGTTACTCATGAAGTTGATCAACAAAATAATGCTCAAGAAAAAGTTAACCAACAGCTCCAAAAGGGCAATACCGAGTTAAACCGCTCTGATCAGCTGAGTAAAAAAGTTGGGACAAGCTACAGCCAGCATGTGCAACGAGTCAAAGAATCTGCTCAGCATATGCAACGGTTAGGCAATTCAATGCAAAGTGTTGGCCGTGCGGCTTCGGTAGTTTCCCTTGGAATCGGCGCCGGCTTTGCTTATTCGTCCAAAAAGGCAATGGAACTTCAGAACCAGTACAAGACCATTACCAACTTGGCTCACTACGGTGGTGAGCGGATGGCTGAAGCTCAACGCAATGTTAACCGAATGCAAAACGATGGTACTAAATATTCAGAGAAGTATGGCGTTGCCCAAAAGCAAATCTCATCTGGATATGAAGAACTGATTAGACGTGGTTACACATCAAATCAAGCTCTAGCCGCTCAAAAGACCTTCTTACAGGGTTCAATCGCTTCTGGCGATGAATATTCCGATGTTGTTCACAATGCCACGGCGGCTATTGAAGCCTTTGGCCTCCGTTCAAATAACACGGCTACTATGACGAAGAATACCAAGGAAGCCGTAAACCAGATGGCCTACGCTGCCGATTTGACGGCGACTGACTTCAAAGGCATGGGTAACGGCTTGCAATACGTTGGCTCGATTGCTCATGGCGCTAATCAGTCACTTTCTGAAACCGCTTCAGCGTTAGGTATCTTAAGTAACAATGGCCAAGAAGCCAGCGTTGCCGGAACTGGATTACGGCAGGTTTTAAGTCGGTTAACTAATCCCCCGGTTAAAGGTAAGTATGTCACGGCCATGAAGCAGTTGGGACTAACAGCCGACGACTTCAAAGATGCCAAGGGCAACCTACTAAGCCTGCAAGATATTTTCCAGAAATTAAATAGCACGATGGACAAGAAGGGCTTGAATGGTACAGCTCGAACGTCTGTCTATGGTGCGTTGTTCGGCCAAACTGGGATGACGACGGCCACTATTTTGGGCAAGAATGTCAGCCAACTCAAGTCATTAAATAATCAGGTTGATCGTGCTCAAAATATGAAGGGTGGCGGCTATATCGCCCAACTCTCCGGTAAGAACATGCAGACGGCTCAAAACCAATGGCGACGCTTCAAAGAAACTGCTACGGCAATTGGGGTTGAGATGTCTAAGACACTCTTGCCTGCTGCACAATCTATTTTGGAAAAAGCAGCGGATATTGGTGCTAAATTCAGCGATTTACCAAAGCCGATTAAGTCACTGGTGTCATATTTAACGCTGGCGACAGCGGCTGCTGGGCCACTGTTACTGGGTGCTGGTAAGCTTGTCAGCGCGGTTGGTGTCTTGAAGGCTACCAACCTGGGTTCCAACCTATTTAATCTAGGCTTTAGTGGTAAAGGTGCTCCAGTCAAAGGCACTGGCATCAACGCGGCCTCGGCAGCAAGTGCGGTGCCAACTTCTCGACTGGGTTCCGCTTTGAATGTAGGTAAATCCATGGCCAAGGGTTATGGGTATTTTGAACTTGCTAGTCAAGGTATTCAATTCGGTCAAAACGCTGTCAACGTCATGTCGAAAGGCATTAATAGTGATTCTGGGATGCACTCCGCTTTACAAGGTGGAGGTCAGCTCTTAGGTGCTGGAATCGGTATGTATCTCGGCGGTCCAGCCGGTGCTGGAATCGGTGCTCAAATTGGTGGTTCAATCTCCAAGTATATTGGGGACGCTTCCGAAAAAGTCGTTAAGCAAAACCAAAAATGGTCTGATAATCCCAAACACGGTGTTGATAAAGGTTCAACCTTTATTCCGAACGTTGGTTGGAGTTTTGATCCACGACATCTGACCTCACAAAATGGCAGAGAATCAGCAAGACATTCTGCTTATCAAGCAACTTCAGCAAGCCGTGCCGATAGTTCAATGGCCATGGCTAATGTCGATGGTGCAACTCAAGGTTATATTAAACGGGTCACTAAGCTTGAACAAAACGCTAATGCTGAATGGGCTAACTCGACTGGTAAAGCATCAAAAAAGGTCAAGCAGACGTACGACTCTTTGTATAGCGCTGCTGCTAGTTATGCTAACAAACGATTAAGCACCGATAAGAAAAATTACAATTACCTGCAAAAAGAGGGCTTACTAAGCGCTAATCAGGCTCAGAGTTCCTATAACAAAGAGAAATCTGGTATTCAAGACCGATTAGCTAACCTTCGTAAGAATATCGATCAATTAGTTCGAACCGATAAGGATGGCGGATCAAAACGAGTTGCTGCCATCTCACGAGTTAATCGACAAATACTCAGCCTAACTGATCAAGGAACACAAAAACAAAAGGCTTTGTTGCGGAGCATGAATCGGCAAACGACTCATCTAACCACTCAGCAATACGCTCACGTAATTACGTCGAGCCGCCGGGCTTATGACGAAACAGTCAAAGATGCACGTAAGACATACAGTTCAACCGTCAGTTATGCCAATGCACGCTATAACAAAGAAGTTTCGGCTGCTAAGAAAGTTAAGGGTATCAGTGCCAGCCAACGAGCTTCGATTATCAATAACGCTGAAAAGCAACGCTCCAGCACAATCAGTAAAGCTCACTCACAATACACGGATACGGTTTCTTGGGCTGAAAAGCAACGTCTTAGAGTGGTTGCAGCAGCCAAAAAAGAAGCTGGTGAAGCGGCCAATGCATTTAGTACTGCCGCCAAGTACATTGGTAGCAGCATTCCTGCTCTCATCACTTCTAACGTCAAGGCTGGATTGCAGTCGGTCTCAAAGCAGTTTAAATCAAGCGATTTAACACAATCTACATCATCGGGATTGCAGCGTCAGAATACAGTTTTAAGGAACCTAGATAAAGGATCTCGTGCACCGGGTGCAACAAAGCCGTCGAAGCCGAAATTGCCAGGGAATGTCTTTAGCGGTCATGCCACAGGCGGTCCTATCAGTCATACTGGGGCGGCAGTTGTTGGTGAAAATGGTGTTGAGATGGCTTACAACGCCCGCACCGGTCAGTATCGGCTACTGGGTACCAACGGGCCATCGGTTGAACATCTTCAGGCTGGTTGGCATGTTATCAACGCTAAAGATACCCGTAAGTTACTCAATGGTGGCTTAGGCCGCGGCATTACGCTTCAAGGCTATGCTAAAGGAACTACCAAGCCAAAGAAGGCTAAGACTCGTGTCAGCGCCAATATCGGCGGTGTTGACTTGTCAGGAACTGAAAATGAGACGCGAAAGTCTATGCGCCGCATTGGTAATGATGTCGTTGGTGGCTATGACATGGCAACCAAGCAATCCAAGTCTAAACTCAATAAGTTTGGCAAAGATGCTGGCAAGAAATGGCAAGAAATTCACGGTGATACTTCCAAAGAAACCCAGAAGATGCAAAAGGATACCGTCGGGAACTATGATGATCTCCAAAAGCATTCAATGGTTCAAGTTAACCAGTTAAATCGGCAATCAAATAGTAAATTCCGTGATATTCGTGGCGACACTAAGAAACTTACTCAAGAGCTTCAACGAAATACCGTTGGCGACTTTGATGATATGCAAAAGGGTGCCAATGACCAAATGGCACAAATGCATAAACAAGTCGTTGGTAAAGCTCAAGATACCGCGAGTGATTTTGGTTCTGCCATGGGGCATATGGATAACTACGCTCATGGCGCAATGTCCAATGCAATTGGTCAATTGAACAAAGGGTTTAGCTCGTTAAATGGTGTCTTCAGCCAGTTTGGCGGTAACAAATCTACTTTAAAACTGGCGAAGTATGCTACTGGAACTGGACCACTTGACCATGACCAAGTAGCAGTGGTCAATGATTCCAAGACTGGCCCACATCAGGAGCTTGTCATTCGTGGTAATCACATGCTGATGCCACAGGGTCACGACGTAATTACCCCGCTTCGAAAGGGCGATGAGGTGGTTAATGGTCATGATGTTGCTGATGCTCAAAACGCTGGATTATTACCGCACTTTGCTAAAGGAACTGGTCATAGCGCTTTAAAGAAACTAATTAAAGCTAATGATGCCCATCCAGCTAAAGAGTTTTCAAAAGACTTTCTCAGCAAGATTGATCCAAGTGGTGCAGCTATGCAGAAGGCTTCAGATAGCTTAGCCAAAAGGGCTGCAAACTCACTTGGTGACAAGTGGAGTGGTGCTGCTTGGGGCGCATTATCAAATGCCATGAGTAGTGGCGGCTCTGGCGCCGGTGGCAATTGGCGCCATACACCAGGATTGGCTGAGACTAACGGCTTTGGTGCATCTCGTTCCTTTGGTAGCCATGATGGTGTTGATTTTTCTGGGCCGATGGGCTCATCAATCCTCGCTGTCCATGGTGGGAAAGTTACCCGTGTCGGTAATCCGGTTTGGGGTAAATCTGCTTTAGGTGACGTCATCACGGTGGCTTCTGACGATGGCTGGCAGGAAATCTACCAAGAATTTGGTGGCATGAACAATATCAAAGTTTCCAAAGGCGATATTGTCAAGACTGGTCAGCGGATTGCAACTCTAGGTGCTCTAAATGGTGCTGGGAGTGGTTCCCACGTTCATATTGGGGTTGCTCATGGTTCCCTATGGGATCACGGCGGTTCTAATACCCATGGTTGGTACGATGTTACGAAAATGCACGGTCATGATAATGGCACGCCTAAGAGCAACAAGTCAGATAAGAAGTCAGGCTTAGACAAGCTCGTTTCTAAGCAATTTGCTAGTCAAATCAAGTGGGTTGGCAAAAACTTACAAGATAGTTTTGGTGATCTGAGTGGGTTTGGCTTATCAGGTGGTTTAGCTAGTCGTGCTCGGACTTTAGCCAAGGCGATCAAGCAGTTGTATCCATCTGCTACTGATGCCGGGATTGCGGCGGTTTTAGGTAACTGGGAGTTTGAATCCGGTTTGAATCCAGCAGCCATCAATCCTGGCGGTGGTGCCAGTGGGCTTGGACAGTGGTTAGGCGGTCGGAAGACCAGCTTAATCAACTTTGCCCATCGTCATGGTAAAAACTGGCATTCAGCTGCCGCTCAATTGGAATACGCACTGGAAGGTGACGGATCTGATAGTTCGCTGTTACGAAGTATTTTGCGCGGACATGGATCGGTTGCTTCATTAGCATCACGGTTCTCAACTGGTTGGGAGCGCGGTGGTTATACCGCCCAACATGTCAACGGTGCGAAAAAAGTAGCGGCTGCTTTAGGCTATGCCAAAGGTGGCCGACCAGCCGTCGGCCAATCCGTTCTCGTTGGTGAGAATGGGCCGGAATTAGCCCGTTTTGACCAGCCAGTCAAGGTTTACTCCAACAAGCAAACTAAGAATATGGCTGGAGTGGCCACTGCTAAGCGGTCACCGGTCACTATTAATCTGAAAGTCAACGTTAAAGCCGATACCGAAGCCGGCGGCCGTAAAGCTGGTAAAGCAGTTGGCAAGCAAGTTCGCGATATCTTACGCAGTCTGTTTGATAACGAACTAGATAACGCTGAATATTAGGAGGTGAGCAGATGACTGTTTATACCAAACAATGGAAAAAGGAAAAGGACGCGCTGGCCAAAGCTAAAGCTCAACGGAATAAATACTCCAAATCGCAAGCGCAAGCGTTGTCCAAAGACAAAAATTACACTGCCACCATCAAAGATACCTCAGCCGATATCTCAACTCTTAAAAAGAGCCAGGATTACTACTGGAAAGTTGATAAAGCTGGTGGTAAGGATAAAAACAAGAAAACGACTAAGAAATGGGTTAAACGTAAGAAGCCCCGCAAGCTAACCAAGCAGGAGCAGGCTAATCTAGCTTCTTGGCAGAAACAGCACGACGTCGCGCAGGCTAGTCAAAAGAAACTCCGAGCAACCGCATCCTATAAAAACGCTGCCGCTAAACGTAAAAAAGCTCAGGAAAAGCTAAATAGTGCAACTACCAAGCTGAATAAGCTTAAGCAAAAGCGCCATAAACAAGCTCTTTCACGAATAGCCAAGCAACGTCAGCAAAACGCCGAGAGGTTCATGGCGCCACATGCCAATATTCATGCAACCAATTCAATGACCGGATTAACGGTCTTTTTATTTGCTCAAACTGAAGATGAGGATAACGAGTCCGATGCGACCACTTATCCAATTGATCAAGATGATCCAGTTGTCGATCACGTCCGCCGTTCTGGTAAGACGATCACGGTAACTGGATTTTTATATGGTCAATCAGCTGGCAAGAAACTATGGAGTAAGGCGACCGCGAGTGAGACTGGGGTTTCTAATTCCGGCTTGCCAAAGAAGTCAACTCAACAGCAATACCGTGACTTGCTCAAGTGGCAGTTCGCTGGTACAGAATTGGTTTACAAATCTGACTATACAGACACGGCTGATATGAAGATGCAACACATCTACTACAAGCATCTGTTTATGACCGGATTAACTAAGACGTTGGGGCACCCATATTCTGATATGGTACAAATCTCAATGACTTTCCAATTTGCTTACAAAGCCAAAGTCAAATCATCAACTAATTCGAAAGGCAAAAAGGGCGCTAAAGGCCATTATGTCGGTGCTAAGAAGATCAAGGTCAAGAAAGGCATGACCTATGCCTCAGTTGCTAAGAAACAGGGTGTTTCTGTCAAACAATTGGAAAAGTGGAATGGTTCGGCCAAGAAAGCCATGAAGGTTGGCAAGCGGATCCAAGTAAGCTCAGGGGTTTATCAAGCCAAGTCTAAAGGATCGACTGGATATAGCTATAAGCATCTGGCTGGTGATAACTCCAGCATTATTAAGAAGATTAATAAACAACTGCGAAAGAAGTGATTAGATGTCCGTTAGAAATTATGTACCCGTTGACGTTGACGATTTGCCCGAAACTTTTGAGTACGACTTAGACGGCGACACCTATGAGCTGTCTTTTGACTACAACGATGAGGGCAACTTCTTTACCTGTTCGATTGCCGATGCCGATAATAATGCAATTGTGACTGGTGAGAAATTAGTGCTCAATCAAGCGCTGTTTAACAATATCTATGATGAACGCTTGCCAGATACCAACTTAATCCCGATGGACGAAAGTGGTCAGGCCACTTACTGCGGGATCGACGAGTTTATGGAAACTGTCTTCCTTTATGAAGATACCGTTGATCCTGAAGACATTGAGAATGGTCAATTACCTATTGATGGTGATGTGGAAGGTGGTTATGATGACTAAATATCTTTATGGCCGCCGAGTTCGAGTCATTCTCTATGCTAAGTCTGGCAAAGTAACATTTGAGTACGCGCAGACCGAAACTAAATCAATGGGGATCTCGTTCAATATTCCTTTTAGTGATTCAGCGACGCCGGCAACCTGTTCAGTCACACTGATGAACTTAGCGGCTAAGCATCGCAAACTGTTTGAACCAGGCTGCAAGGTGGAAGTTTATGCCGGCTACGCCCAGGACGGAGTTGGCTTGCTGTCTAGTGGAGCAATTCGTCACACATCACCGATGACGTCCGATGGTACCAATAATACGTTTTCCTTTACTTATCGTGAAGGAGACGAGTATCAAACGGCTAAGAGCTCGGTCCAAGAAGCCAATGACAAATTAGATAAAGAGCGCGCACATGAAGTCAAAGTTTTAGGCAAGAAAGCAGCAGCAAAACTACCTAAGATCAAGAAACATTCGGCCATGTCGTTTGCTAAGGGATCATCAGCTGAAACAATTATCCGTCGAGTAGCGAGTGATGCCGGCATTAAGCTGACTAAGGTTTATCTCAAAAAGAATCATGTCTATAAAAAGGGCTATACCGTTTCTGGTAAGCCCTTATCTTGTATCCAAAAGATTGCCAAACAGTGTGGTAGTCAGGTCTTTATGCGTCGTGGCGGTGTGTATATCGATGACCTGTCCAAAGCAATGGGCCACAAAGAGCACATCTTGATCACCACGAAGCTGAAAGGCTCGCATGGTGGGACTGGGCTAACCGCCTATCCAACGACTGATCAGGAAAATGCTGAAGCTAAGCACGCAACATGGGAAGTTGTTTCCCTTTTAAGATATCAAATTTCAACCGGTTCTGTGGTTACTGTGCAGGACCGGTTTTTGAGTGGAACTTTTCGGGTTAAGTCCGGTGTCCATGCGTGTGATGACAGTTCTTTTACTACCACGATGGAGGTGTATGTATGAGCCAAACAATTGAAGATACTTTTCATGAACTTATGTCGAAAGTTCAAAACAAGACAAAGTATGAAACAAACGTTGGGGAGTTCGCGAAGATTGTCCGCTATAACAAAGGGTCTCACACGGCTGACGTACAACCGCTGGTTGATGATGTTGGTGGCCGCGATGAAGCCCGCATCATCAACGAATGTCCAGTCTTGTATCCGTGCTATGCGGTGGATGAACTACGAGCGGAAATTATCAGCAAAGGTCAAGATGCTATGAAAACAATCTCTCCACGACCAACAATCAAGCCAGGGGCCACGGTCTTTATCGTCTTTAACAATCGTGATTTAGACAACTTTACCGGTGGCTCATTCCAAAAATCTTCTGACCGAATGCACGATATCAACGATGCCGTGGTTGTGGGGGTGTTGGAATGAGTAAAGATCTTAGTTTAAACAGTGATCTTGATGTGATTTTTGAAAACGGTGACGTCCAACAGCTAACTGACGACGATGAGATTTACCAGCGCGTTTGCACAACCCTGCGAACACGGCTTAGCGAATTTGATCCGGATACCGAAGTTGGTTTGGATGACGAGAATATCTATGGGAAAAACGTCAAAAAAGACTATCTGGAAACCGATATTGAAGATGCAATTGCAACTCAAGTGAGCGATATCGTCCAAGTGAACAAGGTTGAGATTGGCGATCCAGACGAAAACCGAAATATCCAGATTCAACTGGATTTGCAAACAGTCAATGGAACCAATATCCAACCGACTGTTAATGTCCAAGCTCAAGGAGGTGAGGGATAGTGCCATTAGATAATACTGGTTTTAGCGTCCCCAGCTACCCGCAATTGTTGGATCAGATGACCACCAAAGCGAAACAACTATTTGGTGATGATGTGCAGACTGACGCCAATTCCGTACTAGGAATGTGGATCCGCACCATTTGTTGGCTGCAAGTCACTATGTATCAGGACGTTCAAGACACTTACTTGAGCAACTACATTGATCAGGCTTCTGGAACGTCACTTGACCAACTAGGGAATAATTACAGCGTTGCTCGCTCACCAGCCACGGCAGCCACAGTCACTTTACAGTTCACCGGAACGCCAGGCTATACGATTGCTAGTGACCAAGATGGATCACTATTTGGCACCGCGGACGACATTGAGTTTCAGCTTTTAGATGATGTAACCCTTGATGATAAAGGAAACGGATCTGGTGAAGCGCAAGCAGTCGAAACTGGTCCCAGTGGCAACGTGGCGGCGAACACGATCACCGTCCAAATTGAACAGTCCGACCAAGTGACCAGTGTCACCAATCCGGATCCAGCTGGCGGTGGTACCGATTTAGAGACCGATGATACTTATCGGCAACGAATCCACTTATCGATGGAAGCTCAACCGGGGCCAACATTGATGGGTTTGTACACTGCCTTGTACGCCCAGCCGGGAGTCCAACAAGTCCAGATTGTGCCAAACCTGACGATGGACACGGACTCATATGGGAATCCACCCAAGTCATTACATTTCTACATTCAAGGTGGGGCTCAGCAAGATTTAGGTCAGGCAATCTTGGACAACATCGCCGCCGGTATTCAGACCGTTGGCAAAATCAAAGTAACAGCAAAAGACATCAGCGAACATACGCATGATGTCTTTTTTGATGCGGCAACGGTCGTACCGATCTATGTCACGATAACGATTAAGACTAGCGACGAGTTTAATCCGGCTGATGGCCCAGCCAATATCTTAGCGGCCATCAAGGACTATCTAAGCTCACTCATCATGGGTGATCAGATTGTCTTTACCAAGCTCTATCAAGCAATCTACAACGTTGCTGGTGTCGAATACGTGTCCGTTACCATGGGCCGCGATAAAGCCAAGATGGGTACGGATGATATTCAACTGGATCAATTCGAAACCGCAGCAATTGCTGAGGATAGTGATGTGGAGGTGACCGTCAGTGAGTGATTATCAACCGCCTTATGACCTCGATACGTTGCTTAATGAACTGCCAGTTTCTTTAGCATATGCCGAGGATTCGAATAACGCCAAGTTATTGAGTTTCTTTGCGGATTCCATGGTTGATGTTGAACAGCTACTAAGTACCATCAACTCCTGGCGTGACATCGATAACGCTCAAGGCAAAGCTTTGGACTACTACGGTGAAGACCACAACGTCTATCGAAATGGTGCTGACGATGCTTTTTACCGCTTCATGATCAAAACCAAGCGTCTTCAACGAATTACCGATGGTACCTACAACAGTTTGATTAAATTGGTGGCCGAATCATTAGATGCCAAATATACAGAAATTAACGTTAATCCGATGTATGACACCGATTCTAAGGAACCTGATGCCATCGAAATAACTAACATTCCCGGTGACTATATCAATGATACCCGCAAAGAACAGCTACTGTTCGATCGCTTGCAGGAATCGGTTGCTGCCGGGATTCGAATTGCCAATGTTGAGTTTATCAAAACAGCGACTGGCCATATTTATCTAACTGGCTTTGCGCAAACCGATGAGCACGATCAATTTTACATGAATGGATTCTTTGATGAGTCCGTAAACACCTATAATCATGCGACGGTCAGCGGTACTGCGCTGACAACTGAGCATGATGAAGCAAATATGAAAGGGGGAGCATAATGCCTACACAAACTGCTTCACTTAATTTTCAATTTACCGCACAAGGCCAATCACTTGCAACACAAGCACTAGCTGGCAAGATTCAAATCGACTTTACCAAAGCGGTGTCTAGCTCCACAAATCACTTTGGTGATACTGCCGCTCAAGCGGCTCAATTGACTGACTTAGATAACAAGCAGCAAACCGTTACCGTGACTGAGGTTGATGCGATTGATGGCGATCAAAGTTCTGTTAAAATTCCGGTTGTTTTCAACAAATCTGATATCGATACAGACTATCAGCTCTTGACGATTGGCTTATATGCCAAACCAGCTGATGGCGACGAAGTCTTATACGCCGAATGTGCGCTACAAGACCCGGTTTATATGCACAAGACTTCAAACAGTTCTACGTACTCAATCGACCTCTTTGCTATCGTGGGGACCTCTGCCAACGTTACTTTGAAGGTTGATCCTGCTGGAGTAGTGTCCCACGCAGATTTGACAGCAGCCTTAAAGGACTACGTTACGACTGCCTATGTCGACGGTAAGATATCCACGATACCCAAGCCGGACATGAGCAAGTACCAAACGCCAATCCTGACGGCGGCCGATGGCACGGCTAAGCTGGTGATTGCGGCCGCTGATGACACGGACGCCAAACTTAAAGCGATTATCGGCACCAAAGATACCGGCAAGCTCTTAGTTGACATTAACGCTAAAAATAATCCAACTGGTTATTCACTTATTGGAGAATATTTCTGCGATTTTGACGGCTTAGTTACCGGCTACGGGATCGGTCCAGACGGGGCGATGTGGAACTTCACTTATAACGGTACCACAACCATATGGAAATTGATTCCAACAGCGAAGACGCCCGGAATTCCAAAGCTGGCAGTTACGTACAACGCAACTAGCAAAGCCTTTGACTATACACTGACTGCACCTGAGAAGGACGGTCTCAGTGACATCATACAGTACAATTTGCTGTGGAAAGATCATAGCGTGGATGACTGGACAACGGTCATTGTTAAACCGGATGCCTTAACCGGCCAGCTCACTGGCGTTGACATTACGAAGACGTATGACTTTAAAGCGGCGGCCCAAAACGCGGTGGGTTCCAGTGACTTTACTGATGTGATTACCGTGTGGACCGGCACAGTACCGGGAATCCCGTCACTGACAGTTGAGTACAACGCTGGCAAAAAAGGCTTTGACTACACGGTCACGGCACCAGAAAGTGATGGTGGCTCTGAAATCACCGGATACAGCCTGGAGTATCAAAAGCAAGGTGGCACGGACTGGACGAAAGTCGCATTAAATCCTGATAGCCTTACTGGGACGGTTACTGATGGCATTGAAGCCGGAAGCGATTACTTGTTCCGCGTTAATGCTGAAAATGCAGTCGGGTCAAGCGACTACTTTACGGTCAGTGACCCATTGCCAACCGTAGACGGTAACATTTACGGCGTTAGTTGGGATGGCTCCTCATCTGGGGCCTTACAGCGGACCGATGCTGCGGTGGGACTAAAAGCTGGCATCAATGGCACTCAAAACGACTTTGATACTCGCGGCCCGTGGGGGTTGATGGATAAAACCGTCACCGATTCGTATGGTAATGCGTTTGTCCGGGTACCGAAATTCTATATCCGTAAAACCCAAGACAAAAATAAACCATTAAGCACTTGGCAAGTTTCATTGGTTAAGCAAGGCGATGACTGGTATCTCCCAAACTGTTTCTATGATTTTGACGATAAAAAAGAGCTAGACTATGTTGACGTTTCCCGATATGAAGGATCGGTTATTTCAGGCAAATTACAGTCAAAAACTGGAGTTGAGCCAACGACTAACCAAACCATTGTTCAGCTAAGAAGTTCAGCGGTTGCTAATAACACAGATGGTAAGAAGGGCTATCACTTGTGGGACGTGCATACACTAGACGCCTTGCAAGTTCTGTTCACGATTGAATTCGCTACTCTTGATTCTCAGTCAATTATGGAAGGTAACGACAGTGGTAGCTCCTTAATAAACACCGGAACTACTGACAATGTGAAAGGGTCATCTGGATTTGTAACCAGCGGTTCCACACCAATGGCTTACCGTGGGATTGAGAATCTTTATGGCAACTTGGCAATGTGGACAGACGGCTTAAACATTAGTAACTTGTCTCTATACTCGTGTGATGACGCAACCAAGTATGCGTCAGACGTGTTCACAAGCCCCTATTACATGCTCAATTATTCATTACAATCAATGACTTCTGGGAATTCAAATATTACCGGTCTTGGATTTGATAAAGATCATCCAAGTGTTGAGGCTCCTGCTTCCTCTAACAACGACCAATACAACACTTACTATCATGATTATTGCTACGTTAATGGCAGTGGTAACTATGTGGTCGACACTGGTGGCAGCTGGGATTGGGGCGCTGGCAACTCCGGTCTTTGGTGCTGGGACGGCAACGGCTCTTCGACTACCGCGAGCTCCGATGTCGGCTCTCGCCTCATTAAGAAGGCTTTGTAAGGGGGACTGGGGGATCTCTCCCCCAGGACTTTTGGGATTGCTGATGCAGGCAGCTGGAATTGGAACGCTGGCAACTCCGGTCTTTGGTACTGGAACGGCAACAACTCTTCGACTAACGCGAACTCCAATGTCGGCTCTCGCCTCCATATTAACTGAAGCATGGCAAACACAAGTAATGCATCAACGACTCCGTACCGCTTGGTAAAAATTCGCCGCTACAAAGCAGGGGCTAGTAAGCAAATTGAAAGTTCTTGAGGTTAATAAGTCATTTAAATTCAGAAGGAAGTGATTGATTGAAACGCTATGGTAATTTGATTCATGATATTGCGGATCCGGAAACCATTAAGTTAGCACTGCACCAAGCAGCCATTGGGAAACGGCACCGAAAGTCGGTGAGCCGAAGGCTCAACCATGAAGAAGAAACGATTCAGCAGATCCAGTATTTATTGCTGTCGGGTGCATTCAAGCCGGCCAAAGTCAAAACATGGACGACCCATGAACGGGACAAAGACCGGCAAATCACCACAACCCCGTTTTTTCCGGACCAAATTATTCACTGGTCGATTATGTTGGTGCTGCAGCCAATCTTTTTAAAAAGTATGTATGAGTACAACCTAGCCACCGTTCCCGGTCGTGGGATGGCTCAGGGGCGCAAAGTGATCCCGAAGTGGTTACAGAACGACCCCAAACGTACCAAGTATTGTCTCAAGATGGATATTCACCACTTTTACGCTTCAATCAACACAGACATTCTGAAACTAAAACTGCAACACCGTTTTAAAGATCCGCAAGTTTTACGACTGTTGGGGGTGATTATTGACTCATACTCACCGGGATTGCCGCTGGGCTTGTATACTTCGCAATGGCTGGCTAACTTTTATCTGGAGGACTTTGATCATAAGGTAAAAAATGATTGGCGGGTTCCACACTATGTTAGATATATGGACGACTTAGTCATGCTGAGCGGTAACAAAAAGAAGTTACACCGAGCCCGTGACCAGATGGATGCCTATCTCAAAGCTGAAGGACTAGTCATCAAGCCTAACTGGCAGCTTTTTCGAGTTGGCAGTCGTCCGATTGACTTTCTGGGCTATCGGTTTTACCGCGACCATGTCACTTTACGCCGTAAGTTAGCTCTCCGGATTCGTCGGAAGGCCGCTAAAGTTGGGCGTAAAAACCACCTAACGTATCATGATGCGGCCAGTATGATTAGCTACTGGGGCTGGCTAAAGCACACCAACTCATATGGCTTCTATCATAAGTATGTGAAACCCAACTGTCCGATCAAAAAAGCAAAGGAGATTGTCAAACATGAAAACAATTTACGCAACCGCACCAGCTGACAAGCCGGCCGGCTATGCCGTGTACGCATTAGATCCAGTGTCCTATGGGGCGGACGAGTATATCGGCTGGAAGATGGTCAAGATGAAGCAAACGCCGGCCATAGATGATAGTGGGAAGCAGATTTTAGGTCTGGACGGCAAGCCACAAATGCTGTGTGTGGATGATCCAGACGCCGAAGTAACTTATGATCCGCACACTCAGGTGCTTAAACAGCTGGACCAGTCCGTTCAAGTGGCTGCTAAAATTGGTGGTGCCCAAGCACAGCTAAAAGTAACGGTTGACGAAGCCGATAAGGCAATGGCCAAAATTGGTGGTCAACTGGCGCAACTGCAAGCAGCCGCTAAGAGCACAGATGCAACTAACTAGGAGGCTATCAAAATGGATTTTGAAACAATTTCATTTTTCTATGGGTTAGGCTACCTGACTCCAAATATTGAGTGGTATACGCAATATGGTTTTATCACGCCTGACCAGTACAAACAGATCACTGGCAAAGATTACCAAGCGCCCGCTACTAAATAGCTAGGTGCTTTTATTTTGGACAAAATTGGGGAGAAAGGGGTGGAACAGATGTTAAAAACAGTCGGAGAATATTACGCACACTTTTGCTTTGGTGTGTTTACGCTCCTGGCAGGAATTTATGTTTTTTTTCATTTAGGATATTTGGACGATCCACGAGTCACGCCACCGCCTCCACCTATTGGATTTGAACACGAGGCACTTCAGTTCGCAGATGACTGGTGGTTCGCGGGTTTATTGGTAGTTTCTGGGGTTGTTTTATTAGTCGGGGTATTCTGGGATTCACGTACGTGTCGGAATGTTGGTCTGATAATGATTGCTCCTCTGTATGGTGCTTTATCAGTTGCGTTTATGTGGCGAGGCCTTTTTGACTTCAGGTTTAATTTAACTTGGGTCTTTGCGGGATTAGCTTTGGCGTTACTAATTGGTACTGCGATAAGGGGTGACTATTATCATACACACTAGTGATATCGTCACGCTCTTAGGGGCAATTGGAATGATTACCACTACTATTTGGGGAGTGATCCATGCGCACAATAAGGACAAACGTGATGGTGATTTAGACCGTAAAAAATGGGAACAATTTATTATTCAGCAAGTTAAGCAAAACTCTGAAGACGCGATGAAAAATATGAAAGATAAATACGATTCTCTAAAACAAGATTTTGAAGACCTTCAAGCTGATAAGGACATCATGGCCCGCCAGTATGAGGATAAGCTCAAACTTTTGAATGAAGAAAATCGAAATTTAAGAGAATCGAATACAGCTTTGCGGAACGAAAACGATATGTATCGTTCACGCTATGGAAAATTGGAGGATAACAAGAATGTTAAATAAAAATTATTCAACGCCTGTACTATTGTTTGCCGCTAACGTCATTGACGGCGGTAAGAAGATCGAAGAAGTTCCAGCGATGTTTAAGGACGACGTGGCGGCACTCATCAAAACGGTGGCCGGCGATGTACCGGCAACTGATACAGCCACCAAATCAGCTGGATCATCTACCCAGCCTGATCCTGCTAAAGTAGTCGATCCGGCTAAGCAGACCGTTACCATCAACCCAACCAAGTAAGGGGGAACTATCATGTCATGGAGTCACATTTTAGATGGAGTCGATACTGGTACCATCGTTATTTTTCTAGTCATAGCGCTAGCTGTCTTTAAGAAGGGTTTAGACTTAGCCCAAGTGGTTGCTGATCACACCAAGACCAAGACCGACAACGAAATTATCGCCCAACTCAAATCGTTTGCACAAACCGCGGTTACGGCTGTTGAAGCTATTCCAATGCCTGGAAATGAACAGAAATCCAAAGCGGTGACCGACATTATTGATGCTGCCAAAAATGCCAATGTCGACATCTCGCAAGAAGAAGCTTCAAAGTACGTCGAAGAAGCATATCAGCTGGTCTATGGCAAGAACAAGACCAAAGCGAAGCTCTCAGACACTCCAGCACAAAAGCAGGCACTGGCAGCCGTTACTCAAGCTGCTGATACAGTTGATCCAAAAAACTATCCAGTTCATCTTGATAATGCGGACTATGTCGAGATTGGTGGTCAAGCTTATCAGCTAACAGTAGCCGACAATGGCCAGATTTCGCTGACTAAAGAAGGGAAGTGAGCATAATGGCTCGCTACTTTAATGACGTCGCCAGCTACCAATCTGCTCTAGTATCTTTCTATCGAACACTCAAAGCTCATGGTTCCCGTGGCGTGGTCGTCAAGACTTCGCAAGGTGGCTATGGCGGTACACCATATGTCAACCAGCGCGGACAGGCACAAGTCAAAGCTGCCAAAACAGTTGGTCTAAAAGTGGCTCTATATCACTACGGCACTTTTAACTCAACTCGCTACGGAACTGGCGATCCGGCCACTGAGGCTCATCTCATGGCAAACACGGCCAAAGCTTGGGGCTGTGGTAAAGATACCATCATGGTTTTAGACGCCGAAGATCCATCACTGAGAACACAAGTGAGTGCTGACGCGGCGCTTTTCTATACCGCACTCCGTCGCTATGGCTTTCACAACTTCGATATTTACTTCCCAGCAAGTTGGTATTGGGCAGGTAGAATTAAAATCGGCACCAGCTTTAAACTTGGCGGTTGGCCAGCATCTTATGGTTCAGCGTCAAGTGGCGTTTCGGGTGCCAAATCTTGGCAGTACACGGACGATTGGCAAGGGTTGCATGTGGATGGCTCGTTAGATTATGGTGGCCAGTACACCGGTGCAACCAAGTACGCCAAGAAGAAGCCCAATCCCAAGTTGACCAAAGATAATGTCGATGACTACTACTACACGTATAATCCGAAGCGGATCATCGTCAAGGAGACGATCTATCAGCACAAGAATAATCAGCTTGGCAGCAAGGCAAGCCGTGGCCGCAAACTGGTGGCTGGGACAGCTGTGGACATTGCTAGACTGCACTTTAGCGGCGATTCTGTCCCAGTACCATACTTCGAACTGGCAAATGGGACATACATCACGGCTAACCGATATTTCGTCAAGAATGCGTACTATGAGCTACCAAATCTTAAAGCGATCGAAGTTGTCAAATCTACCTATTTATATCGAGACTTGAAGCGAACTAAAGTCGTCAAACGGGTTCATAAGCCAACTAACCGCTGGCCAAAAGGAACCCCATTTGACGTTACCAAAGTGATCCACGTTGATGGCACTTGGGTACTCAAACTGGCAAATGGTTTTTACTGCACAGCCTACAAAAAGTATGTCAAGAAAACTAAATAAGGGCAGAAACTAGCTTTATAAAACTAGCATGTGTTATATTTAAGGTACAGAAAAGGAGCACTCGAAAGCGCTCCTTCTGGTCTAAAGGTTAAATAGCCAGTGAATCAACAGTGCTACTGCAAGTTCGGTTAAGAATGTAATAGCAAATTTGGCCAAGAAACCTTTAAGTTGTTTACAGGTGATATTGATTGCACCTCCTTATCAAGGAAGTACGGCTAATCTTCACGCACATGCTGGTTAGGCACAGATTAACCGCCGAATTAATAATAACATATAGTCTTCTTTAATTGCCAACTTGACAATACCTGCCGATTGAAGAATTAGACAAAAGATGGTAACATTAGATTGTTTACAGATGATATTGGTTGTCAGGGGTGGTTCCCTATATCAGCCATTTATCTCGCCTCCTTTCTTGCTGTGGTGGCAAGAAGGAGTACATATATAAGCGTCCACTCTCTTAATCGAGGGTGGGCGTCTTTTTTTGTACATATTTTTAAATTAATACACGATTCGTGTTGACATTCATACACGTATCGTATATTATAATAGGTGTTAAGAGATAAAGGATAAAGAAAAGGGAGATCATTAAAATGAAAAATATCGAATTTGTAAAAAACAACAGTAAAGAATACGAAGTAAACCAAGACAACGAAAAATACGGAATGTTAACTTTCGATGAAGATCAGGCACTTTGGGTATTGTGGCCAGAATCAATTGACGACGCCATTGGTTACTATGGTGACTTGGAAGAAACTATTGACGAGATTCGCGACGAGCTGACTGCCTAAAGGAGGCATATCACCATGGATAAATTATTAGATACGTATTTGGAAAAGAAAAACTTAAACCGTTATCAGATTGCTAAGGAAACTGGGGTTGCTCCAACGACTTTACAGCGGTCGAGCGACAAAGATGCACTTGCAATCAATCCCCGGGTTTATGCGGCGATTGCACAGGTTTTGAACCAGACTCCTGGAAAAATTTTTGACAGTATCATCAAGCTAGAGGAGGATACCGACATGACAACCGAAGAAGCAAAATTGCTACTAAGCAAAACATTAGCTGATTTGAATATAGATGCGTTTGTATCGATCGAAGATATGGGTGATTACGAATCAGTAGTAGCGGAGATTACTTTGCCAAGCGAAGAAACTGTACGTTTTGCAGTTAACATGCTGCCAGATCAAGATATTACGCGATATGATGTACTTAATGATTTAAGCGATGCTATGGAGGATTTTCCAACCAATCAAGATGACCTGGATTTAAATGACCACTCCGAACCAAAGTTAATCGATGCTGAGGCAATGGTTGTTGATGAAGTCGATCAAGCTTACTTAAATGATTTAAGCAAAAATATTTTTAGCATTCGAAAGCGGGGATAATGTGTCACGCAGGAAAGATTTAACCGGAAAAACTTTTGGCCATTTGACCGTGATCAGAGATGATGGCAAGCGTGCAAATGACGGGACAATCATGTGGTTGTGTCAGTGCGATTGTGGTAAGCGGGTTCACGTTGAGTCTAAAAATCTTCTGAATGGACGTACGCACAGTTGTGGGCATATCGCGATTAACGATTTAGCCGGTCGGCAATTTGGCCATCTCACGGTATTAAAAGATGATGGTACTCGCTATCAAGATCCCAACGACTCGAATCAAATCAGGGTTAAATGGCTATGTCAATGCGATTGCGGCAAACAGATCCATGTCATCGGGAGTGCACTGATCAGAGGCCTTACCATCAGTTGTGGACATGTGCTCTCAGCCAATGCTAAAAAACACGTTGTTGAGTTAACTTCCAAGCGTAAAGCCGCTCCTATTGGGAGCAAGCTTGCTATGATCGGGGATCGCAAGCGCGACGACAATAAAAGTGGGTACCGAAATATTTCAATCAAGAAAACACGTACTGGTGCCACTCGGTATTTGATTTACGTGGGCTATCATGGTGAGAAGCATACAGCAACCCGTACAAACCTGGCTGACGCGTTGGTCGCTCGGGAAAAAATTCGGAGTAAGTATTGGCCGGATTATGCTGAATATCGGGAACAAAAGCCATTGAACGGAGAGGGTTCTAAATGACTGCTACACACTATCGTTACTTAAAAACTGAGTTTGAAAACGTCTATCGGCGTGTTGATGACTATGGGCATGTCGTGTATGTGACCCGAATGTACTATGACCGCAAGAATCATGTAACCGCTCATCGGTACTTAAAAGATGCGCTTAAACAACGAGAGGAGCTCCGTGCCAAATATCGACCCAATTATGAACCTCAAACCGATCTGTATGAAAAGGACTTGACGGGGCGGATATTTGGTCATCTTACAGTGCTTAGAGACACTGGAAAGCAAGACGGCCATGGTCACGAAATGTGGTTATGCCAGTGTGATTGTGGGCGCCAAACCAAAGCAAGTGACTCCAATTTGCTAACTGGGATCACGACTAGTTGTGGACACGTCAAGAGCCAAATGGCTGGCGCACGGTTCAAGGACTACAATAAAAGGCAACTCGAAATCGTTCCGGGCACCCGTTATGCCCAGTTAAACGATCGAAAGCCTCGCAACAACACTTCTGGTGAAAAATATATACACGTGGTTCACAACCGTAATTCTATCCGTTACCGGGTGGTGATGATTTATAAGGGTAAACAATATTCATCAACTCACGGAACAATGGCCGAAGCAATCGCGGCACGTGAAGCTCTGAAAGACAAACTGTGGCCGAAACCGGAAGAAATTCAAGCAAAGGAGACCTATGCCATGACCGATTTGGATAAAGCTCGTCAATTATTTAAAGAGTTTCCCAAAGAATACGGGCCCATCAGCCGGTTTAGTGGCATGTCAGGTCCGACTTTGCACGACTATGCAAAAGGCCGCACGGACTTAGCGAAAGCCGCATGGTATCGAGTGTTCATCCTAGCCCGCATCTACGATCACTTTCACGAATTGGCAACAATTCGAGATAATGCTGCTGACCGGAAATTCTGGTACGCCGAAAACGGAATCAGTGCGATGACCGATCTTGACAAGCTCAAAACGTTGATGACCGGACATGTTCTCACCAATGCGGAAATTGCCCGACGATCTGGGGTACCCGTCACCACCGTGAATGATTACTACCGGAAACCTGACCTTGCCAACACCGGCTGGGAGAATATCCATAAGATTGCGGTGCTTTATGATAAAATTGTTGCTGAGCAAAAAGAACAAGCCAAAGATAAAAGCTAATCTAAGCAAAGTGATAATTATTAAAAAAAGGCGCCCGTTTAGGGTGCCTTTAGTCATTAAAATCTTCAAACCAAATTGGAAAGTGCTTGAACATCTCGACATCTTCTGGATCTTCTAGGATCATGATGCGACCATCTTGGCGTCTGATGTATACCTTACCGTCAATAATTTCTGTTTCTTCCATTTTTTCACCTCTATATTCTATATACGTAAAATAGGGTACGTTTTATCGCAAAAAGCCTTAAAAAAGTAGTTAGGTGGCAGATTTATGGCTGATTGGAGCTGGACAGTACTGGTACTAACAAGTGTGGTTACTACCCTTAA